>JBOEGP010000011.1:0-119725 GCA_050633485.1 Pseudooceanicola sp.
CGAACCGTCGCACACAGGAAGTGACCAGTTCCATGTGCCGCCACGACCCAAACCCATGGTCCAGAAGGAAAAAACATGTCCCAGGATAGCGCCGCCATTCGTCTGCCAGAGGGCAGCACGGACTGTCATTTTCACATCTATGGCCCGTCCGACAGGTTTCCCTATATCAGCGGGGAACGGTATTCCCCCAGAAGCGACGCCACGATTGAAGAGGCTTTCGACCTTTGGGACAAAATGGGTGTCAATCGCGGCGTCATTGTCCATGCCAGCGTGGCCGGCGACGACAATGCCGTGACCTACGAGGCGCTGAAACGATACCCTGACCGCCTGCGTGCCGTGGCCGTCCTTGACCCGAACGTCAGTGACCGGCGGCTTGACGAAATGACCGATGCCGGGTTCCGCGGCGTGCGCATCAACCTGATCCGTCAGGACGGGAAAATCATGTCAAACCGGGGCACCAGTTTCGACGATCTGCGCAAACTGGCGCCCCGTATCGCTGAACGTGGTTGGCACGCGCAATTGTGGGTCGAATGTTCTGATCTGGCCCACGCCGCGCCCGAGCTTGAGCGTTTGCCGCTGACCTATGTGGTGGATCACATGTGCCGCACCATGGCCGACAAGGGCCACGACCATCCCGATTATCAGGCATTTCTGGACCACCTGCGCACCGGGCGGTATTGGACAAAAATCTCAGGTTCGGACAGGAACACCCGGATCGGGGCACCCTATAACGACACCCGCGATTATATGAAGGCCATTGTCGCTGCTGCGCCCGAACAGGTGGTCTGGGGCAGCGACTGGCCCCATGTCGGTCATCCGGTTGAAACGGTTCCTGATTTGCAGGACCTGTTGCGCGTGTTCACGGAATGCGTGCCCGATGAAAACACGCGCCGACAAATCCTGATCGACAATCCCAAACGGCTTTACGATTTCGATTGACCCAACGCGGTGCAGCAGTGGCCGCGTCACCGCCCCGGCAACCACATCGCGCCGTGCGCTGACAAAGCGCGCGCCGCGATCCCGTGGCGATGTCACCCTGCCTGCGCGTCCTGAAACGACAGGATAAACGCACAAGAGCTGTAAAACCCCATCAGCCCGGACAATTCGCAAACGGCCTCGATCCCCAGAACCTTGATCGCCTGATCATAGACATCCTGCGGCACAGGGCGTGCCGTCAGCATTGCAGCGGTGGTCGCATGCACCGCCTTTTCGCGCTCCGTCTCCAAATCCGGGGTGCGGCCCTCGCGGATCGCCACCAATGTCGCGTCACTTAACCCGACGCGGGCGCCGATCTTTTCATGCGCCGCACGGACAAAGGCGGCGTCAAGGTGCCGGGCCGTCATCAGAATGGCAATCTCGCGCTCTTTGGAATTCAGAAGGCCTTCGCGGATCACCTGATCAGACACCGCCTTCATCCGGGACGCAAAGGCCCCGTGCCGCAGCCAGACACGAAAGGGCCCCGGAATGGAATCCCGGAACGCGCGAAACGCATCAAAGATCGTTCGCGCCTGCGGGTCGAGCTGTTCGACCGGCAATTCGGCGGCGCGGCCAAGCGGCTCTACAACATTGCGGGGGGCGTCCTGGCCCGGATTATGTGTCGGCAATTTGGCGTTCTCCCTGTCTCGGCGATTGTGGCACCACATCGCCACCACCCGGCCGCATCCGGCAAGGGTTAGGAACATGTTCGCACGGATGCGAACCGGTACCGGCGGCAGTGCGCGGATCATCCGGGCCGCGCGGATTGGCACAGGTCGCCGCCGCCCGCCCCACATTGATGGCATTTGACGCAACTGACTATTCGGTCGCCCAACCGTCACCTAGGATCCCGAAGAAGGAGGAACAATCGCATGACCACCCCCCAGGCACCTGACCGCCCCGATCATGGTTCCAATGACATCCGAACAGCCTGTGAAACCTGGCTTGGCGCGTTCGAGGCGGCCCTGGCCACCCGCGATCCCTCGCGCATTGGCACCCTGTTCCACGATGATTGTCATTGGCGCGACATTGTTGCGTTCACATGGGATTTTTCATCCGAACGCGGCCGCGACAACGTCGCATCGGGCCTTGCCACAGGCCAGGACCAAACACAGGCGTCGGGGTTTCACCTGCCGGACGGGCGCAAGCCACCCCGACAGGTCAAACGTGTCGGTCGCGATTGCATCGAGGCGATTTTTGAATTCAAGACGGCCATCGGCTCTGGTTCGGGCATCTTTCGGCTGTCCGCTGATCCCGATGGCGGGCCGATGAAGGCCTGGCATGTGTCAACCATCCTCGAAGAGATCGACGGACATCCCGAACGAACCGGAAAGAACCGGCCGACCGGCGCTGCCTATTCCCGCAATTTTGGCGGTGACAACTGGCTTGAGGTCCGCCGCAAAGCCATCGCCTATGAGGATCGCGAACCGACTGTTCTGGTGATTGGTGGGGCACAGGCCGGGCTGTCCATCGCCGCCCGGCTTGGCGCGATCGGTGTCGATACGCTGGTGGCCGAACGCTGGCCACGCATCGGGGACAGTTGGCGCAAGCGTTATCATTCCCTCGCGCTGCACAATTCGACCCACATCAATCACCTGCCCTTTATGGAATTCCCCCCGACATTTCCGACCTATATTCCAAAGGACATGCTGGGCAATTGGTTCGAAATGTATGCCGAAGCGATGGAGATCAATTGCTGGACAAATGCCGAACTGATCGCCGCCAAATGGGAACCGGACACGGAAAACTGGACCGCGACCCTGAAAATGGGCGACGGAAAGGAACGGGTCCTGCGGCCCAAGCATCTGATTTTTGCCAATGGCACCAGCAGCTATCCGAAATATCCCGACATTCCCGGCCTTGACGATTTCACCGGCGAAATCATCCATGCCGAAGGGTTTAAGTCCGGTGCCAAATGGGCCGGAAAGCGCGCGTTGATCATGGGCACAGGGACCAGCGCGAATGACATCGCGCTTGACCTGCACAGCTTTGGCGTCAAGGCGACGATGATTCAGCGCGGTTCAACAACGGTGGTGTCCATCAACCCAAGCGCCCGTCTGAACGAAGCCATCTGGAACGAAGGCCCGCCACTGGCGGACAACGACCTGATCGTCACATCAGCCACCCCCGCGCTTCAGGCCGACGCCTATCGCGCCGTGGTGAAGCGCATGCTTGAACTTGATCACGACATGATCGAAGGCCTGAAAGGCATCGGGTTCAAGTTCGACATCGGGGACGACGAAACCGGCCATCAGATGAAATATTACCGGCGCGGCGGGGGCTATAACCTTGATGCGGGCAGTTCGGAATTGTTGATCAACGGTGAGGTCGGCCTGCTGGATTATGACACGATCGAAACCTTTGTGGCCGAAGGCGCACGCCTTAAGGACGGGACGATCGTGCCCGCCGACGCCATCGTTCTGGCCACCGGTTACCTGGGCCAGGCCGAACTGGTGCGCCGCACCATGGGTGACGACATGGTGGAATTCGTGGGCGAGGTTTGGGGGATCGGCAAAGACGGAGAGATCAACAACGTTTGCCGCCGCACACCACAACAAAACCTATGGTTCATCGCCGGTGGTCTGACCCATGCGCGGGTGCGGTCGAAATACCTCGCGCTTCAGATCCTCGCGACGGAACTTGGGTTGCTCGGGCCGCTCAACGCCTAACGCCTGATGCTTGGCGGTATACGGGACGGCCCCCGAACCCCGGATCTGACACCGCCAAACCGGACCCGCCAGCGCCGGCAGACTCTTGCGCCGGGACGGACCATAGTTTCCCGCCACCCAAAACTTCGCCGCCTTTCACCGGGGGGGTCGAGGCAGGCGTGACAGAGTTTCCCTTGGAACGCGGTCACATCGCCGCGCACGGCTGGCCACGGACCAAGCCGCAGCAATCTGACCCCGGATGCGGATGCGACCGCTGGCCTTTGTCTTTGCGCGCAACCGCCCGTCGCAGCCGTGCAAAACGCCCAAGGCATAGACAAAGCTTATCACCCCGCAAAAAGTTCTGAGTTTTTGTGATCACCCACGGTGCGCTAGGCCTCGGGTCGAAGAGACTACGGCCAGGGAGGGCCCGTCATGACATTTTCAATAAGACACCTCGCAATTTCCGCCATCGCCGGCGCGGCCCTTGTGGCAATGCCCGTTAGCGCCGAACCCTCGGGGACCTTTCGGTTCGCTGAACAGGCCAAGCTGATCACGATGGACCCGCACAATCACAGCGGCGGCGGGTCTTCCTATCTTCGCCCGGTGTATGAAACGCTGTTCGATCGTTCCACCGACGGGACAATCGTTCCCCTTCTGGCGGACACATATTCAGTCGATGGCAAGACCGTCACGATCACCCTGAAACAGGGTATCCGGTTTTCGGACGGTTCCGATTTTACCGCCCAGGTGGCCGCGCAAAACCTGAACCGCGTGATCAGCCTTGGCGTGAACGCAAGCGTCAAACTGGCCGAAAAGGCCGAAGTGACAGGCGAGAATGAAATCACAATAACCCTGAAAAGCCCCGATCCGTCGATCATCGACGCCCTTTCAGGAACCGCAGGCATGATGGTCAGCGCCGCGGCGCTGAAGAACCCCGCGCTGGACCGCAACCCGGTCGGCACCGGGCCATATGTCTATAACACCGATCAATCCCGCGAGGGCGAATTGCGGGTCTATACCCCTGCCCCGGATCATCGTGCGCCCGATACGCAAGGGCTTGAGCGTATCGAAATTTCGGAAATTCCGGACAACACCGCGCGGTTGAACGCGCTTAAGACCGGGCAGGTCGATCTGGCGATCTTTCTGTCATCCCCACAAGCCGCAATCGTGGAAAAAACGCCGGGAATCCAGCTTTTGCGCCAACCCGGCGGCACAACCTATCACCTGTCAATCCTTGACAGGAACGGCACACAGGTTCCCGCCTTTGCCAACCCCAAGGTCCGCATGGCGATGAATTATGCGATCAATCGCGTGGCGTTTTCCAAAGCCGTCGAATTCGGCCTGTCTACCCCGGCCTCTCAACCATATGTCGCCGGACTTTGGGAACATGATCCCAAGCTGGAAGGCAAATACGCCTATGACCTGGACAAAGCAAAGGCGCTGATGGCCGAAGCGGGCCATGCCGACGGGTTCGAATTCACGATACCGTCGATCCCGATCTTCGCATCGCGGCTCGAGGCGGTGGCGGGGTTTCTCAAGGAAATCAACATCACCATGAACATCCAGACGGTTGAACCCGGAACACTGGCCCGCCGCAGCCGGACCACCGATTTCCCTGCGACCAACCTTGTCTGGAACAACGCGATCGATCCCAAATTCCTGACGACCTACTATGTGGGCGAAGGCGCCGTGTTCAATCCGTTCAAGATCAAACCGGATCCAAAACTGATAGAGCTGAGCGAAGCCGGGCTTGCCACCGCTGACGAAGCAAAGCGCGCACCGATTTATCACGAGATGCTCAATCGTCTGTCCGACGAAAGCTATATCATCTTTATCACGACAACCCCGATCCTTTTTGGTGCGTCAGACGCCGTCGCGGCGAACAAGACGGTCCAGTTCCGGCCGGGCACAGACACGCCGTATTTCGCCGGTCTGCGCGTCGATAACTGATCATCAAAGGAACAGAAGGCCATGCTGAAACTCATAGGACAGCGCCTGTTGGCAATGGTGCCGCTCTTGCTGATCGTGTCGGTTTTGACCTTCTCGTTCACCGCGCTGCTGCCAAGCGACCCGGTTGACCTGATCATCGGGGATCGCGGATCAGAAGAGCAATACCAACAAGTCCGCGAACGGCTCGGGTTGAACGCGCCGTTCGTGACACGCTATTTCGATTGGCTGGGCCGCGCGGTACAGGGCGATCTGGGAACGTCATTCTTCAACTCGGTCCGGGTGACGGATGCGGTGCTTTTGCGGATGCCGGCAACGTTGTCGCTGACCTTCGCTTCTGTGCTGATCTCGGTCATCGTGGGGCTGGGCGCGGGCGTTGCCGCGGCCCTTAGGCCACGATCCTGGATCGACCGGCTTGCGACCTTTGGGGCGACGATAGGACAGGCGATCCCGAACTTCTGGTTCGGCCTGATCCTTGCCTCGGTCTTTGCGGTCACGCTGCGTTGGTTTCCCGCAACTGGCTATGTGCGGCTGTCAGATGATCCCGACGGCTGGCTCCGTTCGATCACCCTGCCCGCCCTTGCGCTTGGCCTGTCCACCAGCGCCGCGATCGCCCGTCAGGTCCGGTCGGCCATGGTCGGGGTGCTGCAACAGGATTACATCCGCGCGGCACGGGCGCAGGGGCTGTCGGCCCGGCGCGTCGTCTTTCGCCACGCCTTGAAAAATGCGCTGGTTCCCGTCGTCACGGTTCTGTCGTTTCAGGTCACCATCCTTTTGGGCGGGGCGCTGATCGTCGAACAGGTTTTTGCCATCAACGGCATCGGATCGCTGGCCATTGCGGCGGTGCGCCAACAGGACATCCCGATGATCCAGGGCATCGTTCTGGTTCTGGTCCTGGTCGTCATGGCGGTCCAGCTGATGACCGACATCGTATATGGCCTCATCAACCCCAAGGCACGCCCGGTATGACCCTGAAAACCCTGATTTTTCGCACCAGGATTTCGACCCTTGCGGTTGTTATCCCTTCGGTGACTGTCCTGTTGACCCTGGTGGTTTGTGCGCTTTTCGCGGAATGGATCGCCCCCTATGACCCGCTGCAACAAAGCCTGATGAACATGCTTCAAGGCCCCTCTGGCGATCACTGGCTGGGCACCGATGATCTGGGGCGCGATGTCCTGTCGCGGATGATTTACGGCAGCCGGATCGCCGTGATCGCAGCGGCCGAGGCAACGGGCCTGGCCGTTCTGATCGGCGTGCCCATCGGGCTGTTCATCGGCTATCGCGGCGGATGGTGGGACTGGATCACAATGCGCGCGGTCGAAGCAATCGTGTCGATCCCCGGAATCATGGTCGCCATCGTGATCATCGCCATTTTGGGAACCGGATTGCACCGCGCGATGTTCGCGCTTGGGATCCTTTATTCGACCGCGTTTCTGCGCCTTGCCCGGTCCATCGTTTTGACCGAACGCGAAGAGGTATATGTCAAATCCGCCCGCGTCATCGGCGCGTCCCCCAGGCGCATTCTGATCCGCCATATTTTCCTGAACATAGCGCCCCCGCTGATCGTCCAGATCACGCTGACCGTCGGTGCCGTGCTGCTGGCCGAGGCCGGGCTCAGCTTTATCGGGATCGGCGTGCAACCACCGCAGGCCAGCTGGGGCACGATGCTGAACACCGCTGCCGCCTATATGGAACTGAACGCTTTTCTTGCCGTGCCACCCGGTTTGGCCATCGTGGCGACGGTTCTTTCCGTCAACCTGCTGGGCGATGTCCTGCGCGATTCAATCGGGCGCGGCATCCGGGTTCCCGCGACACCACCACGCCGCCCCGCACAGATACGTTCTGCGACAGGGCCACGCCCCCAGGCACACGAAAACGACGCTTTGCTCGTTGATGGGCTGGATGTCATGGTGTCGCCCAAGGGCGGGGCCGAGGTGCCTGTGGTCATGGACATGTCCCTGCGCATCGCCAAAGGCGAAACACTGGGCCTTGTCGGGGAATCCGGGTCAGGCAAAACCGTGACCGGGCTTGCCCTTATGGGGCTTATCGGGTCCGGCGGGCGGATCACCGGCGGGCGCGTTGTCCTTGACGGGACAGACCTGTTGGGGCTGTCCCCCAAGGGGTTGGAAACCGCGCGCGGGAATGACATCGCCATGGTGTTTCAGGACCCAACCACCAGCCTGAACCCCGCCTATACGGTGGGCAGCCAGATCGCCGAAGTTCTGCGGGTGAAAACGGGGCTGTCGCGCCGCGCCGCATGGGACCGCACGGTTGAATTGATCGACCGCGTCGGCATCCCGCGCGCGGCAGAACGCGCCCGCGCCTACCCGCATGAATTGTCCGGGGGCATGGCACAGCGCATCGCCATCGCGCGCGCATTGTCCTGCGGGCCAAAGCTGTTGATCGCGGACGAACCGACCACGGCTTTGGATGTGACCGTGCAGCAAGAGATCCTGGACCTTTTCCGTGACCTGCAGGACGAATTTGGCACTGCCATGCTCTTTGTGACGCATGATCTGGCCGTGGCCGCCGACATCTGCGACCGGATCGCCGTCATGTATTGCGGAGAGATCGTGGAAACCGCCGCCGTGGATCAGCTGTTTGCCAATCCGCGCCATCCCTATACCGCAGGGCTGTTGTCCGCGATGCCCCATGGCGCCAGCGGCACGCCGCCCCTTCCGATCATTCCCGGCGCGGTTCCAACACCGGGCCACTGGCCCGAAGGGTGCCGGTTTGCCGCGCGCTGTGCCTTTGCCGGGGCGGCCTGCACAGCCCCCGTCAGCCTGACCGCACCCGACGGCGAAATCGACCGACAGGTCCGCTGCGTCCAAGCCCACAAACTGTCCCTGGAGGCCGCGCAATGACCGAACCACTGCTGAACATCAAAGACCTGACCGTCACCTATGGGGGCCGGTCCCTTCTGGGGCGAAAATCCGGTGGGATCGACGCGGTCAAATCCGCGACACTCACCGTCAACGCGGGCGAAACCCTTGGCCTTGTCGGAGAGTCCGGGTCAGGCAAATCGTCCATCGCCAACACGCTGCTGGGGCTGGTGCCTGCGTCCTCTGGCCAGATGATGTTCAACGGCACCGACCTTGCAACACTGCACGGCGGGTATCCGGCCAACGTGCGCCGCCAGATTCAGGCGGTGTTTCAGGACCCGTACTCGGCGCTCAACCCGTCGATGACCGTCGAACAGATCGTCACGGAACCGCTTCGGATTCACACCGATCTGGACAAACCTGCCCTGCGCAATCGCGCGGCTGAGCTTTTGCGATTGGTCAATCTGCCCGAAACGTATTTGCCGCGCTATCCCAACGAATTTTCCGGCGGGCAACGCCAGCGTATCGCTATTGCGGCATCTCTGGCGCTTCAACCGAAACTGATCGTGCTGGATGAACCCGTCAGCGCACTGGATGTTTCGACCCAGAACCAGATCATCAATCTGCTTTATGAACGGCGCGATGCGCTTGGCATGTCCTATTTGCTGATCGCCCATGATCTGGCTCTGGTGCATCACATCTCGGACCGGATTGCGGTCATGTACCTTGGCCATATCGTCGAAGAAGGGCCCGCCGATCGGGTGTATCACAGCCCCGCACATCCCTATACCAAGGCCCTGCTGGATGCCGTTCCCCTGCTTGATCCGGCGTTGCAACGGGCCCGGCGTGCCGCGCGCCGCGCCGCGCCTGCCAGCGATCTGCCCCGCGCCGCAAAAGCGGGCTGCCCCTATCGCAACCGCTGCGCCTTTGCGATGCAAAGATGCGAACGCGAGGTGCCCATGCCGATGCCCGTCGCAGACGGCGGCACGGCACGGTGTTTTCTTCTTCAGGAAAACGGCGCAGGTGTTACAAGACCAAAGGAGATGTCCGCATGACCATGCCCTGGTGCGCACGTTGCGACACGCTGACCCCCACGCATACGGAAATCGCCCTGCCCGGCGAACCCGAAACCGCCCCGCCACTTGTGGTGCGCTATCCGGAAAACGGTGACGCCACCGGGATCGTCGTTTTCTGCCACGGGCTCGGCTCTGGCGGGCGTGCCTATGGCGAATTGACCCAAAGCTGGGTGCAGCAGGGTTACGTTGTCATTCATCCGACATTTGCCGACAGCATCTTCGAAGTGGCCAAAGCGTTTCCCGACCTTGGCCTTGATCCGCGCGACGAAAGCCTTGTCCTGTGGTCCAAGACATTGCCCCAGGCGCGCGCCCGGATGTTTCAAATCCTGCACGACCCCGCCTATGGGCACGACCGGATCCGCATCGTTGGCGCGATCCTTGACACCCTGCCCGCGATCCTTTCGTCCATCGGCATCACACCAAATGAACTGCCGCTGGCCATCGCGGGACATTCCTTTGGCGCATACACCGCGCAACTTCTGGCCGGGGCGGAAATCGACCTGCCCGACGGCACACGCAGCTTTCGAGACCCCCGCTTTGCCGCCGCACTGGTCCTAAGTGGGCAGGGGCGCGACCAGCAAGGGCTGCGGGACGGGTCATGGGACGCAATGACCGGTCCGGTTCTGACCGTAACGGGCCAGCAGGACGGCGGCGCGAAAGGGCAGGATTGGCACTGGAAATGTGAACCCTATGACCTGGCCCCGCCGGGCGGCAAGGTCCTTGCCGTTCTGAACGACGCGACGCATTATCTGGGCGGAATGACGCCCGAAGGATCGGTGGTGCCCTACCAGTTCGACGCGCTCAAGATGGTGACAGCGGCCTTTCTTGACGCGCATCTTGGCAACCGGCCCGGCGCGTGGAGCTGGCTTGACCTGATCGAAGACAGGATCGGTGACTGCCCGGTGATCTTTCGGCGCAAATGATCAACGCGTCGCAACGATTCACCCCGCCACGGCACGGGTCACATCAACGAGGGCGGCGCGCA
This sequence comes from Pseudooceanicola sp., assembly GCA_050633485.1. GTDB lineage: Bacteria > Pseudomonadota > Alphaproteobacteria > Rhodobacterales > Rhodobacteraceae > Pseudooceanicola. The sequence goes on from JBOEGP010000011.1 coordinate 10,454, forward strand.
ATTCTTCCAACCCGACAAGATGTTCATGCTCGATCAGGGTCAGAAACCCAATCTCGACCGGCGGCAGTTTCAGGAAATCCGCCTCAAGGGTGACAAGCGGCTTGCCCGCTGCAGGCGTGTTCACCACAAGCTTTGGGATCACCGCCAGCAACGGCATCTCACGAACGATATTCATCAACCCATTCGGGTCTGCCGCGACCTCGACCGCGACGCGCGGTTCTTTCAGGCCGTTGTTGCGAAATGCGGCGGACAGGCCCATCCGGTTCTTTGAATCTTCGGGCGGCAACGCCCAGGTCGCATCGCGAAAATCCTCGGGCGACAGGTCCTGGCGTCCGGCCAATGGGTGCGACTGGGAACAAACGACCAACAGCTCTGTTTCGAAAAGATGCACATGCCGCAGGCTCTTTTTCATGTCTGACGGCACGACCTCCCAGTCGATACGCCCGATGTAACAGTTGATTTCCCCATCCCAAAGCGCCCGCGTCATGTCCATGGCAAGGCCGGTTCGCAGTGCAAACCGTATGTCTTTGGTGTTGCTCCGGGCGATATTCAACGCATTCGGGATCATGTTGAACATCATTGCCGGATTGGTCCCGATATGCAGCGTCGGCGGCAAACCTTCGTCCAGTTCAGCGGCTAGCGTGTGGAATGCGGCCAGACCGGACCGGGCGCGCTGCAATGCCAAACGCCCCACATTCGTCAGCTTGACCCCCCGCACCGACCTATCGACCAGGATCGCCCCAAAGGCGAATTCAAGGTCCTTTAGCATCTGTGACACGGCCGGTTGGGTCAGCGACAATTGATCCGCCACCGCCCGAAGGGAACGATGCGCATCAATCAATTCCAGCAGGCGCAGATGGCGCAGGCGAAGACGATCCAGATGCTGAGGCGAATGAGTCATAAGCCATTCCTATCACGGTGCAGATTTTTTGAATTTTTTTTATGGTTAGCCAGATCGTATGGCAAGGGAGGGCGGAGCGTTTTCCGGCCGTTTCACGTCAAGGCAGGAGAACGCGATGACCACGACATTCGGGACCGATCACGCCCAGGACCCACAAATTTCCGCACAGCAGGACCCCGGTGGTTTTCGCCCGCTCGCCGGTTTGCGCGTTGTCGATCTAAGCCAAGTGCTTGCCGGGCCATTCGCAACCTATCAGCTTGCCCTTTTGGGCGCCGAGGTTCTTAAGATCGAAAAGCCCGGCGAAGGGGATTGGACCCGTCAGGGCGGCCCCAGCCCGGACCTGAACGCGATCGGAATGGGCCTGACATACATCGCCCATAATGCAGCCAAAAAATCTGTCACACTCGACCTTAAGGCGCCCGAAGGGCTTGCCGCCCTGCGGCGTCTGATCGAAACCGCCGACATATTTGTCGAGAATTTCAAACCCGGCGTGGCCGAACGGCTTGGCCTTGGCTTCGAGGCGGTAAAGGCCCTGCGGCCCGATATCGTCTATTGCTCGATCTCGGCCTATGGTCAGGATGGGCCACTCAGCCCGCGCCCGGCCTATGATCATGTCATCCAAGGCATGTGCGGGATCATGCTGACCACCGGCCAAAAGGGCGCCGGCCCGACCAAGGTCGGGGCCCCCTATGTCGATTATGCCACCGGCATGAATGCCGCGATGGCGATCCTTGCCGGTGTGACGCAGGTACAGCGTACCGGTCAGGCCGTGCGCCTGGATGTCGCCATGCTGGACACCGCGTTGACGTTGATGGCGTCGCTGGTCACGCAGCATCTGACAGCCGGTTGGCAACCCGCCCAGAACGGCAACGAAGCCTGGAGCCAGAGCCCATCGTCCGGGGCCTTTCAGACAGCCGACGGCGTGCTGATGCTGGCGGCGAACAATGACCGGCAGTTTCGCAAACTATGCGCCGCGATTCAGCGCGAAGACATCCTGAACGACCCGCGTTGGTCAACGCCAACCGCACGGGCACAATCGGCCGATGCGTTGCGACAGGTGCTTGTCACGATATTTCTGTCCCGGTCCGCTGCAGAATGGGAAACCGTGTTTGACGGCAGTGGAGTCCCCGCCGCCCGCGTTCGCAGCCTGGACGAGGTCGTGGCCGAAGACCAGTTCGCCGCGCGTGATCTGATCTCGGAAATGATGGTGGCGGGCCATGGCGGGCCGGTTCACGTGCCAAACCTGCCGTTCAAGGCAAACGGGGCCTGCGAACATCCCGCATCGCCACCCGCTGTTCTGGGGGCCGACACGGATGCGGTTCTGGCCGCCGCGGGCTTTGACGGGGATGAAATCGCCCGGCTTCGCAGCGCGGGCATTACCTGACCGGGCAACAGCCCCAAAAAGATCACGATCCGAAAAAGGGAAACATCATGACACCGCAAGGACCCATCGCAGACTTTCCCTGCGGCCCTGCACTTGGGCGCACCGAAAACGGGCTGAACGTGTTTCGCGGCCTGCCCTATGCGCTTCCGCCAAGCGGCGCGCGGCGCTGGCGCCCGCCGGTCGCGGTGCCTGACCGCTCTGACATCCGTGACGCGACGAGCTTTGGCAAGGCCTGCCCGCAGCCTCTCAGACGCAAAGGAAGCGTCTATGAATGCTATATCGAGGATAAGGACGAGGATTGCCTGAACCTCAATATCTGGGCACCTGAGGGCGCAAGGGACCTGCCGGTCTTTGTCTGGATCCACGGCGGCAACCTGTTGCGCGGCGCAGGAAGCGAGGCCCTGACCGACGGTGCGGCACTGGCCCAGCGTGGCCAGGTTGTGGTGACGATCAACTACCGCCTGAACGTGCACGGTTACCTTGCGCATCCTGAATTAAGCGAAGAATCACCTGACGGGATTTCCGGCAATTATGGCCTGTTGGATCAGATCGCGGCGCTGGAATGGGTCAAACGCAATATCGCGGCCGTGGGTGGCAACCCGGACAATGTCACGGTCGCCGGTGAATCCGCCGGGGCGCTCAGCGTTTATTACCTGCTGTGCGCGCCTGCCGCCAAAGGCCTGTTCGCACGCACGATCGCACAAAGCGGGCACATTTGTTCGGCCCAACACCTAAAGGAAGACCGCCACGGCATGGGCACGGGCGAAGCATCGGGCGAACGTTTGTTGGCGGCCCTGGGCGTTGCCTCGATTGAGGAATTGCGGGGCTGGGATGCGCAGAAACTGGCGCTTGCCGCCGATGCGGCCGGATTTGCCGCGCAGGGCGTTGTCGATGGGGTCGTTCTGCCGGATCAGCCGTTGACCCTGTTTCGCGCGGGCAAAACGGCCCCTGTTCCCCTGCTGGCAGGATGGAACGCACAGGAAATTCCGACGCTGGAATTTCTAAGGCCACCGCTGGCGGACAGCCCCGTAGCTTACGAAACGATGATCCGCGCCCGGTACGGCGACCTTGCGGATCGGTTCCTGTCGATTTACCCGTCCGATGATCTCAAACGCAGTGGCGACGCCGCCGCAGGTGACGCGCTGTTTGGCTGGACAGTACAGGCAGCAGCCAAGGCCCAGGTCGCCAATGGCCTTGCGACCCATGTCTATTTCTTTGATCACGGCTATCCCGAGGCAGACGCGCGTGGCCTGCATGCCTTTCATGCCAGCGAACTTCCCTATCTTTTTGACACCATGCGCCAATCGCCCCCGGCATGGCCAAAGGCCCCCGAAACCGCCCAAGAATCGGACGTGACGCGGATCATTGGCGATTACTGGTCCGCCTTTGCGCGCGACGGGGTTCCAAGGGCCAAGGGCGCACCGGATTGGCCCGATTATTCGGACGGGGGCGCGATCCTGCACATTGCCGACATGCCACATGTCCGACGCGATCTTTTTCCCGGCGTCTATGACCTGATCGACGAAGATTTCGCCCGGCGAAGGGCAACAGGGTGCACGCCCTGGAACTGGCTCGTCGGCACGGCGACGCCTCTCCCTGCACCATTGCCGCGACCCTGACCAAACCGACACGACCAAATGCCGACCCGCTGAACGGGCGGCGCAATTTGCGAGGATGACAATGATTGATCTGACCGGACGCGTGGCGCTTGTCACCGGGGCGGGCGGCGGGCTGGGCCGCGATCACGCCCTTTTGCTGGCCCGCCATGGTGCCCGTGTCGCCGTGAACGACCTGAGCGGGCCACAGGCCCAGACCGTGGTGGACGAAATCACCGCGACCGGTGGCGAGGCGATGGCCCTTGCCGGGTCCGTGGCCGAAATGGATGCGGTGACGGACATGGTGGCGCGCATCAACGACCGCTGGGGGCGCATTGACGGGCTCGTGAACAACGCGGGCATTTTGCGCGACAAATCCTTTGCCAAGATGGATCTGGCCGATTTCCGTTTGGTGTTGGAGGTGCACGTCATGGGCGCCGTGCAGTGTTGCAAGGCCGTCTGGCCATTGATGCAGGCACAGGGGTTCGGGCGGATCGTCATGACCACGTCTTCTTCCGGGCTTTACGGGAACTTCGGCCAATCGAATTACGGCGCGGCCAAAATGGCGCTGGTCGGGTTGATGCAGACGCTGTCAATCGAAGGCGCGCGGCATGACATCCGGGTCAATTGCATCGCCCCGACCGCCGCCACCCAAATGCTGGACGGGCTTCTTCCGCAGGCGGAAATGGACCTGCTGAAACCCGCATTCGTCAGCCCCGGCGTTGTCGCGCTTTTGTCCAAGGATGCACCGAACCGCACGATCCTGTGTGCCGGGGCGGGGGCATTTGCCTCTGCCAACGTCACGTTGACCAAGGGTGCCGCCATCGACGCAGGCCCCGGCGCGACAGCCGCCCTTGTCACCGCGTGGGACCAGGTCACCGACCGCAGCGGCGAAACGGTTCCGGCCTCGGGCGCGGCGCAGGGCGGTCAGGAACTCCTTCATGCGGGTTATGCCCGGTCTGCGGGTTGAAGATGGCGGCGACAATGACCCAGATGAAAACCACGCGTCCCGTCCGGCCCGTATTGGGTATCGACGATATCCGCGCGATCGAGGCACAGCCCTACGACGACATTGTCACCGCGCACACGATTTATGACCTTTTGCGGGCCACAGCGGACTCCCATGGCGACCGAATGGCGCTGACTGTCCTGCGGTCGCCCGATCCCGGCGACATTGGCGTTTCTCTGACGCATCGCCAATTGCTGGGCGATGTGACACGGGCCGCCAACCTTTTCCGCGCCCTTGGCCTTGCTCCGGGCAAGGGGGTCGCTGCCTTTCTGACCCCGACGCTGCCCGAATTCCCTGCCCTATTGCTGGGCGCGCAAGTGGCCGGGGTCGCCAGCACGATCAACTATCTCCTCAGCCGTGACGCGGTCGCTGACCTGTTAATTGCCCAAGGGGCGACGATCCTTGTCATTCCCGCCAAGGACCTTGACCCTATGTGCTGGGACAAGGCCCAAGGCATCCTTTCCGCCGTCCCCACATTGCGCCATGTCGTCGTGATCGGGGATATGGTGACGCTCCCCAAAGGGTTCATTCCACTCGGGCCGCTGTTTGATGCCGCGCGATCTGATGCGCCCGACTTTGCGGTCACGGCGGGGCGCAACGATATCTGCGCGCTGTTTCATACCGGCGGCACCACGGGGCAACCAAAGCTTGTCCCCCTGACCCATGGCAACCAAATCCACGCCGCATTCGGCTTTGGCCAGGTGTTCGGCTATGACGAAACCGACACTGTGCTGAATGGTTTCCCGTTTTTCCACGTTGGTGGAACAATGACAGTCGGCCTGTCTGTGTTGGCCGCTGGCGGGCACATGATTGTGCCGTCGCCCTATGCGCTGCGCCCGACCAATGTCATGGATGGGTTCTGGCACATCGCGGAGTCATTTTCCGCCACCGTGGTCAGCGGCGTGCCAACCTCCATCGCGGCCATGGCCACGGCCTGGAACGATGGGGTTGATGCCTATTCGATCCGAATGGCCGTGACCGGCGGCGCGGTTCTGCCTGCCGCCATCGGCAACCGGTTCGAACAAACAACCGGCATCCCGATCTATGAAACCTATGGCATGACGGAAACCGCAGCAGCGATTGCATTCAACCCCGGCCGGGGCACCCGCGCACCCGGCAGCGTTGGCCTGCGCGCGCCCTATTCCCAAACCCGCATCGTTCGGGTCGAAGACGCCAAAACCGCCTGCGCGACGGGCGAAAGCGGCCTTGTCCAGGTGCGCGGGCCACAGGTCTTTTCAGGTTACGTTGAAAACACGCACACCGCAGGCGTGCTTGACGACGGCTGGCTGACCACCGGGGATGTCGGATACCTGGATGAGGCCGAGAGGTTGTATCTGACCGGCCGTGAGAAAGACCTGATCGTGCGATCCGGGCACAATATTGACCCCGCCGCGATCGAAGACGTGGCCAACACCGCCCCGAATGTCGACATCAGCGCCGCTGTCGGCATGCCCGACCAATACGCGGGCGAAGTGCCTGTCCTGTTCGTCGTCCCCCGCCCCGGAGCCGAGGTGAACATGGCCGCGCTTTACCAATTCCTTGAGGACGCGCTCCACGAACCGCCCGCACGGCCACGGCGCGTCATGATCATCGACGCGCTGCCGGTCACCGCCGTGGGCAAGGTGTTCAAACCGGCGCTTCGCGAAATGGCCATCGCGGAAAAGGTACGACTTGAGACAATTCAACACTGTGGCGACGCCGCGCGTGTCGATGTCCGGGTCAGCACGGACACCCAAAAACGGGTGCTGGTTGACGTGTTGGTAAGTGATGCGACCGCTGCGGATTGCGCCGCACTTGGACAGGCCCTGCTGCCCCTGCCCCAGACGTTTCGGATCATCCCGAACTGCGTCGGGTTTGACACCGCGGACCGGGTGGCGACCCTCACCCTTGACCGGCCCGACGCCCTGAACGCCGCATCCCGCGCCCTCATGTGGTCGTTGGAACAAAGGCTGCTGCACATCGCGGATATGCCGGATCTGCGCGCCGTCATCCTGACCGGGGCGGGCCGGGCATTTTGCGCCGGGGGCGACCTTAAGGAATTTTCCGCCGCACTTGACGCGGGTGGATCGGAACTGGTCGAAACGCTCGCCTATAACCAGCGGGTCATTTCCATGATCGAGTCATTGCCGATGCCGGTGATTGGCGCCGTGAATGGTGTCGCCGTGGCCGGCGGATTCGAGATGCTTTTGTGCTGTGACATGGTGCTGGCGGCGCAAACGGCACAATTGGGTGACGGCCATGCAAAATACGCAATCCTGCCGACGGGCGGGTCAACCGCGCGCCTGCATGACCGGATCGGGCCTGTCCGCGCCGCACAACTTCTTTATACGGCCGGGTTGATCGACGCCGCGACTGCCTGCGACTGGGGCCTGGTGAACGAAGTGGTCGCCCCCGAACACCTGATGCCACGCGCACGTGCCATCGCGGCCGACGTGGCCGCATGCAGCCCGCAAGTGCTGGGTGAAATGAAACGTCTGGTCACGCCCATGTCGCGCCAGAACGATCAGGCATCCCGGCTCACCGCCGAGTTGGACCGCTTTGCCGCCTATCAATCTTGCGGCGACCTGGCCGAAGGGCTGGCAGCATTCCGGGACAAACGACGCCCCGATTTCTGACATCGCGTGATTTGGCGGTCCGGCGGGGCCTGCCACCCCAATCCCAATCCCAACCCCACGCCACGCTGCCCACTGTTCCACGGGCCGGGGACAATCAGCAATACATTCAGCGACACACACCAATGCCTATGGGCGAAACGAACCGGGGGCGGCAGAAAACCTGCCGCCCCCGGTAAATTCAGATGGTTTTGACCTTACACGGTCAGAACCCGGCGACGGCGCAGGCCGAATGCGGCCAGGATCAAGCCGACGATAAGGCTCCATGGGCCGACGGCCCCACCGGTGTCGTCATCGCCCGGTGCACTGACCAAGGCAACGTCCGAGGCAAGCGGCGAACCAACAGACACCGCGTAACCACCTTCGGCAGCAGCGGCATCGCTGTGTTCGACCGTCACGACATGGCCAGCAGCATCAAGCGATGCGGCAGGAATTGTCGCAATCACGCCCGAAGCCGCGTTTGCGCTTGTCGTCAGATCAACGCTCAGCAATTCGGTTTGGCCAGTTGAGTCATAGACCCGGATGATAGGCGTGATGTTGGACCGAAGCGATGTGATCCGCGCGATCAGGTCATCTGTCGTCGCTGTTGGTGTGAAGTAGAAGCAATCCACATCACCAGCGGCATCAATGCGACCCACCGTATCAACGTTGTCATCAGACACCGGCGTACAGGCCGCTGGCACCGTTGGATCATCAGCGTGATCATCCGCCGCAAAGGCCGAAACCGTCGCGGTGGCCACGGCCGTCCGGGTGAATGCCTCAGGTACGGCGACTGGAACCGGCGCAACCGCCGTGCCGTTTTCGCCCAGTGCGATTGCCACGTTGTTGAATGTGGTTTGCGCATTGCCCGACGCGTTCGACGCTTCGATCACCGCGGAATAGGTGCCGCTTTGATCATAAGGCACGTCAGCCGAATAAACACCGTCATCGGCATACAAATCCGCGTTCTTGCCATCGTCCAACAGGGCGATTTCAACGGTGGATGTGTCCGGCTTGGTCAACGTTGCTGTAACATCAAGTCCCGACAGAGCGGCACCTTTTGAAACCGTGGCCCGAAGAGCAAAGCTTTCCGGATAGTTCACGTTGCTGAATTCCAGCGCGATGTCGAAGTTTTCAAAGGTTGACGATGTCCCCGAAACCAACAGCGAAGCGTCTTTTTCGTTCGCCGTGGTGTTGGTGATTTCGACGCCATATTCACCGGCACCAAGCGTTGCAACATCCACTTCGACGTCACAGGTCACCTGCGTTGTCGCATCACAGGTGAACGCAACCGGCGCTTCGGTCCCATCAGGGCTAAGAAGGCGCAGGGTGACATCTGTTTGCGGCAGATCGTAGGTCAAGTTTAGGGTCGCCATCGCCATCGTGCTGTCCAGAACGACAGGGCGCACTTCGGTCGTATTGCCCGCCGAGGCCGCAGTGGCCGAACTGACAACAACACTCGATGACACGGCCGCGTTGGCCGCAATGAACGCCTGTTGAATGGCGGCCAGATCGGTGGGCGAGAAGAAGTATTGCCCACCTGTGCCGCTGGCCAGACTTTGCAACAACGCCGTATCCACATTGGATCCGAAACCAAAGGTGATCAGCGGCACCTTTGCGGCCTTGTACTGGGCAACGACGTGGGAAACGTTTACCGAACTCCGGCCGTCTGTCAGCAGGAATGCCACCGAAGGACGCGTGCCGCCCTGAAAGGCCTGCAACTCGCTCAGGGCCAGAAGGGCCGCTTCTTCGATGTCTGTGCCACCGCCAGCGTTGAACGTGGCGATTGCGGCCTGCGCCGCGGAACGAATGCCGGTATCCGGATCAGGGATATCGGTGATTGCGTAAGCCTGGCTTGCGCTGCTGGTAAAGCGCCCGACACCTACGGCTGTCTTGCCTGGCTCAAGCTGGCCAACCAACAGGCTGCCCGCCGCCTTGGCGTTGGCCATTGGCGTGCCGCCCATGGACCCGGAGGTATCGATCATCAGTTCGACAACCTGATTGCCGGCCCAAATGATCTTAAGCTCGCTGCGTGCCGTGGCTTCGTTGTCCGCGACGATAAAGTTCGGCGCAACCGGGGCGACCAAGTTGGTGTACTGGGTGCGCGTGCTAAGGAACGTGTGGCGCGGGTCTGTCGCGGGATCACGCGTCAGAGTTGCCCAGTTGTTTTCCTTGAAAACGCGGGCCTGGCCGTTCTTGTTGTCGCCGTCAGCCTTGGTTTTGTAAGGTTCGACATTTTCGGTCGAGAATTCCAACCAGTCCTGGCTGCCGCTTACAGCGGTCCATTGGTTGTTCATGATCGACGGCGAAGATTGCGTGTCGGTCGAACGTGGCAGGAAAATCGTACAGTTGGTTTCAGGCACCTGACCGCAATTCGCGATGTATTCGTCATAGATGCCATAGGCATAGTGGCCCCATTCGTGCGCAAGGGTGAAACCCGCGCCTTTTGGGGTGTCCATCAGTGACGGGGCGCCCGTCCAGTTGGTGCAAAAATAAATATGCGACCCGGTAACACCGAACCCGCTGGGATTGGCCCGTGGTCCTGCGCCCGATGGGCAGTTTTCTTTCCATTTGACGTCAACGTTGTTCGCCTGACGCCCATTACGAAAGATCGTGACCTTGCCGATTTTGTGCTTTCCGTTGGTCGATTGGAAAACAGCATCCGCAAATTCTTCGATCTTCTTTTCGAACTTGTTTTGCGCATCATCAGACGCACCCGGTTCGTCCGGATACTTGTCATCGCCTTGTGGGTTTTCTTCGAGCGAGATCGTCACATCGAAAACCGCTGTGGTCGATGTCGCGCCCGCGGCCGGTGCCTGATTAAAGGACGGCGCGGATGATCCACCATTGTCGGTCACATAGCGTACCGAAGACAGTCCCGACGACGCCGCCAGCAACGGCTGCGTCGCGAGACACATTATGGCTGTTGCGCTGATCGTCTCAGCGACCCAACCTCCAATACCTTTTTTCGACACGATATTCCTCCTATATTTGGCGCTTAATTCAGTTAACTCTAAGTCTCGTCGTCACCCGCCAGCCTTTGGCGGGCATCCAATTCCTGTGTCACTCGGCGGTTAGAATTCCAAAATAACTCCACCGGTGGCCATCTTTTGCAATGTACCTTGCGCGGCCGCCATTCGTGAACGCCCCGGCGTCCTTGGCTTGCACGACAATATGCGCGCTGGCCCGCGATCCGGCGATCGTGCGGCCCAAAATACCGCCGCAATCGGCCCCGCGCATCGTAACATCCGGCTGACCCGCATTGGCGGGCGCCGGAAGCGTCCAAAGGTACCGACCTGACGCGGGCCGCCCCAGGGGTGCCATATCTGCCCATTGTGCCAGCAACGCCTTTAGTGTGTCCGGCATTTCTGATGCAAAAACAAACTTGACGGATCCGGATGCAGGCACCCGCGCAATTTCAACCGACAATCCCATCGGGACCGACACCGGCGCGCCCTGCGGCGGCGGCGCCTGTTTGATCGCCGAAACCAACGCAAGCGCGCTTGAATAAACGCCTGCCCCGACATGCTTGACCGATGACACGCCAATCAGACTGTTCTGATCATTCCACCGCGCAACGGTAAGGTCCCCGCCTTTGGTCAGACGATAAGCATCACGAGTCGTGGTTCCGGCATCAAGAGTGCCGACAACGATTTGCATGTATCCGTCTGTCCCTTTTCCACAACCAGCGGTCGCAGCAGAAGCGGAGGCGAAAAGCAGCGAAGCAAGAACAGCAAAGAGTCGCCGTGCAACCATGTTCAGCCCCTGAAATCTTTCCTAACAATGGGTTAATAGTAGCGGCTCGATGCGTTAATGCAACATATCAATTCGAAATTCGCCACCACCCAAACTAAATGATGCAATTTCAAAAACACTCTAAGTCACATCTCAAATATAGGAATTTGTCTCAGCGTTGTCCGGTGCCCTTTCCTATGCCCTAATTGCGCAAGGGGTTGTGTGTCTACAGTGGATTTCCTAGGAATCCGCCATGATATCGCACCAGAAAATGACACGGCTATGTGCGTCGTGGGTGGCTTTCCTTGGGTGCCATGTCCTGTTGACCGTCCTGTTAATTGGCCTGTTCTCAGGGTCGGTTTCCGCCCATGACGGATCGGGCACCATAACGCGACAAATCGTCCTTTCCCAAGGCGGCACCACAACCGAAGTCTATGTTCGCACGCCAATCGCCCTGCTGTTCGGTGACGTTTTGAACGGGTCAGCGCCCGACACCGAAGGTTTTCTGGTCAATCGCCTGGTCCAGGGGGTGCCTAGGGTCATGCTGTCAACAGAACGGATCGAAGCCGCGCGCGCGGCATTCTCGGCCCGGCTGACCGACAATTTCGATTGGCGCGTTGCAGGTCGCAAGGTTTCCAGCCGGGTACGGCTCTATAAATTCGTCAAGATCGCGCATGACGCCGGTGCGGCGGGGTCCGCAATTGATCGGAATGCGGGTCATGGCCCGACCGCCAATGGGGATATCGACATCACAAAAGGATACGTCGATATTTTCATTTCGGTTGCAGCGACACCGGCATTGTTGCCGCTGACCCTGCGTGCCGGTCTGGGAACGGTCCCTATTTCCGACACCTCGCGCATTCAAAACAACATCGTCGATGAACGCGGCAAAACACCGGTCAACTATGTTGTGCCCGGCCAATTGCAGATGCCCGTCGCCTTTCACCGCACCCTGCCCGGCATGGCCATCGACCGGCTGCACAGCGGCGCGACATGGCTTGTCTTGACCCCGGCGATGATCGCCTTGATCGCCGCGCTCGCCCTGACTGCGGGAACGGCGCTGCGCGCGGCCCTATCCACCTTTGCGCTTGCCGTCGGTCTGGTCGCGGGTGTCTTGGGCGTTTCCTACGGGATGCCAGACGCACTCTCGGACGCGATATGGGTCTGGCCCCTCGCCCTATCGGCCCTGGCTGGTTTGGCCGCGACCAGCGGTTTGATGGCACGCACACCGCATCCGGCGGCCTTTGCACTGCCGGGCATCCTAGGCGGCATCATGGTCACAAATGCACTGCCGGGCGTGCCAGCCATTGATGCCCATGCGCCGGTGTTTGCGCAGGCGTGCGCCGTCGCGGGGGTTGCGATTGGGGGCGCCATACTCGTTGCACTGCTGCGAACCGCATTGGCCCTGATCAACCGTTTTGCGCCCAGTGCATTTCAACCGGCCCGCCGGGGTGGGATGGCCATTGTGGCGGTGGCCAGCATCGCCCTGATCGGCCTTTATGCCCTGCGGGCCTTACCCGGCGGCTGAGTCAAAGCCCCGGATCATCCGAACACTTGCCATCCCCAAACGAGTGCACCCGCAAGCGCCAGAAATGCGCCGAATGGCATTCGGGTCGTGCGCCGGAGCGGACCAAACAGGCCCATTGCCGCCGCCGCCAGCGCCGAAACCGCGGCGATCAGCCCAACCCAAGGCAGCGCCGGACCGCCAAGCGCAAGGCCCAGCCCCGCCGCCAGTTTCACATCCCCCAAGCCCAATCCATCGTGTCCCCGCACCCGGCGATACCCGACCCGAAGAGCCAACAAAACGCCGCCCCCCGCGACCGCGCCCAATGCCCCGTCCGACATAACGCGCGCCGGATCATCCCACGTCAGAACAGCCCCTGTCAGCACAAGGCACAGGGTCAAGGCATCAGGCAGGCGAAAGCACCTGACATCGCAATAGGCGAGGCCAAGCAACAGCCACAGGAATACGGCCGACGCCGCCCCATGCAGCGCACCGAACGCCCCCGCGACCGCGACTATGCCACAGGCCAGCCCGATGATTTCCGCCCAAAGCAACCAACGCGAGAGCGGTGTGTCGCAATGCCTGCACCTGCCGCGCAAAGCGACAAACGAAATCACCGGGACAAGGTCCCGCACCGCCAGCCTTGCGCCGCAAGCATTGCAACGGGATGGGTCCAAGACCGACCGCCCGGCGCAAGTGCGATCCGCATAGGCGGCCATGAATGATCCGACCGGCGCGCCCAGCATCAACACAAGCCAGCCCCATGGCTCAGCCATGATGCGTCACCGTGGCAATCTGGGTCACCGTCTGCCGTGCCCTTTCCGCGTCTGCCTGGGCCACCGCAAGGGCAAGGCAAATCCCCGCGCAAAACGCCCTTGGCCACATTGGCGCACGTGTGGCAACCAATGCGCCGCCCAACGATCCAAGAGCATGCGAGATGAAACTGACCCGCCCGCCAATCGCGGCATCTGCCCCCGGCACCGCCCCAACAAAGATTTCATGCCCCAGTTTGACCGCCAGGCAGGCAAGGATCACCAGGGCGAACCACCTTGGCCCGACGCGCAGCATCCACAACCCGCCAAAGGCCATGACCCCATGCGTGATCCCCGAAAATCCCACATATGTTGGCCCCGGCGGCATCAGCAAAACCCACCCCAAACTGATCGCCAGGGCCGACCCTGCAATCGCCCGCGCCAAAAGGCCCAGCGTCAGGACCGACCACAATGTCACATAGATCAGGCATAGCCCGAGAACGTTCAAATACGTGTGCACGCGGCTGAGGTTCACAAGATGTGCTGTCGCCAGACGCCAAACCTCTCCGTTCAGGATCTTGGCGGTGTCCAGCGCGAAAACGGATCGCAGCGGCTGCCCGCCCAGGTCCGTCACGGCCATCACGACCGCCAATCCGGCCGCCAAGGCGATAACGTCCCACGGCATTGAGCCGGTCGATTTCATCGGCTAAGCTCCGAACGATGAGCACACAAAAGAATTGCCCCACTCCTATGCGTCAAACCCCGGTATTGCCACCAGAAAACGATGCCCCGGACAGCGGCTTTTCGCTTTTGGAATTGATGGTTGTCGTGGTCATTCTGTCAATCCTCGCGCTTGTGATCGTGCCGCGCGTCATTGACCGCCCCGATCAGGCCCGTGCCGCGCGGGTGCAATCGGACCTTGCTGTGCTGAACAGCTCGATCGAACTTTTCCGGCTTGATAACTTTCGATATCCAACCACCGAACAGGGATTGGCGGCGCTGGTTGATCGCCCGACACAGCCGCCCTTGGCGGAAAACTGGGCCACGAACGGTTATATCGACCGGTTGCCGACGGACCCTTGGGGGCGGCCTTATCTTTATCTTCAACCGGGCGTCCATGGTGCATTCGACATCTTCAGCCTTGGGGCTGACGGGCGCGAAGGCGGCACTGGGGCGGATGCGGACATCGGCACATGGATGACCAACTAGCCGCAAGTGACCCCCGGCCCGATCACGGGTTTTCGCTGATAGAACTGATGGTGGTTGTCGCCATCCTTTCGATTCTTTCGGTCGGTGCCACATTTGCCGTTGGCGGCCCCAAACGCGGCACCACGACCGATCTGGGCGCGATCACATCGCTGTTTGCCGAATTGCGATCAGACGCGGTGATCACCGGCAGCCCACGTTCCATCACCTTTGCCCCGAACCTGGTTCAGGCATGGAAAGGTGACGATCAGGGCAATTGGCAGACCATCGGCAGCGCCCAAAGGCTGCGCGCCACACTGGCGCTGACCGCAGGCACGGGTACGCAGCGAAATGACGATCAGGCGCGCGACAGCATTCGCGTCGTATTGCTGCCCAGTGGACGCACCAGCGCGTTCGACCTGACCCTCGCCACCCGCAACGACGGCTGGGCCTGCACCACGGATGGATGGGGGCCAATGGAATGCGACGCCCTGCGCTGAACACGGACCGTGGATTCACCCTGATCGAAGTGCTGATCGCCGTGGCTGTTCTGTCGATTGGAACCGTGGCCGCCTTTCGAACATTTGATACCGCCCGCCATCAGATCGCGTCGGCACCCGATCGCCTGTTCGCGGGTCAGGTCGCGCTGAACCGGGCCGCCGAAATCCGCGCCCTTGGGCTTGGAGCTGCGGGCACATTGCCCACCACCGCAACCTTCGCGGGCCGCAGCTGGACACTTGACACCGCAACGGATGTCACGCGGGCGGGTTATGTCGAACTGCGCGTCAGGGCCCAAAGCGAAAACGGGCCTTCGGCGCTCGTCGTCACGTTTGTCCTGCCCGAGGATGGATCATGACCCGTCCCCGCCCCCCATGCACAACTGGTCGCCACCAAGGCCGCGGCGATGACGGCGTAACCCTGATCGAACTGACCGCCGCCATGGCGATTTTCGCGCTGGTCGCGGTGATGGGGCTTCAGGCGATATCGGCGTCGGTTCGGGTGGCCGGGTCCCTTTCGGCCCGTGATGCCACAACCGAGGAATTGGCCTATGCGCTCGCGTTGTTGCGCCACGATCTTGGGCATGTCGTGCCAGTGCCATTCACGCCAACAACCGGGCCGGTGGAACCTGCGCTTACCGCCGATTCCGGCACTGGCGAAATCAACCTGACCATCGGCGGCCAATCCATCATGCCGCAAACCCATGAAACCGGCATCGCGCGGGTCGAATGGCGTTTTGACCGCGCCGACGGCCTGCTGACCCGCCGCTACTGGACCACCACCGCCCCGCTGGACGACCGTGCGGCCGGGCCGCGCACCGTGGTTCTGAAGGGTGTCGATGACGTTTCGTTCCGACTTTTGGGCAATGACGGCTGGACAGACGGGTTCGCAAATGCCCCGGACTCCCCGGCCAAGGCGCTGCCCCGCGCCATTGATGTCCAGATCCGCACCAAAGCCCATGGCGACCTGCGTGTCGTGGTGGCACCATGACCGCGCGCGGCAAAACGCAACGCAATGACCGGGGCGTTGTCCTGCTGAACGCATTGGTCATTGTTACGGCCCTTGCCGCCGTGGCCATCCGATTGCTGGTCATCACCGAACGGGATCAATCCAGGCTGGGTGCCATGCGCGCCGCCGATCAGGCCGCGCTGTACCTGGACGCTGGCGAAACCCTTGTCACCACAGTGCTGGAAGAGGATTTTCGCCAATCGCCCGACACCGATCACCTGGACGAACTCTGGGCCATCGAAGATTACGCAGTCCCGATTGACAGGGGTGTCCTGTCGGGGCGCATTTATGACCTTCAGGGGCGGTTCAACATCAACTGGCTGACCGATCCGGACACGGTGGACTCTGCCCGCGCTTTCGAAAGGCTGGCGTTGTCCCTGCGGCTGGACATCAGGTTGGCACAGGCGGTGATCGACTATCTGCGCCCCGGCGGGCCGGTCAACCCGACGCCCTATATCAACCGCCCTGTTCCGGTCAGGGCACAAGGCGGGCCAATCCTTGCCATCGACGAATTGCGCGTCGTGCCCTTTATGACCGCCCAGGCCTTTGCGACTCTTGCGCCATTCATCTCAGCCCTGCCATTCGACAGCCGCCTGAATGTGAACACCGCGCCACCCGCGGTTTTGGCCGCCTTTATGCCCGTCGCCGGCCAGAATGGTGCGGCGGCCCTTGTACGCTCGCGCACGAAAACGCCCTATGGATCGGCGGGGGACTTTGTTGATCGGGCCACAGCCGACCTGGGCGCGGCCGTTTTCGCATCTGTTCCGGCGGGCCGTTTCACCGCCGCATCGACCTGGTTCATGGCTGTGCTGGAATCCGACCTTGACGGAACCCGCCGCAGACGGATGATTGTCGTTCACCGCAGCCTCGACTCTGGCGCTGTCACACCCAAGTACAGGATGGCCTTGCCATGAGCAGACGCGCCCCCTTGGAAAGCATGCCGACCTGGCGCTTTGCCAGCGATGCGCCGATGCCTGCCAAGGGCAGCTTCGTCATGCTTGTTCCCGGCGAAGACGCGCCGCTCCATATGCTTGACCTGCCCGAAGCCTTGCGGGAAACCGTTCGCCAGAAAGTGGCGCGCACCCAGATCGAAGGCGTGCTGCGTGACGGTCTGGACTCTGTCGAACTCAGGGTCAGCCCACCCCGGCCTGACGGCATCGGTGCCGCGGTCATCGTGGATGTGGACCGCGCCCGCAGCTGGCGCAATCGGGTCAATGACACGTCCGGGCGGGTGCGCGCGATCCTGCCGGATTACATGGCCCTGCCAGACCCCAAGGACGGCTGGCACATCCATGCGGAGCCCGCGGCCAATGGAACCCCCAGGATCCTTGCCCGCCTTGGCCCCGTGGATGGATTTGCCGCGCCCCTGCCCCATGCAATGGCCCAGATACGCGCGGCGCTAAGGGCCAATGGCGCCCCTTCCACGGCCCATGTGTCCGGTAATGTCCCCGACGCGGTGATCAGCATTTTGAATGATGCCGGGTGCCCGCCAGTGCCCCTGTCCGACGTTCCTGATGCTGCAGGCACCCGGATCAGCGCCCAAACCGTTCTGGCATTCGATCTTTTGGGTGACCCCGCCGCCGAACGTAGCCGCACAGCGGCGGCTTTGCGGCAATGGACCACCCCGGCCCTGCTGTGCACCATGGGTGCGGTTGCCATTGCCGCCGGTCTTTGGATCGACACAATGCGCCTGACCAACGCTGCGACCCAGCGGCGCGACGCGACAATTGCCATCGCCCGCGAGTCGTTTATTCCGAACGGCCCGATACTTGACCTGCGCCAACAGGTGGGCCGGGTGATTTCCGAACGCCAAAGCGCCACCAGCGCAACCAAAGGCGACGATGGCCCGATTGATGCGTTTTACAAGGCCGCCGCCCCCTTGTCGGCAGACGGCGTTACCCTTCGCCGCATTCAGCATTCCCCCGGCACCGCCCTAACGGCCGAGGTTGAGGTCGCGAATTTCGCCGCCCTCGATGCGCTGACCGCCCGGATCGCCGCGACCGGCCTGCGTTCGCGCGTCGTGTCGTCATCGGTTGGGGGCACAGACGGGGTGAGCGCGATCCTTGCGCTTGGACCAACGCCGGGGGCTGGGCAATAATGGCACTGGTGGATCTGATAACCGGGATGACCCCGCGCGAACGCAAGTTGCTGGGGCTTTTGGCCTTTGGTGTGCTGCCTTTGGCGGTAGTCTTTCTTGGCCTTGCCCCGCTGAATGCAAACCGCCAAGCCGCACACCGCAATGTCGCCGAGGCCGAACAACAATTGCTGTGGATCAAGGAACAAAGCAGGCGTTATCCACCCAAAACTGAAACGGATGCGTCGGGCGGTGCCCCGGTCGCGGGGCTGGCAGGGTTGGAACAAAGCCTGGTTGCGTCGGGTCTGCGCAAGGCGGTCACCGGCCTGACAAACCGGCGCGCCGGTCAGGTCGATCTGCGGTTCGACCGGATTGCATTTGGTGCATTGATGCCATGGTTATCCGGCGTCGAAGCCACGGCAGGGTATCGCCCCGCCGCCTTTGTTATCGAAGCCACGGACACCCCCGGTGTCGTCGCCGCATCCATGACGCTGGAACCCGCGCAATGAGGTGGGTCATCGTTGTCTTTGGTCTTTGCATTGGCCTGATCACTGCCCTTATCGCATTTGGTGAGGTCGGCCATCTGCGCCGTGTCGCGCCCGACCGGTTGCCGGATTGGACCAGCGCCCTGTCGAACCGATCCGGCATCGTGTCAGGCCGCGCAGAAATCGCGGCCCTTGGCCCGTTGCCCGGTCCGGTGCTGGCCACATGGCGGTGGCACGGCCTGGATGGGTTGGACCCGGCATGGCGGATCACACTGGATGGCCCCACGTTCGGCGGGGGGGCCATTGCCGCAGCAGACATTCCGCCGGATACCTTGCGCGTCACGTCAACCAACCTGTCGCTGGATCTGGCCGCCCTGTCCGACAATCAGCCCGCACTGTCACTGGCCGGTCAGGCCCGTTTTGACGCGCTTGATGCAGCCCTGCGGGTCAAGGACCGGCGTTTGGTCAGGCTGCGCGGCGATGGCCGCCTGTTCGGCGTGTCCTTTGACGGCCAAACCATCGGGGACGGCACATTTCAACTGACCGGGGATGTTGGCGGCGCATGGCGATTGGGCTTTGTGATCAACGGCACGGCGGCCACAATCGAAGGCCGCCTTTCGGGCCGCTATGATCTGGGCGGCGCAACCCTAGAGGCGCTGATTGCCCCCGGCCCGGACATGCCACCGGACTGGGCATCCCAACTATCGCTGTTGTATGATCAGGACGAAAACGGCCGCTGGCGCGTCACCGCCCGCCTGCCATTCTGAACCTCTCAGCGAAACGTGGCCAATTCCCGCTTGGCAATCACGCGGCGACGCTTCATCGCTTCGCCCTGATCCAGCTTTGGGTGTTTCTTGAGCATTTCGTCCATGGCCTTGATCGACGACACAAGATGCGCCCGCGCCTTGGGACCATAAAGCCCCTTGTCCATCATACCGCGCGCGATTTCATGTTCGGCCGTGCCCTGAACGGCCAGGGCCAGGGAACGCCCTGCGCCACCTTCCGACACCGCCACCCTGCGCGCCGTGCTTGCGGCGGCCTCGTAATCGCCATTGCGCAACAAAGCATGCGCCAGCTCCAGCGACAGCCGCCCGTTCAGACGCACGCCGGTGTCTGACACGACCAGCGCCTGATATTTCTTGACCGCGACCTTGTAACGGCCTTCGTCCAGCGCCGCCCTTGCCACCGAATATTGTTCTTTGAAGCTTAGGCCAAAGCCGGTGGGCACCCCCGCACAGCCGCCAAATAGAAGTAGTGCCGCCAAAGCGACATAGGTACGCCTGTACATTGGACACCTTCGGAATTGTTTTGTTTTTGTTACTGCCTTACCATGTTGGTTAACATTTGCAGGGGCCAAGCGTCCAACACCAATGCCGCCCAAGCCCTTATATGGTTGGCGTTCGTGGCACCGGCGCACCGGTTTCGGCGACAAAAACAACAACGGAGCAGTCAGAACAGTGATCCGCGCTGTCCATTTGGTGACATTTGTCGGGGCCCTTATCGCGGGGATCGGCGTAACTGCGCTTATCCTGATCCTGACGTCCACGCCCGACGCCCTTCCGCAGGGCGCACAGGCGAACGCGCAGGCCGGCAGCCCATCACAAGGCAGTGACCGCCAAATCTGGCCGGCACTTTTTGGCACCCCGGAAGCCGCCCCAAGGACAGAACCGACCGAGGTCGCCGAGATCGCCGAGGAATACGAGCTTAAGGGCATGGTGGCAGGCGGGCGTCAAAGCTGGGCGATCGTGTCCGGCCCGGACGGGGACAAGCTTGTCGCCGTCGGCAGCGAACTTTCGCCCGGCGAAATCGTCGTCGCCATAACGGCGGACGGGGTCGAAACAGAACGCGACGGAAAACGCCGGATGATCGGCTTCACCGCCTCGGATGACACTGCGCCGAAAATCGCCACTGCGCCAAACGTGCCGCGACCCTTGGCCAAGGCGACAACATTGTCGCTCAAGGAACTGCGCGACGGTGATTTCCGCCGCATGCTGGCCCTGTCTGGCGGGGTCAAGGTGATCGACCGCGGCAATGGTGCCCTGGCGCAACAGATTATGTGGGTGCGAAATGGTCGCCTTTACGATCGAATTGGGCTCAGAGAGGGTGATATCGTGGTTACCATCAACGGTGTGCCCGCAGGGAATGGCGACGCGCTTGCGGCAGCCGTGCCAGAACTTTTGCGGCAGCGCGAATTCGAATTGGTCCTGATCCGGTCAGGGGCACAGATGAGGCTGAAAGTCACAATAGATGAAAACGTTTAGAAACTGGATCGCCGTTGGCCTGATTTTGATCATGGGCGCGCTTGCGTTCCCTGCATCAACCACCGCCCAGGTACGGCTCGACCTGCGCGAGGCCAATCTGCGCGACTTTGTGGCGATTGTCGCAGAAAGCACTGGGCGCAACTTTATCCTCGACCCGCGGGTTCAGGGCACCGTGACCGTTGTTTCCGCGACCGAGGTTTCGTCGGCCGCTGTTTATGAAATCTTTCTCAACGTCCTCGAACTCAACCGGTTGACGATCGTTGAAGGCGGCGAAGCAGATCGCATCGTGCCACTGGACCTTGCCCGCGAACTGACACCGGCCGGATTTGGCGGGTACGAAACCCGCGTCATCCCGGTGAAAAACGTCCCCGTCCAAGAGGTGATTGATGTTGTCCGCCCCCTGATCCCCGCCGAAGCCGTTCTGACCGGCGTGCCGGAATCGGGCCTGATCATCCTGTCTGACCGGCTTGAGGGGTATCAGCGTATCGTCAAGCTGGTCAAAAAGCTGGACCAACCGCGCAATGCGTCAATCGACACGATCAGGTTGCGCAACGCCAAGGCCAGCGACCTTCTTGCCGTTATTCAGGCGCTGGACCTTGCCCCCGAAGGCGCCAGCCTGTCCGCAGACACGCGCGCAAATGCCATTGTGGTATCCGGTGACAGCACGTTCCGCACGCGGGTGCGGCGGCTGGTATCCGAACTGGACACGCCGCAACGCGGATCGGCCACGGTGGTGGTGAAACTCGACTATGCCGATGCATCAGACCTGGAACCGGTCGTGCAGAAATCCTTTGGCGCAAGCAAAGGCGACGGCGCGGCGTCAGCCAGTGATATCACCATCGTCGCAGAACCCCAGCAGAACGCTTTGATTGTCACCGGGCCATCTGACCGTGTGCAAACCATCGTCGCGTCCATCCGGTCACTGGACGCACGCCCCAGCCAGGTTCTGATCGAAGCCGTGGTATTCGAATTGTCCGTCGAAAACTTTTCCGACCTGTCAGTGCAATTCGGCGCGCTTCTGGATGCGGCCCTTGTCGGGGGTGTCGAATTCTCGCTCCAGGGGCGGCAAACCCTGACGGGCGTTGTGGGATCGGTGCTGTCCAACACGCCGGCTTCTCCCGGTAGTGGCGGAACCATTGGCGGCGGCAGGATCCGAAACGGCAACGGTATCCTCGGGTTCCTGTCGGCCTTGGCCAGCCAGTCGTCCACCCGGTTGCTGTCAACGCCTTCGATCCTGACGCTGAACAACGAAGAGGCGCGGATCGTCGTTGCCAAGAACGTGCCCTTTGTCACAGGCAGCTTTTCCACCGTCGGAGACAGCGCCGTGCCGCGCGATCCGTTCCAGACAATCGAACGTCAGGACGTTGGCCTGACATTGGAAGTGACCCCTCAGATCACCGCCGACAACAACGTGCGGATGCGGATCAGTCAGGAGGTATCGAACCTGACCAACACCGCATCGGCTGCGGGTGGTGAAATCACGTCCAAGCGCACACTCAGCACCAATGCGCTGGTGCGCGACGATCACGTGATCATCCTTGGCGGGTTGGTCGAAGATGGCAACGGATCGGTGTCCCAAGGGGTGCCCGGCCTAAGCCGCGCGCCAATCATCGGCGGGCTGTTTCGGGGCCGCAACGTGTCGCAAAGCCAGCGGGTTCTGTTGATCATGCTGCGCCCGCGTATCCTGCGCACCGATGCCGAAGTGGCCGGTGTCACCCGCGCTGTCGCGCGCGAGGCACGCAAGGTGTCCCAGCGGATCGCCCCGCGCGATGACGGCGTTTTCCCCAAAATCCCTGAATCCCGACTGCCGTTTGACGGTGCCAACCTTGATCAGCCATTCGAGGCGGGCGGCATGGACCCGCTGGTGATCGAACGCCTGATGCCCGCCCTGCCGAAAAGGCTCGAATTTCAGGACTGATCCGTGACCGTGACGCGCCTTCCCTTTGGTTTCGCTCGTGACCAGCAGGTCCTGTTGGCCGAACACGCCATCATCGCGGGGCCAAACGCGACGTCTTCGGGCCTGCGCGAGGCATTGCGCTGCGGCGGCCCCGACCTGCCGCTGAACGAAGTTGACGATGCGGAATTCGAACAACGGTTGATGGCGCTTTACCGCGGCGGTTCAGACACCGCCACGGCCGAGGATGAGGACGGATTCGTCCTGGACGATTCCGCGCTGGAGCCACCGCCACAGGATTTGTTGGAAACCGGCAGCGATGCCCCGGTGATCCGTTTGGTCAACCACCTTTTGCGCCGCACGGTCGAAGCGCGCGCATCTGACTTGCATGTCGAACCCCACGAACAGGGCCTGCGCGCGCGTATCCGCGTCGATGGGTTTCTGCAAACGATTTACGACACGCCAGTGGCACCGGCCCGCCAGATCATCTCGCGTCTGAAAATCATGTCGGGCCTTGATATCGCTGAAACGCGGCTTCCGCAGGATGGGCATATCGCCCTGCGCTATGGCGGCAGGTCCATCGACGTGCGTGTGTCCACCCTTCCCGGCAACTACGGCGAACGGGTTGTCATGCGGGTTCTGGACAAAACCACCGGGCTGATGCCCCTGGCCGATCTGGGCCTGCGCCCCCATCAGATCGAATTGCTGGAAACCCTCAGCGCAACGCCAAACGGCATCGTCCTGGCCACCGGGCCGACCGGTTCGGGCAAGACGACCACGCTGTATTCCCTGCTTAAGCTGGCGAACAAGGTTGATCGCAATATCCTGACCATCGAAGACCCGATCGAATACGATCTGCCCGGCATCAACCAAAGCCAAATCCGCGCCGAAATCGGCATGACCTTTGCCGCCGGATTGCGCGCCAGCCTGCGCCAGGATCCCGACATCATTCTGGTGGGCGAGGTGCGCGATCACGAAACCGCAAGTGCCGCCGCGCAGGCCGCGTTGACCGGGCACCTGGTGTTTTCATCGCTGCACGCCAACAGCGCGGTCGCATCAATCATTCGCCTGCGTGACCTTGGGCTTGACGATTACCTGGTCGCGGCGACCGTGCGCGCGATCATCGCACAGCGCCTGTTGCGCAAATTATGCCCGGATTGCCGGTCCGCGCGTGCGCCGGATGCCAGCGAAATCCAGGCATTCACCACGGCAACACTGTCGCCCCCGGACATGGTGCATGGCGCCGTGGGGTGCCCGGCCTGCCGGGGATCAGGCTATGCGGGGCGCGTCGGCATCTACGAAATCGTCACCGTTGACGACGCATTGCGCGATGCCATCGACAGCGGCGCGTCGGAACAAACCCTGACCGCGCTTGCGCTGCCACCGGACAGGACCCTTTTGGGCGAGGCATTGCAACTGGTCGCCAGTGGCCAGACCGACATGGCCGAGGTCCGGCGCGTTATCGGAACCGCGACATGACCGCGTACCGTTACACCGCCTATACCCAAAGCGGCAAACGCCGCACCGGAACCCTTGTCGCGGAAAGCCAGGCACAGGCAACCGAACAACTGCGCGCCAAAGACCTGTTCGTGTCCGAAATTCAAACCCGCACGGCCGAAACGCCCGGCGGCGCGTCCCGGCTTTTTCAGTTGCGCGGTGCCCTATCATCGGATGAACGCGCCGTGTTCACGCGCCAGCTTGCCGTGCTTTTGTCCGCCGACATGCCCGTTGACCTCGCGCTTGAGGCGGCAGGCGGATCAAGCAGCCCGAAACGCATTCAGGCCGTCGCCATAGCCACCCGCGCCGCCCTGTTAGAAGGCCAAAGCCTGAGCGACGCCCTGGCGACCAGTCAGGGTGGCTTTCCGCCCTATTACCTGGCCGCCATCGCCGCGGGCGAAAGCTCAGGGGAATTGCCCCGCGTCGTGGACGAATTGGCCAACCATATTGAAACCGAAACAGGTGATCGCGCCCGCATTGCAACCGCGCTGATCTATCCGGGATTTGTTGCGGCCGTGTCGCTGATGGTCTGCGCCGTTTTGGTGACCAGTGTCGCGCCACAGATCGTGGGCATGTTTGAATCTACAGGCCGGCCTCTTCCCGCGATTACCGTCGCGCTGTTGGGTGTGACTGACTGGCTCGGCGCGCATTGGATCGCGTGCCTTTCGGCCATCGCCGCTGTCCTGATCGCGGCACGGCTGGCGCTGACCCGTCCGTCGGTCAGGGATGCCCGCGATCGGTTCCTGCTGCGCCTTCCCATCGTTGGCCGCCTGATGCGCCTGTCCGCCGCGGCCCAATACCTGCGCACGCTGTCGCTTGTCCTGTCCAGCCGCCAAACCGCAACCGACGCCGTTCAGAACGCCGCCCGTGTTCTGCGTCAGCGGCAATTCGCAGACCAGGCGTCCGAGGTGCATTCCGCCCTGCTGCGCGGCCAAAGCCTGAGCGCCGCCCTGCGCAACCTGACGATCATCCCCACCGTCTGTGTCCAGTTAATAGATGCGGGCGAAAAATCGGCGCGACTGGCCCCTATGACGAACCGCGCGTCGCGCATTGTCGATGGCTGGCTGGAAAATGATCGCAAGCGGATCGCGGCCCTTTTGGATCCGCTGCTGATGATGCTTGTCGGGGCTTTTGTTCTGGTCGTTGTCCTTGCGATCCTTTTGCCGATATTCGACATGCAGGCCCTGGTCACCAACGTGTAGCGCACCGTTGTGCATCACCGTGGCGCCATGGCGCCGTGGCGAAAGGCGGTCATGCGTGCCGGAACTGACTTCGATGCGATCCACGCCATTCACCGGGCGTTTTGTCCGGGGCTTGTGATTCATCCATGAAACGATCAGGAACACACCGATCAGGGTTTTGACCAACGGCATTTGAATATCGGAGCGCGCTACATGAGCTTGCAGACATTTCAAGGCGCGCGCGTCTTTCTTCCGAACGACACGGTCGAAACGTCGGTCACAACCTGTGATGGTCAGATCGTCGAAATCGCGGGACCACCCCAGGGCGACATCATTGACGCGCGCGGGATGATCCTTGCCCCGGCATTGGTCGATACCCATGGCGATGCCTTTGAACGACAACTGATGCCGCGCCCCGGCGTCTATTTTCCCTTGGAAACTGCGGTTCTGGAAACCGACAGGCAACTTGCCGCCAATGGCATCGCAACGGCTTATCACGCCGTCACGCTTAGCTGGGAACCGGGCCTGCGCGAAGTGGGTCGCGGACGTGAATTCATACAGGCGATCATCGACCTTGCCCCGCGCCTGACGGTTGAAAACAGGGTGCAGATACGGTGGGAAACCTTCGCCTTCGAAGCGCTGGACCTGATCGACTGGGCGCTGAACGCCCCTTTGTTGCCCTCGGTCGCCTTCAACGATCACACGTCAATGACGATGCGGGCCTTTGATGTCGCGATGCAGGATCGCGCGTTTGAACAATCTGCCGACTTTGCCGTCGCAGACATCACAGACGCCCGAATGATCAAACGTGTGCAATCCAAGGCGCAACGCGCCGGCCTGTCGGTCGATGATTACATCGCGCTTTTGACAAAGGTCTGGGACCGCCGACCAGACGTTGACGCAGCGATCAAGCGCGTGTCCCAAGCCGCCCGCAGAAAAGGTGCGCCCATGCTAAGCCATGATGACACCCGCGCCGAAACACGGGCCTATTTCCGCGATCATGGTGCCAAGACCAGTGAATTTCCCATGGTGATTGAGGCCGTGAACGCCGCGCGCGCCGGAAACGACGCGATCATTTTCGGCGCACCGAACGCCGTGCGCGGCCAAAGCCATATTGGATCGCTCGGGGCCGGTGATATGGTCGAGGCCGGTCTGTGCGACGCTTTGGCATCGGATTATTACTATCCCGCGCTTTTGACCGCAGTGGCGCGCCTGGATCACGAAAAACGTGCGGATCGGCGCAGGTTATGGGATCTTGTTTCCCAAGGGCCGGCGCGGGCGATGGCACTGACGGATCGCGGTGAAATCACACTGGGCAAACGCGCCGACCTGGTGTTGGTTGAATGGCCGGATGACGCCGCCCCGGCCATTCGCGGCACATGGGTTGCCGGGCGCTGTGCCTATCGCGCGCACCCCAATGGTTGATTCATCACACGCCCGTCCGCAGGTATGACCGCCGCCCGGTCAGGTCTGCGCGATGGTTCGAAATGCCCGCCAGTCACCGCATCAGTTCGGGCAGATCACCGGTCAATCCCGCGGCCTCGCGGACAAAACCACGGCGCAACCGGGGCAGCGCGTTGATCACCCCCATGCCAAGGTCACGCCCCAAGCGCAAGAACGGGTTATCGTTTGAAAACAGATGGTTGGTCGCATCCGTCGCCAGGGCAAGGCTGGCGGTGTCGAACCGGCGCCATTCCTGATACCGGGCCAAAACGGTTGCGTCGCCAATGTCTTCGCCACGTCGGGCGGCGTTCTTGACGACCTGAACAAGCGCTGCGATATCGCGCAACCCCGCGTTCAACCCCTGCCCCGCAATCGGGTGCATCCCGTGGGCCGCATCCCCCACCAGCGCCATACGTTCGCCGACAAAACTCTGCGCAATCGTCAGCCCCAAGGGATAGGCGAACCTTTGCCCCTCGAGCGAAATGTCCCCAAGGAAATCACCAAACCGCGGGCGCAAGGCCGTCAGGAAATCCGCATCCGACAACGCCATGAAATCGCGGGCCGTGTCCTCGGACTCGCTCCAGACAATCGAAGAACGGTTGCCGGGCAATGGCAGAATGGCCAGCGGCCCCGGCGGCATAAAGAACTGATGCGCCACGCCATTGTGCGGCTTTTCATGGGCGATCGCACAGACCAACGCGACCTGCCCATACCCCCAACCGGTCCGCTTGATCCCGGCGCGTTCCGCTGTCCCGCTTTTGCGGCCATCACATCCCACCAACAGCCGCCCACGCACCACGGCGCCCGACGCCAGCGTGACCTGAACGCCGCCGCCATCGCCCTGTTGCGCAACAACGGTTTCGCCCGACACCTGGGTGATCAGCGGTTCACGTTCCATGGCATCCAGAAAGGCGCGGCGCAGATAGCGATCTTCGACCATGTGCCCCATCGGGCCTTCTTCAATCTCGGCGTGGTCAAAATGCAGACCGAACAAACCGCCGCCCTGCCCCGCATGGCCATCCGACACCTTGATTTCCAGCATCGGTTGGGCCGTTTCTGCCACGTCTTTCCAAATGCCGATGGCCCTGAGCAGTCGAACCGACGCAAGGGCCAGCGCATAGGCGCGTCCGTCGAATCCCGTGACCTCGCGCGTGGCCAGTGGCAGCGCATCAATCACAGTCACCGAAAACCCCGCCTGGGCAAACCCAAGCGCCAGCGCAGGCCCGTTCAACCCGCCGCCCACGATCACGATGTCACTGTGCCTGTCCATGGTCACCTCCGTTCCCGGCACTATGCGCCCGCGGGCGGGATTGTCCATGCGCCCGGCTGACGCTACCCTTTTTGCAGACGCGGGGCATAGCGAGGACAAAATGGACAAATGGCTGTGGATGAGCGCAACAGACCTGGGCAACGGCATCGCATCAGGCGAGATTGACCCGATAAACCTGTGCGAAACCTATCTTTCCGCGATTGACGCGCATGCCGCGCGTGACCGCATTTTCACAATCGTCACGCATGATCGCGCCCGCACCGAAGCAGCGGCCGCAAGCGCGCGGGCCAAAATGGGGCAACGCCGGTCACCGCTTGATGGTGTCCCCGTCTCCTGGAAGGATCTGTTTGACAGCGCACAGATTGAAACCGCGGCCGGATCGACGCTTTTGGCGGGGCGCGTACCTGCGCAGGACGCCGACGTCCTGAAAACCGCAACCGCGCTTGGCACTGTCTGTCTGGGCAAAACGCACATGTCCGAACTGGCCTTTTCTGGGATCGGGCTGAATCCCGTCACGGCCACGCCGCCAAACGTGAATGACCCCAAGGCGGTGCCGGGTGGATCATCGTCGGGCGCGGCCGCCTCGGTCGCATTTTGGCTGGCCCCTATCGGGATCGGATCGGACACAGGCGGGTCCGTGCGTATCCCCGCCGCGTGGAACGATCTGGTCGGGCTGAAAACCACGGCGGGGCGCGTTTCCCTGAAAGGGGTCGTGCCTTTGGCCAAACGTTTTGATACGGTCGGTCCCCTGTGCCGCACGGTCCAAGATTGCGCCCTGACCCTGTCCGCCCTCGAAGGCAAACCCGCGCCGGACCTGCGCGGCGCAACGCTCGACGGTGTGCGTATTGCGTCTTTGAACACCTTGGTTCTGGACAATATCCGCGAGGCCCCCATGGCGGCCTTTCGATCCGCGCGCGAACGGCTTCAACGGGCGGGTGCGCTTGTCGAACCCATTCAGGCACCGGAAGTCACCGAAGCGAACGATCTGTCCGGCATCCTGTTCACATCCGAAGCATACGGCGAATGGAAAGACACGATCGAGGCCGCGCCGGGCAAAATGTTCCCCGAAATCCTGGGCCGTTTTCGCAGCGGCGCTGATTACAGCGCGGCCGATTATGTCGCCGCGTGGAACACGCTGGATCGCCTGAGACGGGTTTGGGCCGACCGCACCGCGCCCTATGACGTTGTGATCTGCCCCACCGCCCCGATCCTTCCGCCGGATGCCGAAAGAATGTTGGCGGATCACGATTATTATGTGTCCGAAAACCTGTTGGCCCTGCGCAATACCCGTGTCGGAAACCTGATGGGCCTGTGCGCCATCACCCTGCCCACGGGCGTGCCATCCTGCGGGATCATGTTGTTGGGCCGACCCGGCGCAGAAGAGGCGCTGCTAAGGGTCGCCAAGGCGGCGGAATTGGCATTGTCCTAAATGCCACAAATCGCGCACGCAGCACTTTAAGCAACTGGACGAAATCTCTGGCGGCGGTTAATTTTGTTGCAACGGGACGACAAACGATCCCGACCCAGAGGCAGTTCATGATACACCCCGAGCGGTTTTCGAACCTACCGGCATATGCTTTTCCGCGCCTGCGTGCGCTGCTTGACCCGCATCCTGCGGGCGGCCCGGTTGTGAATATGACAATCGGAGAGCCAAAACACCCTTTTCCCGACTGGGTGGGACAGACGATTGCCGACAATTTGGATGGATTCGGCGTTTACCCCCCCAACAACGGATCACCCGAATTGCTGGACGCGATTTCCGGCTGGGTCAGCCGCCGTTACGGCGTGCCCTTTGACGCCCAAACCAATGCAATGGCCCTGAACGGCACCCGCGAGGGGCTGTATAACATCGCCATGGCGCTGTTTCCCGAACAAAAGCGCGGCAAACGGCCCGTCGTTCTGATCCCCAACCCGTTTTATCAGGTCTATATGATCGCGGCGATTTCTGTGGGCGCTGAACCCGTGTTTGTGCCCGCAACGCGGCAGAACGGATATCTGCCCGATTACGGCGCATTGCCCGACGATATCTTGAACCGCACCGTCGCGGCCTATGTCTGTACCCCCGGAAACCCGCAAGGGGCCGTGGCCGAATCCG
Source organism: Pseudooceanicola sp. (assembly GCA_050633485.1). Taxonomy (GTDB): domain Bacteria; phylum Pseudomonadota; class Alphaproteobacteria; order Rhodobacterales; family Rhodobacteraceae; genus Pseudooceanicola. The sequence goes on from JBOEGP010000011.1 coordinate 40,816, forward strand.
GGTATTGGCAGGATCTTTTGGCATTGGCCGAAAAACACGATTTCCGTGTCTTGTCCGACGAATGCTATTCCGAAATCTATCGCGGTGACACCGCCCCCTTGGGGGCCTTTACCGCCGCCGCCAACGCCGGCACAGATCCGGAACGCGTGGTGCTGTTCCAATCGCTGTCCAAACGATCCAACCTGCCGGGCATCCGGTCGGGTTTCGTGGCCGGCGGCCCGGAAAGCATGAAACAGATGCGCCTGTTGCGCTCTTATGCCGGTGCGCCGCTGCCGCTTCCGCTTCAGCGTGTCGCTGAACGCGCATGGGGTGACGAAACGCACGTGATCGCAAACCGCGCGCTTTACGCGGAAAAATATCAGGTGGCCGATCAGGTCATGTCCGGCGTGCCCGGTTATCAGGGCCCCGATGGCGGATTTTTCCTCTGGCTGCCCGTTCAGGACAGCGAAGAGGCCGCCCTGAAACTTTGGACTGAAACGGGCATTCGTGTGTTGCCCGGAACCTACCTCGGACGCGAGGTCAACGGGGACAACCCCGGCAAATCATACATCCGGGTCGCCATGGTGGCCCCAAAAGAAGAGATGGCCGCAGCCCTGAGCACGCTGCGCGACTGTCTTTATAACTGAGGGAACAGAGCAAATGGCATATCAGACGCGGGGACGGGATCCGCTTTTGGATAGCAACATGCAGGCGGCCATCGAACGCCGGGGCAAGGAACTTGTCGGCGTGGTGCTGTTGGGGATCGGGATATTGGCGACCATCGCCTTTGGGTCCTATTCGCCCGACGATCCGTCTTGGATGTCATTCACCGATGCGCCTGTCCAGAACTGGCTGGGCCGCATCGGCGCCGGCCTGTCCGCTCCGTCGTTCATGATCCTTGGCATGGGCAGTTGGGGCATCGCCGTCATGCTCTTGGGGTGGGGCCTGCGCCTTGCCCTGCATCAGGGAACCGAACGTGCCATGTCCCGTGTGGTGTTCGCCCCGATTTGGATCGCTCTTTTGTCGCTTTATGCCGCCTCGCTCATTCCCGGCCAAAGCTGGAGCCATTCCTTTGGCCTTGGTGGCCTGTTCGGTGACACTGTCCTTGGAACCCTTGTTGGCGTGGCCCCTGTCAGCGCGTCTGCCGGGCTCAAGATCCTGTCGCTTATCCTTGGGCTTGGCGTGGCCTCGATGGCATTTTTTGTGCTTGGCTTTACCCGTCGCGAATTGCAACGGATCCTGCAACTGGCCATCTACGGTGTCGTTGTCGCCTATATGATGTTGACCAAATTGGGCGGAAAGGCCGCCCTTGCAACCTGGAGCGCATCGCGCCGCGCCCATCAGGCCCAAAGCGAATTCCGCGCCCGCCGCCGTGCCGAAGCCGAAGAACGCGCCGCTGAACGCGCGGCACTTCAGGCCGCAGCCGCCGCCGTGCCCGCCCCGCAGGCCGTGCAATACGCGCCCGATGATGCCTATGACAGCGCGCCGATGGCCGATGACGCAACCGATGACGCCCTGCAGGATCGACCGTCGTTCCGCGACCGGCTGACGGGCATCGTGCGCCGCGCCGCACCCGTGACGGAAACCGCGCCCGCCGCGGCACCCGTGGCGGCCTATGACACGGACCCCGCCTTTGCCTATGACACCTCATACGATCAGGGCCATGACGCCGGGTTTGACCACCACGCACCACAACAAGCCGGGTTTGCCGCCGCCCCAGCCGCGCCAACCGTTGCGCACCACGAACCCCCGATGCAGCGCGCGCCCGAACCAGATACGCCCCCCCTGCCCCGGCTGGGTGGCGTGACGCGCCCGGCCCCCGCTGCCGCGCCGCTGTCCTATGATGATCATGCCTATGCCGATGACGGCGCATTGGGGCACGCAACGCCCAGTGCCCCAGCCCCCGAAGCCGCGCCAGCCCCGATACAAAAACAAGGTTTCCTAAGCGGGCTGACCGGCATCATTCGCCGGTCCGACAAAAGCACCGCCGCGCCTTTTGCCGACCTGTCCGAAGATGACGGCGGGTTCGATGACCTGCCCACCGACGACCGCATCAAGGCCAAAATCGCAGACGTGGTGCGCCAACGCGCCCGCAGCACAACCCGCGTTGTGGCCCCGGCCCATTTGCCGGTGACAAAGGGGCGCGGTCGTGGCCCGGACCCATTGATCCTGAACGCCGCCGATCAGGGCATGCGCAGCGAACCACCGGTGACATCCGCCTCCGGTCCCGCGCCCACCCAGATGGACGCCGACACCGCCGCCCAACCCGATCTTGGCACGATCCCAGCCGCCCCGGCACAGGCCGCGTTCCAGGAAACCCTGGTCGAAGACGCCGCCCTGCCCCTGCCCGAGGCCACGCCAGAAATCGCCGCGGCGCCTGTCCTGCCGCAAGCCGTGGTCGAACAACCGCGCCGCGTCGTGCAACCCGCCGCACGCAAAACCCCGGCGCCATCCACCCGTGCCAAGGCCGAAGCACAGCCTGCTTTGAATTTCGAAGACAAACAGGTTGATTGGGAACTGCCCCCCTTGGGCCTGTTGTCTGATCCCAGCATCATTGAACGCCACCACCTGAGCGATGATGCCTTGGAAGAAAACGCGCGTATGCTGGAATCCGTTCTGGATGATTATGGCGTCAAAGGCGAAATCGTCAGCGTGCGCCCCGGCCCGGTTGTCACGATGTACGAACTGGAACCCGCCGCCGGCCTAAAGGCCAGCCGCGTCATCGGCCTTGCCGATGATATCGCGCGGTCCATGTCGGCTTTGTCCGCGCGGGTGTCTACCGTGCCGGGCCGGTCGGTTATCGGGATCGAATTGCCCAACGACAAACGCGAAATGGTTGTCTTGCGCGAAATCCTGGCCGCCCGCGAATTTGGCGACAGCCATATGAAACTGCCGCTTGCCCTGGGCAAGGATATCGGCGGGGATTCCGTTGTCGCCAACCTGGCGAAAATGCCCCACCTTCTGATTGCGGGGACCACCGGGTCAGGTAAATCCGTGGCGATCAACACGATGATCCTGTCGCTGCTTTACAAGCTGACACCCGAAGATTGCCGCCTGATCATGATCGACCCAAAGATGCTGGAACTATCCGTTTATGACGGTATCCCGCACCTTCTGTCCCCGGTTGTCACCGATCCGAAAAAGGCGGTTGTCGCCCTGAAATGGGTCGTCGGTGAAATGGAAGACCGGTATCGCAAGATGTCGAAAATGGGTGTGCGCAACATCGACGGGTTCAACAGCCGCGTGGCTGATGCCCTGTCCAAAGGTGAAATGTTCACCCGCACCGTTCAAACCGGATTCGAGGATGAAACCGGCGAACCCGTGTTCGAAACCGAAGAAACCCGCCCCGAAAAGATGCCCTATATCGTCGTCATCGTCGATGAAATGGCCGACCTTATGATGGTCGCGGGCAAGGAAATCGAAGCCTGCATTCAACGCCTCGCTCAGATGGCGCGGGCCTCGGGGATCCACCTGATCATGGCCACACAGCGCCCATCGGTGGATGTTATCACCGGAACGATCAAGGCCAACTTCCCCACCCGGATTTCGTTTCAGGTGACATCGAAAATCGACAGCCGCACCATCCTTGGTGAAATGGGCGCCGAACAGCTGCTGGGTCAAGGCGACATGCTTTACATGGCGGGCGGCGCGAAAATTCAGCGGTGCCATGGCCCGTTTGTCAGCGATGAAGAGGTCGAGGAAATCGTGACCTTCCTTAAGGGCTTTGGCCCACCGGATTACATCACCGGCGTGGTCGAAGGCCCCGATGAAGACACCGAAAGCGATATTGACCTGGTGTTGGGCCTTGGCGGCAATACCAATGGCGAAGACGCACTTTACGATCAGGCTGTCGCGGTTGTGATCAAGGACCGCAAATGCTCAACCTCCTATATCCAGCGCAAACTGGGCATCGGGTACAACAAAGCCGCCCGGCTTGTTGAACAGATGGAGGATCAGGGCCTTGTCAGTTCCGCCAACCACGTTGGCAAACGCGAAATCCTTGTTCCCGAACAATAGGGAACCAGATCAGACCTAACGCGATTTCGGGGGGCCTTGGCCCCCCGTTTTCATTTAACGCGCCCGTCTCAATGTTGTGAAAGATGTGGTCTGGCACGTGATCGACCTAAGGAGTATTCTGTCAGCATGATCAAACGTCTGGCCCTTGCCCCCGTCCTTTGCCTTGCCCTTGCCATGCCTGCATGGGCCGAAAAGCTGCCGCTTGGCGACATTTCAGGATACCTGAACGGTATGAAAACAGCCCAGGCAAAGTTCACGCAGGTGAACGACGACGGGTCGATTTCGACGGGAACCCTGTTCATCAAACGACCCGGCCGCGTTCGGTTCGAATATGATCCGCCGGAACAATCGCTGGTCTTGGCCGGGTCAGGGGCCGTGGCGATTTTCGACGCCAATTCCAACACCGGGCCGGCCACCTATCCGCTGAATCAAACGCCGCTGTCGATCATACTGGACAAAAACGTCAACCTGTCGCGCGCCCGCATGGTCACCGGACACACGTCCGACGGCACAACCACCACGATCACCGCACAGGACCCGTCGCACCCGGAATACGGCAATATTCAGCTGGTTTTCACGGCAAGCCCGGTCGAATTGCGTCAATGGGTGATCAGGGACAATACCGGTTCGCGCACCACCGTGATCCTTGGCGAAATGCGCACCGGCCTGAACCTGTCGGATTTCCTGTTCGATATTCAACGTGAAACCGAAGCCAAAGGCCCCGAGGGCCGCTGACCAGCGCCGCCTTTGCCGCCTTTATCGACGACAGCTGGACAATTGCGCCCCATAGGTCGCAGCCCGTGCTTGCACCTTGTTGGCGATCGCAACCAGCCACGCCTTGGATTTGTAGGTGCCACGCGAATACCCGGTGTGGCCATCGTGATAGGCCAGATATTGATTGCGCACATCGTTCATGCCCAAGCCCAGCTTTTCCTTGGACCGGGCCATGTACCATCCCATGAAATCCGTCGCGTCGTTGATATTGTTGCGCCGCGCGCCGCGATTGCCTGACAGGGTGCGGTATTCATCCCATGTCCCGTCCAGCGCCTGACTGTATCCATAGGCAGACGATTGCCGCCCCATCGGGATCACGCCCAAAGCATATTTATGCGGGGGCTTGGCTTTGGCGTTGAATTTGCTTTCCTGGTGGATCATGGCCATCATCACTTCGGGTCGTACGCCATAACGCCGTTCCGCCCGTTTGAAGGCACGCATGTATTTCGGCCGTTCCTTGACAATGCTGCACGCATTATCCAGATCGCGCGGCGCCGAATACCGCCCGCCGCCACATGATGCGACCAGCATCAAAATCATAATCGCCTGAAACGCTCTGCCCATCTGCCCTTGCCCAATCTTTGTTGGTTCTTTCAGCCAGTGTAGCGAATTTCGCCGCCCAGGAAAATCACGTTTTCGCAACCCGGCCTGTGCCGCGGCACCACCCGCGAATTTCCCATGCCGGGCACCGCCCACGCGCGAAAGGTCAGATCACGGCGGCCAGAATAAGCGGCAGGTACACCACCGCCGCCACGGTCGAAGCAACGACCAGCCCCGCCACCGCGTCACTGTCCGCACCATATTTTTCGGCCAGCAAATACGATGTGACGGCCACTGGGGTTGCCACCTGCACGACCAACACGGCAAAGGCCGTATCATCCAACCCAAAGGCACGCCCAAGAACCCAGGCCACCGCAACACACAACGCCACCTTGACCAACGACAGCACAACCGCCTTGGCCATCCGCCCGGGACTAAGCCGGGCCACCGCCACGCCCAGCGTCAACAGCATCAAGGGGATCGCCATCTGGCCTGTCAGTTCAATCGTATTGGTCAGCCATTCCGGCGTCTGCCACCCCTGCCACAGGAATATCCCGCCCAGAATTGTGGCCCACAGCAACGGTTCCTTTAGCGCACGGGTCACCGACCCGCCCCCGGACACGATCCAGATGCCAAACGTAAACGACCACAGCGCCATAACGGCGAACACCACCACCGCATAGGACAACCCGGTTTCCCCAAACGCGAACAATGCCAGCGGCAGCCCCAGGTTCCCGGTGTTTCCGAATATCAGCGGCGCCAAATAGGTCCGCATCTCCATGCCCAGCACCTTGACCAGAATGGCCGCGACAATTGTCAGCACGCCATAGGCGGCGACAGCTGCCAGTGACAACGCCGTCAACGCCGCCGGGTCGATCCGGGTTTTCATCAGCGCCGCAAAGATCAGACATGGCACCGATAACGTCATCGCCAGCCGGGTGACAAATTCCACCCGGTATTCAAACCCGGCCCGGACCCAGACGAATCCCATTCCTGCCAATAAAAACACCGGCGCGACGATTTGAAGGACTGTAAGAGCAAGGTTCACAGACTGTTTCCCTAAAAACTTAAGACGAAATTGGACATGCGCAGGGCTTTGACGCTATGAGGAAGCTCAAGGGGCGACAATACATGTTGAAGACACGAGCAAAATATCATCTGGGACAAGTGGTGCGGCATCGCAAGCACCCTTTTCGTGGTGTTGTGTTCGATGTCGACCCTCAGTTCAACAACACCGACGAATGGTACGCCGCCATCCCCGAGGAAAGCCGCCCGGTCAAGGATCAGCCGTTTTACCACCTGCTGGCTGAAAACGACCAAAGCTATTACGTCGCCTATGTGTCGGAACAAAACCTGGTCGAGGATTATTCCGGCGAGCCGGTCGATCACCCCGATATCCCGGATCTGTTTGGCCCGTTCACCGACGGGTCCTATCCGCTGCATTTCCAGTTGAACTGACCCGTTCGCTGGCGCGCCTGCGCTGTTTTGGCCGCCATCCAGACGATCAATACCCAATCGCACAGCCGTCTTTTCGCGCGTCTGACCCTGCGACCAGCACGCCGTCGGGGCGCATGCGGATCGCCTGCGCGCCGCCAATCGGCTCGTCCGGGGTATCAAGCCTGTGGCCAAGGTCGCTCAACGCCGCCTTCACATCGTCGCTGTACCCGCGTTCGATTTTCAGCACGTCGCCATCCGCAAAGCACCGCGGCGCATCAATCGCGGCTTGCGGGTCCATGCCGAAATCAACCGTGTTGCTGACAAAACGGGCGTGTCCGGCGGGCTGATACGCGCCGCCCATAACCCCAAAGGGCATGACAACCTGGCCGTTTTCGCGCAGCATTCCGGGAATGATCGTGTGCATGGGCCGTTTGCCCGGTGCCATTTCGTTCGGATGGCCCGGGGTCAGGGAAAACCCCGCGCCCCTGTTCTGAAACAGAATCCCGAACTTTTCGCTGGCAATGCCTGACCCGAACCCGTGAAAGATGGAATAGATCAGGGAAACCGCCATGCGATCCTGGTCCACCACGGTGATATAGATCGTGTCGCGATGCACGGCTTCGCTCATCCGGGCCGCCGCAGGCATGGCGCGGGCCGGGTCGATCAGTGCCGCCAGACGGTCGGCCGTTTCCAGCGACAGCATATGATCCAGCCGCGTCGTGTGATCGGCATCGGCCAGGAACCGGTCGCGCGCATCATAGGCCAGCTTGGTCGCTTCGGCCTCAAGATGTGCGCGGGGTGCGCCGTTCGGGTCCATCGCCGCAATGTCGAACTGTGATAGAATGTTCAGCATCAGGATCGCCGTTGCGCCCTGCCCGTTCGGCGGATGCTCTAACAATTCAGTGCCGTGATATGCGCCGCCGATCGGCAATGTCGGCGTGGCCTGAACAGCCGCGAAATCCGCCAATTCCTGCGGCCCGCCAAGCGCCTTTAGCGAAGCAACCATGTCTTCGGCAACTTCGCCTTCGTAAAACGCTTTGGCCCCATCGCGCGCCACGCGGCGCAAAACGTCGGCCTGACCCGGCGCCGCGAAAATCGTTCCGACCTCGGGCAATTTGCCGCCCGGCAGAAAATGGCGACGCGCCGCCGGGTTCAATGCCGCCGATTTTTGTGCGTAATCAAACGCCACGCGTGGCGCCACTGGAACGCCTGCTTCGGCGTGGCGGATGGCCGGTTCCAGAACCGCGTCCAGACCCAAACGCCCCCAGGTTTCGGACAAACGACAAAACCCATCCACCGCGCCGGGGATCGTTACGGCCCAGGGGCTTGTCACGGGAACAACGCTGTGACCGGCATCGCGCAGGACATCGGCCTTGGCCGCCGAGGCTGCGCGCCCTGACCCATTCAACGCCTTGACCGCGCCGCCGGGGGTGGGGGCCACAAGGGCGAACAAATCTCCGCCCAATCCGGTCATCGCCGGTTCACAAAACCCAAGCATCACCGCGCCGGCAATCGCCGCGTCCATCGCGTTGCCCCCGCGTTCCAAAACCGCCACAGCCTCACGTGCGGCAAGGGGGTGGGAAGTGGCACAGACCCCATTCTGGGCCAGAACCGGGGAACGGCCGGGAAGGTGAAAATCGCGCATCAGGGATCCTCTGCTGGAATGCAGCGATCCTAACCAAGTTGCCTCTGCCGTCCAGAGCGATCGGAACGCAGCCGCATGCGGCTTTGCGATTGATGCTGAACGGTTTAGCGATGAGGGGGGGAGCGTGGCTGCATATACCTCGACGCCGCGCACTGGGTGGGGGCTGTTGAAACGCGGCGCCGAGGGAAGCCATATGCAGCTACCCGTACTGTATCGCCTTTGTTTCGGTCAGAACTGCGCAGCGACTAAGGCCATTTCGTGTCGCAAGGATCAATTTGGAAACAATACTTGCGCAATCCCCCGCAATTCCCCCGATTTGCGCGACAATCCCGGATTATTGCACGAAATCCCCGCCATGCGCCCGAAGAATCCCGTTGCCCACGATTCGCGCACGAATCGCGGGACGCGCATCAGACTTGCCGCGCAAAGATCAGGTGGCGGTCATTTGCACACCAACGGCGATCCGAAAGGTCAGCGTGTTTTGCCCATCCACCCGTTGGTATTCAATGTCATGCGCCAGGCTTCGGATAATGAACCACCCATAGCCACCCTCGGGCAGATCCACGCGCGCCTCGGGTCCAAAGGCCCGTTCAACCATCATGGCGTTGTCTTCTGGCATCGCCTTGCCATGATCACGGATTGCAATCAGCAACCCCGACGGCCCATGCCGCCATCGCAGATCCACCAGACCCTGCGTTCTGTCGCCATAGGCGTGTTCAACCACATTGTTCAACGCTTCGGCCAGAACCAGTTCGACGGTCCCGGCCTCGGTTTCGTCCAATGCGAGCGGCTCAAGAGTATCCATGAACGCGCCAAGGGCGCGGCGCACGCACAGCAATCCACTTTGAAACGACAGGTGCATGTCATCCTTGTCGGGTGTCGAAGTGGGGTCAGACACAACCATATCCAGATCAATCTGCATGATTGCGCACCGCTTCGGCGATGCAGGAATGTATGGGAAACACGGTGTCCATTCGCGTCAAACGGAACACGCGATCCACATTCGGTTGCAACGCAGCCAATTCCAGGCGCTGGCCATCGTCCAGCTGTTTCATCACGGATACGATTGCGCCCAATCCGCTGGAATCAATGAATGTCACCGCCCCAAGGTCCAGAACGATCCGGCGGGCATCTTGGGGGATCACCTCGCGCATTCGGTCCTTGAACCGAATTGCGGCGGCGGCATCTATGCGCGTTTCGTCAACCGTGATGGCACAGGTTTCGTCCTCAACTCGGGCGGTCAGCTTCATGCGCAAGGCTCCGGCTCTCATCGTTTTCACGACAAAGGCTAGACGGCATTCGTTACCATTCGGTATGCAGGGTCAAACCACAAAGGATACACCATGCAAGATGTCGTCATTGCCGGAGCCGCCCGCACTGCCATGGGCGGGTTTCAGGGTGTTTTTTCGGGTGTCACCGCATCGACCCTGGGGGGCGCGGCCATCCGCGCAGCCCTTGCCGATTCTGGCACCCAAACGGTGCAAGAGGTGCTTATGGGCTGCGTCCTGCCCGCCGGTCAGGGACAGGCCCCTGCACGTCAGGCCGGATTTGCCGCTGGCCTGGGCGAAGAGGTGCCCGCGACGACATTGAACAAAATGTGCGGGTCCGGGATGAAGGCGGCGATGATTGCCTTTGATCAGATCGCCCTTGGCCAGACCGGCGTCATGATCGCGGGCGGCATGGAAAGCATGACAAACGCGCCCTACCTGCTGCCCCAGATGCGCGGTGGCGCGCGGATCGGACACCAGCAAACGATTGATCACATGTTTCTGGACGGCCTCGAAGATGCCTATGACAAAGGCCGCCTGATGGGCACATTCGCCGAAGACTGCGCCGAAACATTCCAATTCACCCGGCAGGCCCAGGATGAATATGCCCTGCGGTCCCTGTCCAACGCACTGGATGCGCAATCCTCCGGCGCCTTTGACGGTGAAATCGCCCCCGTGACAATCTCGACCCGCAAGGGCGACACGGTGATCGGCGCAGACGAACAGCCCGCCAATGCCCGACCCGATAAGATCCCGACGCTCAAGCCCGCCTTCCGCAAGGACGGCACGGTCACGGCCGCCAATTCATCCTCTATTTCTGACGGCGCCGCCGCGCTTGTCCTTGCCTCGGCCGACGCGGCCAGGTCCCAGGGCCTAAACACGCGCGCGCGCATTCTTGGCCATGCCAGCCACGCACAGGCGCCGGGCCTGTTCACCACAGCCCCCGTGCCCGCCGCACAAAAGCTTCTTGATCGGATCGGCTGGTCAAAGGACGACGTGGACCTGTGGGAGGTCAACGAAGCCTTCGCCGTCGTCCCGATGGCCTTTATGCGCGAGATGGGTCTGGACAGGGACATCGTCAATGTGAATGGCGGCGCTTGCGCCCTTGGCCACCCGATAGGCGCATCCGGCGCACGCATCATGGTCACCCTGCTGAACGCTCTTGAAAAACGTGGGCTGAAACGCGGTGTGGCGGCCATTTGTATTGGCGGTGGCGAAGGCACGGCGATTGCCATCGAACGGGTCTGATCACCCCGGCGCAGGCCCGGCGTTGGGGTGCCTTTCCGCCGCTGCGCCCGTAACGATTTTGTTTTGGAGTTGATGGTTTGAACAAACTGAAACTGATCTGGGGGCTGATCAAAGTGTTCAGCCCAGAGCCCATCGCCGCCGCGATATACGCCGGGCGCAGCACCAAGATCGACAAGCGGGTTATCGACCCAAAGGCCCAGGCGGCAAGCGATCTGGTCAATCTCATCCGTGACGCCAACGAAATGCCAAGCGTCGCGGAAAGCCGAAAACAACTGGACACACTGGCCACCAAGTTCGATCAACCCTGCCCCGGTGACGTTCAAACCCGCGACATCACCCTGCCGGGCCTGACAGGCGCGCGTCCCGCGCGGGTATATGCGCCCGCCGGAACCGATCTGATGGCACCGCAACCAACACTGCTTTTCCTGCACGGGGGCGGCTGGGTTCAGGGCAGTATCACCAGCCACCACAGCCTGTGCGGCAAACTGGCCAAGGGCGCCGGCCTTCGGGTCATCTCTTACGACTACGTCCTGGCCCCGGAACATAAATTCCCCGACCTGCCTGACGACATCCTGACAACCTATCGCGCCCTGCTAAACGGTGCTGGCGGCCTGGGCGTTTCGGCCGACGCCCTGATCGTCGGCGGGGACAGCGCCGGGGCCAACCTTGTGGCAGTCCTGATGCACGACCTTAACGGCACGCAAACGCCGCTCCCGATTGGGCAGGTGTTGATCTATCCCGCGCTCGACGGACGATTGACCAGCGCTTCGATGACCGCGCTGGCCAACCAGCCGCTGTTGCCCAAGGCGCGGATCGACTGGTTCCTTGATCAATACCTGCCGCCGGGCCAGGATCGTCAGGACCCGCGCTTTTCACCGCTGTTTTCCGATCGCCTGGCGGGCCAACCCCCGGCATTGATCATCGCCGCCGGGCACGATCCCCTTTGGGACGATGCCAAAACCTACGCAAAAGCGCTCTATGCCTGCGCGGTCGAGGTCGCCCTCCTGCCCTATCCCGGTCAGGTCCATGGGTTCCTGTCTCTGACCAAGGTCATTCCCCAGGGGCGGGACGCCATCGCCAAAACAGCCGACTGGCTGCGCGAACTGATATCCAAATGACACTGCGCGTCGATTACCCAACCCTGGCGAAAACCACCGCCGCGTTGACCCACGGGGAAACCGACACGGTCGCCCTGATGGCCACGCTGGCCTGCGAAATCCACCATTCCGACGACCGCTTTGACTGGACCGGCTTCTACCGCGTCACGGCCCCCGAATTGCTCAAAATCGGGCCCTATCAGGGCGGCCACGGCTGCCTTGTGATCCCGTTTTCACGCGGTGTCTGCGGCGCCGCGGCACGCACCGGCGAAACCCAGATCGTGCCCGATGTCGACGCCTTTCCAGACCATATCGCCTGCGCCAGCACGACCCGCTCGGAAATCGTCCTCCCGGTCTTTGACCGATCCGGCACCCCAATCGCTGTCCTCGACATCGACAGCAACCAAGCGGATGCTTTCACCCAAACCGATGCCACCGAACTGGCCGCGATCCTCGCTGCCACCTTCTCTCGCTAGGAACAACCCGATGATCAAAGGCTCCTGCCTCTGCGGCGGCGTAACATGGCACAGCGACGCGTCCCCGCGCCACTCGGTCGCCTGTCATTGCACCCAATGCCGCAAGACATCGGGCCACTACTGGTCGGCAACCCAGGTCCCCACCGACAGCCTGCACATGCCCAAATCCGACACGCTACGCTGGTTCCAATCCTCGCCCTCGGCCCGGCGTGGATTCTGCGCGACCTGCGGCGCCTCCCTCTTCTGGGAAACCACCGGCGAAGGCATGACCTCGATCGCCTCAGGCAGCATCGACGGCCCCAGCGGCCTAAACACCGCCAAACACATTTTCACAAACGACAAGGGCGATTACTACGAACTCTGCGAGACCCTGCCCCAAACCCCGTGACACCCCCCGTTCATCTTTCTCTAAATACTTCGGGGGGGGCGCGGCTTGCCGTGCCGGGGGCAGCGCCCCCTCCCCAGGCCCCCCACCCGTTCCAAACGCTCGACAAGGGGGACCAGGCGCCGCGAAACGCGCGCCCACCCATGCCATTCCCCCAACCTTCCAAAGCGCGCCCGTCCCGAACCACATCTGCACAGCGCTGGACGCCACCGCCCCCACCGCGGTATCAGCGCCGAATGGACACCTACGCGCCCCCCGATACCCCGCTCGATATCATCCACGAGGATCACGAGATCATTCTCGTGAACAAACCCGCCGGACTTCTTTCCGTTCCGGGCAAGGGCGCACATCTTGCCGATTGCCTGCTGTCCCGGCTCAAGACCGCCTTTCCCTCAACCCTTTTGGTACACCGGCTTGATCGTGACACATCCGGTATCATGGTCTTTGCCCTGACCCCGCATGCGCAACGCCACCTTGGCCTTCAGTTCGAACACCGCCGCACCCGAAAAACCTATGTCGCCCGCCTCTGGGGCGAGATGGCGGACAAAACCGGCACCGTGGACCTTCCTCTCTGCGTGGACTGGCCCAACCGTCCCCGCCAGCATGTCGATCATGAAAACGGACGCCCCGCGCAAACCGACTGGCGCGTCATGCGTGCCCGCGATGGTGAAACCCGTGTCCGCCTGATGCCGAAAACCGGGCGCAGCCACCAATTGCGCGTCCACATGCTTGCCCTCGGTCACCCGATCCTTGGCGACCCGTTCTATGCCACCGGCCATGCGCGCGATCATCCGCGCATGATGCTGCATTCCGAAGAACTGCGCCTGCTACACCCGGATGGCGGCAAGGGCCACACATTCCGCGCCAAGGCACCGTTCTGACCATCACCCCGAAAAACGGATCGCTGTGACATCAGCAATAAAGAACGGGAAATACCCCGGCGTGCCAAAGAAATTTCCGGCCTCCACATGAAATGGCAGCCGATGACCCTGCACCTCGCGGTAATCTGACAAGACACCGCCAAAGGGCTGCGCTTGCCACCGTTTTTCGGGATTGGCGTTTGACCACCTTTCAAGCCCGAAGGACAGCGGCGCACCATCCGGGGCCAGGTGCACATCGACCGCATGTGTCACGCCGTCCCGCACCGTGCTGATCCGCACCACATCTGGGGCAGGCGCGCTCCAGTCCACGCCGGAACCGATCAACAGGCTGGCGGGCGACCAGACTGCCGCCTCGGCCAACAAGCGCCCAAAGGCAGATCGCCTGTGATCCGTGCTCCCGCCCATGCGGGCCACCGGCAGAAACCCCGCCAGCGCAAAGCGAGTCCACTCACCGGTGTCCGAACCCGCCAATGGCAACCCGCCGATGGTGCGCATGTCCCAGACGAAACCGTCAGGTGCCACAAGGATTTGGCGCGCCCGCATCGGCTGGTATTTCGGATCGGTTTTGTCGCCCAGGCCGAAATGTCCGGTCATTTCCAGCACCGCTACTCTTGCCAGCGGTGCTCCGGGTCTCAACGCCCATTTCAGGTAACGCTGCGCGGGTTCCGGCAGGTTTTCCAGTGCCATCGGATCAAACGCCGCCGGCGACGGGTTCGCCAGCGCCGACAGCCGGTTCCATTCGCGTTCTACCGCGCGCGCGTCGGCACGACGCAGCAACCACAAGGCCGCCAAGCCAAGGACAAGCGTGGTCACGACGATCAGGGCAAAAATGCTTAACAACTTCATGCGCGGGCCCAAAGAAACATGGCCCTTACCCTGCTGCGTTGCTCAGCCTTTCGCGCTGATCCAGGTCAACCTCACCCACCCAATTCCGCGCGGATTTCTGCCTCGTGCTGATTTCGGTCTGGCACCGCACGCGGCGTTGTATCATATCCTGAAAACCGTGGCGCCGCGACCGCCTGAAGCCCGCCGACGCTTGGCAAATAGGTGCCGCGCGCCTGCATATGCGGATGCGCCGCGGCCTCTTGCGGGGGCAAAACGGGGGCAACGCAGGCATCGGTGTCGGCAAACAAGGCCTCCCAATGCGCGCGGGGATGCATGGCGAACATCGTCGCCAGTCGCCCCCCCTGATCGGGCCATTGCGCACGATCCATCTGTTCATCGAAAAACGGATCATCCGCGATCCCCATCTTGTCGCGGAAAATCGCATAGAATTTCGCCTCAAGACACTGCACGGACATGAACCCGCCATCGGCGCATTCATAGGTACGGCTCCAATGCGGGCCATCCAACAGGCTTTGCCCCCGCTCATAAGACAGGTTTCCGGCCGCCCCGAGCGACAGAAACAGGTTCATCATATGCGCGGTGCCATCCACGATGGCCGCATCCACCACACGGCCCTTGCCGGTCTGGCGTGCCTCCATGATCCCGGCCAACAACCCGATCACCAGATAAAGCGCGCCGCCCCCGATATCGCCCACCACAGTCGGCGGGGTCACGGGCGCCTGACCGGGCGGTGACGCATACCAAAGCGCACCCGACAGCGAGATGTAATTCATGTCGTGCCCGGCCAGACGCGACATCGGCCCGTCCTGCCCCCAACCCGTCATACGCCCGTAGGTCAGCGCCGGTTGTATGGCATGACACTCCTCTGGCCCCAGCCCAAGGCGTTCCATCACGCCGGGCCGAAACCCTTCGATCAACCCATCCGCCGTGGCGATCAGCTTTTTCAACAGGTCAACATCGTCCGCGTCCTTCAAATCCAGCGCGATGGTCCGTTTGCCCCGCGTCAGCGGCGGGCGGGCGCCCCCCGGTGCGCCATCGGGCATCTTGCGTTGAACGACAATCACATCAGCCCCCAAATCGGCCAGGGTCATCCCCGCGAACGGGCCGGGGCCAATGCCCTCAATCTCGATAATTCTAATGCCGCTCAGCATGGCCCTGTCCTCTTCCCTTTTTGGATACGCGCCCAAGGTTGCAGGCCCGGCCCCCAAGGTCCATCCCGAATGGACATTTCGCCCCAGACTTGTATGGATATTTCACGAAAGCGAGGCCGCAAATGACCCCCGAAGAGATCGCCCAATTGCCCTATCGTCGAAATGTCGGCGTCATGCTTGCCAACCCCGCCGGAGAGGTCTTCGTCGGCCAACGGCTCGACTACACGGGTGAGGCCTGGCAAATGCCGCAGGGGGGAATTGATCCGGGCGAAGACGCCCGCACTGCCGTCCTGCGCGAACTTGAGGAAGAAACCGGCGTCACCCGCGACCTTGTCGAAATCGAAGCCGAAAGTGACGGCTGGCACCGCTATGACCTGCCCGCCGATCTGGTCCCCAAATTGTGGAAAGGCCGCTATCGTGGCCAGGAACAGAAATGGTTCGTGATGCGGTTTCACGGGCGCGACGATCAGGTCAACATCAACACCGCACACCCCGAATTCTCGGCTTGGAAATGGATCCAAAAGGATCAGCTGATCGCGTCGATCGTTCCGTTCAAACGGGCGGTTTACCAATCCGTCCTCGCAGAACTCGGCAGGCACCTCTAAGGGCCAGCGCCCCAACGGGTCAGCCCCTATTCGGCCTGCCCGCGCAACCCGTCCAGTTGAACATTCAGCGACGCGCCCAGCAACACCACAAAGGCTGTCACATAAAGCCACACCAACAGGGCCATTGCCGCCCCAATGGACCCGTAAACCTCGTTATATTCAGCGAAATTCGTCAGGTAGAGCGAAAACGCCCAGGACGCCGCCGCCCACAGGGCAATGGCCAATCCCGCACCGGGGCTGACCCACCGCACACGTGCGCCGCGCACATTTGGCCCGTAACGGTACAAAACCGCCAATCCCATCAGCAAAACGCCCACAGCCGCAAACCACCGAACCGCCGTCAGGATCAGCGCCGTCGCCGCCTCAAGCGGCACAAATTGCAACACGACCGGCGCGATCACCACGGATCCAAGCGCGACAATGGCAACCCCGAACAACGCCACCGTCAACATCAACGCGGTCACGTAATGCCCCAGATTGGCGCGGTTCTGACACCCATGGATCGTGTTCAACCCCAACATCAACGCCGCCACGCCCGACCGCGCCGACCACGTCGCAAGCCCAAGCGACAAAAGCCCGGCCCATCCCAACGTGTCACCGCTGGTCGCGCTCAGCTTGAGGATCTGCGCCTCGACCAGCGCGAAAACGTCTTCGGGAACAATCCCGCGCAACAGGTCCACCTGATCCAGAACAACCGCCGGATCCGACATCAGCCCCCAAATCGCGATGATCGCGGCCAAAGCGGGAAACAACGAAAGCATCGCGAAAAAGGCGACCCCGGCCGCCACCAGGCCCATGTTCGCCACCCCGATCTGGCGCCAGACCCGGCCTGCCACAATCACCCCGCGCCGAATTGGGCCGAATGTGTTCACTGGCCGACTTGGCTGGCGCATATCGGTATCACTCTTTCGTCGCTCAGGGCCCAGTGCCGGACCGAATGATCACATTCATCCGACCAACGATGCAAGCCACCCTCAAACGTCGCCACCCCCAGATCACTGGGGCAGGTTGGTGACCGGTCACTGACGACAGCTGCACACCCGACAGCGCAAACATGTGGCGGGGCCAAAACAATACGCCGTCAAACCCATTTCGCCATCGGCGGCAACGACATCAAAACGGCATTCGCATCATGCCCAGTCTCAAGCCCGAATTTGGTGCCCCGGTCATAGACAAGGTTGTATTCGGCATATAGCCCGCGATGCACCAGTTGCGCGTCCTTTTCCGCATCGCCCCAACTCAGCCCCATCCGGCGGTCCACCAATGGCACAAAAGCCGGGAGGAATGCCCGCCCGATGTCCTGAACAAAGCTGAAATCGGCACCCCAATCGCCCGTGCAATGATCGTCCAGGAAAATTCCGCCAACACCGCGCGCCCGACCGCGATGCGGAATATAGAAATACTCGTCCGCCCACGCCTTGAGCCGGGGATAAATCTCGGCGCCGTGACGGTCGCAATGCGCCTTTTGCACACTATGAAAATGCGCCGTGTCCTCAGCATATTCAAGGCAGGGGTTCAGGTCGGATCCCCCCCCGAACCACCAGCCATGCGGGGTCCAGAACATGCGCGTGTTCATGTGAACGGCTGGGCAATGCGGGTTGTGCATATGCGCAACTAGGCTGATGCCGCTGGCCCAGAACCGCGGATCGTCCTTCATCCCCGGCAATCCCTTGCGGGCCGCCATGGCCGCCTGGGCACGTTCGCCCAAGGTTCCATAAACGGTTGAAATGTTGACGCCGACCTTCTCAAACACCTGACCGCCGCGCATCACGCTCATCAACCCGCCGCCCGCGTCGCCGCCATCCTCTGCCGCCCGCTTGGTCGCGCTCACCTCAAAACGACCGGGATTTCCGCCGGCCTTATCCTCAAGCCCTTCGAAGGCCGCAACGATCTGATCCCTCAAATCCCGGAACCACCCGGATGCGCGGGCCTTCTCATCTGCCATGTCGTTTAGGTTTTCTGGCACGGGTCCCCCCTTCATCTTTCCCGAAATACTTCCGCCGGAGGCATCTTTCTTGTGCGCCATTCCCGCCCCGCACACCGCCGCCGAAATGCACCAATACGCAAACGCGCTAATGCGCAGGCGTGCACACCGGGTCCAGCAATGTCCGCCCCCCGTCGACGGTCATGATCTGCCCGGTCATGAAACTTGACGCTTCACAGGCCAGATATTGAACCGTTTCCGCCAATTCGCCCGATGATGCGATCCGTTGCAACGGGGTGCCGCCTTCGATCTCTTCTCTGAAATCGCCGTTCTCTTTCAACGCGCTCTGAAGGCTCGCACTCATCACTGATCCGAACGCCACCGCATTGACCCTGATGCGGTGCGGGGCCAGAACCACGGCCAGCGACCGGGTCATCTGATCCAGCGCCGCGGTCGAGATCGAATAGGCCAGCAAATCGGGATTGGCCCGCCGCGCCGCGATGCTTGAAATATTGACGATGGACCCAACCGGCCCGTCCTCTTGCCCTTCGGCCTGTTTGATCATCCGTTTGGCCACGATCTGACACAACCGCAACGACGTCATCAGGTTTTGATCCAACAGATACCTGACCGCGTCGTCTTCGGGATTCAGGGGATCAGACGCCATCATCTGACGCGACGCGTTGACCAGAATATCAACCCGGTCGAACGCATCTATTGTTGCAGACAACAGGTTCGCAACCGTCAGCTTTTCGCGCAGATCACCAGCAAAATAACGAATGTTGGCCTCTTCGCGCTGTTCGCCCAATTCTTCTACCAACCGGTCTTCGTCAATATCCGCGAAGACGACATTGGCGCCGCGATCCACAAAATGCCGCCCGATGGCCAGCCCGATGCCATTTGCGGCCCCGGTCACGATCGCAGTTTTGCCCGATATGGAAAAAGACATTGGTAAAGCCCCTCGTTCGGCATTCGGTCAGGTTACGCGATCCTATCGCGGGTGGCGAGAACTGCGTACAGCAAGCAAGACTTTGAACCGTGAATCGCCACCAACCTCTTCGACCTTGCCGAAAACATCGGCCATCACGGTCTCGTATGGCAAATGCCGGTTCGCCACGATCCACAGCCGTCCGCCAGGGCGCAGCATGCGCCCCGCGGCGCGAATGAACCCTTGGCCTATGCCGGGATCGGCGGCTCTGGAATGATGAAACGGTGGGTTTGACACCACCGCGTCAAACAATGTGTCAGGGCGCCATGTGGTCGCGTCGGCCCAATGGAACTTTGCCCTTGGGTCACCCACATTGACGCGCGCGCACTCCAGCGCACTGTGGTCGGCCTCAACCAGATCGACCTGACGGATCGTATCGCGTTCCAGCAACCGCGCGCTTAGATATCCCCAACCCGCACCAAGGTCCGCGACCCGCGCGCCGATCTTGGCCGGCAAAACACTGGCAAGCAAAGCCGACGCCGGATCAACCCCATCCGCCGAAAACACACCCGGCGCCGTGACCCAGCCATCCGGCAACCGCGCGGGCCCGGCCGACGCCCAATCAGAAAAATCGCCGCCTTGGAACCAGAACAATTTGCCATGGGCCTTGTTCACAGGGCCGGTCACATCGCCCCGCTGACGGCAGGATTTAAGCATTGAATCGATGCCGTCGGTCTTGGCACCATCCACAACCACAACCCCGTCCGTCACTGAAGCCGCCTGTGCAACCAGCGCCTGCGCCAGCTTTTTCGCCCGCGCGACAAACACCAATGACATGCAAAAGCGCCCCTCGGGCGCGACGGCACAGGCATATCCCGCGCTTTGAAACGCGGCATAATCGGGTGCAAAGCCGGTGATGACGACAACGCGATCTTTGGGCAACGCGCCCAGGTCATCGCCCGCGCGCGGACCAAACACCGCGATCAACCCGTCACCGGGCAGGGGCAATCCACCCTCGGACAGGGCCAGTTCAAGGCGTGGGGCCGTCATCCCGCGCGCCTATTCCTTTTCCATCGTGCATTGCAAAGGATGCTGATGGCGGCGGGCAAAATCCATGACCTGGGACACTTTGGTTTCAGCGATCTCGTGACTGAACACACCAACCACGGCCAACCCCTTTTTGTGCACGGTCAGCATGATCTCGAACGCCTGCGCGTGATTCATGCCAAAGAACCGTTCAAGGATGGCAACAACGAATTCCATCGGCGTGTAATCGTCGTTCAGCAACATTACCTTGTACAAAGGTGGTCGCTTGGTCTTGGGGCGTGTTTCAACGACGACCGAAGTGTCGCTGTCATCGTCCGGTCCGTTCGCCATCATGTGCAATTCTTGCCAGCTCATCGCCCGTTATGCCTTGCAAAGGGTTTCCGCCATTGGGCTTCCTATATAGCTTTCACGCGCCGGTAGAAAAGAGGGCCAAGGCCCAACCAGGGGAAACATGACAGAAAAACTGACAACAATTGGGTTCGATGCCGATGATACCCTCTGGCAGAACGAACGTTTCTTCCGTCTAACCCAAGACCGATTCGCGGAACTTTTGGCCGATTACGCAGAAGCGGATCACCTAGCCGATCAACTTTTGGCCGCCGAACGGCGCAATCTGGGGCATTATGGTTTCGGCATCAAAGGCTTTGTCCTGTCGATGATCGAAACCGCGATCGAAGTGACCGATGAAAGGGTCCCTGCCCGTGTGATCAGCGAACTCATCGCTGCGGGTCAGGACATGCTGAACCACCCGATCGAACTCCTCCCCCATGCGCGGACAGCGGTCGAAGCGGTGGCCGATACCCATCGCGTCATTCTGATCACCAAAGGCGACCTGCTGGATCAGGAGCGCAAGCTGGCCCAATCCGGCCTGGGTGACCTGTTCGACGGTGTCGAAATCGTTTCGGACAAAACGCCACCGGTCTATGCGGACATTTTCGCGCGCCACGGTGACGGCGCGGATCGTGCGATGATGATCGGCAATTCAATGAAATCCGACGTCGTCCCGGTGATCGACGCGGGCGGATGGGGCGTCTATGTGCCTCATGGCCTGGTCTGGGAACTTGAGCGGGCCGAAGAACCCACCGGCGCCCCCCGATACCGAAAGCTGAATGATCTGGGCGAATTGGCCGGGCTTTTGGCCGACATCTGATTGGCAAATCAGGGCCCGATGCGCTGAACGCATTGCTGGTATCGCGAAATAGCAGGCTGCCACATTCCTGCCACATTGGCTGTTCTAGTGACCCATCGTTTCACGGCCACTAGATGTGGGAAAAACGCCTTAAATTTAAAGGTTTATTAAAGGAAACTGGCGCTTCCCAGATTGGGACGCTTGTGATAATCTTTGGTCAATAAAACATGACTGACCGAAAAATCGGCAGCAGAGGCAGTAAAATGGCAATTACAGTGACAGCTCGGCGCAGTCGGCTGGCTCTTCTGGGGCCAATTCTTCTTATTCTTGCATTGATGTTCGGGGCACCGGTCAAATCCGTTGCCGCGCCTTACGCCGCCATGGTCGTTGATGCGCGCACCGGCGAAGTTCTTCATTCCACCAATGCCAACGCGCGTCTTCATCCTGCGTCCCTGACCAAGATGATGACCCTTTATATTGCGTTCGAAGCAATCCGGCGCGGTGAAATCTCTCTCGATACGCGGGTCAAGGTCACGCGCCACGCGGCGGCTGAACCCCCATCGAAACTGGGGCTGCGCAGCGGTCAGACCATCAGGTTCCGCTATTTGATCCGCGCCGCTGCGGTGAAATCGGCCAATGACGCCGCCACCGCCATCGGCATCGCCCTGGAAGGCAGCGAAGCCGCCTTTGCACGCCGGATGAACCGCACCGCCAAGGCGCTTGGCATGACACGAACGACCTTTAAGAACGCCCATGGTTTGACCGAAAACGGGCACCTGTCCACGGCGCGGGACATGACCACGCTGGGACGCCATCTGTTGTTTGACTATCCCGAATATTACAACCTGTTCAGCCGCAAGAAAACCAATGCCGGCGTGACCGAGGTGGCCAACACAAACCGGCGCCTTCTGTCTGCTTATGAAGGCGCGGACGGGATCAAAACCGGATATACGCGTGCGGCTGGCTTTAACCTTGTCGCTTCGGCCAAACGCGGCAATGAACGTGTGATCGCCACCGTTTTCGGCGGCCGGTCTTCGGCGTCTCGCAACGCCAAGGTTGCCGAATTGCTTGACCTTGGGTTCCGCCGCGCGCCGTCGCGGGCCAAGACCAACGCGCCGCGCCGCCCGGTCTATGCCGCCGCCACAAAGACCCCCAAGCCACCCGTTACCAGCCTGGCGGGCAACAATCGCGCCGCGGGCAAGACCATCCGCCTTAAGACGGCTGTAAAGGCAAGCCTGCGCCCCAAACTGCGCCCGGCGCCATCAACCGCGACGGCCAATGCCCCGGTTCTTGTGGCCATGGCCGATGTGATCGAGGCGACGGTTGCCGAAGTTCAGGAAGAAACCGTGCAACGGGCAGGCATCCGGCGCACCACACCAAAGGCACGCCCCCAAACGCCCGAGGTGGTGACACGCGTTTCCACATCCGGCGGGCGCCACTGGGGCATCAACATCGGGCGCTATCCAAGCCAGCACAAAGCTGAACGCGTCCTGTTGCAGATCGCGCTGAACGAAATGTCCACACTCGACGGTTCGCTACGGCGCGTGGTGCGCAAACCCACTGGCTATGACGCGAATTTCATGGGGCTGACCCGAGAAACCGCCGACCTGGCCTGCCGCCGCCTTCAGGCGCGCAACCAAACCTGTTTCATGATCGGACCCGGCTGATCCCTCGGCATCTGGTCGATCTGATGGCAACGCCGCCCTTCGGGGCGGCGTTTGCGTTTTGGGCGTTTGTGTTTTGGCGGGCGCTGTGCCTGCGCGATGTCAGCCAAAGGCTGATGTCACCAATCAAAGGATTGCGCCAAAGGCGCGGATTCAGATCGGGCCGCACCGGCAGATTTGCGTGTTTGGCATTGCTGTTGACGGGCGGTTCTGCTCTGCGGCCCCAATGGCGAATGATCGCGCCGAAAGGGGCATGGTGCCCCCCTGTCCTTGGGAAAACCCTATGGTCGCGGGTGATCGTCCCATTCATCTGACAGGATTCGGCGGCTGTCGCCTTCGGGGTCGTCATACTGATTGGACCTGACGGTATAGATAAACGCGGCAAGGCCAACGCCGCCCAGCAACAGCGAAATGGGTATCAGCCAAACAAGAACATCCATACTACCCGCCCCCTATCGCAATCTAAGGGCGTTCAGGGACACCGTGATCGACGATGCCGACATGGCCAGCGCCGCAACCAATGGGGTGGCCAGCCCGATCACCGCGATCGGCACGGCGATCACGTTGTAAACCGTGGCAATGCGGAAATTCTCGCGTATCCTGCGGGTCGCCTTTTTCGCGGTCACAATCGCATCCGGCACCGGGGCCAGATCACCGCCCAACAGCACGATGTCCGACGCAACCCGCGCCGCGTCCAATGCCGACGCAGGTGAGATCGACACATCCGCCACACTGAGCGCCGCGGTATCATTCAGGCCATCCCCCACCATCAGAACATGCGCGCCATCGGCCTGCATCGTTTCGATCCGCGCGGCCTTGTCGCCAGGAAGCGCTTCGGCCATCCAGTGATCAATTCCCAAACGCGCGGCCATGTCTTCGACCGCACGGGTCGTGTCCCCGGACATGACCACCACTTTGATGCCCTGCGCCTTGAGCGCGCGAACCGCGTCCTCGGCGCCATCACGCAACCTGTCGGTAAATTCGAACGGCACCGGGTCAGAACCCCCAACCTTAAGCCACGCACTTGTCGATCCGCCTGACGCCGCGCCAACCCATGCGGCACGGCCCAGCATGACATCTTGGCCCTGCCAGATGGCGCGCGTGCCATATCCAGGCAGTTCGCTGACCGCATCCAAAAGTGCGGGCGCCACCCCTTCTGCGCCCAAATTCTTGGTCAACGACACGCTTAGTGGGTGGGACGATCCCTGCGCCAGCGCCAGCGCGATGCCCAGGTCACGGCGATCATGTGCCATCAGGTTCACCGGCTCGGGGGCGCCTGCGGTCAATGTGCCCGTCTTGTCGAAAACCACGGTGTCCACCTGTGCCAGACGTTCCAGCGCCGTCTGGTGTTTCACCAGCATTCCCCGACGAAACAGCCGCCCTGACGCCGCGGTGGTAACGGCGGGCACGGCAAGGCCAAGGGCACAGGGGCATGTGATGATCAAGACAGCGGCGGCAATGTTCAGCGCCACGCGCACATCGCCGGAATAGAGCCACCATCCGACAAACGACAACGCCGACAGAATATGAACCCCCGGCGCATAAAGCTTGGCCGCGCGATCAGCGAGCGACGTGTACCGTGACCGCCCGCTTTCCGCGATGGCCACCAGTTCGGCCATCTGGTGCAGCGACGTATCTTCGCCCACAGCCGTTGCCCTGACGGTCAAGGGACCGGTCAGATTGACCTCGCCCGCGCTGACCCCGGTGCCCGGTTCGGCAAATACCGGCAGGGTTTCACCCGTCAAAAGGGACCGGTCAATTTCCGACGCGCCTTGGGTGATCACCCCATCCACCGGCATCCGCCCACCGGGGCGCACCCGGATCAGCATTCCCGGCACCAATTGCGCGACCGGCACCTGAACCTCTTGGCCATCGTCACCGATCAACCATGCGCGGGGCACTTCCAGCGCGCTCAGCTCCTCGGCTGCGGATCGGGCAATCGCGCGGGTGCGATGATCAAGGTAACGCCCCGCCAACAGGAAAAACGTCAGCGCGATCGCCGCATCAAAATAGGCATGTTCGCCAGACAGGGACGTTTCCCAAAGCGAAGTGGCCAAAGCCAGCAGGATCGCCAGCGTAATCGGCACATCCATGTTCAAACGCGCCGCGCGCAGGGCCGTCCAGGCGTTGCTGAAAAAGGGCTGCGCAGAAAATCCGACCGCTGGCAATGTGATCGCCGCGCTGATCCAGTGGAACAGATCCCGCGTGGCATCCGACGCGCCCGACCAGACCGACACAGACAACAACATCACGTTCATCATCGCAAACCCGGCCACCGCAAGGCGCATCAACAAATCGCGCCCGGCCTTGTCCGTTTTGGTTGCGGCGATTGTCCCCGCGTCCAGCTCGTGCGCCTCATACCCGGCGCGCGCCAACACGGTGATCATGTCGGCGGCGGTCACATCCGGTTCTGCATTGATCGTCGCGCGTTTCAGCGTCAGGTTGACCCGCGCGTCCTTGACCCCCGCTGCGGCGGTCAGCGCACGTTCCACACCCGCGATACAGGCCGTGCAATGGATGCTGGGCAAGGACAACGCGATCGTGGCGTCCTGCATCGCAGCCTTTGCATTGGCCAAAGACTCGGCTGCGGGCATCGCAGAACAGGCCGGGCAGGCAGACATTGGCGCAGGACTCAGTTCCATTTTGACCCTCGGATCAACGTTTCACATGCAGGACGACGCGCTGTTTGAACATCGTGCCATCGTCGGCACGCGCGGTCATGCGGATGTTCCAATTGCCTTCGCCCAGATGCACCGGCGCGACATAAGACGTACCATCAAACGCGAATTGCGGTTCAACGTCCTGTTTCACATTGGTCGCGCGCCCCACGACCGCATGCAGATCGGCCACCCGCACAGGCCCGCCATCGTCGTCAGTGATCGACAAGATGACCATGCCTTCGGCAGCATCGGCGCGCACGGTCCAGCCCAACGCCTCTTGCGCGGCGCGATCCGCGTCAAAGTTCTGCGATGCGACATAGGAATTTTTGACCTCAAGCCCCGGAAACGTCTTTACCGCATTGAACGCAAGAACAAGGTTCACGCCGATAATGATCCCGAACGCCCCGACAAACCCGGCCAGAACATGCCACCCCGTGATCCGAAATCCGCCGCCATGTGTATCAGCCATATCAGTTCGCCTTTCCGTTAAAGATCGTGTCCTTAAAGGCGCGATCACCGTTTGTGATGTCTTCGATCCAGATGCGCACATCGGTGCGCTCTGCCTCGGACGGGTCCGATCCCTTGGCCGCCACGATATACACTTTTTGCAGTTTTGATGTATCGGCCGGAACCGTCACAGTTTCATATGGCGTGCCTTCCAGTTGAACGCGCAGCGCCGGGTCGCCCTTGATCGTGATGCGGAATGGGCGGTCATCGCCATGTTTGTTCAGCAACCGCACATCATAGGTGTTGCGGATCGACCCATCAGACAGGGTCACAAAGGTCGGATTGCGCACCGGGGCCACGGTCATTTCAATGTCTGACCGGATGAACAACGCGAACATCAGCCCGAAACCCACCAGCGCCCACAGGGTCGTGTACATGATCGTGCGCACCCGCAGGATGTGTTTCCAGATATTGCGCGGCGCCTTGCCGGCGCGTTCTGCAACCTCGTCCGTCAGGGCCATATAGTCGATCAACCCGCGCGGTTTGCCGACCTTGTCCATCATGTCGTCACAGGCATCGATGCACAAAGCACAGGTGATACAGGCCAATTGCTGGCCATCACGAATGTCGATGCCAACCGGGCAGACGTTCACACAGGCGTTGCAATCAATGCAATCGCCCAACAGCTCGGCGCCTTCGGCCTTGCGGTGTTTGCCACGGGGTTCGCCGCGCCAGTCGCGATAGGCCACGACAAGCGTGTCTTCGTCCATCATCGCCGCCTGAATACGCGGCCAAGGGCAGGCGTAGATACAGATTTGTTCCCGCGCGAATCCGCCGAATATGAACGTCGTCATCGTCAGGACGAAAATCGTCGTATAGGCGACAGGATGGGCGTTCAGGGTGAACAGATTGACCAAAAGCGTCGGAGCATCGGTGAAATAGAAAACCCACGCCCCGCCTGTGGCCAACCCGATCAGGAACCACAACGACCACTTTGTCAGGCGCAATCGCACCTTGCGGGCATCCCATTTCTTTTGCCTGTGCAGGCGCAGCTGCGCGTTTCTGTCACCTTCGACGCGTCGTTCCACCAACATGAAAAGGTCGGTCCAAACGGTCTGCGGACAGGCATAGCCGCACCACACCCGCCCCAGAGCCGAGGTGAACAGGAACAACCCCAACCCAGCCATGACCAGCAACCCGGCAATGAAATAAAATTCGTGCGGCCAGATTTCGATCCAGAAAAAGAAGAACCGGCGGTTCGCCAGATCAACCAACACGGCCTGATCAGGCAGGTTCGGGCCACGGTCCCAGCGTATCCACGGAGTCAGGTAATAGATGCCCAATGTGACAATCATGATCAGCCATTTCAGGCTGCGAAACGTTCCTTTGACCCGCTTTGGGAAAATCGGTTCTCGGGGGGCATAAAGGTTCGGTTCTTGGTCAGTTGACGCCACAGGGACTCACTCCGTCAAATCGGAAATCTTGAAAGTGTTCTGGCAGGCCACGACAGGCGCAACATTGACTTCGATCAATTGCGACATTTTCAAAACATCTATTTCTTGACGGCTTCCTGCGTGCGCGCCCGCGACATTGGGAAAATGTCGGCCTATTGCGGGTCTGCCTGACCGCGCAGCCACCTATAGAACAGACGGGCCTGCGGCCGCATCACACCGTCGCGCGTGACGATGTAATACCCCTTGTGCTTGCGGTCTTCGAACAGCAGGCGCAGGTGGCCCGCTGCAATATCCGCTTCGGCAAACGCCCCGGCGGTGGCGGCAACCCCCTGCCCGTCACGGGCCGCCTGCAGGACAAGGTTGCCCGGAAGCGATGTCAGCCCCTGCGCGCGGTCCAGCACGGCACCATAGCGCCCCAGATATTCGCTGGCCTCGCTTGTGCCCAGTTCCTGCAACCAGTGGAACCGGGTCAGATCAGCGGGCGACGTGAACTGCCCGTCCCCGACAAGCGACGGGGCGGCGACGATGGTAATTGGTGTGTCCACCAGCAATTCGGCCACGCAACCGGGCCAAGCACCATTGCCATACCGCACCGCGATATCCAGCCCTCCGGGGCGCAGGGGCCGCACTTCGGGCGTTGGGTCTATCATCAGGGACACGCCGGGATGGCGGGCGCGAAAATCGGGCAGCCGGGGCATCAGCCAATTGGAGGCGAAACCGGGTGTTGTGGAAATCTGGATCGCGCGATCGGCATCCGCACCGGTCAGATCCGCGATGGCGCGATACATCCGTTCGAACCCGCCCTGCACCGCTTCGGCAAGGTCACGCCCTTCTGGGCTAAGGTCACCGCCACCACCGCCGCCGCCGGATCGCACGATCAACGTCAGGCCCAGGAATTCCTCTAACGCGCGTATCTGCTGACTGACGGCGGCATGGCTGACATTCAATCGCCGGCCCGCCGCTGTCATTGACCCGGTTTCAGCATAGGCCGCAAAGGCCCTGAGCGCCGTCAGCGACGGTATGGAAAGCCAGTCCATTGTAAGCTCACCTTACAGTCAGTCTTTTTTCCTGAATAGCATACCTGTGAAAAAAGGCCAATAAGACAAGGGCAAAACATCAAAACGAAGGAGTCTCACAATGCTTTCGATACTTTCAGAATACTTCACCGTGGCGACCCGTATTCATCAGGATCGCATGCGCGATTTTCCCACCGCGAAACACAACGCAAAGGGACGCTGGCGCGCCAACCGGAACTGGCGTGACCTCCCGGAAGAGTTTTAAGCCGCGCCTTTGAAAACCAAAGCCGCCGCACGAAGCGTTGTTTCACGCCTCTTCCTGCGGCGGCTCTCTTGTTTGTTGAGGCTGGGCGATCTACATCCGGTGCATGCTCAATCGCCTGCCATTTGTGAATACATCACCAAGCGTCGCCGTGATCCGCCTGTCGGGAACAATTTCCCCGGGCGCGCGCGGCCCGCTGAGCGATGAAATCCTGGCCCCGTCCATCGAACGCGCCTTTAAGCGTGGGAAACCCGTTGCCGTCGCGCTTGCCATCAATTCGCCCGGCGGATCACCCGTTCAGTCATCGCTGATTTCCGCCCGCATTCGGCGGCTGGCCAAGGAAAAGAACATCCCCGTCTTTGCCTTTGTCGAAGATGTCGCCGCGTCCGGCGGATACTGGCTGGCTTGCGCTGCAGACGAAATATACGCCGACGACACGTCGGTTGTCGGATCTATCGGGGTGATCGCCGCCAGTTTTGGCGCGCATGTCTTTCTGTCGCGTCAGGGCGTTGAACGCCGTGTTCATACCGCTGGCAAATCGAAATCCATGATGGACCCGTTCCGCCCTGAAAACCCCGACGACGTTAAAAAGCTGGAAAACCTGTTGGGCGACATTCACACGTCGTTCATTCACCACGTCAAAACCCGCCGCGGTGACAAGCTTAAGGCCGAAGTGCCGCTGTTCGAAGGCGATGTCTGGCTGGGCAAGCGCGCCCATGATCTGGGGCTGATTGATGGGGTGGCGCACCTGGTGCCCTTTATGAAGGCCCGCTACGGCGACAAGGTCCGGTTCCGCCGCTATGGTGTCAAACGTGGCTGGGCCCAGCGCATCGGCGCAAGCATTCTGGGTGATACGCTCACCACGATCGAAGACCGCGCGGCATTTGCCCGTTTCGGACTCTGAGGGCCGATGTGATCGTCAAAATCGTCTCACTCTTTCTGGTCGCGATCGGCGTGCTGGCCATGTTCGGCAAGCTGCGCCTGCCCGGACGAAAACGGTTGTCGAACGCCAAATGTCCGGCGTGCGGACGATACAAGATTGGCAAGGGGCCGTGTCCCTGTGGCAAGGGCTGAACGGATATGCTTCTGATCGAAGCGGCTGTCATGGCCACCATTGGGCTGATCCTGTTGGTCCTGGCCGGCGACCTGCTGGTGCGCGGGGCCGTCAACCTGTCATTGCGCCTTGGCATCCCGGCCCTGATCGTTTCGCTGACCATCGTCGCCTTTGGAACGTCTGCCCCTGAATTGCTGATCGCAACAGATGCGGTCCTGTCGGGCAAACCGGGGCTTGCGCTTGGTAATGTCGTCGGTTCCAACATTGCGAATATTCTTTTGGTTCTGGGTCTTCCTGCGCTTATCTCGCGCCTGCACACCGAAAAACTGGATATAAAACGCAGCTACCGGATCATGATCCTGGGAACGCTGTTGTTCATTGGCCTGGCCCTGTTCGGCACGATCACGGCCTTGTCCGGCGCGATCCTGTTGACGGCATTGGGCCTGACACTGGCCGATCAATTGTGGTCGGCACGCGCCCATCTGCGCGACACGCAACCCCAGGAAGACGTCGAAGGCGCAGACCCCGACATGCCCTATTGGCGCATTCTTGTGTTTCTGGCGATGGGTCTGGCCGGTCTGCCATTTGGCGCCCACCTTTTGGTGGAAAACGCCGCGACAATCGCCAGCGCATTTGGCGTCAGCGATGCGGTCATCGGCCTGACACTGGTCGCCCTTGGCACATCGCTGCCCGAACTTGCCACAACGATCATGGCCGCCCTGCGCAGACAGGCCGATGTGGCGATCGGAAATGTGATAGGATCGAACCTGTTCAACCTTCTTGCCATCACTGGCATCGCATCGCTTGTCGGGCCCATTCCAGTTTCACCCGAAATCGCGCGGTTCGATTTGTGGGTGATGCTCGGCGCGTCCTTGGTTTTGGCGCCGTTCGTTCTTTGGGGCCTGAACCTGACCCGCCGCTGGGGCATTGCCTTGACGGCAGGCTATCTGATCTATGTGACACTTGTCCTGATCTGACGCGAAAGGATCCGACATGACCACCGCACTTGTCACCGGAGCAGGCAAACGCCTTGGCCGCGCCATGGCACTCGCCCTGGCCGAACAGGGCTATGACGTGGCCGTCCACTATGGCCAGTCGGCCGACGCAGCCGAAACCACGGCAAAAGACATCCGCGCCCTTGGGCGGCGCGCTGTGACGCTTAGGGCCGACCTGACCGCCGAAGACGACATGCAACGCCTGGTCCCCGCCGCCACAGATGCCCTGGGCGCGCCGCTGACCTGCCTGATCAACAACGCGTCGATCTTTGAATATGACAATATCCAATCCGCGACACGCGACAGCTGGGATCGCCATTTTGAATCCAATCTGCGCGCGCCTTTTGTGCTGACCCAGGCCATGGCCGAACAGGCGCCCGAACCCGAATTGGATGATAACGGCGAACCCGTGGCACAGGCCATCGTGATAAACATGATCGACCAACGCGTTCGCAAACTGACCCCGGAATTCATGACTTATACGCTGGCAAAATCCGCTTTGTGGGCACTGACGCGCACATCTGCCCAAGCGCTCGCGCCAAAGTTGCGTGTGAATGCCATTGGGCCGGGGCCAACGCTGGTCGGTGCCCGCCAAAGCGAAGACCACTTCGCCCAGCAACGGGCTGCGACGATCCTGTCACGCGGGGCGAATGCGTCAGATGTGACAGGCGCGCTTGTCTATTTGCTCACCGCGCGGTCGGTCACCGGTCAACTGATCTGCACCGATGGTGGACAGCATTTGGGCTGGAAAACCCCGGACATTGTAGGGCTGGAATGACTCGCTGCGCTGTGAAGCACGGTAAAGTTGTTAACCTGCCCCCGCGTCGTCACAGAACCGTTACCAAAACTTTAATGTTTTCAGTCGCTTGCAATTCTCGATACTTTTTGTTGTTTGTTTTCAGCAAGTTAAATATACGCCTAAATTTTAGGCAAATCGCGGAAGCCAGCCAGAAACAAAGGAAAATTCCGAATGGAAAAAACTTGTCTCCAGACTTGTCCACAGGATCAGGGGAAAGCTTAGCCCTTGTGACACCGGTGGCAACGTTGCAGCACTTGGTGCAGAATCATGATTCCCGGCCCTAACTTAACGTAAGACACTCATGCCCGACGCCCCCCTCACAGGTCATGCCCTGATCCAGGACTATCTGCGCACCCTTGACGGGTCACCCGGCGTGTACCGCATGCTGGATGCGGACAGCCGTGTGCTCTACGTCGGCAAGGCACGCAACCTTAAGGCGAGAGTGTCAAACTACGCGCGCCCCGCCGGACATTCGGGGCGAATTTCGCGGATGATCCGTGAAACAGCCTCGATGATGTTCCTGACAACGCGCACCGAAACCGAAGCTCTGCTTCTTGAACAAAACCTGATCAAACAGCTAAAGCCGCGCTACAACGTACTTTTGCGCGACGACAAATCATTCCCGAACATCCTGGTGGCCAAGGACCACGCCTTTCCCCAGATCAAAAAACACCGCGGCGCCAAAAAGGAAAAGGGTGCCTATTATGGCCCTTTCGCCAGCGCCGGTGCAGTGAACCGCACGTTGAATCAATTGCAACGGGCCTTTCTGCTGCGCAATTGCACCGACAGTCAGTTTCAGGGCCGCACCCGCCCCTGCCTGCTGCATCAGATCAAACGCTGTTCGGCGCCATGCACCGGCTTGATCTCGGAATCCGACTATGCCGCGTCGGTGGCCGACGCCGAACGCTTCCTCTCCGGGCGTTCAACCGAGATGCAGGAACAACTCGCCGCGGAAATGCAGACGGCATCAGAAGCCATGGAATTCGAACGCGCCGCCGCACTGCGCGACCGAATCCGTGCTCTGACACAGGTCCAGACGGCCCAGGGCATTAACCCCCGCACAACGTCAGAGGCCGATGTCATCGCGCTTCATATGGAAGGCGGCCAGGCCTGCGTTCAGGTCTTTTTCATCCGCGCGAACCAAAACTGGGGCAACCGCGATTTCTACCCGCGCGCAGGCATCGATATCGACGAAGCCGAAGTCCTTCAGGCCTTCATCGGCCAGTTCTATGACACAAAGGAACCACCACGCCTTGTCCTGGTGTCACATGCGATCGAAGACACGGATCTGATGCAGGACGCATTGTCCGCCAAGGCGGGGCGAAAGGTCGAAATCCTAGTGCCCAAACGCGGCGAAAAGGCCGAATTGATCGAAGGCGCGGCGCGCAATGCGCGTGAAAGCCTTGGCCGCAAAATGGCCGAAAGCGCCGCCCAAACAAAACTGCTGCGCGGCCTCGCTGACGCGTTTGACCTCAAATCGCCCCCCGAACGCGTCGAAGTCTACGACAACTCGCATATCCAGGGGACAAACGCAGTCGGCGCAATGATCGTGGCCGGACCCGAAGGGTTCATGAAGAACCACTACCGCAAATTCAACATTCGCGGCGAAGACCTGACCCCCGGTGATGATTTCGGAATGATGAAAGAGGTGCTGACCCGCAGGCTGAAACGCCTGCAAAAAGACGACCCCGACCGCTCCAAGGGCCTGTGGCCTGACCTGCTGCTGATCGACGGCGGCGCAGGCCAGGTTTCAGCTGTGCGCGAGATCATGGACAAGCTTGGCGTTCTCGATGTGCCCTTTGTCGGTGTTGCAAAAGGCGTTGATCGCGATGCCGGCAAAGAAGAATTCCACCGCCCCGGAACGCGCCCATTCGCCCTTCGGATGAACGATCCGATTTTGTATTTCATCCAACGGTTGCGGGACGAAGCCCACAGATTTGCCATAGGCACCCACCGCGCCAAACGTGCAAAGGCGGTGTCGGCGACACCATTGGATGATGTCGAAGGTGTCGGCGCCAGCCGCAAACGCGCCCTGTTGGCGCATTTCGGATCCGCAAAGGCCGTCAGCCGCGCCAACCTGATCGACCTGAAAGCCGTAGAAGGGATATCCGACAATTTGGCGGAAACCATCTACGACCATTTCCACGACCAAGGTTGACCCGATCCAAATGCGCGCCTTTGGCGCACGCGATGTTTCATTGGGGCTCTGCCCCAAACCCCGCAGTATTTTGCGCCAGAGGAAGCACAAAGGCCAAGGTTCCAGCCCTCTGCAAAAACAGAGGGCCTTCCCCTGGCGCGGTCATCGGCGCTGCCGCCTGTACCGCTCACTCAAACTGAAGCAAGATGGTTAATAAACCCTTGCTTCCTCTGGCCTCATAAATACTGCCGCCGGAGGCATCGCGATTTCCGCAGGAAATCGCAAACAATTGAATGCGCCGCAGGCGCGCGTTTTACCGAAGGTCAATCGCGCAGGCGCCAACCGGTGCGGAAAATCCACCAGATGATTGCCATGCACAGCGCCGTGAAACCACCGATCGCCAGCAGGCTCAGGCCTACGGAAACATCCGACTGCCCAAAGAACGCCCACCGGAATCCCGAGATCAAATAAACAACCGGGTTGAACAACGTGATCGTCTGCCAGATCGGCGGCAACATTGAAATCGAATAGAACGATCCCCCCAGAAACACCAAAGGCGTGACAATCAGCATCGGCACAAGCTGCAATTGCTCAAAATTCTTCGCCCATATCCCGATGATGAACCCCATCAGAGAGAATGAGATACACGTCAGTACCAAAAACGCGATCATCGCCAGGGGATGAGCAATGCTGAGGTCAACGAACAATGATGCTGTCCCAAGGATCACCACGCCGATGAACAGCGATTTCGTCGCCGCCGCGCCCACATAGCCGACAACAATTTCCAGAAAATTCACTGGGGCAGACAACAATTCGTAAATCGTACCGATGAACTTTGGGAAATAGATCGCAAAGGACGCGTTTGAGATCGACTGCATCATCACGCTTAGCATGATCAGGCCCGGCACGATAAAGGCCCCATAGGGCACGCCCTCTACCTCTTGAATGCGCGATCCGATCGCGGTTCCGAACACCACAAAGTATAGCGAGGTTGAAATCACCGGAGACACAAAGCTCTGGACCAATGTCCGAAAGAAGCGTGCCATTTCATGCCGGTAGATTGACCATACGGCGAACATGTTCATGCCCCGCCCTCCTTCACCAAACCGACGAAAATCTGTTCCAGGGAATCCTGACGTGTCGACAGGTCACGCATTGTCAGACCGGCCTGCGCCATGTCGGCCAGCAATCCGGTAATGCCCGTTCTGTCCTGGTGGGTGTCATAAGTATAAATGATCGCGCTGCCATCCTCTGCCAGTTGCAGATCATAGCCCGCCAGGCTTTCGGGCAGGTCGGAAATTGGGTCGCGCAGTTCAACCGTCAGTTCTTTTTTCCCAAGCCGGCGCATCAATTTGTCGGTGTCTTCGACCAACAGGATTTCCCCGCCATTGATGACCGCAATCCGGTCGGCAATGGCTTCGGCCTCTTCGATGTAATGCGTGGTCAGAATGATGGTCACGCCAGACGCCTTCAGCCGGGAAACGACCTCCCACATCTCTTTGCGCAACTCAACGTCGACGCCCGCGGTCGGTTCATCAAGGAACAGAACACGGGGTTCATGACTCAGTGCTTTTGCGATCAGAACCCGCCGTTTCATCCCCCCCGAAAGCGCCATGACCCCTTCGTTTCTTTTATCGCTCAACGACAATTGCTTGAGGATGTCATCAAGATAGGCGTCGTTGCGACGTTTTCCGAACAACCCACGTGTCAAACGTACCGAATTGATTACGGTTTCAAACGGTTCAAGCGCGATTTCCTGTGGCACCAGACCAATCATGTTCCGCGCTTGGCGGTAGTTTTTCTGGATATCATAACCACCGACCGTCGCGGTGCCTGATGTGGGCACAGTTATCCCGCACAGAGTCGAAATCAGGGTGGTTTTGCCGGCCCCATTCGGTCCGAGCAGGGCGATGATCTCGCCCTCTTCAATGTCCAGATTTATACCTTTGAGAGCTTGGAAACCGCCCTCATAGGTCTTTTTCAGGTCGCGGACCTGCAAGATCGCAGCCATGCGCTTTCCTTTTCCTGCCGAACGACGAACCTAATCGTGATCACATCAGGAAAAAAGGCCACGCGGCCGGTCAAATTCTGCGGTTTTTTGCACATTCCCGGTGCGCAGCCCTGCAAATTTGTGATCAGGACCCTCGGATGCGGCTAAGCCAGCCTTTTTTCTCGGCCTCAGGGGCTTCGTCAGAATCTCCGTCTGCTGGCCCTTCAAGCACGTCCTGGAACCGGGTAAAGAATTGGTCGGCCATTTTTTTGGCAAACCCGTCGATGATCCGGCTGCCCAATTGAGCCAGCTTTCCACCAACCTTGGCGTCCACATCATACGTCAGGCGCGTGCCTCCGTCGCAGTCTTCCAATGTGACCTTGGCCCCGCCTTTGGCGAAACCGGCGGCCCCGCCCTTGCCTTCGCCTGACAAGGTGACGCTTTCGTTTTCGACGATGTCGGACACGGTCACCGCCCCCTTAAAGGTCGCCTTGACCGGCCCCACCTTTTGCACGACGACGGCTTCGAACCCATCCTCGGGCGTGCCTGTCACTTCCTGTGCGCCGGGCACACATTCCTTGAGAACTTCGGGCGACAAAAGCGCGGCGAACACCGTGTTTCGGTCGGCCTTGATATCGCGCGTGTCACTCATCTGCATGGGTTTGTCTCCGGTTTTGTCTGATTTGCCCGGACGCTACCTGACGGGCATGGGAAACGGAATATGCAACCGGCGCTTTCCACACCTCCGTTAACCTTATCAGCGAAAAGCCCAAGACACCGACGGCAAGTCGCCTGTATTTCAATTCCAACGCGCTGACCAACCGGGTGATCCTTTCACCGCGCATTGGCAGGGCGCACAACACAACTGTTCGACGGTGTGGGCCGCTTGCGCGTCCCAATCGTCGCGCAATGCGGTCCTCTTCGTTTTTCGCAAGGAGGAGGACACAAGATGCGCATTTTGGTATCCGAAACAAACTGGAGCATGGCCACATTGGCAACGCTGATGCGGAACCAAGGGTTCTTCGTCAACGACGCCGCGAATGGCGACGACGTGATCGCCCATGTTGAACTGGGTCAGTTTGATGCCGTTTTGATCGACCCGGACCTGC
This sequence comes from Pseudooceanicola sp., assembly GCA_050633485.1. Taxonomy (GTDB): domain Bacteria; phylum Pseudomonadota; class Alphaproteobacteria; order Rhodobacterales; family Rhodobacteraceae; genus Pseudooceanicola. The sequence continues at coordinate 77,780 of JBOEGP010000011.1, forward strand.
CTGACATGGAATTCACCCGATTGATCCGCCGTCTAAGGGCAATGAACCCAAAGATGCCGATCTGCATGTTTGCACGTGACTGGACAGACACGGACCGGGTCAAGGCATTTGGCGCAGGCGCGGATGATGTCCGTGGATGGCCTTTTGACGGTCCGGAAATCGCAAGCCGATTGCGTGCCTTTGTGCGCCGGTCGAACGGCTTTTCACGTCAGGAAATCGGGTTCCATGGCCTTGCCGTCGATCTGGATCGCCAGGTTGTGCGCTTTGGTAAAAACTCCATGCACCTAACCCGCCTGGAATACGAACTTGTCGAAATGCTTGCCCTAGCTGACGGACGCCTTGTCGATCGCGACGCGATCATGACCAAACTGTATGGGTGGGAAAACGAACCCGACGCAAAAATCATCGACGTCTATATCTGCCGTATCCGCGCCAAGCTGGCGATCGAAGATGCCGCAGACGACCTGATCGCCACCAGTTTTGGACGCGGATACAGATTGAATGCCTTCGCGGTCGGCAAGACTGACGCGGCCGCCTGACGCCTTTTTCCGTGGCGCTGCCCATTCTCTCACTGGCATCGCACTTTAATGACCGGGCCCACCCTCCAGGGCCCGGTTTGCGCCGTTGGCATGTTTTCAATCTGTGTTAACGGCCCTGTTAACGGCTGGTTAACACGGTCAGGTCACGATTGCGGATATGGGCACCATACGCCAACCCGTCATTGTGTTTTTGATCACATCCTGCCTGTTGGCGGCATCACAGGTCATGGCCGGTGCCTGGCCAAGGGATGCGAATGATCATTTCTCGGCCACCAGCTTTCGCTATGGCATTGATCCGGGCGCTCAGGCGTCGCGACTGAGCACGTCCTACTACCACGAATTCGGATTGCCCAATCGGCGTGGCATTGTATTCGACCTTGGCATGTCTTCGGCGCGGATCGACAAGGCAATGGTGTTTTATCAACTCAGCGTGCTGGGTGCCGATCAACCGTGGGAAATGGCCGCAGCACTTGGGGTCGGGCTTGTCCAGGGTGATGTGACGCTTAGCCCCAAACTGATGATCGGTCGCGGGTTAACCATCCGGTCCCATCCCAGTTGGGTCGAAGCAGCGATTTCCGCCCAATCCAACCTTGCGACCGGGGATGTGGCGGCAAAGCTGGACCTGACGTTTGGGTATAGCCTAAAACCCGGCGCAAAATCCTATTTTCAGCTTTTCGTTTATGCGCCTTTCGCGGGCGCCCCGCACATCCGGTTCGAAAGCTCGACGGCAATCCGGTTGTTCAAGGAAACCTGGCTGGATATCGGCATTTCCACCGGGGTCATCCCGACAACGGATCGACAAGTGAAAATCGGCCTGTGGACCGCCTTTTGATTGAGGTGACCGCCAGCGCGATCTAGGATCCGCCCCATGGCCAATCCCAACCCCATTCGCCCCACCGACGACGAGGCGCGCGCCCTTGCCAAACGCCTTTTGGCCACGGCGACCTTTGCCGCACTTGGAACCATTGATCCGACCACCAGCGCGCCGATGGTCACCCGCATCGCCCTGGCCACCACGCCAGATCGCCTGCCCGTCAGCCTGATCTCGGATCTCTCGCTGCACGCAGGCGCGCTCAAATCCAATCCGGCTTGTTCGCTGTTGGTCGGTGAACCGGGCAACAAAGGTGACCCCCTGACCCATCCCCGCCTGACCCTGCAATGCACCGCCCGCGCGATACAAAAAAGAGAGCCGGGTTACGCCCAGCTCTCTCACCATTATTTGTCGTGCCGCCCAAAGGCCGCGCTTTATGCCGGTTTCGCCGATTTCTATTTCGTCGTCTTTGACATCACATCGGGGTTCCTGAATGGCGGGTTCGGCAAGGCATTTCGCCTTACCCCCAACGACCTGACCGGATGATCAAATGGCGTCGTCCATGCGCACCACAATCGTCGCAGTGCCCTTGACCGGTTCTTCCCAATTCAGTTCGACCTGATCCCGGTTCGATCCGACCCTAAGTTTGACATAGGGCATGCCCCAATGCGCGGTGTTGTTGGCTTTTTCGATCTTGCCGTTGGCCACAACACTTTCCACTGTCTGCGCCCAGCCACCAAACGGCAATTTGGGCGCACAATCCAATGTCCAGGTCGATGCCGCTGTTGGTTCGTCATGGCGCAGCACCAATGGGTTCGTGACACCAGTATCTACCGAGTTGAACATATTGTCGCTAAAGGTCACGTTCTTGCAGCGGTCATAATCCAGATCCGCGAATGAGGTGTCGACCGTTTCAACCCTATCGATCGTTCCATGGATCACCCGGAAAATATTGCCCGTCACGGCCAACCCGTTCAGGAAATGACCGGTGCCATAGGGTTTGACCACCAGAAAGGTAAACCAAGGGGCAACATCCGAACACAGGAACACATTGTCAGTGACACTCAGCCCCGAGAATGAAAATTCACTGCTGAACCCCGGCGCGGCGTCATGTTCGTTGGCCCATTCGATAAAGCAATTGTCGATGTAATTGCCGTTGATCGTCGCCCGTGTGTTGGGATGGGTCAGGATCAGGCCCGGCATCCGTGTCGCATTCTGCGCGTCATCCCCCTGAAACCAGTGATTGCCCGTGATGATCGTGCCCGTTCCGGCCAACACCGCAAAATGGCGGAATTGCACAATACGGTTATCGCGCAGTTTCACGTCATTGGCATTGGCGTTCAGCGCGATGGAGACACGGTTCGGGCTTAACACCCCACCTTCGTCGCTCAGGAACTGACAACGGTCGATCAACATACCCTGGCAGCCTTCGCCATGGCTGGTGATCCCGCGGTCCTTGGGTTTGGTCATGTAACAATCGCGCAATTGAAAGATCAGGCCCGATGGCGGCAAAAGGATCCCCGAACACCGCCCGTTGCAGCGATATTCAATGTCGGACATTGAAAACTTGTCCAAATCATCGAACCCACTGAAATCCAACATATATTTAAACCGGGTAAAGGTGTAGTTCTGCGTTCCCGCAGCGTCATAAAGCGGCGCGGACAAAGTTATTTCCTGTGCGCCGACATTCTTGGCGCGCACGTACACTTCGCGGCCCACGCCATTCCCGGTGACAAGCGATCCGACCAAAACGTTGGCGACATTCACCACGTTGGTCAATTTCAGGCTGCTGGATGGGGAATATGTCGCCTGCGATGCCGTGACCTCGGTATCCCATGCGCTGGAATTGCCAGCGTCGAACTGTCCGTTCCGGATGTGGCGGCGGGTGGAAAATGCAGTTTTGTTGGCCACCGCCGCGGCCATGTCGATCGGCCCGTTGACCGTGATCCGACGCCCGCACATATCCAGGCTTTCGTGCTGACTGTCGTTCAGCAATGACTGAAACGCCTTTTTAAAGGCCAGCTCCTCGTCGCCAAAGGCATCAATGTAACTCGGCAGATCGAAATTTTGCGTCAGGGACAGAATGGACCCTGTCGCCATAATCAATGTCCCTTCGAACTGCACACGGCTTTCCAGCGTCAGGCTGTCACCCAGAAAATAGGTGCCTTCGGATACCATGACGATCCGCCCCCCGGCGGCGGCATCCGCCGCCTCAAACGCCGCCAGATCATTGGTGGACCCATCGCCAACGGCCCCGAAATCACGCACATCGACCCAAGGCAACATGTCACGAAGGAAAGCGCCTGTGATGTCTTCGATGACGATATCGTCAATCCGGACAATCCCGCCATTCGGTCCGGTCAGGTCCAGCCCGAAATGCCCGTAAACCGGCCCGGTGCCCCAAACCATGTCCACGCCGCCACGATCCCCCGTGCCGACGATCGCGCTCACCTCGACCACGTCGCCATATTGGGTCAGCGTCACGCTTGGCCCAACCTCGACCAATCCGCCAACATGGGAATCCCCGCCATCACCGGCCCAGCCCGCAATGCGCACGTCCGGCAGATTGCCGCTGACCGCTTTGACCCTGGCGCTGATCCGCAGATAACACCCCGGCAGGATCGGCGTTTGCCCCATGAAGCGCAGCTTTTGCGTCGATGACCCCTTTAGCAGCTCAAGACACCCGGCAAAATCCGGGTCGGCCGCAACAATCGCCGCTGCCGGATCATTGTCATAGGTATCAGACCCCGCCGTGCCATTGCCCTTTGACCAAACCGTCAATCCACCCTGAAACGCAGGCGGCATGAATAGAATCCCGTCGGTGATTGCCTTGTTCATCTGTTTCCCTTTCCGCGCGGCACTGACCAATGTCTGCCGCTGTGCACTCAGACAGGGCCAGAACACGGCCCGCTCAAGGGAAAGGGGGGTAGCACGGCGCCCTTAACGCGCCCTGCGGGCACCGTCACGGTGCAAGGCGGGCGCAACGCCCTAGGCGGCGATGTCAGGCGCAGGGATCAACAGGACACCGTTGATCTTCCACCCGGCCTCTAATTCGATCATGTCATAGCGCAAAAGGAACCGTCGCCCCTCGGCATCTGTCACCTCAACGACCTGTCGCTTTTCGGGGGGCGCATCGCTCAGATCAAGAAACCGGAACGTCTGGGGGCGCCACACCATCGGATACCCGCGCCGAACCATCGCGCCAAAGTTTTCCGGCGTGCCGAAAAGGCCCTGAATCTTTGGACTGGCATGGTCAAACGCCCCGACCAGATCATCGGCTCTGAAATCGTCAAATTGATCCCGGATCACGCCTTGGATCTGCGCGTTTTGCGCAGACACCGGCCCCACCAGAGCAATGGCCATCATCCCGGCAATAAGTATCCGCCACATGTCGTATCCTCCGCATTTACGTCAGATACGCATGAAACCGCCCCTTGGTTTCATCACAAAACGAAAATCGTGGTGCATCGGCACAGAAGGGGCGCTGCCATCGCCGCGCCCCACCTGTTAACAACGCTAGTCCGTGATCAAGTCACCGGCCAATGCCCGGTCGATCAGCATCACGGTTTCATGCACACCATACAAAGCAATAAAGCCGCCAAACCGTGGCCCCTGTGACGCGCCCAAAAGCACCTCATAGATCGCTTTGAACCAATCGCGCAGCGGATCAAACTTGTCGCGTCCCACCGAAAACACAAGGCTCTGAAGCTCTTCTGCGTCCATCGGCCCGCCCCAATCCTTAAGGGCGTCGCGCAGTTCAACCAAAGCCGTGCGCTCAAGATCCGTTGGTGCGCGATAGACCTTCTCGGGCTTAACGAAATCCATGTAATAGCGCACCGCGAAACCTGCGGCGTCATCCAAACCGGGATGGGTTTCCGGCGTCGCATCGGGTGCATACCGACGGATAAAGCCCCAAAGAACTTCTTTGTCTTCGGCACTGGCCGCGCTCGCCAAATTCAACAACATCGAATAGCTGACAACCATATCCGACGCGGGCACGTTATGCCCATGAATGTGGAAAACGGGGTTCGCCAACCGTTTCGCTGCATCCTGATCCGCATAGGCGCGCAATTGCTGGTGATATTCGTCCATCGCCTTGGGGATGACGTCGAAATACATCCGCTTTGCCGTCTTGGGCTTTTGATACATGAAATGGCTTAGGGATTCCGTGGACGCATAGGTCAGCCATTCGTCGATCGACAAACCATTGCCCTTGGATTTCGAAATCTTTTCGCCGTTCTGATCAAGGAACAACTCATAATTGAAATGGTTTGGCTTGCGGCCGCCAAGGATCTGACAGATCCGGTCATAGATCGGTGTGTTGGTGCTGTGATCTTTGCCATACATCTCAAAATCGACATCAAGAGCGGCCCAACGGGCACCAAAATCAGGCTTCCACTGAAGCTTTACGTTGCCGCCTGTGACGGGCAGCGTCCATTCCCGCCCGTCCTCATCGTCGAACGTGATCTCGCCCTTGGCGGCATCAACGTTCTTCATTGGCACATAAAGAACCCGACCGGTTTCAGGATGGATCGGCAGGAAAATCGAATAACTTTGCTGACGCTCCTCGCGCAGCGATTTGAGCATCACCTTCATCACATCGTCATACCGTTCGGCGGCGCGCAAAAGCACCTCGTCGAATTGACCGGTTTTATAGAATTCGGTCGCGCTGATGAATTCATATTCAAACCCGAACGTATCCAGAAACCGGCGCAGCATCGCGTTGTTATGGTCACCGAAACTGTCGAATTCCTCGAACGGGTCCGGCACTGATGTCAGCGGCTTTTGCAGATGCCCTTGCAGCATTTCCTGCATCGGAACGTTTTCGGGAACCTTGCGCATCCCGTCCATGTCGTCGGAAAAACAAACAAGCCGGGTGGGGATATCACTTATCACCTCGAACGCGCGGCGGATCATCGTTGTACGCGCGACCTCGCCAAACGTGCCGATATGGGGCAGACCACTTGGCCCGTAGCCCGTTTCAAAAAGGACATACCCCTTTTCCGGCGGCCCCTTTTCAAAACGTTTAAGCAGGGCGCGCGCCTCTTCAAAAGGCCAAGCTTTCGAATTCATCGCTGCATCGCGCAGGTCTGTCATGGGACCACTCCTTGCATATCCGGTATTCCGGGGGCTAGTGGCGCTTCCTATTGCCCGCGGGGGCCGGGGTCAATATTCTGCACCGCAACACTGAACCGGAGAATCCTCATGAACGACGCTGACTCACACGCATTGTCACCGCAGGACTGTCTGGTCGCATTGATGATCGCCGTTTCGGTATCAGATGCCGATGTCCGCACGATGGAACTGGTCAAGATCGAAAACAACGTGAACACCCTGCCGATCTTTGGGCATTTCGATCTGGATCGCATCAAGACCCTGTCGCAAATCGTATTCGATCTATTCGCCGAAGAAGACGGGCTGGACGCCTTGTTCGGCCTGATCCGCGACAGCCTGCCCGAACGAATGTTCGAAACCGCCTATGCCCTTGCCTGTGACGTTGCCGCCGCCGATGGCACCCTGCGCGAGGCCGAACTGCGTCTGCTGGAAGAAATCCGTTACGAGCTTAATATCGACCGGCTCCATGCGGCCGCAATCGAACGCGGCGCGCGCGCACGCCACATAACCGAATAAGAATTGGGCGTTTGAGTGTTTTTTAGGCGCCCGTGACGAAACCACCGAATTGGCCCAAAGGTCTGGAATACCCGCATTGCCCGATCAGCCGTGCAAGCCCACATTGGTGGCATAGTTTAAAACGGACTTTGCCCCATGAAACGATCACATTTCCTGATCTGCGCCACCTTGGTTCTTTGCCTTTTGCCGGTGCTTGGCACCCTGGCGGAAAACACACCCGAACCACGCCAAATCGTGCAATTGCACACTGACGACACGGCGCGCCACAACTGACGCGCTGCGGTCACGCGGTTGAATAAAGCGCGCCCCATCGTTCGATCAGCGCCTGCTGCAAGCGTTTGGCGCGCCCATTCCACGACTTGGCCCCCTGGGGGCGCTCGCGCTCGGCCTCGCTCAGGGCGGCGCGACGGTCCACATCCGCTGCAAAAATCGCAAAGGCAAGGTCAGTGCCATCCGGGCCGGTCATGTACCCGGCCAGCCCGCTGACGAAATTCAACGTCCCTGTCTTGGCCTGTACCTTGATCGGATGATTTTTGTCCACCCGGCGCTGTTCGTCCCGCAAACCGATGGTCTTAAGCAACGGGCGCAGCTGCGCCTTGACGCCGTCCCCTGTCAGAACAGACACCAGATTGCCGCTCGTCACCCGGCTGTCGCCACTCAGGCCGGAATGATCGCGCAGCGCCATGTCGGTCACACCGTACCTGGCCGCCGCCCATTGGTTCATCGCCGCAGACGAGGCAACCAATGGCTGCGCAGTCCGCGCAGCTGACCCACTGGCCATCAACCCGACAACCTCGGCGGTCAGGTTGGTCGAGTATTTGAGCATGTCCTTCAGCAGGTCACTTAGCTGATCGCTTTCATGGCGCACCAATGCACGCCCGTTGGGCAATGACGTGACCAGTTCCGCGTTCTTAAGGACGATGCCGTGACTGCGGGCCAGTGTCTGGAACACTTCCCCGGCATAAAGCGCGGGTTTGCGCACCGGCAACCACCGCGCACCGCCATTGCCCAATGCGCCTGCTGCCACGCTCCATTCATCGCGACCATTGCGATCGGCGTAAATGTAAACCGGCGTCGCCCGGTCCGCGATCCGCATGCGCGACACAGTAACATCCGGTCGGTATTTCTTGGTCCGTGCGTCCATCGTGACCGACCAGGCCTTGCCCTTTTTGCGCCATTCGAAATGAACCCGGTTGAAATTCAGGTTCAGGCCCGAAACCGACGGGCTGTATCCCACGTGATCAGGTTGGTCGGGATCAACCGTCGGCACATAGGGCAACGCCCCGTCCCAAACCAGAAACCGCCCCGACACGGAATGAACCCCGCCCGCCTTGAGCGCCGACGCCATATCCGCCAACGCATCCGTGTCCAGACTGGGATCCCCCCCGCCTGCCAGCACAAGATCCCCCTTGAGAACGCCACCTTCGACGGGGCCAGTGCCGATCAGCCGCGTGACAAAACGATACTCGGCACCCAGGCGGTCCATCGCATAAAGCGCGGTGATCGACTTGGCCACGCTCGCGGGTGGCACCCCGATCTGGGAATCGCGCCCCTCCAGAACCAAACCGCTTGTGACATCGGCAACAGAATAGGCCACGCGGGCATCAAGACGCGCCTTCCCCACCAAGGTATCTGCGGCGGGAATTTTGCGCACCCCAAGCATGTCGGGCCGCATGATCGGCCGCAGGGATCGCGCCGGTGGGCTGGCCCATACCGGAGACGATACAGCGCCCAGTGCCGCGCCAATGAACAGGCGCCGCGATATTCGGCCCGATTTGCCCTGACCATCTTTGCCGTTCAAACGCCGCATCCTGTCACGTATTCCCCGATGGCCACGCCCCTTTGCGACGCAGCTGTGTGGACGACAAGGGTGTCATCGGCACGTTAACAAAACACCAGCGCGGTGCGGGTCCCTGCGCCAATACCCCGGCCTGGCGCGCGGACAAACGCGACCCGGCATAAATCCGCGCCGCCTTGGACGTGCGGGCCGAAATCCGTTGCCCCGGTCGGGCCAAAACACCAATAGGAACTGTTTCCATGATCCAACGCCAATCCTGCCACTGATCAAACTGCCCCAGATTGTCCGCGCCCATCAACCAGACAAAGCGCACACCGGGGTAAATACGGATCAATTCCTTGACAGTGTTGGCGGTATAGCGCGTGCCGATCCGCGTCTCGATGTCTGTCACCTCAACGCGCGGATGCTGTGCAACCTGCCGGGCATGGTCAATCCGCTGCTGCAACGGGGCGGGGCCGCGATCCTTTAGCGGGTTGCCGGGACTGACCAGCCACCACACGCGATCCAGCCGAAAACGCTTGATCGCCTCGCGGGTGATCATCGCATGTCCTTCGTGGGCAGGGTCGAACGACCCGCCCAAAAGGCCCACCACCTGACCCGCCCGTGCATGTGGAAACGCATGACGCATATCGCGGCTTTACCGCACCGGACGCCACATGGGAAAGGGGGTCATCGCCATTCGTCGTCATTCGCCCCAGTTAACCAAACGAAAAACCCAACCAGGAAACGCTGGACGCCCCGAATGCGCCGTTTGACCGTGTTCGATGGCATCCAGTGCGTTCCAGTGCGCGCTCTCTGATTGCCCCCACCCGCGCCACGCACTATCAACGCTCAAAATCATCCACCAAATCGTCGCACGAGGATTCCCATGGCTGCTTACCAATACGTCTACCACATGTCCGGTGTCTCCAAGACCTATCCCGGCGGCAAAAAGTGTTTTGAAAATATCAATCTCAACTTCCTTCCCGGCGTGAAGATCGGCGTCGTCGGCGTGAACGGCGCGGGTAAATCCACCCTGCTCAAAATCATGGCTGGCTGGGACAAGGATTTTCAGGGCGAGGCATGGCACGCCGAAGGCGCCAAGGTGGGATACCTCCCGCAGGAGCCGGAACTGGACCCCACGCTTGATGTGCGCGGCAACGTCATGTTGGGCGTTGCAGGCAAAAAGGCGATCCTTGATCGCTATAACGAACTGGCAATGAATTATTCCGATGAAACGGCCGATGAGATGGCCAAACTTCAGGATGAAATCGACGCCCAGAACCTTTGGGACCTCGACAGTCAGATCGACATCTCGCTCGAGGCGCTGCGCTGTCCGGCCGATGATGCCGATGTCACAACCCTGTCAGGCGGTGAAAAGCGCCGCGTGGCCCTGTGCAAACTGCTTCTGGAACAGCCCGACATGCTGCTTCTGGATGAACCGACCAACCACCTTGATGCCGAAACCATCGCCTGGCTGCAGCAACACCTGATCGCCTACAAAGGCACGATCCTGATCGTGACGCACGATCGGTATTTTCTGGACGACATCACCGGCTGGATCCTTGAACTCGACCGCGGGCGCGGCGTTCCATACGAGGGCAATTACTCCTCGTGGCTGGAACAAAAGGCCAAACGCCTTGAGCAAGAAGCACGCGAAGACAAGGCCAAGCAAAAGACATTGTCGCGCGAACTGGACTGGATCCGTCAGGGCGCCAAGGCCCGCCAGGCCAAACAAAAGGCCAGGATCAACGCCTATAACGAACTTGCCGATCAATCCGAACGCGAAAAGGTCGGAAAGGCACAGATCGTCATTCCCAATGGTCCCCGCCTTGGCGGCAAGGTGATCGAGGTTGAAAACCTAAAGAAAGCCATGGGTGACAAATTGCTGATCGAGGATCTGACATTCTCGATTCCGCCCGGCGCAATCGTCGGCGTGATCGGGCCGAACGGCGCAGGGAAAACCACCTTGTTCCGTATGCTGACCGGTCAGGAACAACCCGATGGCGGCAGCGTCGAATTCGGGGACACGGTGAAATTGTCCTACGTGGATCAATCCCGCGACGATCTGAAACCCGACGACAACGTCTGGCAGGCCATTTCCGATGGTCAGGATATTATCGCCATCGGTGACGCCGAAGTGAATTCACGCGCCTATTGCGGCGCATTCAACTTCAAAGGTGGCGACCAGCAGAAAAAGGTCAGCCTTTTGTCGGGCGGCGAACGCAACCGTGTTCACATGGCACGGTTGCTCAAGGACGGTGGCAATGTCCTCCTCCTCGATGAACCGACCAACGATCTGGATGTTGAAACACTTCGCGCCTTGGAAGACGCCCTGTGCGACTTTGCAGGCTGCGCTGTCGTGATCTCGCACGATCGCTTCTTCCTTGATCGGATCTGCACCCACATGCTCGCCTTTGAGGGCGAAGCCCATGTGGAATGGTTCGAAGGCAACTTCGAGGATTACGAAGAAGACAAGAAACGCCGCCTTGGCGCGGATGCGGTCGAACCCAAGCGGATCAAGTACAAAAAATTCGCACGCTGATATCTGGCGATACACCCCGCATACCCAATATGCAGGGTGTCGGCGGGCCGTCGCATTCTGGCCTGACAAAACGCCGCCTTTTCACCAGAAGATAGCGAAACGCGGCCAGAAACAGGGCCTTGCCGCCCCATGCGCGGTGCGGCTTTTACAGGTCAGGCTGGTCTTTGCCCGAAATCGCCAATGCAAGGCGCGCCAGGGCATTTTCATACCGCGTTTTCAGGGACATCGCCTGTGCCTTGGGCAGGCTGGACAGGCGCAGCGGATCAGAGTTGTCACTCAAATCCGCAATCTTGACCTGCAATGCGCCGATCGGACCTGACTGAGCCAGATGATCCATACGCTGCGCATAGGTCTGTGCACCGCCGGATGGCTTCGTCACAGCTTCGACAATCCGTATGGTTTCGTCTGAATAGCCCCTTTGGCGCAAAGCATCCGCATCTACATCGCAGTCTTCTATCGCGTCGTGGAGCAAAGCCGCATGTTCAGTGTCTTGCGTGGCATCGGGAAAGAGGCTGATCAGCCTTAGATGCACCCGCAGGACATGATCGACATATGGCTTTCCGGCCTTGTCTGTCTGGCCCGCATGCAACTGCCGGACCCAGGTCTTTGTCTCTTCAAGTGTCGGCATGCCGCATCATTCCATTCCTGGTTCATAATTGGAAGTTCCGGCTGTCCACACGACCCGAAAATGGCAGATCGCCTTTTTGAACAACTCCCCATTTCAAACCATAACGGGCCTCGCAGGATTGGCCCGCCCTAAGGATAAGCACTCTCTCGGGCCGCATCTGAGTTTGCGACATAACCCGCAAGGCCACCCGGCAAAAGACCGGGTGACCCGCCACCTCAGGCTTTGGCCAGGCCCATTTCGTCGATCAGCGGGAACAGCACCGATTTGGATTCCTCGTAGGCGGTCAGGAATTCCTGCTGCCCCATGGCGCCCTGGTCGATGGCATAGGCGCTGTTGATGCGGCCCACGACCTCGCCCTTGCCGGCCTCGATGATCGCTTCTTCGAGCGCAGCGAAGATGTCCGCGGGCAGACCCTTGGGGGCAAGGATGCCGTGCCAGGGATCCAGTCCGAACAACGGCAGATCAAAGCCCTGTTCGATGAAGGTCGGAACATCCGGCGCGGCGGACAGGCGTTCCTTGCCGACCATCGCGATGATCTTGGCCGTCCCGGCCTCGACCTGCTGCCTGCAGGCGCCATAGCTGCCCATCCCGGCCTCAAGCACCTGCGCGGCCATGTCTTGCCACAACGGCGTTTCGCCCTTGTAGGCCACGATCTCCATGTCCAGCCCATAGGCTTTGTTCAGCGCGTGGCAGACCATGTGCGGATAGGCGCCATGGGCATAGGTGCCAAAGTTGATCGGGTTCGACTTGGCATAGGCGACAAACTCGGCCAGGTTCTGCACCGGCATGTCGGGCAGCACCGCCAGCGGGATCTTCCCGGCCATGACCAGCCCCAGGAAATCGAAATCCCTCTCCGGGTTGTAAGGCAGGTCTGCGAAGGTCTTCTGGTTCTGCACCAACGCGGTCGAAATGGTATAGAGTAGCGTATGACCGTCCGCGTCGCTTTCAGCGACCTCGCGGCAGCCCAGGATCGACCCGCTGCCCGGCTTGTTCTCGACCACCACGGGCTGGCCCAGCTTTTCGCTCATGCCCTGCGCATAGGCCCGCGCCAGCGTATCCGACAGCCCGCCCGCGCTGAGCGTGCAGATGATGCGGATCGGCCGATTGGGAAAGCCCGATGCGGCCAGCGACGGCGACGACAACGCGCCGACAGCGCCCGCGGCAAGGCCAGTCTTGATGAGGGTTCTTCTGTTCAGTGTCATGGTGGTCCTCCCTTTGATGACAGTGATTTCAGAGGCCAAGAACGTGTTTGGCCAGGATATTGCGCTGGATCTCGTTGGAGCCTCCGAGGATGCTCATTGCCCTGCGGCTGAAGTATCGGGATGCGGCGGTGGCGGCATAGGACGGGCCGATGTAATCCTCGACCGGCGCGCCACCCAGGACGGCGCAGTCATAGGGCAGCGACTGCATCGCGCCCAGTTCCATCAGGTGTTCAAGGCAATCCTGAAACACCTCGGTGCCACGGATTTTCAGGGCCGAAACCTCGGGCCCCGGACTGCCGCCATCGGCCAGCGTACGGATCGCCGAACGCACCTGCCCCTCAAGCGCGCGCAGGCGCAGTTCGGTATCCGCGATCTTCAGGCGAAAGGCGGCGGGCAGCGGTTCGTCCTCCTCCGTCTCGACCTGGCGTGCAGCGCGCATCAGGCGGGTCATCAGGCGGCGCGAGGTGTCGAAATAGGTGATGTCCAGCCGTTCGTGGCCCAGCAGGTATTTGGCATAGGTCCAGCCCTTGCCCTCGTCGCCGATGCGGTTGGCGACCGGCACTTCGACATCGTCGAAAAAGACCTGGTTGAAGCCGTGATGCCCGTCGATCGAGATAATCGGCTGCACCCGTATCCCCGGCGTCGTCATGTCGATCAGCAGAAATGAAATCCCCTGCTGCTTGCGCTCTTCGCGCGTGGTGCGCACCAGAGCGAACATCCAGTCGGCCAGATGCGCCCCCGAGGTCCAGATCTTGGATCCGTTCACCACATAGACATCGCCGCGCCGTTCGGCCCGTGTGGACAGCGCAGCCAAATCAGACCCCGCGCCGGGTTCGGAATAGCCCTGGCACCACCAGACCGTCGAATTCAGGATACCCGGCAGGTGCTGCGCTTTCTGCGCTTCGGTGCCGAAACGGCGGATCAGCGGGCCGACCATCTTGGAACCGAAGGGGGTGATCGGCGGGCAGAATTCCTCGCCCATGGTCAGCCAGAACAGGAATTGCCGATAGGGCGCCCAGCCCGGCCCGCCATCCTCAACTGGCCACGTGTATGCCAGCCAGCCCTTTGCGGCCAGTCGGTGTTCCCATTCCAGCTGTTCGGCCTTGGTCACCCATTGTTCATTCTGCACCTTGCGGCGCAGGCCCTCGGGCAGTTCGGCGCGAATGAAAGCGCGGACCTCGTCAACAAAGGCCTGGTCTTCCGGGGTCAGGGTCAGGGTCATCTGATACTCCTCAATTGCGGGCGAACAAGGCGTCGGCGAGGCGCTGCAGATGGTGGTCGGCATTGCCGAAACTCATCTCCAGAACCGTCAGACGCTTGAGGTAATGCGAGGCCGCGACATCGTCAGTTGTGCCAAGCGCGCCGTGCAGTTGCACCGCCTCCTGGCCGACCCGCCGCGCCGCCTGTGCGCTGCGCGCCTTGGCAGCGGCAACAGCCTGCGACAGCGCCCCCGAAGGGCCGTGGCCCAACAGATCCAGCGCCTCGTCCAGCAGGGCGCGGCATTCGCAGATTTCGATCCACAGATCGACCACCCGGAATTGCAGCGCTTGATTGGAAATTAGCGGCGCGCCGAATTGTTCGCGGGTTTTCAGATGCGTCAGGGTCTGTTCCAATACCGCGCTCATCGCGCCGATGGCCTCGGCACATGTCATCACGGCGGCATAATCGGTGGCCCAGTGCAGCGTATCTGCGCCACCCTCGGGATCGCCAAGCGGCTCGGCCAGCGCGTCACTCAGCGTCACCTGCGCCGCGCCGCGCCCGTCCACCGTGTTGCAGGGGGTCAGCGTGACGCCCGGCGCCGTGGCGGGCAGCAGGAACAGGCCCAGCCCCGCCGCATCGCGTCGCCCGCCGGAAACGCGGGCCGAAACGATCAGCCAGTCGGCGGACGCCGCCCCGAACACCGCGATCTTGGTGCCGTTCAGCCGCCATCCCGTGCCCGAGGCCACCGCCCGCGTGGCGCAGTCGGTGACCCGATGGCGGGATTGTGTTTCGACATGGCCCAGGGCCAGACGGCTGCGGCCTTCGGTCATCGGGATCAGGCAGAGCGCCTTCTGCTCTGACGATCCGACCCGCGCCAGCACCTGCCCGGCCAGCGCGACGTTGAACAACACCGGCTCCAGCACAAGGGCGCGGCCGATCCCCTCCATCACGATGGCAAAGTCGCGCGGGCCGCCGCCGA
Source organism: Pseudooceanicola sp. (assembly GCA_050633485.1). GTDB lineage: Bacteria > Pseudomonadota > Alphaproteobacteria > Rhodobacterales > Rhodobacteraceae > Pseudooceanicola. Next base: position 93,092 of record JBOEGP010000011.1, read on the forward strand.
ACCCGCCGTCAGCCTCGGAGAACGGCGCGGCCAGCCAGCCCAGGTCCGCGAATTCGGCCCAAACCTCGGGGGCCGCGCTGTCACCGGCGGCCAGACGGCCCCGGCGCGTGTCGAAATCGTAAAGGCGGGCAAGGCTGCGCAGAACCGAGTCACGGAATTGGGACTGCTCGTCGCTGTCATTGAGGAAGGGAACGGGAAGTGTAATGGTCATGCGCTTGCCCCCTCGGGCCGGATCCAGACGCCGCAGAGGCGGAAGGCATTTGCCGTTGTTTCAAGCCCAGTCGCCCGCGCGCGGGCCAGCATCCCGGCCGGATCGGCGGCGGCGATAACGAGGGCCTCCAGCCGTTCGGCATCTGGATCGGCGGTGAACGCGATGGTCTGGGCCTCCACCTTGATCGTGCCATCCGCCGCAGGGGCGACCTGCATGATCCGGCCCCAGTGCGCGGAAAGGCTGGCGGGATCGGGGGTGGCGGCGACAACGCCGGTCAGGGCCTGCGTCACATCGGTTTTCACATGCGCCTGCCAGCCGTCGCCAGCGGGCCAATAGGGGCCATCCAGCGCCTCGCCATCGCTCGTATGGTCGAATTCAAGGAAACAGGCGCGGCAGTCGCGCGGGTGCAGCTGATAGCCCTGGAACGTCGCGCGGTCGATATGGTTGGCCAGCCGGACGCCCATGGCTTCGGCGGCGCGAGCGCGGGGTTCGGGCGCGTCACAATCAAAGATCAGCATATAGCCGCCGCGCCCGCCGTTGCGCGTCAGGAACCGACCGGCGGCGGTGCCCTCGCGAGTCGGCGCGACGACCTCAACGAAACGGTCGGGGCCAATCGGGAACAGCACGTTTTCCAGCCCGTATTTGCCGACATTGGTATCGCGGTGACATTCCTCAAGCCCGAGGATATCCGAAATCAGCGCGGCGGCGCTGTCCAGATGCGGCGCGACAAGGCAGACCTGACGCAAACGAAGATAGCTCATCATTCCCCCCGGAAGGTTGGTTGGCGTTTCTCGACAAAGGCGGCGGCGGCCTCGCGGTGATCGGCGGTGGCGGCGCTGGCGGTGTGGTGGCGGGCCTCCTGATCCAGCAGGTCGGGCAGTTCGCCGGTTTCGGCGGCGCGGATGTTGCTCTTCATCAGGCCAAGGGTGACGGTGGGGCCCGCCGCCAGTGCGGCGGCAAAGGCAAGCGCCGCGCCGGGCAGGTCGGCATCGGGCACGGCGCGGGTGACAAGGCCGATCCGCTCGGCCTCGTCCCCCAGCAGGACCGGCGAAAGCAGGATGAGTTCGCGCGCCTTGGCCGGACCGACCAGGCGCGTCAGGAACCAGCTGCCGCCGTAATCCCCCGCCAAGGCGACCTTGGCAAAGGCCGAGGTCAGCTTGGCCCCCGCCGCGCAGATACGGAAATCGCAGGCCAGCGACAGCGACAGACCGGCCCCCGCCGCCGCGCCGTTGATCGCGGCCACGGTCGGCTTGTCCATGTCGTGCAGCAGGCGCGCGGCCTCCATCCAGCCACGCAGACGGGCGATGCGGTCGGCCTCGGGCCGGTCGCGCCCTTCGGCACGGCTCATCGCCTTGACATCGCCGCCGACGCAGAAACTCTGCCCCGCGCCGGTCAGCATCACGGCCCGAACGGCGGGATCCTCTGCCGCCTTCGCCAGCGCCGCGGGCAGGGCGTCGCACAGGGTCGGATCCAGCGCATTGCGCGCCTCGGGGCGGTTCATCGTCAGGATCAGCAGGCCATCCCGCATCTCACTCAGCAGCACATCGGTCATGTGGTTTCCTTTGTCGTTTCCGTCATGGCCCGGTCGCGCGCGACAATCAGCGCATCCACCGCGAAGGCGCCCTCGGGCCGGGCGATCACCGGGTTGATGTCCAGTTCTGCGATCCAGTCGCGCCCCGCCGCCAGAACCTGCGAGACCTGCGCCACGAGGGAGCAAAGCGCGTCAATCTCCGCCGCCGGCGCGCCGCGCCAGCCGTCCAGCAGGGGCCGCATCCGCAGACCGTCGATCATGGTGCGGGCCGCCTGGGGCGTGACGGGGGCCAACGCTGTGGCAGTGTCGCGTAACAATTCCGCCATGATCCCGCCCGCCCCGACCGTGACAACCGGGCCAAAGACCGGGTCGATGATGCCGCCAACGATCATCTCGGTCCCGTCGGTCACCATCTGCTGCACCAGCACGCCCTCAAAGGGCAGACCGGGCAAAGCCGCTTCCTGTGCCGCGACAAGCTGATCCCAGGCCGCATCCATGCCCGCCGCATCGCTGATGCCCAGCCGGACGCCGCCCACCTCGGTCTTGTGAGCGATCCGGTAGGTGGCCAGCTTGACCGCCACTGGCCCCCCGATCTGTGCCAAGGCCGCTTTCGCAGCATCGACGGAAAGGGCCGTGGTTTCTTGCGGCACCGGAATGTCCTCGGCGGCAAGCATGGCCTTTGCAGCCGCTTCGCTGAGGGGCACGTCCGGGCGCGGCAAGGCGTTACGCCGCAACGAAGCTGTTGGCGCGGCCTGCGGCGCAAGCCAACCGCACAGCGCACGCATCGCCTGATCCATCGACCGGAACAGCGCCAGGTTGGGGTGACGTTCAGCGACCAGCGCGGCAGGCGCGTCGCCCCATTCCACCATCCAGACCACGGCAAAGGCCGTGTCGGGCCGGGCCGCCGCAAGCTCGGCAATCCCGGCGATACGGGATTCGGTGGTGCCGGGGATCATGGCGGGAATGGCGATCAGCATCGCGCCGATGTCGGGTTCGGCCACAAAGGCATCGACACAGGCACCGAACATCGCCGGATCGCCCAACGTCATCGCGGTGATATCGCAGGGATTGGCCGGATGGACGAAATCGGGCATCGCGGCGCGCAGCCGGGCATGGGCCGCCTCCGAAGGGGCGGGCAGCGGAACGCCTGCGGCTTCCGCCTTTGCGGCGGCGATCACGCAGGCCCCGCCCGAGGTTGACAGCACCGCCGCGCCCTGCCCCTTGGGCCGCACCGGAGCCTTGGCCAGAAAGGCCGCCGTGGGGCACAGATCCTCAATCCGCTCGACGGCGATGAACCCCGCCTGCCGCATCGCCGCGGCAACAACCGCGTCATCCCCGGCCAGCGATCCGGTGTGTGATGCCGCGGCCCGCTTTGCATTGCGTCCGGTGGCGGCGTTGTAGGCCACCACCCTCTTGCCGGCCCGGCGGGCCTTTTCGCCCGCCTCCCGGAACCGCGCGCCATCAGCCACGCCTTCGAACAACAGGGCGATCACCTCGGTCTCGGGGTCGTCACACAGGAAGGACACGCAATCCCAGACATCGACATCGCAGGAATTCCCCGCCGACAGCAGATAGGTGAACCCCATCCCCCGGTGCGGCAGTTGCAAAAAGACATCGCGCAGCGCGCCGCTTTGCGACACCACCCCGACCTTGCCGGGCAGCACCGGCACATCCAGATAGCGCGGCGTGAAGGTGACCCCGACCCGGCGCGCGTGATGCACATAGCCCAGGCAGTTCGGCCCCAGCACCGGGATCCCGTGTTTGCGGGCCAACGCGGCCAGCACCGCCTGATCCGCCGCACCGTCCTCAGCGCCGGTTTCGGCATAGCCCGAGGCATAGAGCACCACGCCGCCCGCCCCGATCTGGGCCGCCTCGGCGACCAGTGCCGCGACCGTGGCGCGGGGCGTGCAGATCGCCACGCAGTCGGGCACGCCGGGCAGGTCGGACAGGCTGGCAAAGCAGGGCTGGCCGAACACCGTGTCGCGGCCGGGATTGACGATCCAGACCTCGCCTTCGAAATGCGCCAGGTTCTGTGCGGTATAGCCGCCGAAACTGCCGGCTTTCTCCGAGGCCCCGACAACGGCGATGCTGCGCGGGCGGAACATGCGGCCCAGTTCGGCCTCTCCATAAAGGGGTCTGGTCATGCGGCATCCTCCGGTGTCGATTGGCGGCGGCGCAGCGCACCGATCAGGGTGAACAGGACGATCCCTGCCGTGATTGCCAGGAACGTGGCCGAGATCGGACGGTCGATGAACACGCCGAAATCGCCCCGCGCCATCAGCAGCGACCGCTTCAGATGCTCTTCCATCAGCGGACCCAGAACAAAGCCCAAGAGCAGTGGCGCCGCCGGAAACCCGGTGCGGATCATGCCATAGCCGATGATCCCCCAGATCGCCGTCTGCCAGACATCAAAGGCGTTGTTGGCAATGGCAAAGACCCCGATGCAGATGAAGAACAGCATCGCCGGATACATCACGCGATAGGGGATCGACAGCAGTCGCACCCAGATACCGATCATCGGGATATTCAGGACCAGAAGCAGCACATTGCCGATCCAGAACGACGCGATCAGCCCCCAGAAAATATCGCCATGCTGGGTGATGAAACTGGGACCGGGCACGATGCCGTGGATCATCATCGCCCCCATCAGCACGGCCAGGATAGCATCCCCCGGCAGGCCCAGCGACAGGGTCGGGATGAACCCGGCCTGCACGGCGGAATTGTTCGACGCCTCGGGGGCTGCGATGCCCTCAAGCGCGCCGCGCCCGAACCGCGAGGGATCCCGCGCGACCTTCTTTTCCAACGCATAGGACATGAATGACGCGATCGTCGGCCCGGATCCGGGCAGCGCGCCCATCACCGCCCCAACGGTGGTGCCGCGCAGGATCGGAAAGCCAAGACCGCGGATTTCCCGCCGTTCGGGGATCATCGAACGGAAGGTGACGCGGTTCTGCTGGCCGCTCTTGTCCTGCCCGTGGATCACGTTGTTCAGGATTTCTCCGACGCCGAACAATCCCATGGCCACGGCGACGATGTTCAACCCGTCATAGAATTGCGTAATGCCAAGGGTAAAGCGCAGCTCTCCGGTGGTGGTATCGGTCCCCACGGTGCCAAGCGCCACGCCCAGCACGGTCATCGCCACACCCTTGAGCGGCGCGCCGACCGACAGGGTCGAAGCCCCGATCAGACCCAGCAGCATGATGGTGAAATACTCGGGCGAGGCGAAATTCTGTGCCAGCCGCGCCAACAGCGGGGCAAAGAACATCAGCAACAGGATCGCCAGGGTGCCGCCAATAAAGCTGGCCATTGCCGAAACGAACAGCGCCACCCCGGCGCGGCCCTGCCGGGACAGGGGATAGCCATCCAGACAGATCACCGCCGCCGACGGCGTGCCGGGGATGTTCAGCAGGATCGACGCCACCGAGGATCCGTATTGCGCCCCGTAATAGATCCCCGCCAGCATGATCAGCGCCGATGTCGGCTCCAGATAAAAGGTGATCGGCAGGCTCATCGTGATCGCGGCCATCGCGCCGATGCCCGGCAGCACACCGACCAATGTGCCAAGCGTCACGCCGATCAGGCAGAACAACAGCGCCTGACCCTGCAGGGCGGTACCGAACCCGGTAAGGAGTTGATCCAGCATGATCGCCTCACCACTTCCAGGCGAAGGCGAACAAAGGCACGCCCAGCCCCACGACAAAGACCGCCCACCCGAGGAAAGCCATCGCCAGCGCCATCACCGCGATGAACAGCGGCGTGTTTTCGGGCCGCGCCAGTGCCGAACTGACCATCAACGCGATCGTCGCGGGCACGAACCCCAGCCGGGGCGCCAAAAAGGCGAAGGCGATGATCCCGCCAAAGACGCAGAGCATCGGGCGCAGCACCGGGGCCTGTGCCCCATTTGCCGGGGGCTGTTGGTCGTCACCGACCAGCGTCAGGGCGGCCCCCATAACCAACAGCATCAGACCCAGAGCAACAGGAAACGCCCCCGGTCCCATCCGTCGCAATGTTCCAAGCTCGTGCTGCATCCCGCCAAGAACGAAAAACGCTCCGGCGGCGATAACCAACGCTCCCCCTGCACGCGCCCGCAAAAAGCCGGGCGCGCGGGTTTTAAACCACGTCTGCATGTTGTCGTCCTCCTGCCGGTCGCGTGTCCCGGCCTCCACCGCTTGTTTTAACCGACGGGCTGTGATTTCATAGATGCGTAATATACTTCCATATTTGTGGAAAACGGCATGGTGCAGGATCGAAATACCAAATCGGCGCAGCGGGTCTTCGAGATCCTTGAATTGTTCGCCGACCGGCGGTGCCCCCTCAGCCTCAAGGAAATTTCGGACGCATGCGGATACCCCACGTCGTCAACCGCTGCCCTGCTGAAAAGCATCTCGCGGCTTGGCTACCTTGATTATGAAAAGGCGCAACGCACCTACTTTCCCACCATGCGGCTGTCCGAGATCGGCGCCTGGGTGGAAGACCGGATATTCGTTGACCCCAGCATCCGCGACCTGCTTGAACGGATGAGCGCCCTGACCCAGGAAACCGTGACCCTTGCCACCCGGTCGGACCTGCACACACGCTATGTCTATGCGATGCAATCGACCCTGCCGCTGTCTTACCGCGTCGATATTGGCCGCACCCGGCTGTTGGCCCGGTCAGGGCTGGGCTGGGTCCTGATCAGCGAAAAATCCGACGACGAAATTGCCTATATGGTGCGCCGAATGAACGCCCGGCTGGACAGCGACGAACCGCGGATCGACCTGACCGAGCTGATGGGCCACGTTACCGAGGCGCGGCGCAAGGGCATGGTCTTTCAGCGCAACCTGATCGTTCAGGGCGCAGGCGGCATGTCCTTTCTGCTGCCGCAGCGGTTTCATGGCCGCCCTCTGGCGCTTGGCGTGCACGGGCCGCTGGAACGGCTTGAAGAGAAGTCAGGCCTGGTCCTGACGGAAATGGCGGAATTCGTTCACCAGTCGCTGCGCGCGTCTGACGGATAAGGACCAGCCCGCCGCCCAAAGGCACAGGCCCTAAAGACACCTGGCCTGACCCGCCAACTCTTGCACCGCGTTTGGGCCTGCAAAAGTGCAATTTTGTCCGAAATGACACTAGAACCGGAAACCAAGATTGGTGGCCGGGCACGTGGCCTGATGGTGCACGAACGTGCGCGATTGACTGTTCAAAGAAAGCCCATTCCCCCCCGCAAGGGATGGCCTCGTGCCAAGTGGGCCTCCGTCGCAGGTGCCAGCTTGAATCAAGTCGGCAACGCGATGTGGATCCCTTTTGTCATCACGACCTAAGCCGGCAGGGGCATCGACGCCAGCGCCCCGCGATAGCCCAGCGTGATCCACAGCCGCCCCAGATGAACACACAGGTTTGTCGGGTCGCTGCCGGGTCCACAGTCGATCATGTCGATCACCTCGCCATCAAGCGACAGCACCGCCACCCGGTCGCCGACGCTGCCGGCGGCATAGATCCGGTCGCCATGCACCACCATGCCGTCCGGGTTGAACCCGTCGTCCATCTGCGCCCAGACTTCGGGCGCGTCCAGCGCCGCGCCATCCTTCCAGGCGAATTTCAAATAACGGTGTTCCAGCGTGATGCCGACGATCAGCGATCCGTCGGGGTGAAAGCACAGCCCGTTCGGGAATCCGGTCATGTCGCGCAGGTGGCGCACCGCGCCGGTGCTGTCCGCCAGCAAAAGCTGACCGCCGTGATAGGCGTCGCCCGATGCCTCCCAGTTTTGCGGATCGGTAAAGACCACATCCCCCTGTGGGGAAAACACCAGATCGTTCGGACGCGAGGGTTTCGCGCCGGGCAGCGGGCCGGTAAATGTCGTCACGGACCCGTCCGTGGCCAGACGCATAACGCAGCCTTCGATCTGCGGATCGGCACGTTGCAACGCCTTGGTATGATCAGGCGACAGCCCGCCGTTGTTGCATACATAAAGCGCCCCGTCCGGCCCCAGCCGCATGCCGTTCGGCGCGCCTGGCACCGTCGCCAGAACCCGCACCTCTCCATCGTTCCAGGCGCGGATCTTGCGGTGCAGCAGATCAACAAAGGCAAGCGATCCGTCCGGCAGGGCAACCGGCCCTTCGGGAAAGCCGAGGTCATCAAGGTGGATCTCAAGCGGGTTGGTCATGGGGGGGGTCCTTCCTCGGGCAGACCGCGCCGCGCGCGACCGACGATGCGGCCCGGCGCCAGGGTGCGGTCGGGGGCGAAATGGCAGGCGACTGAACGGCCCTCTGCCGGTTTGAGGGTTGGCACTGTGGTCCGGCACAAATCGGTCGCCATCGGACAGCGCGGATGGAAACTGCACCCGGATGGCACGGCCGCCGGGTTGGGCGGATCGCCCCCCAACAGCCGGGGTTGCCAATGCGGACTGCGCCGGGCGCGCAGGGTCGGCGCGGCGTTCAGCAGCGCCTGGGTATAGGGATGCAGCGGCGCGGCCATCAGGTCGGCCGCCGCGCCCAGTTCGACCACCTTGCCCAGATACATGACCGCGATCCGGTCAGACAAATGCCCGATGATGTCGATGTCATGCGAGATGATAAGGAAGGCGGTGCCGCGCGCCCGGCGGATGTCCAGAAACAGGTTGGCCACCTGCCCCTGGATCGACGGGTCCAGCGCCGAGGTCGGCTCGTCCGCGACGATCAGCCGAGGTTCGACCGCCAGCGCACGGGCAATAGCGATGCGCTGCAATTGCCCGCCCGAGAACTGGCCGGGGCGACGGCTGGTATCTATGTGGCCCAGACCAACATCCGACAGCAGGCGCTGGATGCGGGCAGGCACGCCCTCTTCCGGGGTCAGGCCATGGGTTTCAAACGGTTCGGCCAGCACCTGTGCGATGGTCATCCGCGCATTCAGAGAGGCAAGCGGGTCCTGGAACACCGCCTGAATATGTTGCCGGTAGGGGCGCATCCGGGCGGGCGACAGCGTGGTGATGTCGGTGCCGTCAAAGCGGATCGCGCCCGCGCTCGGTTCCAGCAGCTTCAGCGCGACACGCGCCAGCGAGGACTTGCCACAGCCGGATTCGCCAACGATGCCGACCGTTTCAGAGGCACCGATCGTCAGGTCCACCCCGTCCAGCGCCCGGACGATCCGCGACTTGCGCCCCCCGGTCACGAAATGGCGCGTCACGCCGGTCAACTCCAGAAGGGTCATGTCGCGGCCTCCGCCTTATGCGTGATCGGGTGATGACAGGCCACCGTAACCGGGCCGACGCTACGCGGGGCCGGAACCTCCTTTCGGCAAAGGTCGGTCGCGAAGGGGCATCGCGGGTTGAACCGACAGCCGGTCACCACTTCGGTCAATCCCGGCGGGGCGCCGGCGACGGCGGGCAGAATGGTCTGCGGCGCCGCCTCTCCGATCAGTGCGCTTTGCAGCAGGGCCTGCGAATAGGGATGGCTGGGCGCGGACAGGATTGCCTCGGCGGGGCCAAGTTCAGCGATTTGACCGGCATACATCACCAGGATGCGGTCGGCGGCTTCGGCCACCACACCCATGTCGTGGGTGATCAGAAGGGTGGTCAGGTCCATCTCGGACCGCAGCGTCCTTAGCAGGTCAAGCACCTGCGCCTTGATCGTCACGTCCAGCGCCGTGGTCGGTTCATCCGCGATCAACAGGTCCGGCCCGCAGGCCAGCGCCATGGCAAAAACCGCCCGTTGCCGCATCCCACCGCTGATCTGGTGCGGATAGGCCAGCGCGACGCGGCCAGGATCGGGGATGCGCATCTTGTCCAGCAGGCTCACGGCCTGCCGCGCGGCCTCGGACCGTCGTGCAAGACCATGCACGATCAGACCTTCGGCGATCTGGTCGCCGATCCTGTGCACCGGGTTCAGCGCGCTGATCGGATCCTGATAGACAATGCCGATCCGCCGCCCGCGCACCCGCGCCAAGGCACGGTCGGACAGGCCCGAAAGCGGATCGCCGTTCAGCGTGATCTCTCCGGTCACCTGCGCTCCGGGCGGGGTCAGCCCGACGACGGACATGGCCGTCAGCGACTTACCGGACCCGGATTCGCCAATGATGGCAAAGGTTTCATTGCGCTCGATGGTAAAGGACAACCCCTCGACCGCAGCCAGAGGGCCGGCATTCGACGGGAATGTGATGGTCAGATCGCGCACGTTCAGCATCAGCGGCCCCTGTCCAGCGCATCGCCCACCAGCGAAAAGGCCGTGGCGGTCAGCATGATGATCCCGCCGGGAAAGACCAGATACCACCAGGCCGTGCCGAAATAGGGCCGGGAATCGCGGATCAGCAGCCCCCATTCCGGCGTCGGAGAGGTCGCGCCAAGCCCCAGGAACGACAGCGCCGTCACCGCGACCAGTGCATAACCCACGTCGGTCGTGGCACGGACGTTCACCGCGCCCAGCACAAAGGGCAGGATATGGCGCGTCACGATGCGCCGCCCCGGAACGCCCATAGCGCGGGCCGCGTCCACATGGGGCAAGCCCTTCACGCGCAACACCTCGCCACGCACCAGCCGGGCGAAACCGGGCCACCAGATCAGCGCCAGCGCGATGGTCACACTGTCCAGCCCCCGCCCGATGGCCGCCGAGATGGCAAAGGCCAGCACCAGCGCCGGAAAGCCAAAGACAAGATCGACAAAGCGCATCATCATATTGTCCAGCCAGCGCGCCGCCATACCCGAGATCAGACCATAGATTGTCCCGATTACCACCGCCGAAGCAACGATTGCCAGCGCCACGCCCAACGAATACCGCGTGCCATGCACCACGCGGGAAAAGATGTCGCGCCCGGCCTCGTCTGTACCGAACAAATGCGCGGATGACGGCGGTTTCAGGCGGTTCACAACGTCAAGCGTGCCCGGATCGTGGGGCGCGATCACACCGGGGATCAGCGTGCAGACAATCAGCATCAACAGGAATGCGACGGCCCCGATGGCCAGCCAGTCGCGCGACGGGCGAAACGGCAGAATGCGAACCTCGCTCATGCCGCTGCCCCCTCGACCCGTGGGTCGATCACCGGATAAAGCATGTCGGCCAACAGGTTGATGACGACAAAGCCGAAGGTAGACACCAGCGCCAGCGCAATCACCGGTGAATAGTCAAAGACCTGAAAGCTTTGAAATGCGTAAAGACCGATGCCGGGCCAGTCAAAGATCACCTCGACCAGAATGACCCAGGACAGCATGTAGCCGAACTGGATCGTGGTCACGGTCAGGATCGGGATCATCGCATTGCGCAGCATGTGACCATAAAGCACCTGCCCCTGGCTCAGCCCCTTGCCGCGCGCGGTGCGCACGTAAAGGCGCCCGCCCTCGTCCAGCAGCGCGGCGCGCGACATCCGGGTGCCAACGGCCAGCAGGTTCAGCACGATGGTCGCGACCGGCAGGGCAAGATGGGACAGCGATGCGGCAAAGGCCTGCGGGCTGCCAGCGAGCAGGGAGTCGATCAGAAGGAACCCTGTGACATCCGGCGGCGCGACATCGCGGATCGGGAACCGCGCGCCAAGCGGCAACCATTGCAGTTTGAAGAAAAAGACGAATTGCAGCGCCATGCCCAGCCAGAACACCGGAATGCCCGTCCCCAGCATGGTCACAAGGCGGATAATCGTGTCCGCCACCCCGCCCGGCCTGCGCACGGCCCAAAGCGCCAGGGCGAGGCTGAGCGCGACATAAAGTACAAAGCTGACGGCCAACAATTCAAGCGTCGCGGGCAGGAACTGCGCCATGTCGGCGGCCACCGGACGGCGGGTGCGGATCGACTGCCCCAGATCGCCCTGCACCAGCCCGCTGGCATAGCGCCAGAACTGTTCAGGCAGCGGATCGTCCAGCCCCTGTTCCGCGCGGATGCGGGCCACGGTTTCTTCGCTGGCATTCTGCCCGGCCAGAAAGGCGGCCGGATCGGCGGGCACCACCCGGCTTAGGAAGAATGTCGTGACCGCCACAAGGGCGAGCACCAGCGCCCCCCATGCGATGCGCTTGGCGATGAATAAGGTCATGCGTTGTCCCTGGTCGTCCGGTCCGACGCGGAAACGCCGGACCGGTCACGCCTTTACTTGGCGTGGATTTCCCAAAATCGGATGTTGATATATTCCGCCGGGTCGATGCGGTAACCGGCGATCTTGTCCGGCTCCACCACGACCGTCTTGGGACGGATCCCCCAGATGACATAGTGGCTGTCGACCACGATCTGCGCCGCCTCTTTCAGCATCGCGTCGCGTTTGGCAGCGTCGGTGACGGCGGGCAGGTCGGCCATGATTTTTTCAAGCCCATCATCCGCGAATTTGCCCGAGTTAAAGAAGCCGCCCTTCAGATAGTGAGCCGAGAAGAACTTGGTCGGGTCGTTCGGGCTGAGGTTCGCATTGCCCAGCGCAAAGCAGTTGGACGTGTCGCTCTTGATGGCGGTGATCGCCTCGACAAACGGTGCCTCTTCGATCTGGACGGTCACGCCAATCTGCTGCGCCGAGGATTGCAGTACGGTGGCGGCAAAGCGGAACTCCGGGAACCCGGCCGGGATGACGCATTTCATCGTTGCGCCCTCCAGCCCCGAAGCCTTCAGGCTGGCCTTTGCCGCGTCGAGGTCGGTCGTGATCTCGGCCATGCTGTCCTCGGGCGAACCGGGGAACCAGGACGGAACCGGGCCGCGCGGCACGACAGCCAGCCCCTGATTGAAGTCCAGCATCGCCTGATAGCTGAACGCCTGCGACAACGCCGCGCGGAAATCGGCCGAATTGGTCGGCGCGATGTCCATGTTGAAATAGATCGCAGGCCAGGCCCAGAGGTTGTCGCCCTCTACCATGTGGAAGCCGTCCGCCTTGCCGATGCGCAGCGCGTCATCCAGCGGGATGAAGTTGGCCATGTCATAGGTGCCACCCTGGACCCCCTGCGCGCGGTTCTGTCCGTCCGCCACGACACGGACCAGGACACGATCGAAAACGCCGGCCGGGAAGTCGCCCCACCAGTCAGCATTGCGCGCCAGTTCGACCTGGCTGCCACGCTGCCAGGATACGAATTTGTAAGGCCCAGTGCCATTCGCATTCTCTCCGAACCAGGCTTCATCATGGTTGGCGATATCCTCGTCCGACACCATCTCGATCCGCGCCAGGTTCCCGGCGAGGAAAACATTCGGCGTCTTGGTTGTGATCGTCACGGTGGTCGGGTCGGTCACGGTCACATCGGTAATGTCCGAAACAAGATAGGACTGGCCCTGTGCCAGCGACAGCATCCGGTCCAGCGACGCCTTGACGTCCGTGGCATCAAAGGCGGTGCCATCGTGAAAGGTCACGCCTTCACGCAGCTTGAAGGTCCAGGTGGTGCCGTCCTGCGACCATTCGGTCGCCAAAGCGGGCAGGATTTTGGACGGATCGTCCAGGTCGAAACTCACCAGTCTGTCAAAGACGTTGCGGGTGATGGTGAATTCCCAGTTGATGTTGGCCTTGGCGGGATCCAGCGTCGTCGGCTCTCCTGCGTCAGCATAGACAAAGGTGCTCTGCGCCAGAGCGGGGCCGCCAAACACCAGGGCGGCACTCAGAATAACGCCAGCAATCTTGGTACGGTACATGTCTTACCTCCTGTCGGGGACCGGTTCTGGCGCGTCATGCACGGTCCGGCCCGGTTCGAATTCGGCCTTCGGCTTGTCAGACCCCGCGAAAGCCGGACGGGGTGATTGGATCAGGTGCCGCCTGTGCTGCCTCGGCTGAAACGTTCAATCACGTTTTTCGTTATTTTCATGGTGAATTCGTCGCGCCGCGTCAGGCCCATGATCCATTCGCAGCTGCCGCCGCAGACGACCTCTCCGGCGCCCTTGGGCATATGGACCAGCATGCCGGATCCGTGCTGATACCGCTTGCGCGCGGCATCGGTATCTTCGGGCGCAAGGCTCATCAGACCGACAAGGTCACTGTCGGACAGGTAATAGGGCACGCCTTCGACGGGGTGTTCGTATTCGTAAAGCATGGCCGGGCTCATCGCGAGGATGGTGATCTCTTGCGGTACGCCGGGTTCCTCCACCGGATAGGGCAGGCCCTGGTGGAAGGTATAGTTCAGCCCGTCGACCTCGTAGCCAAAGATCGCGGCCTCTTCGCCAAAGATGTCTGCATAGCGAAGGTCCGTGCCGTCAAAGACCCAATGTTCGGGCCGATAGACAGTGAACCCCCGGTTGCCGCGCGGGCCGAACCCACCCCAGCTTGCATACATCCCGTGGCAGCCGTTCACCCCCACGGTCGAAGCGCCGGGCCATTCCACGCCCTTGCCTTCCCAGGATGTCGTCAACAAATGCGCGCGGTCGGTGCCCAAAACCGGATCCTCGGTCGGGGCCTTGAATTTCCAGCAATGTTGCTGGCGGCCGTCGTCCTCAAGCCGGATTTGCCACAGGAAGTTGCCGCCGAAGCGGGCAAAATTGCCGCCCCCCTCGACAAAACCATCGACCGTTTTGCGCATGTCCCAGGACCAATATTCGTCATGGCCGCAGGAAATCAGACAGCTTTTGCCTTCCAGCAATTCGGGGCGGAAATGCAGGTCGGTCTGGGTGATGATGTCGATCTCGAACCCCTGCTCTTCGGCCCAGACCAGGAAATGCCGGTCGAACTGTGCGTATCCGGCGGCGGCGTAATATTGCGCCCAGCCCCCGGAATAACCGTATTCCTTGGACGGATAGCGGTGCGCGTCGCCCATGTTCGGCTTTTGCTGGGACACGGTGCGCGCGGCACCCTTGGGCAGCCAGACCAGACCGCGCGACCAGGGCCGTTCCAGCGACAGGATGGGCGATCCTTCGTCCTGGTTTGGACCATAGGTGCCGAAATAATGGTTCGCGCCGCCCCAATCGTTGTAGGCGGTCCATGTCCCCGTCGCCAGCATCATGACAATGCTGCCGCGCCGGGTGGCCGGCGTGGGACGAACGACAAAGAAATGGTGCTGAACGAACCGGTTGCCGTCCGGACGCATGCAAGTCGATACCACCCGGTAAAAGCCCGACCGCAGATCGGCGGGCAACGTCCAGCGGTGCAGCACCGGCCAGCCGCAGCCGTTCATATAGGCCTTGTCCGGCATCGGGGTGAACCGCGCCTCAAGGCCAAAGGTTTCGTGCACCATCTCGGGCTGATGACCGTCGCGATAGATCTGGATGTTCCAGTCCTCGGCGTTACACGATGCGTGGAACTGCACCTCGTCGCCCGGATCATAGGACATGGCGTCGGTATAGACGTAAACCTCGGGCAGCGCGGGATCCTCGCGCGGGGCCTCGTATCGGAAATCGGTCAGAAAGCCTTCGTCGCCATGATGCTTGCGGATCACGCGGGGGCGCAGGGCATGGGGGCCAAGTTCGGGGTGGGTGAAGGGTTTGTCGCTCATGACGTTTTCCCGGCCAGCAGATTTCGGGCGACCTCGGTCACGCCGGGCGCGTCCAGCTTGTAATGCGCGTAAAGTGCGGCGGGCGGGCCGACCTCGACATATTTGTCCGGTACGCCATGCTTGGCGAAGGTCACGCGCGGCATGTCCAAAAGCGCCTCGGCCACGGCGGATCCCAGGCCGCCGGTGACGTTATGTTCCTCGACCGTCAGGATCGCGCCGGTTTCCGTAGCAGCGGCGCGGATTTCGTCCAGATCCAGCGTGTCTATGGTGAACATGTCGATGACACGGACCGTTTGCCCTTCGCCCTCAAGCGTCTTGGCCGCATCAAGCGCGGCGCGCACCTCGGACCCGCAGGCGATGATCGTCAGGTCGGCGCCTTCGTTCAGGCGGATCGCCTTGCCAAAGGTGATCTCGGGCACCGTGTCATAAACAACCGGGTCGCGCCCCCGGCCAAGGCGGATATACATCGCACCCGGATGATCGACCGAAGCGCGCAGGATCGCGCGCAGGTGGTTGGCATCGGTGGCGCAGACCACGGTCAGATCGGCCATGCAGCGCAACATCGCCAGATCCTCAAGCGCATGGTGGGACGAGCCGTAGAACCCCATGGACATGCCCGAATGGCTGCCGATCACCCGCACCGGCATTCTGGGATACGCACAATCGGTGCGGATCTGTTCGGCGGCCAGAATCGCGGTAAAACTGGCGAAACTGGCGACATAGGGGATCATCCCGCAGGCGGCCATGCCGGCGGCGGCGGTGATCATGTTCTTTTCGGCAATCGAAAAGTTCACGAAACGGTCGGGGTGCCGGTCGCGGAAATCGTTGGTCCGGTTGGCCGAGGCCAGATCGGCCGTCGCCACAACGATGCGCGGGTCACTTTCGGCTATGTCCGCCAGTTCCTCGCCCAGCACAAAGGCGGGCATCCCGGCCTTGGGCGTGCCCCGGACCGATCCCTTGTTGCGCAGCAGGGTCTGGCCGGTGGTCGTACCCCGGAAGATCTCGCTTTCGTCCTGCATCTCGGTGGTCATGCCGGCTGCTCCTCTTTCAGGGGTTTCAGTCCCGCGTCCAGTTCTGCCATCACGTCGTCGTAATCCTCGCCAACAAGGTTGCCGACATGCCAGTCCAGCGACATCTCCATCCGCTCGACCCCGCGACCCTTGACCGTGTCGGCGATCAGCATCTGCGGCCGACCCTCGGGCGCGCGCTCCAGCGCATCAAAGGCGGTGCGCACGGCGGTCAGGTCGTGTCCGTCAAAGCGATGCACGTCCCAGCCGAAGGCGGCGAACCGGTCCTGAAGCGGTTCGACCGACATCACGTCCTCGGTATGGCCGTCGATGGACAACCCGTTGCGGTCGACCAGCCCGACAAGGTTGCGCAGCTTGTAGTGGCCGGCGGCATTCGCAGCCTCCCAGATCTGGCCCTCGCTCAGTTCTCCGTCGCCCAGCATCACAAAGGTGCGATAGTCGCGCCCGGTCATCCGCCCGGCCAGCGCCATGCCGACCCCGATGGACAGCCCGTGGCCAAGAGAGCCGGATGAAAAATCCAGCCCCCGCACTTTTTTCATGTCGGGGTGGTCGCCGTATTTCGACCCCAGCCGGGTATAGGTGTCCAGTTCGGAGGGGTCGAAATACCCAAGGTCCGCCAGCACCGGATATAGACCGATGGCGGCATGCCCCTTGGACATCACGAAACGGTCGCGGTCGGGCCAGTCCGGCTGGGTCGGTTCGATCCGCAGGTGGTCGTAATAAAGAACCGACAGCAATTCCGCACAGGAGAAGGTCGAGGAATAATGCCCCGCCCCCGCAATGCGCGACAGTCGCACGGTTTCCTTTCGAATAAATTTTGCTCGATCCTCAAGAACAGAAAGGCTCACATTCGAACGGTCGTATCCGGTCATTACTCAATCTCCTTCGACGGATCTTGTGTGGTATTGGTTTCGAGATGAGTCAGCAGGTTCCGACCGCCTTCGATCAGGTCCATTCGGATTGCGTCACGCAAAGCGTGACTGTCACGCGCGCGCAATGCCTCGATGACATTTTCGTGCTGATGCCGTTCGGCATAGGTTGGCGCGGCACCGGGGTAGAGTTCGGACAGGATCGGCCCAATCTGGATCCACAGGCTTTGCAGCGCTTGCACCAGTGTCGGCATGCGGCACAATTGATAAAGCCCGAAATGGAAATCGAAATTCGCCTGTAGCGCGGTGTGCCAGTCGCCCGATGCCTCGGCGGCGACAAGATCGGCGTGATGGTTTTCAAGCTTGTCGATGTCAGCCTCTGTCAGGAACGGTAACGCGCGCTCTGCGGCCATCGGCTCAAGCTTCATACGTATGTCGCGGATATCACGATATTCCTTGGCGCTGACCCTGCGCACCCGGATGTAAAAGCGCGGTTTGATCTCGATCGCGCCTTCATGTGACAACTGGAAAAGCGCTTCTCTGACCGGGGTTTCTGATGTCCCCATCTCGCGCGAAAGGTCGCGGACCTTCAGCCTTTGATGCGGTCGCAGTTCCGCGCGCATCAGGGCATTCCTAAGACGGTAATACACCTGCCCAGAAAGGCTCTCTGCGTCGTCAATGGGAGGGGTGACGGAGTCCGACATATCAGGACCTGCCTTTTGCTATGGCCGCGAAGGCGCCGTCGGTCGCATCGAGCGCCGCGTCAACCTCGGCGTCCGTGTGGGCCGTGCTGAAAAACATATTGTGACGATGGTGCATATAGACACCGCGCCGCAACGCTTCGGCGCAGAATGCTTCCCCCAAAGAGGATTGCGCATCGTCGCCGGCGAACTGGACCAGCGGCATTGCCGTAGGGCCGGATTGCAAAAGCTCGAAACCGCGACGTTCGGCCTGTTCGTTCAACCCATCCCGCAGGCGCTGGCCTGCGCGGTTCATCACGGCGGGGCCATTCAGACGCTGCAATTCACTCAGGGTGGCGATGGCGGCGGCCATCGGAGCGCCCGCATACCAGAAAGACCCGGTGATAAAAACGTCGGCAGCGGCCTGCCGGAACCGATCATTGCCGGTAATGGCCGATAGGGCGTGACCATTGGCAATGGCCTTGGACCAGGCGGAAAGGTCCGGCGAAACACCGATCAGATCCCATGATCCGTCCAGTCCCAGACGGAAACCCGCCCGCACGTCATCCACGATCAGGGCCGCCCCGGTGTCGTCGCAAAATGCGCGGGCGGCGGCGGCAAATTCAGGCGATGGCATCTCTAGCGGGATGCCCAGATCGTGACGGAAGGCCGACACCACGATGGCCGCCAGATCATCCCCGGCTTTGGCCACGGCCGCCGCAAGGCTTTCGGTGTCGTTATAGTCGAAATGCAGCAGATGCGCCCGATCCTCTGCCGTCACCCCCACCATGGAGGGAGAACTCCACGGCACCGCACCATGATAGGCACCGCGCGCGACCAGAACCTTGCGCCGCCCGGTCCCGGCGCGTGCGATGGTGACACAGCCGGTCATGGCGTCCGACCCGTTCTTCTGGAACAGCGCCCAGTCGGCATGTGTGATCATATCCGTGAACTTCTCGGCCAACAGCACGGCTTGTTCCGTTGGCCCGTTCAGGCAAAGCCCCTTGACCGCTTCGGCTTGGGCCGCTTGTTCAACCACCTCATTGCCGTGGCCCAAAATCATCGGCCCCCACGCACACATGAAGTCGATATATTCCTTGCCATCCACATCCCGCACCCGAGCCCCATGGCCCGAAGAAAAGAACTGCGGATAGCCGGCAGGCACCGCCGCCGCACGTTGATGTCCCCACATGCCGCCAGGAATGACTAACGCTGCGCGATCACGCAGATTCTGGTCGACCTGCCGGTTGGAGAGATATTCGGGGGCATTCATTTAGCCAGCCTCCTGACGCTGTGCATCCGGGCATCCGAGTATTCTGATGCCACATTTCGATATATCATATTAAGCAGCCCCCAACGTCAACTCCAAATATTTTGCGAGCAAAATCGGACTTCAATTGGTCGAAATACCGCCCGTTTATTCAGCATAAGTGATATTTTTATATGTAATATCAAAACATTAATCAGGCCGAACCGGCACAATACCCCATTTTGGCTCATACCTGGATTTCACCATTCTTGATGTGGTCACGGATTCCTGTTGACGAATTATGATATATCAACAACACTTTCCACATCAATCCCTCAGGACCCGACGGGTCAACTTTCAGATGTCAGGAACACACGGTTTGGACGGAAACCAGCACAGGATGACGGGGACCACCTGCACCCAAGCACGGGGCGCCGATGTCATCGTCGATGCTCTCACAATGAAATTCGGAACCGTAACAGCCGTTTACGATGTCTCGCTCAAGATCAAGAAGGGCGAATTTCTGGCGCTCCTTGGCCCTTCTGGGTCTGGCAAATCGACCATTCTCATGAGCATCGCGGGATTCGAATTTCCGACCGAAGGCAGCATCCGAATCGATGGTGCGAATGTCACCCGCGTGGCGCCGCACAAGCGCGATATCGGGATGGTGTTCCAGAATTACACTCTTTTCCCGCATCTGAGCGTACGTGACAACGTGGCCTTCCCGCTAAAAATGCGCGGCATCGCCAAGGCCGAACGCCATCGCCGCGCCGAACAGGCGCTGGCCACCGTGCGGTTGGATGCCTTTGGCGACCGGATGCCAAGCCAGTTGTCCGGCGGCCAGCAACAGCGGGTCGCCCTGGCCCGCGCCATCGTCTATGAGCCGCGCGTCCTGCTGATGGACGAACCCCTGTCCGCGCTCGACAAGAACCTGCGTGAAGAGATGCAGTTGGAAATCAAGCGTCTGCACGACGAATTGGGCATGACGATCATCTTCGTCACGCACGATCAGGGCGAAGCGTTGACCATGGCCGATCGGATCGCAGTTCTTAAAGATGGGGAAATCCAACAGCTTGCCTCTGCTCGCGACCTCTATGAACGCCCGTCGAACCTGTTCGCCGCCGGGTTCATCGGTGAGATGAATATGATCGACGCAACCCTTTCCGGGGACCGCGTTACCTTGGCCGGAGGCAGCGAATTGACGAGTGACCTGGCGCAGGACGTCCCGGATGGCCCAGTGACGGTCGCCATGCGCCCTGAACGGTTGATGATCGCCGATCCCGGTTCGCCGCAAAGCCTCACCGCCACCCTACGAGATGTGGTCTATGCCGGGGCCGGAACGCTTCTGATCGCATCGCTTTCCGATGGGACCGAAGTGCGCGCACGGATTGCATCGGCCAGCCTGGGCGCCCTAAAGAGTGGCGACACAATCACGCTGAACTGCCCGCCTTCGGCGATCTTGGTTTTCGCAGGCAGCGCAAGATGAAGCGGCCTGACTTCCTCACTCCTTCGGGCCGCAGCCTGTCCTCGGGCGGACGTTTGCTGCTGATGCTGCCGTTCTTTTCGCTACTGTTCATCGCGTTTCTTTACCCGATCCTCAATCTGCTCTCGATTTCCGTGCTGGAGCCAGAGCCGACGTTGGCAAACTATGAAAAGGTTCTGGCGAACCCGGTCTATGCCCGCGTGTTGTGGCGAACGCTCAGGATCGCATTCTATGTCAGCCTGTTGTCGCTGGTACTGGCCTTTCCGGTCGCCTGGGTAATGTCGATCTCCAAGGGGCCGAAACTGATGTTCATTACGGCCTGCATCTTGCTGCCTTTCTGGTCGTCCGTGCTGGTCCGTACGGCCGCATGGGCAGTGATCTTGCAGCGAACCGGGCTGATCAATTCGGGCCTGATGGGCCTTGGCCTTACCGACAAGCCGATGACTCTGCTTTACACCCAAGGCGCGGTGGTCATGGCGATGACCCATGTGCTGATGCCCTTCATGGTCCTGCCAATCTATGGCGCGCTGCGCAATATCCCGCGCGACTACGGCCGCGCCGCCGCGATCCTTGGCGCCAACCCCCTGCGCAGCTTTGTCGAGGTGATCCTGCCGCTGGCCATGCCCGGAGTGCTGAGCGGGTTCGTCCTCGTCTTCCTCACGGCGCTTGGCTATTTTATCACCCCCGCTCTGCTCGGCTCACCTCAGGAAATGATGATCGCCACGCTGATCTCGCAACAGATCCGCGAGGTTCTTGATTGGCCCTTTGCCGCAGCGCTGGTCGGGGTGCTGACCCTGTTCGTCACGTTGATCGCGGTGGTCTTTGGTAAGGCGATGAAGTTCGACCGCATGATGGGGGCACAGGCATGAACGCGAACCGGCTGCTGCTCAACGCCTATGTCTATGCGGTGCTGTTCGTGATCCTGGCGCCGATCCTTGTAATTCTGCCGATGGCCTTTAGCGAACCGGCCTATCTGACCTTTCCGCCCAAGGGTTTCACCTTTCACTGGTTCGACGAATTCTTCGGCAGCTCGCGCTGGATGAAGGCCGCGTGGTTCTCGGGCTCGATCGCCGTTCTGACCGCGCTGGTGACCACCATCGTCGGCACGATGGCGACCTACGCCATGGTGCGGGGCGGCGGACGGCTGGCGACCTTGTTCCAGGTGCTGCTGATCGGGCCCATCGTGGTGCCGCATATTGCGCTCGCTGTCGCTCTCTACCTCTTCTTTCAGCAGGTCGGGCTGTCCAGCACCGTCACCGGCTATGTCATGGCGCATTCGGTCATTGCCATGCCTTTCGTGGTCTTTACGGTCGCCGCTGCCCTGTCCCGCGTCGATCCCGCGCTTGAGGATGCCGCGATGTCTTGCGGGGCAACGCGGTTCACGGCCTTTCGCCTTGTCACCCTGCCGATGATCCTGCCAAACGTGCTGTCCGGCGGCCTTTTCGCCTTTATCCTGTCATTTGACGAACCCGTCATCGCGTTCTTCCTGGCCGGGATACGCGACAAGACCCTGCCCCGCATGATGTTCGACGATATCGAACAGAACCTTACCCCCATCATCCCCGCGATCGCCGTCCTGCTGACAGTGCTGTCAATCGCGGTGCTGCTGATCGCCGCGCTTCTGCGCCGGTGGTCGAACCGGGCGGGTATGGCCAACGAAGCCGTGCCCGCGAAATAAACTGGAACCAACAAGGGAAACGAACCAATGAAAACCGACAGCTTCCTGCGCAGGGTCACGCCGGTCTCCGGCCTGATCCTTGCCCTCACCCTCGGCAGCGCCGCAAGCGCCGACGAGGTCGTATATGCCACCACTGGCGGCCTAATGCGTCAGACCCTGGAGGAGCATTTCTATAAGCCCTTCGCAAAACAGACTGATTCCGAGATCATTCCATTCGACATCGAACTTCCCGACCAATGGGCCCGCGCCGAAGGTATGGTGCGCACCGGAAATGTCGAGTTTGACATCGTCACAGGAACGGCGCCCGACCTAGTCGACAAAACGGACATCCTGCTTCGGGTTCCCTGTGCCGAAATGCCCAACATCCAAAAATACGCTCTGCCCGGCGCCTGCGAGGAATATGGCGTGGCCCGGACCACAGGCGGCATGCTGATCAGCTATGACAAGGATGTTTACGTGGACAAGGCGCCGGTGACCTGGGCCGATTTCTGGGATGTCGAAACCTTTCCCGGACCGCGTGGTCTACCCGACACGGGCGACCGCGACTGGTGGTTGCCGACCGTGGCGCTACTTGCCGACGGGGTAAAGAAAGAGGACCTTTTTCCACTCGATCTGGATCGGGCCTATAAAAAGCTGGATGAGATCCGCCCGCACGTCACGGTCTGGTGGAAAACCGGGAGCCAGGTTCAACAGATCATTCGCGACAGGGAAATTGCGATGACAATGGCCTATTCCGGCCGGGCGCTCGGCTCGATCAAGGAAGGCCTGAACTTCGGCCTGTCCTGGGACAATGCCCTGAAGGACACCGGTTATTTCGCGATCCTGAAGGATTCACCCAACCCCGAGGGCGCGGTGAAGTTCATCGACTTCTTCTACGGCAACGCCGACGGCCACCCGGCCTTTATTCGCGCGGTGAACTACGCCACCTCCTCGACCATCGGAGTGGGAATGCTGCCGGAAGAGGAACAAAAGCTCTATGCGACCTTCCCGGAAAACTACGACAAGCTGGTGACCCCGGATTTTGCATGGATTGGCCAGAACCGCGACATGTTGCGCGAACGCTGGACGGCTTGGATCACTCAGTAATCACCACTTACGGCTGAACGGCCGGATATGGCCGACCTGCAGGACCACCGTTTCTATTGAAGCGGTGGTTCCACTTTTTCGCGGTCCGCACTGATCGTCACCGTGTTGATCGCTGATACCCCCCAAAAGATCTTTTGTGGCGGGCCCGAATCCGGCGGCACAGTGTGGTCACACCAACAGCCGCTCATCATTGGGACCAGCCGCCGACCTGTCGTCACATCAATGCAGGGTGCAAATGCCCCGGTTTTTTGGACCCGAAAGGTTTAACACCCGGTTGAGTGCGCTTCTGACATGGTCGCATGGACCATCAGCGCGATGTCGTCTTCTTTATCCAGCAACAAGAAGTCATCAGATGCAAAACGTCTGTAAAACGGCAAAAAATCGCTCCACAAATGGTTGGTGACACGACAAAGAATTTGACAAGCCGCCCACGTTTTGCCGAACGCCGTTGCCGCCGGGCCTTTCTTTAGCGCCCCGCGATTTCATCCAACCTCATGTCGATCGCTGTCTCTTCAAGTGTCGGCATGCCTCATCGCTCCATTCTTGGCTAATATTGTAAGCGTCCGGTCTGACTGCCCTGCCGGAGACGCGCTAGTGTCGGATAGTGTCCACTTAGCTAAGTGGACACTTAAGAGGCCGGGATGGGGAAGCGGCGGAAGCGCAGGAAGTGGAGCGATGACGAGAAGTGCATGATTTGTGCGCAGACCGTTGTTGCGGGTGTTTCGGTTGCCCAGGTGGCGCGGCGGTATGATCTGAATGCCAATCAGATTTTCAATTGGCTGAAGGACCCGAAGTTTGCGCCGGACGCTCAATCCACCGAGGATGAGGCCAAGTTTCTGCCGGTAGAGGTGATTGCAGAGCCTACACGGCCAGAGGGAATACCCGATGCAGATGGATTGATCGAATTGGACTTGGCCAGTGGTCACCGTCTGCGGATCAGTGGCAGCTATGATCCAGATGCGATTGCACGCCTGGTGCGGCATCTGACATGATCCCCGTTCCCGCGAACACGAAGGTCTGGCTTGCAGCCGGTGTGACGGACATGCGCAAGGGGTACGCATCCTTGGCCGCTCAGGCGGAGAAGGTGCTGAAGCTTGATCCCTTTGTCGGGCATCTGTTTGTCTTTCGAGGCCGCCGGGGTGACCTGATCAAGATCATCTGGTGGGATGGACAAGGCGCGTGTCTGTTCTCGAAGCGCTTAGAGCGCGGCAAATTCGTATGGCCTGCAACAAAGGAAGGCAAAGTCTCTTTGTCACCTGCGCAACTGGCGATGCTTTTGGAAGGGATCGACTGGCGCACACCGGGTCGAACTTGGCGGCCTTTGCGCGCGGGATAGGATTCCCTCAGTCATTCCAGTGACGTAAGCTTACGCCATGATGGCCGAAGCGATGACATTGCCGGAAGACTATGGGGAACTCAAAGAGTTTACGACCCAACTCTTGGCCGAGATCAAAGCTCATGCCATGCTCATTGAGAAGCTCCGCCATCAGGTCGCTGGACAAAAAACTTGGCGCTACGGATCGACGTCAGAACAGACCAAGCAACTCTTGCTGGCGCTTGAGGCGAGCGAGCTGGCCGAGGCCGCAATGACCGCCAAGATGAAGCTTCCGCCGGACGAACCCAAAGACAAGCCGAAGCGCCGTCCGATCCCGGATCATATCCCGCGCAACAACATTGAGCTGTTGCCGCCCAAGGACCACTGCACATGCGGCGGGGCGTTGCGTCAGATTGGCGAGGACGTGACCGAGGAACTGGAATACGTGCCGGGCCGGTTCGTCGTGAACAAGATCACCCGCCCGCGCTTTGCCTGCAAGCGCTGCGAGCAGTTCACCCAGGCTCTCCTTCCATCTCGCCCAATTGAACGCGGTCGGCCAGGACCGGGGCTGTTGGCCCATGTTTTGGTGAGCAAATATGCTGATCATCTCCCCCTTTATCGCCAAAGCCAAGTCTTCGAGCGCGACGGACTTGATCTCGACCGTTCCACCCTTGCGGATTGGGTTGGAAAAACGACCACGCTTTTAGCCCCATTGGTCGACGCCATCGGCAAACATGTCCTGAAGGGCAAAGCCATCTTTACCGACGATACACCCGTCAACATGCTCGCCCCTGGCACGGGGAAGACTAAGACCGGGCGTCTTTGGGTCTATGCCCGCGATGAACGGCCATGGGGCAGCGATGTGCCTCCCGCCGCTTGGTATCAGTTCTCCCAAGACCGGCGCGGAGCGCATCCGAAGGATCATCTCAGCATATACAAAGGCTGGATGCATGCTAATGGGTACGCCGGTTATGAAGAGCTTTACCGCGACCACGGCATCAAGGAGGTCGCCTGCATGGCTCATATCCGGCGTAAGTTCGTAGATGTGCATCGTTCTCAGGGTTCCGCCATCGCCGAAGACGCGATCCTGCGGATCAGCCAGCTTTACGCCGTTGAGAAAGAGGCGCGGGGCTCACCACCAGATCAGCGTGTTGCCATCCGGCAGGCCAACGCCAAACCCATCTTCGACGACCTGCAGGAGTGGCTGGGCAGACAACTCACCACGATATCTGGCAAATCCCCGCTCGCTCAGGCGATCCGATATGCACTCACGCGCATGCGGCGGCTCAGGCCTTACTTGGCCTATGGCATTCCGGAACTGGACAACAACACCGCCGAACGCGCAATGCGTGCCATCGCTCTGGGCCGCAAGAACTACCTCTTCGTCGGCTCACCCGCCGGTGGCCGCGCCGCTGCCGTGGCTTACACTCTCATCGAAACGGCAAAACTCAACGGCGTCGATCCGCAAACGTGGCTCACCGATACCATCGCCCGCATCCCCGATTACAAGATCACCCGTGTGAATGACCTGCTACCTTGGGAGGCCCAGTAATGCTCCGTGCTGTCGCGCGATTTGGTAAACTTCTGATTGGGGTTTTTTTTGGCGCTGTTCCTGCTTCTGATTGCAGTTGCGGGGATAGAATTTATAGCCTCAAAGACGCTTGGATATCCGCCAATTCTAAGGTTTATCATGCATGAATTGCCGTTCAGGGGGCAGAGCTTCGACACTGAAAAGTGGGCTGATGAAGGCAGTTGCACGGGGTTGTCCGATTGGAAATGTGCCGAGAAAGAAGCCAGTTGCCCACGCGGCCCCATGGTGCGCGACTTGTTGCGGAACCACTTACTCATCGGTGAAACCAAGAGCGCAAACGCAACCACGTTGCTGGGGGCAATGGAATATGAGGTCGATATCCGAGGACATTCATGTGATGCATATTGCCTTGGAATGTGCAGCGGCCTCGGTATCGACTACGATGCACTCTATGTCTGCTATTCCGAAAATGGCACGATATCCTCAACTGGGCACATTCAGCACTGAGATACGCGCCTGCACCGGACGCTTACCTAATATTTGGAAGTTCCGGCTTTCCACACGACCCGAAAATGGCAGGATCACGATCCATTCGCCAAAAAGCGTCCGGGCCGCGATCCTTGGACGGGTGAAAAGACGCCAGCCAAAACGACAAAAGCGCCCC
>JBOEGP010000012.1:0-39628 GCA_050633485.1 Pseudooceanicola sp.
GTGATCTGGCTGGAATAGGGTCGATCCGCCGGGCGCAACCGATCAAGGATCGTACAGATCGTCTGAACCAGATCGATGTTCCTGGCCTCGTTCTCGCCTCCGATATTATAGGATTGGCCAAGCCGCCCTTTTTCCAGAACCAGCAACAGCGCATCGGCGTGATCTTCGACAAATAGCCAGTCGCGGATGTTCTCGCCCTTGCCATAGATCGGGATCGGTTTCCCGGCGAGCGCGTTCAGGATCACCACCGGCACCAGTTTTTCCGGGAAATGATAGGGGCCGTAGTTGTTGGAACAATTGGTCAGAACCACCGGCAGGCCATAGGTTTCATGCCAGGCCCGCACCAGGTGATCGCTGGCCGCCTTAGAGGCGGAATAGGGACTGCGCGGATCATAGGGCGTGGTTTCGGTGAATTTGACTGCCGGATCCGACGGCAGAGAGCCAAACACCTCGTCCGTGGAAATGTGATGGAACCGGAACCCCTCGGGGCGGCCCCGCTCATCCCAATAGGCGCGCGCGGCCTGCAACAGGGTATATGTGCCGTTCACATTGGTTTCGATGAAAGCGCCGGGGCCATCGATCGAGCGATCCACATGGGATTCCGCCGCAAGATGCATCACCGCATCGGGCGCATGGGCGGCAAAGACATCGCGCATCGCATCCCCGTCGCGAATATCGGCCTGCACAAAGGTGTATCCGGGGTCATCGGCAACGCCCGCGACATTTTCCAGACAGGCGGCATAGGTCAGCGCATCCAGATTGACCACCTGATGCCCGCGCGCCATGGCCAGCCGGACCACGGCCGACCCGATGAACCCGGCCCCGCCGGTAACAAGAAGCTTCATGCCCCGCCCCCATAGGTGAATGGTGTGTCAAACCCGGCCATGAACGGGGCCGCGGCATCCTTGTCGCTCAGCAGTGGCGCGGTGCCACCAAGGGCCCAGTCAATCGCCAGATCCGGGTCATCCCAGCGGATCGCGCCATCGGCGGCGGGCGCGTAATAATCCGTGCATTTGTAAATGATCTCGGTCCCCGGTTCGCGGGTCACGAAACCATGCAGGAACCCTTCGGGGATCAACAGCTGAAGCCCGTTTTCAAAGGTCAGTTCAATCCCGAACCAGCGCCCGAACGTGGGGCTGCCGGCGCGAATATCGACGGCCACGTCGTAAAGCCGCCCGCGCCCGCAGCGCACCAGCTTGGCCTGGCCATGGGGTGGGGCCTGATAATGCAGGCCGCGGATTGTGCCGGGGGCCTCGGACAGCGAATGGTTGTCCTGCACAAAGTCATATTTCAGCCCATTCTCTTCCATCCGGGCCAGGTTCCAGCTTTCGCTGAAGAACCCGCGCGCGTCGCCGTGGCGCTTGGGGCTTAGAATCACAAGATCGGGAATATCGGTTTTGGTTATATCCAGCATGGTCATCCACGTTTCAATCGTTTGGCCAGCCAGGCTAAAAAGGCCCGGTCCGGTGCATTCAGACGCGGGCGGCCGGTTTGGGCCCACCATCCGCGCCACTCGGCCTCAAGCGCATAGACATCCAACCCCGGCGCCATGTCGCGCGCCGCCTCGAATGTCGCTGTGCTCAGGCTTGGGCCCTGCCCTGTTGCTGTTGCAGGGTCCGGCGCACGGCGTTCAAATATGACCGTGTCGCCTTCGACCTCGCGCAGGGTGTAATCGGGCAGGTGATTTTCCGCAATCATCCGGCGCAGCGCGGCGCGGAACACCCGGATCGGCGCGGCACTGCCTGATTTCTTGTGCAGGATCGCAACGCTGACCTTCCATTCCGATTGCCGCCCGCAATGTTTGCGCGCCAGTTCATAGACCCGCCGCTCCAGCGGTTTGCGCAGGCGGAAATAATCCCGGTTGAGTGTCAGGACGGATTTCGACACCACCGCGCGAAACAACCATTCCGACAGGGTGACCGTCACCTGCACCATGCGCCCGCCCCGGCTGCGGCGCACGATTTCCCAGGTTTCGATCAGGCCAAAGCCACGGGTCGTTTCCACCCCGCCGGTGGCCATGTTGGTGGTGATCCGCGTGCCCGCCAGCCGTTCAAAGGTTTCGCGCAACCGCGCATATGAATCCCCGCTGGTGTCGCGATTGGTCGCCACCAGCAGATCATGCGCCTTAAGGTGCAATGTGCGCGACACATCCCGCCCCGCATTCAACGCCGCCATCAACTGACTGATGCAATAGATCAGGATGTCCTTGTCGTGGATCGTCGCGCGGCCCTTGACGCTTGGCGTCACCTCGACCTCGACGCCGTTATGCGCATAGTTCAGCACCCGCCGGTCCGGCCGGGTAGACAATGAAAAGATCGGATGCTCCATCGAGCCCAGATCGTCCTTTGGGCTGGCGTCGAAAATATCGCACACAAAAAAGTCTGCTGTTGGATGGCGGATGGGCAAAAGCCCCCCGGTTCCAGCGTCTATCGCCTTGCTTGCCATATTGCCTGTCCTGCCCGCCATGACCCCGCCGGCCTTGAGGCTCTGCTATCGGGGTTTCAGTGACGCCCAACCTAAAGTTATCCACAAAGCACGTCCACCCTGATCGGATCTGATCGGGGGAGCGGAGTCACCCTGTCAGGGGTTCAGAGTCACCTTATCGGGGGTTCAGAGTCGCCTGGCTCTATCAGAGATCAAATTTCCCCTGTATTTTAAGGTCATTGCGCCCAGAGACAGAATCCATAACGTAATATATAACGCTCTATAACAGACACGACGGGGCAAATTTCCGGAATTCCTGTGCCGCGCCCCTGCCAAACGGCCGGCATTTCCTTAGAAAACGCCCGAATCACGCGTCCGTGTCGCTTCTTTTCTTACATGTAGCGCCTTTTGTGGTATCTTGGCGAAAACAGCGCACATGAAGGCGGTCGATGCGACAGGATACACCGGGCGAAGCCCCCCCCTATTTCAACATTCAACCCGATGACGCCCTGCGGGGATTGGCCCCCGCCAGCACCACCGCGGATTTCGGCCGCATCGCCGAGGCCTGTTGGCGGGGCCGCGAGGATCTGGCCGGGCGCGGACTGCAGGATGGTGCGGGGCGGCACCTGCGGCTTTTTTCGACCTGGGAAATCACCCGTTACCTGATCCCCGTCGCCCAGGGCCATTTTCGCAGGGTGTTGAAACAGAACCCCGACCTGCCGCAGGGGCGTTCGGAAACCGATGGGGGGGCCAAGTGGTTTGCCCTTGATGAGGTGTTGCGCCTGCGGGCGCATTTCGCCGCCGAAGGGTCCAAGACCAAGAATTACTTGCCCTACCGCCCCAAGGGTCTGCCCGCCAAGATGGTCGCGGTGGCGAATTTCAAAGGCGGCGTGGGCAAGACATCGACGGCGGCGCATCTGGCGATGTCCGCGGCCCTTGATGGCTATCGCGTGCTGGTGATCGACCTGGACAGTCAGGGGTCCATGACATCCATCTTTGGCGGCAAGGTCGAGGACGAATGGCAAACCGTGTTTCCACTGGTCGCACGTCATTACGCTGGGCATCTGCGCAGTGAAAATCAGCGCCGCCTGGACCGGGGAGAGAGCCCCCTGCCGATGGACGACACCCTGACCGAGGCGCTGGATGTCACGACCGATCAGTTGATCCAGAAAACCCACTGGCCCAACATTGATCTGATCGGCGCGCAGCTGAACCTCTATTGGGCCGAATTCCAGGTGCCTGTCTGGCGCATGCAGGGGCGCGGCTGGAAATTGTGGGACGTGCTGTCGGACATTCTGACCAGGGACGGGGTGCTGGATGACTACGATGTCGTGTTCATCGACACGCCCCCGGCGCTTGGCTATCTCACCATCAACGGGCTGGCGGCGGCCGATATCCTGCTGGTGCCGCTGGGGGCGTCGTTCCTGGAATTCGATTCCACGGGGCGGTTCTTTGACATGCTGCACACCACGTTCAAATCCATCGAAGACAGCGAAAACATCGCCGCCCGTGCGCTTGGACGGGACGATCTGTCGTTCCAGTGGGACGCGGTTCAGGCGGTGATCACCCGGTTCGATTCCAGCCAGCAGGGCGAATTGTCGGCCCTGATGCAGGCCTATCTGGGCACCAGCCTTAGCCCCCATCGACAGGGGTTTACCGCCCTGATCGGACAGGCGGGCGAACAGGTGCGCGGCATTTACGAGGCCGACTACCGCGATTTCAACCGCGAAACCTATGCGCGGGGGCGTGAAACGTTCGATGCCACCTATGCCGCGTTCAAAAGCCTGCTGATCGGGGCCTGGCGCCGCGACGCGCTGGCCGCCGAACAAACCGCTGCCGAATAAGGGGACCCACGCCATGGCCAAACGCAAACGACTGACCCCCGCCGTGATGACCGGGGACGACGCACAGCCCCCCGCGCAGCGCAGCGCCCCGCCGATTGCCAGCGTTGCAGGCGATGCCGCCGCAACGGCCGCGCTGGCGGAAATAGCACAATCCATGCAAGAGGCGCGCGATGCGGGGCGCATGGTGCTTGAGGTGCCGCTGTGGGACATTGACCCCGCCTATCTTGTGCGCGATCGCACCCGCGTTGACCCCGAAGAAATGGCGACGCTGATCGCCAGTCTGCGCCAGCGCGGTCAGCAAACCCCGATCGAGGTCGCCGCCCTGCCCGACGGGCGCTATGGGTTGATCTCGGGGTGGCGGCGCCTTGCGGCGCTTCAGAGTCTGTTTTCGGAAAATGGCGACAAGCGGTTTGGGAAAATTCTGGCGTTGCAGCGCCAGCCTGAACAGGCTTCAGAAGCCTATCTTGCCATGGTCGAAGAAAACGAAATTCGGGTGGGGTTGTCGTATTACGAACGCGCCCGCATCGTGGATAAAGCTGTCGAAAACAGTGTCTATCCCAGTGAAAAGGCCGCGCTTCAGGGGCTGTTTTCCGCCGCCAGCCGCCCGCGCCGGTCCAAGATCAAATCGTTTCTGCCCATCGTGCGTCAACTAGATGGTGTTTTGGCCTTTCCAGAGTCGATTGGCGAACGATTGGGGCTGTCCCTGTCCAAGGCGCTTGAGGATGATCCGCGTTTGGCCGGGCGTCTGTCCAAGGCGCTTATGCCGGGGGTGAAAACATCTGAGGCCGAACAGGCCACGATTGCGCGGGTCCTGCGGGGCGGGCGCGATGCGGCCAAGGCATCGCCTGCGGTGCCGATTGCTGACGGGCTTGAAATGCAGCCGGGTCGCGGCGGCGCGCTGACTCTGCGCGGCCCTGCCCTGACGGATGACCTGCGCGATCGGCTGGTGGCATGGCTTGAGTCCGAGCTGAAATAGACTCTGTTACCTTGAGAAAATCCCCCTTTCCCGCGGCAAAAAATGTTTCGCGCGCGAAACCCGATATGCCAGTGCGGCGCATGGACACCCCTGTGGGGACGCAGTATTCTTTGCCCGTGGCGGGCGGTCACGAGCAGCAAGGACATTCAGAAAGATCGTGCTGAGGCGAGTTTATCGCATCTTTCTGCGCTATGCGGATCAGGCCCTGACGTTGACCCGTCCGGGCGGCCACATCGTTGCGCCGGGCGGCGCAGGCATCGGGGATGTGACCGGGATCACAATCGAAGGCAGCCGCCTTGTCATTCGCGGCCACGCCCATGCGGATCGCGTTGGTATCCGCATCAATCGCACCGAACGTTGGGGGCAGGGGGATCCGACGTCCACGGGCGGGGGCAGGGAAGGCATCGGGTTCACCCTGGATATTCCGGCCGAAACGGGCGCCCTGGAAATCTTGATCGACCGGGGCGGGCAGATTGATGCGGTGGCCTTCGACGGTTTCTCGGAACGCCGCCTTGCCCTGGGGCGGATCGGTCTGATCCTGCGGTTCCTGATCATCCTCGTTGGGCTGGCACCGTGGATCTATCGCTGGAAATGGCAGGGTGATCTTGGCGCGCGCGAAGAGGTCAAGAAACGCTTGCGCCTTGTGCCACAGGTGGATGCCGCCCTGATGCACGCGGATGTGCTGCGCGCCGGGGCACAGGCGGGGCAGGGCGCGCACGGGGCGCAAGGTGCGGTGATCATCGTGCCCGTCTATAACGCCTTTGATCTGCTGCCCGAAATGTTCGACCGGGTTGCGAAGAATACCGATGCCGATTGGCGCATGGTGATTGTCGAAGATGCCTCGTCCGATGCGCGGGTGCGCCCATTCCTGCGGGACTGGATCGCGGGGGGTGGGCATGCGCACCGGGTGACCCTGCTGTGCAATGACGAAAATCTTGGGTTTATCGGATCTGTCAACCGGGCGTTTGCCACGATCGGCCCGCACTCCAGCCAGGCTGTCGTTTTGTTGAACACCGATGCCATGGTGCCCAAGGGGTGGTTATCACGGCTGTTGGCGCCGCTGGCGGATCCGTCCGTCGCATCCGTCACCCCGATGTCCAATGACGCCGAGATTTTCACAGTGCCGGTGATCTGCGCGCGCGGGGATCTGCGCCCGGGCGAGGGGGATGCGCTGGATGCCGCCGCGGGCACGCTGTCCGGCGCCGTGATCGTCGAGGCCCCGACCGGTGTCGGGTTCTGCATGGCGCTGTCCGGGGCGTTTCTGGATCGTGCCCCCCGGTTCGATACGTCCTTTGGCCGTGGATACGGCGAAGAAACCGATTGGTGCCAGAAAACCCGCGCCATGGGCGGGCGGCATGTCTGTGTTCAGAACCTGTTTGTGGAACATCGGGGCGGGGCGTCGTTCGGATCGGCGGCAAAGCAGCGGTTGCTGGAACGCAACTGCGCCGAAATCACGCGCCGATATCCACGTTATGACGATGAGGTTCAGGAATTTGTTCGGAACGATCCGTTGACCACCGGGCGCCTGGCGCTTGGGATGGCCTGGGCATCGGGGCGGCAGGCGGGGCCTGTGCCGATCTATCTGGCCCATGTCATGGGGGGCGGGGCCGATCATCACCTTCAGGGTATGATCCGGGCCGACCTGGCCACCGGGGGATCGGCTGTGGTGGTTCGGGTCGGGCAATGGCATCGCTGGCAGGTTGAACTGCACTGCCCGCATGGGGTGACACGGGGGCTGACGGATGATGCGGACCTGTTGCGCGATCTGTTGGGGCGCCTGACCCATCGTCGTGTGGTTTATTCCTGTGGTGTGGGCGATCGTGATCCTGTCGCGCTTCCTGGGCTTTTGCGCGATCTGGCCGGGGGGGATGCCGACGCCGGGGGGATCGAGGTGCTGATCCACGATTTTTTTCCCATCAGCCCATCCTATACCCTGTTGGGGCAGGACGGCGTGTTTCACGGGGTGCCGCGTGCGGGTGATGCGGACGGGGCAGGGGGCGACCCGGCCCACGGCTATCGCCGCCCCGATGGCAGCCAATGCGATCTGGCGATGTGGCAGGCGGCATGGGGGGGGCTGATTTCGGCGGCTGATACGGTCACGGTGTTTTCCGACAACAGCCGCCGGATCCTGATCGAGGCCTATCCACAGGCCGCGGCAACAATCCGCGTCACCCCGCATAAGGTGGCCGCAAATGTGCCCCGGATCCCGCCGGGCGGCGGGACCGCCAAAGGCGGGGTGATGATCGGGGTGCTGGGCAATATCGGCGTGCACAAGGGTATCGCTGTCGTTCAACGGCTTAGCCGCGAGATCGCCCGCGATGGCACCGCCGGGGTGGTGGTGCTGGGGGAAACCGATCCGGGATGGCCCCTGGCGGCGCCGGCAAAGGTGCATGGCGGGTACCGGATCGACGATCTGGCGGGGCTTGTGGCGCGATATAGGGTCGATTGCTGGCTGATTCCGTCGGTTTGGCCTGAAACGTTTTCCTTCACCACGCATGAGGCCTTGGCGACAGGCCTGCCCGTCTTTGCCTTTGATATCGGGGCGCAGGGTGATGCGGTGCGTCAGGCTGAAAACGGTATCATATTACCGAATGATATGGTGACCTCAGACGGTCTGGCCGCGCACATTCAGGCGGAACTGGCCGCGCGGGGCATCGATGCGTCCCAGGGGCGGGGCCCCCGTTCCTAACGATCCAGAATGTCGCGGTGATACCGGCGCAGGAACACCAGCCCAAGGGTGAGGGTGATCAGCGAGACAAAGCACACATAGAGCGGCGAGACATAAGGCACGTCATATGTCGGATAGAATCCGTTCCGCATCAGCCCGGTGATATGAATCAAAGGGTTCCACCAAAGGTAGTCGCGATAGGGCTGGGGGATCGTTTCGAACAGAAAGAAGATACCCGAGATGATGAACATCGGGCGCATCAGAATCGACCAGGCCTGCTGCCAGATCGGGAACCGCGTGATCAAAAAAGTGTTCAGCGTTCCGACCCCAAGGGCCAGAAATGCGCACAGGGCATAGGTTTCGACGATGGTGCCCAGATTGGGTGCGACGCGGGTTTCAAACAGCAGTATCAGGCCGGTGAACAGGATATAGCCCACCATCAGCTGGGTTATCAGGTTCAGCACGAACCGCGCGATCAGCGCGTCCAGAAAGGTCACGGTCGGATAGGCCAGAAGGGGGCGCGAAAAATTCAACGATTGCGCCAGCTTTGCCGAAATGTCCGAAAACATGATAAAAGGCAGCATCCCGGTGGCATAAAACATTGGAAAGCTTTGCCCCAATGCGGGGGAGCGGAAGGCGACCGAAAACACCAGAGACAACAGTGCGATCCCTGCAATGGGTTCCAGAACGGCCCAGATATACCCGCCAGGGGACCGGCCATGGGTTGTCGACATCTCGCGCAGCATCAGGGCTATGACCGCCCGCAGGCTGGCAAAGCGACGGCGCGGGGTCCGGGGCCGGGCAGGGGGCATTTTGGGCAGGTCGGCATCTAAGGTCATGGGTGGATCCGCCGTTTGCAGGGCCGTAATGTGAAGACTGCGCAGTCTTCTGGTTTTTGCGCTGCAGAATATGTATCAATACGCACAAAGCAACAAACCGATTGTCACTGGAGAGTCCGTGAGCAAACAGGCACCCGACGCCACACCCAAACCGGCGCAGAAACCGTTGGACCCTGTGGAAGAGCGTCAGCGTCAGGCTGCCGCGCGGACGCAAGAGCGTAAAGCCGCTCAGGCTGACGCGCGCGCCAAGCGGCAAGCGCAACAAAAGGCTGGCGCAAAAGCGGCGGCAAACCCTGGTGCAAAAACCGCAGCGCCCGCCAAGACAGCGCCCAAAGCGGCGGGCCAGAAACCCGGGGTGGCGGCAAAGGCGGCCCCGGCCAAGCCCGGCCCCGCTGCGCCCGGTGCCCCGGCCGCACAGCCGCAGCCCCCGGCAAAACCGCCAGCGGCCAAGCCCGCCGCCCCGCAACCGGCCCAACCGGCCCCGGCCAAGCCCCCGGCCGCGCCACCCAAGCCCCCCGGCCCCGCACCAGCGCAGGCGCATGTTCCGGCGCAACCCGTCGGCGATGTCGCGCCGCCGGTGTCCAGTGCCCGGCTCAAGGGGCGGCATCTGGCCATTGCGTTCAGCTTTCTGATCTTTGTGGTTCTGCCGGTCGCCCTGGCGGGGTGGTATCTGTGGGAACGCGCCGCGGATCAATATGCCTCAAAGGTCGGGTTTTCGGTGCGCAAGGAAGAGATCAGTTCGCCCATCGAATTGCTGGGGGGGATCACGGATCTGTCCGGGTCCAGTTCGCGCGATACCGACATCCTTTACGAATTCATCCAAAGCCAGCAGCTGGTCGCGGATATAGACACTGAAATTGACCTGCGCGGCCTGTGGTCCAAGCCGCAGGATGATGTGGTGTTTGCCTTTGAGGCGCCCGGTACAATCGAGGATCTGCTTGAATACTGGGGCGATATGGTGCGGATTTCCTATGACAGCGGCGCCGGGTTGATCGAGGTCGAAGTGCGTGCCTTTGCAGCCGAAGACGCGACGCGCATCGCTGAAAAGATCTTTGAAAAAAGCACCGACATGATCAACCAGCTGAGCGCGATCGCCCGCGAGGACACGATCCGCTATGCCCGCGAGGAGTTGGACACAGGTGTTGAACGGCTCAAGGCCGCGCGTGAGACGGTGACGCTGTTTCGAAACCGCAACCAGCTGGTCGATCCGACCCTTGATCTTCAGAGTCAGGCCGGGCTTTTGGGGTCGCTCGAGGCGCAGTTGGCCGAGGCCCAGATCGAAGTGGACCTGTTGCGTGAAACCATTCGCGGGAGCGATCCGCGCCTGACACAGGCCGAACGCCGGGTCGAAGTGATCCGCGCCCGCATTGCCGCCGAACGGCGCAAGCTGGGCATCGGGGATCAGGGGGGGGCATCATCTGCCTTTGCCGATCTGGTCGGGGAATATGAACGCCTTGTGGTGGATCGGGAATTCGCGGAACAGGCCTATGTTTCGGCGCTGGCGGCCTATGATGCGGCCCTGGCGGAATCGCGCCGCAAAAGCCGTTATCTGGCGGCATATGTGACCCCAACAAAGGCCGAAGCCGCCGAATATCCCGAACGGATGACGATCCTGTTGTTATTGTCGATGTTCCTGTTCCTGGCATGGTCGATCATCACGATGGTGCTTTATTCGTTCAAGGATCGGCGCTGAGGTCGCAGGGCATGATCCAATTCCGAAACCTCACCAAGGTCTTTTCGCTCGACGGACGGCGTAAAGTGGTGGCCGACAACATCTCACTGACGTTTCCGACCGGGGCGGCTGTGGCATTGCTGGGGCGCAACGGGGCGGGGAAATCATCGCTTCTCAAGATGGTCGCGGGCACGATGGACCCGACATCGGGGGAAATTGTATCGTCGGGCACGATTTCCTGGCCGGTCGGTTTTGCAGGATCATTTCACCCGGATCTGACCGGGGCCCAGAATGCGCGATTTGTGGCCCGGATATACGGCGTGGACACCGATGAACTGGCCGATTTCGTCGAAGAATTTGCCGGGTTGGGGGTGCATTTCCACCTGCCATTCCGGACCTATTCGGCGGGGATGCGGTCCCGGCTGGCATTCGGGACATCCATGGGAATCGATTTCGACACCTATCTGGTGGATGAAATCACCGCCGTTGGCGATGCCGCGTTCCGGGCCAAAAGCAGCCTGGTGTTTCGCGAACGGCTAAAGCGGTCAGGCTTGGTGATGGTCACCCACGCCATGGCGCAGGTGCGCGAGTTGTGTACGGCTGTGGCCGTGCTCGAAGAGGGTAAGCTGATCTATTACGAAGATGTCGATGCCGGCATCGCCCATCACGAAAGAAACATGCGCCCGGCCGCGGGGTGATGGCGGTGGCGGGCGCGCGCCGGGGATCGGGCTGCGGCTTGTAAGCCTTATGCGCTGTCTTTGCCGCTATCCTTTCCCTGACATTCCACTGTCGGCTGGGCGGGCAAAGTGCGAATTCGCTGCGGGTTGCGCCAAAGACCGCTTTTCAAAAAGATGCGTCTCGTCGCATCCCGGTTGAACCATTAATGTACAACTGAACAAATCAAAAACGAGCAGGTAACGGACATGCTGAGAAGAACGGCTATTCGAAACCTCTGTGGATTTTTCCAATTGCTAGGGATTGGCGTTCTTCTTACCGCCTGCAACGAGGACGACAGCGGGCCGGTATCCAGTGTCCCAGCCATTCCGGTTTCAACAAGCCCATCACGCGTTGCCATTACCGTTGACGATCTTCCTTACGTTACGTTTGGAGGAGCAAGTCCCGAAGACGGCCTGCGGTATGCACAGAGCATTGTATCAGCCCTTCAAGAACATGGGATCGTGGCAACCGGTTTCGTCATAGGGCGGAATATCAACGCACAAACGCGCCCTGCGCTACAAGCGTTTGTCGACGCTGGCCACACAATCGGGAATCATAGCTGGTCCCATCCGGATTATGGTGACCTTACCCCTGATGAATTTCTTGATGAAACGCGCAGGACGGATGATGTGTTGGCCGAGTGGATTGATGGGCCCCGATACTACCGTTTCCCTTACCTGCGCCAAGGCGAAACTGCCGCCAAGAGAGAGGCGGCAACACAAATCCTAGCCGGCCTTGGCTACCAAAATGTGCCAGTCACAATCGACAACGATGAATGGCAGTTTAACGCCGAATATACGGAGGCTATCGCCGATGGCGACACCGACGCCGCCGTGATCATCGCGCAAAACTACCTTGCCCACATGCAGGACCGCACGTCCCACTTCCAAACACTTGCCGTTGATGAGCTTGGCGCAGATGTCGATCATATCCTGCTTGTTCATCTCAATCAGATCAACGCGGACCACCTAGGGACGCTCCTTGATTGGTATGACGCTCAGGATTGGACGTTCATTACCGTTGACGAAGCCTTGGCTCACCCAGTGTTTTCTCGCGCAGAACTCTATGAAGGCCCTCGTGGCCTGTCGCAGATTGAAAGAATTCTTGGTGGTCAACGAGAACCATAGACAACGTGTTACGTCCCAATGGCCGTCATTTATGTAGACCACAGCATCGGTGCCTCTGGCCTCTGAGCCGACATTAGGGCGCTTTACACTGCCTGATATTTTGGGTCAGTCATGCTGACACATAAGCGATGTTATGTAAAGAAGCCGGGTCAGGGTTTTAGATTCTGCCAAGAATGGCGGCGGCATAAAACACGGCCGATGCGGGCCGCGTCTGACGGTGCAGCCCGGCCTTGGCATAACAAAGCGCGGCCAGCGGGCCGAACGTGCCCGGCGTGATCCCCGTGCGGGCCAGTGTCAACCGGGCGCGGTTGGCATCGCTCAGCAGGTCTGCGACCTGGCTGAGGGCCGCGATATTGGCGGCCATCCAGCGCCCGTATTGCCCGTTCATCACCATCGCCAGCCGCGCGGCACTGGCGCGGCGGCCATCGTGGGCGCCCAGCACGTTGTCGCCATGCTGACGGTAGAACAAGACCTGCGCATCATCGATGTCGATCCGCGCGCCTGCCCCGGTCATCAGTTGGTAAAGCCACCAATCGTGAAAGGCGATGCCATCCGGCACCCCGGCCCGGCGCACCAGCGCATGGGCGGCAGGGTTCAACAGGGTGCTGTGCCCGCTCAGCGCGTTTTGGGTCAGCGCGTTGGCAAAGGTTGCGGGGCGCGGTGGTGGGCGGGATGCCCCGATCGGGGTCAGGGCATTGTCCACATGCACGCTTTGGGCGGAATAGGCGGCGGGCGTGTCAGGGGCCGTGCCTGTCAAATCCGTCAGGCGGGTCAGCCCGCGGGTCAGCTTTTCGGGTTTCCAGACGTCGTCCTGATCCGAAATGGCCACCCAGCCCACCGGCAGGTCCGGGTGGCACAGCAGCGACATGAAATTGGCCGCCGCCCCGCGTTGTGGCCCCTTTAGGATATGCACCGGATGCGCGGCCCCTTGCGCATCACGAAAGGTTTCAAGGATCGCGAGTGTCGCGTCATCGGACCCGTCATCACTGACCCAAAGTGACCAGTCGGCGTGGGTTTGGGCAACATAGGAGTCAAGCTGTCCTTGCAGGTGCGCGGCCCCGTTACGGGTGCACAAAAGGATGGAGACATGGGGCAAGGGGCTGGACATTCTGCCCCCTGTTTGGCGCAGCCGCGCGCCCGGTGCAACGGTGCGATTTTAGACAAAGGTCTTAATCGGGCCGCAATCCCTTACCTGCCCCTTAACCGCCACCCGTGCAGCTTGGCGTCACTCTGAAACCTGGGTGGGCTGGGCAAGGAGTGTGGGGTGGCACAGCTTGATATCGTCGGGACACGGTCCGGCGGCCCCGAGAGTTATGTCTCGGGCTTACAAGACAGCATCGCTGAGGTCGTGGCGGGACAAATCCGTGTCTATACCGCGGGTTTTGGCGCGACGGGGGGCGTTTTGGCCTGGCGCGGCGCGGATACGTCGCCTTTTGATACGGAACCGCTGGCGGGGTCATCCGGGTTGGGCGCACAGACCGGGCTGGTCATCGCAGCGCTGAACGGGCGGGACGCGCTGTTGGTGCATGGGCCTGCGGGCGCCGGCATCACCGCCCATTGGATCGGGTCCGATGGGCGCCTGTCGGCGGGCACGCGGATCGCATCGGGGCCGGATTCCATTCAGGCGCTGACGGGAAGCGAGGCTGGATTTTTCTATTCCACGGCCCGCGACGCGGGGGGGCTGACAATCTGGCGGTCGGGGGCGGATGATCAACTAAGCCAGGTGGATCGGATCACGCCAGAGGCGGCCACCGCGTCAGGGGCGCTTGTGGCGTTGGAAACCCTGCGCCTGGTCAGCGGCCAAGAGGTTCTTTTGGCGGCGTCAGCCGAAGGGCCGGGGCTGATCAGCTTTCGACTGGGCAGCGATGGTCGCCCGAACGAGGTGGACCGCGTGGCTGCGTCCGACGGATTGCAGATAGCCACACCAACGGCGCTGACAACCGCCCGCGTGGCCGGGCAGGATTACGCGCTGATCGGGGCGGCTGGCACCGGGTCGATTTCGGTGGTGGCGCTGGATGGTGCCGGGGCCTTGCGGGTCACTGATCAGGTCAACGATGACCTTGCCACCCGGTTCCAATCCATTGCGGCGCTTGAGGTGGCGATGCTGTCTGACCGGGCCTTTGTGCTGGCCGGTGGCGGTGATGATGGGCTGAGCGTGCTTGAATTGCTGCCGGGGGGGCGGCTGTTGCACCGTGCGACCCTGGCCGATCCGGGCGGCACCGCCCTGACGGACATCACCAGCCTGAGCGTGGTGGCGCAAAACGATGACCTGATCATCTTTGCCACCGGCGAAGGTGCGGGCGGGATCACCGAGCTGCGGTTTGATCCAGGGGTGCTGGGGGTGACGTTGACCGCGCAGGCCCAGGGCGGCGCATTGGCCGGGGGTGATGGCGGCGATGTATTGGTTGGGGCGGACGGGGATGATGACCTGGTCGGCGGGGCGGGCGATGACATCCTGATCGACGGGGCCGGACAGGACCGGATGTGGGGCGGCACCGGGGCGGATGTGTTCGTGTTCCGGCGCGATGGCGCGGCGGATCGGGTGATGGATTTCGAATTGGGCACCGACCGTCTGGACCTGTCCGACCTGGGCCGGGCCTATACGATCGACGCCTTTGACCTGCGCGCGGAACCCAACGGGCTGACCATTGGTTTTGGCGGCGAGGAGATTCGCCTGATCGCGGCCGATGGACGGGCGATTGATCCTGCCGCCGTCAGGGTCACGGACCTGCTGGACCTGTGGCACATCGCCCCGACAACGGCGCCCGATCCCGACGACCTGCCCCCTGACCCGCGCCATGTGGCGGATGAAACCATCGCAGGAAGCTCAGGACAGGATGTGTTGCGCGGGGATCCCGAGGACCCGGCTTTTGACCCTCTTTCAGCGCAAGTCTATCGCCTGTTCCGCGCAACCCTTGCCCGTGACCCCGATCCGCACGGGGTTGTTGGTTGGGTGGATTGGCTGTCGGGCGGCAACCACACGCTGACCGAAACAGCGGGCGGGTTCACCAATTCGCGGGAATTCCAGGACAGCTATGGCGGCGCGACGGATGCTGAATTTGTCACCTTGCTTTACAACAACGTGCTGGGGCGTGATCCGGCCCCCGACGGGCTGGCCTATTGGACCGGGCAATTGGCAACCGGCGCGATGGACCGGACCGAGGTGGTCATAGGATTTTCCGAAAGCCGCGAGTTCATCGAAACCACCGCCGCCGCCGCGCTTGAGGTGTCGCGCGCAGGGTTGCGGGCGGGCTGGACGGATGAGGTGTTCCGCCTCTATCAGGTGACGCTTGGGCGCGACCCGGACGTGGGCGGGTTGCTGGGATGGTCCGAACATGTGGCCCGCGGCATGACCCTGGAACAGGCGGCCCAGGGGTTCACCCAATCCGCCGAATTCCAATTGCGCTACGGGGCGACGACGGATTCCGAATTCGTTGCCCTGCTGTTTCACAACGTGCTGGGGCGCGACCCGGCACCGGCAGGATTGGCAGGCTGGACCGCGCGTTTGGCCGATGGGTCCTACACCCGTGCCGAAGTGGTGGTGGCCTTTTCCCAAGCGGCGGAATTCATTGATAATTCCACGGATGGCCTGATTGATTTCATGCGCGGTCTTGGCACCGATGACCGGATCATCGGCGGTGGCGGCGATGATGTGTTGTTCGGCGGCGCGCTGAGCGATGCCTTTGTGTTTGACACGTTGCAACCGGGCCATGACCGGGTCGTGGGGCTGGATGCCTGGGACCGGATCGAACTGGTGGGATTTGACTGGTCGCTGAACGCCACGCCCGAAGATCACCTGTCCCAGGGGGCCGACGGGGTGATCTTTTCGGCCCAGGGCGTTGAGGTGACATTTCAGGGCACGGTTCTGGCCCAGATCACCCCGGATATGTTCTGGATCAGCTGATCGGGTGCGCGGGCCAAATCACCCGGCGTTTCCCCGTGTCGTCCAGCCCCGTATCATCCCGCTTTATCGGCACTCTGCACAAGCAACACTTCCTGCATACAGCTCATGGAGGCCCCATAGCCCGATCCGCTCACCCGCACCCGCGTGCCGATGGCAAAGCCGCCGGGCAGATGTGACAGGGCCACCGTGCGCCCGTCATCCAGCCGGATCGTCGGGCAGGTCACGCCGGGGACAACGACACCGGTCAGAATGATCGCCGCGCCGGGTTGCGCCCCTGTGGCTGGATCTGTGCCCGGTTTTGCAACGGGCGGTGTGTCAGGTTTCATGGCGGTCTTCTCCTGAGTGTGCTGGGGCGTTTCGGGGGCTGCGGCGTCGGGCGCCGGGTCCGTCGGGATGCAGCCCGCCGCGCCAAGACACGCGGCCATAGCCATCGATCGCAGGGCACGTGTCAAAGCCATTTGGAACCTCCTGTGACCGATCCGGATCCGCCGGTCTGATACGCTATCACCGCTGTTGTGTCGTCTCAACCGGGCGCATGTCCACATATGGCTCCGCGCGAGAAAACGCCGTTAATTAACAGAAGGTAAAGGAAGGCTTTTCAAATCAAGGAAAATTTGATCAACTGCCCGCGAGCGGAGGAGATAAGTTCCGCAAGAATTTTCAGAGCTGTTTCACCCTTTCTACGACGGGTGACAATTTTTTTGACAGGATTTACAGGAGGAAACCCCTATGTCCGGTGATATGTCTGCATTCAACGAAAACGATTGGACCTCGGCAGAAGCACTTCCCGACCAGAGCGCGAAACCCCAAACGGCCAAGGCCGAATCCGGTGCGCGCGGCGAAGAGATCGCCCCGGTCGAAACAGCCGAAGCGACCGCGCTGGACGCTGTGCACGACCTGGCAGTTTCAGAAGCTGACGACACAAGCCTGCGCGCCGCGTTTGCGGATGTCGCCAAAGGCACAGAGGTTCGCAAGGGGCTTCAGTCGCTTGATTCTTTTGAAAGCGTGTCAGCCCGCCTGTTCAACGCCGATGGCGAAAAGCAGGACGCACGCGCCTGGTTTGACCGTCTGTCCGGCGACCGCTCGGCACAGGAATTTTCCCTGTCCATCGCGGCGATGAGCGCGGTGTTCCAAAAACCGATGACCCCGGACGCGGCAAAGTCGTATTCGGGCGAAATGTCGCTGAACCTGGCGCTGCCGACCGACACGCTGTTTTCGCAGCAATGGCACCTGAACCAGACTGTCGGCGGCCTGCTTGATCTGAACGTCACAGGCGTTTGGGACAGCACCGGACAAAACTATACCGGCAACGGTGTCCGCGTTGCGGTGATCGACGATGCGGTGCAGCGCACCCACCACGATCTGAACGACAATATTGACGTCACCCTCGACTGGGATTTCCAGGACAACGACACCGATCCGTCGGGCGTGAATGGCAACAACCACGGTACGGCCGTGGCCGGGATCATCGCGTCGGAACGTGACGGCAACGGCACCGTGGGTGTGTCTTACGACGCCACGCTGTTCGGCTTCCGGGTGAAATCCTCGGGCACTCTGCCGACGCTTTATGACGAATTCATCGGGGATATCACCGCCGCCATCGACGAAGCGTCGGGCGTTGGCACGATTGCCGGCGCGGGCGAGGCGGACGTGGTCAACATGTCCAACGGCACCCAGATCGGCACCAACATCATGGAACTGGATGTTCCGACCCAATCGCTGATGAACACACTGGAAACCGCGATCAACAACGCGGCATCCCAGGGTCG
The DNA here is from genome assembly GCA_050633485.1 of Pseudooceanicola sp. Lineage (GTDB taxonomy): Bacteria > Pseudomonadota > Alphaproteobacteria > Rhodobacterales > Rhodobacteraceae > Pseudooceanicola. The sequence continues at coordinate 17,941 of JBOEGP010000012.1, forward strand.
CGGCGGGCTGGGCACGGTCATCGTGAAATCGGCCGGCAACGGACGTGGCAGCGATCATGACGCGAACCTGTCTTCCTGGAACGCCAATATCCACACGATTTCGGTCGCTGCGGTTGATCAGGACGGCGATGTTTCCAGCTATTCAACGCACGGGTCGAACGTTCTGATCTCGGGCTTTGGGACACCGGGCCAGGTGGTCACCACCGACCGTCTGGGCGCGGAAGGCTATAACACCGGCGGGGCCAACCCCGATTATGCCTTTGGGTTCAACGGCACCTCGGCCGCGGCCCCCATGGTGTCGGGCGTTGTCGCCCTGATGCTTGAGGCGAACCCGGATCTTGGCTGGCGCGATGTGCAGGAAATTCTTGCGAATTCGGCCCGTCACGTGGGATCGGATGTCGGCACCACCCACTCTTTCCCGGAAAATTACGATTGGTTCTTTAACAATTCCAACCACTGGAACGGTGGCGGGATGCACTTCTCCAAGGACTATGGCTTTGGCCTGGTCGATGCCCATGCCGCCGTGCGGATGGCCGAAACCTGGGGAAGCGCCTCGCGGACCTCTGTCAACCAAGTGGTCGCGTTCCATGATGCGCTGAACGGGAATGAAACGCTGGACGGCGTGGTTGGTGGCGGGTCGACCGCTGGCACCAGCGGTTCGGAAACCTACAGCTTTGTCGAAACCACCAATGTTCGGATCGAACAGATTACCATCGATATCGCGTTCGAAACCACCTATCTGGGTGATTTCGAATTCACTCTGGTGTCGCCGGATGGCACCACCCACTTGGTGATCAACGATGTCTGGAACAATTCCAGTCTCGACTGGGGCGACAACGACGGGACCTTTGATTCCAATGAACGCTGGACCTATACAACCAACGCGTTCTGGGGCGAACACAGCGCCGGCACCTGGCAGCTGATCCTGACGGATGATGCGGGCGGGGACAGAACCACCGTCTTTGATGCGGACATTCGTATGTTTGGATCGGCCGTGACGACAGATGATCTGTTCATCATCACCAACGAACTTTCCGACTATGCCGGGTTGTTTGGCCATTCGACCAACTTTGCCGGCGGTGCAGGTGTGAACACGCTGAACGCTGCGGCGGTGACAGCCGCGTCAACCATCAACCTGCTGGCAAATACCGGCACGATTGATGGTGTGGCGATCACCAATTCCAACATCAACCGTGTCTATACCGGTGACGGCAATGACACGATCACAGGTGACGCTGTTTCCTCCTATCTGAACGGTGGGCGCGGGAATGACAGCATCACGGCCGGATCGGTGGCAACGGAAATCGTTGGCGGCGCAGGCGCTGACCGTCTGACCGGCGGATTGGGCGACGACACGATCGAAGGCGGCGCCGGAAATGACTTTATCGAAGGTGGCGCGGGCAACGACACGTTGCGTGGCGGAACCGGCAACGACACCTTTATCTATCGCAACGGCAACGCGGCCAGCTTTGGCGAAGAAGTCCATGGTGACGGCGGCACGGACAAAATCCAGCTGCGCGGCGCGGGCACCTATGATTTCGGCACTGGCAGCGGTGCTTTCGACGTGAACTCGATCGAAGAGCTTGAGTTCTACGCTGACGGTTCAAATGTGTCCAAGACAGTGATCCTGTCGAACAAGGAACTGGATTCCTCGTCCGAGTTTTCGTCCACCCTGTTGATCGACGGGAACGACAATGTCGGGTCGAACGACACGATCATCGTCAACCTTGATTTTGGGTCCAACCTCGATATCTCGGGCTGGACCTTCCAGGATTGGGGCACGTTGAATCTCAACGATAACCTTGACCGTATCCTGATCAACGGCAGCTCTGCTGCCAACATGATCACCGGGTCGTCGCAGGCGGATGTGATCGACGGTGGCGCGGGCAAGGACACGATCAACGCCGGTGCCGGTGATGACAGCGTCTATTGGGGCCCACCATTGCCCGCTCTGACGGATGAGCGCACGATCGACGGGGGCACCGGCATTGACCGGATCCTTGGCGGCGGCACGAACTTTGGGATTGGCGCCGGGTTTGACCTGCTGGCGGGCACCTACACCAACGGTGCCGGTTTCGACGAAACCTGGACCAACTTTGAAAACTACAACAACGCGGCCTCTGCTTCGGGGTCTGAATTTGTCCTCGGGACAAATGCTGCGAACGTCATCATCATGGGCGGCGGTGCCAACCTGATCGAAGGCCGTAATGGCGATGACACGCTGATCGGCAATGGCGGCAACGACACGATCAACGATGGTATCGGCGCAGACTCGGTTGTCGGTGGCGCGGGCGATGACATGTTCATCGCGGGCGATTCAACCTTTATCGGTGACAGCTGGAACGGCGGCGGCGGGACAGATACCCTGTCCTATGAGCTGCACAGCTGGGGGTCCCCAACCCCTGCCGTGGTCATGGACCTTCTGGCTGGTGAAATGCGCTTTGGCGGCTTCGTCGAAACAGCGACCAGCATCGAAAACCTGATCGGCAGCAACGGCGACGAGACGATGATCGGCAGCAATGTCGGCAACCTTCTTGACGCGCGCGACGGCAATGACTCGCTCGAAGGCGGCGGTGGCATCGACACCCTGCTGGGTGGTCTTGGCAATGACACGCTGATCGGTGGTCTTGGCGATGACTCGGTCAATGGTGGCGACGGTGATGACCTGATCATCGTTGGAGCGGGCGACGGGCTGGATGATGCCGATGGCGGCACCGGCACCGACACGCTGAGCTATGCCGGCACCAATGGCGGGATCGAATTCGACATGACGACGGGTGCCTTCAGCTATGCGGGCAATTCCACCCATTCGGCCTTTAACTTTGAAAACTTCATCGGGTCGAACGGCAATGACACGATCACTGGCACCAGCGGCGCCAACTCGATCAACGGCAGCCTTGGGTCCGACCGGATTTATGGCGGCGGTGGTATCGATACGATTGTCGGGGCCGCGGGCAACGACACGTTGGATGCCGGCACCAGCAACGATGTGGTATTCGGCGGCGCAGGCAACGACCTGATGATCTATGGCGCTGGCGAAGGCTATGACGACTTCAACGGCGGCACCGGCACAGACAGTGTCCGGGTCGGGTCAACCTGGGCCTCGAGCATGGGCTTTGACCTGATTGCCGGGACCTATGGGTCGATCTCGTCCATGAACTATGACCTGGTGTCGGTTGAGAATGTCGTCTCGGGCGCCGGGAACGACAGCATCGTGGGCAGCGCGGCGGTCAACAACCTGAACGGCGGTGCTGGCGACGACACCATTCATGGCGGTGGCGGCAACGACACCGTTGTCGGTGGTACCGGCGCGGATATGCTGGCCGGTGATCTTGGCAACGACACGATGCTTGGTGGCACTGGCAACGACACGATGATGGGTGGCGGCGGTGCTGACCGGCTTGTCGGCAACTCTGGCGATGACTCGATGATGGGCGGCGCGGCCAGCGACGTTTATATCGTCGAAGATCTTGGCGATACCGTGGTCGAACTGGCAGGCGAAGGCACCAATGACCGTGTCTTCTCGTCGGTGAGCTTTAACATCGGCAACAACATCGAACGTCTGTTCCTGACCGGCGGTGGCAACACTGACGGCACCGGTAACGGAACCGCAAACCTGATCCGCGGTAACGGGGGCGACAACACAATCAACGGTCTGGCCGGGGATGACACGCTGATCGGTGGTCTTGGCAATGACAGCCTGTTGGGTGCGCTTGGCGATGACAGCCTGGTCGGTCAGGGCGGCAACGACACGCTGAATGGCGGTGATGGCAATGACACGCTGTTTGGCGGCGCCGGATCGGACACCTTTGTGTTCAACACCGGTTTCGACAACGATGTCATCATTGGCTATCAGAAAGGCACCGACGAGATCGCGTTGAACGACGCTCTCTGGGGTGGCGGTCTGACCGAACTGCAGGTGGTCAACACCTATGCGACCGACCTTGGCGCAACCATCCGCTTCGACTTTGGCGGTGGCAATGTGTTCGATCTGGCCGGTGTGGCCAGCCTTGCCAACCTGCATCTCGATCTGACGATTTTCTAAGATTGCCGGATCCGGCGCGGGGCAATCAGCCCCGGGCGCAGACAATTCCAACGGGCCCCTTCGGGGGCCCGTTTTTTGATGCGCAAAAGCGCGTCGCTTGCGGAATGCGCGGCCCGGTTCCGGGGGAATTCTCTGGACTTGAAAAAATGGCAATCGTATAGCTTGATCGCTTATTTCAGATAAAACAGGACGTTTTCCCATGCAGGATGCAACTGGCCAAAGCATTGAAAATCAACTTCTTGGAAAACTGGCGCGTGCTCTTTACAGCAGCCAGACCCCGGGAAAATTCTCTAAGGAAGATTGGGAAGGCGCGCGCGCCGAATACCGCAAGAAGGCCCGCGTATTGTTGCGCACCATGGGCAACCAGGGGCTTGAGCTGTCTCTCCCCGCCGGCAAGTAACGGAGTGTCGCGCCGGTCCGGCGCAAGGTTTCGACGGGCCGCTGCGGCGCCTGTGCGAAAGGTGGGTGTGTCGCCCGGAAAGACGTCATGACCAAGAAGAAGATCCACCTGCATATCGGCCTGCCCAAGACGGCCACGACCCTGATCCAGAACACGCTTTTTGCCGCGCCTGACCTGATGTCCAAACACGGTATCCGGTATCTTCAGACCGGCACGGATGTGTTTGGCGACCGGGGGCATCACCTGTTGGTGTCAGGCACATTGGGCAGCCGTGGGCGCCGTATCCTGCGGCGGCTGACAGACGAAGACCTTGCCGCCGCATGGCCCGCCGCCCGCAAGGAAATCGATGCCGCGCCGGAAACCGACATCTTCATTTCGAGCGAGCTGTTTTCTTTTGCTGTGATCGAACCCGAAGACATTCAGGCGGTGAAAGAGCAGCTTAAGGAGTATGACGTTCAGGTGGTTCTGGTGCTGCGGGACGTGGGCGATTTTGTCGATTCCGTCTATGCACAGCGGCTGAAGGGCGGCTTTGAGGGAACCATCGGGGAATTTGTTGGGCGCAATTGGGACAACCTGCATTGGCGCGACATGACTCAACGTTGGGCACAGGTTTTCGGGCGCGCCAATATCAAGGTGCTGGATTTTGGCAAGCTGCGGGACGGCAACCTTGTCAGCAACTTTATTCAAACGGTGTTTGGCGCTGACATCGACGCATCAGTGATTGAGGCCGACACGGCCAACGTCGCCCTGCCCTATTATGCGGCCAAGATCATTCACGAAGTGAACGGCAGCGACATGTCCATCGAAGCCAAGACCAAGTTCCGCATTCACCTGCGCGACTTTTTCGATGAACACGGTGCCAAGGGGACCTTTCGCAAGGCCAAGTTCCTGAGCGATGACAGCCGCAAAATCCTGCACCGCTATTGCCAGTGGCCCAAGGTGGACCACTGAAGCGGCACAGACATTGGCAGGACCGGGCGCCCCGGCCCTGCCTGTTCTGGATCAGCGTGCCAGCAGGGCAAAGCTTTTCAGGTGGATGCCAAGACGCCGTGGATCAAGGACATCCCCGCTTTCGGAATCCGTGATCTGTTCGGGATTTTCCTCAAGATCAAAGTCGATGGACAGGGTCGCCGCATGCGGGCCGATCAGCTTGTCGGGCAGGTCCAGTGACAATGTGGTGGTGTCTTCTCCGGGCGTGATCTCGGCGTCGGTCAGTTTTTCGCCGTTCACGGTGATGGTGCAGACATGCGCCGCGCTGTCCTTGGGGGCCAGGCCGCCCAGGTTCAGGACCAGGGTCAGATCGGGGTAGGATGATGCGTCTTCGTCGATATCGACAGCGCCGGACAGGTTGGCGTGCTGCCCATCGATCCAGGTGAAATCGTCCTCAGGGGTTGAAAACCCGGTCTTGAGGAATGCCGCGCCTTCGTGGCGATGCGCGGTGGTATAGGTGTGCCCGATTTCGATCGCGGTCAGATCCGTCACCTTCAATGCGCTGAGTGCGGCAGACAGGATGCGGTTGCTGCCCCGCCGACGCCGGGCGTCGCTTGGGGTCAGGATCAGGGTGCAAACCCCGTCAGTTCCGACCGAATGAGGTTCGATCATCAAACTGAATTTCCGTGCGGTTTCGCTCAGCTCGAAATGGGTGGCGGGCAGATCGTTCAGGGCAACGGCCATTTCGATGGGATCGCCTTCGGTGTCGCTTTGGACGCTGGCCATCTCAAGTGTCACGCGCATCCGTGGGCTGGGTTCGTCCAGGCGGAATTGCAACCGGGCGGGGCCGTCATTCATCCAGATGGCATCGTCTTCGGGGTATGCGCCATCCAGCAACAGGGCGCGCCCGGTGCCACGGCGGGTCAGTTCATAGGTGGTGTCGGTCAGAACGCTTGGCAGGTCTGCGGTCACGTCCCGGCGCATCACACCGACCCCGGTGATATAGATGCCAAGGCGGCGGGGGTCAGCGGCAGGGCTGCCATCGGGGTTGGCGACGCGTTCGGCGTGATCGGCGGCGATCTGCACCCGTAACACACCGCCTTCGGCGATGTTGTGGGGCAGTTTGACGACAATCGGAGTTTCCCTGTCAGTCAGCTGGAAATACCCCAGCGTGATCCCATTGACCGAGATGGTGCAGTGTTGCGCGCGCCCGGTGGCATCGGATTGACGCCCGGCCAGCACACAGACCAGTTCCAGGTCTTCGTGGTCTTCGGGTTGGGCATCGGCCAAGCGGAAATGCATGTTGCCTGTCAGCCCGTCGATCCAGACGGCGCGTTCCTCGGGGGTTGAGAACCCCGCGCCAAGGAACCTGAGCCCGTCTGACCCGGTGCGCACATCCACGATCCGCCCCAGGAACAGGCGCGGATAGAAAAGCGTATCGCCGGCGGCCTTTTGGGTTTCGGTTGGCGGCAGGGGCGTAATGGTCTGGGCCAGCGCCGCCAGTTTTGTGTCGAACTTTAGCGCGTCGCGGATGAACTGGCGCTGCCGCAGCAGGCTTGCCTGTGTCGGCATGTTGGTGTGGGCGTCGGGTTTGATGCGCACATAGGTGGCCATCCCGGTCTGTTCCAGCGCCTGGTCCGCCAGCGCATTGACCAGAAGATAGGTGATCTCCTGACCGTCCAGCAGCGGCAGAACCTCGGTGTTCAGCCCCTTGGTCAATGCGGTGCGAAACAGGTAGCGCCCCGGATCGGTCATTCCGTTGTCCGACAGCATCACCCGTGGTTCCGACGGGGCCTTAAGCCCGGCAACCGCGCGCCGGATTTTCTGGTTCCGGCCCGGCCCTTCGTAATCTTCTTCCAGCATTCCGGCCGCGGCGGCCAGCGCATCGGGCGCGTCGTGCAGACAGCGCGCAAGGCTGCCCAGATGTTCCGAAAACAGCTGTGCCCCCGGCCCCATCACGGCAAAACTGTCGGTGTCGATCAGGTCAAGCGCAGCCTTGAGCGCGTGCCCGCGCGTGGGCTGCAAGGCGTTCTTGCCAAAGACGCTGTCAACAACCGTGACCCGATCAAGGCTGGTTTCAAGCCTTTCGATCAGGGCCCGTCCCGGCCCGGTGGCAAAGGCAGGATCACACACCAGAACAAGGCGCACCTTGACCCCCGCCTGGGTTTCCAGATCGGCCAGGGCCTCTTGTGCGCGATCGGCGCGCATGTCGGGATAGGCGAACACAACCGTCACCGGTTCGTCACTGCTCAGGGCCTTTTGGGCATGGGCGGCGGCGCGGTCATCATGCTGATCAATCAGCGCCTGTAGACACTTTTCAAGGGAAAACAGCTCGCGCAGCCGCTCCTGACCGATCCGGGCACGTTCATTGGCCTCTTCGGGGTTGGCGCGGATTTCTTCGATGATGCCCGACACCTGAAAGAAGATTTCCTCGTCCGACACGGTGTCGTCAATCTCATACACCACGTCCGAAAAATACTTGTCCACGATCGGGTGCGGGTTGGAAATGATGGCTGTCCCTGCGGCCAGACCTTCGAACAACCGGTTCGACATCACACCGCTGTTCTGGTGTGGCCGCGACGAGATCGCCAGACAAATCCCGGATTTGTTCAGCGCCTTGACGACACTGCTGCCGTCAAAGGGGATTTCGCCCCGGTAATTGGCAAAACCTTCCCAGGGGCGTTTGCCCAGGAACACGCGGGGACCATAGATGTCGATCAGGTCTTCTTCGTTCAGCCGTTCCAGCAATTCGTGGTGCCGGCCCTTGGAACTGCCCAGGCGTTCCCAGTTGATGCCGATGTAAAACAGCCGCGAATCCTTGGTGATGACCGGGGCGTGATAGGGTTCGGACGGGCTGTGGAACAGATGCGGAAACGGTGCGTCCGGCGCGCGGTGCGTCGCGGCCATCAGCGCGCGCACATGCGCATCGCCAGCCTCGGAATCGCAGGACAGGGCGTCGTGATGGGTCAGCAGTTTTTCGATCGCGCCCTCGTAGCCGAATTCGAAATAGAAATCGACCGGCTGCCAGATCGCGTAATAGGAATAAAGATCGATCAGGCGCGGCGTTTCAAAATGCAGCGAGATCATGAAATCGGCATCCCCCGGCCCGATCGGGCGCGACGTGTCGATGGGCGCGTCGTCACTGCTCCAGACGGGATAGCCGTTGTTGTCGGTGACGATGATCCGCGATCCGATATTTTCGGCCGCAGTGCAGAACCGTTTGATGACCTCGTATTCGGCGTTCTTGATATCCGGCCAGGTCAGGGGCACGGCAATGGTCACGTGCTTGGGGGTGGTCGATTTATGCGTTTGAAAATAATCGTGCAGTTTCCCGAGAGCGGGCAAAGCCGGGGGCGTCTTGGTCATATTGGGTTCCGTTTCAATGCACCCCTGACAGGTCCGGCAGGGGGTTTACCTGGGGTCTTTATCCAAGGGTTTGCGGCCATGTGCAATGCAGCCGCAGCATGGCTTTCGCGTCCGTGTTCAGAAAGTCGGCGCGTTTCAGGTCGGGGCGGTGGCGGCCGATGAACTGATGCAGCTCGTGGCGGAAACGGTTCATGTCATCCTGCGGGATCCCGGCACCGTTCAATTCCTTGAGAAGGGCGATGGCATTGTGGGGCAGTGACGCATTGGTATGGGGTGTTTCAAACAAGGGCGCCTGGTAGGAAACATCAAAAACCTTGCGAAAGAAATCATCGACCAATGCGCTGCGATCAAGGTCTTTGAAGCTTAGCGTGATCATGTTGGCCGCCCCAAAGACGGATGACCAGCGCCCGGCCAGGTTCGCCCAGTTGAGCGAGGGCCAGATATGGCCGACAAACGTCTCTATTTCGCCGTCATAGCCATCGCGGATCCGCTGTGCATAGACGGAATTGACGAAATCGACCACGTCGCGCAGCACCAGGACAATACGCACTTCGTAGCCTGCCAGACTGTCGCGCAATCGCGTGATATCGGCGGGGTTGGCCATGTCGAGAGAGAACAATTCGCTTGAGATGAAGATCTTGTCTTCGGTGCACTGGGCGATTTCATCCAGTGCCTTGGCCCATGTCGCCGCGATCAATTCGGGGGATTTTCCGGGGTCAATTCTGGCACCGGCCTCGCCCAGGGCGGCCATAACCAGGGCATGGTGACCAAAATCGTCAAAGACATCTGTTCCGGCCGAAAGATACCGTACGCTGAATTGTCGCAGAACCTCAGGAGAGCGATGGAAAACAGCCTGAATCAGAGAAGATGCCGTTTTCGGAAGCCCGATATGCAGATAGATAGTCTTGCCCATCCCAGATCGATAAGGCCATTTATTTATGAATGCAAAACTTTTGCATTTCCCCCAGGGTCAATCGGGGTCAATCGGGGTGGGACATTTTGCCATCACACCCGCAGATTGGGATAATGCGCGCTGTACCAATCAAAGGTCAGCTTTAGCCCGTCTTCCAGGGAATGCCGGTGGGTAAAGCCCAAATCGCGCAATCGGGTGACATCATAACTGCGATCCAGCTGGCCTTCGGGTTTGTCCTCTTGCCAGATGATATCGGTGACGCCGCTGATCTCGGACAGGATTTCGACCACGCGCGCGATTGGCACCGTGGTGCCCGACGCGATGTTCACCGGGCCTTGGGCCTCATCCGTCAGGTGCAGCATCGCCGCGGCGCCGTCCCCGGCATAAAGGAAATCGCGCCGTGCGCGCCCCTTGCCCCAGACATGGACCGGGGTGCCGTCCCGTTTGGCGGCGTGAAACTTGGCCACAAGCGATGGCACGACATGGCCGTTTTCAGTGTCGAACCGGTCACCCGGCCCATAGAGGTTGGTGAAAATCGCATAGGCATAGCTGGTGTCGTATTGCCGGCGATAGGCGTCCAGCTGGGCCAGCATGGCCCGTTTGGAATGCGCATAAGAGCTTTCGCCGTCATGGGGGGGGCCATCAAGATACTGATCTTCGTTGATGTTGGCATTCAGGTGGCCGGGATAGGCGGCAACGGTGCTGGCCACGATGAATTTTTCGACCCCGGTGCGATGCCCGGCGGAAATCACGTTGAAATTTATCCGCACGTTTTCGTCAAAGATTTCGGCGGGAAACCGGCGGTTGCCCATCAGCCCGTGAACCCGGGCGGCGGCGTGATAAACCAGTCTGGGGCGGTGCTGGTCGAAATAGGCCAGAACCGCATCGGTATCCATCAGGTCCACATCCTGTCGGGTCGGACAAAGACAAGGCTCACCGCGCGCGCCAAGTTCCTTTTGAAGTGCCGCGCCCAGAAGACCCGAGGTGCCGGTAACAAGGATCATGAATTACTCCGCAAAATGGATTTCAGGCCAAAGGCCCGATGTTTGGTGAAAAGATTTATGAGGCCAAATCCCGGTCATGTGAAAACCACCGCTTTGAATTTCTGGCCCGCCGCGCCGGATATGGCACGGGAGAATAGGCATTTTTCAGGGGCGACAAAGGTCATCACGCCCCCGAGAACTCGCAACCTTACTTCCCAAAACCGTCCGCGCTGTCAACCCTCCGCCTCTGGCTTTGGGGGTGCGGAAATGCGCACAAGACAAGCGAAGGGCAAAGAACCAGACAGGCGAAGGCGCCCGGCCTGCCCTAACCGACCATTGAGGGATTGAGGTAGGGGCATGTCGCGGCTATCAAGCGTTGAGTGCGGGAATACCCCGCTGGACATATTGGGCGCCACAGGCGCATGGCGACGGATTCGAGGGCATCGCATATGAAAAAGGCTTTTATCACCGGGATTACAGGGCAGGACGGGGCCTATCTGTCCAAGCTTCTCCTTGAAAAAGGGTACGAGGTTCACGGTGGCGTTCGACGCATTTCCCAGCCGGAAACAGTTCGCCTGGAACGGCTTGGTGTCGACAAGGACGTGCATCTGCATGAATTCGACCTGGCCGAGGCCTATAACGTGCTGCGCACCCTGCGCGACAATCCCGTTGATGAATTTTATAACCTCGGGGCGCAAAGCTTTGTCGGGTCTTCCTGGGAACTGCCTATTTATGCTGCAGATGTGAACGGGCTGGGCGTGACGCGGGTTCTGGACACGCTGCGCACCTTCCATCCTGAAACACGCTTTTATCAGGCGTCGACATCGGAAATGTATGGCCTGGTGCAAGAAGTGCCACAGCGCGAAACCACACGGTTTTATCCGCGTTCACCCTATGGCGTTGCCAAGGTTTATGGCCACTACATCACCATGAACTACCGCGAAAGCTTTGACATGCATGCGTCCTGCGGGATCCTGTTCAACCACGAAAGCCCGCTGCGCGGGAAGGAATTCGTGACCCGCAAGATCACCATGGCCCTGGCCAAGATCGCCCGCGGCAGCACTGATCCGCTGGTGCTTGGCAACCTTGAAGCCAAGCGCGACTGGGGATTTGCCGGGGATTACGTCGAAGGCATGTGGCGGATGCTGCAACAGGACACGGCCGACGATTATGTCCTGGCAACCGGCGTCACCACGCCGATCCGTGACTTTGTGATTTTCGCCGCCGAAGCCCTTGGGCTTGACCTCGACTGGCAGGGCGAAGGCGTGAATGAATCCGCAACTGATCGCAAGACGGGCAACAAGGTTGTCGAGATCAGCGAAGAGTTCTTCCGCCCGGCAGAAGTCGATCTGTTGATCGGTGACCCCTCCAAGGCGAAAGACACACTGGGCTGGGAACCCAAAGTCTCGGTCCGTGAACTCGCTCAAATGATGGCCAAATCGGATTATGACGATCTCGCCTAAGGTCCTGCGACAGCGTCTGAGCGGGATCGTTCATCGGCTGCGTGGGTTCCGGGGAAACGTTGATGGTTTCGACGGCGGGTCATTGCAGGGCTGGGTGGCGGCGACCGATGGGTCGTCGATGCCGCTGCGCGTTGGTGTGTACACCAGCGGCGGGTTGCTGACACAGGGCACCGCCAATATCCTGCGGGGCGATCTGAAAACAGCCGGGGTGGGCAATGGCCATCACGGCTTTGCCCTGCCGCTTGACCCCGGCATGTTGAAAACCATCCGCAAGGGTGGCGGCACGGTTGAGGTGCGGCTGCTGGGTGAGTCCGACTTTCGCGTCGGGCGCCATCATTTTTCCGCCCCTGCCCAAACCGGCGATGCGGCGGATCCGGAACCGGCCCCTGCGGGCACAGCGAACGGGTCATCAAACGGACGCGGCTCCAAGCTGCGCGAGGCCCTGTTTGGCGATCTGGACATGCTGGAACGCCTGTTGGAAGCCGCCCCCCCTGCCCCGGACACACAAGCCCCCCCTGCCTTTGCGCCCCATGCGCTGATGTTTTCGGACAGCGACATCATGAATGGCGGGCACTTGCCCGCCCCGATGACCGCCTATGGCGAATATGTGCGCTATCGCTACAAGCTCGACGAAGGCTTTGATCTTGCCACGGACCCGGTTGAGGCAGAGCATTTCATGGGGTGGTATCTGGCCGGATACGCCCCCCTGCGCAGCGGATTGCGGGTGCCTTTGTCCCGCGATCAGATCGCATGGCTGAATGCGCCGATGGTGATTGGCGGCAAACGCGCCACCCTGACACGGGCCACATGGATGTTCCTGTTGGACGTGCCGCCATTGGTGCAGTCGATGAATTTCGACAATCCGGCCTGGGTCAATTGGGTGGTCTATTGGTGGGCCGTCAATCAGGCCAAAGCGATCCATTCCGAAGATTGCCTTGTCCCCGAAGTCTATGCCGAAAGGCTGCGTCAAATTCCTGACGGGCACGATACCGACAGCTTTGCGCCATCCGAATTCATGGTCCGAATGGCCCAGGAAACCCCGGCGCTGGCCGCGCTGGATTTGTCCCGCCCCGACGCCCGCGAAAAACTGGCGCTGGCGATGGTGACAATGACAGCGCGCCGGCCCGATTTCCTGCGGTTTATCCCGGTCGAGACACTGAAAGCCGTATTCGAAACACCCGCCGGCAAGACGCGGTCGCGCTTTGCCGATTTCGCCGATGGGCAATGTGATTTCGATGTGCCCGATATTGATCTTGCCGGCTATGCCGCGCTGATGCGCCTGCAGGGGTTTGATCTGACCACCGGGCGTTTCCTGACGTTCACCGATGATGGCCACCGCATGGAAGCAGCCATGCTGCCCGCCGTGACCGGTGGCGATCTGGTCGATATCCAGATGATCGGCCCGTTTCAAAAGGCATCGGGGCTGGGCCAGGCCACACGCCTGTCCGCACAGGCCCTGTCACACACGCCCTATTCGGTGAATGCGGTGGATTTCGGTCTGGACAACCCCGCGCCCGAAGGGTTTTCCCGTGTCGGGGCCCTGTCGGAATACAAACGCGCCCGGATCAACCTGATCCACCTGAACGCGGAATCCATTCCGCTGGCCTATGCCTATCAGCCCGATGTGTTTTCGGGGTCTTACAACATCGGCTATTTCTTTTGGGAACTCGACAGTCCCGCGGCCTGCCACCACCTGGGCATGGAAATGCTGGACGAAATCTGGGTTTCGACGGAATACGGGGTGCAGATATTCCAGACGGGCCGTGACAAGCCGGTAAATAATGTCGGCATGTGTTTCGAAGAACTGCCCGAGATTCCGCGCGAAGAAGGCCGTGCGCTGGTGACCAGGAAATGCGGCGTATCAGAGACTGATTTTGTCTTTCTTGTCGCCTTTGACAGCTTTTCATTCATTCAGCGCAAGAACCCGATCGGGGTCCTCAAGGCCTTTGCCGAAGCGTTTGACGACACCGATGACGTGCGGCTGGTGATCAAGACCCAGAACCGGCGCAAAGTGTCCGACCCCGTCCAGATCAAGATCTGGGAAGAGGTGGACCGCCTGATCAAGGGGGATCCCCGTATCGTGATCCTGGATGAAACGCTGACCTATGATGATCTTTTGCGCCTCAAGAAAGGGTGCGATTGTTATATCTCTCTGCACCGCTCTGAGGGCTGGGGGTTCGGCATGATCGAAGCGATGAGCCTTGGGGTGCCGGTGATCTGCACCGGCTATTCCGGGAATATGGATTTCTGCGCCGAAGACACCGCGTGGCTGGTCGATTATAAAGAAGTCGAGCTGAAGCCAGACGATTACATCTTTGTCGTTCCGGGCCAGAAATGGGCCGAGCCGGACCATGATGATACGGTGGCCAAGCTGCGGGCGGTTCACGCGGACCCTGACGCACGCGCCACCCGCGCCGAAGCGGCCCTGCGCAATGCGCGCGAAAACTTTTCGGACACGGCCATTGCACGCCGGTATCAGGCCCGGATCGAGGAGATCCTTGCAACGCTCTGACTTTGGGGCGAGACAGGAACGCAGACCCTATGCTGAACGAAAAACAAATCCACGGCGTGCTTTTTGGCTACTCGGGCAGCTTTGATCCCGAGGCGGTGATGGCGTCGTTCCAGGTGCATGGGCAAACCCCCGAAGACGGTGTGATCCGCAATTTTCTGGGCACCCGTATTCCGCCATCGGTGTTTCCGTCGATCCTGACGGATATGGCCGGCCATGTGGAACCCCTGCCCGCCCCTGGCAACTGGCACGCCGATATCGCGGAATGGGGGGCGGCGCTGTTCAGTGTGCAACAGGCAAAAGACCTTTATCGGATTGTCGAACTGGGCTGCGGCTGGGGCTGTTGGATCACCAATATGGGCAACGCGGCGCGGGCCCGTGGCCTAAAGGTCGATCTGATCGGGATCGAAGGCGATTCCTATCACCTGGCCAGCGCGCGCCAGGTTCTTGAGATGAACGGTTTCTCGGACACCCAGGCGCGGGTGTTTCACGGGGTGGCTGGGCCACGACCGGGCAAGGCGATCTTTCCGGTCCACGCGACCGAAGGCGAAAACTGGGGCGCCGAACCTGTCTTTGATCCCAGCCCCGAGGCCCTGGCCAAGGCCGAAAACGATCCCGGTGCGCAGGTTCTGGAATGTATGCCCCTTGGGCAATTGTCACAGGGGCAACGGATTGATCTTTTGCACATTGATATTCAAGGCGCAGAGACCGATTTCGTGCGCGGCAATCAGGATCAGATGAATGCCCATGTGGCGCGGGTGTTGATCGGCACCCATAGCCGTGCAATCGAAGGTGATCTGTGCCGCCACTTCCTTGACCTCGGCTGGCAAATGGAAATAGAGCGTCCCGCCCTGAATGAAATCGTTGACGGGCGCCCCGATATTCGCATTGACGGCGTACAGCTTTGGGCCAATCCGGCCCTGGTTTGACCCGAAAAGAGAAAGGACACAGGAGAATGGACCAAGTCACGCAACCGGCAAAGGCGACCGTGTGGCCCGCCGGTGATCGCAGTCTGGTCCTGCGCGCCCTGTCCCACGCCACCGGGAAAGACTTTGCGCCCGACGCCGCCAAAATCGTTGAATACGAAGATTTCCCCATCGCCGTGATCCGCCGTTTCGGCGGCACCGTGTCACGCGGAGGCGAGGACAGCATGGCCGCGTTCCGCCGTTTCGCGAGCGAGGATTTCAGCCGCTTTCTGGCATTTCAGGCCCTGTGGTCCGGGAAAGCCGAAGACGGGTGCCTGGTGGTGTCGCGTGCCGCGCTGCGCGCAGACCCCGAGGCATGGCTGACGCGTGCCCTGGCGCTTTTGGCGCCCGATCTGATCGCGGACAAGGCGGCCACGCGCAAGGCGCTGGCCCGCGCCACCGCATGGCTGGACCGCCACCCTGCCCCTGCCCTGGACAGTTTCGCCCATTACGACGCCGGATTATTTGACCTGTTGGGCCGTCTCAACCTGAAACGGGCGCAGGTCCAGACAATCTTTGGCAAGGTGATGGAACGCGATATTTCCGAGGCCGCCATCCTGCCGTTTCAAACACAAGAAAGCCCGGCGGCCCTGCGCAAAACCCTGATGTCCACGCAGGAATATCAGCGGGCGCAGCGCCTGCGCGACGGGACCGCGACAGATTTCAAAACCTATGACCAGGAACCCCCCGAGGTGGTCGCCCATGCAAAGTTTCATGACCATGAAATTCTGCGCAAGACACGGCTGGGGTGGCCCCGGTCACAGCTGTTCGTCAGCCGCGACGCAAAGCTGATCTATTGCCCGATCGGCAAGGTTGCCTGTTCTTTTCTGAAAAGTCAGATGGTGCGGATCTCGGACCTCGCTCACAGCGATCTGATCCTGTCATCTATCCATGCTATGACCGACCGGGTCGTCACCGGTGTGCAGCTGAGCGATTACAGCCATGCCGAAGCCGAAGCGTTTCTGGCCGACCCCGAGATGGTGCGCTTTGCGGTGTTGCGCGACCCCCGCGACAGGGTGCTAAGCGCCTATGTGGAAAAGCTGTTCATGGGGCGCACCAACGCGGGCAACATCAGCCACGCGCGGGATTTGATCACATCTGTACAGGCGAAACAGGGACTAACCCGGCCCGATTTTGAACGCGGAATCACCTTTCGCGACTTTGTAACCGAAATCGTGGGGACCGATCCCGCCCTTCTTGACACCCATTGGCGCCCACAATCGCTTTATCTTGAGGGTGTCAGCTATGATCGCATTTTTGGCTTGCACCAGATCGATGAGGTGGTGGACCTCCTTGAGGCCCGATCGGGCAAGACCCTGCCGCGCCAACCCCAGAACGTGACAGGCAGCGGCAAAGGTAAATTGCACCCCGGCGCCGCCGATCTGTTGCCCGGCGCATTGGACGACCTGCCCCGTCTGGACGCAGAGTCTTTCTTCGACCCTGAGATTGATGCCATGATACGCACGTATTTTGCTGACGATTTCCGACTTTTCGAACAAACCCTTGTTTCCTAGAATTCCGACAAAAGAGGTCTGCTCATGATCACACCTGTTCTTCTCTGCGGCGGCTCTGGCACGCGCCTTTGGCCGCTGTCCCGCAAAAGTTTCCCCAAGCAGTTCACTGGCATTCTGGGCAAAGACAGCCTGTTTCAGGCCTCGGCCAAACGGTTCACCGGCGAAGGTTTCGCCAATCCGATGATCGTCACAGGCGATGATTTCCGCTTTATCGTCACAGAACAGCTTGAGGCCTGCAACATCACCCCGGCGGGCGTGATGATCGAACCTGATGGGCGCAACACCGCACCGGCGGCGGCCGCGGCGGCCCTTATCCTGGCCAAACAGGATCCCGATCAGATGATGCTGTTGGTGCCATCCGATCACGCTGTGTCCAATCCCGAAGAATTCCGCGATGCCGTGATCCGGGCCGTTCCCGCCGCCCGCGACGGTCAGATTGTCACCTTTGGCATCGCCCCCACCCGGCCCGAAACCGGGTTCGGCTGGCTTGAGGCCGGGGCCGAAACCCATCCCGGCGTGCACAAGCTGGCGCAGTTCATCGAAAAGCCCGAAGCGGCGCGCGCGGCCGAATTGTTCGCAAACAAATCCAACCTGTGGAACGCGGGCGTGTTCCTTGCCGCGGCGGGCACCCTGCTGGCCGCGTTCCGCGCCCACGCCCCCGAGGTGCTGGAAGCGGTCGAACCCGCCGTTGCCGAAGCCGAACAGGATCTTGGCTTTACCCGTGTGGACCCCGCCGCCTGGGCCGCGGTGCCCGATATTTCGATCGACTATGCGGTGATGGAAAAGGCGGACAATGTCAGCGTGGTTCGTTTTGACGGCCACTGGACCGACCTGGGAAGCTGGGAGGCCGTCTGGCAGGAAACCGACAAGGACGATGCGGGCAACGCGCTGTCCGACAATGCAACCGCGCTTGATTGCGAACACACATTGCTGCGGTCGGAAAGCGATGAGATCGAGCTGGTCGGCATCGGGCTGAAAAACGTGGTGGCCGTGGCCATGCGCGACGCCGTGATGGTCGCCGATATTTCAGACAGTCAGAACGTCAAGAAAGCGGTGACCGAGCTGAAATCGCGCGGGGCCAAACAGGCGGTGCAATTCCCCGTCGATCACCGCCCTTGGGGTTGGTACGAGACCCTGATCCTGGCGGATCGGTTCCAGGTGAAACGCATCCATGTCAATCCCGGCGCGGCGCTAAGCTTGCAAAGCCACGTGCACCGGTCCGAACATTGGATCGTTGTGGCCGGCACCGCCCGCGTCACCGTTGATGACGATGTCAAACTGCTGAGCGAGAACCAGTCGGTCTATATTCCCCTGGGGGCCGTTCACCGGATGGAAAACCCCGGCAAGGTGCCCATGGTGCTGATCGAAGTTCAGACCGGCACCTATCTGGGTGAAGATGACATCATCCGTTACGAAGACGTCTATTCCCGCAGCTAAGGCGCGGGCGATCCGGGGCGGTGGGTCACCCCCGCCCCGCGCACCAGCCGATGATCAGAACCAGCGGCCAATCGCGGTCACGGACAATGTGGCCGTGTTGGCGGATGTGAAATCTGTCATCCCCGCCAGCCGGTAAAGCCACAGGGTAACATCGCTGGCCGATGGATTGCCGATCTGCGCCGCGCCCACCTCGTCAGGGCCGGGGGCGGTGTTGGCCACCAGATCACCCGCGTCGGCCATCGCCTGCACCACCGGTGATGTCACAAAGGGCATGGCATAGGTCCAGGTCGCGGTCAGCCGCGCCACCGAATTATAGGCCAGCGTGATCATGTGGGTGCATATCTGGGTGCCATCGGCAAACCGCAGATAGCTGCCGCTCGCCCCCGCGCCCTGTTCCATTGCCGCGCCGGTTGGCTCTCCTGTGAATTGGCTCACGGGTCCGACCAGATTGCCCCGGTGATAGGCGGCGTCACCTGCCACGCTCAGCCCCGCAGGGAAATCGACAACGCCGGTGATCGGCGCCACTTCCATCGCGCTGATCCATGTCGATCCATCCGCGGACACCTTGATCGCAAACGCATCGGACCCTGCCAGCCCCATTTCGGCGCGCCCGGAAAACCCGGTCTGATACAGCAGGCTGGCAGTGTCGCCCGCTGTCGCCTTGTTCAGCTTAAGCTGATGCCCGCCGCCCGCGTGGGTCAGCAATGTCGCCGGAGATGCAACGGCCAGCCGGTTTGTCGTGTCCGCCGTGGTCGAAACGCCCAGGCGGGCCACATCCAGCGGGGCGCCGGTCAGCGTATCCTGCCAGCCGCCAATATCATGCCATGTGACATCGCGGCTTTCCGCCAGAACATGCACCCGCCAGCCCGGTTGGGGCGACACGAACCGCCAGGCGGTGCCATCAAACAGCGCGAGCGCACCATCCTGCCCGGCCCAGGCCCCGGTGCCACCGGTCGGAACGATGAACTGGTCCCCGGCCAGGGGCGCGGCGGGCGGTGTGGTTTGGTCGCGGGCAATCGCAACCGACTGCACCAGCATATCAAGCCGCTGAAGCGCTTCGTTGTGGGTGACGTGTTTTTGGGCTTGGGACGGTGCCAGAAATGGCAAGGACAGAATGGGCGAGACGTCGGTCATCAGGATCCCCCGGATTGGAACCCTGCGGACGCTAGGATCGCGTGGTAAAGACCCGGTAACTCCGGCGCGCGTTGCCCGCCGGGTCACGATTCCCGTGGATCAGTGCCTGTTCAGCCTTCGCCAGCCAGACGTTTCAGATAGGCGCCATAGTCGTTCTTGCGGAATTCTCCGGCGCGCGCGCGCAGGTCATCCGACGAAATCCATCCCTGTTCCCAGGCAATTTCATCCAGACATCCGACCTGCTGGCCCTGTCGTTCGGTCAGGGTGCGCACGAAATTGCCCGCATCCAGAAGGCTGGCATGCGTCCCGGTATCAAGCCAGGCATAGCCACGGCCCATTTGTTGAACCTGCAACGCGCCTTCATCCAGATACATCTGCAAAAGATCGGTGATCTCAAGCTCTCCACGCTCTGATGGCTTGACGGCACGCGCCCGTTCCGGCGCGGTTCCGTCCAACACATAAAGCCCGGTAACCGCGTAATTCGACGGCGGTTTGGCCGGCTTTTCGACGATGGCGCGCACCCGGCCATCCCTGTCGAAATCCACCACGCCATAGCGTTCGGGATCGGCCACACGATAGCCAAAAACCGTCCCGCCCGTGGGCTGAGCGGCAGCGGCCGCAAGGATCTTGGGAAGGCCATGGCCAAAGAAAATATTGTCGCCCAGCACCATGACCGACGGCGCGCCGGCCAGGAAATCCTCGGCCAGGATATAGGCCTGGGCCAGCCCGTCCGGGGAGGGTTGTTCGATATAGGTCAGCGACAGGCCCCATTGGCTGCCGTCGCCCAATGTGCGGCGGAACTGTTCCTGATCCTGCGGCGTGGTGATCACCGCGATTTCGCGCACCCCGGCCAGCATCAGAACCGAAATCGGATAATAGATCATCGGCTTGTCATAGATCGGCAGCAATTGTTTGCTGACCCCGATGGTGATTGGATACAGCCGCGTCCCCGACCCGCCTGCCAGAATGATCCCCTTGCGTTCAGCCATGCCCAAGCTCCTTTAACACCTCGGCCAATCCGGCCTTCCAGTCTGGTGGGCTAATGGCGAAATCCGCCGTCAGTGTGGCGCAATCGAGCCGGGAATTCAGCGGGCGGCTCGCTGGTGTCGGATAGGCACTGGTGGGGATGTCGGTCACAGCCACGTCACGGCCCGCTTGGGCAAATATTTCGCGCGCGAAACCCGCCCAGCTGGTGTCGGGTGCGCCGCCGAAATGATAGGTGCCCCCGCCCTGCCCCGCCCGCATGGCCGACGCCATGTTCAACAATGCCGCAGCAATCGCCGCCGCCGGGGTTGGCCCGCCGATCTGATCGGCGACAACCGTCAAGGCGTCGTGGGTTTCCGAAAGGCGTAGCATGGTTTTCACGAAATTCGCCCCATGGGCGGAAAACACCCAGGACGTGCGCAAGATCGCGTGGGAGCCACCGGCCGCGCGCACCGCGTCTTCGCCCGCCAGTTTGGTGGCGCCGTAAACCCCAAGCGGGCCTGTCGCATCATCCGGGCGCCAGGGCCGTGACCCGGATCCGTCAAAGACGTAATCGGTGGACACATGCAGGAATGGAATGCCCAAGGCCGCGCAACTGCGCGCCATCGCGCCGGGGGCCGCGGCGTTCACCGCATGGGCAAGCGCCGCGTCTTCCTCGGCGCGGTCCACCGCCGTATAGGCGGCCGCATTGATCACCACATCGGGGCGATGTGTCTCGATCGCTGCGGCACAGGCCGCCGGGTCGCTTAGATCCGCCGCAGCGCGATCCAGTGCGATCACGTCGCCCTGGCGCTGCAATTCAACGGCCACCTGCCCGGTGCGCCCAAAGACAAGGAATGTCATATCGCCACCCTACCCTGTGCCCAGACGCTGGCCGACGCCCGCGCGTGATTGCAGGGCGCGCCACCAATCTTCGTTGTCCAGATACCACTGCACCGTGCGTTCAAGCCCCTGTTCCAGTGTCACCGAAGGCCGCCAGCCCAGTTCCTTGCGGATATGGGCCGGATCAATCGCATAGCGCAGATCCTGTCTCTTATACACATCT
>JBOEGP010000013.1:0-69466 GCA_050633485.1 Pseudooceanicola sp.
TTCATCGCGACGATCGCCGCCTGAACCTCTGCCGGATCAGGGCGCGGCCCAAATGGATGAGACGCCGACAAGCCGCCACAAACCGGCACCGCCTGGCCATTCACGAACGACGCCATGGGCGAGGACAGCCAAAGAACCGTGTTGGCAATCTCCTCAGGTTCGCCGCCACGTTTCAACGGATTGGTCAGAACGATCGCCCCTTCGCGCCCCGTCGCCTTGACGTAATCGTAATATACGCGCGTCATTTCGGTTTCGATCAATCCGGGGCAAATGGCATTCACACGCACATTGGTCCCGGCCAGTTGATAGGCCGATGTCTGCGCCAGGTTGATCACCCCTGCCTTTGACGCGGAATAGGATGGTGGCCCCGCATTGGCCCGCATCCCCGCCACAGAGGCCGTCAACACAATGGACCCCGCCCCGCGCCTTTGCATGGCCGGGGCCGCATGTTTCACCGCCAGGTATGGGCCGATCAGGTTCACCCGCAGCACTTCCGCCCATACCTCGGGGGTTGATGTCAAAAGATCACTCTGCCCCCCGGTGATGCCGGCATTTGCGTGGAAAATGTCCAACCCGCCAAACGTCGTTTCCGCATGCGCGACGGCATCGGCAACATCCGCCTCGGCACCGGCGTCCATGATCCGTGCCTCGGCGGCACCACCCGCGGCGCGGATGTCTTCGACAACCTCCGCAACCCCGTCGGACATATCACAGGCCAGAACCTGTGCCCCGGCCTGCGCCAACAACCGGGCCGTTGCGCGCCCGATACCGGATGCGGCCCCCGTAACAATCGCGCCCTGCCCTGTCAGATCAATCGTAATTCCCGTCATGTTCGTCCTCCCTTTTGTCGCCTTATGGCATGATTTTGTCTGGCCCTGCCGGTTCGATAAACCCACAGATTCCGTTAATGGCGTTGATGACACCCGTCGCGCGGCTTGATATGGCTTTTGGATGAATACCACCGCCGCCCCTGCGCAACATGCCCAGCCCCCGGATCCGTCTGACCGGTTTCAGCGCAAGCGTGACCGCATTCTTGACGCAGCCGCGCAGATCATCAACGAACGCGGGCTCAAGGGGCTGACCTTTGTCGCCGTCGCCGAAGCGGTCGAATTGAACACCACCTCGGTCACCTATTACTTCAAACGCAAGGAAATGCTGGCCGCAGCGGCGATCGAACGCACGATCGACCTGACCGCCAACCTGCTGGACGCCGCCGCTGATGGCGCGACAGCCGACATCAGGGTCCGCAATTTCACCCGCCTTTACCTGGAACAGGCCGGAAAGGCCCGGCTGGGCCGTGAACGCCCCACCGCGCTGCTGTCTGACCTGCGCGCGCTTGAAGAACCCGAACGCACACGACTGAGCGAAACCTATGTCAAACGCGTCCTGCACAAGGCAAAGCGGTTCTTTGATCCTGACGGGTCGTCCCAGGATTCCGGGTTGAACCACGTGCGCGCCTTTATCTTGTTGGAATCCTTGTTCTGGTCGCGCGCCTGGTTGGTCAAATATTCGGTCGGTGATTACGAACGGGTCAGCGAAAGGGTGCTGGACCTTTTCAACCACGGCCTGTTCCCGGACGGGACCGATTGGCATATCGGCCCGATTGACGATCACATGCCCCAGGCCGACAACCCCGACATCACGCCGGAAACCTATCTGCGCGCCGCCACGCGCCTGATCAATGAACGCGGGTATCGCGGCGCATCGGTCGAACGCATTGCCGGTGAATTGAATGTCTCTAAGGGCAGCTTTTATCACCACCTTGAAGGCAAGGATAACCTTGTCCTTGAATGCTTTCACCGCAGCTATGGCCGCATCAGTCAGGCCCAGCGTGCGGCGATCAACCTGCCCGGCACCTACCGCGACCGCCTTGCCACCTGCATGAGCGACCTTCTGGATATTCAGTTTGACGCCGAATTCCCCATGGTCCGCATCACCGCACTTCAGGCTCTTCCAACCGATCTGCGCCGGATTGTTCTGGACCGGTCCGACAGAACCGCAACACGCTTTGCCGGCATGATTTCGGACGGCATCATCGAAGGGTCGATCCGCCGAAGCGACCCGCTGATTGCCAGCCAATGGGTCACCGGATTGATGAATTCGGCCTGCGATCTGCGCCCCTGGGCTGACGATCATAACGGCCGAAGCGAAACCGCCGCCCTTTACATTCATACTATCGCCAAGGGCCTGTTCGCCCCGATCTAAAGCCACCTATTGCGCCGCGATTTCGTCGGGTGAGGTCGCCTGCTGTTCGGGTGGAAATTCCACCCGTGTGCCGGACTTGGAAAACGTCAATGTGCCGTCATCGACCTTGCCCTTGCGCAGAACCTTGCGATCCCACAGATAGTCCTGCTTGTGTTCCCACGGGAAGGTCGTGCCGTGTTTGGGCAGCCGGTCCACCGCGCGCAGGAAATAGCCGGACGTAAAACTGATCGAATTCGAAACGGTCCCGAAATCCTGTGACGTCGCCGCAGGAAGAACCTGACGATACCCGTTGCGATCCATGTATTTCAGCAACCGGCAGGCATATTCCGCGACCAGATCGACCTTAAGCGTCCATGACGCGTTGGTGTACCCACGGAAGTAAATCATATTGGGCACGTTTGAATACATGAACCCCTTGAAAATAAGTTGCTTTCCGGGCTCAACCGCCTGCCCGTCAACCACCATTTCCATGCCGCCGAAATAATCCAGGATCAGACCGGTCGCGGTGACGATCGTATCAACGTCGATCTGCTGACCGTCTTTCATCAGGATCCCGGTTTCGGTGAAACGATCAATCTCGCCGGTGACGATTTCGGCCTTGCCGTCGCGCAGGGATTTGAACATGTCGCCATCCGGCACAAGGCACAGCCGCTGTTGCCAGGGCATGTAACGCGGGGTGAAATGGGTTTTCCAATCCGGCACTTTGCCGCCCAGTTGCTTGCCCACCAATCCAATCAACATGCGCGTTGCGCCCTTGATGTCCTTGGCGAATTTCCGGCGCATCAACTGACCACGCAGAATGATCCGCCACCGGGCGAGCGAATAGCCCATCCGCCCCGGAAGGATGCGTTTCAACCAATTGCCGACCGTGTCTTCGGACGGGCGGCTGACCACATAGGTCGGTGACCGTTGCACCTGAATGACCTTGGCCGCCGTTTCCGCCAACGTCGGCAGCAAGGTCACCGCCGTCGCCCCCGATCCGATGATGGCAATGCGTTTGCCTGCGTGATCGTAATCCTGTGGCCAGAATTGCGGGTGGATCATCGTGCCTTTGAAATCGTCGTATCCGTCGAATTCCGGCAGATACCCCTTGTCGTAGGTGTAATATCCCGCCGCCATGAACAGCATGTTGCAGGTCATCGTGACGCTGCCAGCCGGGGTTGAACAGGTCACGGTCCAGGTTGCCGTGGCGCTGTCATATTCAGTGCGCAGCACCTTGTGTTCGAACCGCACTTTTTCCGTCAGGTGGTTTTCATCGGCGGTTTCAACGACGTAATCGCGGATCAAATCGCCGGGTGAAATCGCCTTGGTGTGTTTCCACGTCTTAAAGGCATAGCCCATTGTGTGCATGTCGCTGTCCGACCGGATTCCCGGATACCGGAAAAGATCCCACGTCCCGCCGATGGCTTTGCGCCCCTCAAGAATGGCAAAGCTTTTTTCCGGGCATTTCACAGCCAAATACCGCGCCACGCCGATCCCGGACAGCCCTGCCCCGATAATCAGAACATCAAAATCTACCTGCGACATGTCACCATACCCATTATTCGAATTGTGGGGGCCAGACATACAATCGTTCAACCGAAAAGGAAACCGGGAAATATTCTTACCTTGCGGGACACGGGGCGCTTCCCACGCGGGAAAACTCTCAATAGTCTGTAAGAAAGCAAATCAGGAGGACACAACATGCCCGAAGCCAAGGTCAATGGCATCACGATTTACTATGAAACCGCAGGGTCAAAGGACGGCAAACCGATTCTTCTGATCACCGGTGTCGGCACACAGATGACGCGGTTTACCAAACCGTTTGTCGATATGATGGTGGACCGTGGGTATTATGTGATCCGAATGGACAACCGCGACATCGGGCTTAGTCAAAAATTCACGGAACATGGCCTTCCGGATTTCAAAGCCGCCGCCATGGCCAAACATGACGGCAGCGATGCGGGCCTTGCCTATCAATTGTCGGACATGGCTGGCGACTGCGCCGCCTTGCTGGATTACCTGAACGTACCTGCGGCACACATTGCCGGGTTTTCCATGGGCGGCATGATCGCCCAGCTGGTGGCGATCGAACATCCTGAAAAGGCGCTTTCGCTGACGTCGATCATGTCCAACACCGGCAATCCCGACCTGCCCACCGGCACCCCCGAAGCGATGGCGGCCCTGACCACCCCGCGCCCGGACCCGACCACGGATCGTGACGCGTTCCTTGATCATGGCGTGAACACCGCCGAAGTCATCGGAAGCCCGGCGTGGCCCCAACCCAAGGACGCCCTGCGCGCCCATATCGAAAGCGATCTGGAACGGTCCTATCACCCGACCGGTTTCCCACGGCAATATGCGGCGATCCTGGCCACCTATGACCGGCGCGCCGCATTGCAAAAGCTGACATTGCCCACGGTGATCATTCACGGCGTTCAGGATCCGTTGGTGCCTGTCGCCGGCGGGCGCGACACCGCCGCCAACATCCCCGGATCGGAATTGGTGGAAATCGACGGGATGGGCCACAACATGCCGCCCGAAATTTTTGATCAGATCATCGACGCGATGGAAAAGGCGACGCTACGCGCCTGACCCCGATCAACATCAACGCAAACGGGCGCCAGACTGTCAGATCTGGCGCCCGTTTTGCATCTGGATTGCGTGGCGCGGTGAGACGATGGGGCCACCTGCCCCGACATGATCACCCGCCGCGTTACGGGCCGGTCTGTTGATCCGGCCCGCGCATACCTGTTCAGCCCTTTGGCGTGATCTGACGGATCAGCCCCTCTTGGGCGACATTGGCAACAAGACGCCCGTCACGGGTGAAAATCCGCCCGCGGGTGAACCCGCGCGCCCCCCCGGCCCAAGGGCTGTCCATGTCATAAAGAAGCCATTCGTCCATGCGGAAATCACCGTGGATCCACAGCGCATGATCAAGGCTGGCCACCATCATATCGCGCCGCCCAAAGCCGACGCCGCTGCGGGTCAATGATGACCCCAACAGACCCATGTCTGATGTATAGGCAAGGGCCGACCGATGCAGCAACCGATCGTCGGGCATTTCAACACGCGCGCGCATCCACGCGGCCTGACGTTTCAGCGGCCCGGTTTGTGCAAAGGGCGGGCGCAATTCACATGGGCGCACTTCGATGGGGCGACGTTTCAGCAGGAATTTCCGGAAACCTGGGTCGATCTCGTCCCCGTAACGCTGGGCCAATTCTTGTTCATTCTCCAACCCGTCGGGGCCGGGAACCTCGGGCATGTCATCCTGGTGTGACAGGCCGGGTTCTTCGATCTGAAAGGAACACGCCATGTTCAGGATGGGACGACCGGCCTGAACCGCAACGACCCGGCGGGTGGTGAAACTGCCGCCATCGCGGTCACGCTCGATCTGATACAGAACGGGTTCGGCGGCGTTGCCGGGACGCATGAAATACGCATGAAGCGAATGCGCGGGCCGGTCGGTTTCCACCGTGCGGGTCGCGGCCATCAACGCCTGCCCGATCACCTGCCCGCCAAAGCTGCGCCCGTGCCCCGATGGGGTGGCGATCCCGCGAAAGAAATTGTCCTCGACACGCTCCACGTCAAGAACCGGCGTCATCTGGTCATCGCCTTTTGGGGCGCGCTCATCCTTGGCAATGCTCAACGGGGTCTCCAATCCTTGGGTCTGTGTTTTCGGGACGGGTGTTTCGTCTGTCATGGGGGCGCTGAATGCAAGCGGATTCTGGTGCCGAGCGCCGCCCCTATACGGATCGGAACATGTGTTGACCCCAGAGTAGAATATCGCGATCCTAAGCGGATTAGCGGCGCATTCGCCCGCACCATTAGGGAGAATCGGACATGAGCGAAAACATCTTGGCCCTTGGCGGACGCCCCGCCCTAATCACCGGTGCCGGACAGGGCGTCGGGCGTCAAATCGCGCTGCATCTGGCCAATCACGGATGTCCCGGCATCGTGGTCAATGATTTTCACGCCGACCGCGCCGAAGCGGTGGCCGAAGAGATACGGCAGTTGGGCGGCACGGCCCTGCCTTATCAATGCGATGTCACCGATCACGACGCGGTGCAGGAAATGAATGCCAAAGCCGCCGAAGCTTTTGGCGCTATCGGCACGCTTGTGAACAACGCAGGCAACATCGGCGCAACCCCCACGGAAAAGGCGCGCGATCCGTTCTGGACCACCGGCCCCGAAGACTGGAACAGCTTTATCGGGGTGAATTATTACGGCGTGATGAATTGCACCGCCGCCGTGATACCCGGCATGATCGAACGCCAGGCCCCCGGACGGATCATCACCATCATATCCGAGGCCGCGCATTTCGGTGACAGCGGGCTGGAAATCTACGCAGGCGCCAAGGCGGGCGCCGCCGGGTTCATGCGTGGATGTGCACGTACCCTTGGGCGCCACGCAATCACCGCGAATTGCATCGCCATCGCCTTTACCGCCACGCCGCAGGTCAAACAGAAATACGAGGCCGACCCTGCCAGGCTAAAGAAGATGATGTCGCGATATATCATTCGCCGCCCCGGCGAACCCACAGATATTGCCAATATGGCCCTGTTTCTGGCGTCGGATGCTTCTGAATGGATCACCGGCCAGACCTATTCCGTGAACGGGGGATTTCACCTTGGGATCTGATCTGTCACTGCCTTTGTCGCGTTTGCCAGCGTCCCTGACTGATCGGATGCGCCTGCCGGTCGTTGCCGCCCCGATGTTGCGCATTTCGGGCGTGGACCTTGTGACCGCCTGCTGCAATGCGGGGATCATCGGGTCGTTTCCCAGCGTGAATGCCCGTACGACGGATCAGTTGCGCGAATGGGTCGGTGGCATTCGCGACGGGCTGGCCCCGGATGCCGCGCCTTGGGCGGCAAACCTGATCATGCGCAATCCCCGTGTCATGGAAGACGCTGAAATCCTTGCCGATGCAGGCGTTGAAATCGTGATCACGGCGGTCGGATCGCCGGTCCCCGTGATGCCCATACTGCGCGAAGCGGGCGCGTTGGTTTTTGCCGATATCGCCACGTTGCACCACGCCAAACGCGCGGTCGAAGCGGGGGTTGATGGCCTTGTCCTGCTAAGTGCCGGGGCCGGTGGCCAGACGGGCTGGGCCAATCCGTTTTCCTTTGTGCGTGCGGTGCGCGGCTTTTTCGATGGGCCGATCATCCTGTCCGGCGGGCTGACAGATGGCACATCGATCAAGGCGGCGCGGGTTCTGGGGGCCGATCTGGCCTATCTTGGAACACGGTTCATCGCAGCGCGCGAAAGCATGGCAGACCCGCGTTACAAACAGATGTTGGCAGAGTGTTCGCTGGATGATGTGGTCACGACCAAGACATTCACCGGGCTGGACGCCAATTTCCTGCGCCCGTCGATCCTGGCCACAGGTCTGACGATGGATGATCTGGATGAAACAATGACGCAGGCACGGGCGTCCGAACTCTATGGGGCTGGCGGGGCCGAACGTCCGAAACGGTGGAAAGATGTCTGGGCCGCGGGTCATTCGGTTTCAGGCGTCACCGCAGAGTTAAGCGTTGCCGACATCGTCGATCAGATGGCCGCGGAATTCAACGCGGGCTGATGGGCCAACGTATGACGCAATGGCGGCGGGGCGCTGAAACCCTGCCCTGCCGCCGCCACGCGCCGCGATTTGGCACAGGCCGCCAAGGCGCGCAAAAGTGAAAACGGCTGAAAGGGCATAAGCCCCTTCAGCCGTCACCCTCTGACCGGGATGCAATCGATCAGAAGACGGTGGCGGCACGTTCACACGACGCCGCCCTTACGCTGTTTTCATCCACTCAATTCAACTGCGGATGGTGACAGGCGACAACATGTCCGGGGTGAACCTCGCGCGCTTGGGGTTCCTCGGCGGCGCAAAGGTCCGTGGCAAATGGACAGCGTGTGCGGAACCGACACCCCGATGGCGGATTGACCGGGGATGGCAATTCGCCGGGGATCAATTCGACCACATCCCGTGCCAGCTCTGGATCCGGTTCGGGGACAGCGGCAAGCAGGGTCCGGGTATAGGGATGCACAGGCTGGCGATAGATGGATTCAGCGTCGGCCAATTCGCACAATTTGCCCAGATACATCACCGCAACCCGGTCAGACACGTGTTTGACCACAGCCAGATCGTGGCTGATGAACAGCATTGTCAGGCCCAGTTCGCTCTTTAGCTCTTCCAGCAGGTTCAGAACCTGCGCCTGAACAGAAACGTCCAGTGCCGAAACCGCCTCATCGCAGACCAGCAATTCGGGCTTTAGGATCAGCGCCCGCGCGATTGAAATCCGCTGACATTGCCCGCCGGAAAATTCATGCGGACGCCGTTCCAATGCCTGATCAGGGTTGATGCCCACCAGGTCCAGCATTTCGCAGACGCGCGCTGTTTGTTCCTCTTTGGTGCCGATCCCGGCGATTTCCAAGGGGGCGGCCACGATATCGCGGATCCGCTGGCGCGGGTTAAGCGAGGCAATCGGATCCTGAAAGATCATCTGGAACTTGCGCCGGGCCTCTTGCAGGGCACTGCCGCGCAGGCCCGTCAGGTCAACACCGTCCAAAACCACCGAGCCGCCGGTCGGGCGCGGCAATTGCATGACCGCCCGCGCCGCCGAGGATTTGCCGCAGCCGCTTTCGCCCACAAGGCCCAGCGTTTCACCGCGTTTGACATGGGCCGTCAGGCCCGACACCGCATGCACAACCCTGCCCCGCCCCAATGGGTATTCAACGGTCAGATCGTCAATGGCAAGAAAGGTGTCCATTTCACCGGAATGCGCGTTCATGCAGCGGCCTCGTTCTTCAGCGGTTTGATGCAGGCCCATTGATGATTGCCTTCGCCTTCTAGCGTTGGGACAGCGCGGTTGCAGGCGTCATCGGCAAAGCGGCAGCGTGGCGCGAATGCGCAGCCCGGCGGTGGGTTGATCAAATCCGGTGGACGCCCTTCGATCGCGTCCAGTTTGCGGTGGGGCGGGTCAGTCACCCGCGGGATCGATGCCAAAAGCGCGGCCGTATAGGGCATCCGCGTTGCGGAAAACAGCTCTTGCACCGGGGCCTTTTCGACAATCCGCCCCGCATACATTACCGCAACATCGTCACAGCGTCCGGCGACCACGCCCATGTCATGGGTGATCAGGATCATCGCCATGTTACGTTCGCGCACCATGCGTTGCAGCAGGTCCAGAATTTCCGCCTGAACCGTCACATCCAGCGCCGTTGTCGGTTCATCCGCAATCAACAGATCCGGTTCACAGGCAATGGCAATGGCAATCGCCACGCGCTGACGCATACCGCCTGACAATTGGTGCGGATATTGATCGACCCGAATGTCAGGTTGCGGCAGGCCAACAGCCTTAAGCAGATCAACGGCCTTGGCGCGTGCATCGCGCTTGGACATGTTCATATGGATGATCAGGACTTCCATGATCTGTTTGCCGATGCTGAGCGTCGGGTTCAGCGCCGTCATCGGGTCCTGAAACACAATGGCCACCTCGGGCCCGCGCAGCGCGCGCAGGTCCTTTTCGTTCATCGCGGTCAGGTCCTTGCCATTCAGCACAATCTTGCTGCCCGGCCCGGTGACCGCCGTTCCCGGCAGCAAGCGCATGATCGACCGCGACAGGACGGATTTACCCGACCCGCTTTCGCCCACCACGCCAAGCGTCTTGCCGCGTTCCAGCGTAAAGCTGACCCCATCCACCGCCTGAAGCAATCCGCGACCGGTGGCAAAGGCTGTCCGCTGATTGCGAACGTCTAGAATAATCTCTCCCATGATCCGCCCTCTCCCTTAGATCGCGCCTTCGCGGAAATCCGCAAGACGGCGTCGGATCGCGTCACCGACAAGATTGAAACTAAGCACGGTGAGGAACATCACCAGCGTCGGATACATCGAGATATGCGGGCTGGAACTGAGGTGTTCGCGCCCTTCGGCAATGATGCCACCCCAGGACGGTGTCGGCGCCTTGACCGACAAGCCAAGGAAGGACAACGCGCCCTCGATCACGATGGCAATCGGAATGTCGATCAACACGAATGCGATCAACGGCCAGATGATGTTGGGAAAGACCTCGCGTGTCAAAATCCGCAAATCGGACGCGCCAAGCGCCTTTGCCGCCAGCACGAATTCGCGCCCCGCATAGTTCAGAGTCGCGGCCCGCGTGATCCGCGCCGCCGTCGGGATGAACAATAGCCCGAGCGAGAAACAGACCATAAAGAGCGATCCGCCAAAAATGACCGAGAACAGCAAAAGGATCACCAGACCCGGAATGGCCAGCCACGTGTCGATGGCGATGCCGATGATTTCGTCGGCCCAGCCCCGGTAATACCCGGCGATCATCCCAAGGATCAGGCCAAGCCCAACCCCGATAAAGGGTGCCGCGAAACCAACGGTCAACGACACGCGCGCGCCCCAGATGATCCGGCTTAGCATATCGCGGCCAAGCACATCGGTGCCCAGAACATGCGCTTCGTTCGGCGGGGTCTGAAGATAGGCCCAGTCGATTTCATCCGCAGGCGGCAGGCCCCAGAACGGCGCCCCCAATGCTGCGATGACAACAATGATCAACCAGACCATCGGGATCCAGAAATACAGACCGAATTTGTTGCGTTTCTGAAAGGACGCAATGGCCTTTGTGTGCTTGTCTTCGACCGCTGCTGCGGCGTCGGATTTGCCTGCTCCGGTTCCGGTGGGTTGCGATACCTCAGCCATGAGAGCCCCCTGTTCTTATGCGCGGATCCAGCCAAGCATAGGCGATATCCACTAGGAAATTTGCGATCACGAAGGCCAGTGCAAAGAAGGTCACACAGCCCTGAATCATCACAAAGTCACGGGTGTACACCGAGAAGATCAGCAACCGGCCGATGCCGGGAATCCCAAAGATTTGTTCGATGATGATTGTGCCGCCCAACAATCTGGCAACCTGAAGACCCAGAAGCGTGATCATGGAAAACGACGACGGGCGCAAAGCATGAACCAGAAGGATCCGAAGGTTCGACATCCCCTTGGCGCGGGCCAGGGCAATATAGTTTTCCTGCAAGACCGAAATCATTTCGACCCGCAGCGTGCGCATCAGGATGGTCCATTCCACCAGCGCAAGGCTGACGGCAGGCAGGATCATCGGCCTTAGGTTTTCCCAAAGCCCGGCGGACAGCGGTTCATACCCTGTCGCAGGCAACCAGCCGAGGTTGAGCGAAAAGAAATAGATCAAAAGCACGGCCGTCATGAATGCCGGCATCGAAACACTGGCAAAGGCCACCGCGCCGATGATCCGGTCGCCTCGCCCGTTGGGCCGAAACGCTGAAATCATACCTGCGGGCACCGCCAGACAAAGGGCAAGGATCTGCGCAAGGATCATAAGTTCGAAGGAAACCGGGAACCGGCCTGTGATGGCCTCCCAGACGTCTTCCTTGTTGATATAGGATGTGCCCCAGTCGCCGGTAAAGATGCCCCCTACCCATTCGAAGTAACGCACCAAAACCGGGCGATCCAGCCCGAGTTCGCGCCGAATTTCCTGTACCTCTTCTTCTGAGCTGTCCATGCCTGCCATTTCATAGGCGACATCGCCCGGCAGAACATTGACCAGTAGAAAAGTCGCAAAAGTCACCGCGGCCAACACGATGACAAGGCGCTGTAATCGTTGCATCAGGTAATGCATGCAAATCCCCGTCCGCTTGGACCTGATCAAACAGGTCCGTTCCTGATTTGGGTTGAGAGTCTATCCGCCATGAACAGGCCCCGGCAGATCGCTCTGCCGGGGCCCGGGGATTAACCCAAAAGGATCACTCGTCGATCCAGGCGCGGGTGACGTTGATCACGCCGCGGTATGGCGCGGGAACGCCTTTGATGCTTGGGGTGGTGAATGCGTGGTAACGTCCACCGCCACGGTACTGAATGGCACCATCGTCGTTCATCTTGGCAACGATCTGACACTGAAGATCAAGACGCTTTTCCATCGTGGTGGCAACGCGCATGTCCTTGGCCATTTGATACAGCTCAGGGTCTTTGAAACCAGTCAGGTTATAGGACGACCCTTCGGAGACATAAGCGTAAAGCTGTGGACCCATGTCAGCGCCGTCAGCGATCCGCCAGCCGGAAATGTCAAAGTCGTTGGTAAAGACGCGCTTAACCAATGTGGACTGGTCAACCGGCTGCAATTCGATCTTGATGCCAGCGGCCTTGGCCGTCTGTTGATACACCTCGCCCAATTCGCGACCGCGCGGCGTTGATGTGTGGATCATCACGATCGGTGGCAGTTCGGTTTTGCCTGTCTCCTTCAGATATTGCGCGACATAGTCTTTTGCCTTTGCAACATCAAAGTGACGATAGTTCGCCTCGCCGCAATCCTTTGCGCCGCCCAGTGGGTGGGTCACAGAAGGCTTGGTGTTCTGCCAGGAAATCTTGACCAGGGCGTCCTGGTTCCAGGCGTGGGTCAGAGCCTTGCGCAGCAATGGGTTGTTCAGCGGTTCTTTCTTGCCGTTCAACAGGTTGATCGACGCACCGGCACCTTCGGATTTCAGCGTGACAATCTTGGGGTTCTTTTCGGCGTCAACGATGGTTGGGCCACGGTCGGTCCAGATCACATCAACTTCGCCGGACTGCAAAGACGCATAGCGTGTCTGTGTGTCTGGCAGAATGCGGTAAACGATCTTGTCGAGGTTGATTTCGTCTGCGGCCCAGTAATCATCGAATTTTTCGAAAACGATACGGTCACCGGATTGCCAGTCGGCAAACTTGAAAGGACCGGTGCCGATCGGGCTGCGGTTCTGAAGGCCAGCTTCGACGTTCTTGTGGCTTGGGATCGGGCCGCTCATCGATGTCGTGGCCAGATAGGGCAACAGCGCCATCCATGGGTGCTTCATCACGAATTTGACTGTGTGCGGGTCAATTTCTTCGACGTGATCGATCGATGCGATGAACGTACGCGAGCGCGACTTGTTGGCCGGATCAAGAATACGGTTGTAGTGATGCGCGACGTCAGTTGCGGTGAAATCGCTGCCGTCGTGGAATTTTACGCCTTTGCGCAACTTGAATGTCCACTCTAGCAGGTCATCGGACGACGACCATTCGGTGGCCAACAGTGGCTCGGGTGTGTTGGTTTCAGGATTCCAGCCCAAAAGCGGTTCTGCGACATTGCGCATGATGCCTTCGCCGCCTGAGCCCAGAACGCCGCCTTCGACCGCGTCAAATCCGCGTGCATCTGTTTCGGCGCCAACCGTGATCGTGCCGCCTTTTTTGACTTCCTGCGCTTGCAGTGCCGGGGACGCAAGCACCAGTGCCGCCATCGCGACGCTTGCAATCAGTCCGGTACGCCGGCCCGTGTGTTTCAGACGAAAAGTCCGCATATTCTAATTCCTCCCTGAATTATCCATCGCCCCGCTCTCACGTCGGGTCGGATAAGTGTTACTTTATTTCCGGGCTATGTGAATACCCAATCTTCGAAGTTGCGGGTTTTGCGCATTTATTTTTGCATTCAGCCGATGACAAAGCCTTGATCGGCCCGTGAGGGCGGTCGACACGATGATCTCCCCCGAAAAGTGCTTTTAAATCACTTTATTTCAACTAGATAACCTGGCACACTAATCTACAGCGCCCCCGGATTGCCCCCCAACTTTCCGCAGTGCGGAAGCGTTTCAGCTTTGCTGCGCTGCGGCAAGCATGACAGTGTCATGGATTTTACATTCGACCATACCCATTATTGGAAGAAGTGGCGCTCTCGGCCGATTACCCGCTCGCGAAACGCAAGAGGACGGCGGCGATCCGGAAATTCACCTGAATATCGGCCCTTTGGAACACACGCATTTTAGCGCGGGCTGCGCCTTGGGTTTCCCGTTGGGCACGCGGCCCGAAAACATGGGATTATTCATAGGAACCGGCGCCCAAATTCAGGTGTTGGCACATGCGTTGCCAGGCGCCCCCAAAGACGTGCAAAACCGGGGGGATCGCAGGTATCAAGCCCCAACTTGGGCTGCGAAAACGCTGCGCTTTTTCACCATGTTCAAAGGAGGGTCACCAATCTTGCGAAAGGTGCGTGGTGCGGTCGGAGAGACTCGAACTCTCACGGGTGTTACCCCACAGCGACCTCAACGCTGCGCGTCTACCATTCCGCCACGACCGCACGTGATCAGGTAGTGCGGGGCCGTATAGCCTTGGGGGCGGTCAATGTGAAGGGGCAAAAACCGTGGCAGGTACAGTTTTCAACCTGAATGGCACATCGCAAAAACGCCGACCCAAAGGGCCGGCGCATTTGCGTTGGTTAAGGGGCGTAATGCCCGGTCTATTTCAGCGAAAAACTGGGCAAGCCGGTGCTTTGGGCCTGCGGCAACGCCTGAAGCCCGCCAGCGGCATTGGCATTCACAGCCGCACGCAGCAATTCGACCCGTTCGGCCTGTGCTGGCACGAATACCGGTGCGGCACCGCCGTCCAGCGCGCCAAGCGCCAGATCATACCAAGGCTTTGACCGTTCGGCGGATTTATCCGCGCCGTATCCCTGCGCCAGGTGGTGCCCCACCAATTCCGCGTAAGGTGTCTGCCCTGCCCCAACCAGCAACAGCGCCGCGCCCAAGGCGACGTCCAGCTTGTCGCGGCGGTATCCGGTGTAAAGGCAGATCGCCCCGGTGCTTTGCAATTGTTGCACAGTCATCCCGACACTGCGGGCAAACCCCTGAACCTGTGCGGACACATCGGCGGCCCCGCCGGTGGCCAGCATGGCGACATAGGGTTCCAACGCGGGGCCAAAGGCGTCGCATTGTTGTTCGACCTGTGCCTGGGTCAGACCTTCGACCGCTTTGACCATTTCTTCGCCCTGGGCGATTGCATAGGTGCGCGTCAGGCAGAATTGTTCGGCCAGGGCCAGATCAGGGTCCGTCATTGACGCAGCCGTCACATAGCCGCCATTGGATGTGGTCAACAGGCTGACCTTGCTACAGAAGCTGGCCAGCGAAGGTTGATCAACCGGCGCGGGTTTCGCCATAGGAATGGCCTGAAGTCCGGGGACCGAGGCGCTGACAACGTTGTTATCGGGTGTCGGCGTTGGCGCGGGTGCCGGTGTGACCGGCGCAGTCGATGCCAATTGTGTGCTTTGATCCGACAGCGGATCATTCATCGCACAGCTGGATTGGTGGCACTGGAACATCGCCGGGCTGGCGGTATTTGTAAGCTGTGCGTTGCGCAGATAGCGGAAATCATTGCGCCGATACCCGTCAGGCTGGCTGGCAAAGACCAAAACCGCGCAGCGGCTTTGACCACACCAGAAACTGGACCCGGTGACTGCCGTATCAATAACGTAATCATTGCGCCCGTCGCCGTTCAAATCGGCAAGCTGAATGAAGCCAGACCGCTGAAGCAACTGTTCTGCGGACGGTTCGGAACTGTCGGCAATTTCGTCCACGGCGTTGGACACTTCGATTGGCAAACCGGCGTATCCGGTTCCCGCACGTTGGCCGGTGATCCCCATCCGTTCATCGCGCCACGTCAGCAACAGGCCACGCACACCACGCGGATCGCGCTGCATCGCCTTGACCACTTCGGGTCCGCCAATCTGCGCGCGGTTATAGGAGCTGACAAGGATGTCATATTCAAACGGCTGCAGGTGGCCAGTGCCCGGCCATCCCATGAACACCTGGTATTGCGACACTGCCGACCGGGATCGTGACCCCATCACGCCGTCCGCGCCGCCGGCGTTAAAGCCGAAATAATTCAACGAGGTTTGCGCCTGACGGTTTGCCTGACGCTGGGCGGAGTTGGAATAGGTCCGCTTGTTCGTATAGGTGCGTTTCTTTTGCTGGTTGGCCCCGCTCATGATGGCGCCACCAATGATTCCGCCGACGATCGCGGCCCCCAGATCGCTTGCCATGGCGTGGACCGGCGCGGTCGCAACCATTGAGGCGATTATTGCAGTACGGATCGGCTTTGAGAACATGTCGGGACTCCCTATACGTTTTGCACAATGGAATCAGTCTACCCTGAAAGGGTTTCCGTGACGACAGGTTTGACGCCGACGGGCGACACATTCGCAGAAAATGGCCCAGACTGGATCATTTCGACCGGGCTGGTTGCCTATAATGACGCCATCGAACAGATGGAAGCGCGCGCCAACGCGATTTCCGAAGGAACCGCACGCGAAGCCATTTGGCTGCTGGAACATCCCCCGCTTTACACCGCTGGCACGTCGGCCAAACCCAGTGATCTGACCGACCCGGACCGGTTTCCTGTCCATGACACGCGCCGGGGCGGGCAATACACCTATCATGGTCCCGGACAGCGGGTGATCTATGTCATGCTTGATCTGAACCGGCGCGGGCGCGATGTGCGAAAGTTCGTGCAACAGCTTGAGGCCTGGGTGATCGCAACCCTTGCCGAATTCAACCTGCGCGGCGACGTGCGCGAAGGGCGCGTTGGCGTCTGGGTCACCCGCCCGGACAAGCCCCCCCTGCCCGATGGCACCCCGCGCGAAGACAAGATCGCCGCCATTGGCATCAGATTACGCAAATGGGTCAGTTTTCACGGGATTTCGATCAACGTAGAGCCGGATTTGTCGCATTTTGACGGTATCGTCCCTTGCGGGATATCCGGGCACGGGGTCACCAGCCTTGTTGATCTGGGCCTGCCGGTCACGATGGATGATCTGGACGTGGCCCTTCGTCGCGGTTTTGACGCGGTGTTCGCCCCTCACCCGTCCAAGGCACCCGCATCGCGATAGCGGCGCAACTCGGACACCAGTTCACCGAACAGGCGCTTGCGCTCGTCCTCGCTCAGAAAAGAGCCGATTTCGACGGTGCGGCCATTGCCGCTGAGTGTCACGTAATGTGGAACCGGGCCGCCATTGTCGTGCATCGCCGCACGGGCCCAATAGGTGTTGCAGCGCCATTCCCTTTCGGCACCATTGGGATCGCGACGGTGCAGCAGCGTGTTCTCGGGCGCCAGTTCCAGCGTTTCGACCACCCGGCCCGACCGATAGCTTAGCCTGAGTCCGATCCACAACGCCGCAAGGGCCGCCAGCCCAAAGGGCAACAGGCCCCACCAGAACACAGTGCCAACCAGCGCAAACATCGGCACCATGGCCAGCACAAAGAACCCCCCGATGACGGCTGCAAACCCTGTTGGTGGCAACGAACGATGCGGCCACAAGGTCAGGTTTGACCGGGTGTCGTTCCATTCATAGGGCATGTCAGGGCCGATCCGGATCCGCGCCATCCCGTGGCTGGTGACGCGCAAGCATGATGATCCCGACGAATGATGCCACCAAAAGGATCGGGGCGACAGGCTCGATCCATGTCAGAACCCGCAGCGGGTCATTTGGCCCCGCAACGCCCGGCGCAAAGGTGCGCGTCAGTGGCGTGGCGCGCGGAATTAGCGGGGTGATATAGAACAGCGCAAACAGGACGATGGATGGCCCAAGGGGCATGGGCACATTGCTGTGTAACGCGCGGGCGCGCAAAATCAGGGCGGCAAACAGGCACAGGGCGACCGTTACCAGAATGCGCAAGGCCTGAAGGTACAACAGCCCGGTGTGCGCCCCGCCGCCGGGATTGTTGTTCAGGATGATCGGCAGGCCAAGTTCAAACATCGCCGGGGGCATCAACGCGGCAACCGCCCCGCCAAACAGCGCCGCAGGCACCAGTTTGCGATCCATACGCCAGGCCCCGAAGGCGATCGCCGCCGGAACGCCGATCATCCATAGCGCGCGCAGGATCGGGCCGATGATCGCGGCCGCCTGGGGGATCGTCTGAATGGTTTCTGTTGCAGACATGGGCCCTGTCGCAATTTGGGGGCATGACCCCGTGACGTGATCGAACGGTCAATAAGTCGAACGGCCGAATGGTCGAAGGCTAAACCCAACCGGGTAACGGAAACGCTAAGGGCCCCGGCGACAATGCGCGGGGCCCTTGCAAATCATGTGGGATTCGGCCCGCGTTTAGTGTGCGTGGCCTTTGTCCCATTCTTCCTGCTTGGGAAGAATTTCGAACGTATGCTCGGGTGGCGGGGATGGAAGTGTCCATTCCAGCGTATCGGCATATTCGTTCCAATAGTTGTTCTCGGTCACTTTCGCGCCTTTGCGCAGCGAATAGATCACCACACCAAAGAAGAACACGAACGACGCAAAGGACAGGAACGCGCCAAGCGACGAGATATAGTTCCATTCAGCGAATTGTGCCGGATAGTCGATGTAACGACGCGGCATGGCCTGACGCCCCAGGAAGTGTTGGGGGAAGAATGTCAGGTTGGCCCCGATGAACATTGCCCAGAAGTGCAGCTTGCCTGCCCATTCAGGGTAATGGCGGCCCGTCATCTTGCCGAAGTAGAAATAGATACCGGCAAAGATCGCGAACACAGCACCAAGCGACATCACATAGTGGAAGTGCGCCACGACGTAGTATGAATCGTGATAGTACCGGTCGATCGGCGCCTGCGACAGAACAACGCCGGTCACGCCACCGACGGTGAACAGGAACAGGAACCCGAACGCCCAGAGCATCGGCGTTTTGAATTCGATTGATCCGCCCCACATGGTCGCAATCCACGAGAAGACTTTGACGCCAGTGGGCACCGCGATCACCATCGTCGCCATCATGAAATAGCTCTGTTGCGTCAGCGACAGCCCCACCGTGTACATGTGGTGCGCCCAGACGACAAAGCCCAGAACACCAATCGCAATCAGCGCCAGAACCATCGGCAGGTAACCGAACACAGGCTTGTGGCTAAAGGTGGCGATCACGTGGCTGATGATGCCGAAACCGGGCAGGATGATGATGTACACCTCAGGGTGGCCAAAGAACCACAGGATGTGCTGATACAGGATCGGGTCACCGCCCCCGGCAGGATCAAAGAATGTCGTACCAAAGTTTCGGTCTGTCAGCAGCATGGTGATCGCGCCCGCCAGAACCGGCAGGGACAAAAGGATCAGCCAGGCTGTGATAAAGATCGACCAGGCGAACAGCGGCACTTTGAACAATGTCATGCCCGGTGCGCGCATGTTCAGGAACGTTGTGATCATGTTGATCGCGCCCAGGATCGATGACGCCCCGGAAACGTGAACCGCAAAGATCGCAAGGTCCATCGACATTCCGCCTTCGGTCGTGGACAGCGGCGGGTACAACACCCATCCGACGCCAGACCCAAGCTGCCCGTTGCCGCCAGGCGCAAGGAGCGAACACACCCCAAGTGCCGTGCCCGCAACGTACATCCAGAAGGACAGGTTGTTCATCCGCGGGAACGCCATGTCAGGCGCGCCAATCTGCAATGGCATGAAATAGTTGCCGAAACCGCCGAACAGGGCGGGAATAACAACAAAGAACATCATCAGGACGCCGTGATATGTGATCATCACGTTCCAGAGGTGCCCGTTTGGTGTACACACCGCATCAGACGCAATAAACCGCGCGCCTTCCATGCACATGTACTGAACACCGGGGTTCATCAGCTCCATCCGCATGTAAACGGTGAACAGAACCGAAATCAGACCCACGACCGCCGAAACGATCAGGTACAGAATACCGATATCTTTGTGGTTGGTGGACATGAACCAGCGGGTAAAGAACCCGCGTTCGTCATGATGTTCGTCGCCGTGAATGGCTGCGTCCGCCATGCCTCGCCTCCTGATGGATATCTTTTCGTGTCCGACACGGCAGACTCGCCGCGCCAGAATTATGCGTGTTTTAGAATGTTGCGCGCGTGCGGGCAATGGACGGATTTGACGCAGATCAAATTAAATCACCACAGCACCCACCTGCCCATGCAGAAGTGATTCACCCTATAAACACTTGCCACTTAACGATTAATGACCCCGGCCCCGGCATTTTCCAGCGAATTTCGGGCATGCGGCATGTGGGCGCGGGATCATGCCTGCACCCAACACAGCCCCAAGACCACAGCCAAGGACATGTTTTCCCCCGATGCCGGGGCGATTGTTCCGTCAGGCGGCGTCGTGTCTGTCTTGGATCAGCGGGAACCGCGCCTGCCGAACACAGCAAAGCCCCCGCCGTTTTCGCGGCGAGGGCCAAAACTGAACCAGTCAGTGGGGTCACACGATCAACAACGCAACCGTTGATCCGGGCGATCAATTACTGAACGGCACCGATTTCTGCTGTTGCCAGATAGGCCGCGACGTCGTCGGCTTTCTTTTTCATCTTGTATGACATGCGCGATTTCGCACCTTTGTCATCCAGATAGGCCTGCAGGAATTTCTTGGGGTTGGTGATATAGTCTTCGAGTTGTTCGGCGTCCCAGACAAGACCCTTTTCACCGGCGGCGACGAGGTCTTTGCCAAACTTGAACCCCTCGGCCGTGCCCGCGGTACGTCCGATCACGCCATAAAGGTTCGGCCCGGTCTTGCCGCCCTTTACGATCGTTTCGTCCGCCGACTTGATCGCGTGGCAGGATTTGCATTTGCCAAATTCCTTGGCACCTTTGGCTGGGTCACCATCGGCAAAGGCTGGGGTGGACAGGGTGGCAAGCGCGGTCAGTGCCGCAAAGACGTATTTTGTCGTCATGGTGAATCCTCCAGACAGGTTTAAGCGCGTTGCGCCGTATGTAGTCGAAGACGCTGGACCAAAAAAGGCGTTTGCCACCGCGCAATTGTCGCAGGTGGACAGATCGGCGAAAGCCTGCGGATTTCACAGGCGCGGGGCCAACGCGGTTCCCGGCGCCGAACCCTGTGGCGCGCCGGATTTCCTGCACCCAACTATTTTTCGGCCCTATCGGTGGCTGAACAAACTGGCCGGGATCACCCGCAAAGCCGCGATTTGACCATTGGTCCCACGCTGCCGAAATCCATCTGACCGGTGTATTTCGATTTCAACGCGCCCATGACCTTGCCCATATCGCGAATGGAATCCGCGCCGGTTTCGGAAATGGCGGCATCCAGCGCGTTGGCGACTTCGTCATCGCTCAGCTGGCGCGGCAGGAATTCTTCGATCACCTTGATCTCGGAAATCTCACGTTCGGCCAGGTCAATGCGCCCGCCTTCTTCGTAGATTCGCGCGCTTTCCTGACGCTGTTTGACCATCTTGCCCAGAATGGCCAACACTTCCGCGTCACCCACCCCGTCTTCGTGGCCTTCGCCACGGGCTTCGATGTCTTTGTCTTTGATCGCGGCACTGATCAGCCGCAGCGTGCTCAACCTTAGGGTCGCACGATCCTTCATCGCTTCTTTGACGGCCTCATAGACCCGCGAGCGCAATTCCATCGGTCCCATCCCCTGGACTGAGTACAAGATGCCCTTTTAGCGAAATGTGCAGGATGAAACAACCTTTCCCCTGCGCCAGCACAGTTTCGCTGCGTCGCGGCAAGTTGGGCTGTCGCGCGGCCTTGACCCGCCCCTGCCCCGGCACTAGGTTCGCGCCGATTTGCCAGCCCTCAGGATCAGCCCACATGCCGCTTTCCCACGGACAGAAACCGACCGCCTGCCTTGCACTTGCAGATGGCACTATCTTTTACGGCAAAGGATTCGGCGCCACGGGGGAAACCCAGGCTGAACTGTGTTTCAACACCGCGATGACCGGGTACCAGGAAATCATGACCGATCCGTCCTATGCCGGGCAGATCGTGACATTCACCTTTCCCCACATCGGCAATGTCGGCGTGAATCCCGAAGATGACGAAACCGCTGATCCCGTTGCGGAT
This sequence comes from Pseudooceanicola sp., assembly GCA_050633485.1. GTDB lineage: Bacteria > Pseudomonadota > Alphaproteobacteria > Rhodobacterales > Rhodobacteraceae > Pseudooceanicola. The sequence goes on from JBOEGP010000013.1 coordinate 21,794, forward strand.
GGCATGGTTGTCAAATGGGACCCGACCGAACCGTCGAACTGGCGTTCGGCGGAGGAGCTGTCGAATTGGCTGGCTGCGCGTGGACGTATTGCGATTGGTGGTGTGGACACGCGGCGCCTGACCCGTGCCATTCGCCAACAGGGTGCCCCGCATGTGGCATTGGCCCATGATCCGGACGGCGATTTTGACATCGAGGCGCTTGTCGCCCGCGCACGCGCCTTTTCCGGGCTTGAGGGGCTGGACCTGGCCAAAACCGTCACCTGCGCGCAATCCTATCGCTGGGATGAGGTCCGCTGGGCCTGGCCGGATGGGTATGTTCGTCAGGAAAACGCGCGTCACAAGGTGGTCGCTCTGGATTTTGGGGCCAAGCGGAACATCCTGCGCTGCCTGGCCTCGGCCGGTTGCGAGGTCACGGTTCTGCCCGCGACGGCCACCGCCGACGAAGTGTTGGCCCATGACCCGGACGGTGTGTTCCTGTCCAACGGGCCGGGCGATCCGGCGGCAACCGGCGTTTATGCCGTGCCGATGATCCGCGAGATACTTGACCGCACCAACCTGCCGGTATTCGGTATTTGCCTTGGTCATCAGATGCTTGCGCTGGCCTTGGGGGGGCGTACCGTGAAAATGAACCACGGGCACCACGGCGCGAACCACCCGGTCAAGGATCTGGACACCGGCAAGGTCGAAATCACCTCGATGAACCACGGATTCGCCGTGGACAGCCAAAGCCTGCCGGATGGGGTGAATGAAACCCATGTGTCCCTGTTTGATGGGTCCAACTGCGGGATCAAGGTTGATGGGCGTCCGGTTTTTTCCGTCCAATACCACCCCGAGGCAAGCCCCGGCCCGCAGGACAGCTTTTACCTGTTTGAACGTTTCGCCGCATCCATGGCCGCCGCGGGTTAAGGTTTCGGACCTGGGCCGGGTTGCCCGTCCGGGTTTTGGAACTGGTTAACGCTTGCCGCTACGTCGTTAATGCGCCGTTAGTGGTTCCCACACCTTCTGTTTACCCAATTGCGTCACCCTCTGGATAACACTCAGGGGGCACGGAATGACACGACCGGATCGGCGCTTGGCCCGGTCCCAGGATCAGGCGCGTGACACGCGGCCGGGTCCACAAGGGACCTTGCCTGTTGGGCAGGAAAAATCACCGGGTTTGGCGGCCAGTGCCGCGATCGAACACTTGTCAGCGGCACGGGACCGCACGCCCGGTTTTCCAACCAACGATTCGTTGCCCGAACCCGGTTTTGGCGCTGACACGGATACCGCGATCCGCGTTCGCGGGGCGCCCGCAGGTCAGCCCGGACTGTCCGAAGCCGCGGGAATTTTCCGGCACGCGGGCCCTGCGCCATTCAATCGGATTGAACGCGCGCCAATGTCGGTGCTGCGCGAATATGTGGCCACCGGCCGGATGAGCGAGGCGCGCATGCTCGACATCGCGGGGGGGCAATTGGGCATCGAACGTGTGTCACTTGATCTGGTGCCACCGGATCCGGCGTTTGATCACCTTTTGGCTCCGCAATTCTGTCTGAAACACGCGCTCGTCCCCTGGCGGCGGGACGATGACACCATTGTCGTGGCCACCGCCCGCCCCGAATTGGTGCCAAACCTTGGCGCCCTTTTGCCGCGTGAATTGGGGCCTGTGCGTGCGGTTCTGGCACCTTGCGGTATGATCCAAGGCCATATCGCCCGCCGTCACCGCAGCCATTTGACCCGCGCCATGGCCAGCCGCGTCCCCGAAAGCGAAAGTTTTCGCGCCTTTGCGCCAACCCTTCGGCGCGCGCTGATCGCTGTCAGCGCGGCATCAGCGACCATCGCCTGCATGCTATTGTGGCCCGGCGCAATGCTTGGCCTGCTTTATCTGTGTGCGGTCATATCCCTGAGCGCGGCGATCGGGTTGAAAACCGCGTCAGCCATTGCGCAACTGCACCATGAATACCGGTTGGCCAAAGCGGCGTCGGACGATTCCGCCGCCCCTCCTGCCCTGCCGTTGACCGACCTTCCGGTGATATCGGTCCTTGTGCCCTTGTTTCGGGAACGTCGCATTGCCGAAACATTGGTGCGCCGGTTGGAACAAATTGACTATCCGCGCGGGCGGCTGGATGTCCTTTTGGTTCTGGAGGAGGAAGACCGGTTGACCGCAGCCGCGCTGCGGGACGCAAAGCTGCCGCCCTGGATGCGGGTGATCACCGTGCCCGACGGCAAACCCCGCACAAAACCGCGCGCGATGAATTATGCGCTGGATTTCTGCCGGGGCGATATTGTCGGCATTTACGATGCCGAAGACGCGCCCGACCCGGAACAATTGTTAAGCGTCGCGGCCCATTTCGCGACGGCGGCGGATGATCTTGCCTGCCTTCAGGGGGCCTTGGATTATTACAATCCGCGCCAGAATTGGTTGGCACGCTGTTTTACCATTGAATACAACACCTGGTTTCGTTTGTTGCTGCCCGGCATGGCCCGGCTTGGGTTTGGCATCCCGCTGGGGGGCACCACATTGTTCGTGCGCCGCGATGTTCTTGAGGCCGTCGGCGGCTGGGACGCCCACAATGTGACCGAAGATGCCGATCTGGGGTTTCGCCTGTCGCGCCACGGCTGGCGCACCGAAGTGATCGCAACCACCACAAGAGAAGAGGCCAATTGCCGACCGCTCGCCTGGATCAGGCAGAGATCACGGTGGATCAAGGGATATATGGTCACTTATATCGTGCACATGCGCCGCCCGTTGCACATGTTGCGCCAGATCGGGTTGCGACGGTTCCTGGGGTTTCAGATACATTTTCTGTCCGTGGTGTCCCTGGTCCTGTTCTGGCCGGTTGTCATGTCGTGCTGGGTTTTGCTCTTGGGGCTTCCCCATCCGATGACACCGTATCTGAGCGCGCAGGCACTTGGCGGGTTTACCCTTTTATTTCTGGGGTTTGAGGCGCTTAACCTGTCGTTTGGCCTGATTGCCACGCGCCGTGCAGAGCATCGGCATCTGTGGCCATGGGTGCCGACGATGATCTTGTATTTTCCATTGGTTTTTCTGGCCGCCTGCAAGGCGTCATACGAATTGCTTGTCGCGCCGTTTTATTGGGACAAGACCCAGCACGGCCTGTCGTTGCGCGGCAGGTTGGCCAATGGGATCAATGATGCGGCCGCGGCCCCGGAAATCGCCGCACCAAACCGAAGCGGCGCGGACAGTCGCGCGGCGGCGGCCCACATCCCTGCGGCACATGAACGGTCTGACGGGACAATCGGGGCCGGAGATTATTCGACCGGGGAAACCGCGCCTGAATCCAGCTTGAGCCGGGTGACGAAAGCCTTGGAAATGTGATCGCGCAGCGCGGCACCTGCCCCGGCTTCGTCACGGTCGCGGATGGCTGTCACGATCGCCTCGTGTTCATTAAGCGCTGCGGCATCGCGGCCCTGCGCGGCCAGGGACGTGGTCGCCAACAGCGCCATGGACCGGTGCACAAGGTCAAGCTGTTGAACCAGGAAACGGTTGTGACTGGCCAGGTGGATCTGTTTGTGGAACCGCCGATTTGCACGGCTCAGCGCGCCGGGATCACCGATCAGGGCGCGATCGGCTTCGACCATGTCGGACAGAACGCGCATTTCTTCGCCCGTGGCGTGGCGCGCGGCAAGGCTTGCGGCCAGCGCCTCAAGCTCGGCGCGCACGACGTATAATTCAGCCAGTTGATTATGATCAAGCGATGCCACAATCAGGGATCGCCCATCCCGCGCCAGCAGGCTTTGGGTTTCAAGCCGTTGCAATGCCTCGCGGATCGGGGTGCGCGACACGCCGAAACGATCGGCAAGTTCGCTTTCCACCAACCGGTCCCCCGGTTTGAAATCGCCAACGTCTATCGCGTCGAGGATCAGCGTGTAGGCGTCTTTTTGCTGCGGCTTGATCGGCGATTTCATGGCGTGGCGGAGTCCCCGTGTGGTGGTCATCCGCGCGACCCTAACCGGCCCACGCCCCAACGCGCAAGCGGCGGCGTGATCGGGTGCGTCGTCAGCGCGCACCAAGGCGCGGCGTGGCTTGCCCCGCCCAAAGCGCGCGCCTAGTGTCATGCGATGACCCGTTCCCCAATGCCCAGTGACCTGGCGTCCCGGTTTGCCCATGTGCGCACATGGGTTTTTGATCTGGACAACACGTTGTATCCGCCCGCCGCCCGCCTGTTCGATCAGATCGAGGTGCGGATGACAGATTTTGTGATGGACGCGCTGAAGGTGGACCGGGAGACGGCCAATCATTTGCGCAAGCAATACTGGCGCGACCACGGCACGACATTGGCCGGGCTGATGCGGTTGCACGATGTGGATCCGGGGCCATACCTAACGGATGTCCACGAGATCGATCTGGGCCATCTGGACACCGACGCGGCATTGGCGGCGCGCATTCGCGCGCTTCCCGGGCGCAAGATCGTTTTTACGAACGGGTCGGCCCCCTATGCGGAGCGTGTGACCGCGGCGCGCGGGCTGTCGGGGTGTTTTGACGCGCTTTATGGGGTGGAACATGCGGGATTTCATCCCAAACCCGATCGCGCCGCCTTTGACAAGGTGTTCGAATTGGACGGATTGGACCCACGGGGCGCGGCGATGTTCGAAGATGATCCACGCAACCTTGCCGCGCCGCACGATATGGGGATGCGCACGGTGCATGTGGCCGAGGCGCCGGTAAAAGGTGTGCACATCCATCACCACACCGATGATTTGTCCGGGTTTCTGGCCGGGTTGGTGTGAGATCACATCGCGTGGGAGGGGGCGCTGCCCCCGGCGCGGCAGGCCGCGCCCCCCCGAAGTATTTATGGAAAGATGAAGCGCAGGGGCGTGATGGTGATGGAACCGGTAGGTTCCCTTGGGGGGTGCCGGGGTTTGGGTGAGTGTTTGGCGCGGCTTTGGCAGGTGATCGGCGTCAGGGCGGGACAGGATGCCGCTTGGACCCGGCGGGGTTCAGGGATTAGCTAGGGGGAAACGGGTTTGGGGCGCGCGACAATGCGGGATTTCGATTTCGACATGGTGATTTCAGGCGGCGGCGTTGCCGGGTTGAGCGCCGCGTGCCTTTTGGGAACCGAAGGGTTCCGGGTGTTGTGTGTGGATCCGGCGCCACCGGTGACGGATGAAACGATGGCCGGGGCGGATCAGCGCACCACGGCGTTCCTGCAACCGGCGCGGGCCTTGCTGGAGGATGCCGGGTTGTGGGGGGCGCTGGCGCCTTATGCCGCGCCGTTGCAGGTGATGCGGATTGTCGACGCAGGTGGGCGTGATCCCGCGCCGCGCCAGGTGCGCGAATTTCGTTCGGACGAGATCGGGGACATGCCGTTCGGTTGGAACCTGCCCAATTGGTTGCTGCGCCGCGAAATGGTGGCACGGATTTCGGCGCTGCCAAATGTCGATTTTCGCCCCGGGACGGCGACAACGGCCCTGTTCACCCGTGACGCGCAGGCCCGTGTCAGCCTGAGTGACGGAACACGTGTGCGCACCCGTCTGGTTGTCGCAGCGGACGGGCGCGGGTCACCAATGCGGCGGGCGGCGGGTATCGACGTGAAGGTCACGCGGTACGGGCAGAAGGCGTTGGCCTTTGCGGTCACGCATCCCATTCCCCACGAGAATGTTTCGACCGAAATTCACCGGTCCGGCGGGCCATTTACGCTGGTTCCCTTGCCTGACAGGGATGGCATGGCGTCATCGGCAATTGTGTGGATGGAGGACGGGCCGGAGGCGCTGCGGTTGTCGCGGCTGGACGTTGAGGCGTTCGAGGCGGAAATGTTCGAGCGTTCCTGTGGGCTGTTCGGACCGCTGACATTGGCCACGCCGCGGGCCGTTTGGCCGATCATCACGCAGGTGGCCGCGCGGATGGCGGGGCAACGGGTGGCGTTGATGGCCGAGGCCGCGCATGTGGTGCCCCCGATCGGGGCGCAGGGGTTAAACATGTCCCTGGGGGATTTGCGCGCGTTGCGGGATTTGGCCGTGGCGCATCGCGACGATCCGGGGGCGGGCGCGGTTCTGGATGCCTATCATTCCGCGCGTCATTCCGAGGTCGTGATACGTGCCACGGGGATCGACATGTTGAACCGGGCGAGCCAAGTTCATGCGCAGCCGTTGCGGGATTTGCGCGCATCGGGGTTGTCCGCGCTTTATGCTGCGGCACCGGTGCGCAAGGTGTTGATGCAAATGGGATTGGGCGCGCGGGGGTGACCGCGTTTGGCCGGATCAGGTGATTTTTACGCCTGATGTTTGATCGGGTGATGCGGGCGAGAGGGCGTTGCCCCCTCGCGCTCCCCCACAGTATTTATGGCCAGAGGAAGAGGGGGGATCAGCCCAGAGGACCGGCAAGGCGTTCTTCGGAGAGGAGGACGTTTGCATCGACGCTGGCAACGCCCGGAAGGACCATGATCCGGCGGCGCAGGACGCGTTCGAAATCAGCGATGTCGCGCGCGGTGACACGCAGGCGGTAATCGTAGAGGCCAAGGATGTGTTCGACGGTTTGCACCTCGGGGATGGCGGTGACGGCGCGTTCGAAATCTTCGACGCTGACGCGGCCACGGGTGGCTATTTTGACGCCCAGGAAAACCGTGACACCGAAGCCGAGTTTGGCGAGGTCGAAATCAATTCGGCGCCCGGCGATCACGCCGGACTCTTCGAGCCGTTTGATGCGCCGCCAGGCCGCGGGTTGTGACAGGCCGACGCGGCGACCAAGGTCGCCCGCACTGGCGTTTGCGTCCGCGCTTATCAGCCGGAGGAGGCGGCGATCAAGGTCATCCAAAGCGATCATATTGGCAGGGCCTCATCGCTTTTGACCTTTGCGATATGCATCAAGGCTTCGATGTCAACGATATGGGGCAGAGTGAGCACGCGATCCCGATAGATCGCCTGGTAATGGGCCATGTCGCGGGCAATCAAGCCGAGACGCACATCGACCTGGCCCAGGAACGTCTGGATTTCCAGCACATCGGGCAGCTTGCGCGCGGCGGCGAGGAATTCGTCAAACGCGCGCGGCGCGGTCTTGTCCAGGGTGATGCGCAGCGACACCTCGACCTCGTATCCCAAGACGCGCCAATCGATGACGGCCCTTGTCCCCTTGATCACGCCGGTTGCACGCAATTTTTCAAGCCGGCGCCAACATGTGGCGGCGTTCAGCCCTGCCCGGTCGGCCAGTTGCGCAGCACCCGCGGCCGGGTCCGCCTGAAGCTGACGCAGGATGCGTCTGTCGGTATCGTTGAGCATGATTCTTGCGTCAATCCAAACTTGATGAATAGATTTCACGATAAATGACGCAAAACGTCAATTTTTGCAAATCAAATCACATCAAAACGGCTATGCTGCGGCAGAGATTATGGCCGCTTTCGGCTTGCAGGGCTGACCCTGTGGCGCCGCACCCGGCCCTGACCGTCAAAACAATGCCAAAGGAGAACTGACATGCGTGTTTATTATGATCGCGATTGCGACATTAACCTGATCAAGGACAAGAAGGTCGCCATTCTGGGCTATGGCAGCCAGGGGCACGCCCATGCGCTGAACCTGCGCGACAGCGGCGCCAAGAACCTTGTTGTTGCCCTGCGCGAAGGATCGTCCAGCGCGCAAAAGGCCGAAGGTGAGGGGCTCAAGGTTATGGGCATTGCCGAAGCCGCGGCATGGTGTGACGTGATCATGTTCACGATGCCCGACGAGCTTCAGGCGGAGACATACAAGAAATACGTGCATGACAACCTGCGCGACGGTGCCGCGATTGCATTTGCCCACGGGTTGAACGTGCATTTCGGCCTGATCGAACCCAAGCCCGGTGTTGACGTGATCATGATGGCGCCCAAAGGCCCCGGCCACACGGTGCGCGGTGAATATTCCAAAGGCGGCGGCGTGCCCTGCCTTGTGGCGGTGGATCAGGACGCATCCGGCAAGGCGCTGGAAATTGGCCTGTCTTATTGTTCGGCCATTGGCGGCGGACGGTCCGGCATTATCGAAACCAATTTCCGCGAAGAATGCGAAACCGATCTGTTCGGTGAACAGGCCGTATTGTGCGGCGGTCTTGTCGAATTGATCCGCATGGGTTTCGAAACGCTGGTCGAAGCAGGCTATGCGCCGGAAATGGCCTATTTCGAATGCCTGCACGAAGTGAAGCTGATCGTGGATCTGATTTATGAAGGCGGTATTGCCAACATGAATTACTCGATCTCGAATACTGCGGAATATGGCGAATATGTCAGCGGCCCGCGCATCCTGCCTTATGATGAGACCAAGGCAAAGATGAAGGCGGTTCTGCGCGACATCCAGACCGGGAAATTCGTGCGTGACTTCATGCAGGAAAACCAGGCCGGGCAGCCCTATTTCAAGGGCACGCGCCGGTTGAACGACGAACACCAGATCGAACAGGTCGGTGAAAAGCTGCGGGCGATGATGCCGTGGATTTCGGCCGGAAAAATGGTCGATAAAGCCAAGAACTGATCAAACGAAATTTGCGCCCGCGCCATTCCCCCGGCGTGGGCGCAATGCCGTCATGGGCGTGAAAATTTGACGACCGGACCAAAAATGTGTTTAATTCATTCACTTTCACGAAACGCATTTTCGCGTAGACAACATTTTTAAGGGGGAAACATGGGTATTAAATCCATCTCAATGGCTATTGCGGCCAGCACTATCTTCAGCCTTCCAGCGCATGCGACAATCATCGACGGTATGATCACCGGCGGTAGCGCATTTGGAATCGGGTCATTCACAATCCTGGATGAAACAGTTCCTTTCACAGTTGGAAACAATAACTTTCAGACAAAGAACCTGTATGGGTTTAACGAAAATCAGAACGTGAATGTTACGTCTGAAATTCAGGTGGATGTTGGCACCAATCCGCAAGTCGGAGAAATCGTGGCGAGCCATTACATCTTTTTCGATCCAGCCAATTCGACATCTGTGTTGGGATGGGTTGATTTCGACAGTGAAATCTATGGCATCGCGACATCGCGCGGGAACCTTTTGGCGTCAGACAACCTGCAAAGCAACGCGGTGACCTATCTGAACCCCGGATTGCGTGGGCTGGAATCAGTCGACAGCGCATGGATTGATGCGGGCAATGCCAACCGGTTGCGCGTGGATTTCACGGCAAGCACGCCTGGTGATTATATTCGCGTCTTTACCAAGTACAGCCCAACAGCCGCTGTTCCGCTTCCGGCGGCGGCGCCTCTTTTGATTGGGGCGATTGGCGCACTTGGGTTTGCACGCCGTCGGCGCAAAAGCTGATAAAATAGCGAAAAAGAAAAATGTGGCGCGTCTGGGGGTCCCCTCCGGGCGCGCCGTATCCTTTGATCTGCCCCGAAAACCGCCCGTTGTCGCCCCCTGCCCTTTGATGGTGGCGCTGGACACAGGGAACGCCCCGCATAACCGGGTTGCCTAGGATGCGGCGGCTTCGACGGCTGCGGCGATTTCCTTGACCACATCAGTCATCAGCGCCGCGTCTTCGCATTCGGCCATCACCCGCACCAGCGGTTCGGTGCCCGATTTGCGGATCACAAGGCGCCCGCCCGCGCCCAACCGCGCCTCGGCATCCGATATCACCTTGCGCACCGAAGGATCACGCAGCGGATCGCGCCCCGCGCCATAACGCACGTTTTCCAGCATTTGCGGAACACGATCGAATTGCCGGGCCAATTCCGACGCCGGTTTGCCGGTTTTCACCATGGCGGCAACGAATTGCAGCGCCGCCATAAGCCCGTCGCCCGTGGTGGCATAGTCGGTCATGACAATATGGCCGGATTGTTCCCCGCCCAGATTAAAGCCCCCCTCGCGCATGCGTTCAACAACATAGCGATCCCCGACGCGGGTGCGTTCCAGGCGCAATCCACGGGCGCGCAGGAAATGTTCAAGCCCAAGGTTCGACATCACCGTGGCCACCAATGCCCCGCCCTTAAGCCGCCCCTGTTCCGACCAGCTGGCCGCCATCAGCGCCATGACCTGATCGCCGTCGGCAACGTGGCCGGTTTCGTCAATCAGGATCACCCTGTCCGCGTCTCCGTCCAGGCAAATGCCCAGATGCGCGCCATGGGCCACAACCGCCGAAGCAGCGGTGTCGGGGTGTGTCGATCCGCATTTCTGGTTAATATTCGTGCCGTTAGGCGTGACGCCCAGGGGAATGACCTCGGCCCCCAACTCCCACAGCAGTTCGGGGGCCGTTCGATAGGCCGCGCCGTTTGCGCAATCGACGACAACCTTTATTCCATCCAGCCGCATGCCGACGGGCAAGGTGCCCTTCAGCCGTTCCATGTACCGGAACCGCCCTTCGTCGATCCGTTTTGCACGGCCGATGTTTCCGGCCTGTGCCGGTTCAACCCCGCGCGCGACCAGGGATTCGATCTCGGCTTCGGCCTCATCGCTCAGCTTGAAGCCGTCGGGGCCAAAGAATTTGATACCGTTGTCATGGGCCGGGTTGTGGCTTGCCGAAATCATCACGCCCAGATCGGCGCGCATGGATTCTGTCAACAGCCCCACGGCCGGTGTCGGCACGGGGCCCAGCAACAGGACATTCATCCCCGTGGATGTCAGCCCTGCGGTCAAAGCGTTTTCAAACATATATCCCGACAGGCGCGTGTCCTTGCCGATCACGACGCGATGCGCATGGGATTTGTCGCGGCGAAAATACCGCCCCGCCGCCGCCCCGATTTTCAAGGCAAGCTCGGCTGTCATTGGGTGGGTATTGGCGCGCCCCCGGATACCATCGGTGCCAAACAATTCGCGAGCCATTTGCCTATCCCTTATCACTATGCGCCAACGCCAACCACAGGCTGAGCGCCTGACGCGTTTCGCTGGTGTCGTGCACGCGCAAAATATGCGCGCCTTGGGCCGCTGCGTGCAATGCCACGGCCACAGAACCTGCCATTCTGTTGCCTGCCTGCGCGATCCCGGCCAAGGTTCCGATGAACCGCTTGCGGGATGCCCCCAACAGGATCGGCGCGCCAAGCCCATGAAATGCCGAAAGTTTTTGCAACAATTCGACATTGTGTTCCAGGGTTTTTCCAAACCCGATGCCCGGATCGACGATCATCTTGTCAAGGGCGATCCCGGCGGCGGCGGCGGTGTCAATCCGGGTGGCAAGGTGATCATACACCTCGGTCAGCACATCAGCGTATCGGGCATTGTCCTGCATGGTTTCCGGGTCAGCGACCGAATGCATCAGGCACACCGGCACCTGACGATCCGCCACCAGCGCCGCCATGTCCGTATCGAACCGCAGGGCGGTGACGTCGTTGACCATGTCCGCCCCGGCGTTCAGCGCCGCTTCGGCCACCGGGGCCTTTCGCGTGTCGATTGAAATCGGCGTTGTGATGCCGGCGGCGCGGATGGCGCGAATGACCGGGGCAGTTCGGGCGATTTCCTGCTCTACCGGCACTTCGCGGGCGCCGGGGCGCGTGCTTTCGCCACCGATGTCCAGAATATCAGCATCCTTGGACATTTCATCGGCGCGCGCGACCGCGGCTTCCAGCGTGTCGTGCAATCCGCCATCTGAAAAACTGTCTGGCGTGACGTTCAAAATGCCCATGATCCGCGGTTGATCGAGTGTAAGGCCACAAATGTCGGGACGACGGGCCGACATGATGCGGTGGATCGGGTCGTTTTCCACCGGCAAAGCCGCCGGATCGCCCTTCCCGATCGGCGCTTTGTCGTTCCTGTTCAGGTGGTTGCCTGCGAATTCGGCCCACCACACCCGCGTGCTTCCGGCCAGGGGGCTTGCGTTTGCCGGGCGCAGCGCATCAGTCATGGGAATTGGACGCATCGGGGGGGTCATGGGCCGTCTTCCAGGTTTGCGCGGCGTACCGGGATGGCGGTATCGGGTGCCTTCGCGTCAATGACCACCAATTCACGCGCGCCGATCTCACCGGCGAACCACGCAGCCAATTGCGCGGCCTCTCGGGGTGAAATTTCCGGCCCCTCGACAGCATCAAGGACGATCTTTGACGGCGCCCACACCGAAATCTGGCCGTGTTTCATGGCCCAGTCGAGTTCGGTGCGCGTGTTCACGACAACGCACCGCTTGTCGCGCCCGGCCAGAACCCAGGCGTTCTGTTCGATGGCCAGCAGGTCGATCCGGCGCTGCGCCAACGGCGCGTCGCTTTGGGGTGCGGGCACATCAGACAGACCCACCGTCAGGATGACCGGGGCACCGTGCGTTTCCAGCCTGTCCAACCAGCTTTTCAGGTCATTCGACTGAACCGCCTGCGCGGAAAAATGCACGACCAACGGGTGCAGTGCCGCTTCCGGTTGTTCGTGATCGACAAGTGGCGCATCGGCCCGCGACCGCACGATTTCCACCCCCAGGTCACCGGGGCCGCGATCCAGTTTTTCTATTCTTACAAAAACTCTTACCGCCAAAGGTTCATGTAGAATGCGCTGCGCGATACGGTCCGCCAACGTCTCTAGCAGGTTCAGGCGTTCGGCGTGCAGTTCTGCCGATATCGCCTCGCTCACCTTGTCATATGACAGGATCCGATCCACGTCATCGTCAGCATCGGCCACCGTGCGCGCCACTTCGACGACAATGTTGAACCGTATGCTTTGGCGGGTGCCCCGTTCCGCCTGAAACGCGCCGATCTCAACCTCGACCACGTGATCGCGCAACGAAATCCGGTCAAGCGGATCGTCACCGGACAATGCAACCGCGCGTTCGTGTGGATGGCCAAAGGCCTGACTGATCTGATCGCTCATACTACCCCGAAACTGGCCCCGCATCAGACCCGGATTAGGCCGACACGCCCAAGTGTGGCGCACCGCAGCGGACCTATCAGGGCGAAAGACGTCAGACCAGCAGGGATTTGCGCCACCTGGGTGCGAATTCGGGCCATCGGACCCGAATTCCGGCCATCAGTTGGATGACACGCGGGTGTGGCGGCGGTAAAAATGGTGCACCCCGATCGAGGCGGTGCGCGCAAAGCGGCGCGACCATTTCGGGGACACATAACGCGCGTGATAATATGTTGCCCCGTGGGTCAAGGACCGTGGCGCACCGGCCATCATGACCTTGGCGACCTTGGACACGCGTTGATAGGCGCGTGGTTCATTGATCACTTCGGCATGGCCGTCACAGGTATATGTGAACTGACAGGCGTAACGCCGCCCCGTGCCCTGATGGATCACGCCACAGGCGGTGTTGGGGAACAACGCGCTGTCCACGCGGTTCAAGATCACTTCGGCCACCGCGAATTGGCCCTTTACGGATTCACCGCGCGCTTCGAAGTAAAGCGCTTCGGCGAGGCAAGCCCATTGTGGGCCGCCGGCGGCCCGCGGCTGGCGGTCCAACCATTCGCGCGTATATTCGATTACGGGGCGCCCCATCTGCAACTTGCCATGGGTTGGCGTCGTCAACAGCGCATTCAATGTGCTTTTTGATAGCGATAACAGCGCCTTGCGCTCTTGCTTTACGGCCTTATCAAGCGGCGATTGCGCAGCAGCCCCAGTGGCAAAAGCACAGATTATGAGCATCGCTTTTACGATACGCATGGCAGCATTCCGTCCCAAATACACGCCCCCCAGACGGGCAATGACATGAATGGCTAGCCCAATTATGCCCCAAGATCCAGTCGAAGAGTGTTAACGATAGCGGGCGCAACTGATGCATTACCGCAAGTTTCCACGGTAATGCATTGTTTTAAAATACTTTATGCCCGGATTGCGCTGAAATTCTCCTCAATCGCCAGTTGTGCGGCGGCCAGTCGTGCTACCGGAACACGGAACGGGGAACAGGACACATAATCAAATCCGGCCTGCCGACAAAACGCGATTGATTCGGGGTTGCCGCCATGCTCTCCGCAGATCGAAAGCACAAGGCCCGGACGGTGTTCGCGCCCGCGTTCCGCCCCGATCTGCAACAATTCGCCGACGCCGTCGGTGTCGAGCACATGAAACGGGTCTTCGCTATAGACCCCCTGCTGAACGTAATCCGACATGAACCGCCCCGCATCGTCGCGCGAAAGCCCATATGTCATCTGTGTCAGATCGTTTGTCCCAAAGCTTAGGAATGCGACATGCGGCGCGATTTCCCCCGCCCTAAGTGCGGCGCGGGGCGTTTCGACCATGACACCAAGCCGGAAATCGAAATTGCGGCCCGTTTCGGTGCGCACCGCGGCGGCAACGGCATCGACCCGCGTTTTGACCAATTCGACCTCGCGCTTGGCGCTGACCAGCGGGATCATGATTTCGGGCACCACGGCTTCGGTTTCACGGCTGACGGCGACCGTTGCTTCGAATATCGCGCGGGCCTGCATGTCGTAAATCTCGGGGACGGTGATGCCAAGGCGGACGCCGCGCATGCCCAACATAGGGTTATATTCGCCCAATGCCTCGACCCGCTGGGTCACGTCGGACAAGGGCAGGTCCAGCGCCTCGGCCAGTTCGCGCAGCCCGGCGCGGTCGTTCGGCAGGAATTCGTGCAAGGGCGGATCAAACAAACGAATACAGACCGGCTGGCCCTGCATGATGCGGAACAATTCAATGAAATCAGCGCGCTGCATCGGAAGAAGGCGTTCAATTGCGGCGCGCCGGTCTTCGGCGCCATCCGCAAAAATCATCTCGCGCATGACGGTCAGGCGGTCTGCTTCAAAGAACATATGTTCGGTGCGGCACAGCCCAATGCCTTGGGCGTTGAAATTGCGTGCGGTCTGGGCATCGGCCGGGGTGTCTGCGTTGGCGCGAATGCCGATATCGCGGAATTCGTCGGCCCATGTCATCAGGGTGCGGAATGACTCGTCCTGGGTGGATTCCAGCATCGGTGCTTCGCCCAACAGCACCTGACCGGATGTGCCATCAATGGTGATGATGTCGCCAGCTTTGATCGTACGCCCCCCCGGCGCGGTGATTTTTTCGCCCCGTGCGGAAAATTTCAAATCGGACGCCCCAACAACGCAAGGAAGTCCAAACCCGCGCCCGATCACCGCCGCGTGGCTTGTTATGCCGCCGCGTTCGGTCAAAACCGCGACAGCGGCGTGCATGCCACGGATGTCTTCGGGCGATGTTTCGCGGCGCACCAGCACGCAGGCCTCGTCGCGCGCGGCGCTGGCCTGGGCGGCTTCGGCGGAAAAGACGACTTTGCCACAGGCCGCGCCGGGACTGGCCGCAATCCCGCGGGCGATCACGTTGCGGGGCGCGTCCGGGTCCACCTGACGGTGCAGCATTTCGGTCAGCGCACGCGGTTCAACCCGCAGGATGGCTTCTTCGCGCGGGATAATACCGTCTTCGGCCAAGGCCACGGCAATACGCACCGCCGCACGTGAAGACCGACGGATGCGCACCCCGTCCAGAACATGCACGCGCCCGTTTTCAATGGTGAATTCGGTCTGCATTTCCTCGCGCAGGCGGTGGCGCATCTGTTTGGTGTATTCAATCAGATCGGCAAAGGCGTCTGGCTCAAGCTCTTCGAGGGAGGGGCCGCGCGGGTCACGCGCCAGATAAACGGCGCCGGGAACATCTCCTAGGGCCTCTCGGCCTTGGCTTTGGCTTAGGTAACGCCCTGTGATCATTGGCAGACCGGTGGATGAACTGACCAGCTGGATCACCCCGGATCCGCATTCCCCCTGCCCCAGCCCAAGCGCCATGGATTGCACCACAAGGCCAAGCCCGGCATCCGCTGGCGCGCCTTTGGCCTGACGCAACAGGCGGGCTGTCGTGCCCTCCCAGGCGCGTGCCATCGACCGCAGAACCGCCGCCAATTGCACGGTCGGATCCTGGGGGAACGGTTCTTCGGTTTCTTCTTCATAGGCGCGCAGAACAGCCGACAGGCCCTCGCGCCCCTCTAATGCCAGCCCGTCGAACATATCCGGGTCCAGCCGGGCGACATGGATGGAATAGGATTGCACAAACCGAAGGTAGAGCCGTGTGGCGGCCTCCTGTCCGATTGTGTCGCAGAGGTTCACATAGGCGGCGTCGTTCAACCCGATGTTGAGGATCGCGCTTGGGCCGCCCCAGTCCGGGTCTTCGGATGACGGGCGCACGCACAGCAACGGCATTTCCCCAAAGGGTTCCAAAAGCGCGGTCATGTCGGGCATTGCGCCCTGCGCAATCGCGTGCACAGCCGCAAATGACAGCGCAACGGTGCGCGGCACCGGAAGGTCCATCCGAACCAACCGTTGCAGACACTTGGCCCGGCCCCCATGGTTCACCACCGCAATCGGTGCGGTCGGTGTGATCAGGGCGATATCTGCATCGTCTTGCTGCACTGCGGCACCCCTTGAATATTGCGGCAGCATACGCCGCGCGCGGGTCCACGCAAGACTGCATTTTCAGTCAGCCGCGCCCGCGCGCTGCGATGCCGCATTTCCGCCCATCAACGGATTGCCCGCGGCGTCAGGGTCCTGCGGGCACCAGTGCCCGGACCGACGGATCATTCATCTGGTCGGGCGTTATTCCCAGCACCCCACAAGAACGGTCATGGAATCGGCCATCTTGATCAGGTCCTCGGGGGCCAAAGCCTGTCCTGCACCTGTGGTTTGTGGCGTGATTCCGGCATCGTCCAATGCGCCGATGACAGCCTGGGCCGCAACCGCAAAGCGGACATCACCGGGAAGGCGGCGATCGCTTTCACGGGTGGGCAACAACATGCCGATCACACCGCCGCCCGCATCAAAGACCGGCCCGCCCGCGTCGCCATCGCTGGCCGACAGGTCCAGCCGCCGCAGCACGTCTTCGCCGTTCAGACCGCGCAGATCGGCCAGCTTGCCAAAGGTGACACTGGGTGCGCCAAGGATGCCCTCATACGGGAAACCCGCCACGGCCACATCCGATTGAAGACGGGGTGTCGCCGTTGAAAAACGGCCCGCGGCCATGGGCGCGATACCGTCAACGGGGCGCAAAACGGCAAGGCCCGTGGCGGCATCGGTGCCCACAACCTGTGCGTCATGGGTGCCATCAAGGGTGATGCGTCCACAGCCCTGAACCGCCTCTGCGACCGTGACGGTCGTGCCCCGGTCATCCACATAGAACCCGGACCGCGACAGGATCGGTTTGCGCACCTGAAGCCCCGACACAAGGTCGATCTTCTGCGCCGCATCCATGCCCGCAGCGGCATCCAGAACCCCGTCCAACACACGGAAACTGGCGCGCATTTCGCCCAGAACACGGGTGCGGCGTTCTTCGTCGCCCGCTGGCCAGACAAGTGTGAACCCCTTGATCTTGCCGTCTTCCAGAGCGGCCTCGGTATAGGACACATGCCGTGCGTTGCGTCCTTCCAGGGTAAAGGAGGTATTGCCCCGTTTGCGCGGCCCGTCCTCGGGTACGATTTCCAGCGTCTGCATGATTTCATACAGACCGGCCAACGTCGTCTTGTCCCCCTCTTGCGAGATTAGGATCACGCGCGCGGCGACATCGCCGGAGGTGTTGTAATGGGCGAATGGGGCCTCGTAATGATCGAATTCAACCAGCGCGGTCGGCATCAACAGCGAAACACCAGCCAGCGCGTCATCGACTGTCTTCAGGCCAAGTCCGTCAAGAACCGCATTGTATTGTGCAAACAATTCCGCCCTTTGGGCCGTGGTCAGCACACCCGTGGCCTCGTGCCCGTTTGCCTTTTGCCAGTCTGACATGGATCGCCGGGTGCCGGGGCCAAACGCGCCGTCGATCGCGGCCTCGTAGAAACCGGCCCATTGCAACGCGACCTGAAGATCCTTGCGTTCATCCCGGCTCAACGCGCGTTCGGAACGCCGCGCTTCGGCCGGGGTTTCGTCGGGCACAACGGGGGCCGCAACGGGTTGATCTGTCTGGGTGTCTTGGGCCGGTGTGGGATCAGGGGTTGCCACCACCGGATCCGCAGGGGCCGCCGCCACGCCGCCATTTGTCAGGAAATCGGCGCCAACCGGATAGAATTGCCGCCGATAGGCCGACGGAAATGCAATATAACTGTCCCGCGGGATCGCGCCTTCGTTGCGCAGCACAAACAGCACCCGCGCCGCATCGTCCCTGCTGTAAGGGCCAAGGGCAACACCGTACCAGCCCCCATCCAGTGCGAAACCGTTCACATCCTGCATTCGCTGCGCGTAACGGCGAATGGCATTTTCCGCTTCGCTCAGGGTCGGATGGGCCTCGACTTGAACCCAGACCTGGGATTGCTGGGCAAATGCGGGGCGCGTCAAAAGCGTCAGCGCCACAAAAAGCGTGAACAGAATGCGATTCATTTCCAAAAATGCCTTTCGGGGACGTCTTTTATTGCTCGGTTGGCTTGTCATACCAAATTCACACGTCAGCGCATCCAAAATATGCGTTATCAAAACGGCTTTGTTGACCCTTGCCGCCCCCCGGCATAGTCAGGGCGCCAAACCCGGACCCGATAGAATGTGAGCGAGGCGACAATGCCCCAAGCAAGCGCCAAGACGACAAGCCGACCAACCTGTTTTCAAGACATCATCCTGCGGCTTCAGACCTATTGGGCCGCACAGGGCTGCGCCATCCTGCAACCCTATGACATGGAAGTCGGTGCCGGAACGTTTCACCCCGCAACGACGCTGCGCGCTCTGGGCACGAACACCTGGGCGGCGGCCTACGTGCAACCCTCGCGTCGGCCAACCGATGGGCGCTATGGGGAAAACCCCAACCGGCTTCAGCATTATTATCAATATCAGGTGCTGGTGAAACCCAGCCCACCGAATTTTCAGGACCTCTACCTTGGGTCACTTGCGGCGATTGGCATTGATATGGGTATTCACGATATCCGCTTTGTCGAAGACGATTGGGAATCCCCCACCCTTGGCGCTTGGGGCCTGGGTTGGGAGGTATGGTGCGACGGCATGGAAGTGTCGCAATTCACGTATTTCCAACAGGTTGGCGGGCATGACTGCCATCCCGTTTCAGGTGAGCTGACCTATGGGCTTGAACGCCTTGCCATGTATGTTCTGGGCGTCGATCACGTGATGGACATGCCTTATAACGATCCGCAATCACCGATTGCCCTGTCCTATGGCGATGTCTTTCGCCAGACCGAACAGGAATATTCACGCTGGAATTTTGATGTCGCGGACACCGACACCCTTTTGCAGCATTTCCTGGACGCCGAAGCGGAATGCACCCGCATTCTGGCAGAACCGCATGACGACCCCAAAACAGGCAAGCGGATCGTGATGGTGCACCCGGCCTATGATCAATGCATCAAGGCCAGCCACCTGTTCAATCTTTTGGACGCGCGCGGCGTGATTTCCGTGACCGAACGTCAGGCCTTTATCGGGCGGGTGCGCACCCTGGCCAAGGCCTGTGCCGACGCCTTTGTCATGACAGAAGCGGGCGGTTGGTCAGCAAAGGAAACAGCCGCGTGACCGGGAAATTCCTTGCGGCTGCGATTGTCATCTCGGCGCTCATTGCCGGGGTGTCGATCTATTACCTTCAGGTCTATGGCTATTATTATTCGGTTGATGCCACCGGACCCGAGGATGTGATGCTCGTTCCCGTGTCAGGGGGCGATCCACAGCCGATTCCCTTTACCGATTTTCAGGCCATTAACGGTGACAGTTCACCAATCCGGTATCGCGCCTGTTTCACCACATCCCTGGGCATGGATGACCTGGCCGCCTATGCGCCCTACCCCTTTGCGATTCCGCGCAACGCCCCCGGCTGGTTCGATTGTTTTGACGCAACATCCATCGGGGCCGCCCTGGACAACGGCACCGCCAAGGCGTTCCTGTCCGTGGAAAACATCGCATACGGGATAGATCGCATCGCCGCGATCACCAATGACGGGCGCGGCTTTGTCTGGCACGAAATCAATTCCTGCGGCAAAGAGGTGTTCGACGGCAAGCCGGTTCCCGAAGGTTGCCCCACCCCGCCCGACCGCTGATCCTGAAATCGCCCCGATGCCCCTTTACGCCAAACCGACGCCCTGAAAGCGACCCAGATGCCCGACCTTTTGATCGAACTCTTCTCCGAAGAAATCCCGGCCCGGATGCAGGCCTCGGCCGCTGCTGCCTTGCAAAAACGCATGACCGATGGCCTTGTCGCCGCTGGCCTGACCTATGGCCACGCCGGCGCATTCCACACGCCCCGCCGCCTGACCCTGGCCGTCGAAGGGGTGCTGGCCGAAAGCCCGACCACCCGCGAAGAGCGCCGCGGGCCGCGCACGGATGCCCCTGACAAGGCGATCGAAGGGTTTCTGCGGGGCGCTGGCCTGACCCGTGATCAGGTACAGGAACGCGAGGACAAGAAGGGCACATTCCTGTTCGCAATCATCGAAAAACCCGGTCGCCCCGCTGCCGATATCGTCGCCGAGGTTCTCGAAGACGTGATCCGCAATTTCCCATGGCCCAAGTCGATGCGATGGGGCACGGGTGCGTTGAAATGGGTGCGGCCACTGCATTCCATACTCGCCATCCTGACGACCGAGGCCGGAACGATTGTCGTGCCCTTTGACCTTGACGGAATTGCCGCGGGTGATACGACGCAGGGTCACCGCTTTATGGCGCCTGATGAATTTTCCGTAACGTCCTTCGATGATTACACAACCAAGTTAAAGCGTGCTTTTGTCATTCTTGACCCAAAGGAACGCGCTGATCACATCTGGAATGACGCCTCCAACGCCGCCTTTGCCGCCGGGCTTGAGGTGGTTCAGGATCCCGGGCTTTTGGCCGAAGTGGCAGGCCTGGTGGAATGGCCTGTGGTTCTGATGGGCGACATTGGCGCAGATTTCCTCGACCTCCCGGCCGAGGTGCTTCAGACCTCGATGAAGGAACACCAGAAATTCTTTTCGGTTCGAAATCCGAAAACCGGGCGCATCGAACGTTTCGTGACCGTGGCAAACCGTGACACCGCCGACAATGGCGCCACGATTCTGGCCGGAAATCAAAAAGTTCTCTCTGCCCGCCTGTCTGACGCCAAATTCTTTTGGGAAAATGACCTGCGCGTGGCCAAGCAGGACAAGATGCAGCCCTGGCTGGACCAACTGGACAACGTGACCTTCCACGCCCGCCTCGGCTCTCAGGCGCAGCGGATCACGCGCATTGCGGCCCTGGCGCGCGAAATCGCCCCGCTGGTGGGGGCCGACCGGGATCTGGCCGAACAGGCTGCCCGCGTGGCCAAGGCCGATCTTTCCTCGGAAATGGTCTATGAATTCCCGGAACTTCAGGGGCTTATGGGCCGGTATTACAGTGACGCCGCTGGCCTCCCTGCCGAAGTTGCGCAGGCCTGCGAAGACCATTACGCCCCACTCGGCCCCTCAGATGCCGTGCCTTCCGGCCCCGTGTCACAGGCCGTCGCTCTGGCGGACAAGATCGACACCCTCACCGGGTTCTGGGCGATGGACGAAAAACCCACCGGTTCCAAAGACCCCTATGCCCTGCGCCGCGCGGCACTCGGGGTGATCCGTATCCTCCTGTCAGGCAATCACCGCCTTCACCTTGATCGCTTTTTTGACGCCCAACTGGTGCGCCACCGGATCAAACTCGACGCAAAGGATGCCCAGGAACAAGAGGTCACAGCCCTGGAATCCATGCTGGACGACATCGCTGATCACGGCCTCCTCGGCGCGGCGATCCGCACCGTTATCGACAAGCTCGACGGCGATGTGCCCTTCCTCAGCCGCCTCGCAGACGAAGTGCCCGACGCCTCCACCGACCTCCTGGCGTTCTTCCACGACCGCCTCAAGGTGCACCTGCGCGATGACGGATTTCGCCACGATGTGATCGACGCCTGCCTGGCCATGGACAACAGCGATGACCTCACCCT
The DNA here is from genome assembly GCA_050633485.1 of Pseudooceanicola sp. Lineage (GTDB taxonomy): Bacteria > Pseudomonadota > Alphaproteobacteria > Rhodobacterales > Rhodobacteraceae > Pseudooceanicola. The sequence goes on from JBOEGP010000013.1 coordinate 43,448, forward strand.
TTTGGTCAACCGCGCCAATGCCTTGTCATCCTTTCTCAAATCCGATGACGGTGAAAACCTGCTTCAGGGCTTCAAACGCGCCGCCAATATCCTCACCCAGGCCGAAACCCAGGACGGTGTCGCCTATGAATTCGGCGCCGATCCGAAATTCGCGGAAACCGATGAGGAACGCGCCCTTTTCGACGCCCTCACCCAGGCTCAGGATCATATCAACACAGCCCTCAAGGCCGAAGACTTCGCCGCCGCGATGACAGCCATGGCCGCCCTGCGTGCCCCCATCGACGCCTTCTTCGAAGCGGTTCAGGTCAACGCCGACTCCGAAGTCGTGCGCCGCAACCGCCTCAACATGCTCTCGACAATCCGCACCACCTGCCTGTCCGTCGCAGACCTGACGCGGATCGAAGGCTAAGACCGCCCGCTTCATCTTTCCAAAAATACTTCCGCCAGAGGCATGGTCGAACTGGCCTCGATGGCCAGATCGACCACCCCCGCGCGCCGCGCCCGGCGCGGCGCCATCCCGTCAGCTGCGCCAGAAATGCACCGTCAAAATCGCGTAAACTGTCAGCAATTCCAGCCGGCCGATCAACATCGCGATCGCCAACAACCACTTGGCCGTGTCATTCAGTGATCCGAAATTCCCCGATGGGCCAATCGTGTCCCCCAATCCGGGTCCCACATTGGCAAGCGCGGTCGCGGCCCCGCTCAGGGCTGTTACGAAATCCAGCCCCGTCAGCGCCAACAACACCGCAAGCACGCCAAGCGTCACCACGAAAAAGATAAAGAATGTCATGACCGACCCAAGGACATCCTCGGGAATGCGCCGCCCGTCATAGCGTGGCGTGACAATGGCGTGGGGGGAATGGATGCGCTGAAACTGGGCGCGGATCGACGCGATCAGGATCTGATAGCGGAAAATCTTGACCGAACAGGCGGTCGATCCCGCGCATCCACCAATAAGACCGATAAAGAAAAAGATCGTAATCAAAAACGGCCCCCAGGTCATGTAATCGACACTGGCATACCCCGTCCCGGAAATGATCGAGGTGATGTTGAACAGGGCTTCGCGCAGGCTTTTTTCCCAGTGATGGGGAAAGATATGCAGCAGGGAAACAAACGACACTGCGACCAGAACCGCGATGGTCAGCATGAACGCCTTGGTCTGGGAATCAGTGAAAACCGCGATCCGGTTGCCGTTCAGCAATTGGACATACCGCACAAACGGCAACGCGGCGAGGATCATGAATACCGATGCGGCATATTCCATCGGCCCCGAAAACGCCCCGAATGACGCGTCACGGGTTGAAAAACCGCCCGTCGACACGGTTGTCAGCGCATGCACGCTGGCATCAAACAACCCCATGCCCAGGGCAATATAGGTCAGCGCACAGGCCAGCGTTATCCCGACATAGATCACCGATATCTGGGTCGCAATCGCCGTGGCCTTCGGCAGGATTTTCCCCATTGTATCAAAAGCTTCGGTTCGGAAAATCTGCATACCTCCGACCCGTAGCTCGGGCAGGAACACCATCGCGACAACAATAATGCCGATGCCGCCCAACCATTGCAGAATGCCCCGCCACAACAACAGCCCCTTGGGCAAATCATCCAACCCCGAAAATACCGTTGATCCAGTTGTGGTCAGGCCCGACATGGCCTCAAAAAACGCATCGACAATACGCGCTTCGGTGGCCCCCAGAACGAATGGCAAGGCGCCGAATATCGGCAGAACCAGCCAGACCAATGTCGTCAACAGGAACGTCTGCTGAATGGTCAGCCCCTGTTTCACACCGTTCTGGCACGACAGGGCGGTTATCCCGCCCACCAACACGCTGATCAGCGCGCTTTCCGCGAAAACCGGCCAATGGCCCTGGCCTTCGGCGATATCCACCAGCATCGGCAGCAGCATTGTCACGCCAAGCACGGCGGTCAGCAGGCCGATCACATATCCGACGGGGCGCATATCAAACATGGAAGGCAGGCTTGGCCGGGCAAAAGGAAACTGTCAAGCGGCGGCGTGCATCCTCATCCGTGCGCGGTGGCCGCGCGGACATCACCCCGGTGCCGCCAATCCGCCAATATCCTGGATATGCTTTAGAATTTCGCCCACGCCATCACCCGCCCTAAGGTTGGCAAAAACAAACGGGCGCGCCTGACGTTGGATCCCTGCATCGCGTTCCATAACCGACAGGTCCGCGCCGACATGAGGGGCCAGATCGGTCTTGTTGATCACCAGAATATCAGACCGGGTGATGGCCGGCCCGCCCTTGCGCGGGATTTCTTCGCCCGCGGCCACGTCGATCACATAAATTGTCATGTCCACCAATTCCGGGGAAAAGGTTGCGGACAGGTTGTCGCCCCCGGATTCCACCAAAACGACATCCAAATCGGGAAAGCGCGCGTTCAGCTTGGCGATGGCATCCAGATTGATCGACGCGTCCTCGCGGATGGCGGTGTGCGGACAGCCGCCTGTTTCCACCCCGATGATCCGATCGGACGGCAGGGCCTGCATCCGCACCAATGCCTCGGCGTCCTCTTGGGTGTAGATGTCATTGGTCACCACGGCGACGGACATCTGATCACGCAGCGCCCCGCACAGTGCCGCGGTCAGCGTGGTTTTTCCCGCGCCAACCGGCCCGCCAAGGCCGATGCGCAGGGGTCCATTGGGCGAAGTGGTCATTTCACGTCTCCGATGCGGTCACTTAGGGTCAGGAACAGCCGGTTTGGGGTGATCTCGGCCATGGCAACACGCCAGACGCCCTTGCTGCGCCCCACTCCGGGGTCGTCGATCCCGTTGGGCATGACCTGACGCACCCAGACAATCGCCCCTTCGACCAGCGCGGCGCGCCAACCTTCCTGGGCCGCATTCATCCACCACCCTTCGTCAGCCTTTGCGGTTTCCAGATAGGTGGGGCCATCTGCGGCCTGCCAATCCAGCACGCCGTCTTCTCGGTCCGGCACAATGGGAACAGGGTCCGATCCGAGCAATTCGATCGTACGGCTGTTCACGCCACGGGCAAATCGTGACCCGCGGGTAAGGTGGGCAAGTTTCAGAAACTGCGTCATGACCGAAACAGGCGTGTCCTTTGGCTTTCGTGGCGCATCGAGGCGATGTCGATCATCGGGACAGCCCCGCCGATCGCGTCAAGATCGCCCGGCAGCGCGTCATGTGCAAGCCGTTCAATAAGGGGGCGCATCCCCGCAAGAACCCTTTGCCCGTCGGTCTGGCCCAAAGGCACCAACCGAACCGCAGCCGATGTCAGGTTGGCGCAGAACGCCTGAAGGAACAGCCGCAGCGTCAGCGGCAAGGGCAGATCAAGCACACCGGCGGCATGACCAAAGGCAACCGGATAGGCCAAAGGCGGGATCGTGACCCCATGCACCGCCGACACCGTTGCCGCAAACGCCCGCCCCTGCGCCATGGTTTCTTCGCGCCGTTCCCCGGATGGGGCCAATGCCTCGGCCAATTCCGCGACCTGCGCCAAGGCGGCATTGCCGCCCGCCATGTCAGTATCGCCCGATGGGCCATTGCGCGCATGATGCGCCGCGGCAACAAGAATGGCATCGTTGCGCCCTGCCCCATGGGCCATGCACATGGTCAGCCAGTTCTGAAACCCCGCCAGATCATTCACCCGGCCCGCCGCGACCTCCCATTCCAGACCATGCGAATAGGCAAAGGCCCCGATGGGAAACGCCGGGGACAGCCATTGATGCAAGGTAAGGGTGGGATCAGTGGTCATGGTCATGCGATTTCGCATGGGTATGGCCGTGGCCCTGCCCTTGAGGGTGCGCGTGGGGCTGGTCATGCGTTTGCGCATGGACATCCCTGTGATGATGTTGGCCGCCTTCGGCCTCTCCATGGGAATGCCCGTGTGTGCGCCCGTGCCCATAGGCACCGCCTTCGGGCCGAAATGGAGCGGTCACATAGCCCAGTTCAGCCCCCAGGCGGATCAGCATGTCGCCCAGCACCTTGTCCTTGCGAATACGCAAGGCGCTGGCGGTAATTTCACAGGGCGTGTGGCGATTTCCGATGTGCCAAGCCAGGCGGATCAATCCGTCGCCTGTCACTTCGATCAACGGTTCGGGGGCGGCTATGACGGCCACCAATGTGCCGTCATCACATGCCAGAGCGTCGCCGTCATTCAACGACACAACCTGATCCAGATCGACAAGAATGCGCGCGCCGCCCTGGGTTGTCAGAACCTTGCGACGCAAAAACCGACCGTCATAGTCAAGCGCGACCCGGTCGTGGGTCGTCTTTCCATGTCCGGCAGGCAAAACCGCACGGGCGGGGATGGGCGCAGTCATGCGCCCCCCCTGTCACCGTGAGTGGCCGTTCTTAGATGTAGAACAGATCGCGAAAGACATAGGCCGGAATTTCTTCGCGGCGGATGCCCATCTTGGCCAGTTCCGCATCGGTTTTTGCGTTCAACGCATGGATCCTGTCGGCGCGCGACCGGCTTTCCATATAGGCGTTCACGCCCTGACCGAGAGACGCGAAGAATGCGTCGATCCGGGCACGGATGCCATGCGAGTGTGTGAGTGTTGCTGAGTTTGCCATTGGAAACCTCTGAAAGCGTCAGGTGTGGTTTCCTCCCTTGGGGATGTTGATAAGACAGGCTGGCGCGGCGGACCATGGCCAATGTTTCAACCCCGCCATGCAAATGCCGCAACGCAGCATCGCGGGCCGGGTCATGGCGTTCACGGGTGAGGTGCCCTGTCTGGTGTATGGCATGTCGTGTGGTCATCGGGGCCTCAGAACAGAAAATACCGTTGCGCCATCGGCAGGGATTCAGCGGGTTCACAGGTCAGCAATTCGCCGTCGGCGCGCACCTCATAGGTTTCCGGGTTCACCTCGATCTGCGGCATGGCGTCGTTCAGGATCAGATCCTTTTTGCCAATGTCGCGGGTGTTGGACACGGCCAGCGTTTTCTTGGCCAGCCCCAATGACGCGCCGATGCCTTCGGCCTGCGCGGCGGCCGACACGAACACAACCGCCGAATTTTCCACCGCCCGCCCATAGGCCCCGAACATCGGGCGCGAATAGACCGGTTGCGGTGTCGGGATTGACGCGTTCGGATCCCCCATCTGCGCGCAGACGATGGACCCACCGATCAAGACCATTTCGGGTTTGACCCCAAAGAATGCCGGGTTCCACAGCACAAGGTCGGCGCGTTTGCCTTCGGCGATCGACCCGATCTCGTGGCTGATCCCGTGCGCAATGGCCGGGTTGATCGTGTATTTCGCGATATAGCGGCGCACACGGTAATTGTCGTTGTCGCCGGTTTCTTCGGCCAGACGCCCGCGCTGCTTTTTCATCTTGTCAGCGGTCTGCCAGGTCCGGATCAGAACCTCGCCCACACGGCCCATGGCCTGACTGTCCGACGCGATGATGCTGAACGCACCCATGTCATGCAAAATATCCTCGGCGGCGATGGTTTCGCGCCGGATCCGGCTTTCGGCAAACGCCACATCCTCGGGGATGGATTTATCCAGATGATGACAGACCATCAGCATGTCCAGATGTTCATCAACCGTGTTCACGGTGAATGGGCGGGTCGGGTTCGTCGATGAAGGCAGAACATGAGCTTCGCCGCATATCTTGATGATATCAGGGGCATGTCCGCCCCCCGCGCCTTCGGTGTGAAAGGCGTGGATCGTGCGGCCTTTCATTGCCTTGACGGTGTTTTCGACAAAGCCGGATTCATTCAGCGTGTCGGTATGGATCATCACCTGAACGTCGTAATCATCGGCCACGGACAGGCAGCAATCAATCGCCGCCGGGGTTGTCCCCCAATCCTCGTGCAGCTTCAGGCTACAGGCCCCGGCCTTGACCTGTTCCTCAAGCGCGGCAGGAAGCGACGCGTTGCCCTTGCCCGCAAAAGCAAGGTTCATCGGAAAGGCATCGGCCGATTGCAACATCCGCCCGATGTGCCATGGCCCCGGTGTCACGGTGGTGGCCAATGTGCCATGCGCAGGTCCGGTGCCACCACCCAGCATGGTGGTCAGGCCGGAATGCAGCGCGTCTTCGATCTGTTGGGGACAGATGAAATGGATGTGGCTGTCAAATCCGCCGGCGGTCAGGATTTTCCCTTCGCCCGCAATCGCTTCGGTGCCCGGCCCGACAATGATATTCACGCCCGGCTGGGTGTCGGGGTTGCCCGCCTTGCCGATCTTGTGGATGCGCCCGTCGCGCAAACCGACATCGGCCTTGTAAACGCCGGAATGATCCACGATCAGCGCGTTGGTGATCACGGTGTCCACAGCGCCATCGGCGCGTGTCACCTGGCTTTGCCCCATGCCGTCGCGGATCACCTTGCCGCCGCCGAATTTCACCTCTTCGCCATAAAGGGGCGCGTTTGATCCACGTGCCGCACCTGCGGCTTCGGCGGTCAGGTCACGCTCGACCTCGATGATCAGGTCGGTGTCGGCCAGACGCAGGCGGTCGCCGGTTGTTGGGCCGAACATCGCGGCATAATCGGCGCGGGAAATCTGGGTGGGCATTCTGGGCGGGCTCCTGAATGGGCAGCTTTGTTATTTGGTCGGCTTTTTTGACGACTTGGGCATTTCGGGCGGCGTCGATGGCTGGCGATGTGTGCGTTTGCCTGTGGGCCGGGATTTTGCGACCGGGGCCGGTTTGGGTGCCGGGGCGCGCGGGGTCGTGCCCGGCGGTTCCGTTATCGCGCCAAGGGTTTGCATTTCTGCAAGGGCGAACAGGAATGGGTTGGGCCGTAGAATGGCGCGGTTGACCTCGCCCATCAGGCGCAGCTGACGTTCCGCCAAGGCGCCATAGAAACGAATGGTTTTGACCGCCATCTGGGTCATCGGAGAAGTGGACGTCATCGCATTACCCTTTCTGGACTTTGCCCGTGATCAAAGATCACCCATCACGGCCTGATTGAACCCGTACACGCGCCGCGCACCGGCGATGTCGATCAACTGAACCTCGCGGCGCTGGCCGGGTTCGAAACGCACCGCGGTCCCCGCGGCGATGTCCAGCCGTGTCCCACGGGCCGCCGCGCGGTCAAAATCAAGCGCGCCGTTGGCTTCTGCGAAATGGTAATGTGATCCGACCTGAACCGGGCGGTCGCCGGTGTTGGCAACCATCAATGTGATCGCCTTGCAGCCTTCGTTCAGGGTCAGATCACCCGCAGCGGGGATGAGTTCACCGGGGATCATTGCGGCGCACCTCGACCTTGACGGGGATTGGTTTGGGGGCCGGAATAAGGCCCATCTTGATCGCGATAATCTTGATATTTTCCAATATTTTACACCTCACATCTCACTTAACAGATTAACGTATCGGGTTGTGGACCGTCACCAGCTTTGTGCCGTCGGGAAAGGTCGCTTCGACTTGCACTTCGTGGATCATGTCGGCCACGCCGTCCATGCATTGATCGACAGTGATCACTTGCGCGCCTGCCTCCATCATGTCGGCAACTGAACGTCCATCGCGCGCGCCTTCGACAACCGCGTCGGTGATCAGCGCAATCGCTTCGGGGTAGTTCAGCTTGACCCCCCGCGCCAATCGTTTGCGGGCCACTTCGGCGGCCATGGCCACCAGCAGCTTGTCCTTTTCTCGGGGCGTCAATTGCATAGTCAGAGCATCCAGGTTCGGGGTAAATCACCGCCGGTCAGACGGCGGATCGCAGGGATCAGGCATTGCCTGAGAGTGAAACCATCTTCGGCCAGGCACCGGGCAAACACCACGCCGGGGCGCGGTGAACTGGCGGCCCCCTGATCGCCAAGATCAAGGTTCAAACCGTTAACCCGATTTTCGCCAGCAGGGGCCACCCACAGGATCGACGCCATGGCGCGTGCGCCATTTGCGACAGCCCCATTTTGCAGGAATGCATCCACGTCACCGGTCAGGTGCAGCGTGTCCGCAAAGATCAGGTCCCGCCCACGCCGCACACGCCAGCGATCGGTGATCTGTGCCATATGCACCCGTTCCCCCATCGCAGCGCGGCCAAAAATCATCGGTTCCACGATCAGCAATTGCCCTGTCAGGTCCACCTGCGCGTCAAGCCGTCGGTCAAACCGCGCATGATCAAACACGATGGTTTCCTGCGGCAGCCAATCAATGCGCGCACGCGCACCGACCGTCAGCCGCGATGACAATCGCCCCGTTTCACCGGGTTGGGCGCGATAAATACGTTCCGCCGCCTGCGAGGTCAGCGTCAGGCGCGTATCGGCCTCGGCCTCGGCCGAAAGGTGGAATCTGTCGCCGCCGGTGATCCCACCCGCGGTGTTCAGGAATACGCAGTCCAGAGCGGCCTTTTGCGATCTGGGAAACAGCGCCTTGAACGACCCTTGCTGGCGCAGGTGCGCGATCCGGCTTTGACCGTTCCGCAGACGGGCAGACACGGACAGATCGCCCCGCGCACGGGGTTGTTGCGGCGCATCCGGCCGGACAAGGTTTTCGGGCGCAGCGTTAATGACAGAATCCCCCTAACCGAAGGTTAGCGAAATTCCCCCCCGGAAGTGGAGGTTAAGGCGCGAAATCAGGCATGTTTGGCGGGCATTTACCGCCGATTTGCCTAATTTTTAGGCGGCCCTTGGTCAGCCTGAATGAACAAGGCTGGCAAATAGGCGGGGATCAAGGCTGGCCGAGGCGAATGTCGGCCCTTCGCTTAGCACGGATACGGCATCGTGACTGTGCAGGCTTTCCTGATGGCTGGCCAGAATACGGAAATCCCCGATCCGGTCGTCATCCTCAAGCTGTTGGGCGAATAGCCGGGCCGCGTCTTCGACAAAGATCGGGTTGGCGGCGTTCAATTCCGCGAATGCCTGTTCGTCCTCACGCTTGACCATGACTTGGGTTTCGGTTGGCACTGCGGCGCGTGCCATGTCGATCAGGTCTTCGTACCAAAGCGTTTCACCCGGCGCGACGACCACAGATATCCGCGCGACGGAACGTTGCGAATGGGGCGTCGCCAACTGGCCCCGCGTCTGGCGGGCATGTTCGGCAAGTTCAAGCGAACAAGGGCAGGTCGAGGAATAAACATAGTCCAGATGCATGATCTGAAGCCGTTCGCCATTCATTTCGACCAGTTCAAGCGCGATATCGTAATATTGATACCCCTCAAGCCCCGAGCGCAGCGACGCACGCTTTACCGGATAGGAAAGCCGCATCTGAATACGGGCATCAAGACTGTCGAGGTCAGATTTGTAATCATCCAGGGCCGCTTCGATCACATTGAAGGAAAAGGTTTTTTCAGAATGCGCATAGAAGCTGCGCATGATCCGGGACATGTTGATGCCCTTCTTTTCCGCCTCAAGGCTCACCGTGCCGGTGATCGCGGTTTCCAGTGTGATGTCGCCGCCCGCACGTGTCTGAAACCGGATCGGAAGGCGGAAATTCGAAATGCCGACATGTTGCAGGACGCGGCGCGCGCCACGGATCAGGCTGGCAGGGCCATTCTGAAGGTCAGGCAGGGTGTCACGGTACGCGGTGTCGGCAACGAAATCAGTTGGATAGTCACGCGACAAAGGCACGGCATCGGAATCGACATGCCCCGGCAACAGGCGTGCCACAACGGGGTCAAGCGCGGCAATTTCCGTGTCGCTTGCGGTTTCGACCCAAAGGCGCAGGCGGTCCAAGGCGGCGCGCGCCTCGCCCTCGTCCGGACGTTTGGCCATGTCGTTGGGATGAATGTTCATAGGCGACCCCCTTCCCCTGAAGCCAAACCCTATATAGGCGATCTGGCCGGTCGTTTCCATTCCTACACACAAATACGTGCGAAACGGCCGGCCGGATCATTCTTTATAAGGCGTCCAAGGCCTGTTGCAGATCGCCGATCAGGTCATCCACATCCTCAAGCCCGACAGACAGGCGCACAAGGCCGGGCCCAATGCCAAGCATGTCTTTTTGATCCTGGGGCAGACGATGGTGGGTCGTCGTGGCTGGGTGGGTCACGATTGACTTTGAATCCGCAAAATTGTTCGAAATCGTGAATATTTCCAGCGAATCCAGAAACTTGAAACAGGCATCCTTGCCGCCCGCCACGTTGAAAGCGATGACCGTGCCGCCCGATGGCGATTGCTGCATGGCCACCTTGTGCTGGGGATGGCTGGGCAGCTGGGGGTAACGCACATCGGTGATCTTGGGGTGGTTTTCCAACGCCTGAGCGATCCGCAAAGCGCCATCGACCTGCGCACGCACACGCAGGTCAAGCGTGTCCAGCGATTTCAACTGCACCCATGCGGTGAACGGGCTCATCGCGCTGCCTGTGTGTTTCATAAAGGCTTCGATCGGGCCACGGATCAGATCACGATTGCCGCAGATCAACCCGCCAAGGCACCGCCCCTGCCCGTCCACATGTTTGGTGGTCGAAACGACGCACAGGTCCACGCCGCAGGCACGGGAATAGGAAAACACCGGGGTCGCCATGGCGTCATCGGCAATCACCAGCGCGCCCTTGGCATGGGCCGTCTTGCAAACATGCGCCAGGTCGACAACCTCAAGCGTGGGGTTGGACAGGCTTTCCAGGAATACCAATGCCGTGTCATCACGAATGGCCGCATCCCAGGCGGCATTGTCCGTGCCGTCCACCAGCGTGATTTCAACACCAAAACGCGCCAGAACCTCCTCAAGCACATAAAGGCATGAGCCAAACAGCGCGCGCGCGGCCACAACGTGATCCCCCGCCTTAAGCAGCGCCATCAAGGCACCGTTCACCGCGGCCATTCCGCTGGCACAGGCGAATGCGTCCTCATACCCCAGGATGGATGACATGCGGTCTTCGAACATGCGCACGGTGGGGTTGCCATATCGGGCATAGATAAATTCATCCGGGCCGGTTTCGACAAATCGCGCCTCGGCATCGGCGGCGGTGTCATAGACGAACCCTTGGGTCAGAAAGATCGCCTCGCTCACTTCGCCGTATTGCGAACGACGGGTGCCGCCGTGCACCAATTGCGTGCGTTTGTTCCAGTCTTTGGTCATTTCAGCCTCCGCGGACCATGTTGGTCCAATAAAAAACCCCCGACGCAGGCCAAGCGAAGGGGGGTCCCGTTCGATGACCTCTTTAGCGGCATGTTTAACGTGGCCCGCAATCCGGTAACAAATCGCCACGGCTTGGTGTTATGCCGCTGTGTGTGGCGTCGTCAAGATGCATTTGCTACGCGGGCGGTATGGGCATGCCGGGTGTGCATGATGCGTTGTGGTGGGCGGCCCCCACCTGCGCACACATCTGGTGAACCGTGCGCATGACTTGCCCCTTTTGCGAATTGCGCCATCATGTCGGCGCAACAGGAGGACAGGCAATGGCAGACCCAATCGAACTTTATTACTGGCCAACACCAAACGGGTGGAAAATCTCAATCGCATTGGAAGAGATGGGGCTGGCGTACAACGTCAACCTGATCAATATCGGCAAGGGCGATCAATTCACCCCGGAATTTCTGAAAATCGCGCCAAACAACCGAATGCCCGCGATCATTGACCCGGACGGGCCGGACGGCGCGCCGATTTCGATTTTTGAATCCGGCGCAATTCTGCAATATCTGGCGCGGAAAACCGGGAAATTCGGTGGCCCCGGTGAACGCGAACGGATTGCCGTTGATCAATGGCTGATGTGGCAGATGGGCGGTCTTGGCCCCATGGCCGGACAAGCGCATCATTTTCTGGGCTATGCGCCAACAATGGACCCGCCCAATGACCTGCCCTATGCCAAGGACCGTTACCGAAACGAGGTCGGGCGCCTGCACCGCGTTTTGGATACACAGTTGAAAGACAACGAATATATCGCGGGGGATTTCTATTCTATCGCGGACATGGCGATCTGGCCCTGGGCCATTTTGTGGGAAAAGGAAGAACAGGACATTTCCGACAAACCACATTTCCGCCGCTGGCTGGATTTGGTCGGGTCACGACCCGCAGTTCAGACGGGTCGCAACCTGCACCTGGACAAACGCAACACAGGCCCCCGTTCCGCCGAAGCGCAGAAAATTCTGTTCGGTCAAAAGGGCTGATCCGGGGGGCTTTGACAGGGCATGGCGCGGGAATGTTTGCCAGCGCGCGAACCAGAACAGGGCCAAGGCCCTGCCCCCTTATCAACCCATGGTTGTGATGGGGCGTTAACCGATATTTAACCATCTGATATGTGTGGATTTTTGCGTTACGCATAAGCATAATACGTAAACCAATCGAGTTAGGATGGGTCCGAAAAAAAATAACAACGGACCGCAGGCAGAATGGCAACGTATTCGTTCCACGGGTTCGCGCCCGAAGCAGTGGTGATCGAAGGCGGCGGAGCGTCCGTCTCGATCGGAGACTACATTGCACTGGATCCCTATTGGGATGCGGCCGATCACGCTTTGCTTTTTACCATCACCGATTTTGATAGCAGGTTTGACGGAAGCGGGGCCGCCGACGGCGATCAGACAGCCACGGTTCACGACGCCGATGGCGCGCTGATTGCCAGCGGATTGGTCTATATCAGCGAAGAATTCACGCTGAACGACGGAAATGGCACCGTTATCACCGCCTTTGCTGTGTATGTGGATGGGGCCTATGCCGGGGTGGTGACAGACGGCGCGATGACCCCTGGCATCCAATGGCAGATCACGGATATTCAAACCACGACCACGGCGAACGAACCGGGATATGCCGCGATTGAGGATCTCGACTATGATCCGACGGTCGCCAATACCGTGGACGGCGGGGCCTATGACGACACCCTGATCGGGGCTGCCGGAAGCGATCTTTTCGATTTCAGCGCCGGTGGCGACAACCTTGCCGATGGCGGCAGCGGCAGCGACACGATCTATGGCGGGGCTGGAAATGACACGTTATCCGGCGGGTCCGGACACGATACCATCTGGGGTGCAGGCGGAAATGACTCCATTTCCGGGGACACCGGCGACGATTTGCTGGGCGGCGACGAAGGCAACGACTCGCTCTATGGTGGTTCCGGGCTGGACACGCTTTGGGGTGGGTTGGGCAACGATTACCTTGAAGGCGGCGATGACGCCGATGTCCTTGGGGGTGGCGAAGACGGCGACACGATTTACGGCGGCGGCGGCAACGATACCATCTGGGAAACCGACGGCGCGGATTACATCGACACCGGCGACGGCGATGATCAAATTGACGCGACATCGGGCAACGACACGATCTATGCCGGTACGGGCGACGATTATGTCGATGCGGGCGATGACGACGATCTGATCTTTTTCGGCACCGGCGCGGACACCGTTTATGGCGGGCTTGGCAACGACACGATTGACGACATCGCATTCGAAAACCACCACGTTTACGACAATTACATTTCTGGCGGTGGCGGCAGCGACGTTATCTATGCCGGCGCAGGCGATGACACGATCGACGGCGGCAGCGGCGCGGATACAATCTGGGGCGAAGACGGTGCGGATTCCATAAATGCTGGCGGTGGTTCGGATTATGTCGTGTTCGGCACCGGCGCGGACACGGTTCTTGGCGGCAATGGTGCCGACACGATCATGGATTCCGAAACCTATGATGACAACGTGTACGCCAACAGCATCGCGGGCGGTGGTGGCAATGATTCAATTCGCGCAGGCAGTGGCAATGACACGGTTCAGGGCGACGGGGGTCAGGACACGCTGGTTGGGGAACGCGGGGATGATGTTCTAACCGGCGGCACCGAAGACGACACGTTCCGGTTCTTTGACGAATCCGGCAACGACACCATCACCGATTTCGACATGGGTGACGATGATTTCGACGGGTTCACCAATGATCAACTGGACATCACCGGCATGTCCGCGCTTGATTTCCAGCAGGCCAAGGTTTGGGATGTTGTCACCTCGGACGACGGGTTTGGGAATGCTGTCCTGACCTTTCCTTGGGGGGAAACGATCACCCTGACGGGGGTTTCCCCATCACAGGCGGACAGCAATTCCGAACTGATGTCCATGGGCGTGCCCTGCTATGCCTCAGGCACGCGGATCATGACCCCCGGTGGCGAAATCGCGATCGAAGACATATGCGTTGGCGATCTGGTCACGACGCTGGCCCACGGCCCGCAACCCGTCCTTTGGGCCGGTGCCCGCCATTTGACGCGGGACGAACTGGACGCGCGCCCGGAACTGATCCCGATCCTTTTGCGCGATGGGTTCCTGGGCAATCAGGGGGATCTCTTGGTGTCGCCCCAACACGGGATGATGGTGTCCGGCCCCGAGGGCGACCGCCTGGTGCGCGCCGTCCATCTGGAACGGGCCGGCGACGGGCGGGTGCGGCGCGCGCGTGGGCGGCGGTCGGTCAGCTATCATCACCTGTTGTTGCCGCGCCACGCCGTGATCCTGGCCAATGGCGCACCGGGAGAAAGCCTCTATCCCGGTCATTTCGCCCTTAATTCCATGGGGCGCGGCGCCAAATCAGAATTGTTCGAATTGTTCCCACGTCTGGCCAGCCTGTTGACCGATCCCAATGCGCACAAGATCTATGGGCCGACCGCCCTGCCCTTTGCCAAGGTCGAAGACCTGTGCGCCATTGCGCGTGAGGCGTTGGTTTCGCGTCCCGATATGGCATGGCGGCAGACAACGCGCAGACGGGCGTGATCCAGCGCGGGATCAGGGCCACCCAGTCAGGTGTCGCTGTCCTCTGATGACTTGCCCTCGGGCCCGTGTTCCAGAAACAGGCGGCCCTGGGTCAGGAAGAATCCGAACACCGCGGCGGTCAGGGCAAATGTCTTGAACCAGACCCATGTTTCCGTGCTTTGGGTGCGCCAGACGATTTCGTTCAGCACGGCAAGCGCAAAGAAAAACGCGGTCAGGCGGCGGGTCAGGATCATCCAGCCCTCATCATCCAGCTGCAGCGCTTCTTCTATTGCGTGTTTCAACCAGCTTTCGCCGCGCAGCAAACCGATGCCCAGAATGCTGCCGAACAGCGCATAGATCAGGGTCGGTTTCATTTTGAAAAACCGGTCGTCGTTCAACCAGACGGACAGGCCGCCGAACACCGTGATCAGAACAGCGGTGATCACCTGCATCTTGGACAGCCGCCCCGTCAGTTTCCACAAAAGATAGGTGGAAAACAGGATCAGCGGGATGAACCCGGCCGTGACAATGATGAACCCGTCATAGTCGCGCCCGCCAATGTGAAATACCCGGTCCTTGACCAAAAGGTAGGCCACGAAGAACGCGACGATCGGGCCCATTTCCAGAACCGGTTTCACCCAAGGTGCTATCTTGCGCTTGGTCATCCCTGCCCCCTAGCCCGCCATTTCCACGATCACCGCACCGGCGGCGATCAAACACATCAGGGCGATCCGGCGTGGCCCCACCGTTTCCTTTAGGACAAGCCATCCGATCAGCGCCGCAAACACCGGTGACGTTTCACGCAGCACCGCTGCTTCGCCCACCTTGTCCAGTCGCGTGGCCATCATCACCAACCCGAAAGAGCCATAGGCGACGATGGCGCCCACAAACCCCACCCGCATGACCTGCCTCAAAGGCGGGCGATGTGCAAGCCTGTGCCAGCGCACCCATCCGATGATCGGAAAATCCAGGGCACCAATCACAAAGAACCACGCAAGGAATGTGAACGGATCCGGCGTGGCCCGGATCACATAGGCATAATAGGTCGTGTAAACGGCCACCATCGCACCCGACGCCACCGCCAGCCACAGTGCGGGCACAAGCGTGTCGCGGGCGACTTTGACATGGACGAGGTTGTAAATCGCAAGGCCGAAAATCCCCGCCAGAAGGACAGCGACCCCGATCCACTGGACCGGGGTAAACACCTCACCGAAAATCAGCCATGCGCCGATGACGGTAAAGACGGGGCCGGTGCCACGCACCACGGGGTAAACAACCGTATAGGCCCCGCGCGAAAAGGATTGCGCCACAAGGATCTTGTAAACCGAATGGATCGGCAGGACCCCGGCGATCAGCACCCATTCAATCCCGACAGGCGGCGGAACCAGATAGACAGCGACGGGCAGGGTCAGCACGATCAACCAGAAATCAATCGCCCCACGGGACAGCCATGGATCGATGCGCCCTTTTTGCAGCGCGCCAAAAACCGCATGAAGGAACGCGGCCCCAAGCGCCAGAAACGGGGCCAGCGCCGCGCCTGCCTCGGTCCCGTCATATGGCGCGATCCATTCGTTCATATCGCGCCGACCGCATCGCGGACCTGCCGCGTCTTTGGCCAAGGGATGGACGGGCCGCGCGCGCCCGCAGAAACGCCGGCCCCGGTCGTGTCCATTGGCAAAATGGGCCGCTGGCCCGTGGCGGGGGGCCTTGCGCTGTCATTCCGCGGCGCATGGCCTTGATCGCGGCATTGCGCCGGTTTCCCGTGGCGCGTTGTGGTTCGGGGCGCCCCGTGTGCGACGCCGGTGTTGCCCAAGGGAACAGGGTTCACCCATGTTGGCAGGTGTCTGACCGGGTCAGGCGTTTGTCTGGCAATCCAGGTGTGCGGTGGCGGTGTTTTCACGGGGTTACGATTGTGCCCCGGTCAGGGCGCGCGCGAAATCCTCGGGGTCGAACGGGGCAAGATCGTCGATCTGTTCACCCACCCCGATCGCATGGATCGGCAGGCCGAATTTGTCGGCCAGTGCGACCAATACACCGCCCTTTGCGGTGCCATCCAGTTTCGTCATCACCAGCCCGGACACATCGGCCAATTCCTGAAATGTCTTGACCTGACTTAGCGCGTTTTGCCCCGTGGTCGCATCCAGCACCAGCAATGTGTTGTGCGGCGCTTCGGGGTCTTTCTTGCGAATGACGCGCACGATCTTGGACAGTTCTTCCATCAGGTCGGCGCGGTTCTGCAACCGCCCTGCCGTGTCGATCAGCAACAGATCGGCACCATCCGCTTCGGCGCGTGTCATCGCGTCATAGGCAAGGCTTGCCGGGTCTGTGCCCTGGTCGGCCTTCATCACCGGCACGCCTGCGCGCTGGCCCCACACCTCTAGCTGCTCAACGGCGGCGGCGCGAAACGTATCGCCCGCCGCGATGATCACGGATTTCCCGGCGTCACGAAATTGCGACGCCAGCTTGCCAATCGTCGTGGTTTTGCCGGACCCGTTCACACCCACCACCAGAACCACCTGCGGTTTCTTGGGGTAAAGCGGCATTGGCCGCGCCACAGGTTCCATGATCCGGGTGACTTCATCCGACAGGACCTGCTTGATTTCATCCGTGGACATTTTGCGGCCCATGCGGCCCTCGGCCATATTGGCGGCAACCCGCAGGGCTGTGTCCACACCCATATCCGACGCGATCAGCAGTTCTTCTAGCTGTTCGATCATGTCGTCATCCAACACCCGGCGCACAACCGGGCGCTTGTGCGTTACAGGTGCCTGAGCCGTGGAAGACGTGGCCTGCGGTTCACGCGCCGACGTGTCGGGGGCCGCGCTGTCACGTCCGAACAACCGGCTGATGAACCCGGCCTTGGGGGCCGCCGCCAAACCCGTCTGATCCTCTGGGCGGTTCGCCGCCTGGGCATTGCCGGACACCTCGTTCGGGATGTCAGCCGGGATTTCGGTTGGCGCGGTGTCGGGGATTTCGACCGGATCGCCGCCGGGAATTTCCACAGGTGCCGGGTCCGGGTGTTCATTCGGAGGGGTGACCGGCAGTTCCACCGGTGCGGGGCCGGGAACCTCATCCGGGGTCGGAATCGGTTCGCTGTCCGGTAGGGGAATGGGTTGCGGCGCCGGGTCCGGCGCGGGCGTCGGGTCCGGGAACGGAACTGGTTCGGGCGCGGGGGCCGGTTCCGGTTCGGGCGCTGGTTCCGGCGCAGGGGCCGGTTCGGGCGTTGGTTCGGGCGTCGGCGCGGGTTCTGGCGTCGGTTCGGGCGTGGGCGCGGGTTCGGGCGTCGGTTCTGGCGCGGGGGCCGGTTCCGGTGTCGGCTCAGGCTCCGGTGTCGGTTCAGACGCAGATGTCAGCGCGGGCGCGGGCCCCTCGTCACGTTCGGGCGCGGGGTCCGCGGCGGCGTCAACCTCTCCTCCGTCCTCAACAATCGCATCCAACCCCTCTTCCAGCTTGGAAGACGACTTGAACAAACGTTCCTTAAGTTTCGAGAAAAAGGCCATCGTGGCGTCTCCGGTCCGGGGTCTGCAATGACGTAATGCGGAATGGGCGGATTTGGAAGGGGATGGCGGGCATGTATCGTGGCGATCATTTCGGCCCTGCCCCGGCTGCAGACCCAATCGGATTGGGGCGAAATACGGCATGGTCTGGACGCAATTGCCGCGATAACATCGCCTTCGTGCCCCAGATTGATCGAATTGTCCGGGCATATCGGGATCACGAGGCAAGAAAAACATCGCGCAGAAAGGACCGCAGATGGCTGCTTTTACCGTGGCGACACTTCTCCCGCTGCCGCTCCTGTTGCTGGCTGCGGTTTTGGGTGGCCCTTATGCCATTGCTGCACTTGTCTATCTTACCGTGTTCACAGCGGTGATGGATTGGTTGGTTCCGGCCAATTGGCGCAACCGCAATCCAAACGCAGAATTCCCCGCCAGCGAAGGCCTGTCGCAGGTTCTTGGCGTCGCCCATCTGTGGCTGACCATCGCTGCGATCTTTTGGCTGGCCGGTCCTGCCGGGGCCGATGGCATTGACGCGGTCATTGCGGCCTGCGCATTCGGCATCTGGTTTGGTCAGGTCAGCCACCCCAACGCGCACGAATTGATCCACCGCCCGGAACGCCAGGCGCGTCAGCTTGGCCGCCTTGTCTATATCTCGATGTTGTTCGGGCACCACGCATCGGCGCACCCCAAGGTGCATCACAAATACGTCGCCAGCTACCGCGATCCCAATTCCGCCCGCCTTGGCGAAGGGTTCTACCGCTTTGCTCTCAGGGCCTGGTGGGGATCGTTCTGGGCCGGGTTCCGTGCGGAACACGCGGATCTGCGCCGCGCCGGTCGCTCTCCCATGCTCAACCCATACAGCGCCTATGTCTTTGGCGCGGCTTTGGTTTTGCTTGTGGCCTATGCGCTCGCCGGATGGAAAGGCTTTGCCCTGATCATTGCGGTTGCAGGGCTGGCCCAGATGCAGATCCTGCTGTCGGACTATGTGCAACATTACGGGTTGGAACGGTTTGAAGATGACTATGGCCGCCTTGAACCGGTTGGCCCGCATCATTCGTGGAATTCGCCCCACGCAATGTCGTCAGCGATGATGTCGAATGCGCCGCGCCATTCCGATCACCACATGCATCCGATGCGCCCTTACCCGGCGCTGCAACTGGATGATGTCGTTATGCCGATTCTGCCCCACAGCCTGCCCGTGATGGCCACGATCGCCCTTATCCCCGGTTGGTGGCGCAAGGTGATGGACCCACGGGTTCAGAATTGGCAGGGCGAAAACGTGCAATATGACTATGCCGAACTGGGCCAGGAATCGCTGGCCTGATCCAATCAGGATTTTGTCATTGGCCTTGGCACCGGCGATGCGCCATTGTGCCCTTATGCGACGTTTGCACCTGATCCTGACTTTTCTCGCCCTTGGCACCGGGCTTGGCTTTGGCGCGGCCGGGGCAGCTGAAACGCCAATGTCTGCGGCCGAATTCGAAACCTATTCCCAAGGCAAGACGTTCTATTTTGGCGCCCTAGGGGAACCCTATGGGGTCGAAGAATACTTGGACAATCGCCGGGTGCGATGGTCCTTTCTGGATGGCGAATGCAAGGACGGGCATTGGTACGAGGAAGGCGGGATGATCTGTTTCCTCTATGACGACACCCCGGATGATCCCCAATGCTGGAGCTTTTATCGCGGGCCAAGCGGCCTTGTGGCGCGATTTGAAAACAACCCCGACAGCACCGAGCTTTACGAGGTTGAAAACAGCCAGGAACCGATGATCTGCATGGGGCCGGATGTGGGGGTCTGACCCCCAAGGGCACCTAGAACAGCGATCCCTGATCGGACGGCGGCTTTGGCGGTTTCGGGGGTTTTTGGTTTTGCCCCTTTGTGCGGCGCGCCGCAGCGCCAGACGATTTCCCAGCACCCCGAGCGGTGTCTGACTGGCCCGCGCTGTGCGTCGGATCGCCCGCATTGGGTGCCCCGCCGCGCACGCGGTCTGGGTCCGCGCCCCCTGGTCCGCCACCGGGATTGGTATCCTGCGGCCCCTGGACAACTCCCAATCGCCCATCTGAAAACTGGATCTCCAAGGCGTCGGCGGACTTGGCCTGTGCCTTGCGCGTCATCACCATGCCCGATCCGTCCCGCACCACGGCATAGCCGCGTTCCAATGTCGCCTCATACCCCAGTGTCAGGCGCAATCGTTCCACCGCCTCAAGGCGATCATGCAACGCCGCCAATCGCGATTTCCCCAGCAAGGCCAGCCGATCCGACATGCCGGTCAGCCGCGTGCGACTGCGCATCAGGTCCTGGCGGATCGGCTCCAGCCGCAAACGGGCTGCGCGCGCGTCCAGCGCCTCACGCCGCCTGACGACGCCACGGGACAGCCCCGGCATCAGGCGATCGGCCCGGTCCGACAACCGCTCGCGCGCGCCATCCACCCGGCGTCGCAACGCGACGGGCCGCAGGCTTCCCGCGGCTTCCGACAACTCAACGCGGCGGCGCTGCACCGCGCCGGTCAACGCGGCCGGCAGGCGATCCGCCCAAACGTCCAGACGCTGGCGCGGCGCATCCAACAGGCTGTCGGCCCGCGGCAGGGCGCGCGCCAGATCGCGCAAACGCTGATCACGCGCGCCCAATGCCTGGGTCTGTGCCCGCGTAAGTCGCGCGCCGGTGCTGTCCAGCCAGGCCATCAACTCAACCCGCACCGGCACCGCGCGTTCAGCCGCAGCCGTCGGCGTCGGCGCACGAAAATCCGATGTGAAGTCAATCAGCGTGGTGTCGGTTTCATGCCCCACGGCGGAAATCAGCGGAATATCCGACGCCGCCGCCGCCCGGGCCACACTTTCCTCGTTGAACCCCCACAGATCCTCGATCGACCCGCCGCCGCGCGCCACGATCAGCAGATCGGGCCGGGGCAACGCGCCCCCCGCCGTCAACCGGTTGAACCCTTCAATGGCACGCACCACCTCGGGCGCGCATTTCTGCCCCTGCACCGCAACCGGCCAGATCAACACCTTGCGCGGAAACCTGTCTCGCAGCCGGTGCAGAATGTCCCGGATCACCGCCCCGGTGGGCGAAGTGACAACCCCGATCACCTCGGGCAAAAACGGCAAGGCCCGTTTGCGTTCAAGCGCAAACAATCCCTCCGCCTCCAGCTTTTTCTTGCGCGCCTCCAGCATCGCCATCAACGCCCCGGCCCCCGCCGGTTCCACCGCCTCAACGTTCAATTGATACTTTGACTGCGGCCCGAACGTGGTCATCCGCCCGGTGACAATGACCTCCATGCCCTCCTCGGGCTTGTGACGAAACTTCGCGACCTGCCCCTTCCAGCTGACACAGGCAATCACCGCCTTGTCATCTTTCAGATCGAAATACATATGCCCCGTGCGCGCCACCACAACACGGCCAACCTCGCCGCGCACCCGCACATGGGCAAACTCACCCTCAATCAGCCGCTTCACCGCACCGGTGATATCACTGACACTGAATTCCGGTGTGTTCCCCGGCCCGTCTTCAAACAGTTCGTCCATACCCACCTGCCTTTCCCAACACTTATCCCGCCCACCTCCAACAGCACAACCGCCCCACCCCTTCATCTTTCCATAAATACTTTCGGGGGGTCCGGGGGGCAGACAGCCCCCCGGCGCGCGCCACAAACACCCACCCACTCAATTGCCCCCCCTCAATCCACCACATCGCCCCCCTCAATCCACCACATTGCCCCCCGCCATCCACCAGATCACCCCCCTCAATCCCCCCACTCAACCGCCCCAATCTGCCCAAGCAACTTGCCCTCCCCCCCGCATCGACCTAGAACCGCGCCAGGCAATCTGGGCGGGACATCACCAATGAACATCCTCATCCTCGGGGGCGGCGGGCGCGAACACGCGCTGGCATGGGCCGCAATGCAAAACCCCAAATGTGACAAACTGATCGTGGCCCCGGGCAACGCTGGCATCGCCGCCATCGCGGAATGCGCCGACCTCGACATCATGAACGGCACCGCCGTCACGAATTTCGCCGAAGAGAACGCCATCGACCTGATTATTGTCGGCCCCGAGGCCCCGCTCGCCGTTGGCGTGGCCGACGATCTGCGCGCAGCCGGGCTTTTGGTCTTTGGCCCCTCGCAACAGGCCGCCCGCCTCGAAGCCTCCAAATCCTTTACCAAGGAAATCTGTGACGCCGCCAAGGCCCCGACGGCCGGTTATGCCCGCTTCACGTCTGCGGCGCCCGCGCGCGCCTATGTTCAGGAAAAAGGCGCACCAATCGTGATCAAGGCGGATGGCCTGGCCGCGGGCAAAGGCGTCATCGTCGCCATGGACCTTGAAACCGCCCTTGCCGGAATTGACGATATGTTTGCCGGCGAATTCGGGTCCGCCGGCTCCGAGGTGGTGATCGAAGATTTCATGACCGGCGAAGAAGCGTCCTTCTTTGTCCTGTGCGACGGGCAAACCGCCCTGCCCATTGGCACCGCGCAGGATCACAAACGCGCCTTCGAAGGTGACGAGGGCCCCAACACCGGCGGCATGGGCGCCTATTCCCCCGCGCCCATCCTGTCCGATGATGTGGTTCAAAAAACGATGGACCAGATCGTTCACCCCACCCTGGCCGAGATGGCGCGCCGGGGTTGCCCCTATCAGGGCGTGCTTTTCGTCGGTTTGATGATCGAAGACGGTGCCCCGCGCCTGGTCGAATACAACGCCCGCTTCGGTGACCCGGAATGCCAGGTGTTGATGATGCGCCTTGGCGCCCAGGCGCTTGACCTGATCCATGCCGCCGCCGAAGGCCGCCTGGCCGCCGAAAAGGTCAATTGGGCCGACGATCACGCGATCACCGTGGTGATGGCCACCCAAGGCTACCCCGGTTCCTACCCAAAAGGGAGCGAGATCAGAGGCCTGGATGATCTTCCCGAAACCTCGTCTGAAATGTGCTTTCACGCGGGTACGCAAATGGATCATGGCCGTGTTCTGGCCAGTGGCGGCCGTGTCCTGAACGCCACCGCGCGCGGCGCAACCCTGGCCGAAGCCCGCGAGCGCGCCTATCAGATGATCGACGCGATCGACTGGCCCGAAGGGTTCTGCCGTCGCGATATCGGGTGGCGCGCGCTGGAGTCCTGACCGCGTCATGGCTTGTGTCGGGGATCACCTCTCGCCATGCCGCGTGTCACGCCGTGCGGACGTTGCGGCCATGACGCGATTGGGCCTTTGACCTGACGCGCCACCAACGCGCACCGTGCGGCGCTGGTCTGGTACCCCCCCGGCCGCACTGTCCTGACCGGTCAGGCATCGCGGCTCTGGCCTCAGCATGCCTATGGCGTCAGCAGGCGGGGCAGCCCCCCTTCAGAAACAGCGCATCGCCTTTTGGATCGCCTGGGGATCAAACGGCCCCAGGGCGCGCGACACGATCCGCCCTGCCCGCAATTTCGACGCCATGATCCGCGACCATCCCGCATCGGCGGTGATCATCTCTGGCCCCTGTCCGCAATCGCGTATGCCGCCGGAAATGAAATCCCAGCCGATCTTGTGGTTCGTCAGCCCCCCGGCCTGTGCAAGGTCAATCAGCCTGCCGTTTTGAAACCGCCACACCCGCAGGGTCTTGGCCAGATGCGGACGGTCGATATAGGCAATCTCGATCATGCCATCGCCGTCCAGATCGGCCGCGCCGATCGGGGCCAGCCACCTGTTGCGCCGCCCGATGTGCGGTGTGGCCGCAATCACCCGCGCGCGGCGGTCATAGATGGCAAGACGCGCGCCCTGGCTGGTGGTGGAATGCACCACGATCACCTCGGGCATCCCGTCGCCATCCAGATCGGCCAGACGCGGGGCAATGTCCTCAAAGACCTCTCCGGCTGGCAGAACCGCCTCGGCGGGACAGGTGATCCGGTCTGATCCACGGGCATAGATGTGGATTGTCAGCGCCTTGGTATCGCGCAGCGGCCCAAGGATGCCGTGACCATATTCATCGGTTAGCCCGGCGTATGCCGCGTGCATAACCAATTCGGCATCGCGCGGGGCCCAGGTTTCGTGCCGCCCCAATCCGGCGCGGTTGGAAAACACCATCTCTGCCGCGCGCCCCGGCACCCCTTTTGACGGATGCTGCGGTGAACAGGCGTTGGCCACGGGCGCCGCCGCCCAAAGGCACAGCGCCGCAACCGCGCCGCGGGCAAAGCGGCGCCACGGGCGCAAAGGCCGGCGCGGCGCCCCGTTTGCCATCAGATCTGGCGTTCAGGCATCTTGACGACAAGCCCGTCAAGCGCATCCGTCACCTTGATCTGGCATGTCAGGCGCGACGTTGCCGGATCAGGTTCAAAGGCGAAATCGAGCATGTCTTCTTCCATGTCGCCTTTTGACGGCACTTTTTCGACCCAGGCGGGGTCGATATAGACATGGCAGGTGGAACAGGCGCAGGCCCCGCCGCAATCGGCTTCGATCCCCGGGATCCCGTTGTCACGGGCCCCTTCCATCACGGTCATGCCGTTGGCGACGTCAACGACATGTTCGGTGCCGTTATGCTCGATGTAAGTGATTTTCGCCATGTTTCTCCCCTTATCTGTCCGACCCATCTAGCCATGCCATGCGCTCTGTTCCAGCCCCTTTTGCACACCCTCTTGTGAGCAACTCAAATGTTCTGTATTTGTTCCCACCTATCGTCACCTGTGTGACCCCCCGCACATCCATCAGGGTCCAGCCTTTTGATACCAGATCGTCCAGATTGCCCCGCCCCCGGCCCCATGCCCTGGCCGCGCCCGCCTGCGGCCCTGCCTGCGTCGATGATCGACCTGCCGCCGGGCAATGCGCAGGTGACTGTCGCCGGGATTGTGATCCTGCGCCAGCGCCCCGGCACGGCCAAGGGGGTGATATTCCTGACGCTTGAGGATGAAACCGGGATTGTGAATGTCATCGTCTGGCGCAAGCTTTACGAGGCATTCCGCCGCGCGGTCATCTCGGGGCGGATGTTGCGGGTCACCGGCCGGGTTCAGCGTGACAGCGGGGTGACCCATGTGATCGCACAACGTATCGAAGACATCTCGGATATGCTGGACAAATTGCCCACCCTTGGCGGCAAGACCGCCAAGGATCACACGGGGGATGGCGGGTCAGGCTGGTAAGGCTTCCGCGAAAAGGCAAAACCAGTTAAACTGCCCCCAAGCGGCGAAGCCCGCAGGAGCAGTCAAAGGCATATTCATGCGCCAACATCTTTCTTTGCTTACCGGGGCAATGGCTGTCACGGCGGCCCTGTCGGGCTGTGGCGGAACGAAAATGGCGGCGCTTTCCCTGGGCGAACCCGAGGTGATGCAGATCCACGCCGCCGCCCCCCCCGGCGCGGCACCCGGCACCTGCTGGGGGCGGGATGCGACACCGGCGATCATCGAAACCGTGACCGAACAGATCCTGATGCAACCGGCCGAAGTTTTAACCGATGGGCATGTGGCCCAACCCGCCATCTACAAAACCGAAACCCGACAGGCGATTGTGCGTGAACGCCGAGAAGTGTGGTTTCGCACCCCCTGTCAGACCGAAATCACCATGGATTTCACCGCATCCCTTCAACGTGCCCTTGGCGCACGCGGGCTTTATGACGGGCCGATCAACGGGATGATGGACACCCGCACCCGCCACGCCGTGCGCGCCTATCAAAAACCCGAAGGGCTGGACAGCGGGATCCTGTCGCTGGCCGCCGCACGTAAATTGGGCCTGTCGGTGGTGGATGTTCCCGGCGCTGGCGCGGAAACCGTTCAGGTGCCCGCCGCAGGCTAGGGCCAAGGGCGGGCTGTCACCGCCACCCCATCCAGGCCCCATCACCACCAGCCAAAGGGCATCCCCTGGGCCTGCCCCGGGCATCCATGCGCGTCGTTCAGAACAGATTGGGCGCACCGGATGCCCCGGCCCCCGCGCCAAGTCACATCACGTCACATCACGTCATGTCATGTCATGTCATGTCATGTCATGCGATCGGCTCCGGGCCTTCTTGCCGCCGCAAGCCCCCGCAAGCCGTAAGCCGTAAGCCGTA
>JBOEGP010000014.1:0-197558 GCA_050633485.1 Pseudooceanicola sp.
ATGGCGATCAACGGTCAGGTCGTTATCCGTCCGATGATGTACCTTGCGCTGTCCTATGATCACCGGATCGTTGATGGCAAAGGCGCCGTCACCTTCCTCGTCCGCGTAAAAGAGGCGCTGGAGGATCCCCGCCGCCTCCTGATGGACCTCTGACATGGCCTACCTCGATCCAGGAACCCTGACCTGCCCGGACTGCGGTCTTCGCGGCCAGGTGACCTGGATCGTCGGGGTCGGGCCCGGAGCAAAACCGGGCAATGGCCCCGCCTATGTCACGCTGCGTGATCCCGGCCCCTTTACCGAAATTCGGAAAGGCCGCACCACACAGGTCAAATGCCCGCATGACGGCACGATCCTCGCCACGCGAACGCCAAAAGGAACAGGGACATGACCCCCGAACTCACCGCCCTGACCCTCGCAGCCCTGCTCCAGATCACCCAGATCGCGCTCTATTCCTCAATCGCGCGCCGGCAGGTCGGCAACAAAGCGGCCTTCAAACCACGCGACGAACCGATCATCCTGACCGGTATCGCTGGCCGGGCGCAACGCGCCATGAATAACCACTTCGAAGGCTTGTTGCTTTTTGCAATCGCGGCCCTGATCATCACGCTATCTGAACAATCCACCCCCCTGACAGCCTTCTGCGCTGGCCTCTATGTCGCCGCCCGCGTCATCTACATCCCCGCATATCTGTTCGGCTGGGTACCTTGGCGCTCTTTCATCTGGTCGATCAGCATCCTGGCCTCAACCCTCATGCTCATCTCTGCTCTCTTATGATCTTCATCTTTCCCAAAATACTTCGGGGGTGAGGCCACAGGCCGAGGGGGCAGCGCCCCCTTGCACCCGCACCGCCCGAAACCCGGTTCAACGAAAGGACACACACAATGGCAAGCTACGACGTCATCATCATCGGTTCCGGTCCCGGCGGCTATGTCGCTGCCATCCGCTGCGCACAGCTCGGCCTGAAAACCGCTTGTGTCGAAGGGCGCGAAACACTGGGGGGCACCTGCCTGAACGTGGGCTGCATCCCGTCCAAGGCGATGCTGCACGCCACCCACCAACTGCTCGAGGCCGAACATAATTTCGCGACCATGGGTCTCAAGGGCAAGACGCCATCGGTCGATTGGAAACAGATGTTGGCCTATAAGGATGACGTCGTCGCGCAAAACACCAAGGGCATCGAATTTCTGTTCAAAAAGAACAAGATCGACTGGATCAAAGGCTGGGCCTCGATCCCGGCGCCGGGTCAGGTCAAGGTGGGTGATGATCTGCACGTGGCCAAGAACATCATCGTGGCCTCTGGATCGGTCCCCTCATCCCTGCCCGGAGTGAGCGTTGATGAAAAGATCGTCGTGACATCCACCGGCGCGCTGACCCTATCGAAAATCCCCAAAAAGCTGGTCGTTATCGGCGCCGGGGTCATTGGTCTTGAACTGGGGTCCGTCTATGCCCGCCTTGGCGCCGAGGTCACCGTGGTTGAGTTCCTGGACAAGATCACGCCGGGGATGGACCCTGAGATTCAGCGCACCCTTCAAAGAACCCTCAAAAAACAAGGGATGGAATTTGTCATGGGCGCGGCGGTGCAAGGCGTCGAAACCAAGGGCGGCAAGGCCAAAGTCACCTACAAACTGCGCAAGGACGACAGTGAGGTAACCCTTGATGCCGATACGGTTCTGGTGGCAACCGGGCGCAAACCCTATGTCGATGGCCTGGGCCTTGAGGCACTGGGCGTTGAAATGGCGGAACGCGGTCAGATCAAGACGGACAATCATTGGGCGACAAACGTCAAAGGCATTTATGCCATCGGTGACGCGATCGTTGGGCCGATGCTGGCCCACAAGGCCGAAGACGAAGGCATGGCCGTGGCCGAAGTCATCGCAGGCAAGGCGGGTCACGTGAATTACGGCGTGATCCCCGGCGTCATTTACACCCACCCCGAAGTGTCCAGCGTTGGCGAAACCGAGGACAGCCTGAAGGCCGCCGGGCGCGCCTATAAGGTTGGGAAATTCTCATTCATGGGCAATGCACGGGCCAAGGCGGTGTTCGCTGGCGACGGGTTCGTCAAAATTCTGGCCGACAAGACAACCGATCGCATCCTGGGCGCACATATCATCGGCCCCGGTGCGGGTGATCTGATCCACGAGGTGTGCGTGGCGATGGAATTCGGTGCCTCGGCCCAGGACCTGGCGATGACCTGCCATGCGCATCCCACCTATTCCGAAGCGGTTCGTGAAGCGGCGCTGGCCTGCGGCGACGGCGCGATACACGCCTGACCCCAAGACCTTGGCGCGACATGCTACGCGGCCCCGGCACAGAATAAGTGTCGGGGCCGCTGTTCATTCACGCATTTCCAACCTGAACGGCCCAACCTGAGTGCCCCGTCCTGAGCGGACCGCCCAAATGGCACCCAAGGTCAGCGCAACCGGGCGACGACGTAATCCGCGATGTCTGCCAACATGTCTCGGATTGGGTCATCGGGCACGACATCCAATGCGGCGCGCGCGCGATCAGCCCAGGCCAGTGCGGCCATCCGGGTGTCTTCCAGAGCGCCATGCTTGCCGAAAAGCTGCAAAGCATGTTCCAGATCGCCGTCGGCCTGTTGGCCCTTTTCGATTGTGCGCACCCAAAAGGCGCGTTCTTCGCCATCCGCGGCCGCAACCGCCTTGATCAATGGCAGCGTCAGTTTGCGTTCACGGAAATCATCACCGATGTTCTTGCCCGTTGCGCCCGTGTCGCCCTGATAATCCAACAGGTCATCGGCCATCTGAAACGCGATCCCGAGCGCGTCACCATAGTCGCGCAAGGCCGTGATCACCGCGTGGCTCGCACCTGCGATCTCGGCTCCGGATTCTGTCGCGGCAGAAAACAAAGCCGCCGTTTTTCCACGCACGATCTGTAGGTAAGTGTCTTCGGTGGTTGCCAAATCCTGTGCTGCGCTCAGCTGCAAAACCTCGCCTTCCGCGATTGTCGCGGCGGCGTTTGACAGGATATCCAACACCCGCAAGGACCCGGTTTCAACCATCAACTGGAACGCGCGGGCGAACAGGTAATCCCCGACCAAAACCGACGATTTGTTGTCCCACAGCAGGTTCGCTGTGGGGCGCCCGCGCCGCTGAGCACTTTCGTCTACCACATCATCATGAAGCAATGTCGCCGTGTGGATGAATTCAACAGTCGCGGCAAGGTTCACGTGATGGGGGCCAGCGTATCCGCACAACCGTGCCGCCGCCAGAACCAGCATCGGGCGCAAACGTTTGCCGCCCGCATCAACCAGATGTGCTGTCACCTCTGGAATTCTGGGCGCGTGGCGTGACGCCATGCGCGCGCGGATCACATCGTTGACCGATCCCATATCATCGGCCAGCAACGCCGCAAGCGCGTCATGCGGTTTGGTCGCAACCTTGTCCAAAATCATCCCCTTTTCGCCGGCGGCCCGCCCTCGACAATCGCGCAGAGGTGCCTTTTAGTCCCGACATGAAACAGCTTCTGCGCAGTACAGACCCCACCCAGATTGCCTTTGCCAAGGCCCTGCTTCAAGGCGAGGATATAGACTGCTTCGAATTGGACGTAAACATGAGCGTCCTCGAAGGGTCGATCGGACTCTTTCCCAAGCGCCTGATGGTGTTGGACGATGATTATGATGCCGCGTTGCGTGCGATGCGGGATAACGGGATCGCGACTGGTGACTGAACCGGCGCTGACCCGTGATGCGTTTCTTGGCGGAAAGCTCATGCTGTGGCAGCCCCGCAAAGGATACCGCGCGGGCGTGGACCCTGTTTTGCTGGCCGCGTCGGTGCCCGCCAATCCGGGGCAGAGTGTTCTTGACCTTGGCTGCGGGGTGGGCACGGCGGCGTTGTGCATCGGCGCGCGGGTGCGCGACATCACCCTTGCCGGGGTGGAACGCGACCGTGACACCGCCCGCATCGCGATGCGCAATGCACAAGAAAACAACGCGGAAATGGATGTTGTCCATGGTGATCTGGCTGAGTTTCCGGCGCAATTGCGCCAGCGTCAGTTTGATCACGTAATTGCCAATCCGCCCTATTTTCAACGCGACCGGTCCAGCGCCGCCCCCGATGCAAAGCGCGAGGCCGCCCAGGGCGAAGTCACACCGCTGGACATCTGGGTCGGCGCGGCCGCCAAGCGGGTGCGCACGGGCGGCACCGTGACCTTTGTGCATCGCGCGGAACGCCTGCCTGACCTATTGAACGCGTTTTCTGTGCATCTCGGTTCGATCGAATTGAAACCTTTGGCGCCGCGGCATGGCCGTGAAAGCCAGTTGGTGCTTTTGCGCGGACGCAAGGGGGGGCGTGCGGCATTTCGCCTTTACCCGCCGCTTGTTCTGCACAAGGGGTCGGAACATGTTCGGGACGGTGCGGATTACACGGATCAGGTCGAATTGATTCTACGCTCTGGTGGTGCGCTGAACTTCAACTGTGCCTCTTAATTGGCTGTTAACGGCTACTCTTTCAAACTGTGTTCTTACAACGTGACAGAATTGTAAAAACGTGGTCTCATCCAAGATGCGACCAACCTGAGAGAGGAGACCAACATGAGCTTGATTTCACACATCCAGGAATTGAAGAAGAAGCACGACAGTCTTTCAGCAGCGGTGGACAAGGCACAGCGTTCCCCCGGCACGTCGGACATTGAGCTTCGCGAACTAAAGAAAGAAAAACTGCGCCTCAAGGAAGAGATCACCCGGCTGAGCTAAGGCTCTCTGACTGGGTAAAGTGATTGTTCTTAACGGGTTAGCGCGATCATTCGTCGTGACGCGCAGGCCTTAGGCTGGCGCGCGCGGCCAATATTGCGCCGCCAGTGATCAGAACCGCGGCCATCGCAAGCCGTGGCGTCGGGTCTGCGATCCCGACTAGGACAAGAACAACGGTAGACAGCAAGGGTGCGGCATAACTCGCCACGCCCAAAAGTTGAATATCGCCCCGTTTGACCCCGTGATCCCACACGTAAAAGGCAAGGCCGACAGGCCCCAGGCCCAACCCCGCAATGGCGGCCCAGCCCATCGGACCGTCAGGCCAAGTGGTTTGTTCAAATGTCAGGTGCAGTGGCACCGACAGTATCGCCGTGGCGCAACAGAAAACCACGACGCTTTCCGTGGGTATGGCGCCCAATCGCCGCGACAAGATCGAATATCCCGACCAAGTGAGCGCACAGGCAAAGGCAAGCGCATATCCCACGACGGCGTCGCCGCCAAATGCCGCACCTTTTCCGATGATCAATGCGGCCCCGGCAAATCCCGCCAGCCCACCCAGCAAGTGCCCCCGCCTGAGATGTTCGCCCGGCAACAGGCCCGAAAACAGCACGATCAGAAGCGGCCAAAGATATGCGATTAGCCCAGCCTCGGCGGGCGGGGCCAGACGGAGCGCTGCGAAATAGAGCGCGTGATACCCGAAAAGCCCAACAGTCCCAAAGGCATATACCCCTATGGGCACGTTCTTTAACCGCATGGCCCCGCCCGTAAGGGCCAGCCAGATCAGGCCCAAAGCGCCCCCAATAGAAAAGCACATCGCGTTCAGTTGCAGCGGTGGCACGGGGGACGATCCGACTGTGAACAGCGCCAACAACGCCCACAAGACGACAGCGACGAATCCGATTAGGGTGGCGCGGTTTCTTTTGGCATGGTCCATGTATCGCCCTTGGGGAAAATGCCAATGAATGTCAATTGCCACGCAAAAGGCCGGCCCGAAACGGACCGGCCCAGAAGATGGTGACGCGCGATCAGGCCAGGTATTGTGCACCGTTGGCGGTGATCGTCGAACCGTTCACAAAACCAGCATCGTCCGAGGCAAGGAATACAACGCACCGCGCGATTTCCTCAGGCTCACCCAAGCGGCCGGTCGGGATTTGCGCAACGATCGAATCCCGCACTTTTTCCGGCACGGCCATGACCATGTCGGTTGCGATGTAACCGGGGCAGATGGCGTTGGCCGTGATCCCGGCGCGCGCGCCTTCCTGGGCCAGGCTTTTGATGATGCCCAGATCACCGGCCTTGGTCGCGGCATAGTTGACCTGTGCGAACTGGCCTTTTTGCCCGTTGATCGACGAAATCACGACCACGCGGCCAAATTTCCGTTCGCGCATGCCGGGCCAAATCGGGTGAACCGTGTTGAAAACGCCGGTCAGGTTGGTGTCGATGACCTGGTGCCATTGCTCGGGCGTCATCTTGTGGAACGGCGCGTCACGGGTGATGCCCGCGTTGGCAACAACCACATCGATCGGGCCAACTTCGGCTTCGACCTTTTCGATTCCGGCTTTGCTTTCGTCATAATCGGCAACGTTCCATTTATAGGTCTTGATGCCGGTTTCCTTGGTAAAGCTGGCCGCGGCTTCGTCGTTGCCCGCATATGTCGCTGCAACATTATAGCCCGCATCCTTGAGCGCCTTGGAAATTGCCGCGCCGATACCGCGCGATCCGCCTGTCACAAGTGCCGTTCTTGCCATTTTATCTTCTCCTCCATTTAGGAATTCACTTGGTAACTCTGTTACCCAACAACGCCGGGATGCGCAATATTATTGCGTGCCGGAATTTCAAACAATTTCGCGCCGACATTCCGAATCCGGGGCAAGCCCCTGACGATCCATAAAAAAAGGCGCCCGAAGGCGCCCTTTTCCGTCGCCGTGATCAGGGCCGTTCGACACACATGGCAACACCCATGCCGCCACCGATACACAATGTTGCAAGACCTTTCTTGGCGTCGCGGCGTTGCATTTCGAACAGCAGGGTGTTCAGAACCCGGCACCCGGATGCGCCAATCGGGTGGCCGATGGCGATGGCACCACCGTTCACGTTCACAATCGACGGGTCCCAGCCCATGTCTTTGTTCACGGCGCAGGCCTGGGCGGCAAAGGCCTCGTTTGCCTCGACCAGGTCCAGGTCTTCGGGTTTCCACCCGGCTTTTTCCAGTGCTTTGCGGCT
Source organism: Pseudooceanicola sp. (assembly GCA_050633485.1). Lineage (GTDB taxonomy): Bacteria > Pseudomonadota > Alphaproteobacteria > Rhodobacterales > Rhodobacteraceae > Pseudooceanicola. The sequence continues at coordinate 6,932 of JBOEGP010000014.1, forward strand.
GGCATAGATCGGGCCAACGCCCATGATCGTTGGGTCCAGACCAACGGTGGCATAGCTGACGATGCGGGCCAGCGGGGTGATCCCGCGCTTTTCGGCATTGTCTGCGGACATCAGCAAAACGCCAGCGGCGCCGTCGTTGATGCCCGATGCGTTCGCCGCCGTGACCGACCCGTCCTTGGTAAAGGCCGGGCGCAGTTTCTGCATGGCTTCCATTGTCGCGCCGTGGCGGATGTATTCATCCTTATCGACAATCGTTTCGCCCTTGCGGGTTTTGATCGTGAACGGGATCACCTCGTCGTCGAATTTGCCGGCCTTTTGCGCGGCTTCGGCCTTGTTCTGCGAAGCAACGGCGAATTCATCCTGCTGATCGCGGCTGATCTGCCATTTTTCCGCAACGTTTTCAGCGGTCTGACCCATGTGGTAGCCATTGAAAGCATCCCACAGGCCGTCACGGATCATCGAATCGATGTATTTGACATCGCCCATTTTGTGTCCGGCACGCAGGTGCGCCACATGAGGGGAAAGCGACATGCTTTCCTGACCGCCTGCGGCCACGACATCGGCGTCACCCAGCATGATGTGTTGCGCGCCAAGCGCGACAGCCCGAAGCCCCGAGCCACACACTTGGTTAAGGCTCCAGGCAGAGCTTGCCAGCGGCAAACCGGCGTTGACATGGGCCTGACGAGCGGGGTTTTGCCCCTGACCGGCGGTCAGAACCTGACCAAGGATCGTTTCGGACACGTCGGATTTTTCAATCCCCGCCCGTTCAACAATCGCCTCAAGCACGGCGGTGCCAAGGTCATGGGCAGGCGTGTTCGCAAACGCCCCCGAAAATGAACCGACCGCGGTGCGCGCAGCCGAGGCGATAACGACATTGGTCATAAAGCATCCTCCACCAGATCAATGCCGGGGCGGAACGAGCTGAGTCGTTTGATCCGGGTCCCGACCGTTGCGCCGTGGATAGAGGATTTCACGCAACGTCACAATGGCATCGCGCCGGGTCGCGGCCCCATGCCGCAGTGCAGCAATTTCACTGCGCCGCCCCACGGGCCGATGGTGTTTCGTGGCCCGGCCGATCAAGGGCGCGGCCCCGGTCCATCAAAGGCCATTGCAACGGGTTCACGCAGTTTGCGCGCCCTTGTGTTCAGCGGCCAACCAAGGCGGGTGAACTGTCGGGGCCGCGAAATAATACCCTTGAAGGCAATCAATGCCATTCCGCGCCAGCCATGCCGCGTCTTCGGCGCGTTCGACCGATTCCGCGACGGTGAACATGTCGAATTGTTCCGCGATCATCGCCAGCGCACGGGTCAGCACCTGATTGTCAGGGTGTTGGGCGACGCCGCGAATGAACTGCCCGTCGATTTTCAACACGTCAAACTGGAAATCCCGCAAATATCGGAAAGAGGTGAACCCCGACCCAAAGTCATCCAGCGCAAAGCTGATTCCCTTGCGTGACAGGTTTCCCATGAACCCGGTCACAAGTTCCGGCACCTGCATTGCCGAGCTTTCGGTGATTTCAAGGATCAGGCGTTCCGCCACCGTGACATCCCGCGCCAACCCGCGTTTCAAAACGCGCATCCAGCGCGGATACCCGATGGATCGTGCGGACATGTTGATGGACAGGCGAATGCCGGGTTGTTCGGCAAGCGTTTTCAACCCCATTTCCAGCGCGAGCGCGTCAATCTCACGTCCTGTTTCGCTTTCTTCGACGTCGGTGATGAAACTGCGCGCGGGGACAATCCGCCCACCGGGGTCGTAAACCCGCATCAATCCTTCGTAAAATGCGATGCGATTTTGGCCGCCGGCCTGCACGATTGGTTGAAAGGCAAGGGTCACATCGCGATTTTGGACGGCGGCGCGCACCATATCCACGGTGCCGACATCGCGCCGCGACACGGCAAAGGCCAACGGATCCCGTTCGTCGGTTGATGTATCGGTCCAATTGCCCTTTCGACGCTTTTGCATTTCCACCTCCGACTGGTCACAAGCAGAATGAATGCGAAATGCTAAGACATACCTAACACACGCAGGAGAGCACATGATCACCCGATGTGACTGGGCCGGAAACGAACCGATCTACACCGCCTATCATGACGATGAATGGGGCGTGCCCGAACACGATGGCCGTGCCTTGTGGGAAAAACTGATCCTCGACGGGTTTCAGGCCGGGCTAAGTTGGCTGACAATCCTTAAGAAGCGCGACAATTTCCGCGCGGCGTTTCACGGGTTTGACCCCGATGTCATCGCCCATTGGGGAGAAGAGGAGATCACCCGTCTTTTGGGCGATGCGGGGATCATTCGGCACAGGGGCAAGATCGAAGCGACCATCGGCAACGCCCGCGCCTATCAGGAGATTGAGGCACGCGAAGGGTTCGCCAATTTCTTGTGGAAATATGTGGACGGGTCGCCGCTTCAGACCCGGTTTCAAAGACAGGCGGATGTGCCGCCGCAAACGCCCCTGTCCAATCGGGTGTCAAAGGACCTGAAAAAGGCCGGGTTCCGGTTTTGCGGCCCGACGATCACCTATGCCTTCATGGAGGCGACGGGGCTGGTCAACGACCATCTTGTTGGCTGTCACTGCCATGACCGGGTTGCCGCGATGCCCGGACCGGGCGGGTGATCACAGCTGGGTGGCGCACAGGTTGCCCCCGTTTTACGGCAACGCCAAAAGCCCATCTACAATCGTCCGGGCCGCGTCCGAATACCAATCGGCGGGTCCAACCAATCGGGCAACTTCGTTCCCCTGCCGATCCAGAATCAGGGTCACCGGCAGGCCGAACACCCCCGCCCCGCGCGCCAGTTTGGATTTCGGATCACGATAGGTTGGCAGGTTCGTCACTTCGATTTCGGCATAAAACTTGGTGATGGCAGGCAGGGCGTTGGGGCCGGTGGCCAGGGTGATCACCGAAAAATCATCGCCCCCGAATTCAGCCTGCAGCGCGGACAGGGTCGGCATTTCTTCGCGGCAGGGGGCACACCAGATCGCCCAGAAATTCAGGACAACGACCTTGCCCCGCCAATCGGACAGGGCCACCGGCCCATTTGGCCCGCTGAACGTGGCCGCTGGCAAAGGGCGCGGCGCGCTGTGGACGGCAAGCGCCCTGAGCGTTTCGCCTTTGCCCGCATTGATGACATCCTGCACCGGCCCCGCGCCCACGCCGTTTGCACCAAGCGCCAAGCATGTATAAAGGAACGCCGACCAAAGAAGTTTCATGTGACCTCCGAAAGGTGCCCGATGAGCGATCAAACCTCGAACCAGATGTGGGGTGGCCGTTTCGCCGCCGGACCGGATGCCATCATGGAGGCGATTAACGCCTCAATCGGGTTCGATCAGCGACTTGCGGCACAAGACATCGCAGGCTCAAGGGCCCATGCGGCGATGTTGGCCGCGCAGGGCATCATCAGCGATAGCGATGCCGAGGCGATCCGGAAAGGGCTTCTCACGATCTTGTCAGAGATTGAGGGCGGCACGTTTCAGTTTTCCGCCGCGCTGGAAGACATTCACATGAACGTTGAGGCGCGTCTGAAAGAGATCATCGGTGAACCGGCCGGGCGGTTGCACACGGGCCGGTCACGCAATGATCAGGTCGCGACGGATTTCCGGCTTTGGGTGCGCGATCAGGCCGATGCCGCCATTGCCGGATTGCGCGCGCTGATGGCCGCATTGATCACACAGGCCGAGGCCGGAGCGGATTGGGTCATGCCAGGTTTCACCCATCTTCAAACCGCGCAACCGGTGACATGGGGGCATCACATGATGGCCTATGTCGAAATGTTTTCGCGCGACCTGTCGCGGTTCACCGATGCGCGCGCACGGATGAACGAAAGCCCGCTGGGGGCCGCCGCCCTGGCCGGCACGTCCTTTCCGATTGACCGGGATATGACGGCCAAGGCGCTTGGGTTTGATCGGCCCATGGCGAATTCCCTGGACGCCGTTTCCGACCGGGATTTCGCGCTGGAATTCATGTCCTGCGCGTCGATCACCGCCATGCACCTGTCGCGCTTTGCCGAAGAATTGGTGATCTGGTCATCGGCCCAATTCCGGTTTGTCACCCTGTCGGATCGGTTTTCGACCGGATCCTCGATCATGCCGCAGAAAAAGAACCCCGATGCAGCCGAATTGATCCGTGCGAAAATCGGGCGGATATTCGGGGCCAACGTCGCCTTGATGATGGTCATGAAGGGGCTGCCTCTGGCCTATTCCAAGGACATGCAGGAAGACAAGGAACAGGTGTTTGACGCCGCCGACAACCTGATGCTGGCCCTCGCCGCGATGGAAGGCATGGTCAAGGACATGAGCGCAAACCGCGACTCTCTGCGCGCCGCTGCCGCGTCGGGCTTTTCGACCGCGACCGATCTGGCTGATTGGCTGGTGCGCGCGCTTGGCATGCCGTTCCGCGATGCACACCACGTGACAGGCGCATTGGTGGCGCTGGCGGAATCCAAGGGGTGTGACCTGCCTGACCTGTCACTGGCTGAATTGCAGTCGGGCCACGCCGCAATCACCCAAGAGGTTTATTCCGTGCTGGGCGTTGATAATTCGGTTGCCAGCCGGACGTCATTCGGCGGAACATCGGGGGACCAGGTGCGCGCGCAAGTCTCACGTTGGAAGGAAACCCTGAAATGAACGCTGTGACCAAACCCATTGCAGCCTCTGTGCTGATTGCGATGCTCGCCGCGTGCGGTGTGGACGGCGAACCGATCCCACCAACCCGCGAAAAGGCATCCCCCTCACAGGACGGAATCAGGATTTCCGGCGAGGCGAGCGTTGGCGTGGTGCGCAAGTTCTGATGTCCCCCCTCAGGCTGACTTATCTGGTGCTGGCGATCTGGGGCGCGGTTCATCCGATGGCCTATTTCATCGCATGGTTCGGTGAAAACGGTGTCAGCCTGTCTGGGCTGGTTCAGGCATGGCACACTAATGCTGCCACTTCGGGCCTGACCTGGGATCTGACCATCACGGCAATCACCCTGACGATCTGGATCGTGGCCGAGGTGCTTGTGCGGCGCAACTGGACATCCCTGATCGCGATCCCTGCCACTTTTCTGATCGGGGTCAGCTGTGGTTTGCCCTTGTACCTGTTCCTGCGAACCCGGCCGGTCTGATCCGGCGCGCGCCGGTCTGTCACCGCGCACGTGACCCTATCCGCCAGCGCCGGAACCTGACGACCAGAAAACCGGCGTAATCTTTGGCCGCCCGCCTTTTCGCGCCGCATGCAACCTGCTAATGCGGCCAGCGATCAGACAGGAAAGCGCATTGCATGGACCATTTCCTTTATCGCGACGGCGTGCTGCATGCCGAAGACGTGCCATTGACCGAAATCGCGGCGGCTGTTGGCACGCCTGTATATGTCTATTCCACAGCCACCCTGTCGCGCCATTTCCGTCTGTTCGACGAGGCGTTGACGCCAATGCCGCATCTGGTCTGTTACGCGATGAAAGCGGCGTCCAATCAGGCAATCCTGAAAACACTCGCCGCGCTTGGCGCAGGCATGGACGTGGTGTCGGGCGGTGAATACGCCCGTGCGATCGCCGCCGGAGTGCCGGGGGATCGAATCGTGTTTTCCGGCGTCGGAAAGACCCGCGAAGAGATGCACGCGGCCCTGAGTGGCGGAATTCGCCAGTTTAACGTGGAATCAGAGCCTGAAATGCGCGCATTGTCCGAGGTTGCTGTCAGCCTCGGCATGAAAGCGCCGATCGCGGTGCGGGTGAACCCGGATGTCGATGCCAAGACCCACGCGAAAATCGCGACCGGGAAATCCGAAAACAAATTCGGCATTCCGATCAGCCGTGCCCGCGCCGTCTATGGCGAAGCGGCGGCGCTGCCGGGTCTGGATGTGGTCGGGATAGATGTTCACATCGGATCGCAGTTGACCGATCTGGCCCCCTATCGCTCCGCATTCGAAAAGGTCGCAGAGCTGACCGATGCGCTGCGCGCGGACGGTCACGATATTCGGCGGCTGGATCTGGGCGGCGGGTTGGGGATTCCTTATTCCCAAGGCAACGAAGCCCCCCCGCTTCCTGTTGAATATGGCAACCTTATCAAAGAGGTACTGGGCGAAAAAGGCTGCGAGATCGAGATTGAGCCGGGGCGGCTTGTGGTTGGAAATGCCGGTATTCTGCTGTCTGAAACGATCTATGTGAAATCCGGCGAAGACCGCGATTTCCTGATTCTGGATGCGGCGATGAACGACCTTTTGCGCCCGGCAATGTATGACGCACACCATGACATCGTGCCCGTGGTTCAACCCGAACCCGGCGCCGAACGTCAGGCTTATGACGTGGTTGGCCCGATCTGTGAAAGCGGCGACACCTTTGCAAAAGGGCGCTTGATGACCCCGCTTGCGGCGGGCGATCTGGTCGCGTTCCGATCCGCCGGGGCCTATGGCGCGGTGATGTCGAGCGAATACAATTCCCGCCCCCTGATCCCCGAAGTTCTGGTCAATGGTGATCAATTCGCTGTCATTCGGGCACGGCCAAGCTTTGACGAGATGATAAACCGCGATACCATTCCTGAATGGCTGTGACGTAGAAGCAAAGGCCCCCGCCCCGCAAAGGCAGATCAGCCGGGATCAAGGCATGTCCGATTCAGATGCGCATCGCGCGCAGACCAAGACCGACCTGATGACACGAACAATGGCCCGCCTACGCCTGCCAATGGCGTTGACGCGCCTTGGCTTGTTCGCGGAACGGGCGGCGCGGGCGTTCTGGCCGCTGTGGTCACTGGTGATTGCGGTGCTGGCGGCTTTGATGCTGGGGCTGCACGATCTGGCGTCGGTCGAAATCGTTTGGGGTTTGGGGGTTGTCGCGACCCTCGCCGGGGTCTGGTTTCTGATCCGGGGTCTCATGCGGTTTCGCTGGCCCAGCCGCGAAGACGCGTTCCAACGCCTTGATGCCTCGCTTGTTGGGCGACCGCTTAGCACATTGCGCGATCAACAGGCGCTTGGCGCGGGCGATGCGGCGTCGGCCCGGCTTTGGGCCGTGCATCAGGCGCGCATGGCGACACGCGCCGAAGCGGCCCATGCGGTGGAACCCGATCTGCGGGTGGCCCGGTTTGATCCGTTCGGGATGCGCTATGTTGCTTTGACGGCCTTGGTGATCGCGGCAATGTTCGGGTCCATCTGGCGGGTCGGGTCGGTTGCCGGCATGGCCCCTGGCGGCGCGGCAATGGCCGCAAGCCCAAGCTGGGAGGGCTGGATTTCACCCCCTGCCTACACCGGGTTGCCCGTCATTTATTTGAACGACATCGAACCCGGCGACATCCGCGTTGCCGAAGGCAGCGACGTGACACTGCGGTTCTATGGTCCCGAAGGGGCGCTGTCCGTGGACGAAGGCGTATCCGGGCGGATTGGCGAAAAACCCAACCCGGCGAACCCCTCTCAGGAATTTGCGGTGGCCCGCACCGGCCCATTGTCGATTGACGGCCCCAATGGCCGCGCCTGGGACCTGATCGTGATCGACGACCAGGCGCCCAATGTCGCGCTTTCGGGCGTGGCCGAAGCCAACTACGAAGGCCGCATGACCCTGCCCTTTAGCGCGTCCGACGATTATGGCGTCGAACGCGGTGAGGCGGTGATCACACTGGACATGTCGCGCATCGACCGGCGCTATGGTCTGGCCCTGTCCCCGGAAGAACGCGCGCCGATTGTCCTGCCCTTGCCGGTTCCAATTGCCGGGTCGCGGGCGGAATTCGAAGAAAACCTGATCGAAGATTTTTCCGAACATCCTTGGGCCAATATGCCGGTCAAGATCGACCTTGTCGCGGTGGATGCCGCTGAACAGGAAGGCGGCGCACAGGGGGTGGAAATCACCTTGGCGGCCCGCCGGTTCTTTGACCCGTTGGCGGCCGCGGTGATCGAACTGCGCCGCGATCTGTTGTGGAACAAGGACAATGGCCGCCGTGTTGTGCAACTCCTCAAGGCGATATCGTGGGAACCTGAGGGGCTGTTTCGCGCCGAAACCGTCTATCTTCGGTATCGGCTGATCATGCGTCGGCTGGACACGATGACAAAGCATGATGCCTTTACCCATGAAAAACGCGACGAAATCGCCGAAGCATTGTGGGATCTGGCGCTGTTGATCGAAGAAGGCGACATCGACGACGCGATGGAGCGCATGCGCGCCGCGCAGGAAAAACTGACCGAGGCCATGAAAAATGGGGCATCGCCGCAAGAAATCGCACGGTTGATGCAGGATTTGCGCGATGCAACGCAGGACTACCTGCGCCAATTGTCGCGTCAGGCGCAAAAGGATCAACAACAACAGGGCGATCAGAATAACGCCCAGAACCAACAGCAGATGCAGGACGGCATGCAGATGTCGCAGAACGACCTGCAACGCATGATGGACCGCATTCAGGAATTGATGGAACAGGGCCGCATGGCCGAGGCGCAGCAGGCGCTGGAAGAGCTCCAGAAGATGATGGAGAACATGCGCGTTACCCAGGGTCAGGGTGGCCAGGGCCAAAGCCCCGGCGATCAGGCAATGGAGGGGTTGGGCGAAACCCTGCGCAATCAGCAAGGTCTGAGCGATCAGGCGTTTCGCGATCTTCAGGAACAATACAACCCCGGCGCACAATCCGGCCAAAGCCAAGGCAACGAGGGCCGCAATGGCGGCATGGGCAAAGGCCAGTCGCACGAAGGCCAGGGCGGAGATGGGCAAAGCAGCGACCAGCCCGGACAGGGCCACGGGCAGCAGGGCGGCCAAGCCCAGGGCGGCAGCAACGGTGAGCAATCCCTGGCCGAGAGGCAAGAGGCCTTGCGCCGGGAACTGGAACGCCAACGCAGTGGCCTGCCCGACCTGGGTGGAGAAGCCGGCCGCGCCGCGCGCGAGGCACTGGACCGCGCCGACCAGGCCATGCGCGGCGCCGAGGGCGCGTTGGAACAGGGCGATCTGGCCGACGCGATCGACAAACAGGCCGAAGCGATGGACGCCCTGCGCGACGGAATCCGCAACATGGGCGAGGCGATGGCCGAAAACCAACGCGAAATGCGCGGTGGTCAGGGCGAACAACAGGGCAATGTCGGGGGCCAGCGCAATGATCCCCTTGGCCGAAACAGCGGAACCAAGGGTCAGGTGGGCAGTGAACGGGGCATGTTGCAGGGCGAAGATGTCTATCGTCGCGCCAAGGAATTGCTGGACGAAATTCGCCGCCGCACCGGCGACGGCGACCGCCCCGAGGTCGAACTGGAATACCTTAAACGTCTGATGAAACGGTTCTAACCCTGACCGAGCGGCACATGTCTGCGCGGCAGTCCTGACCTTGGACGGGCGCAGATTTGCCTGCGCCGGACGCTGCAATCGTCGTTTTTATGAATTGCGGCGGGATGGGCGGTTGATCTTCCGCTCTGCCAGATGCGCCGTGTCGCGGGCTGATTGGGCCCCGCAATAGCGGCGTCAGGACCCTTCGGACATGCCGTTTAACCACACCAGAAGTCTGGCCACCTGATCATCCAGCCAGGCACGCAAAACGTTTGCTGTTTCGACATAGCTGTCCATGGGCGCCTTGAGCGCCGGAAAGGTGTTCGTGATCCAATCCGCCTTTAGGTAAATCAGGATCAAAACAGCAGTCAGCAACATGACAAGCCCGAAACCGGTGCGGAACCCGCGCCGTTGCGACCCGACATCTGTTTCCTCAACCTCGGTTTCCATTTGAACTGTTTCGCCCTTGCTGCGCAGGGACGAATTGATTTCTTCGATATCCGGCAACAGGTCGCGGCGTGACCCACCGGCGGTATCCTCGCCATCGTCCGCACCGGCGATGGCAGCGCCTGCCGCCGTGGCGGCGGCGGCCACAGGCAGCCCGCGCAGCTTTGCCATGTGTTCGCGGCTTTCGCGTTCGCGCCGCTGCGTCGCGGTTTCCGGGTCGCTTAGACCAAGATCAGGCTGGCTTTCCAACGCTTCCGCCTCGGGGGACCGGGCAAGTGCCGCCTCTTCGCGCAGGATGGTCTGTACATCCGGGTCAAGTTGGCGGCGGCGTGGTTCGTCTGTGGCAGGTGGTTCTGGCATATCGACATCGGGCATGTCAGGATAGTCCTGATCGTCCGCGTCATCGCCCCAACCGTCATCCGCGTCATCGTCGAAATCGCGCGCAGACCCGGAATCGTTATCGACGTCCAGATCCTTCCAGCCGTCGTCATCGTTTTCGTCCGGGTCATAATCCGGGTCGCCACCATGTGCGTCGTCACGAACGGCATCATCGCCGGTGTCCGGACCATGATCGGCCGAAGCGTCCCGGCCGTGTGGATCAGTGGCAACATCGTGGGTGTCGGCGTGTTGGTCGCCATCAATATCCGCGGGATCGGCCCGTTCCAGATCGAAATCTTCATCGTCCTGCGACGTGTCGTCAGGATGGCGTTGGAACCACGTTATTCCACAGTTCGAACATTGGACATCACGCCCTTCTGTAGGAACGACATCGAGCGGCACTTCGTATTGCGCGCCGCAATTCGGACAGACCAGCCGCATCAACCCTCTTTGCCATCGTGGTGGCAAAGCTCCCTAAACCCAATAGGCACACCATATGTTGTTATCTGAGATCAGAAAAGAGCAAAGAAAGCCAATTAATGCCAATTGAAAGCGGCGTGACACTTGTGCAAAAGGGGGCGACGGTATGCCTTGGGGGGCGCCCAAGTGATCGAATTAGACAATGTAGCTTATAATTATGGCGGCGGAGAGCTTCTCAGCGACGTGTCGCTTAAAATTGCGGCGGGGTCTTTCCACTTTTTGACCGGTCCATCTGGTGCCGGAAAAACCACATTGCTCAAGCTTTGTTACGGGGCGTTGATGCCGACATCGGGGTTCGCCACGCTGTTTGGTCAGGATGTGCGCGACATGGACCGCGATGATGTGGCCATGGCGCGGCGGCGTATCGGGGTGGTTCATCAGGATTGCCATTTCCTGGATCATCTTTCGATGGCCGAAAACGTGTCACTGCCATTGGTCGTGTCCGGGCGCGATGCCCTAAAGGAACAGGCGAACCTCAAGGACCTTTTGGGGTGGGTCGGGTTGACCCATCGTGCGGGTGCTATTCCGCCCGAACTGTCGGGCGGCGAACGTCAACGCGCGGCTTTGGCACGGGCGGTGATCATGTCGCCGGATGTCATTCTGGCGGACGAACCAACGGGCAATGTGGACTGGGAAATGTCACAGCGTCTGTTGACCCTTTTGGTCGAATTGAACCGAATGGGCAAAACGGTGGTGATTGCCACCCATGACCTAAGCCTGATCCGGGCCGCCAAAGCCCATGTTCAGGCCCGTGTTCTGCGGATCGCACAACGGCGCGTTCAGTTGGCGGGGGCGGACTTATGAATGCTTTCCTGGGCAAGGTCATCGCCCTTTTGTCCGGTGACGCACAGGCCGACCGGGTCGTGCCCCCCACCGGGTTCACCGCGCATCTGACATTGTTTGTGGCGGCGGTGATGACATTCCTGGCCGTGTTTGCCCTGGCATTGTCGCTGGCCACCGGGCGGATGGCGGACCGCTGGTCAACGGAACTGGCGCGGGCATCGACATTGCGGATATCCGCGCCCGACGGACAGATCGAGGCCCAGACCGCCGCCGCGTTGCGGGTGTTGGAAACCACCGAAGGCGTTGCGTCGGCCCGTGCCTTGACGGCCGAAGAACAACAGGCGTTGCTGGCCCCGTGGTTCGGCCCCGATGTGCCGGTAGAAACCCTGCCCATCCCGCAATTGATCGACATTATCGAAACCGGCGCGGGGTATGACGCCGCCGGATTGCGCCTGCGGCTTCAGGCCGAGGTGCCGGGGGCCGTTCTGGATGATCACACCCGGTGGCGGCGTCCGCTGGTGCGGGCCGCGTCCCGATTGCGCACACTTGGGTTTGTGTCGATCCTGTTGATTGGCACCGCAATGGCGGCGATGATCACTCTGGCCGCACAGGCCGCATTGGCGGCGAATGCGCAGGTGATTGCGGTGTTGCGACTGGTTGGCGCGCGCGATGTCTATATCACCCGTGCCTTTGTGCGCCGGTTCACCCTAAGGGCCCTGTCTGGCGCGGGGGTTGGAATGGTTCTGGGAATGCTGGTGATTGCCCTGTTGCCCCCTGCACAGGACGAAGGCGGGTTCTTAACCGGGCTGGGTTTTCAGGGGTTGCAATGGCTATGGCCGATGATCCTTCCGCTGGCCGCAGCCGCCGTGGCCTTTGCCGCGACACGCAGCGCGGCGCAACGTGCCTTGCGGGCAATGCCATGAGGCGCGGGGTGCTACAGTGGATCGCCTCGATCCTGTTTATCGCGCAGATGTATATCGTGATGGCACTGGCGGCTTTTGCCTATGCGCCATGGGCCATCGTCAACCGGCGTGGGGCGTATTCCGGCGTGTATTGGTATTGCAACTGGGTGCGCTGGACCGCGGCCTGGATGTTGGGCCTGAAAAGCGAAGTGCGCGGCACCGTGCCCAAGGGCGAAGTCCTGATTGCCGCCAAGCACCAATCGTTTTTTGACATCATCCTGATTGTCAGCGTTGTGCGCGAACCCAAATTCATCATGAAATCCAGCCTGCGGTTTGCCCCGTTTCTGGGGTGGTACGCAAAGCGGATCGGCTGTGTCCCGGTTGACCGTGGCAAGCGGGCAGAAGCGATCCGTCAGATGATGGACGGCGTGACAAAGGGCACGGCCCCTGCCGGGCAATTGATCATCTACCCCCAAGGCACTCGTGTCGCCCCCGACAAACGCGTCCCCTACAAGGTGGGCAGCGCGGTTCTTTATACAGAGACCGGGCAGACATGTGTGCCAGCAGCCACCAATGTCGGTATCTTTTGGCCGCGCCACGGGATTTATCGCAAGCCCGGATTGGCCGTGGTCGAATTCCTGGAACCGATCGCACCGGGCCTTTCGCGTGACGCGTTCATGGCACGGCTGGAAACACAGGTCGAAGAACGATCAGACGCCTTAATGCGCGAAGGAGGGTTCGATCCCGATGCAATTCCTGGAAACGATCAAGGCACTTGAAGCCCATTATGGCACGCCGCGCCCGGCGGCCATTCGCAAGGTCGCCACACGTCTGACACCCGAATATCGTCGCTGGATCATGGCATCGCGGTTCTGTGTCGTGTCGACTGTCGGGCCAGATGGCAGCGATGGCAGCCCGCGCGGCGACGATGGCCCGGTGGTGCACGAACTGGACGAGAGCACGCTCGCCCTGCCCGATTGGGCCGGGAACAACCGCATCGACACCCTGCGCAACATTGTAGCCGACGGGCGCATGTCGCTGATGTTCTTTGTGCCGGGGTCCAACAATGTGGTTCGCGTGAACGGGACCGGACGTGTCACCGCCGATGACGATATGCGCGCAAGGTTTGAACGCGACGGGAAATTGCCCCGAACCGTGACGATCATGCAGATCGGGGAAATCTATTCCCAATGCGCGCGGGCGATCATGCGCGCGGGTCTGTGGACCGCAGATGACGAAAGCGGCAATGTCCCCAAGATTGGCGCGATCTTGGCCGCCATGACCGATGGCGAAGAAGGCGGCGACGCTTATGATATCGCCTGGCCAGAGCGCGCAAAAAAGACGTTGTGGTAGGGCCTTAGGCCAACACGCACGGGTGTACCCACCAATCTGGGCAGCTGCGCTTGATGCTGTCTGCGGCGGCGATGGCGTGATCACGGCTGCTGAACAGGCCAAAACACGTCGCCCCCGAACCTGACATCCGCGCCAGGTCACACCCCGTTTGTGATGACAGCAGGGCCACCACATCACCGATATCGGGCGCAATGGCCCGTGCGGCTGGTTCCAGATCATTGCGGGTCGTCGCAAGGAACCCAAGCAATGCGGCGCGCGTGCTCAGATCCGGCAGGGTGTCCGGCATGGCGGGATTGTCGCGCGTTTCCATCCGGGCAAAGACAGACGGCGTGGGCACGGACACACCGGGATTGACCAGCACGGCCTGCAACGGCGCAATGGCGGGCAGAAAATTCAACCGCTCACCTATCCCGCCCATGCGGGTGGCGCGCGGGGTCAGGCAAACGGGCACATCCGCGCCCAATGACTCGGCCCCTTTGGGGATCGGGCGCCCCGTCAAACCGGACAGCGCGCGCAATGTTGCGGCCGCATCTGACGATCCGCCGCCAATCCCGGCCTCGGCCGGAAGGTGTTTTTCCAGTGAGATTTCCGCCTGCGCGCCAAAGAACCGCGCGGCGCGCAGCACAAGGTTGCTGTCCCCCGTCGGCACGCCAGTGCCAGTCGGACCTGTCACCCGCAGCCGGGATTTATCCGCCAGAGCGACAGTCAAACGGTCCCCGACATCGGCAAAGACCACAAGGGAATCGATCAGGTGATACCCGTCCGACCGCCGCCCGGTGATGTGGAGCGTCAGATTGACCTTGGCCGGGGCAAAGGCCGCAACCGGCCCCGGATCAGCCGTCGTCACCGGCCACGGTCAACGGTTCGGACCCTTCTTCGGCCAGAACAGCGTCAAGCCCAACCTTGATCTTGCGGCGGATGCGTTCGGCGTCTTTTTGTTCGGGGTCAAAGGACAGGGCGCGCTGCCATTGGAATTCGGCCTCCATCGCGCGGCCAACGGCCCAATAGACATCGCCCAGATGGTCATTCACCACCGGATCGACCGGTTTTAATTCGGTCGCACGTTCCATATGGGCCACCGCTTCGTCATAGCGGCCAAGGCGGTACAAGACCCAGCCAAGACTGTCGATGATATACCCGCTTTCCGGGCGCGCATCGGCGGCGCGCTGGATCAGGGACAGCGCCTCGTCCAGCTTTTCATCTGCTTCGACCATCGAATAGCCAAGGTAATTTAACACCTGCGGTTGGTCAGGGTTCAGGGCCAGCGCGGCGCGAAAATCCGTTTCAGCGGCACGCCAGTCGCCCAACCGTTCCTTACAGATCCCGCGTGCGTAATACGCGAACCAACGGTTCTTGTCGCCCTCGGGATAGCGATCAAGCGCGCGGCTATAGGCGCGGATGGCTTCGTCGTAATTCTTTGACCCACGTTGAAAATCGCCCATGGTCGCGTGGACGATCGGCATGTCCCCATGGCTTTCGGCCAGTTGTGACAACACTTCGATCGCAGCGTCCTTTTTGCCGGCGGCGCGCAGGGCATCGGCGCGGCCCAGTTCGGCGGCGTGAAAGGCCGGGTGGTTGCGCGGCACACGGCGATATGCCTCTACCGCAAGGGCGGGCCGGTCCAGATCCTCAAGCAATTCGGCGGACAGCAGAACAGCGTCGATGTGATCACGGCGCAGGAATTCCGCAGTGCGTGAATAAAGCAGCGTGTAATCATATGCCGCCTCTCCCCGAAGGGCCGAAGCGACCGAATAAAAGATTTCGGCAACGCCGTCCGAGGCTTGGGTGACATGTGTAAAGGGCAGCGTTTCATTCGCAATCAACGCCGATTTCATCGTTGCAAGCGCTGGGTCCAGATCATTGCCGAACAATTGGGTCAGCAATGCCAACGCCATGTCGCCTTTGCCCAGTTGGCTCAGGATTTCGATACGCGCCATCGCGCCGCGCCGGGTCATTTGCAATGGCCCGGAGGCCTCGCCCGAAAAAATGGCTTCGGCGGCTTCGAAATCACCGGCCATCGCAAGGGCAAGCGCGCGGTGATACAGGGCAAATCCCCGCAATCCGCGCTGTTTTTCCACGGCATCAAAAGCCGCCAGGGCGGCCGTCATATTTCCGTTTCCGACCTGCGCCCAGGCCATCAACAGGCCATCAACCAGTTGGCCAACACCTTCGTTGGCGGCCAGCCGGTCCAGAACCGGTTGCCACTGATCCTTTGAGACATCGTTCGCGATCAGGACCATGCTGGCGATCTGACTGCGGTATTCGTTGTCCTCCATGCGTTGCGCGATTCTGACGGCGCGATCCAGTTCCCCAAGAGCGAGGCGCGAAATCGCCGCGCCTTCGAGCATTTGAGCGTTGGTCGGATCCGCGCCAAGTGCGCGAATGTAATAATGCACAGCGGCCCGGTAATCGGCATTCATGCGGGCCTGACGCGCGGCCAGGTAGTCGCCCGAAACGCCATCAGCGATCAGCGGCGCCCCCACAGCGGAAATGAGCGCTGCGGCGACGAATGCGCGAATACGTGGTGATGCCATGCCGATACCTCTTTATGTCAATCGCCCGAATGCTATCGGCCATGCGCCACCAAATCAATGACGCCGCAAAGCGTAAAAGCTCTGCGGCGTCACGTATGCGCGATGATCCTGCGATATCGGCGGAATTGTTTACATATTCGGGTAATTCGGGCCGTCGCCGCCCTGCGGCGTGGTCCAGGTAATGTTCTGCGCCGGGTCTTTGATGTCGCATGTCTTGCAATGCACGCAGTTCTGAAAGTTGATCACGAATTTCGGATCCTTGCCCTCTTCGGTCACGAATTCATAGACGCCGGCGGGGCAATAGCGTGCCGATGGGCCTGCGTATTTCGCCAGATCAACCGTGTAGGGTACGTTTTCGTCCGTCAACCGCAGGTGCGCGGGTTGGCTTTCTTCGTGGTTGGTCATGCTGAACGACACGTTGGTCAGCCGGTCAAAGCTCAGCTTGCCATCGGGTTTGGGGTAATCAATCGGTTTGTGCTTGCTCGCCTCTTCGGTGGCTTGCGCGTCGGTCTTGCCATGTTTCAGCGTGCCAAACAGGGACACCTTGAAAATGGTCTGGAACCACATGTCGAACCCGCCGGCCATCAGGCCGCCAAGCGGGCCCAATTTGCCGTTCAACGGCGCGACATTGCGCACCGTTTTCAGGTCTTTTCCGACCGGCCCCGCCTTGAGCGATACGTTATACGCCTCAAGCGTGTCGCCGGACCGGCCTTCGGCAATCGCCGCATGGGCGGCTTCGGCCGCCTCAATGCCGGAATGCATTGCGTTATGGTTGCCCTTGATGCGCGGCAGGTTCACCAGCCCCGCGGAACAGCCCAGCAATGCGCCACCCGGAAAGGCCACCTGCGGGATCGACTGATACCCGCCCTTGGTCACGGCGCGGGCGCCATATGCCACGCGTTTTCCACCCTCAAGCAGCTTTGCAATCTTGGGGTGATGTTTGAACCGCTGGAATTCCATATAGGGGAACAGATACGGGTTTTTGTAGGACAGATCGACGATATAGCCGACATAAACCTGATTGTTATCAAGGTGGTAAACGAACGACCCGCCGCCGTTTTTGAACCCGAGCGGCCACCCCATCGTATGGGTCACTTCGCCTTCGTTGTGCTTGTCCGGGTCAACTTCCCAGATTTCTTTCATGCCGATGCCGAACTTGGGCACATCGCATCCGTCATCCAGACCGTATTTGGCGATCACTTCCTTGGACAGTGACCCGCGCACGCCTTCGGACAGGAACACGTATTTTCCGTGCAGTTCCATACCCGGTTCGGTGTTTTCGCCATAGGATCCGTCCGGTTCCAGACCGAAAACGCCCGCGACAACGCCCTTTAGGCGGTCGCCATCGTACACCAGTTCCGAACAGGCCATGCCCGGAAAGATCTCGACACCCATTTCTTCGGCCTGTTCGGCCATCCAGCGACAGACATTGCCCATGGAAACGATGTAATTGCCGTGGTTGTTCATCAGGGGGGGCATGATGAAATTCGGCAGGCGCAACTGGCCCGCTTCGCCCAGGACATAGAAATTGTCTTCCTTGACCTTCACGTTCAGCGGCGCGCCCTTTTCCTTCCAATCCGGCATAAGGCGGGTCAGGCCACTTGGGTCCAGAACCGCGCCTGACAGGATATGCCCGCCCACCTCGGATCCTTTTTCAAGGACCACAACGTTCAGATCGGCATCAAGCTGCTTCAGGCGGATCGCCGCGGACAGTCCGGCTGGCCCTGCGCCCACGATGACCACATCGTATTCCATCGCTTCGCGTTCAATCTCGGCCATCTTCGGCGCTCCTCGTCTGTGTGTTCGCGCGCCAATAGGGCGCAATATTCTGTCGCGGTTTCATACCTTTTGGCATCAGACCGGGTCAATCGCAACATCACGTCGAAACCCGGCTCTGCCTTCGACACAACCATGTAATACCCGGCCTGACAGCCGCGTCCTTCCTTCCTAACAGGCCTCGCCGCAGTCATTGGCGCGGCGCGGCCTTGTCCCCCATAAGGAAGCGCGGCCCCTCGCCATGGGTGGCCGCCGCATCGCCTGCATTGTAAATCGCGCAGCGATCCAACGACAAACATCCGCAGCCGATACACCCATCCAGATTGTCCCGCAGCGCGCTCAACCCTTCGATGCGCGCGTCGATCTCATCGCGGAACCCTCTGGCAAGCCGGGTCCAATCCGCGCGCGTCGGATTGCGCGCCTGCGGCAGGCTGTCCAGCGCGCTGCGCACGTCGCCCAGGGAAAATCCCAGCTTTTGCGCAATCACCACAAACGAAAGCCGGCGAATGTCGCCCCGTTCAAACACCCGTCGTCCGCCGCCGTCCCGCCCCGGACGCACCAACCCCTCAGCCTCGTAATACCTGATCGCAGACACCGCCAAACCGGTGCGCGCGGCCACATATCCAATGCTCAATCCACCCTTCATCCGACCTCTCCAATCGCCCCGAAAAAATGTCTTGACCTAAACCTAGCTTGAGGTCGCACCCTAACACAATTCAAACTCAGGAGACCAAGAAATGACCAACCGCCTCGAACATGCCAACATCACCGTTTCCAACGTCAAAGCCACCGCAGATTGGCTCTGCGATGTCTTTGGCTGGACCATCCGCTGGCAAGGGCCCGCCATGTCCACGGGCTATACGATCCATGTGGGAACAGACGAGTCCTACATCGCCCTGTTCTCCTATGGTGATGCAACTCCGCCCACGGACGCGCGCTACAAAACGGCCGGTTCATTGAACCATGTCGGCGTGTTCATCAACGACGATATCAAAACCGTCGAAGACCGCGTGCGCGCCGCCGGGTTCACGCCCACCAGCCATCAGGATTACGCGCCGGGGCACCGCTTCTACTTCCTCGACGCTGACGGAATCGAATGGGAGGTCGCCTCCCACCAAAACTGACCATCGCTTCATCTTTCTCAAAATACTTCGGGGGGACGCGGCTTGCCGCGTTGGGGGCAGCGCCCCCTCACCCGCCCTCCATATGCGCAATCGCGGGTTTCGCTTGCATTCGCCCGCCGCTTTGGGTCAGGTATTGCCGCGGATAGTTTTCGCAACAGGGGGCCTCTTGCGGGCCCCTCTGTCATTGCCCCGAGGGAAGAGGCCGATGGAAAAGATACCAATGACCCGCAAGGGTCACGATCAGCTCGAGACCGAGTTGAAGCAATTGAAATCCGTTGAACGCCCGGCGATCATCAAGGCGATCGCCGAAGCACGCGAACACGGGGATCTCTCTGAAAACGCCGAATACCATTCCGCCCGCGAAAAGCAGAGCTTTATCGAAGGCCGCATCAAGGAACTCGAAGGCGTCATCGGCCTGGCCGAGGTGATCGACACCGCCGCCCTGAGCGGCACGATCAAGTTCGGCGCCACTGTCACCCTGGTGGATGAAGACACGGACGAAGAAAAAAGCTGGCAGATCGTCGGTGAGCACGAAGCCAATATCGAAAAGGGCCTTCTCAACATCAAATCGCCCATTGCCCGCGCATTGATCGGCAAGGACGAAGGCGATTCCGTCGAAGTTCGCACTCCCGGCGGGGACCGGTCCTATGAAATCCTGAAAATCGTCTATAGTTAACGGATGCGTTGACGTTGAGTCGATTAAGGGACAGCCCCGTTGGCCGCCCCGCACCAATACAGGACTGACATGAGCGAACCGTCGCAATCCCGCCCGACGCCCCTTGGCATCTATGACCGGCCGCAAAGGTATCGCCTGACCGCGATCGAGGTTATCGCGCTCGCGCTTTCCGCGCTCTGGCTGGTTGGAACAGTCGTGTTCTTTGTCGTCCTGCGCCCCAATACGGAAGGGTCCGAGACACATCTTGATTCCCTGCGGTTTGTCATGACGATGCTTGCCGTTTTCATGCCCGTGGCAATGATATGGGTGGCGGCCACGGCGGCGCGGTCCGCCCGTGTGATGCGCGAAGAAAGTTCGCGGTTGCAAACGGCCATTGACGCGATCCGCCATGCCTATGTCGCCCAGGCCCAAAGCCAGAGCGTGACATCAGAACCCGCCGTCGCCAAAAAGCTTGATGAAATCGCCGCGGCGGCGCGCAAGACCGAAACAACCTTGGCGACATTCACCTCAAAACGTGACCACACACGTCCTTTGCGCAATCCGTCGGCCCCGGACGCCCCCCTTAGCGATCAGGCGCCCCTGCCACTTGGCACCCCCGCCGAAGACCTTCAGCCGCCACTGGAACGCGCCGATTTCATCCGCGCGCTCAATTTCCCTGAAACCGCCGAGGATGAGACAGGCTTTGCCGCCCTGCGCAAGGCCCTGCGCGACCGCCAGGCATCGCATTTGATTCAGGCCAGCCAGGATGTCCTGACCCTTCTGAGTCAGGACGGCATCTATATGGATGATCTGCGCCCCGACATGGCCCGCCCCGAGGTGTGGCGCAGTTTCGCCGAAGGCATGCGTGGCCGCCCCATCGCCGCGCTTGGCGGAATTCGCGACCGATCCTCGCTTGCGCTGACATCCGGCCGGATGCGCCAGGATCCGATTTTCCGTGATGCCGCGCATCATTTCCTGCGCATGTTCGACAAGATGTTTCAGGAATTCGAAGCCACCGCTTCGGATGCCGAGATTTCCGAACTCGGCGACACGCGCACCGCGCGCGCCTTTATGCTTTTGGGGCGCGTTGCCGGCATTTTCGACTGACATCGGCGGTGATCTGCCTGCGCGCGACAGCGGTTTTGTCGAACCGCCGCCAACAGGTTAAACCAACACCACCCAGTTTTCGGAGCCGCCATGTCACGTCCCGCCCCCCATTCGTCCGCCCCCCATCCCTGTGCCCGCCTGTCACGTCGCCGGTTTGCCCTTTTGGCCCTGGCCGCACCGATGGCCCTGTCCGTGACCGGATGCGGGCGTCGGCGGGAACGGCGTCAGGCCCGCGCGGCGGCGGCGGCCTATGACCAGCCATTGTATCCCAATGAAACGCCGCAATTGCGGGCATTGATCGTCAAACACGCGGAAATGTACGACGTTCCACTGGACCTTGTTCAGCGCGTCATCGTGCGCGAAAGCACCCACCGCCCCGAGGCGCGCAACGGCCCCTATTACGGGCTGATGCAAATCCTGCCACAGACCGCACGCACCATGGGGTTTCGCGGCCAACCCGGCGATCTTTTGAACGCCGAAGTGAACCTGCGCTATGCGGTCAAATACCTGCGCGGCGCATGGATGGTTTCGGATGGCGATTACGACAAGGCCGTCATGTGGTACGCAAAGGGCTATTATTACGAGGCAAAGCGCCGTGGCCTGTTAAAGGAAACCGGGTTGGTCGGCAGCTAGGTCCATCGAATAGCCCCGGCAATCACACCGGCACGACCCGAAATTGCCCCACCCCACGCATGGGCCACCTGCCCGGCCTAGGGCGCGCGCAATATGTCTTCCGCTTGGGCCAGGTCTGTGGGGTGGTTCACGTTGAAAAACGCCACCTCACCGTCCGCGAAAAACGCCCTGCGTGCGCCCATTTCTTCGGCCCATGCGCCAACACGGCGCACCCCTTGGCGCAATGCCGCGCGCAGGTCTTCGCGCAGGTCCACTGACCAAAGGCCACAGGCCGGGTGAATGCGCACTTCGCCCCCCACAGGCCCCGACGCCAGTGCCAGCGGCACCCGCATGCCGTCCGATGCCAGCAACAGGCGCGGCACCAGATCGGGGGGAATGAACGGCGTGTCAACGGCCACGCTGACCACGGTATCGGCCCCCTGCGACGCCGCCCAATCCAACCCAGACAGGATCCCGGCAAGCGGGCCTTGCCCCCGGTCGCCTCTGATTGCGGTGTCTTTCGTATCGCCGCTGATTGCGCCAGTGATCTCTGCGCCGGTATCGGCATCGCCCAAAACCGGCACACCGAAGGCCGCGAACCGTGTGGGATCACCATTCGCGCTTATCGCCAGGCGGCTGACCTGTGGGTCGATCCTGTCCAAGACGTGGGACAATAACGTCGCGCCGGATAGGCGCACAAATGCCTTGTCCACGCCGCCCATGCGCCGCCCCTGCCCTCCGGCCAGGATCAGGCCAACGGGTTGCTTCATTTGCGCGCCCCCGGTTGTCGGGGATCCCGGACCAATTCAATGCAAAACGCGCAGGTCAATTGCATCCCCCCATATGTGCGTTTAGGTGTTTTCCCCTGAAACCTTACGAGCATTCCCCCATGCCAACCACTGTCAAATCGGCCTATTGGATGGGCTTTCGTGACGGCGCGCCATTCTTTCTGGTAATTTCGCCTTTTGCGCTGTTGTTCGGCGTGGTGGCGACAGAGGCGGGGTTGAACGTGTACGAGGCGTTGGCCTTTTCCGTTGCGGTGATCGCCGGGGCGGCCCAATTCACCGCGTTGCAATTGTTGCAGGACGACGCGCCTGCGGTGATTGCGCTGATTTCGGCCCTGGCGGTCAATCTGCGCATGGCGATGTATTCCGCATCGCTGACCCCCTATCTGGGCGCGGCACCGTTCTGGAAAAGGGCGTTTGTGGCGTATTTCACCGTCGATCAAAGCTTTGCCTGTTCGATCGTTGCCTTTGAAAAGCACCCAAACTGGAGCGTGTCGCACCGGTTGGCCTATTTCTTTGGGGTTGTGTCGCCGGTCTGCCCGTTCTGGTACATTTTCACCGTCGTCGGCGCACTGATCGGCGAGGCGATCCCACCCGCATATGGATTGGATTTCGCGATGCCGATCACGTTCATCGCGATGATCGCGCCGATGTTGCGGTCGATCCCGCATCTCGCCGCGTGTTTCGTGGCGGTGGTTATGGCCCTGGTGTTGAACTGGATGCCGTTGAACACCGGTTTGCTGGTGTCGGGCATGTTGGGAATGATGGCGGGGGCCGCGGTGGAAAAGCGGTGGGGTCCCGTGCCCGCGGCCCCTGATCCAAAGGCCGACGCATGATTGATCATTACGAATTATGGGCGGTGATCGCCCTGTTGGCCATCGGCAGCTTTGGCCTGCGGTTCGCGTTTCTGGGGATTGTCGGGAACCGCAAGATGCCAGAATGGCTGTTGCGCCACCTTAGATACACTGCCGTTGCCGTATTGCCCGCGTTGGTGGCACCGCTGGTTGCATGGCCCCAGGCAACGGGCGGTTCCCCGGATGCCGCGCGGCTTGGCGCGACCTTTGCCGCGCTTGCGGTCGGGATTGTGACGCGCAATGTCTTTGCGGGAATTGCCGCCGGGGCGGGCACCTTGTTCGCGTTGATGGCGCTATTGGCATAGGCTGCGTCAAAGGCACATTGGGGGTGCCACCGGGGCCGAATGGCCATTGCGGGTGGGGTTTTCACCCTATTCAGCGACAGCTTTCGTCGGATCGAAATCTTCGTAAAGCTTTCGTTCGGTGACACCGCGCACCTTGGCGAACCGACGCATCAGATTGTCCGGGTAGAGTGTTTGACCCAACCCTTCGATCCCCGGCAATTGCCCCAGGATCGCGGATGTGCTGGACGCGCATTGGGTTTGCGGCACGGCCCCGTTCGCCAACACCAGTTGCAGCGCTTTTTCCGCCACGTCGGCTGGCACAAGGATGGTTTGGGCGACCACGTGATGCGTTTCGCGCGCGTGCATGGATTCATAGGCCGCGCTCATCTTTGGGGACATGCCAAACAGGACATCGCCCCGGCGCGGTGTGGTGGGATAATGAAACGATCCGGCTGGGTCAAAAATGACCCGCTGGGATGCATTCACCAACAGCGCGGTGTGCCCGCCAGCGCCAGTGCGGTTGTTCAGCATTGTATAGAGTGTCAGCGACGGTGGCCCGGAACCCTGATAGCGCGCCTTGGCGACCTCTTCGGGGGTGGCGATGCCGCGTTGCTGGCCTTCGCCACCGCAGGCGACAAGGGCGCACAGCGCCAGAATGGCCAAAGCGGCACGCAGCATTGCAATATCCCCGGTTCAGGAAATGGCAGGCAGGGTCAGCTGTTGACCAGCGCCATGAACAACAGGACAAGGATCGACACGATCACCACATAGGTGGACGCCTTGATGAACCCGTCAAAAGTTTTTTCCTGGACTGAAGTGTCCATCTCGCCATGCTTGTGTTCGGCCATGAATACGGTTCCCGTTGTCTATTGTTCCGGCGGCTGAGTATCTGATTTATTCCGCCCTGTCACGCCACCAGATAGGTGCAATTTGGATGCGGCGATCAATTTTGCCTGATCCGGGGCGCGGTTGCTGCGGTATGGTGGTGTGATCGTTCCTGAAAATGGTCAGGCATCCGGGTCGGGGTCTTCTTCGGCTTCTTTGCGGGCCTGCTGTTCAAATTCAGCAGCGAGCCGAAAGCCGATCCTTTGGGGTGCCTGGGCATCGCGGGGTTTTGGCAGGGCGCGCAGCATCACGTTCAACTGGCTGACATGTTGCACCAGCTGGGTGCGGGTGCCATCCGGATCTGCGCCATAAAATGTAATGATATCAGGGTCAAAGAACCCCATCCCTTCGATCCGCATGATGCCGGCATCAGATCCTGCAAACCCGATCGCGACCTCGTGTTCCGCATCCAGAATCTGTTCAAAGTTCTGGATATAGATGATCAGCCGTTCATAGGCCCATTCCGCCGGGCTTTTCGCCTTGATCGGTTTGGTGGTCAGCTGCGCGGTTTGGCTGTCGCCCGCGGCCGAGTCCGGGTCGGAATGCACATCGTGGCGGCGGGCCATCGCGTGGTTTTCTGCCGCTTCGGCGGATGTGCTGATTTCGCCCTTCATGCGCCGGGCACCGCGGTCCACATCCATGCGCCATCATCGCGGCGTTCGCGGGTGGCCTGGCCGATCTTAAGAAGGTGGTTCAGATGCGCATAGGATTCGATCATGGCCAGATGATAGATATCCGGCACGATCTTGCGTTTGAACAATGGCGGAAAACATTCGACCACGGTTTTGGGTTCGACGATATGCGCCTTTAGGCGTTCAAGCCCGCTGTGGTGGTTGTTGATCAATTGGCGCATGCGCGTAGGAAGCCCGATGTACGGCAGCTTG
This sequence comes from Pseudooceanicola sp., assembly GCA_050633485.1. Taxonomy (GTDB): domain Bacteria; phylum Pseudomonadota; class Alphaproteobacteria; order Rhodobacterales; family Rhodobacteraceae; genus Pseudooceanicola. Next base: position 31,975 of record JBOEGP010000014.1, read on the forward strand.
TGACCGGGCAGGACGAACTGGTCTTCGGTGGCATAGGTGGCCAGGCGTTCGCAGGCCTCAAGCCAATCGCCCAAGGGATCGGAGTCCGGTTCGGCGGGGTGAACCCCGACATTGGGCGAAATCGACGGCAAAAGCTGATCGCCGCCCAGAACCAAGTTGTCATCGCGCGACCAGAATGTTGCATGTTCCGGCGCGTGACCCGCCCCCATGCGAACATCCCATGTCCGGCCACCTGCGGTGATCACATCGCCTTCGCACAGACGCATGTGACCCACAGGGATCGGATGCACGATTTCTGCGAAACTGAACGGTTTTTCACCCAATTTTTGTTCGATCATCTCGGGTGGCATACCGGCCATTTTCCAGTATTCGACGGCAGCGTCGGACGGGACCTCTTCTATGTCCAGCGTCAACAGGCGCGACAACAGATAGGATGTGCGAGATGCCCAGTGCGACGCGCCGCGTTCCATGAACCAGCCCAGCATGCCGATGTGGTCTGGGTGGTGATGGGTGATCAGAACCCGTTCGACCGGCTTGGCCTTTAACGGGCCTTTCAGGATCGCCTCCCAATGTCCGACCACTGCGGGGCGGTGGGGGCCACAATCCACGATTGTCCAACTGTCGCCTTCGTCCAGGACATAGACGTTGACGTGGTCCAACGCGCCCGGCATCGGCAACCGCAGCCACAGAACGCCGTCGGCGACTTCTATGGCTTGTTCCGGTGTCGGGGGTGTTTCAAACGGGTATCGGATCGAAGCGGCTGCGCCGTCCATCATACGTTCATTTCCTCCGGCGAAAGCGCGTAGAGGTCCGCAGCGCCCGCCTTTGCCTGGGCCAAAAGCCCGCCGTACTCCGGCAACAGCCGGGTGATATAGAACCGCGCCAATTTGTAACGTGGTCCCTCCTCGCCCTCTTCCATAGCCGCTTTCAGGTGGTAATGACCACCCAGCACGCGCGCAAACGCCATAAGATATGGCATTGCGCCTGCAAAACGTTCATTCAGATCATCCTGTGCGACCATCCATTCCGTGGCTTCGCGCAGGGTTTCCGCCGCTTGCCAGACAGGCAGACACAATTGGGGCATCCGGGTGCGGGCGCTTTCGGCTAGGTCTTCGATTTCATCCAGAAGGGTCGCGGCCATTTCCCCGCCATCCATCATCTTGCGCGCGACAAGGTCCATTGCCTGAATGCCGTTCGTGCCTTCGTAAATCGTGGTCACACGGACATCGCGGCTGTACTGCGCCGCGCCGGTTTCTTCGATAAAGCCCATGCCGCCGTGAACCTGAACGCCCAATTCGGCAACGCGCACCCCGGTTTCAGTGCCAAAGGCCTTGGCAATCGGGGTCAGCAACGCGGCGCGGGCCGACCAATCGCCGCCAGCGCCCGCTTTTTCCATGTCAAGCGCCACCGCGCAAGCCAGGGCGATGGACCGGGATGCAAACAAATCGGCCTTCATCGTCAACAGCATCCGGCGCACATCGGCATGATCAATGATCGTTCCGGTGCCAAGGTCGGTGCCCTGAACCGGTGTTTTGCCCTGCTTGCGATCCAGCGCATAGGCCAGCGCATGTTGATAGGCCCCGTCGGCCACGCCGATCCCCTGAACGCCCACGGCCAGTCGCGCGTTGTTCATCATGGTGAACATCGCCGCCATGCCCTTGTTCGGTTCGCCAATCAGCCAACCGGTCGCGGCCTCGTAACTCATCACACAGGTCGGGGATCCGTGGATGCCCATTTTGTGTTCCAGGCTGAGAACGCGCAGACTGTTGGGTTCGCCCAATGATCCGTCGGCATTCGGAATGATCTTGGGGACCATGAACAGGCTGATCCCCTTGGTGCCGGGGGCCGCATCGGGCAACCGGGCCAGAACCGCGTGGCACACATTGCCCGCCAGATCGTGATCGCCCCAGGAAATAAAGATTTTCTGCCCGGTGATGGCATAGCTGCCGTCGCCATTCGGTTCGGCCTTGGTGCTAAGCGCGCCCACATCCGACCCGGCCTGTGGTTCGGTCAGGTTCATCGTGCCTGTCCATTCGCCGGAAATCAGCTTGGGCAAATACAGGTCTTTCATCCAGTCCGGCGCGTGCGCCTCAAGCGCTTCGATCTGGCCTTGGGTCAACAGCGGATTCAACCCAAGCGCCAGGCAGGACGCCGCCGCCATGTCGTTGAACGCGGTGGTCAGCGTATGTGGCAAACCCATGCCGCCGAATTCCTCGGGCGCGGAAATGCCCATCCAGCCGCCATCGGCCATGGCGTCATATCCTTTGTCAAACCCGTTCGACGCCCGAACAACCCCGTTTTCCAACACCGCCGGATAAAGATCGCCGTTGCGGTTGATCGGTGCGAACACCTCTTCGCACATCCGGCCCGCTTCGGTCAGGATGGCGTCAACCGTGTCGGGGGAAGCTTCTGAAAAGCGATCGGTCGCGGCGACCTGCCCAAGGCCAACGATGTGATCAAGGATAAAACGGAATTCGGAAACGGGTGCGCGGTACGGCAACTTAGGCTCCTCTCGTAAAACGCTGACGCTTGGCATTGCCAGCGGGCGGGTCTATGCACTTGGCTTTGGCAATTACCCTAATCCGCGTCGCTATTCCAGCAACCGAAACGCGGCGTCACTGCCCGCAGGAGGGGCGCGATGCGATCCATGCATGGTTCAGGAAATCAGCCCCAGACGACGCGCCGGTTGCAAGCCGATGCAGACGGCATCGCCGAGGCCGCCGAACTATTGCGGGCGGGCCGCCTTGTCGCTTTGCCCACGGAAACGGTTTATGGGCTGGGTGCGGATGCCCGTGATGACCGCGCCGTGGCCGCCATTTTCGCCGCCAAGGATCGCCCGGCATTCAACCCCCTGATCGTGCATGTGGCCGACACCGCGCAGGCCCATGAATTTGTGGTGTTCCCCGATGCGGCGGAAAAGCTGGCCGATGCATTCTGGCCGGGTCCGATGACACTGGCCTTGCCACTGCGCGCCAACACCGGGATCGCACCGCTGGTCACCGCCGGGCTTTCGACCCTTGCCATTCGCGTGCCGGCGCATGCCACGGCGCAGGCTTTGCTGGGCAGGTTTGGCGGGCCGGTCGCGGCACCATCGGCCAACCCGTCCGGGCGGATCAGCCCGACACTGGCCGATCACGTGCTGGCCGGGCTGGACGGACGGATCGCCGCCGTTCTGGATGCAGGCCCATGCGACGTTGGGCTGGAATCAACAATCATCGGGTTTGATGTAACGGGGCGGGCCGTTCTGCTCCGCCCTGGCGGGGTGGCAGCGGACGCAATCGAGGACGTGTTGCGCGCACCGCTGTTGTTGGCGGACCCTGCGGGCGGGATCACGGCACCAGGGCAAATCCTGTCCCATTATGCGCCGCGCGGGTCTGTGCGCCTGAACGCGCTTCGGCCCAAATCCGGCGAGGTGATGCTGGGTTTTGGGCCGGTGACGGGCGATCTGACCTTATCGGCCACTGGCGATCTGGTCGAAGCGGCCGCCATGCTGTTCCAAAGGTTTCATGAGCTTGACGCCCTTGGGGCCACAAACATTGCCGTCGCGCCCATTCCCGATCACGGTCTTGGGCTGGCGATCAATGACCGGTTGCGGCGCGCGGCGGCCCCGCGCGGATAGGCATTGGCTGCTTGGTGCTGTGTTCAGGCGGCGTTGGGATGTGGGGGTGAGTGTGCGGGCAAGCGCGACGCACAATCTGCCCCGTCAGGCGCGCCCAGAAAAACCTGACAGCGATGCGGGTGTCACGCCAAGTGTTTTCAGCGCCGCCTGCCATTTGCCGTCAGTTTCCTGACTGAACACCAAATCGTTCGGCGCATCACACGTCAACCAGGCGTTCAGGCCCAATTCGGATTCCAGCTGACCAGCCCCCCATCCGCAATAGCCAAGCATGACAATCGCCTTTTCGGGGCCGCGACCGGCGGCAATGTCCTCCATCACGTCCATTGTGGCCGTCATGCACAGCCCCGATGCCACCTGAAGTGTCGATATGGCGGATTCATAATCAGGGCTGTGCAGGACAAACCCGCGTTCTTCTTCCACTGGCCCACCGGACAAAACCGGCATATCGCCCGCGCCTTCATCACGGTCGATCGACAATTGTTTAAGAATGTCAGACAGATGCACGCCGCGCGACCGGCGGTTGATCATCAGGCCCATGGCCCCGTCATTCGAATGGGCACATAGGAACACAACTGCCGACGAAAAACGTGGGTCCGTCATTCCCGGCATCGCAATCAATAACTTGCCAGTCAGGTCGGTAAAATCAGGCAAAATACACCCTGCCGTATTCCAAAGATATTGGCCCGAACATGACGTCATATGGCGTCAGACGCAAGCGCAGAGCCCCCAGATTGTGACGGGTGGATCACTTCGTCGCGATCATCGCAGGAATTCGCATGAATGTGAGTTGGCAAGTCAGGGATGGCCGCGCATGAAAATGGGTATGACATTCAAAATGCCCCGATATATCGCGAAAACCCGCCCCTTGCGCCCCGGCCTTTGGGCATGTGTGCGCTCTGCTTTGGCGGGCATCGCAATGGCCAGCACGATGATCGCCGGTGCCGGGGTCGTTCAGGCCAATCCGTATTCTGACAATCTGACCCTTCGGCTGTTGCCGGGATGGCGCGGCGCTGACGGTTTGCACATTGCCGGGCTTGAAATGACGCTGGCCAAGGGATGGAAAACCTATTGGCGCAGCCCAGGCGAGGCAGGGGTGCCACCGGTCTTTTCCTGGCGCGGTTCCAGCAATCTGAACGCCGTGCGGGTGATCTGGCCCCGCCCAAAGGTATTTGATCAGAATGGCCTGCGGTCCATCGGATATGCCAATCGGGTTGTCCTGCCGATTGTCCTGACGCCAAAAACTATGGGCGCGCCAATCGGGTTAAAGGGCCAGTTGATGGTCGGCATATGCGATGAGGTTTGCGTGCCACTGGACCTGACGATTTCAGCGACCCTTCCTGCGACCGGGGGGCAACGTGATCCGTCGATTGCCGCCGCCATGGCCGCGCGCCCCTATTCCGCGCGCGAAGGCAAGGTGCGTGCCGTCACATGCAGCGTGTCGCAGGGCAAATACGGAATGGCGCTGTCGGTTGATATCAATATGCCCAGCACAGGCGGGCGCGAAACCATCGTGGTCGAGGCGGCAAATCCCAAGGTCTGGGCCGGCGACGCCAATTCCAAACGTTCAGGCGGGCGGTTGACCGCCCAAACCGAACTCATGCACACCTCGGGGGGCAGTTTTGCGCTGGATCGCTCGGGGTTGACGATCACCGTTCTGGGCCGTGACATCGCCGTTCAGATCGACGGTTGCAAAGGGTAAGGCGCGCCGCGTAATCCATGGCGCGCAATCGCGAATGTCAGGCGGCGCGTGCCTTTGACCGCGCCACAAATGGCTGAACCACCCAAGCGATCAGGTACACCACCGCCAGCGCACATCCGGCACCGGCCAAAAACACGCCACCCGAAGCGATCACTGGCGGGATGGCCGACAAGGCGGGCGCAAATGACAGCCACGCAGGCAATGCGCCCAACCAGATCGTCATGCCCATTGTCGCCCCAAGCCATGCGATCACGGCAAGTGTTCCGCCCCACGCCAGCCCGCGCAAGCCGCGCGCGCCATGCGCGTTGCGGGCGCGGCGCAATGCAGTGGTGCGCCGGCTGACATCGGCCTGCATCGCCAAAAGCGCAGGCACAACCAACAGGACAAGGATCATCCCAAAGCCCAGGCCATAGCATAGGGTAATGACCGTCGGTTTGAGGAACTGCGCCTGGCTGGAGCGTTCATAAAGCAGCGGTGCCAGCCCCAGAACCGTGGTCAGCGTGGTTAGCAACACCGGGCGCAGCCTGTCCGATGCTCCGTCAATGATGGACGGAATCAACCCGCGATCGGCTGCGTATTCATCAATTGTCGTCACCAGAACGATGGAATCGTTGATGATGATCCCGGTCATGCCCAACAGACCCACGACCGTGAACATGGACAGGGGCACGTCCCAAACCGCATGGCCATAAATCGTGCCAACCAATCCGAACGGGATGATCGCCATCACAACAATCGGCCGGGTCCATGACGCGAACACCCACGCCAGAACAAGGTATATTCCCAAAAGCGACAGGACGAGGCCGGTCAATGCGTCAGACAGGAATTCATTTTCCTGTTCGGCAAGGCCGCTCAGTTGCCAATCGACCTGTTGATCGCTGGCGATCTTGGGCAGGATTTCATCGCGCAATGCCTCCATGATGGCGGTGGCGCGGGCGGGGTCGTCTTCGGATATGTCACCGGTGACCGAAATCAGCCGCAGCCCGTTTTCGCGCCGCACCGTGGAAAAACCTGTCCGCCGATCCACGCGCACGATGTCGGCCAAAGGCACATAGCCGCCGGACGGGGTGCGCATTTGCGTGCGATCAAGGAAATCGGCCGTCAATTCCCCATCGGGCAGTTCAACCCGGATAACAGCCGACCTTGGGCCTTCGGGGTATGTTGCCGCTTCGATCCCGTTCAATCGGTGCCGCAAAACACGGCCCAGAGCGTCAATGGTGAACCCAAGCGATCGCCCCTGCGGCGTCAGTTCTAGGATCAATTCCTCTTTGTCATAGGCAAGGCTGTCTTCAACGGCTGACACTTCGGGAAAGCGCACGAGCGCTGTTTTCAACTGTTCCGACGCGGCCTTGAGCGTGTCGGACGTGGCCCCATAGAACTGGACATCCAGCGCATCCCCGCCGGGGCCGGATCGCCACCCGCGGAACGATATTTCTTCGACCTGGGGATGGCGACGAACGGAATCCTGAAGGTCGGCCACAAAGGCAAAGGACGAATAGGGGCGCAGATCCGGATCAATCAGTTCGATCGCGATGGACCCCAGTTGATCGCCGCTTTTTGTTTCGGCACTGGCCAGGGCGCGGCCCGTGTTGCCACCGATTTCCGCAATGACAAAGTCCAGCGGATTGGTGCCATGTTCCGCCTCGTATTTCTTGCCCAGTTCTTCGGTTGCGCGCTGCATCTCGCGCATCATTTCAAGGGAATCTTCGCGGGTCGCACCGGGGGCCATGGAAAAGTTGCCGGAAATTGACCCGCGTTCAGGCGCGTTAAAGAACCGCCATTGCACGTCACCGCGCACGACCTGGGTGATCTGTGTGGCAAAGATCAACAATATCCCCGCCAGAACGGGATACCGCGCCCAAACCACAAACGCCATCAAAGGGCGAAAAATCACGCGGCGGAACCAGTTGAACGCATGATTAACGATCCGCGAAGGCACATCGTACCAATGCTCGGTCTCGGTGTGGGACAGCGCGTGGCTCATGTGTTTGGGAAGGATAAGAAAACATTCGACGAGTGACGCGATCAGCACGACAATCACCGTAAAAGGGATATCCTGGATCAAGTCGCCAAACCGCCCGCCAATGGCGGTCAGCCCGAAAAAGGCGATCACGGTTGTCAGTGTCGCGGAAAAGACAGGCATGGCCATGCGCCGCGCCGCGTTTTCCGATGCGGTGATCGGGTCTTCGTTCAGGTTGCGAAACCGGGCGTCGGCGTGTTCACCGACGACAATGGCGTCATCGACCACAATGCCAAGGGTGATGATCAGCGCGAACAGCGAAATCATGTTCAGCGTCAGCCCGGCGAAATACATCAGCGCAATCGCGGCCAGCATGGACACCGGAATACCGGCGGCAACCCAGATCGCGGTGCGCGCGTTCAGGAACATGAACAACAGCGCCACAACCATCAGCAACCCGACGGACCCGTTGTCCAACAGAATATCCAGCCGCCCGGTGATCGCGGCGGCACGGGTGCGGATCAATTCGATCTGGGTGCCCTGCGGCAATGTGGATTGCAGGTCTGCCGCAACCTCTTCGACCACTTTCTGGATTTCGATGGCATCGCCACGGTCCGATCGGTCAATCCGCACTGAAATCGCCGGGTCTTTGCCCACGAAATAGCTTCGGGCGCGGTCGCTGCCCTGCACATCAATGGTGGCCACATCCCCGATGGTAAGTTCGGATCCATCGGGATTGACCCTAAGAACAATCGCTGAAATCTGGTCGGCCGATCGTTTTTCAACGCCAGTTCGCACGCGGGCATTGGCACCGGTCACGTCGCCTGCCGGGTCTGCGTCAACCTCTTCTGCGATGGCCGCTGCGATCTGGGCCATTGTGACATCATGCGCGATCATGTTGACCGATGGCACCTCGATCAATGTCAGGGTCGGCGCGACACCCCGGATCGTGGTGCGGGTGACGCCTTCGGAGAACAGGCGGGTGACAAATTCATCCGCGAAACGGGCCAGTTGTTCCGTGCCGACCGGGCCGGTCAGCACCACGTCCGTGACGCGGTCACGCCAGCCACCACGCCGGATCACCGGGTCTTCGGCGTCGTCCGGTAGGGTCGAAACCGCATCAATGGCCGTGGCCACATCATCAGACGCGCGCCCCATGTCCCAGTCGGGTTCAAACTCCAGACTGATCGTCGCGCGCCCTTCGCGTGATCGCGAAGAAGAGCTTTCGACCCCTTCGACGGACAACAGCGCCGGTTCAAGGATTTGAACAATTGCGGCGTCGATGTCTTCGGCCCCTGCCCCGTCCCACACGACCGACACCGACATGGAATCCGAAATGATGTCAGGAAAGAATTGTGCCCGCATGCGCGGGGCCGTGGCCAGGCCAACGACAAGCAGAACGACCAGCAACAGGTTCGCCGCCGTCGCATGTCGGACAAAATATGACAGAATGCCACCGGCGGCGGCTGGCATAGCGCGCGCCATCGCTTAGCCCCCCATCCGGGATTCGATACGCTGGACCAATTGCGCGGGCACCTTTTCCGCGTCCAATTGCGACAAGATCTTGGTTTTGATGCTGTCCGGCAGGCGGGTTGATGCCTCGATAAACGCTTTCATCTTGTCCCGGCGTTCCGGTGTCAGCGCGACAGTGTCAGGTGCCACCGGAGTCGATGCCTTGGTCCCATCAGCGGCCGGGCGAATGGGGCGCACCTTGATCCCGGCGCCGAACAGGGGTGAACGTTCGCGCACGATGTCGCGCCCGGCCAGCCCGACGCCACGCACAAGAACATCATCACCCTGGCGGCGCTCGACCTTGACCTGAAGAACCTCAAGCCGGTCTTCTGCGGCCACGGCAAGCACCGTTTCGGCCGCATCCACCGCGGCGGCAGGCAGGCGCACGACCTGTTCCAAAGGCGGTTCCTGAGTGGCAACCGTAACAAAATCGCCGGGTTTCAACCCGCGCGCATTGTCCAGACGGGCAAACACCAGCCGCCCTACCTGGCCTTCGCCCACAGCCGCGCTTGACCGGGTGATCTGACCCGTGGCCGACAGGCCAAATCCCTGAACGTCCAGCGTGGCCGTGACCGGGGCGCGGCGCAGGCGGCCTTCGCTGTCCAGCAAGCGCGCGTATTGCGCGGTTGATACCCGGAACGCGACCTCAAGCGCGTTGGCATCCACCAGCCGCGCAAGGCGTTCGTTGGTGGACACAAGTCCGCCCGCAACGGCTGTGACTTCGGACAATGTGCCGTCAAATCCGGCGACAATGGTTGTATCGTCAAGGGCGCGCTGCGCCTCGTCACGGGCCAGTTCGACACGTGCCAGGGATGTTGTTGCCTGATCCACGCGCGCCTCGGCATTGGCCAGGGCAGACCGCGCGCCCAAAACCGCCTGACGCGCCGACGCGGCGGCCAATTCGGCGGTTTCCACGGCGGCTTCAGTTCCGACTCCGCGATCGCGCAGATCGGTCTGGCGACGGAATGCGCGTTCGCGCAACGCGGCCTGTTCCTGTGCGGCGGTCAACGTATCCATCGCAATGCTTAGGGCGCGTTTGCTGTCGCGCACCTCGGATTGCGCATCGCTCAGATTGGCTTTGGCACGGGACAGGGCGGTTTGGGCATTCACCGGGTCGATCCGGATCAAAACCTCGCCTGCCGTGACCAGCCCGCCGTCTTCGAAATTGTCATTCATCGCGATGATCGCCCCGCCCGATGCGGCGCGGATATCCAGCGTGCGCCGGCTTGCGATTTCGCCAAAGGCGGTCAGGATCGGGGTGATCGTTTCAGGCACGGCCGTTATCACGTTCACCGCAAAAACCCGTTCACGCGCCGGGGGAATGCGCGGTTCTTCGGCCATCCGGTCGCGCACCGCGTCAAAGACCAACGTGCCCGCATAGGCCAGAAACCCAAGGGTGAGGGCCAGCAGGAACAGACCAGACAAGCTATAGCGCAGAAATCTCATTCGCATTCTTCCCAGACGACGCCCCGGGGCGACATGACTTGATATGATAGGTTTTACCCATCTGCCAAGCCAGATTACACAGGCCTGTCAGGCCACACTCTGTTTCACCTTTGGGTTATGTGCGCCCGAAAACAGCAGATCAGACGGCCAGCCGCGGGCCATTCACCGTCAGAAAGTCACTTTTTTCGTCCGCGCGATCGCCCGGTTGGTCCTGATAATACGGAGCCGCGCGTTATTTCCGTCGCAGGTGTTCGTCCAGCCGGGGCATTATTTCGACGAAATTGCAGGGGTTGTGGCGATAGTCGAACTGGGCGGCCAGGATTTCGTCCCACGCATCCTTGCAGGCGCCGGGGCTGCCTGGCAGGGCGAAAAGATAGGTGCCGCCAGCCACGCCACCCGTCGCACGGGATTGCACCGCGCTTGTCCCGATCTTTTTCATCGACACGATGGTAAAAACCGTCGCGAATGCTTCGATTTCCTTTTCGTAAACGTCACGGTGCGCTTCGACCGTCACATCGCGACCGGTCAGGCCTGTTCCCCCGGTTGTCAGGATCGCGTCGATGTCCGGGTCTGCGATCCATACCCGCAACTGGTCTGCGATCGCGGCACGATCGTCCGGCAGGATGTCGCGCGCGGCAAGGATATGCCCCGCCCCTTCGATGCGCGCGGCCAGCGTGTCGCCGGACCGGTCCTCGGACGCGGTTCTTGTGTCGGACAGGGTCAGCACCGCGAAACGGACTGGGATGAATTCCTTGGTCGTGTCCTGTGCCATGGTGCCTGTCCCCTGTTATGCGCGTTCCAGAACGGCCAGCCGCAGGGCCAGCGTGGCGAATATGGCGGCACAAACACGCCCCAGCCAACGTGACACATTGGCCGATTTCACCACGCGGCGCCCCACGCCCGCAGCCGACGCGCCAACGATACCGTTGATCACCAGCCCGCCAAGACCCAGGATTGTCGCAAAAATCAGGAATTGCGCCAGAACCGGTCCGCGTGTCGGATCAACGAATTGCGGGACAAAGGCCAGAACGAACAGGATCACCTTTGGATTGGTCAGGTTCACCATCAGCCCGTCACGAAACGCATGTGCCGTTCCCGCCCGGCCTGTCTGATCCGGCGGGTTGGCACGCAGCGATGCCGCGGCCAGCCACAAAAGATAGGCCACCCCGACCCAACGGATCACATCAAACACCACCGGATGCGCGCCAATCGCCGCGCCCAACCCCAGACCCGCAATTGCGCCATGCACCAGTGCGCCGGTCGAAATCCCCGCACTGGCGGCCCAGGCGGCGCGCGGACCCTGCCGCAACCCTTGCCCGACACAGAACACCATATCCGCGCCGGGCGTCATGTTCAGCGCCAGACCGGCAGGCAAAAACGCCAGCAATGTCAAAGGGTCAACAGGGAACATGCCTTTCCGTCCTTTCATGTCACGCGCGTTTGGCCTGTGTTGGCGGCCTGTGTTGGCGGGCCACCGTTGCGCCCCGGAATTCGGGGCGTATGTCTGTCACATGCAGGGGTTGGGCACCGGCAATCGCGGCTCTGCGTGCATCAATGCCTGAATGTCCGCGAAACGCGGTGTGGCCGCGTTTTTGGCCAGTGCGACCGCCTGAGGATCAAACCCTTGGTCGCCGGGACAAGACATGCCCTTGGCCCGATAGCCCGCAACGACGCGATCCACCATTGCGGCCAACCGTTCCTTGATGTCGGCCTCGGGCACCGGCGGAACCGTGTTTGCGGCCACGAACCGGGCGCTGCGCAACAGGGCGGCGTCCAGATTTGCCGCCTCATCCGGGGTCAGCATTGTGTCACACAGGCGTTGGCCTGCGGACAGATCGACCAACAGTTTGAACATACACCCGGCCGAACCATTCGCGCTTTCGTCGATGCCGATGAAGTTCGCTCCGCCTGCGCCGTCGCTGTATTCCATGATCCGAACCGGACCGGGCAGGATCAGCTGGCGGTGGCGATCGCCCAGTTCCTCGACCTTGGCCGCGTTCGCATCCATCACCGCCGCATAATCAATGTCAAAAGCTTTGGCCGATCCGGCCATGCCCACGAGGGCCGCAAGGATGATTAGCCCGCGCATGTCAGCCCCCCAATCGTGCCTTCAGTGCCAAAAGGTCGGCCCATGCCTCGCGTTTGGCACTGGGTTGACGCAACAGATACGCGGGGTGTGTCATCGGCAAGGCCGGGCGGCCAAATGCCTCGGCCCAATGGCCGCGTAATTTCAGGATCCCGCGTTTGCCAAGCCCCGCCTGACAGGCGATATTGCCCATCAAAACGATCAGATCGGGTTTCACCAGATCGACGTGGCGCTGCACAAACGGCACCATCATCGCGATTTCATTTGGTTCCGGGTCACGGTTCTGGGGCGGCCGCCAGGGCAATATGTTGGTGATATAAACGGCTGTATCGGGTGTTTCTGCGTCGCGCGCCAACCCGATGGCGGCCACCATCCGGTCCAGCAATTGGCCCGCGCTGCCGACAAAAGGGCGCCCGACGCGGTCCTCATCACGTCCCGGCGCCTCGCCGATGATCATCACACGGGCCGCGGGATTGCCATCAGCGAACACCAGATTGCGCGCGCCGCGTTTCAATTCGCAATGGTCAAACCCACCCATCGCAGCCTTAAGCGCGGCAAGATCACCGCTGGCGGCGGCAGCGGCTTTGGCCACCGCGACCACGTCGATTTCAACGGGTTTGGGCGCCTGAACGGCCGGTGCGCCATTGGCGACGTTGGCAGGAGCCTGCGCGGTGCCCTGCCCGGATGGGGCCTGTGCCACGGCCGCCAAATGGGCCGGTTTGTCCATCGTGCGAGGCAGATCGAACCGGTTCACGGGCGAATCCGACACGGCGTCTGTCACGCCGAGTTCGACCTGCCATTCCAACAGGGCCTTTGCTGTGTGCCAGTCCAGTGCCGATTCCATACCGTATCCTATCCCTGCAAAGCGTTGCCGGAAACCACGGCTTTGCGCCGAAGACGGATGTGCATGCGCACTGATGCTTGTCCCTTGCCCGCGTGCTTCCTATAAGCAGACCGGCGACACGGGAGGAGCGCATATGGCCTTCGCACAGGACCACCTTCTCGGCATCGAACCACTCAGACCCGAGGAGATATCGACGCTCCTTGATCTGGCGGATGATTACGTCACCCTGAATCGCAGTTCAGACAAACATGGCGACGCCCTGCGCGGGCTGACGCAGATCAACATGTTCTTTGAAAATTCGACCCGCACGCAGGCCAGTTTCGAACTGGCCGGGCGGCGCCTGGGGGCGGATGTCATGAATATGTCGATGCAGGCGTCTTCGATCAAAAAGGGTGAAACCCTGATCGACACCGCGCTGACGCTGAACGCCATGCGCCCTGACCTACTTGTGGTGCGCCACCCCCATTCCGGGGCGGTGGACCTGTTGGCGCAAAAGGTGAATTGCGCCGTGCTGAATGCCGGTGACGGGCGCCACGAACATCCCACGCAGGCGCTTTTGGATGCGCTGACAATCCGGCGCGCCAAGGGGCGGCTGCACCGCCTGTCCATCGCCATATGTGGCGATATTGCCCATTCCCGCGTTGCGCGGTCGAACCTGATCCTGTTGGGCAAGATGGAAAACCGCATTCGTCTGATCGGCCCGCCAACCCTGATGCCATCTGGGATCGGTGAATTCGGCTGCGAAGTCTTTGAAGACATGCAAGAGGGCCTGCGCGACGTCGATGTGGTGATGATGCTGCGCCTTCAAAAGGAACGCATGGATGGCGGGTTCATTCCATCGGAACGCGAATATTACCATCGCTACGGGCTGGATGCGGACAAGCTGGCCTTTGCCAAGCCCGACGCGATTGTCATGCATCCCGGCCCAATGAACCGGGGCGTCGAAATTGATGGCACGATTGCCGATGACATCAACCGATCCGTCATTCAGGAACAAGTGGAAATGGGGGTCGCGGTGCGCATGGCGGCCATGGACCTATTGGCACAGAACCTGCGCGCGAAACGGGCCGACGCCGCGTGAATGGCGACATTACCCATAGGGCACGCGGCGATGGCTGGGGCGGGATTCTGGCACAGGACGAAGAAATCCTGTGGCAGGGGCGCCCGGACGCCAAACCCAAATCGCATCCGCGCCGGTTTATCTCGGTCCTGTTTGGTGCGGCGTTTTCGGGGTTTGCCCTGTTCTGGATGGTCATGGCCGCGCAGGCGGGCGGCCTTTTCTGGATGTTCGGATTGATCCATTTCGGCGTCGGTATCGGTATCATGGTTGGCCCGATCTATAGCGCGGCCTGGCGTCGGCGGCACACGTGGTACACGCTGACCAACAAAAACGCCTATATCGGCACCGACGTGCCGTTCAGGGGGCGCAAACTGGCGTCCTATCCGATTACGGCTGAAACCGCCTTGGTCTTTTCCGACGAAGGGGACTTTGCCACAATCCATTTTGCCCATGAAATGCGCAAGTCAGGCAAGCGCGGATCAAAACGCCACGATATTGGATTTGAACGCATCAAGGATGGCCGCGACGTCTATGCCATGATGCGCGAACTGCGCGAGGCAAGGACATGAGTGAACGCATCGAAATCTCACCCGGAGGGGGCAGCGATATCCACATCTTTGGGCTGGATATGGATGGTGACCGCGCCCGCAGTTTCGTTGCGCGCCCAATCACGGAAAATGGGGCCGGATGGCCTTTGAAGGTCGCGCTTGGCGCGGTGTCGCTGAATCCGGTGCATGTTGAACATTTCCCGGTGTCCGATCTGGAAGGGGTCGGGTTGGCAACCTACCTGGGCGATGGATTGGGCATTGATGCGGCCGAAATCGCAGCGAACCGCGACCGGATAGATGCCATCACCGGCGATGTCATCATTCTGCGCCCCGCCGCATTTGACGGGGTCGAACAGACCTTGACGGTTGTTCCCCCGCTGACCCATGTGGCCAGCCTGCCCACCACGCAGGCAAGCGAAACCATGGAACGGTTGCGCAGTGCCTCGGCCGCTGGCGGCCTGACCGTCGGGAACGCGGCCACGCCGCAGCCCAAGCCAAAGTCGTGGACGTGGCACATCGTTTGGAGCGTGGCCTTTACCGCCATCGTCCTTTTGATTGTATTCACCGGAGGCAAATTTTGACCCTGCTTTTCCGAAACGCCCGCCTGATCGATCCCGAGGCCGGAACCGACACAACCGGTGATCTGCTGGTTAGCGATGGTCTGATTGCCGGTTTGGGCACGGCGGCGGACGCAACCGACGCCGACACGGTGATCGACTGTGGCGGCATGTGTCTGGCCCCCGGACTGGTCGATATCGGGGTCAAGGTGTGTGAACCGGGGGAACGTCACAAGGAAAGTTTCCGCAGTGCCGGTGCGGCTGCGGCGGCCGGGGGGGTGACCACAATGGTCACACGCCCTGACACCTCACCCGCCATCGACACCCCCGAGACACTGGAATTCGTGGCGCGCCGCGCGCGCGAGGCCACAAATGTGCGCGTTCTGCCCATGGCCGCCCTGACAAAGGGGCGCGCCGGGCGCGAGATGACCGAGATTGGGTTCCTTCTGGATGCCGGGGCCGTGGCGTTCACCGATTGCGATCGCGTGGTCGCAGACACCAAGGTGTTTTCCCGCGCGCTGACCTATGCCCGGTCACTGGGCGCGCTGGTTATCGCACATGTTCAGGAACCGGGGCTTTCACAGGGGGCCGCGGCGACATCGGGCAAGTTCGCATCGCTGCGCGGGTTGCCAGCGGTCACGGCAATGGCCGAACGCATGGGGTTGGACCGTGATATGGCCCTGATCGAAATGACCGGCGCACGGTATCATGTCGATCAGATCACCACCGCACGCGCCCTGCCCGCACTGGAAAGGGCCAAGGCGAATGGTCTGGATGTGACGGCGGGTGTGTCCATTCATCACCTGACCCTCAATGAACTGGATGTCGCGGATTATCGCACCTTCTTTAAGGTCAAGCCGCCGCTCAGGTCCGAAGACGACCGCCGCGCCGTTGTCGATGCCGTGGCGCGCGGGGTGATTGATGTGATTTCATCCATGCACACGCCACAGGACGAAGAAAGCAAACGTCTTCCCTTCGAAGAGGCGGCCTCGGGCGCTGTGGCTTTGGAAACGTTTCTGCCTGCGGCGCTGCGCCTGTATCATTCCGGCGATATCGAATTGCCGGTGCTTGTGCGCGCAATGACATTGAACCCCGCACGGCGATTGGGTTTAGCGCAGGGGCGTCTGTCAGTCGGAGCGCCAGCCGACCTGATGCTGTTTGACCCGGACGCGCCATTTGTGATGGATCGCGAAAAGCTTCTTTCGAAATCCAAGAATACCCCCTTTGACGGCGCGCGGATGCAGGGCAAGGTGCTGGGCACCTGGGTTGCCGGAACCCGCGTCTTCGACCGAGAGGCCCCAAATGCCTGAAATCGTTACTTCGATCCCGACACTGATCCTGTGGGCCGTGATCGGTTATGTCCTAGGGTCCTTGCCGTTCGGTGTGCTGGTCACCCGAACGCTGGGGCTGGGCGATCTGCGCAAGGTCGGATCGGGCAATATCGGTGCGACAAACGTTTTACGCACGGGCAACAAAGGTGCGGCGGCGGCGACTTTGCTGCTGGACGGGGCCAAGGGCGCGGTGGCGGTTTTGGCCGGGCGCTGGCTGGCCGGAGAGGACGCAGCACAGGTCGCGGGCCTGGCCGCGTTCATCGGGCATTGTTTTCCCGTCTGGCTGAATTTCAAGGGCGGCAAAGGCGTTGCGACCTTCCTTGGGATACTTTTGGCGCTGGCGTGGCCTGTCGGGCTGGCCAGTTGCGCAACATGGTTGGTTTCCGCAACGGTGTCGCGGATTTCGTCCCTGGCCGCGTTGATCATGGCGGCCTGTTCGACGGTGTGGATCATGCTGCTGTCGGATGGCAGCGGATTTGTCCTGACTGCGGCGCTGACCATTCTGGTGTACCTGCGCCACCGGGCCAATATCGCCCGGATCAAGGCCGGGACAGAACCCAAGATTGGCCAGAAATAACCCGTTTCTGCCCTGTGTCAGGGCGGCGGTGCTGATCGATGCGGTGCTTTGAACGACACATCATCCGCCCGGACCGCCACGTTTTGCAAACCGCAAAATCCCGGTTTGCAAATCACGCACACGGGTGCGCAAGCATCTGATCAATAAGAATATTCACCAAAGACGCGGCTGATATCGCCGTTCCAATCGCCGTTATAATGGTCCAGCAATTCGTCTGCGGGAACTTTCCCTGTCTCAAGGCTTTCCTTAAGCGCATTCAGGAAATGCGTCTCGTCCGGGACCAAACCACCGGCACCGGGAAGCGCGCGCGCCTTTAGCCCTGCCTCAGAAATCGCGACGACCTCACGCGCGAGGTCGTGCATGTGGATGTCGCCCACGCGGGCCTGCAATGCCTGTTCCGATGCGGCAATACGCAAAGCGTCGCGGGTTTGCGCATCCCAGCCTTTGACCAGATCCCACGCAGCATCAAGCGCGCCCTGATCATACATCAACCCGACCCAGAACGCGGGCAAGGCACACAAGCGCCGCCAAGGGCCGCCGTCGGCCCCGCGCATTTCGATGTATTTCTTCATCCGCGCCTCGGGGAACACGGTTGTCAGATGATCGGCCCAATCGCTGAGCGTTGGCGTTTCTCCGGGCAGCGCGGGCAATTGCCCCTTTAGGAAATCGCGAAAGGATTGCCCAAGCGCATCAATGTATTTGCCATCGCGATAGACAAAATACATCGGCACATCGAGGACATATTGCACCCATGCCTCGAACCCGAAACCGTCGTCGAAAACAAAAGGCACCATGCCCGTGCGATCGGCATCCAGATCCCGCCAAACCCGGCTGCGAAAGCTTTTCAACCCGTTGGGCTTGCCTTCGAAAAACGGGGAATTGGCGAACAACGCCGTCGCGACGGGCTGAAGGGCGATGGCCACGCGCATTTTCTGCACCATGTCCGCTTCGGACCCGAAGTCGAGGTTCACCTGAACCGTGCAGGTGCGCCGCATCATCACCCGGCCCATCGTGCCGACCTTTTGCATATAGGCGTCCATCAGCTTGTACCGCCCCTTGGGCATCAGCGGCATTTCGTCATGCGTCCAGATGGGCGCGGCCCCAAGGCCGATGAACCCGACGCCAATCTCGTCCGCGACATCCTTGACCTCGCGCAGGTGGTCGTTCACCTCGTCACAGGTTTGGTGAATGGACTCCAGCGGCGCGCCAGACAATTCCAGCGCCCCGCCCGGTTCAAGGCTGACGTTTGCGCCGTCCTTTGTCAGGCCGATCAGATGCCCGCCTTCCTGGACCGGGGCCCAGCCGTGGCGGTCGCGCAACCCTTCCAGAACGGCGCGGATGGACCGGGGGCCATCATAGGGAATGGGTTTCAGCGTGTCTTTGCAATAGCCGAACTTTTCGTGTTCGGTACCGATGCGCCAATCTTCTTTCGGCTTGCACCCTTGGGCCAGGAATTCTGCCAATTGATCAATGTGTTCAATGGGGCCTCCGCCGGATTGTGGGATGGACATGGGGCGACGGCCTCCGGGATCTGAACGCGGTTGAACGTCAAGGAGTGACCGGGATAGCGGGCAGTGTCAATGCAACCGCAGCGCAGGTTTCTCCCAGATCACGATAGGGTGACGATCAACGGAATGCAGTGCGGCCAGCATTGTGCGCGTGTCAAACGATGGCAGCGCGCCAAAGGCATCAAACAGCGCTTCGGCCCCTTCGGCGGTGACGGGGATTTCCAAATCCCCCTGCCCCGGCTGGCGAATGCGCCATGTCACCGGGTCCGTGCCACGATCCAGTGTGACCGCGACAATTTCGCTTAGGGCCACAACACCGCCGGTCCAGGGCCCGAAATAACTGATCTGCGCCTCGTCCACCTGAACCACGCCGGGGCCGTCATGACCCAGACGGAACCGCCCGCGTTGCAGGCCTGCTGCGATCAGACCACCGCCAATGGCCGCGACGATCCAACCGACCCATTCCAAGGGGCCATTTGTGGTTAACGCCCACCACAGGCCAAGGGCCGCAACCCCGCAGCCGATCAACGCGTCACGCCAGCGGCGGGCGGCCTGGGCCAATTCTGGGCGCACGAATGTCATGGGGCAATCCTTGGCGTGGGGTCAATCAACGTCAAGGCATAAGCGCCAGGGCGGCGTATTCCGATGCCGACATATGCCCTGTAGGCCGCATCACCAATCGCCCGCCGCCGCCTGCCATAGGGTCAAGGCAGCGACGGCCGCCGTATCTGCCCGCAGGATGCGCGGGCCGAGGCTGACCGCAAGGGCAAAGTCCAGACCGCGCAAATGCGCACGTTCGGCCGGGGAAAATCCGCCTTCGGGTCCGATCAAGATGGCCCATGGGGTTTGTCGGGCGGTGTCCAGTGCGGCGATCTGGTCCGACAAAAGCATGCTGGCCGGGGTTTGCTGTTCGCCCGCTATGGGTGTGTCATCGCCCTGTTCTGCGGCAAAGCCTTCGTCGCAAAAGATCAATCGCCTGTCCTGCGGCCAATCATTCAGCATCCGGTCCAGACGCGTCAGTTCCCCGACTTGGGGCACATAGGTCGCACCGCATTGCTCTGCCGCTTCGACCGCATGGGCCTGAAGCCTGTCCTGCCGGATGCGGTCCGAATTGGTGAAGTCCGTCTGCACGGGGCAAATGCGCGCGGCGCCCAGTTCAACCGCCTTTTCCACGATGAAATCGGTCCGCGCCTTTTTGATCGGCGCAAACAATAGCCAGACATCGGGCGGCATGCCCTGTGGCGCGCTTTGGTGAAGGCAGGTCAATTCGCCGCCCCGTTTCCCGGCCTGGGTGACCTGCGCCAGCCATTCGCCATCGCGCCCGTTGAACAGGGCAACGGCGTCACCGGGTTTCAGCCGCATGACCCCAAACAAATAATGCGCCTGATCGCGGTCCAAAGGAACGGTTTGCGCCACCCCCAAAGGGTGGTCTAGATGAAGGCGTGTTCGCGGTTTGGGGCGGGCAGTTTCCATGGGGCGCATTCTATGACGCAGGCAGGACCGACACCAGAGGGTCAGGTTTCCGACGCTGTCACCGGCAATTGGGTTGATCGGCGAGCGCCTGAATGGACCCGCCCGTATCTGCGCCTGTCGCGGGCGGATCGCCCGATTGGCACATGGTTGTTGTTGTTGCCGTGCTGGTGGGGGCTGACCCTTGCGATGCTGGCCGATGGCGCCCCTGCCTGGGCTGACCTTTGGATATTTGTCGGGTGCGGTTTTGGCGCGTGGTTGATGCGCGGGGCGGGATGCACATGGAATGACATCACGGATCGCCATATCGACGGGTCGGTTGAACGCACGCGGTCGCGGCCCATCCCATCGGGGGCGGTGTCGGTGCGGGGGGCGATTGTGTGGATGGTGCTTCAAGCCTTGATCGCCTTTGGCATCCTTTTGACATTCAACACGGCGGCCATTGCCCTTGGGGTTTTGTCGTTGCTTCCGGTGGCGATCTATCCCTTTGCCAAACGGTTCACGTGGTGGCCGCAGGTGTTCCTTGGGCTTGCGTTCAACTGGGGCGCGTTGCTGGCATGGGCGGCGCACACCGGGTCGTTGTCATGGCCGCCCGTTGTTCTGTACCTTGCCGGGATTGCATGGACGTTGTTTTACGACACGATCTATGCCCATCAGGACACCGAAGATGACGCGCTGATCGGGGTGAAATCAACCGCGCGCCTGTTTGGCACCGATACGCCGGTCTGGTTGCGCCGGTTTCTTGTCGCATCCGTTGGGTTGATGGGATTTGCGGTGTTGGGCGCGGCCATTGGCCGGGTCAACCCGTTTGCGTTGATCATTGCCCTGGGCGGACCATGGGCCATGGGCTGGCATATGGTCTGGCAGCTTCAGCGGTTCAAAATGGATGACAACGACCGGCTGCTGGCGCTGTTTCGGTCGAACCGTGACGCCGGATTGCTGCCTGTGCTGTTTTCCGCCGGTGCGCTTTTGCTGTGATTGCGCTGACCGCGTTAGGGCATTAATCCTTGCGCATCCAGTCATTACGCCGGGAAACGCTACCGAATGCGCCTGTCATCTATTGCGATCCTAGCCGCAGCCTTTGTTGTTGCCGCCGTCGGCAGCCTTGTCGCGGCCAGCTTTGCAGTCACCAATGTCGAAGCCACGACCGAAACCGCCGTACGCCACTCACTGGACATGACAGACATGGACTGGGCCGAGGTGCAGGCAAACGGTCTTCAGCTTCATATGACCGGAACCGCCCCGTCCGAGGCAGACCGGTTTCGGGCGCTGACCGTGGCCGGCCGGGTGATTGATGCCAGCCGCGTTATCGACGGCATGCAGGTCGAAGCCGCAGAAGAAATCGCGCCACCACGGTTTTCAATCGAAATCCTGCGCAACGATTCCGAATTGTCCTTGATCGGGCTGATCCCGCAGGCAACGAACCGCGACGATCTGATCGCATCGCTTGAGCGGATCAAAGGCGTTGGAAACGTTGCTGATCTGCTTGACACCGCCAACCATCCGGCGCCGCAGGGCTGGACACCCGCGCTTGATTATTCAGTCAAGGCGCTGGCGATTGTGCCACGATCGAAAATCTCGGTCGAAGCGGGGCGTGTGGCGGTCACGGCCATGTCCGACAGCCCAGAAGACCGCCAGCGACTGGAAGACCAGCTCAAGAACTCGGCGCCGAATGACCTTGTTCTGCAACTTGCCATTTCCGCGCCGCGCCCGGTGATCACGCCCTTTACCTTGCGCTTTTTGGTCGAAGACGGCGCCGCACGATTTGACGCGTGCTCTGCCGACACCGAAGACGCGCGCAAGGTCATCCTGGCCGCCGCGCGGGCCGCCGGGATGCAAGAGGACACGCGCTGTACAATCGGATTGGGCGTGCCATCACCGACATGGGCGGATGCCGCGCGACAGGCGATTGCAGCCCTGGCCGATCTGGGGTCGGGTTCGGTGACATTTTCGGATACGGACATCACGCTTATCGCTGCCGAAGGCACGTCTGCGGACCATTTCGATTCCGTGGTTGGCAACCTTGAAAACGCATTGCCGGATGTGTTCGCCCTGCATTCCGTTTTGCCTGTAACCCCGGACGAAAAGGTCGAAGGGCCGCCAGATTTCACAGCGACGCTTAGCCCCGAGGGGCTGTTGCAAATGCGCGGACGGTTGAACGATGACCTGACCCGCACCGCCGCGGAAAGCTATGCGCGCGCCCGGTTCGGGACCGCGGCTGTTCACAACGGCGCGCGGCTGGACGACACCCTGCCCAAGGGCTGGCCCATACGGGTGCTGACCGCTCTTAAGGCGTTGTCGGAATTGTCCAACGGCGCCGTGATCGTGACACCCGACAGCGTGAACGTGAGCGGGAACACAGGATCGGAAACGGCAAGTGAAGACATCACAAGCCTGCTGGCAGACAAACTGGGCAGCTCAGAAGATTTTTCTGTCAATGTTGTCTATCGCGAAAAACTGGACCCAACCGCCGCCCTGCCCGAGCCAGAGGAATGCATGGCCGAACTGAAAGGCATTCAGTCGGTGCGCAAAATCAACTTTGAACCGGGATCCGCCAAAATTGATGCGGAATCCGTTGGCGTCATGGATGACATATCCGAAGTGCTAAAGGCCTGTGGCCCGATCCGTTTGGAAATTGGCGGGCACACGGACAGCCAGGGCCGCGAAGTTATGAATCAGCAACTTAGCCAGGCGCGTGCGCAGGCCGTATTGAACGAATTGCGTCTGCGGCGGGTTCTGACGTCGAGTTTTTCCGCCAAGGGCTATGGCGAAGAATTCCCGATAGCGACCAACAAGACAGACGCAGGGCGCGAAGAAAACCGTCGAATTGAATTCACCCTGCTCACCATCGACGCTACCGAAGACACAACGACCCTTGAAAGCACGGCCCGTTCGGCGCAAGAAGGCACCGCGTCGGACAAGGAGGTCACGAAAAAGGATGAACAGAACTGAATTCATAATCGCAACTGCGATTGTCCTGTTCATTGCGTTCAGCCTGGGATGGTTCGCTTATTGGGTGATCCACAGGTTCACACGTGTGTCCAAATCCGACATGGGCGAATTGGAACGTATGGCGCAGGAGCTGCACGAAGCAGAAGAGGCCCGCGATCAGGCGATCACCTATTTGCAGCAACGCGAAGCAGAGTTGACCAACCAACTGACCCAGTCCGAAGCCGAATTGTCCGCCGCGATGGATGGCCTGCGCGAAGCGCGCCACGAAGCCGAAGAACTGCGCGCCTATATAGAACGGGTAAACGCGGCCAGCTGACGGCTGCGTTGGGGGCATTGACCGGGGCATGTGATCCCGTGATTGACCGCCCAGCACCGCGCATTGTCCGGTTTCGCGGGGCATCGCCTTGGCCGATCAAAGACAGGTTTTTCAGTTTCTTGCGCGGTTCATCATCATGTCGTGCACCGCCTGCATCCCGCGATCGACCATATCGCTGACCTCGCTCGCGTGGGTTTGCAATGCGGCCACGACCTCGGGGTCGTTTGATGTCTGAATGACAATGATGCCCTGATCCGTCGAATCGATTTCCGTGGTGATACGGTCGCGGCGTTCAAACAGGATGTCCAAGGTCGGGCTTTGGATGAACACCTTGGGATCGCGCCCTTCTTCGACCCGGTCAATCATCCCGACAACATGGGACACCACAACCGCCATCAGATCGGCATCGGCCGAATAGGTGATCGTGCGGATCCCGTTGGGCAGGTTGGTCACCTCACGGGTGATCGCGTTGAAATTGCGGAACATCGTCGCAAGTTCACTGCTTTCCAGCGGCGTTGCGTCCAGCCCACGAAGACCGGGCATTGTTGCTTCGTCGTGGCCCGTGCCATCGGCACCATGCCCGTGTCCGTGTCCGTGTCGGCCTGTACCATGACCATTCATTTGTGCCTGAACCGCTGGCGGTGTTGCCAGAAGGGCAATTGCCACGGCAAGCGCGGTGAATTTGCCAATCCAGCGGCGTGGGTTTCGCAATCGCTGCATGGGATTGAACATCGTCACATCGCCTCAGGTTGGAACGACGTTACTCTAACGCAAATGCCGTTGGCCGACAAAAGAAATGGGCGGCCGGTCAGCCCGCTTAGACAAAGTATCCGATCATGCGCCCCACAACTTCGATCATGGCGTGGGGAATGGCCTTGGCGACAGCTGGCAAGGTGTCAAAAAGGAATCCCAAGGCAGAGTCGCTTGTCATGGGGACACTGCCGTGCATCGCTGTTCCGGCCCACAGGATCAGGGCCAGACCGGCCAGAGAAACCAAGACGGCCACACGCGGAAACCGCCGGTCCAACGCCGCCGCAATCAGCGAGGGAACAGCAAAAAACAGCAGGGTCGCGCCAATCGCCAGGTTCAGGTCGATATCCATCTGCCGACTTTACGCCGACAATGATGACCCGGCTAGCCCATCACACGACAAGTTCGCTTTCCACGGATGTGCCATACCTGTTTTCCGATTTCCGGCATCGCACCGGAATGGGTTACCCCACCATGCCCGCACCACGGCCCCAGACGATCCGCGGACCCGTACGGCACCTTGGCGGTCAGCGCCCTGACACAGCGCCAGGGCGGCCCGTCCCAACCGGAAAATCAGCCCGGATCGGTTGCATAGATCAGGCTTTCATCACAGGGGGCGACACGTAGAATATTGGTGGTGCCAGCCACGTTGAACGGCACGCCCGCCGTCACAACGATCTGGTCCTTTTCATCGGCAAAACCGCCGGTACGCGCCGCGCGCGCCGCGCTGACGACCGCTTGCTTGAAGCGCTCCAACTCTCCGGTCAGGACACAATTCGTGCCCCAGGACAGGGCCAGGCGGCGTGAAGTTCCGCGTTTGGATGTCATGGCGATGATCGGCACGCGGGGACGTTCACGCGCCACGCGCAAGGCGGTTGTTCCGCTTTCGGTGAAACAGCAGATCACCTTGATATTCGTGGTTTCCGCGATTTCGCGCGCCGCCGCCACGATCCCGTCCGCGACGGACCCCCTGATGGATTTTCGGCTCGCCTCGATGATGTCGCGATACAGCGGGTCGCCTTCGACCGACTGGGCGACATTGTCCATCGTTGACACCGCCTCGATCGGATAGGACCCCGCCGCGCTTTCTGCGGACAGCATCACGGCGTCCGTGCCCTCGTAGATGGCGGCGGCCACGTCGGACACTTCGGCGCGGGTGGGCATCGGACTTTCGATCATGCTTTCCAGCATCTGGGTGGCCACGATCACAGGCTTGGCCGCGTTGCGGCATTTGCGAACAAGGCTTTTCTGAATCGGCGGAACCGCGTGAACGGGCAATTCCACACCCAGATCGCCCCGCGCGACCATGATGCCGTCAGATGCCGCCAGTATGGCATCGAATTCTTTGACTGCGGATGGTTTTTCGATCTTGGACAGGATCGCGGCGCGCCCGTCGGCCAGCGTGCGGGCCTCATCGACATCGGCGGGACGCTGAACAAAGCTGAGCGCGAGCCAATCCACACCCAATTGACAGGCGAATTCCAGATCGGCGCGATCCTTGTCAGACAGGGCCGCCAGCGGCAGCACAACATCGGGGACGTTCACGCCCTTGCGGTTAGATATCACGCCGCCGGTGATCACTTCGCAATCTGCGAAATCTGCGCCGCAGGTCACCACCTTGAGGCTGATTTTCCCGTCGTTCACCAACAATTGCGCGCCCGGTTCAAGCGCATCAAAGATTTCCTTGTGCGGCAGGCAAACGCGGCTTGCATCCCCTTCGGCCCCATCCAGGTCAAGGCGAAAGGCGGCGCCTTCTTTCAGCGTTTCTTCGCCGTTCGCGAACACGCCGACCCGCAATTTCGGGCCCTGAAGATCGGCCAGAATGGCGATGGGACTGTCAAGGTCATGTTCAACCTGACGAATGATGCGGTGACGTTCGCGCAGTTCATCATGGGTGCCATGGCTCATGTTCAGGCGAAACACGTCTGCGCCGGCTTCGTGCAGGGCGCGGATGGTGTCGTAATCGTTCGATGCGGGCCCAAGGGTCGCCACGATCTTCGTGTTGCGAAGGCGTCTCATGTCTCTCCTGTCACTGCTCGGGTGCTGTTTGCGGGCCATGGCGACGATCAGGTTCAATCGCTTGTGCCTGCCCCTTTGCGGCAGTATTGCGTTTTTCCCAAGGGTCAACAACCGTTACCGATCTAATACCGGGGGACGACACCACCATGACATATGAACCCTACCGGATCGTTGGCGCCGATCGCCCGTCCCGTTGGCTCATCACCTGCGATCACGCGGCCAATACGGTGCCGGATTTTGTGAATGGCGGATCGCTTGGGTTGCCCGACGCGGATATGGCCCGCCACATCGCTTATGACGTGGGCGCAGCGGCCGTCAGCCTAGCCCTGGGCGAGGCATTGAACGCCCCTGTGATCCTTTCGAATTTCTCGCGGTTGGTGATTGATCCGAACCGGGGCGAAGACGACCCGACATTGGTGATGAAGCTTTATGACGGGTCGATCATTCCGGCCAACAGATATGCGGGTGCCGACGAAGTCGAGGCACGGTTGAACGCCTGTTACCGCCCCTATCATGGTGCGCTGGCACACCTGGCGGCGCGGCGGG
Source organism: Pseudooceanicola sp. (assembly GCA_050633485.1). Lineage (GTDB taxonomy): Bacteria > Pseudomonadota > Alphaproteobacteria > Rhodobacterales > Rhodobacteraceae > Pseudooceanicola. Next base: position 58,775 of record JBOEGP010000014.1, read on the forward strand.
ATGACACCGTTTTGCTGTCGATCCATTCTTTTACCAAGCAGCTAAAGGGCAAACCGCCCCGCCCATGGCAAGTGGGCGTTCTATATGGTGCGGATGATCGTTTGGCCCAGGTATTGTTGGGCATTCTCAGGCAGGACAGCGCCTTGTGCGTCGGGGAAAACCAACCCTACGGCGGGCACTTTCCCGGAGATTCCGTTGAAACCCACGCCCTAAATCATGGCCGCCCCAATGTGTTGGTTGAATTTCGCAACGACCTGATCGCAGATTCCCAAGGGCAGGCGGATTGGGTCGCGCGCATCGCGCCGTCCCTGGAACAGGCATTGGCCCTGTCCGGTGTCTGACCCCTTTTCGTGCCCCCCCGCGCGGCATAGGTTGGATGCTGACCGGTGAGGAGCAAGTGATGACCAAGATTGACGAGAAAACCCAGATAGAACTGGAAGCGGCCGCGTTTCGCGCATTGCGCGATCATCTGATGGTGCAGAGGACGGATGTGCAAAACATCGATCTGATGAACCTTGCCGGGTTCTGTCGCAATTGCCTGAGCCGCTGGTATCAAGAGGCCGCAAACGCACGTGGCATTGATATGGACAAGGAAACAGCCCGCACCACGTTCTATGGCATGCCGTATGACGCGTGGAAGGCATCCTTTCAGACCGAGGCATCGGCTGAAAAGCAAGCAGACTTCGAAGTCGCGTTCCGTGAAAACGTGGGCGACAAAGGTTAAGGGCGCAATTCGCCCGCCTTTGCCCGGCACCTGTGCGGTTGGCGCTGACCAGCCTACGCGGCAGGTTTTGACAGCGGCACGCGGTTTGAGGGTACGTGCGGGGCGCGCCCCGGTGGGAGGCGCTTGCCAAATGTTGTTCATACGGGCATGAACAGATCATGAACACGCATCCAATTACATTATGTGGTGTTGATCTTTGTGCGCTTGGGTCTGGGGCATTGTTCTGGCCCGCCGAAGGATTGTTGTGCGTTTCGGATTTACACCTTGGCAAGTCGGATCGCATCGCGCGCCGCAGCGGCGCGCAATTTCCCCCCTATGAGGTGCGCGACACCCTTCTGCGGCTTGAGGCTGATATCGAGGCGACAGGCGCCCGTCGCATCCTGTGCCTTGGCGACAGTTTTGACGATGCGGACGCTGTAAATGCCCTGTCCGGGGATGACGCGATGTGGCTCGCGCGGCTTCAGGCCGGGCGTGACTGGCTGTGGGTTGAAGGCAACCATGATCCCGGCCCGATCGGCATTGGGGGAACGCATCTGGCGCATCTTCGGTTGGGGCCTTTGGTTTTTCGCCATATCGCGGATCCGGCGACACATGGCGAAGTGTCGGGCCATTACCACCCCAAGGCGACGGTGGCGGCGCGGGGCCGATCCATCACGCGGGCCTGTTTCCTGGTCGATTGTGAACGATTGGTGATGCCCGCTTATGGCACCTATACGGGCGGGTTGCGCAGCCATGATCCGGTGCTGTGCGCATTGATGCGTGATGATGCGCTTGCCATTCTGACTGGCCCTGTGCCGCGTCCGGTGCCGATGCCGCGCAAAAGGGGCAGCTCGCGGTAAACCCGTGCAATGAAATATCGCCGATATGCCCTTGCCCAGGTGGCGCGTTGGGGCCAATTTGGCCGGCATGAATGATCCAGTATTTGCCCGCGTTCAGGCCAGTTTTGACGCATCCCCCATGTTGTCCACCCTTGGCGCGCGGTTGACGCGGGTCGCCCCTGGCCTTGTCGAAATTCGTGCGCCGATCCTTCCGGGATCGCGCCAACAGCTGGGGTATGGCCATGCGGGGTTGAGTTTCACCATCGGCGATACGGCCGCGGGGTATGCCGCGCTGACCGGTGCCCCGGATGGCCACGAAATTCTGACGGTCGAAATCAAGATCAACCTGTTGGCCCCGGCAAAGGGCGACGAACTGATTGCCACGGGGCGGCTTGTGCGCGGGGGGCGGCGGTTGTCGATCGTGACCGGCGAAGTCGTCGCGCGGGTGGGTGAGGAATTGACGCCTGTGGCCCTGTTGCAGGGCACGATGATGCCGGTGCCCGTTTAGATTTAGGCACCGGGAGGGGGCGCTGCCCCCTCGGCCCTTGGCCTCACCCCCGCAGTATTTTGGGCCAGAGGAACGGGGGAAGAGGTGTTTGTGGCCGGTGGCGGAAGATGGTCAGGCGGTCAGGCCTTTGGGCGCGGGCAGATTGTTCGCGCGGCAGCAGGCGGTAACGGTATTGGCCAGAAGGCAGGCAATGGTCAGCGGCCCGACGCCGCCGGGAACCGGGGTGATCGCGCCGGCCACCTGCGCGGCGCTGGCAAAATCGACATCCCCGACAAGGCGGGTTTTGCCCTGCCCCTTTTCCGGGGCGGGAATGCGATTGATGCCGACATCGATCACCGTGGCGCCCGGTTTTATCCAGTCACCGGTGACCATGTTCGGGCGGCCCACGGCGGCGATAACGATATCCGCGCGCCGGGTCAGTCCGGGCAGGTCCTTGGTTCGGCTGTGGGCAATCGTCACTGTGCAGCTGTCCCCCAGGAGGAGTTGTGCCATCGGTTTGCCGACAAGATTTGAACGCCCGATCACCACCGCATCCAGCCCGGACAGATCGCCAAGCGTTTCGCGCAAGAGCATCAGGCACCCTAGCGGAGTGCAGGAGACCATCGCCGTTTGCCCGCTTGCCAGCAGCCCTGCGTTGATCACGCTGAGCCCATCAACATCCTTGGCCGGGTCAATGCGGGCCACGATATCACGTTCGGACAGGTGATCAGGGACCGGGAATTGCACGAGGATGCCGTTGACGGCGGGATCCGCGTTCAACCGGTCGATCAGGGCATAGAGATCGGCCTGGGACACGTCCGCGGGCAGCTTGTGTTCAAAGCTGTTCATCCCGACTTCGCGCGTGGCGATGCCTTTGTTGCGCACGTAGACCTCGCTCGCCGGATCCTGGCCGACCAGAACGACGGCCAAACCGGGCTGAATGCCCTTTTGGGCAAGGTCGGCCACGTGGTTTGCGATCCTGGCCCGCAAACCGGCTGCGAAAGCCTTTCCATCCAACACCTTAGCGTTCATGCGTCTTTTCCACCTTTGCCCAGAGTCTTTTCTTCGTGCGCGATAAAGCCTTTGATCATCACGCGCCACATGGCTTCTGCGATATCGGGATCCATGCCTGTCGTGTCTGCGCGGCTGCGCACCTTTTCGATCACCGCCTCGAACCGGCCCGGGGCGGCGGCGCTGACACCGGTGGATTGTTTGACGATTGTCACGCGATCCACATGGGCCATGCGTTCGCCCAATAGCGTCAGCAGGGCGTTGTCAATGTCATCGATCTGCGCCCGCAAGGCGTCAAGGGTGTCAATTTCCCTTGGATGTTTACGCACCACTTCCCCTCCCGCGCGGTGGCCCGGACCAACGGTTCCGGGCGTCCGAAGGGGGCTCGATGCCCCCGCCGGACGGGCGAAACCTTGGATCAGAACAGGCCTTCGATCTGTCCGGCGTCGTTTAGCATGATCGCCTGGGCGGACGGAACCCGTGGCAGGCCCGGCATGGTCATGATTTCCCCGCAGATCACCACGATGAAACCGGCGCCCGCACTCAGCCGCACTTCGCGGATCGGGACATTGTGGCCGGTGGGTGCGCCGCGCAGGTTGGGATCGGTCGAAAACGAATATTGCGTTTTGGCCATGCAGATCGGCAAGTGGCCGTATCCCGCATCCTCCCATGTTTTCAGCTGATCGCGAATTTTCTTGTCCGCCATCACGTCATTGGCGCGATAGATGCGGGTCGCGATACATTCGATCTTTTCGAACAGCGGCATGTCGTCGGGGTATAGCGGGGCGAATTGGCTAAGCCCGGCGTCGGCGATTTCGGCCACGCGTTTGGCAAGGTCTTCGATGCCTTCGGATCCTTTCGCCCAGTGTTTGCACAGGATCGCTTCGGACCCCTGCCCGTCCACGTAATCGCGAACGGCCTGCACTTCGGCATCTGTGTCGCTGACGAAATGGTTGATCGCGACGACGACGGGAACCCCGAATTGCTTTAGGTTCGCGATGTGTTGGCCGAGGTTGGGGCATCCTGCCTCAACCGCTTGGACGTTTTCAGCGCCCAGGTCGGCCTTGGCCACCCCGCCGTTCATCTTCATCGCGCGCACCGTGGCGACGATCACCACACAGTCAGGGGAAAGCCCGGCCTTGCGGCATTTGATGTTCATGAATTTTTCCGCGCCCAGGTCGGCGCCAAAGCCCGCTTCGGTCACCACGTAATCCGCAACCTTGAGCGCGGTGGTCGTCGCGGTCACCGAATTGCACCCATGGGCGATGTTGGCAAAGGGGCCGCCGTGCACAAAGGCCGGGTTGTTTTCCAACGTCTGGACAAGGTTCGGCTGCATCGCGTCCTTTAGAAGAACGGTCATTGCGCCGTCGGCCTTGATGTCGCGGGCATAAATCGGGGTCCGGTCGCGCCGGTAGGCCACGATGATATCACCCAGCCGTTTTTCCAGATCCTTGAGGGATGTTGCTAGGCACAGGATCGCCATCACTTCGGAGGCAACCGTAATGTCGAACCCGGTCTGGCGCGGGAACCCATTGGCGACCCCACCAAGCGAGGTCACCGTATCGCGCAGCGCGCGGTCGTTCATGTCCATCACGCGGCGCCAAACAACGCGGCGTTCGTCGATCCCCAGTTCGTTGCCCCAATAGATGTGGTTGTCGATCATGGCCGACAAAAGGTTGTGCGCACTGGTGATCGCGTGGAAATCGCCCGTGAAGTGGAGGTTCATTTCCTCCATCGGCACCACTTGCGCGTAGCCGCCACCGGCCGCGCCGCCCTTCATCCCGAAACACGGCCCGAGCGAGGCTTCGCGGATGCAGATCGCCGCCTTTTTGCCGATCCGGTTCAATCCGTCGCCAAGACCCACTGTGGTCGTGGTTTTGCCTTCGCCTGCTGGGGTCGGGTTGATCGCGGTGACAAGGATCAATTTGCCATTGGCGCGGTCGCGGGTGCTTTCGATAAAGTCCTGGCCGACCTTGGCCTTGTCGTGGCCATAAGGCAAAAGCTGATCAGCCGGGATTCCCAGCTTGGCACCGATTTCCTGAATGGGCAATTTATGCGCCTCGCGGGCGATTTCGATATCGGACTTGAAGGACATGGGCGTGAAACCTTTGCGGCGTTGCGTGTCGTATCCGCCCTACCGATACCGCCGCTGGGGCCGTCTATGCGCGGCATTTCCGACATTTCCGGCCCCGATTTCGGCAGTTTGTGTTTCGTTTCGGAAACCGCTGCACCCTGATGGCGACATTTTCACAACGATCGGCCCCTTCCCCGAATCTGCGGCGGGTTGGCGGCATCGGGCAGTTGGGTGGGAATGCTGTGCCTGCGACAGGTCATCAGGGTGGTGCCGCGCTTCGCTGCGCTAATGTCCGCGCGCCGCCCGTGGGTGGGCAGCCGCATTCCGTCAGCCGTTATTTCGGACCGCAGACAGGGCGGCCCAAGGGCGTTGGTCGGGGATAAAAAGGCGCAGGTCGTCGCCGGTGTTTATCTGCCCTTCGCGTTCGACCCAGGCCGTCACGCCGCGCCGGTTTTTGGCCGCCGCCTTAAAGGCACGCCCGAACCCTGGGCGCGCGTCTTCGATCACCTTGGCCGGCAGGTTGCAGGGGCGGTTTTGCATATCCACCGTCACCGTGCATCCATCTGGCGCCCGAAGCCGCGATCCCGGCGGAATGTGCGAAAAATCCGGCAGGCCACGCAACACCATGCTGGCCCCCAACCAGGCGGGGTCAACCCTGTCCAGGTTCATTGCTGCGGCAATGGCATCAAGGTCTTCGGTCGAAAGGATGGACAATTGGCGCACGTTTCGGATGGGCGTATCACGCGGATAGACGTCCAGCACCCTGCTGCATGATGGTCGGGTCAGCCCACCGTGGGCTTCGCCCAGGGGCCCTGCAAAGGTCAGGGTGACGGATGTTTCAGGGTCCGAGGCAAGCGCCGCATCGCGGTCACTGACCCGGCCCAACCACACCACTTCGGCCGACAGGTCGGTTTTCATCAATGCTGGCACGGTGACGCCCCCACTTTGTTGTCCGTGGACAGTCATCCCAATGGATCAGACGATGTCCAGTGTGAAAAACATCCGTCGGAAAGGGAACAACACGCTGCCATCACCCGCACGCGGATAGGCGCGATCCATGACCGTGTCATATAGGGATTCAATATGTGCCGTTTCCTGTGGGTTCAGCCGATCAAGAAAGGGGCGCGCAAAGGTCGAGGATGTGAAATGCCGCACCGGGTGGCCAATTTCGGCGGCGGGAAGGCGTTGGTAATATTCGGTTTCCCAAACATCCACTTCCCCAAACGGGGACAAAAGGCGGTGATAATCCGTCGGTTCTCGAACGCCGGGAATTGTGGCTGGATCAACCCGACCGGGGTAATGTTCCTGCACCAGATCCAGCCATATGCGGTGTGACGGCGCGCGGTTTTGATGTGGCACCTGAACCGCCAGGGTTCCACCCGGCCGCACCCATTTGGCAATGGCGGACAGCAGCCTTTCGTGATCGGGCAGCCAGTGCAAAGCCGCGTTGGAATAGACAAGGGCAAACGGCGTTTCAGGGGCCCATTGCGCAATGTCGGCCAATTGCAGGTCGGCATATGCACCCGTCGCGCGCGCCTTTTCCAGCATCGCGGGCGAGGCATCGACGCCGATGATCCTGCGCGAATTGAAACGCGCGCCAAGCACGGGGCCGACCACGCCGGTTCCACACCCAAGGTCGCAAATATCACCATCCGGCAATGCGCCAACCTGTTGCAACAGGTCCAGGGCAGGCCGCAGGCGCAGCCCGGCAAATCGCCCATAGCTTTCGGGGTTCCAGTCAGAATGCGCCATTGGTCAATCTCCGGTCCGCAGGATTGTTTGTATACAATTGTATGCAAACTTGACGCCTGCCGCAATGCAAAAGGGCCGGATCACTCCGGCCCTTTGCGTATCTTGCGATTTATGTGGTTTATGCGGTTGGTTCCGGCTCCATGCCGCCGTCCGGCTTTGGACGCGGCTTGGTCTTTGGAATGGCGGTCACCGAAGGGGCCGACCCTGTGTCAGAAGGATCATCATCGCCCTTTGTCGCATTGGGTGGTTCCCCTTTGACCACACGCGCGATTTCTTCGCCGGTCAGGGTTTCGTATTCCAACAACCCCTGCGCCAGACGTTCCCATTCCTCGTGCTTGTCGCTCAGGATCTTGTACGCCCAATCATACGCCTCATCGACCAGTCGCTTGACCTCTTCTTCGATCAATTCCTTGGTGTGCGCCGAAATCGAAAACCCGCCAGCGCCATTGCCCATATAGCCTTCGTGGGCCTGCTGGTAATCAATGTTGCCCACCTTGTCCGACATGCCCCAACGCAGGACCATGGCGCGCGCCAGGCCGGATGCCTGCTGGATGTCACCAGCCGGGCCGTTCGACACTTCGTCAGCGCCATACTTAAGGATTTCGGCCGCCTTGCCCGCCATCGTCATGGCGAGCTTTTGCTCACATTCCGATTTGTGCCAGTTCAGCCTGTCGATCTCGGGCAAGCTGACAACCATGCCAAGTGCGCCACCGCGCGGGATGATCGTGGCCTTATAAACCGGATCACACTTGGGCAGTTCAATGCCGACAATGGCATGGCCTGCTTCGTGATATGCGGTCTTTTCCTTTTGATCGGCGGTCAGGACCATGGATCGCCTTTCGGCCCCCATCATCACCTTGTCCTTGGCGCTTTCGAAATCGAACATCGTCACGAAACGGCGGCCCACGCGGGCAGCCATCAGCGCCGCTTCGTTCACCAGGTTGGCCAGATCAGCCCCGGAAAAGCCCGGTGTGCCGCGCGCGATGATGCGCAGGTCAACGTCGGGGCCAAGCGGTGTCTTGCGAGCGTGGACATTCAGGATCTTCTCGCGGCCCTTGATGTCGGGGTTTGGCACCGTGACCTGACGGTCAAACCGACCGGGGCGCAGCAATGCAGGGTCAAGAACATCTTTGCGGTTGGTGGCGGCGATGATGATCACACCTTCGTTCGCCTCAAACCCGTCCATTTCGACCAGCAATTGGTTCAGCGTCTGTTCGCGTTCGTCATTACCGCCGCCGTACCCGGCCCCACGGTGGCGACCGACGGCATCGATTTCATCAATAAAGACGATACATGGCGCGTTCTTTTTGGCCTGTTCGAACATGTCGCGCACCCGGCTCGCGCCGACGCCGACAAACATTTCCACAAAGTCGGACCCCGAGATGGTGAAGAACGGCACGCCCGCCTCACCGGCAATCGCGCGCGCAAGAAGCGTTTTACCCGTGCCCGGAGGGCCGACAAGCAACGCGCCCTTGGGAATCTTGCCACCCAGGCGGCTGAATTTCTGCGGGTTGCGCAGGAATTCAACGATTTCCTCAAGCTCTTCCTTGGCTTCGTCGATGCCAGCAACATCGTCAAACGTGACGCGGCCCTGTTTTTCCGTCAGCATCTTGGCCTTGGATTTGCCAAAGCCCATGGCACCGCCTTTGCCGCCGCCCTGCATCCGGTTCATAAAGTAGATCCAGACACCGATCAGCAGAAGGATCGGCAATAGCGACAGAAGAAAGGCCTGAAATCCAGATTCTTCCTGGCTTTTTGCCGTGACCGATACGCCCTTGGCGATCAAAAGATCGGTCAACTCGGCGTCGTCTGGCATGATCGACACATAGTCTTTGCCATCCGTGCCGCGAAAGCGAATTTTTTCGCCATCCAGTACAACTGAATCGACCAACCCATCGTTCACCGATTGAACGAATTGCGAATAACCGATCTCTCGGGATTGCATGGTGTTGCCGGAACCACTGAACAAATTGAACAGCGCCACGATCAACAACAACAACACAACCCAGAACGCGATATTTCTTGCAGTGCCCAAAGGAGCTTCTCCTCACATCCGCGGATTCCTTGCGCCTAACACAAGGGCCGTAGACATTAAATAAGTTTCGCGCGCCAAGGTTCAATGCGTGAGGAAAGCGGTAAAGAAAACCTCATCATCCTTGATCAAATGCGCCGACCAGCCATTTGAACGCCCGGCAAGCGGCGCGGCAATCAATTCATCACCGTGCCAGAGCGCGGGAGAGGCCAGCAAAGATTGCCGCGGTAAGCCAGTGTCCCGCCAGTCGGGGCACTGGGCAAGCCCGTCTTGACCCAATGCGCGGATCTCCGCCCCGGCGGGGTAAGGCTTCACCATATGTTGACCCGTCTGATTGGCGATTGGCGCAGGTGAAATTTTCCAACGCCCGTCCCAGGTTTCGTCCGAGCCAGCGATCTGCCCGGACACGGCATTGGGTTCGCGCGACAGGCGAAGGGCACCGTCATTCACCGTGGCAATACACCCGTTCAGTGTCATGCTGGCCCCGTTTTTGATCGTTTCGATCATCAATGCGGTGGCACGCGCGCGCGGCGCGTATTCCGCGCCGCTGATCCACGCCAAAGACCGGATCAGGATCCGGCGCAAAATTTCATCGCGCAACCGGCGGATGTCACGCAAGGGGATGACGACATCGCCATTGTCGATCCGCACCGCTGCGCGGGCTTCGACATAGGCGTACCAATCCAGGGTATCGCGCACGTCGCGCATGTTGCGGGCCACCGATGTCAACCTTGGCACCGTCAGGCCCAAGGCATTCAGCGCGGGCATCGCCTTGCGCAACCGGACCCGATCGAAAGCAATGTCATCGTTGCTAGGATCGTCGATCCAATCGACCCCACGGCGCGACAAAAAGGCACGCAGATCGTCGCGCCGCAGCCGAAGCATAGGGCGCAGAAACGTCACGCCGCGATATCGCCGCTTGTCACCCATGCCCGAAAGCCCATCCACGCCCGAGGCACGCGCCAGCCGCATCAACACGGTTTCGGCCTGATCTTCGGCGGTGTGGCCAAGCGCAACGTGGTCCAAACCCCGCGACCGCGCCCATTTGGCCATAAGGTCATAACGGGCACGCCGGGCCGCATCCTGCAGGTTGCCCTTGCCGCCCCAGCCACCCCAGGTCAACACATCATGACCCAGCCCCAGCGTGGCGGCGATGCTGGCGACCTGTCGCGCCTCTTGGGCGGACGCGGGGCGCAGGCCATGATCGACAGTCACAACCCGAAGGTCGAACCCCTTTTCGGTGGCAATGTCAGACAACAGCACCATCAGTGCCACGGAATCACCGCCCCCTGATACCGCCACGCCCAACCCGGTCTTGATGGTTTGGGAAATGCGCCCTGCGATGACCTCCTTTAACAACCCGTCTGTAATCGGGTCCTGGGGCATCACTGGCAGGTCCGCGCCTGCATTTCGGTGCGCGCTTGGGCAACAAAGGCGGACGATGGAAACCGCACGCCGATTTCGCGCAAGGTGACGCAGGCTTCTTCGGTCTGGTCCAATTCACCCAGCATGCGGCCCAGATGGAACAGCGCCTCGGGTGCGAACGGCCCGTCCGGCGCGCCCGAGAACGCCGCCAGAAAGGCGCGCGCCGACTGGCTGAGTTCGCCCATCCCCTCAAGCGCTTTGCCGCGCCCGACCTGGGATTGGGTTTCCAGCGGGGAACCGGGATAATTCTCATTGAATGTGGCAAACAGCGCGGCGGCCTGGGCGTAATCCTTATCGGTCAGGGCCGCTTCGGCACGGCGGTAATCGGCCTCTTCGCTGACCGCCAATTGGGTGTCCGGACTGGTCGATGGGGTCGCCGCGGCAGGTGTCGGCGCGGGGTCACCGCCGCCCAGTGTCGGCGTATCGCCAAGCTTGGACACGTCCCCACCTTCGAGTTCGACTAGACGGAATTCCAGATCACCAATCCGGTTGGTGCCATCAGTGACAACGCGGTTGATGTGATGTTCCAACTGCTCGGTCTTGGATGTCAGGCGTTGGACTTCGGCCTCGATCGCGTCAAGGCGTTGCAGGGAATTGCCCCCGGCCGTCAGCCCACCGGCAGCACCGGTCGTGGACAATTCACGCTTGAGCTTTTTCACCTCGACATAAAGCACTGACAGTTCCTGACGGATATCTGCCAGAGTTTCGTCTTGCGATTGCGCGGCGACAGGGCCGGACAAGGCGGCCCCAATCCACAGACAAGTCATCAAAGCAATCAGGCGCATGTTAAACTCGCTTAGTCAAAAACCGGCCCGCCTGTGATGACGGGCCAGATGCCGTAGAAAACCCAAGATTAGCCGGTCAGGCCACCGGCGGCAATTACAGTCACCGCACGGCGGTTTTTCGTATAGCAGGATTCCTGGGAACAGATTTCGATCGGGCGTTCCTTGCCAAAGCTGACGGTTTGAACCCGCGACCCGGCCACACCTTTTGAAATCAGATATTCCCGCACCGCATTTGCACGGCGCGCGCCAAGGGCAAGGTTATATTCGCGCGTGCCCTGTTCATCTGCGTGGCCTTCGATCTTGGCCATGTAATCGGTATTGGTCAGCAACCACTGCGATTGCCCGTCCAGAACCGCCCGCCCTTCGGCAGTCAGGGTCGATTGATCGACCGGAAACAACACCCGGTCCCCCACGCTTTGCTGGAAATAGGCCGGCGATGTCGGATCACCGGGGCTTCCTGGTTGCACGGCACCGGCACCGTTCAGGTCGGTGACATTGTCATTGTCAAAGCGGTCATTGTTGGTGCAGGCCGCGATGCTGAGCGCGGCAAGAAGAAGGACCGTTCGGGAAAAGGTTTTCATATCTCTCGTGCCTCGTTTTTTTGTTAGGCCCAGAATACCACATGGGCCGGTTGAAAGGAATGCGTGCGGCGCATTGGCGCCATCACACTTACTTTTGCAGGGGCGACCACGCCGGGTCAGATGCCCCGCCCTGGGTGCGAATGCGTTTCAGGTTCCGCCCTGTGATATCCACGGAATATAGCGACGATTGCCCCTGTGCGCCCTGGGTTTCGCGGGTGAACATGATCACCCGGCCGTTGGGACTCCATGTTGGGCCTTCGTCAAGGAATGATGCGGTCAACAGACGTTCTTCGGTGCCGTCCGTGCGCATGACGCCGATGTGGAACCGTCCCTTGGATTGCTTGGTGAATGCGATCAGATCGCCGCGCGGTGACCAGACGGGGGTGCCATAGCGCCCCTTGCCAAAGGAAATGCGCCGCGCTTCGCCCCCTGATGCCGACATGATGTAAATCTGCGGGCTGCCCGAACGGTCGCTTTCGAATACAATCTGGCTGCCGTCGGGCGAAAAGCTGGGCGCGGTTTCAATCGCCGGAGTCGAGGTGAGCCGGGTTGACGTTCCACTGCGCAAGTTGATCGCGTAAAGATCGGTATTTCCGCCCTGTTCCATCGAATAAACCACCGTCTGGCCATTGGGGCCAAAGCGGGGGGAAAACGCCATGTTGTTGCCGGGGGTTGGCAATACCTTGCGCCCGACACTGGCCACATCCAGCAAAAAGATGCGCGGCGCGCCGGTTTCATAACTGGTATAAAGGACGCGGTCCCCGGTGGGCGAAAACCTGGGGGCCAGAACGATGGCCGAACTGTCGGTCAGGAATTGCGTGTTGGCACCGTCATAATCCATGATGGCCAACCGTTTGCGGCGCTGGTTCTTGGGGCCGGTTTCAGCGACATAGACGACGCGGCTGTCAAAATACCCGCCTTCGCCGGTGATGCGGGAATAAACGGCATCGGCCACCTTGTGCGCCATGCGCCGCCACCCGGCCTCGGTCCCCGTGAACTGAAGCCCTGAGCCAAGCTCTTGGCCCGCGAAAACGTCATACACCCGGAATTTCACCGTCAGGCGACCGCCGCCATCCATGGACACGGCGCCGGATACCAATGCCTGGGCATTGATCGCCTTCCAGTCGGCGTATTGGATTGGCGCGGAAAAGCTGGTGATCTGGCTGATATAGGCGGATGGGGGCACTTCGCGGAACAGGCCGGTGCCGGTCAGGTCCGATGACACCACCCGCGACAATTGCGCGGCCATCTTTGCGGCGGCGGCATTTTCAGGCACGAAATCGGGCACCGCAAATGGCAGGGGTTCAATCACACCTTCGGTGATTTCGATCCGCAACGGGCCATTCTGGGCCAGTGACGGAGCGGCAAGAAAGACGGCCAACGACGCCAGGGTCATGCACAAAAACTGTCTCATTTGATCCGCATCTTCTCCGGGTTGAAAGTCATTTCGATATCGCGCCAATGATCGTACTTTTCACGCGGCAGGTTATAGCCCTTTGCCCCACAGCGAATGATTGCCCGGCGCGCCGCTTCGTAGGCCTGGCGCGCGGCCGCGTCGCTGCCCCCGCTGGACGACACCATGCGGATTGACCCGCTGACAGGTTTTCCGGTTTCCGCCAGCGACACCGCCACCACGACTGTAACCCGCAGCGCGTCCGAGGAAAGGGACCCGGTGTTCCAACAGCTGGAAACCGCCACCCGTAAAGCATCCTTTTCGCCACCGGTCATAGGTGGGCCGGATGGCGCGGACCCTGCCCCACCTGTGCCGGCGCCGCCGCCAAGTGCCTTGGCAAGCGCATCGTTGATCGCCTTTTTGTCGCCGCCGGTCTTTGGCTTGGGCGTTTGTGTCGGCGTCGCCTTGGGGGCTGGCGTTTTTTCCGGCGTGAGGGCGGCCTTGCGGACCGGCGGGCGGGCCTTGGGGCGGATCGATGTGCTTGGGGCGGCTGTCTTGGTCTTGTTCGCCTCGGTTACGATCTTGGTTGTCGCCTCTTCGGGGGCGGTCTGTTCCTGTTCCTTGCGATCCACCTCAGCGCCTTGTTCGGCCTGTGCGGGTTCGCGCACGGTGTCGTCAACCTTTACGTCCGGCTCGGGGCGCAGCACCGGGCGCGGGGCGACGCGGGGCACATCGCGCGGCGCGGGATCGGGCGTGGGTTCGGGGCGCAAGGCGGCGACGTCCTCGCTCGGCGTGTCGATCACGGGCGCGGTGTCTGTGACCTCGGCCGGTTGGGGCGGGATGGGGTCGGGCTGTTCGGGGACCGGGTCGGGCGTGGTCGTTTCCGTCGCTGCCGGTTCGGCCTGATCGGGCTGAGTGTCGGTCTTTTCGCTGATGTCGGGGGTGGTTGTTTCCTGGGGTGCGGGGGGCGTCGGGGCCTCAACCTCGGTTGTCGCGCCGGGGGCCTGTTGCGCAGCCATCAGCGCGTCGAATTCGTCATTGGACAGGATCGCAACCGCCGTCACCTCAAGTTCGGGCGCGGGGGGCACGGCGACTGAACCGACCAGCATCCAGCCGATCAGCCCCGCATGGGCGGTGCCTGATATGACGTGCCCAAGGTTCAAGCGCCCCGCCTCAGTTCCCCGATGGCGCGGCTGAGCCGTCCATCGAAGGGCCGCCGTTGTCCGTGACCAGCCCGATATTGGTGAACCCGCCCCGGTTCAGCGCCCCCATCACGATCGCGACATCCCCATAAGGCACGGCGCTGTCGGCGCGCAGATACACCCGATCACTGGTGCGTTCCGCAGAAATTGCGCGCAGCTTTGCGATCAATTCATCCCCCGGGACGACCGTGGTTTGAACCATGATCTGACCTTCGGCGGTGACCGTGACGCTTAACGGTTCTTCCTGTTCGCTTGCCAAGGCCCGCGCGGCGGTCTTGGGCAGTTCAACAGGCACGCCAACTACCATCAATGGTGCGGCAACCATAAAGATGATCAGCAGCACCAGCATCACATCCACAAAGGGCGTCACGTTGATCTCGGCCATTGGCCGTGCGCGTCCGCCCCTGCGCCGTCCACGGCGCGGCGCCGCGCCACTGTCCTTGCCCATTACACCCGCACCCATGTCAGGTCGCGTCCAATTGGCGGCTTAGAATGGTTGAAAATTCGTCAGCGAACGCCTCGTAATTGCCGACGATGCGATCGGCATCGGTGGACAGCTTGTTATAGAAAATCACCGCGGGAATGGCCGCCAACAGCCCCAAACCGGTGGCCAGCAGTGCCTCGGCGATACCGGGGGCGACGACGGCAAGGTTGGTGTTTTGCTGTTCGGCAATACCGATAAAGGCATTCATGATGCCCCAGACCGTGCCGAACAGGCCGACAAACGGCGCGGTCGATCCGACCGTGGCCAGAACTGGCAGGCCGCGTTGCAGGGTTTCGGCCTCTTTCGCGATGGCGACATCCATGCTGCGATCAATTCGGGCCTGTGCGCCCGCGATCAACGCGCCGTCATCGCGGTGCGACCGGCGCCATTCGGTCATGCCGCTGACAAAGATGCGCTGTGATCGCCCGGCCGGGTCCGTGCCGATCTGGTCATAAAGTTCATCCAACGGCTCACCCGACCAAAAGTCGCGATCAAATTTCACCGCTTCGCGCCGGGCGGCGCGAAAGGTGATCAGTTTTTGGACAATAATCGACCATGACCAAAAGCTTGCGATGATCAGCAGGATCATCACCAGCTTAACCGCGATGGTGGCGCGTGCGAAAAGGGCCCACAGGGAGAAGTCGATCTCCTGCGCCAAAGCCAGAGTTTCTGTTTCCATTCTGCCTGCTCGTTGCTTTCGGCCCGCCTTAAGTGGCGTTATGTCGGCCTGATTGCGTGCCAAATTACCTTAAAGCAACGACAAAAGCCAACACATTGCCGCGAGGTGGCAGGCCCCGCCCGGTTCAGTGCATCATCAGGCGGATATCCGCCGGTAAGCGCACCGGATGACCCGTTTCAGACAATGCCACCAACGTGATCAAGGCCGTGAACAATGTTTCACCGTCCCGCACGACATCCTGTTTCAGGATGATCCGGGCGCCTGTGACCGCCTCGGGCGTGGTTTCGACACGCAAGATGTCATCGAATTTGGCCGGGCTCAGGTAATCGGCTTCGACGCGGCGAACGGCAAAAACGATACCTTCGTCCTGCTTTAGCCGGGTCTGATCGATGCCAAGGCCGCGCACCCATTCGCTGCGGGCGCGTTCAATGAATTTCAGATAATTGGCGTAATAGACGATCCCGGCAAGATCGGTATCTTCGTAATAAACCCGCACGTCGAACCGATGCACCATGTCCTGCCCCTTTGCCAAATCGCCCCCACAGGGAACATGATGGCGCGGCAGATCGCAAGACCGGGGTCAGCTGACCAAACGCAGTGGCGTGACGGTTTGCGCGGGCTTTTCCATTGTCACAGGCATAACCAGCGGCTTGTCGTTCTGGCGATGCCGTTTCAGCAACTTACGCAGGCGGCGGCCACGCAGGATCTTGCGCGCCGGCTCTGTGCAGAACCCGCCGGTTTCGCCCGCATTCTGGGCAAGCAGGGCGTCAACCTCACGGCGCTGATCCGCGTTCATTGCGCGGAATGCCTCAGGGCCCAGCATCAGGCTTTCGGTTAACAACCCGTCGGCTGACAGGATGTGATGGCGACCCAGCAAAAGGTGGACGTAACGCACCCCTTGCGGCGGAATATAGCGCGTGACGCCCGGAACGCCGACCAACGTATGCGCGGGCACCAGTATTTCCGGCACATCAAACATACGTTCCACAATGGGTGAACGCAGCAGAACCCGGTGTTGCGGCGACAGGACCGTATCATTCCTGGGCATGCCAGGGGCCAGCGCCCCAGCACGTATAAGAACCGGGCGCGCCTTTTCGTTTAAGCGCAGTTCATTCGGGCAGAATTCACGCGACCCTGTCCAAAGAAGCGGTTGAAACCCGTCATCAACAGTCCAGACTATGTCACCTGGGCCCAACGTATCCGCCCGTCGCGGCCCCGAAGGTGTTTCGATACGGGTATCGCCAGCAAAGCACAGGAACACATTGCTATAGGCAATGTCGTGGCTTTGATTGTCGATGGCAACGATTTCGTACTCTATGTTGGGCGAGACATAGGCATCGGCCACAAAACCGTCGGCGCCGGGACCAACCCCCATTTCATAGACGTAAATCCGAATGTCCTGCGACCCGTCCGTGGGCCCGCCATCCGGGCGGATGACGTACATGTATTCGGGATCAATATCGGTTCCCGCTGACGGATTGCGCCCATCGGGGTCACTGCTGCCTTCGAATTCCTGATTGAAGTCTGTTTCATCGAATATGGTATCGTTGTCCGATACCGTAATGACTTCGCCCGTTCCGACAGTGAATACGGTGCCTAGGGCCGAATAGTTCGGGTCGTTATAGTCACTAAACGGGTCAGCACCCGAAACGATGTTGAATTCGGCCGCATCCCAACTGAGGAGATAATAGTCTGCCATGGGTCCGCTTCTGCGCTCCCTGCTCGAACACCCAACATTTCGGTCGTTTTTCTTCTATGAAACGATCCGTCAGCGCGCTGTGCGCCCAGGCACAGCAAACATTTACGCAAAAAAGATACGCAAATTGGATTTCAGGAAGGTTAATTCCGTCAAGCCTCTGACGTGCCAACGCTAATCCGCGCGGCCAGCCGCATGGCGTGGCTGGGATCATTCGCCGCGTCGGGCATCACGGGGTCATAGGCCGCCCTGAGAAGCGACACGATATCGGGGCGCAATATTGCATCCCCGCCCCCGGCCGGGATCGCCAGAACCGACGTTTCGCTGAACGCCTGTGGCGACCAGGAGAGCATCACCTTGGTGGCTTGTTCAAGCCCCAGATCCGCAGCGGGTTGTTCGGCCAGCGCACCTGACATGCGCAAAAACACGAATGCCGCCCGAATACCGCCGCCATCGTCAAAACGGAACGTCCGATAGTTCAGCGCGCGCTGCGATTTCAACCGCGCCAAAAGCGGGCCAAGATCGGGAATGATGGCATCCAGATTGTCCAGCGCCGAAAGATCATCCCAGTCGCGTAAAAAGAACACCATCAGGTTCGCGCCCAATTCGGGATCAGTCTCGGCCATTTTGTGGCCGGATGCGAACACCGTCGCCTCGATCGCCGCTTTGACCACGGCCAGGCTGTCGCCTTCGATCCCGAAAATCACCGGCACAATCGGGCGCGACCACCGCGCGAACCGATACCCGTCGGGGGTGGTAAAACAGGTCTCAATCGCCTCGGGGGTCATCCGTATCCTCCAGGTAACGCCCCCATTTGCGGTCAAATGCCGCCGTCAGGTCAACCCCGCGTTTTTCGCTATAGACCAACAAGAACCCCAAAAGATCGGCCAATTCATCCTCAAGTGCTGCTGACAACGTGGCCGGGTCGGCGTCACTGCCCCTGGACAGACCTTCGACCTTAAGGTGCGCGGCGGTGACCTCGCCCATCTCTTCGGCCAGCTTGCCGATATAATAAGCCGGGTCGTCCGCAATCCCGAATTGGGCACGGTAGAGTTCGCTGACACGCATTGCGCGTTGCTGAAGCACGGACAACGCGGTCATTCAAACAGGTCCGTCTGGTTGCGCGGCGGGGTCAGGCCCAGGTGACGCCAACCTTTTTGCGCCAACATGCGCCCGCGCGGCGTGCGCTGGATCAAGGCCTGTTGCAAGAGATAGGGTTCGATCACATCCTCTAGCGCATCGCGGCTTTCGCTCAACGCCGCGCTCAGGGTTTCGATACCCACGGGGCCGCCGCCATATTCCGCGCCGATCATGTTCAGATAGCGCCTGTCGCCACTGTCCAGCCCAAGGTGATCCACCCCTAACCGGGTCAGCGCGTGATCCGCGATCTTTCGGCTGATCCGCCCGTCGCCTTCGACCGTGGCGAAATCCGCGACACGCCGCAAAAGCCGCCCGGCGATGCGCGGGGTGCCACGGGCACGGCGTGCGATTTCCAACGCGCCGTCGGGGTCGGCGGGGGCGCCCATCAGGCGGGCGTTGCGGCTGACGATCTCGTGCAATTCCTCGGTCGTGTAAAACTGAAGCCTGACGGGAATGCCGAAACGGTCGCGCAAAGGCGTGGTCAGCAGGCCCAGCCGGGTTGTGGCCCCGACAAGAGTAAAGGGCTGAAGTTCGATCCGCACCGTACGCGCGGCGGGGCCTTCTCCGATGACAAGGTCCAGCTCGAAATCCTCAAGAGCGGGATAAAGCACCTCTTCGACGGCTGGATTCAGGCGGTGAATTTCGTCAATGAACAGAACGTCGCGGGACTCAAGATTGGTCAGGATCGCGGCCAGATCACCAGCCTTGGCCAAAACGGGGCCGCTGGTCATGCGGAAATTCACCCCCAATTCACGCGCCATGATCTGTGCCAGCGTGGTTTTGCCCAATCCGGGCGGGCCGTGGAACAACGTGTGATCCATCGCCTCTTCCCGTTTGCGGGCGGCGGCAAGAAACACGCGCAGATTTGCCCGCGCTTCGGCCTGACCGATGAAATCGTCCAGCACCTGGGGGCGCAGCGCGCGCGTGTCGGCCGAGTCATCCTCGGGCAGGCGCTCTGGGCGCAGGGTTGGATCGGGTTCGCTCATGCGGATCGCCCGTATGGGCCGGGGCACTCAGGCCAGGAAAAACATCGGTGCATCGCGGTCCCCTACCCCTTTGGCGCAAGCAACCGCAGGGCCGCGCGGATCAACGCGGGGGTATCTGCGTCCGGCGTGTTGCCTGCCGCTTCGGCCACTGCGCCGGCTGCATCACCCGGGGCATACCCCAGGTTGGTCAACGCCGACAAGGCCTCGGCCTGGGCCGCACCACCGGACACGGGGGGCGTGGGGGCGGTGACACGGGGCGCAGACGGCGGCAGGTCTTCGATCACCGCGTCATCCGGGGCGCTGGCCGCTGGCGCAGTGCCCGCCATTGCCATGACACTTGGCGCCTTGTCCTTGAGTTCGTTGACAACCCGCTGCCCGGTCTTGGGGCCAATTCCCTTGGCCGCCTTGATCGCGTTCCAATCCCCCAAAGCAATCGCGCGGCTGACGCCATCCGGCCCCAAAGCGCCAAGGATTGCCAGCGATGCTTTGGCTCCGACGCCCTGAACGGACATCAACAGCCGATGCCATTCCTTTTCCACCAATGTGGGAAAGCCAAATAGCTGAAGGTTATCTTCGCGCACCAGCAGATCGGTATAAAGGGCAACCGCTTCGCCCGGTCCGGGCAATCCGGCGATCACACGGTCCGAACAATAGACAAGGTAACCGATGCCGCGCACGTCAATCAGCACGTGATCGTCACCACGATAATCAATCCGACCCGAGATTTTGCCGATCATGCCCGCGCCCTTACGTTGCTTGTTCCGGCCACTGACCGGGCGCGCGCCTGCGCGCTGCCCAAATGGAAGGCATGACAGATCGCGATGGCCAGGGCATCGGCGGCATCCGGCCCGGCCACATCGGCACCCGGCAATTGCAAGCGCACCATATGCATGACCTGCTGTTTCTGCGCATGCCCCACGCCGACCACGGTCTTTTTGATTGTGTTGGGCGCGTATTCCCCCACCGTTAACCCGGCGGCGGCGGGCACCAACAGGGCGATGCCCCGTGCCTGACCCAGTTTCAGCGTCCCGGCCCCATCGCGGTTCACGAACACTTGTTCGACCGCGGCGGCGTCGGGTTGGAATTCTTCGACCACGGCGGTCAACTGGCGATACAGAGACAACAGACGTTGTGCCAAATCATCGCCTTCGCTTTGGCAGACACCGTTGCCCAGATGGGCGATCCGGCTGCCATCAACACGAATCACGCCCCAGCCAAGATTGCGCAAACCGGGATCGATCCCCAAAACACGCATTCTGCGCCCCCTTCTGCCCCAGTCCGATTGTCTTTTTGTTGCGTTTTGGAAACGCTAGCACGAAACAAGAACATCCGCCAAGCCCTAAGCCCGCTTGCCGCGAATAGATCACGAAATGACGTGTTTGCGCCATTGCGCATTGGCGACGTCGAAAACCGTCGCGCCAAAGATCAAAAACGACATCAACTGTGGCGATATTATGGCTTTATTCCAAGGCGTTAACCAAGTTTCAGGCCATGCGTAAATTGCATGTGTCCCATGCAAAAATCGCCGCTTGTGGGGATTATACTTTGCGCATAGGTGCGCCTCAGAAAGACATGCAACGCTAATATGAGGATTTGCGAAATGGCTGCACTTTTCTTCCCTGGCGCGCAGACCGGTTCTGCCGCCCTCTTTGGTCAAATTGGCCGTTTCATCGTGACCGTCATCAATGCGGCAAATGATTGGAACGATGCCCGCGTGACCCGCAATGCGCTGTCGAAACTGACCGATCGTGAACTGGACGATATCGGCCTGTGCCGTGGCGACATCGACGACGTGACCGCTATCTGATTGTGCGACGGGGCCGTTGATGGCCTTGTTCCTGCACGCAGGGATATATGGCCCGGATTGGCAGATACACCTGCGCCGGGCCATTTTCATTTTCGGGTGATCAGCCTGCGTCGCGCGCCCACACAACACAAAAGCCGCGTCCGTTAAAACGAGCGCGGCTTTGGCGTTTCTTAAAGGCGACAGGATCGGTCAGCCGACGTAGGGCGCCACGAAATCCGTCACCATCCGCGTGACCGGATCAATTTTCATCAGCGTCGCACCGACCTTGTCCATCGTTGTGCCGTTCAACAGAACATCCAGCTTGGCGGAATAGGACACTTCTCCGATTTTGGTCAGCAGGTAGGCTTTGTATGCGATCGCGCCGCCGAAAAAGCCGACGACATAGCGCAATGGGATGCGTTTGCGCAGCGGCTTCTTTTCGGGCTGAAGCTCGATCAAACCATCTTTTCGCACCTTGGGAATGTACCCTTCGGACAGCGAACTGGCTTTGCGATCAATCGACCGCAAACGGTTGTGAAATTCTTTGAACGACGCGGCCATATCTTTGCCTCAGGACTCTCGTTTTGCGATAGTTGACCTAAGGTACGCATCAAATCAGGCAATTTCGTGGCAAACCCGATTATGCCATAAAAATTAAGGCAAATTCAGGTCGTTTTAACTAACGTTAAGGTTGTCCAGTCGCCAATCTGTTCACAATGATCCTGTGTCATCCCGGATTGTTCATAAACACGCAACACTTCGTCGGCCTGTTCGTTCAGCAACCCGGACAGAATCGCGCGTCCACCTTGGGTCAGATGGGCGGCGACATCCGGGGCAAGCGCGATCAGGGGCGCCTTGAGGATATTGGCCAGCACAATGTCAAACGGGGCGGCGGCGGCAATGGCGGGGTGATCGAAGCCGGTTGCCTCAACACAGGTGACACGCCCTGCCATGCCATTGGCGGCCAGGTTCGCTTCGGCCACGTCAACGGCGACCGGGTCAATGTCCCCGGCAACGGGGGTAACGGGCCAGACCCGCCCGGCGGCCATGGCCAGAACGGCGGTGCCACAGCCAATGTCGGCGACGGATTGTGCCTCCATCCCGTTGGTGGCCAGCCGGTCAATTGCGCGCAGACACCCCTGCGTGGTGCCGTGATGCCCGGTTCCAAAGGCCATTGCGGCCTCGATCAGCAGGGGCACCTTGTCGGCGGGCACCTTGTCGGCGTCGTGACTGCCATACAGAAAGAACCGCCCGGCCGTGACAGGTGCCAATTCGCGTTTCACATGCGCAACCCAATCCGTTTCGGGCAATTCCGACACTGTGAAATCCTTGGCCCCATGGGCGGCGGCCAACAGCGCCAGGCCGGCGATATCCGGGCTTTCGGTGAAATAGGCGCCAACTTCCCACAGGCCGGATCCGTCTTCGACCTCAAAAACGCCGATGCCGGTGGGTTCGGGGCGGATGTTTTCCAACGCCTCACCAAGGGCTTCGGCTGGGGGCTTGCCCGCAAGGGTCGTCAGGGCGGTGAATGTGGGCATATCGCGTCTCCGGTGATGGGATGTGTGCGCTTAGGCGGCGGGCGGGTGGTCGTCAAGCGTGGGCTTGTGGCGTGCGCGCAAGGACCGGACATAGCGCCAGCCCCACCATGACCCAAGGGTGCCGACGATGATTGCCGCCGCGCCCTGCCCCATCAGCACACCCTGCACCCCAAAGGCCGCACCCAATCCAAAGGCCAACGGAAAGGTTACCAACCCGTCGCGGATCCAGTTGGCCAGTGTCGCCATCAGCGGGCGATCAAGGTTGTTGAACGCCGCATTGGCAACGTAAAGCGCGCCGGTAAACGCCAGGGTTGGCGGCAGGTAATGGGTAAAGAAATGCATCACCTCGGCCCCTTCGGTGCTAAGGCCGAACCCCCGCGACAGGGGCGCGGACAACATCACCAGAACGCCCCAGGCGACCAGACAATACCCGACGCAATAGATCAGCGCGTCTTTATAGGCCTGCGCCACACGATCCAGCTGACCTGCGCCGAAATTCTGGCCCAGAATGCCACCAATCGCGCCGGACAGGGCAAAAATGCCTCCGAAAACCAGAACGATCAGCCGCAGGACCACGCCCAGCCCGGCCGTTGCACTGTCACCGAAATCGGCCATTGCGCGCATCAGAATCCAGTTGCCAAAGGGTGTCGAGCATTGGGTAAAGATCGCCGGGATCGCAATGGCAAACCACATCGGCGCAAAGCTGCGCAGGTCGCTCCATCGTGGCCGCGCCGCCATCCGGTGGGTCACGAACAGGAAATAAATCCCCAGCATGGTCATGACGCTGCGGGTGATGACCACGGACATGGCCGCACCTGTCACCCCAAGTTCCAGATAGATGATGTTGAACGGATCAACCACCAGCGCGACAAGTGCTGCAAGCCCGGTGACAAGCGTTGATCGCACGGCATCACCCGTCGCACGCACCACGGCAGACATGGTCATGCCCGCGATCATCAACGGCATTCCAAACAGCGACACCGACAGGAAATCGGCGGCGACGGCCTGTGCCTCTCCGGTGGCGCCACTGAACGCCAACAGATCATAGCGCGACACCCATAAAACAGCGGAAAACGCGATCTGCGTGGCGACCCCGAACAGGATGCCGCCGGTGGCAATCCGGCGGGCGCGGTCAACCTCTCCGGCGCCCAAGGCACGGGCGAAAAGCGCCACGGTCGCGATCATCATGCCGACATTCATCGACGCCGGGAAAAACTGGATCGCAAAGGCAAATCCTACGGCGGCGATCCATACCTCATTGTCGTATTGGCTAACCCAGAACATCGCCAGAAAATCAATGAGAAACAGGAACGACAGGCCAAGCGATCCGGCAATTGACATCACCACCACGTGGCGCATCGTCGACCCGGTCAGAAACCGGGCTTGGGGGGATGGGCGCTGAGGCGACCCGGACAGAGGATCACTTGGCAAGGGCTGCCGAGTTGAAACGCAACAATCGCGTTTCATTTCCAGGTTCGGGATGGCGCGGGATCAGCAGCGCCAGCGACAGTGATCCAGCGGCCATGCACGCGGCAAAGATGAAAACCGCCGCCGGCGATTGCAACCAGAGATACCCAAGTGCCGCGGGCAAAAAGACGGCGGCGATATGGTTGATCGTAAAGGCCACGGCGGCGGTTGGGGCGATATCACCCGGATCAGCAATCTTTTGGAAATAGGTTTTCAACGCCATCGCCATGGCGAACAGCAGGTTGTCCACCACATACAATGCCGACGCCAGAGCAACCCCCCAGCCAAAGAAATAGACCCCGCCATACAGGGAAAAGACAATGATCAGCCCGATGTATTCAACAATCAGCGTTCGCTGTTCCCCGAACCGTGAAACGGCACGCCCGATCAGCGGGCCGGTAACAAGGCTGAGTGTGAGGGTCACAAGGAACAGTGTCGTGACCTCGTGCACATCATAGCCAAAGCGTTCGACCATCATGAAGCCGGCGAAAACCACAAAGATCTGCCGCCGCGCACCGGCCATGAACTGCATCAGGTAATAAAGCCAGTAGCGGCGGCGCAGAATGAATTTTTTCACCTGCGGGTTGGGCGATTCGAATTGCGGATAGGCCAGAAAGGCAAATACCGCGACACAGGCCGTGAACCCGCCCGCCAGCATATAGACGATGTTATAAGTCAGGCCCAACGGTTCCCACAGAAGAACGATCAACCCATAGGACCCAAGGGTTGCTCCCGCGCCGGTGGCGATCAACAGGCCCAGTTTGCGCGGGGCTTCTTCCTTGGTCATCCATTGCAGCTGAAGGGATTGATTCACGGTTTCATAGTAGTGAAACCCGATCGAGCTGAGCAGCGTGATCGTCAGGATGCCCCCCATCGTGGGGAACCATGCCGTGACAGCCGTGGCCAGCCCAAGAGCAAGCAACGACACAAGGCCAAGCACCTGTTCGCGCACAAAAATGATGATCGCGATGACGCCTATCGCCAGAAATCCGGGGATTTCGCGCACCGTGTGCAACCACCCGATGTCGGAACCGTCGAAATTGGCAACCTCGATTACAAAGTTGTTCAGCAATGCCGACCACGTGGCAAAGGCCACCGGCATGGCGGCGGCCATCAGGAAAAGCAGGGTTATCGGCCGTCGCCACAAAGGCAAAGCAGCGGAATCCTCAAGGCGAGTCGGCGTTTTCATATACTTCCCATACGCCCAAGTCCTGCGCTTGGCGAGAGAGGCGCGTGTGTTTTCACATGGCCATCCGGGCGGCGAACATCGCAGGATCGACTGCATTTCGTGCAACGGAAACAAGCCATTTCCCGCGCGCGGCGAATCATGTCCTTGTGTCCGGCGGCGTCCTGCCTAGAATAGGGCGCTCACAGAATTTCGGGGCGGGCCAACGGGTGCCGCCTTATTGATGTCAGGAAATGCCATGTCGTGGACCGATGAACGGGTCGAAACCTTGAAGAAGATGTGGGGCGAAGGACAGTCCGCGTCGCAGATCGCCAAGGAACTGGGCGGGGTCACCCGCAACGCTGTAATCGGCAAGGTGCACCGCCTTGGCCTGTCCAACCGGTCGGGCGGCGGTTCCGCGTCGTCAGGCGCATCGGCAACCAAAACCGATGACAAGGCAAAGGCCGCGCCAAAACAGGCCAAACGGGAAACCCCGGCACCGAAACCTGCGGAAACACCTGCACCGGCGGCACCGTCACCGTCCCCGGCCCGCAAGGCGATTATCCCGGCGGGGCAACCATTGCCGCCCCAGCCATCCGCCAACGAAATCAGCCCCGAGGCATTGGCCAAAGTCAGCGCCATCGAGAAAAAAGCCAAACGGCTGTCGCTGATGGAATTGACCGAACGCACCTGCAAATGGCCCGTCGGTGACCCCGCGACAGAAGATTTCTGGTTTTGTGGCCTGCCGGTTCAAGGTGGAAAACCCTATTGCGAGGCACATGTCGGCGTGGCGTTCCAGCCAATGTCGTCGCGTCGCGATCGCCGCCGCTGATCCCTGAACACGTCACCGGGCGTTTGCGTCCGGTGCTTTTCAGGTTATAGGCCGGGCATGTCCCAGAACCCGCCGAACCTGCGCCCTGATATCGCCCCTGCCCCGCGCATGGGCGACACCCGCCGCCCCGGCCAGCCCGCCATCGGGATGGTGTCGCTTGGCTGTCCCAAGGCTTTGGTTGACAGTGAACGGATCCTGACACGTCTGCGCGCCGAAGGATACGCGATTTCGCCCGATTATTCCGGTGCGGACGCGGTGATCGTGAACACCTGCGGGTTCCTTGACAGTGCCAAGGCAGAAAGCCTGGATGCCATCGGTGAGGCGTTAAGCGCCAATGGCCGGGTGATTGTGACCGGCTGTCTGGGTGCGGAACCTGAATTCATCACTGGCGCGCATCCCAAGGTTTTGGCGGTCACCGGCCCGCATCAATATGAACAGGTGCTGGATGCGGTTCACACCGCCGTACCGCCGTCCCCTGACCCATTTGTGGATTTGTTGCCCGCGTCGGGCGTCACGTTGACCCCACGCCATTACAGCTATCTCAAGATTTCCGAGGGCTGCAATCACAAGTGCAAATTCTGCATCATCCCCGATATGCGCGGCCGCCTGCAATCACGCCCCGCCCATGCCGTCATGCGCGAGGCGGAAAAGCTGGTTGCCGCCGGGGTCAGGGAACTGCTGGTGATATCGCAGGACACGTCGGCCTATGGCGTTGATATCAAACACGCGACAGAGCGTGACCACCGCGCGCATATCACCGACCTTGCCCGCGATCTGGGCGGGTTGGGCGCGTGGGTGCGGTTGCATTACGTCTATCCCTATCCGCATGTGCGCAACCTGATCCCGTTGATGGCCGAAGGTCTGGTTCTGCCGTACCTGGATATTCCGTTTCAGCATGCCCACCCGGACGTGTTGCGCCGCATGGCCCGCCCGGCGGCGGCGGCCAAAACACTGGATGAAATCGCGGCATGGCGGCGTGACTGCCCCGACATCACCCTGCGATCCACCTTTATCGTCGGCTATCCCGGCGAAACTGAGGATGAATTCCAAACGCTGCTGGATTGGATGGACGAGGCACAATTGGATCGTGTCGGGTGTTTTCAATACGAAAACGTCGACGGGGCACGGTCAAACACGCTGCCTGATCACGTGCCCGATGACATCAAGCAGGACCGCTGGAACCGTTTTATGGAAAAGGCCCAAGCGATTTCCGAGGCGAAACTGGCGGCCAAGGTCGGCACCCGGATCGAGGTGATCGTGGACGAGGTGGACGCAGACGCCGCCACCTGCCGCACAAAGGCGGACGCGCCGGAAATCGACGGCAACCTGTTTATCGACGAAGGGTTCGAAACCCTTTCGCCGGGCGACATTGTCACCGTCGAAGTGGACGAGGCCGGAGAATACGATCTGTGGGGCCGCTTGGTCTGACCTTTTGGTCGTCGCGTGCCACCGGCGCATTGCCCGCCACCGGGCCGGTGCGTGAAACCACATTCTTTCGACCTTGGCCGCGAAATTGCGCCCCTCGGCTTCAGTATTGTTTCCTGAGTTGTGTCCCGACGGCGCGCCCGGTCGTTTAACGTGCCTTATGCCAGCGCCATAGGGCAATCAGCGCCCAAATCCCTTCGGCAAAGACAAAAGGCATCGATCCGATCAGCCACGCATATGCCGCCGCCAATGCACAACCAAAGGCAAAAATCAGAACAAAGAAGGGATGGCGCGCCTCAAGCGCATAGGCGCCAACCATGATGATCACGGCAATCAGGCCGAGGTTGGTGATCATGTGCACCCGCCGGATCGGGACGTTTCGCTCGGCTCTGTCATGCAATCCTCTAGGCTGCCGCAGTCACAGCTTTCCAACTTTGCCAATAGCATGTCCATGCGCCGCGCCTCTTCGATCTGCGCACGCAGCGCTGACCGTTTTTCGCACAGGAACGAAAGCCAGTCGGCCTGGGGTCGGACAGCGCCGAACCCCATTTCCAACAGATGCCGTGTTTCGGCCAGCGTGAAACCGGCCGTCTGGGCAAGTTTGAGAAAACGCAGCGTCAGGATCGTCTTGGCATCGAATTCACGGCGGCCAGAGACCCGGCCAACCGGACGGATCAGCCCCCGGCGTTCATAATACCGGATGGCCGAAGATGACATTCCGACAGCTTCAGCAACCGCACCGATCTGCATTTTCCGCCCCTTTTTTGCTGCGACGATGTCGCCTCTTATACATGACATAGGCAAGCGTCGTGATTGCGACCACCCCAAGCACCCCCAATTCAATGCCCAAGGCACCCATACCTACCCCCGCAGCGCCCAGACCCACAGAGCCCAACAATATCGGCGCTGAACATGCCAACCCGCACGCCCCGGCCACCGCGACCCATTTCCAATGGCGTTGGGCCGTTTTGACAGATGTGGCTGATGCGGTGTCGTTCAAGTAATTCTGCGCAAGCGCAACACCCTTGCCCTGACTGCGCAGGGTCAAAGTGACCATTCGGTCGTCGTTCTCGACCTGTGTGTCGAAATCTGCGCAAACGCCCGTGTCCAGCGCCAGAAGCAAGTCAACCTTTTGGCGCATGCCCGGTGCCGCGGCAAATGTCAGGCGCGCGCCGTCTTCAAGGCGGGTCCGGGTCAAGACAAGCGGCGCAAGGTCGGCTTTGATCCGCCTGACCTCGGCGGGTTGAGCGGGCGGTGTGAATGTGCATGTGGGCGCGTTGGAAAAGGTTAAGTCATTCATGAATTGTCTCCCGGATTCATCAGATGACAGATCGGATAGCTCTTGAACCTTGGTTTAAGTCAACGGGTTTCTTCGATGATGTGAACATCGGTCAAACGCGTCCGCATGCGGGGGCACAGCGCCGCAAGCGGACGGCCCGGCCCGGCCCATTGCCCCCCCTCTTGCCTCTCGCAACCGCCCGTCATAGGGTCGCTTTGTTCTCAGGGCGGGGCGAAATTCCCCACCGGCGGTATGTGGGCATGACCCATAAGCCCGCGAGCGCCTTTGAAAAAAGGGTCAGCAGATCAGGTGAGATGCCTGAGCCGACGGTCATAGTCCGGATGGAAGAGAACGAGCCGCACGGGTGAAAGCCCGTGGTGGCCCGTGATCGCCTTGGGTGACGTGTCAGTTACGCAAAGGAGATCACTTATGACACACACCCGATATGCTTTCGTAAAAGCCAATTGGCATTCCGATATCGTCGATCAGGCGCTTGTCGGATTCTGTCAGGTTATTCCCCGCGACCAGGTCGATGTTTACGACGTGCCCGGCGCATTCGAAATGCCGCTGCTGGCACGCGATTTGGCCGCGTCCGGCCGCTATGGTGCAATTGCCGCCGCAGCCTTTGTTGTCGATGGCGGCATCTATCGGCATGATTTCGTGGCGCAGGCCGTTGTTGATGGATTGATGCGCGCGGGTCTTGATACCGGCGTTCCGGTATTGTCCGTGTCCCTGACACCGCATCAGTATCAGGAAACCGATCACCACAACGCCGTGTACCGCGAACACTTTGTCACCAAGGGCCAGGAGGCGGCCAAGGCCGCGCTGGCCATCGGCAAAACGCGCGCGGCTTTGGCGGCCTAAAATCGGGGCCGTATTGGGCCGAATTGGGCCAATCTAACCGCGATTGGTCTTGCGCAAATCGGCGCAAACCGGGGCAAACCCGGTCTTGAAAATATGTGCGCCGACGCAGAGCATTCCCTGCGTCGGCGCATTTTGCTCGCACCACCGGCGTCCCTCTCGGCGCGTGGGCTCCCCAGCCGCGCGCCACGCCAAGGTGATAAAGCAAACCTCTTAGATGTCGCGCATCGCCTTTAGCGCGTCTTGATTGCGGCAGTATGACGGGGCGTGATCCGCGCGTTCGTGTTCTGCTTGCCACCCTTCACATGAATCTGGTTCGGCACAATTGGCACAACGCAAGATCGCGGAACGATACGCCACGGCGCGTTCAGGATCCGCGATGATCTTGGCTTCTATGTCCGCACCGACGCGGTCGGCCATGCCGTTGAAAAGACCACCAGCGCGATCCATTTTTTTCAGGAAACCCATCGTTTGCCTCATTCAGCCGGTTGCAGGGAAAGCGATCTGAACAGATCGCGGTTTTCGCAAAAATCAGGAATGCGCGGCGCATGATCCTGTGCCAGTTCGCCTTCGGCCAGCCGGTATTCGCAGGTGTCAGGGTGGGAACAGGTGCGACAACGGGTGACAACGTCGGCCCAATCGCTTTCGCTTAATTGGCCGGACCGAACAGCTGCGTTGACATCGACGCCATTGGCCTTGGCCATGCGCTTTACCAACCAGAAATGCCGTTTCACGTCACCGAGCGGTTTCATACCGTCCCTCCCGTTCGAATGCGCGTTTTCTAACGTGCTGTACGGGTGATGACCTTGATTTCGATCAACAAGGGCCGTCCGCGAAATTATCGTTTGCCAAGCGCACGGCGCACGGTTTGCATACGGTTGGCGTTGGGTGGATGTGTCCCAAGGAATTGGTCACCGGGGTCAGGGATCCGGGTGAAATAAGCGGCACCGTTAAGCGCATCAAACCCCGCAGCGCGGGCGATTTGCGCCCCAAGATAGTCGGCCTCAAGCTCAAACTTCTTGGAATAGGCCCGCCCGCCGATGATGGACCCGATCTGTGACGCCGTTCTGATCGCTTCGGCATCTGCACCAATGCTCGCCGCCAGCGCACCGAAAGTGTCCGCGCTGGTTTTGCCGATGACCTGTTGGCGACCGATATGATTCTTGATGTGATGGGCCGCCTCGTGGCTCATCACAAAGGCCAATTCATCCGCGTTGCGCACCTCGGCGATCAGGGCCAGCGTAAAGGCGATGACCGGGCGGCCGTCCTCGTTGATCGTTTGAAAGGCGTTTGGCCCGCGCCCACGCCGATCATCGACAACGATCAGGTAATCGCAATTGGACCTTGGCGATCGATTGCGGCATTCCCGTTCGGCCACCGGTTCGACCGTTTTGACAACATTGACAAAACGCTGCGCCACCGCGCGCGCCCATTCCTCGGACCCGGTTTCGGTTTTGGACAAAGCGTTGAGCGTTTCACTTGGTTTGGCGTTTGACGGTTGCCGGCTTGTGCTTTGCGGCGCGTCGCACCCGGACAGGACCATCGCCACAAGGACCGATATTGCCATCATTCCACGCATGTGCCGCTCCGTTAATCGACACCCATCTAATATCAGAACAATCACATGTTGCCAGACAGGTACCGCCGGACACACGCAATTGTGGGGTCAAACGAACAGCCAGGTGCGCCATTCATCACAGGTGCCCCCTTGCCAAGGGTCTGCTTGATCCTGTCAGATGCGGTCATGTTTACAATCGAACACGAATTTGACTGCACCGTCATAACACTGGTTGATGACGGAAACGCCCCCCTGCAAGAGGATGTCGCGGTCAACGCCTTTGCCGAATGCGTGACCGTCGAACAATTCGACCCGCGCAGGGATGACGTTGTGCGCGTGACGATGTCTATGGCGCAATTGCGCGACCTCGCCGCGGCGCTGAACCTGCCCGAAGGCAGCTATGCCTTTCCGCCAAAATCCTCGGGAAAACCTGAAACGCTGGATTAAGCCGGGGCATCCCGCAGTGATGCGGGTCTAACGGGGGTGACGTACCGAAGTCCCCCCTAAGCGATGTCCACGCGAAACGTTTTGTCCCGCGCGGTTTGCCCACGGATCAAAACCAAACGGGTTTTGGCAATGCCAAGTGCCTTTGCCAGAAGGGCCTGAACAGCTGTGTTCGCCTTGCCGTTTTCTGGGGCCGCTGTCACGAAAACCGCGATTGTCGCGCCATTTCGCGTGACCGTGTTGCGTCCAGCCCCCGCGGTGACGCGCACCGCGATTTCCGCGCCCGCCACGGCCAAATCGGATAGGTCGATCCTGTCGCGCGGTTTGGTCATTGTCGCCTCCGGGCTTGCCTTTGTCATCGTGGTACGGTCCTGTCTGTCACCAACAATGCGACAAGGAAAGGTCACGGCATGGCGACGGGTTTCTATTGGGATGAACGCTGTTTCTGGCACGCCGGGGGCAATTATGCGCTGACCCTGCCGCTTGGCGGGCTGGTGCAACCATTGGCGGCAGGCGGCCTACCTGAAAGCCCGGAAACCAAGCGACGGCTCAAGAACCTGATGGATGTCACCGGATTGATGGGGGATCTGGATTGCAGAACAGCGCCCGAGGCACCGCGCGAGATTCTGGAATTGGTGCATCCCGCCGCATATCTGGATGAATTCAAATCCATGTCAGACGCGGGTGGGGGCGAATTGGGCCTGCGCACCCCCTTTGCCCAAGGCGGGTACGAGATCGCAGCGTTGTCCGCGGGGCTGACGGTTGGCGCGATTGATGCGGTCATGTCGGGCGAATTGCAAAACGCCTATGCCCTGTCGCGCCCGCCGGGTCACCATTGCCTGCCGGATTGGCCCAACGGATTTTGTCTGATGGCCAATATCGCCATAGGGATTGAGGCGGCCAAGGCCAAAGGTCAGGCACATCGCGTGGCCGTTGTCGATTGGGATGTTCACCACGGCAATGGAACCGAAGCGATTTTCTATGATCGCGACGATGTTCTGACCATCTCGCTCCATCAGGAAAAGAACTATCCCTTGGACACGGGCGATGTGGCGGATCGCGGGCGCGGCAAGGGCGCGGGTTATAACCTCAACGTGCCATTGCCGCCGGGTGTCGGGCATGTCGGATATCTTGAGGCGATTGACCAGATCGTTCTGCCCGCGCTGAGCGCGTATCAACCCGACCTTATTGTGATTGCCTGTGGCTTTGACGCCTGTGCCTTTGATCCGCTGGCGCGGATGCTGTGCACCGCGGAAACCTACGCGGAAATGACCGGTCGGATGATGCGCGCCGCCGATTCCTTGTGTGACGGGCGCCTCGTCATGGTGCACGAGGGCGGCTATTCCGAGGCATATGTGCCGTTTTGCGGGCATGCCGTGATCGAAACGCTGTCGCAGTCGGACCATCGCGCCGCCGATCCGATGGCCGACACGTTGCGGGCGCGTCAACCAAACGCCGCCTTTGATGCCTTTGTCAGCACACAGATTCAGGCAATGGCAGCAGAATTACTGCCACGAACATAAAGGCACCGATGCGCGCCGTCGGGCCAATCATGCCAGCGAACAGTCCCGCGCCGGAATCGGCGCGGTGTGACCCATCGGTGTCGCGGCCTTGACGACACCAAAGATGCGTGCGCTTGCAGCCACACGTCGTTCCACCCCCGCGCATCAAATGTAGCGCCGCGTTCTGCCCGGAATATCCGGCCCCGCGCCGCGTTTCATGCCCGCAAATCAGGCCATTTGCCCCCGCCCTGCAATACGCCGCAAATGGCCCAGGCTGACCTGGTGCCGCGCCCCTACCCTAGATGACAGATGGTGCCGCCAACCGTTCCTGGACAAGGCCGGCGATCCGCGCGACATCTGATCTCGTGGCGCGCCCCTCTCTTCGGGCCGTGGCCAAGGCGCCGGCAGCGTCCGTAAGGTCGGAATCATGCGCGCTGCGGGCAACCCCGATTAGGAACTGTGCAACGTAATCCAGGTTGGCCTCATCCTGTGGGTCGCTCATCACCTCGGCCAGGTGAACCATGTCATCGCGGAACGCCATCTTATCGGGCACGACAACCTCGGCGGTCAGCTTTCGCGGCCCTGTCGGTTGGCGGTCCGCAGGCAGATGTTTCAGGATTTCGTTCTGAAAATATGCGATGCTTTCCAGCGGCTTGGACAGGAACCCATCCGCGCCGGCGGCAAGTGCGATGTCTTGTCCCGTGTCATCACCGCTCAACCCCAAAAGGACATCGACGCGGGGGGTCGCATTGCTCAGTTCAGCGATCAGGTCTGCGCCGGACCCGTCAGGCAGGCCAAGGTCAACGATCACCACGGATGGGCAATAGACCTGAAGATGCCGCCGCCCTGATTTCAGGCAATCCGCACGGCGAATGCGCGCCCCCGAGCGCAGGCACAGCATCCGCAGCGCCTCAGACGCAAAGCGGCTGTCTTCGACCACCAAGACGGTCAATCCCAAAAGCGGACGCGCCGACGTTGGGGCGGGATGTGCGGGGATTTGATCGTCCATCTTCTTGCTCCTCTGGCGGGGAAATTGGCTGTCATCGACAAGGCTACGGTCACATGCCTAACTGTCCGTTAATGCATTGGCGCCATCGGGCCATTTCCGCGAATTTCTCGGCACCCGGGGGCAGGACGCCGCCACTGGGTTGAATTGTGTCGCGAACCAATCGGACATTGGCCGCCATTTGCGCTCCAGTCGTCACACTCTGCCCCGCCTTTGGATTTTGCCGTGTTCCTTTCCGTATTCGATATGTTCAAAATCGGGATTGGCCCGTCGTCATCGCACACGATGGGTCCCATGGTCGCCGCTGGCCGGTTCCTTGAAGAATTGCGCGCGGCACCGTTCCAGGCCCACGGGCTGCGCGCGTCGCTGCATGGCTCTTTGGCGTTCACCGGGGTTGGCCACGCCACGGACCGCGCTGTGATACTCGGCCTCGCCGGCCTGTCCGTCGAAAACTACGATGCGGATAAAGCGTCCGACGTTCTGAACGCGGTGCAAACCGACAAACGGCTGACGCCCGCCAACCTGCCCCCGCTGGCCTTTGATCCGAACGCCGATCTCGCTTTTGACTATGGCCCCCCCCTGCCGGGACACGCCAACGGTTTGACGCTTTCAGCCACGGACGCCCAGGGGGATGTCATCCTTCAACGCATGTACTATTCGATCGGCGGTGGGTTTGTGATGACAGACACGGAACTTGCGGCGGGCAAAGCCAACGATCAAGGCGCGCCTGTCCCCTATCCGTTCAAAACCGCCGCCGAAATGCTGGCGATGGCCGAAACCTCGGGGCTTGGCATCGCCGCGATGAAGGCCGCGAACGAAGCCGCGCGTAACTCGCCGCCCCTTTCCGCCGGGATCGCGCGCATCTGGGGTGTCATGGACGCCTGCATCACCCGCGGGCTGGCCAATGACGGCATCCTGCCCGGTGGCCTCGGGGTGCGGCGGCGCGCCAAATCAATTCACGATTCGCTTTTGGCCGAACGGGGCACCAACCTTGCCGCCCCCCATGTGATCAACGATTGGGTCTGCGCCTATGCGATGGCGGTGAACGAAGAAAACGCCATCGGCGGACAGGTCGTCACCGCGCCGACAAATGGCGCCGCCGGCGTCGTGCCTGCCGTGATCAAATACTGGCTGTCCCATGTCCCCGGGGCAAGCGAAGCCAAACTGCCTGACTTCTTCCTTACCGCCGCCGCCATCGGCGGTCTGGTGAAATACAACGCCTCCATCTCCGGCGCCGAGGCAGGATGCCAGGCCGAAGTCGGCAGCGCCGCCGCCATGGCCGCCGCCGGTCTCTGTGCGGTTCTGAGAGGAAGCCCAGCACAAATCGAAAACGCCGCGGAAATCGCTCTGGAACATCACCTCGGCATGACCTGCGATCCGGTCAAAGGCCTGGTTCAGGTGCCCTGCATCGAACGCAACGGCCTCGGCGCGATCAAGGCCATATCCGCCGCATCCCTCGCGCTGCGCGGGGATGGCCAGCATTTTGTCCCCCTCGACGCGGCGATCGAAACGATGCGCCAGGTCGGCGCGGACATGCACGAAAAATACAAGGAAACCGCGCTCGGCGGGCTCGCCGTCAACATCCCCAATTGCTAAGCAACCCAAAATCGGCCAACCGCGCCAACGCACCGCGCGCCTGTCTTCCTCTGGCTCAAAATACTGCGGGGGTGCGGGGGCAGAGCCCCCGTTGATCCTCGTCAATCAACATATCCGCAGCCACTTCAAACCAACGTGTCACAGGCCACCCGGATCGCACGGATATTGTCCCCATACACGCCGGGTGTCGCCACCGACCCGCCCTTGAACACGGCCGAACCGGCCACAAGAACATCGGCCCCCGCCGCAACAACCAATGGCGCTGTCTCAGGTGTCACACCGCCATCAATCTCGATATGGACAGGGCGATCACCGATCATCTGGCGCAGCATGCGCACCTTTGCGGTCATGTCGATGAAACTTTGCCCACCGAAACCGGGATTCACCGTCATCACGCACACCAGATCACACAGTTCCAACACATGCGCCACCGCCTCCACAGGCGTGCCGGGGTTCAACGCGACCCCTGCCTTCATCCCCGCGCCCCGAATTGCCTGAAGCGTGCGGTGAATATGCGGACCGGCCTCAACATGGGCCGTCAGGATATCGGCCCCGGCGTCGGCATAGGCGTCAATAAAAGGGTCCACCGGCGCGATCATCAGATGCACATCCATCACGGTTTTCACATGGGGGCGGAACGCCTTCACCGCAGGTGGCCCAAACGTCAGGTTCGGCACGAAATGCCCATCCATCACGTCCACATGCACCCAATCCGCACCCTCGGACTCAATCGCCTGAATCTCGCGCCCAAAATCAGCGAAATCCGCCGACAGGATTGACGGTGCGATCTTTACCTTGCGCTCAAAACCCATCTCATCTCTCCAAACCTGCCCGTATCGGGCCGCCTGCTTCCTCTGGCCGAAAATACTGTCGGGGGGCGCCCGGAACGGGCG
Source organism: Pseudooceanicola sp. (assembly GCA_050633485.1). Classification (GTDB taxonomy): domain Bacteria; phylum Pseudomonadota; class Alphaproteobacteria; order Rhodobacterales; family Rhodobacteraceae; genus Pseudooceanicola. The sequence continues at coordinate 95,396 of JBOEGP010000014.1, forward strand.
GAGGGGGGCAGACAGCCCCCCTTTGGGCCGCCACACACCACGCCGTCAACCGTGCAATTCGCCCACGCGTTCCACTTCCTCACGACAGCCGAACACAAACGGCGTCTTGCCATGCAGGGACTCAGCCGTCAGCGACAGGATCGGCGTCTTGCCATCGGTCGCCAGCCCCCCGGCCTGTTCGATCAGCATCGCCATCGGCGCGACTTCGTAAACGAACCGCAATCGCCCCTTGGCATAGGCCGGGCGCGCATCGCCGGTGTATAGAAAGGTGCCGCCCCGCGTCAGGATCCGGTGGGTTTCAGCGACAAGTGAGGCCACCCAGCGGAACGAATAATCCTTGCCACGCGGGCCATCCTGTCCGGCCTCACATTCTTCGACAAAGGTTTTGACCCATGTCGGCCAATGGCGTCGATATCCTGCGTTGATCGAATATTCCTTGGCCGCAGGCGGAATTTGCATCCGCTCTTCGACCAGTTCGAAAACCTTAGTCGCAGGGTCCATCACATACATCAGCGTGCCATCGCCAAAACTGATCGCCATGCCGGTTTGCGGACCAAAGATGATATACCCCGCGGCGATTTGTTCATTGGCCGGGCGCAGAAAGCTTTCCTCGGCACCGTCCTTGGCATCAAAGATCGAAAAGATCGCGCCGATGGACACATTCACATCAATGTTCGACGACCCGTCCAGCGGATCGATGGCCAGGGCGAATTCGCCATCGCCCAGGGTCAGAACGCCTTCTTGTTCTTCGCTGGCATAATATTTCACCCCCGCCGGTCCCAAAGCTTTCTCAAACGCTTCGTCCGCGATCACATCCAGCGCCTTTTGCTGATCGCCGCCCGTGTTTTCCCCGACACCTTCGGCCAGGGATTGCCCCAACGGGCCGCGCGCGATCGTGTTCGCAACACCGATGCCCGTGGCACAAAGCGCTTCGATCACAGGATAAAGGCGGGCGGGAATATGATCTGGGGCGATGGCTGGCATGGCTTTTCTCGCAGGCTAGGGACTCTTGCGCCGCTTATTCCACGGTTTCCTGTCAGGGGCTAGGGCATGGCGATCACCGGACTGACGACCATCGGCGTCAACCCCATCAAACCGCCCGAAATCCACGCAATTTGGCAAATATTTTCCGAACGGGACCAAAACGTAACCCAATGGAAATGCTTGGGAACGTATATCCCGACTGCGTAGCAGAGAGGAAGGCCAACACAATGGCCCTTTTTGACCTTCCGGTCTTTGACCTGAGCTGGATAACCACCGATGACCCCGACGGGTTCAGCGACAATGGCGGGTATCAATTCGACATGGGCGTCAGCACGGTTACGATCAATCCCTCGGCCGTCGCCCAGATCCTATCCGTCGAAGACAACACAAACACCTTTTTCGATGACGATGACGGCACCCAGGTTCTGAACGGCGGCGCCACGATAAACGGGGTGTTTTTCCCTGACGGCACCGCCATCGAATCCGAATACGAAATCGTCGTCGAAGATTCGCTTGGCAATCCCTACACTCTGCAATTCATTTCCGTGGACGCAGATGCCTATGACATACGCGGCTTTGTCATTCAGGGCGATGTGCCGCCGTTCGGTGAACCGCTGACCGTTGTCGGGCGGGGCGACGGAACCTCGGGCGTGCATTCCTACAGCACGGCCACCCCCGCATGTTTTGCCGCCAACACGCGCATTGCCACAGATCGCGGCCCGGTCGCCGTCGAAGACTTGCGCCCCGGTGATTCAGTGTGTCTGGCCACCGGGGGCACGGCCCCGATACGTCTGGTGTTGTCCCAAACCGTCAAGGTGCCGGAAACCTACCGCGAAATGCCGGTGCGGCTGCGGGGTGGGTCCATGGGTGATCTCGGGCCATCGCGCGATCTGATCCTGTCGCCGCAACACCGGATATATATCCCGGAATTCAAGGCCCTGGCCCCGGCACGGGCCCTGACCCTTTTGCCGCGGGTTGGCCTGTTGAAACGTCCGATTGCGATGACGTATTTTCATATCGTCATGGATCGGCACAACCTGATCCTTGCCGAAGACATGATCTGCGAAAGCTTTTGGCCCGGCCCGATGGCCTTTGGCACCCTGCCCAAAACCGCGCAGCAATCCGTCTATCGTATCATGGGCGCGAATGCCCGTCCGGCGGCGCCCATGCTGACGATGCGACAGGCCCGCCGCGCCCTTCGCAAACTCATCGACGCATTCGGCCCTGATCCTTTGGATGCCTCACAGGGGGGCGCGGAAAAAGGCGGGTCAGGGTCAAACCGCGCCGCATAAGGTGCCGGGGCGATCTGACAGACCCCTGACACGGGACCGGACCCCGTCACAGGTGGCCCGCCGGCTTACCGCCAGTCGAAAAACCCCTCGCCTGCCTGGGCCAACAGATCACGCGCCATGGCACGGCCCAACTCGGCCCCGTCTTCGACAGGGGCGCTGCGGTCCTCATTCAAAACTTCAGACCCGTCTGGGCGCAAAACCTGCCCCCTAAGGCGCAAAGTGCCATTCTGAACAGTGGCCAAGCCCGCGATCGGCGTTTCACAGGACCCGTCCAGTTCCGTCAGAAATGCCCGTTCCGCGGCAAGGCGATCGGCCGTTGGGCCATCATGGATCGCGTCAAGCAGGGCCGCCACGCGGGTGTCATCAACGCGGCGTTCAATACCGATGGCGCCCTGGGCAACCGCTGGCAGCATATCGTCGGGTTCAATCGGCTGGGCTGGCACGTCACTGCGCCCCAGCCGGTTCAGCCCGGCCATGGCAAGAAAGGTGCAATGGGCCACGCCGTCGTTCAGTTTACGCAGACGGGTCTGCACGTTGCCGCGAAATTCAACAATTTCAACATCGGGGCGGCGCTGGCGCAATTGTGCGGCCCGCCGCAATGACGATGTCCCGACCATCGCGCCTGAGGGAATGCCGTCAATACCGCCGCCATGAAACGACACAAAGGCATCGCGCACATCTTCGCGTGGCAGGTAACAATCCAGAATCAAATCCTGCGGCTGGACCACAGGCATGTCCTTCATCGAATGCACCGCGATATCGATACCGTTCAACAAAAGCTCTTGCTCGATCTCGCGGGTGAACAGGCCCTTGCCGCCGATTTCGCGCAAAGCGCGATCCTGCACCCGGTCGCCGGTGGTTTGGATCACACTGATTTCAAAGGCTTCTATGGGCAAATCAAAGGCCCGCATCAGCCGGTCACGGGTTTCATGGGCCTGTGCAAGCGCCAGCGGGGAACCACGGGTGCCGATGCGCAAAGGAACGGAAGGAGAGGGCATATCAAGTGTCATAGGGCGCAGGCATAATCGCGGCGCATTGTCCTGACAAGTCGTGCGCGCCTTGACATCGCGTCGCGCCCCGGCGACCTGTGAACATTCAGGAACGGAGCCGATGATGAGCCAAAAGACACTTTTGCGCGCCCTGGCCGGGGAACGCCTGCCGACACCGCCGATCTGGATGATGCGTCAGGCCGGGCGGTACCTGCCGGAATACAAGGCGACACGGGCGCAGGCAGGCGATTTCCTGTCGCTGTGTTACAACCCGGAATTGGCCGCCGAAGTGACGCTGCAGCCCATTCGCCGTTACGGGTTTGATGCGGCGATCCTGTTTGCTGACATTTTGCTGGTGCCACAGGCGCTGTGCGCCGATCTGTGGTTCGTGACCGGCGAAGGGCCGCGGCTTTCGACCGTCACAACCCAGGCCGATTTCGACAAGCTGGGCCCGGTCGAAGACATTCACGAGGTTCTGAACCCGATTTACGAAACCATCCGCATCCTGACGCGCGAATTGCCGCGCGAAACCACTTTGATCGGATTTGCCGGGGCGCCGTGGACCGTGGCCACGTATATGATCGCGGGGCGCGGCACGCCCGATCAAGGGCCTGCACATGCACTGATTGCCGAAAACCGCCCCTTGTTTGAGGCATTGCTGGCGCGGATCACTGCCGCAACCATCGAATACCTGTCAGCCCAGGTCGATGCCGGGGCGGAATGTGTGAAATTGTTCGACAGCTGGGCCGGTTCCCTGAAAGGCGCGGATTTTGACGCCTATGCCCTGAAACCCGCGACCGAGATCATTTCGGCCCTCAAGGCACGCCATCCCGGCCTGCCGATCATCGCCTTTCCGCGCGAGGCAGGGGAAAACTATGTCGGGTTTGCCAAGGCGACCGGAGCGGATTGCGTGGCGATCGACAATTCCGTGGATGCGGAATGGGCGGCGGCCAATGTGCAGGTTGATGGATGTGTTCAGGGCAACCTTGCGCCGGGCCATATGGTCACGGGCGGTCAGGATCTGATCGACGAAACCCGGCGCATCCTGCGCGCATTTTCGGGCGGACCGCACATCTTTAACCTGGGGCATGGGATCACACCGGATGCGGATCCCGGCAATGTCCAACTGATGATTGATACGGTGCGCGGCGCCTGACCTGTTTGCGTTTGTGAACGTCGCGCGAATTCGTTTCCAACGGGATCAATGCGCGGCTACCCTCGCCCTCACCCCCGACACGAGGATGAGGAAAGACGCACCATGCCACAAGTATCCGCCCCGCAGGCGACCTATCAGGGCCTGGATGACGGCACCGCACTGGCGTTTCTGGGTATCCCTTATGCTGCGCCACCGTTGGGGCCGCTGCGGTTTCGCCCGCCCGAACCATTGCCCAAGGGCGGCCGCGTGGATGCGACCCGCTATGGCCCTGCGCCGATTCAGATCCCCCCGCCGGTTGCACCATGGTCGATCCATCGTGCCGACCAAACCTATGGCGAAGATTGTCTGAACCTGAACCTGTGGACACCTGCCGCTGACGGGGCCAAACGCCCTGTTGTCGTGCATCTGTTCGGTGGCGGTTTCGCAACCGGATCGGCCAATGTGGGTCATCTGGACGGCAGCGCCTTTGTCGCGGCCAATGATTGCGTGTTGGTGCGCCCGAACGTGCGCACCGGCCCGCTGGGGTTTCTGCATCTGGCGCATGCCTTTCCGGGGTTGGATCAAACGAACCGTTCGATGCTGGATCTGGCCGCCGCGCTGGAATGGGTGCGCGACAACGTCGCCGCGTTCGGCGGTGATCCCGAAAACGTCACGTTGGCGGGCATGTCATCGGGCGGGTTCACCGCCGCCGCGCTGTTTGGCACGCACAACGGGCCATCCCTTTTTCAGAAATGCTGGCTGATGAGCGGATACGCCACCCGCTTGCTCAGCGCGGGGAACGCTGCAGGGATCGCGGATGATTTCCTGAACCGTGCGGGCATCGCACCGGGCGACGAGGCCGCGCTTGAGGCGCTGAGCATCGACGACATTCACCGATTGCACGGGCTGATCGTGTCGGCCAACCTGGCCGAACGCAGCGCGCCGGACGGGCACACCCTTGGGCTTGTCCTTGACGGGACATCCCTGCCCCGCCACCCTGAGGACGCGATGCGCAACGGCGCAATCGCTGATATTCCGCTGGTGATCGGGCGCACGCGCCACGAGGCACGGTTGTGGTATGCGGCGGGCAAGATGGGTGACGTGGACGAGGCACGGTTTCGCACCACCGTCGCGCGCTTTGACGGGGCCGAAGGATGCGACACCGCCGTCGCGGAATGGACAGCCAAGATGCCCGATGCCACATGGGAAAAACGCGAGGAAGATTACCTTACCGAACGCGTTTACCGCCGGGCGACCGCATCCAACGCCGCCGCACAGCGCGCCGGGGGCGGGCGCGCCTGGGTCTATGAATTCGCATGGCAGGCCAAACCGCCATTCGATTGGCTGGGGGCCGCACATGGGTTCGACGAAAGCTTTGTCTATGGCATGCACAGCCCGGACCGTGTCCCGGTCGCCCAGACCGATCTGACCGGGGCATCTGCTGTCGCGCAGGAAATGGAAACCGCCCTGTTGCGGTTGATGCGCGAAGGCGATCCGGGTTGGGGCGAAGACCTGCGCGTCTTTGGCGGTTAGGCGGCGGTACAGCGGTTCAACGAACGCGGTTCGCCCCCTGTACCGTCCTGCCCTGCCCGCCCTGCCCTATCCGCTCTGCCCGGTGCACATCGCTTATGGCTGGCAACGGCCTGCGCATGGTCGGACCCATGGCGGGTCGGTTCAAACCACGCCGGGCCGCTGTGAGCGACGGGTCCCACCGCGCAACGAAAAGGGCGGCGCCGTCTGGCACCGCCCATTCCAATTTCGCAAAACGCGGATCAGGCGATCGACTGGCCGCCGTCCGCGATGATCAACTGGCCGGTCACGTTGCCTGACAATGGTGTCGCCAACCACAGGGCCGTGCCCGCGATTTCCTCAACCGACCCCATGCGGCGCAGCGGGTTTTGGTTGTTGATCCGCTCCATCCGCTCTGGGTCTTCCCATAGGGCGCGGGCGAAATCGGTTTTGATCAGGCCGGGACCAATCGCGTTGATGCGAATGTTCTTGGGGCCCCATTCCAGGGCAAGAGACCGCGCAAGAGCCGCATCCGCCGCCTTGGTCACACCGTATGCCCCAAGAGTGGTTGACCCTTTGATCGCCGCAACCGACGAGATGATGACAACCGCCCCACCGCCGTTTTCGGCCATGCCGGGCAGCACCATTTTGCACAGGGACAACATGGAACGGACATTGGTGACCATCATCTTGTCAAAGGCTTCGTCGGGGATGTCCTGCAACGGGCCATAGACCGGGTTGATCGCCGCATTTGGCACCAACACATCGACTTTGCCCCATTTCGCCAATGTCTGATCGACAAGGTTCTGGAGGTCATCCTTGCTGCCGATATGGGCCGGGACGGCGATCGCCTCACCGCCGGCGGCGATGATTTCATCTACGACGGGCTGGCATGCTTCCATTTTGCGGGACGACACGACAACCTTGGCACCGGCCTGTGCAAACATGACAGCGATGGCGCGGCCAATGCCACGGGACGACCCCGTGACGATGGCAACTTTGTCTGTGAGATCAAACAGGTTCATCGGTCAGTTCCGATACTGTTTGAGTTCAAGCTTGGCGATGGTGTCGCGGTGGACCTCATCCGGGCCGTCAACCAGACGCATGGTGCGCGCATTGGCAAAAGCCGATGCAAGGGTGCTGTCTTGGCTAACGCCCATGGCGCCGTGCACCTGAATGGCGCGGTCAACGACACGCTGAACCATGTTGGCGGCAACAACTTTGATCATCGCGATTTCCTTGCGCGCGACCTTGTTGCCGACCGTGTCCATCATGTAGGCGGCGTGCAGAACCAACAGGCGGGCCTGTTCGATTTCCATCCGGCTTTCCGCGATCCAGTGACGGTTCACGCCCATTTCCGCGATCTTTTTGCCGAATGCCTCGCGTTCCATGCCGCGTTCGCACATTTGTTGCAGGGCGCGTTCCGCCTGACCAACCGAACGCATCGCGTGGTGGATACGTCCCGGCCCAAGACGGGCCTGGGCAATTTCGAACCCGCGGCCTTCGCCCAGCATCAGGTTGTTCGCAGGCACGCGCACGTTGTCGTAATGCACCTCGGCATGGCCGTGGGGCGCGTGATCATAACCGATCACGGACAGGTGGCGTTTGACCTTAACGCCGGGCGTGTCGAATGGCACAAGGATCATTGATTGCTGCTTGTGCTTGGGGGCGTCCGGGTCGGTTTTGCCCATGACGATCGCGATCTTGCACCGCTTGTCCATCGCGCCCGAAGACCACCATTTGGTGCCTTGGATCACGTATTCATCCCCGTCACGTTTGATCGAGGTTTCGATATTCGTGGCATCCGAAGAGGCAACAGTCGGTTCCGTCATCGAGAAACACGACCGGATTTCGCCATTCAACAGCGGCGTCAGCCAGCGTTTCTTGTTTTCTTCGTCCGCAAACAGGAACAACGTTTCCATGTTGCCGGTGTCAGGTGCGGAACAGTTGAACGGTTCGGACCCGATCGAAGACCGCCCCATGATTTCGCACAATGTGCCGTATTCCAGGTTGGACAGGCCCGCGCCCTTAAATTCGCCAGCGTCGTGGGGCAGGAACATATTCCAAAGGCCGGATTCTTTGCCTTTGGCCTTGAGCTCTTCCATGATTGGTGGCGTGTCCCAACGATCGCCTTCTTCGACTTGTTCCTTGTAAACCTTCTCGGCTGGATAAATGTTGTCATCCATAAACCGCAGCAGCTGCTCACGCATCTGCTTGGCTTTGTCAGATATGGGAAAATAATCGTACATCGCTGTCTTCCTCCTCACGTTGGGGTTAGGTGACACGGAGCGTGGGGAAGTGTCAACGCTGTGGAAAAGTATTCCGATAAGCGGAATATTGACCTCATCTTTGTGGCCGCTAGAGTCGGATCCGGAAATGGGGCCGTACAGGTGGCCACCGGATCAATCACATCCATGGGAGGATCGAATATATGGAAGACGGTGTGCGCACGCATCAGGGCAAAATTCTGCCGAAATCGCCAGATGGCGATGATCTGACAAACTTCGGCGTGCTGGTACAGACCGCGGCAAAAATCGATCCCACGAAAATTGCTGTCATCTGCGAAGAAAACGATACCGCCTGGGACTGGGCATTCTTTGCTGACAAAATCGCGCGGATTGCTGGGCGGTTGCAGGCTGACGGGGTTGGTCCAGACGTGATGGTTGCCGGGTTGTCGGAAAATTCACCCGATTATCTTGCGCTGTATTTCGCGGTGCTGCATGCGGGCGGATGCATGGTGCCCCTGCCGTTTTCCGCAACCGAAGATTCTTTGGTCAAGATGGTCGAAAACTCTGACCCGTTGATGTTGTTTGCGTCGCCGCAGTTCCTTGAAACCGGCAAGCGTTTGGGCGCGGACCGGGTGATTTCCATGGATGATTTCGACGACTGGATCGGTGACGCCGCGCCAGTGGACCCGGCGGATGTCAAACCGGATCATTTGTTCAACATGATCTATTCTTCGGGCACCACAGGGACGCCAAAGGGGATCGTTCATGACCACCGGTTCCGGTCGCGCCAGATGGTGCGCGCAACCCGAACCGGGATGGATGCAAACACCATTCATCTTATGTCCACACCGCTTTATTCCAACACCACCTTGGTGACGACGCTGTCGGCCGCAACAATGGGCGCGTCCGTCGTGATCATGTCGCGGTTCAAGACCAAGGAATTCCTAAGGCTAAGTGAAAAATACCGGGTGACCCACGCGGTATTGGTGCCAGTGCAATACATGCGCCTGATGGATGAACCCGATTTCGACAATTATGACCTGAGTTCATATGTCTGCAAAATGTCCACATCGGCCCCCTTGCCCGGTGTTTTGATCGAACAGGTCATGAAACGCTGGCCCGGTAACATCAAGGAAAGCTATGGCATGACCGAAGGCGGCGTGTCCTTTTCGCTGGATTGCGCCGCAAACCCGACCAAATGGGACACCGTCGGCCAGATGAACCCTGGCTGCGAAATGAAGATGATCGACGATGACGGCAAGGAAATCCCGATCACCGAATATGGTGAAATCGTCGGGCGTGGCATGTCGATGATGCCGGGATATTACAAGGTGCCCGACAAGACATCCGAAGCAACCTGGGTCGATGACGAAGGCAAGGTCTGGATCCGCACCGGCGATATGGGCCGGGTGGACGAAGACGGGTTCCTGACCCTGCTGGATCGCAAGAAGGACATGATCATTTCGGGCGGCTTCAACATCTATGCCAGCGATCTGGAACAGGTGTTGCGCCGACATGAGGACGTGGCCGATGTGGCCGTCATTGCCGTCCCCAGCCGCGAATGGGGTGAAACGCCGTTGGCCCTTGTTGTGCCAAGGCGCGCAGATGCGGATGCCGAAGCGATCCGCGAATGGTCAAACGCGCAATTGGGCAAGACGCAGCGGATCAGCAAGGTTGTGTTCCGCGATGACATGCCCAGATCCGAAATCGGCAAGATCCTCAAACGCGAGTTGCGCGAAGAATACTGGACGGACACGGCCAGCTAATATCCGCATTGCGGAAACCAATTCCAGATTGATTGATCGGTGCGGCGTTCTGTGCAACGCTGCCCGTTGGGAGGATATTTCATGAGATACGATGGCAAGGTCGCGATTGTGACCGGGGCCGCAAGCGGCATTGGGCGGGCAACCGCCGCGCGCATGGCAGGCGAAGGCGCAAAGGTCTGTCTGGTTGACCGGGACGAAGCGGCGTTAAGGGACGCGCAACCCCAAGGCGACACCATGATTTTTGCCTGCGATGTCAGCGACGAATCCCAGGTCGAAGCCTGCGTCAAAGCGGTGACGGACAAATGGGGCCGCCTGGACGCCGTGGCCAATAATGCGGGCGTGTCACGTGGGTATCAGCCGATCACCGACACCGACATGGAAGACTGGAACGTCGTGTTCGGCGTGAACCTGTTTGGCGTTGCTCATTTCATCAAACACGCGGGCCGGGTGATGGCGGGCCAAAAATCCGGCGCGATCGTCAATACCGCGTCGGTGGCGGGCATCCGGTCGGGTGCGGGTGGCAACGCCTATTCCGCATCCAAGGCCGGGGTGATCAGCCTGACACAGACCGCCGCCTGTGATCTGGGTGGGTTCAACGTGCGGGTCAACGCCGTTTGTCCGGGCCTGATCGAAACCGGGATGACGCAGCGCGTGTTCGATTATGCGCGCGAAAACGACAAGGCGCACAAGCTTGGCTCGCGGTGCGAATTGCGCCGCTATGGCCGCCCCGAAGAAATCGCCGCCGCGATCTGCTTTCTGGCGTCCGATGACGCGTCCTATATCACCGGTCAGGCCCTGCCTGTTGATGGTGGCAACACCGCGTCGCTGAATCTACCGGGTATGAAAGTGTAATGACCGACCTGCATTTTCAGCATTGGCCGCCGGGTGTGCCACGTCATATCGACGTGCCCGCGCAATCGCTGGTGCAGAATCTGTTCGATACCGCCGCACGCGTGCCCGACAAGCCCGCGCTGATATATTACGGCACGACCATCACCTATGCCGCGCTGCTGGACGAAGTTGACCGCATTGCCGGGTGGTTGCAGTCCAACGGTGTCAAACGCGGGGACCGCGTGCTGTTGTATATGCAGAATTCGGTACATTGGGTGGCGGGGTATTATGCGATCCTGCGGGCGGATGCCGCCGTGGTGCCGGTAAACCCGATGTATCGCCGCGCCGAGATTGAACATCTTGCCAGTGACACCGAAGCAAGGGTGGCGCTTATCGGCTCTGAACTTGTCGACATCATTCAACCATTGGTCACCACGGGTCATCTGGATCACATTCTGGCTGCGGCCTATGCGGACAAGGCGACACCAGAAGGGCGCGCCGATCTGCCCGATACGCTGGCGGGGTTGCGGGAAACGGACATTCCCAACGGACACTCTGCGCTGACCAGGTGGAATGATGCCCTGTCCAGCGGGCATGCTCCGCGGCCCCATCTTGCCGGTGCCGATGATTTGGCCGTGATACTCTATACCTCGGGGACAACCGGTCATCCCAAGGGCTGCGTTCATCCGCATCGCACGGTTCAGACGGTCCTCCACGGCTATAAACACCTGTCGCCCTACACCGGTGATGAGGTGTTGTTGTCCGTCCTGCCCTATTTCCACGTGACAGGCATGCAAAACGGCATGAACACCCCGATCCTTGTCGGGTCCACCGCCGTTCTGATGACCCGATGGGATCGTGATCTTGCCGCCCGTCTGATTGCGCGGTTTCGCGTCAGCATGTTTCGGTCGATCGTGACCATGATCATCGACCTCATGAATGCGCCGGATTTCGACAGTTTTGACCTCAGCTCGCTGACCATGATCGGGGCGGGTGGCGCGGCCATGCCCGAAGCCGTGGCGCAACGCCTATTGGATATTACCGGGCTTGAGGTGATCGAAGGCTATGGAATGTCTGAAAGCATCGGCATCACCCATTTGAACCCCTACCATGCGCCGCGCAAACAATGCCTTGGCATCCCGGTTTTTGACGTGGATTCGCGCGTCATCGACGTGGACACCGGTGTTGAACTCGGACCCGATCAACCGGGTGAAATCGTGACATGCGCCCCGCAGGTGATGACCGGATATTGGCGCAACCCGAACGCCACCGAAGCGGCCTTTGTCACGCTGGACGGCAAGCGTTTCCTGCGGACAGGCGACATTGGCCGGTACGACGGCACCGGCTTTTTCTATATGACTGACCGCGCGAAGCGGATGATCAACGCATCCGGGTTCAAAGTTTGGCCCGCCGAGGTCGAAGCCCTGATGCATCACCATCCCGCCATAGCCGAGGTCTGCATCATCGGTGTTCCCGATGCGCGGCGCGGCGAATCCGTCAAAGCGTTTGTGATCGCGCGCGCCGATAGCGATCTTGGACAGGAAAACCTTCTGACCGAGTCGTCCGTGATCGCATGGTGCCACGAACAGATGGCCGCCTATAAATGCCCCCGCAGCGTCGTCTTTGTGGATGACCTGCCCCGCAACGGCGCCGGTAAGGTCCAGTGGCGCGAGCTCAGCGCGGCCGAGGCGCGATCAAACCCTGCACCGGTTGTGCCCCCCACCCCGAATGGCGGCCCCGATCCGCACCAGAGCACGCCGGTCGGAAATACTTGACGATGGTATACCATGCACACTAGGACGAACATATAACCCGCACTGCGGAATTTGGAGTAAGCGCCTTGCGCAAGAGAGTGACGGAAACCGCCCGAGAGAGCGACAAAGGCGATAATGATCGCCAGTTCGTGACCGCGCTGCACCGTGGATTGGAAATCCTGCGTGCGTTTTCGCCCGCCGATCGCGCCGGGCTGGGAAACTCCGATCTGGCCGAACGCACGGGCCTTCCCAATTCCACCGTGTCCCGGCTGACCTTCACGCTGCTGCGCGCGGGATACCTTGTCTATGACGACAACACGGGCCGCTACCGGATGGGCGTGCCGGTTCTGTCCCTCGGCTATGCGTGCCTTGCCGGGCTGCATGTGCGCGAAACCGCGCAGGTCTATATGCAAAAGCTGGCGGATGAATGCGGCGACGGCATTCTCGTGGCCCTGGCGGGTCGTGACAACATGTCGATGACCTATATCGCCTGCGCGCGGTCCGCCGGGGTCATTTCGCTTCAGCTTGATGTCGGAAGCCGCATTTCCCTGGGGCGCTCCGCCATCGGGCGCGCCTATATCGCCGGGACGAGCGAGGCCGAGCGCACTGAAATCATCGACCGTCTCCGCGAACGCACCCCCGCGGACAAGCTGAACGAATTGCTGGATGGTCTTGACGAGGCGCGCGAACAAATCCGCACGCGCGGCTTTTATTCCAATTTCGGCGCATGGCAACGCGACGTCCACGCCGTGTCGGTGCCTTATCGGTCCCAACAGCCTGATACGCCGATGCTTGCCTTCAATCTGGGCGGGTATTCATATTCCCTGCCCAGGGAACGTCTGGAAGAAGAGCTTGGCCCAAAACTGGTTGAACTGGTCAACACCGTCAGCCGCGTGGGCTATTAAGCGCAGCGCATTCTTGCCTCTTCCTCTGGCCCTTAAATACTGACGGGGGTGAATTGTGGCCCACCGGGCCGCAAGAGGGGGCAGACAGCCCCCTCCTCTTTTCAATTAACAAATTTCCCCGACCTGGCCCTGCCCGGACAGGACAGGACAGGACAGGACAGGGGGCACCGTCACTCAGGGATAAGCGCAAATTTCCCAACCCCGCCACGGTTCAGAACCTTGTCCAACACCGACGCAGCATCCTTAAGCGGGAACCGCCCGGCGACCACAGGCTTGACCGTGCCCTTGGCGTACCAATCCAGCAGTTCGGTCATGTTGTCCTGATAATCCTTTGGCTGGGCGCGGGTGAAATTGCCCCAGAACACGCCAACCACGGCGTATTCCTTGACCAGGGCGAGGTTCACGGGGAATTTTGGAATGTCCCCGCTGGCAAAACCGATGATCAGCAAACGCCCGTTGCGCGCCATGAACCGGGACGCCGCGTTAAACGCTTCGCCACCGACCACGTCGTAACACACATCCGCGCCCTTGCCCCCGGTCAGTTCCTTGACCTTGTCTTTTAGCCCCTCATACCCGATCACATGATCGGCCCCGCATTCCTTGGCGATCTTGCCCTTTTCCTCGGACGACACGACCGCGATCACTGTCGCGCCCATGATCTTGCCGATCTGAACAGCGGCCACGCCGGTTGCCCCGGCCGCGCCGAACACCACAAGGGTTTCGCCGGGCTTAAGCTGAGCGCGCTGTTTCAATGCGTGGTGTGAGGTGCCATAGGCAATGATCAGGGCACAGGCCTCGGCCGCGTCGGCGCCCTCGGGCAACAGAAATGTCGATGCCGCAGGCATAACGGCCATCGAGGCATAGCCCGATTGTGCCGAATAGCCGACGACGCGCTGTCCAACCGCGCGGTCGGTGACGTCAGCGCCGATGGCCACGATTTCCCCGGCCGCTTCGGATCCGGGCGTGAACGGGCGATCCGGTTTGCTTTGGTACAGCCCCTGAACCATCAGCCCATCGGGGTAATTCACGCCCGATGCCTCGACTTTGATCAAGACCTGGCCGGGGCCCGCGACGGGGTCGGGCAGGTCTTTGTATTCAAGTTGGTCAAGCGGGCCGAATTCGTTGCACACGATCGCCTTCATAAGTGGTTCTCCCTCACTATCAAACGTTGGCGCAAGCATAGGATTCCCGACGCGAGAGGCCAGCGCAAAACGCGGCCTTTGCTGTTGAATTCCCGATACTTGCCATGCTGCGCCGCGGCAAACACCCCGGTGACCCGCAGTGCGAAATATCTTTCAGAAATCACGCCATCACGATAGAGATTGGCAAGCAAACAAACGGGAGGATCCCATGAAGGGAATGATGATGCAGCGGCCGCTGCGGATCAGCGATATTTTGGAATTTGGCGCGGAACAATATCCATTTGGAGAGATTGTTTCGGTGCGCACAGAGGGGGATGAGCACCGCTATACCTATCCACAGGCCGCCGCGCGGACGCGCCAGCTTGCCAATGCCCTTGTGGCGCGGGGTGTCGTTCTGGGGGACCGGGTCGCCACCCTTGCGTGGAACGGCTATCGCCATTTCGAACTTTACTATGCGATTTCGGGGATCGGGGCGATTTGCCATACGATCAACCCGCGCCTTTCCGCCGAACAGCTGATCTATATCGTCAATCATGCCGAAGACAAATTGCTGTTCCTGGACACGACCTTTGTGCCGTTGATCGCAGCGGTAAAGGATCATCTGCCCAAGGACATGACTTATGTGATCATGACCGACCGGGCCCATATGCCTGCTGACATGCCCTTTGATGCCTTGTGTTACGAAGAATTGCTGGACGGGCAGCCGGACACGATCGACTGGCCGGAGTTTGATGAAAACACCGCCGCCGGGCTTTGTTATACCTCTGGCACCACGGGCAATCCCAAGGGGGCGCTGTATTCGCATCGCTCGACCGTTTTGCACGCCTTGATGATCATCGTCATGCAATCTTCGTCCTTTGTTGAAGGCGAAAAGGTTCTGCCGGTTGTTCCGCTGTTTCATGTGAACGCCTGGGGCCTGCCCTATTCCGCGCCATTGGCCGGACAATCCATCGTGTTTCCGGGCGCGGCGTTGGATGGTGCCAGCCTGTGGGCGCTGATGGATCGCGAAAAGATCATGTCGGCATGGGGGGTTCCGACGATCTGGATGGGTCTTTTGGCCGAGATCGAAAAGCAGGGTCGCAAGCCTGAGGGGTTTCGCGATGTCGTGGTGGGCGGGTCAGCCGCGCCACGGTCGATGATCAAAACGTTCGAAGACATGGGGGCGTCCATTTCGCATGCCTGGGGCATGACCGAGATGAGCCCGGTCGGGTCGCATGGCGTGTTGCCCGCCTGGATGAACGATTCCCCGCAAGAACAGCAGCTGGACATGAAACAGCGTCAGGGACGGCGGTGTTTCGGGGTTGAGTTCAAGATCGTGGACGACGATGGCACGCGCCAGCCCCATGATGGCAAGGCCGTGGGTGAGTTGTATGTGCGCGGCAACACCGTTGTGTCAGGCTATTTCAAGAATGAAGAAGCCACGCAAAAGGCGCTGGACGGAGACGGGTGGTTCGGCACGGGCGATGTCGCGTCGATTGACGATCACGGCGTGTTGACCATTCAGGACCGCGCCAAGGATTTGGTGAAATCGGGCGGCGAATGGATTTCGTCAATCGATCTGGAAAACGCGGCGATGGCGCATCCGGGCATTGCCAATTGCGCGGTGATCGGCGTGCATCACACCAAGTGGGACGAACGCCCGATCCTGATTGCTGTGGCATCCGGGGCTGAAAAGCCGACGCTTGAGGATATCCATGCCACGATGTTGGAACATTTTGCCAAGTGGCAATTGCCCGATGACGTTATCTGGGTTGAGGACCTGCCAATGACGGCGACGGGCAAGGTTTCCAAGCTGACCCTGCGCCAGACATTGGGAGATTATAAGCACCCCGAAGAGCGTTAAGGGAACGTGGCGCAGCGGGGGGCCAGCCCCCCGCACCCCCCGAAGTATTTTTGGAAAGATGAACCAGGGGGTTCGGTCCGGTTGGATCGGGCCCCTTTTTTTTGTGGCTTGGGTTCCGGGGGGGGGGGGCGTGGGCACGTGGTCCTTGCACGCAAAAGAAAACCCCGCCCGGACGGTGCCAGGGCGGGGTTTGAACGATGAATTATATATTAGCGCTTATTCACGGTTGCCCAGCAATTGCAGCAGGAACATGAACAGGTTGATAAAGTCGAGGTAGAGCTGAAGCGCGCCCATGATGGCCGCTTTGCCAAGCCATTCGCTGTCCGCGCTGTGCGCGTGCTGCAGATAGGTCGTCTTGATGTTTTGCGTGTCATAGGCCGTGAGGCCAGCGAAGATCAGGACGCCAATGATCGAGATCGCGAAGTGCAACGCGGGCGAGCCGAGGAAGATATTGATCACCGACGCCACGAGGATACCGATCACCCCCATGATGAGGAACGATCCCCAGCCGGAAATGTCTTTCTTGGTCGTGTAGCCCCAGAGGGACAGCCCGGCGAATGCAATCGACGTCACAAGGAACACCTGCGCGATGGAAAAGCCGGTGAAGGCCACGAAGATCCACGACAGGGACAGGCCCATGACCGCTGCGAAGGCGTAAAAGAACAATTGTGCCGCGGCGGCGGACAGGCGATTCAGCGCGGCGCTGAACATGAACACCATGCCGAGGGGGGCGAACATGACGACATAGCCCAGGATATTGGGCTGGAGCGTCGCCGGGTTGCGGAAGATGCCCAACAATGCGTCATTTGATCCGACCGCCCAGGCGACAAGGAACGTCAGCAACATGCCGACTGACATTGTGCCATAGACCTTGTTCATATGGGCGCGCAGGCCCGCGTCGATCGCCGCAGACTGAGTGCCAGCCGCCTGACGGATCGTGTTGAAGTCAGCCATCAATTCCTCCGATACTGAACAAACCGCCCCGAAAATCGGGGCTTTGGTTAGAATATTGGCGACCGCCCCTAATTTTTCAAGGGCAGAAACAGCGAAACCGCGCCCCAAAGGGACGCGGCACACTGAATTTCCGAAATGTGACCAATCGCGGGGACGATCAGGCCCGCCAATTGCCGGGCACATCCCAAACCGGGCGGCGCGCTTCGGCATAGGCTTCGTCGCGTGTTAGGCCGATGTCACGCAGCAGCGCATCATCCAGACGGTCAAGCGAGCGACGGCTTTGATAGAGGCCCAGGAGCGAGAAGACGCGGCCGATCAGGGTGGTGGGGCGGGCACCGGCAGCAATGAAACCGGAGTGGTTGGACGTGAGGGTGGACATGATCTCATCCTTTCCTGAATGTGATGGTGTTTGATGTTTCGATGATTTCTGTTGATGTGTATGCCAAAAGGTGTTCAATATTGGAAATGAATGTTCTTGTCCTCTTTCATCAAAATTGGTGATGTATGCGCAATCTTGATATGACCGCCCTTCGATCCTTTGTTGCCGTCACCGACCATGGTGGTGTGACACGTGCGGCCGGGGTGCTGAATTTCACCCAATCGGCGGTATCGATGCAGTTGAAACGGCTTGAGGACAGTCTGGGCGTGGCGCTGTTTGACCGTTCAAACCGGCGCATCGCCCTGACCCCGTCGGGCGAACAATTGTTGGGGTATGCCCGGCGCATGGTCGAAATGAATGACGAGGCAATGACCCGGCTGACCAGTCAGACGTTCGAGGGGGAAATCGTTTTGGGCGTGCCACACGACATCGTGTATCCGGTTCTGCCCGGCGTGTTGCAACGGTTCAACGCGGCCTACCCGCGCATGAAGGTGCAACTGGTGTCTTCCTATACCTCGATGTTGAAAACGGAATTCGCACAGGGCAAGGCCGACATCATCCTGACGACGGAAAGCCAACCCGATGCGGGCAGCGAAACCCTGGACGAGCGCGCGCTTGTCTGGCTTGGCGCGCCGGGCGGTTCAGCGTGGCGGCAGCGCCCGCTGCGCTATGCTTCGGTGCAGTCCTGCGGGTTTCGCCCGACCACGATCCGGGCAATGGAAATTGCCGGGGTGGATTGGGAACCCGCCGTCGAAACCATGTCCGATCGCACGATCGAAGCAACGGTGAGCGCCGATCTGGCCGTGACCACAATGATCGAAGGAACAGAGCCACCGCATCTGGCCATTGTTGACCATGGCGGTGACTTGCCCAACCTGGGGACGCAAAAGATCAACCTCTATGCACAGGACCGGGGGTTGGGCGATGTTCAGGAACGGATGGTCGAAATCCTGCGTCAGGGATTTGCCCAATTGCTGAACACGACGGCCAAGGAACCGCGCGAGGCCAAGAATGTCAGGGCGTAACGATAACCTTGCCGGTTGATTGGCGGGTCCGCAACAGCTCCAGCCCTTCGGCGGCGTTGTCCAGGGACAGCACATTGCTGACATGCGGGCGAATGCGGCCTTCGTCATACCATGCCATCAGGCGGTGCATGCTGTCGGTCACGATATCGGGGCGGAAATTGCGGTATGCGCCCCAGTAGAACCCCAAGACGTCGATATTCTTGACCAGCATGTGGTTCGCCTTGATCTCGGGGACGCGGCCGCTGGCAAAACCAATGACCAGCATCCGGCCTTCGGGGCGCATGGCGCGGAACGCCGCTTCGAACTGATCGCCGCCGACCGGATCATACACCACGTCGGCCCCGCCAAGCGCCTTGACGGTTTCGCGGATGTCTTCGGTCTTGGCATCAATCAGGTGATCGGCCCCGGCCTGTTTGGCAACCGCAAGCTTGTCCGCGCCGCGCGCGCAGGCGATGACGCGGGCCCCCATCAGTTTGCCCACCTCAACCGCCGTCAGGCCGACGCCACCCGCAGCGCCCAGCACCAACAGAGTTTCGCCGGGCTGTAGCCGCGCCTTGTGGTTCAACGCGACGTGGCTGGTGCCATAGGCGACCGGCATGGCCGCGGCATCGGCAAACGGCATTGTGTCAGGAAGGGTTGCCAGGCGGTCCGTCGCAAAGACCCCGTAATCGGCAAGACCGCCGCGCCCACCGAACACGACGACCCGCGAACCGGCCGGCGGGCCATTGCCCGAGGGATCGGCGGTTTCGACGATCCCGGCGACTTCCATGCCCAAGGTGAAGGGCACAGATGGCATGTCCTGATACTTGCCTTCGATCATCAGGAGGTCAGCAAAATTCAGCCCGCAGGCCTGCATCCTGACCAAGGTTTGACCCGGTTCCGGCTGGGGACGCGGGATATCGCACATCTGAGGTGTTTCGCCGATTTTCTCGACCCGATATGCACGCATTTGAAACCTCTTCCGTCCAGTTTTCGAGGACTTAGGTCACGGGGCCTGAGAAAGTCAAACCAAGGGCACAAAAATGACAGATTCGGCAAAAACCGCCTTCGATGGTCACGAAATAATTACGTTACGTTACTTTATCCCCCAAATGGGAGTTGACGCAGGGTAGCGTTCCTGCGTGCAACGGCGAGAAGCTTGATCCGATAGGAAATAATGGTATTCTTTGACCTGCGCTGTTGGGATGCGTGGCGCAAACAATGATTGTATTTACGATTGGGCGACACCCGATTTTGGGTCCGTTCTATGCGTGACGACGAGGAATTTATAGGAGCCGCGCTTATGACCCACCCGGTAGACGTGCATGTCGGCAAGAGGATCCGCCACCGGCGGTGGCTGGTGGGTATGACCCAACAGCAGTTGGCAGAACACGTTGGCATCAAGTTTCAGCAGATCCAGAAATACGAAACCGGGGCCAACCGCGTAAGCGCGTCCCGGCTATGGGATATTGCCGATGCACTTGAAGTTCCGGTAAGTTTTTTCTTTGAAGGGCTGGATTCAGACACAGCCCCCAAGGAACCGGTAAACGTTCCTGCCGACCTTATGGGCGACAAGGAAGCGTTGGATTTGATCCGCTCTTATTACGCCATTCCCGAAAATCAGCGGCGGCGTTTGTTCGAATTGGCCCGAGTGCTGAGCGACGTTGCTTGAACGCGCTCTACCTGTGCGGTAGCCCTCGCGCATTACGTGTAAGGGGCAACCGCCATGGACGACACTGAAATTCACAGAATCACCACCACGGCGCATGCATTGGCAGACGCCGCTCGCGCCACGATTCTGCCACATTTTCGCATGTCCGGCGGGTTGATTGCCGAGAATAAAGAAAAAGATAGTTTCGATCCTGTCACCATTGCAGACCGTGCCGCCGAACAAAAAATGCGCGAAATCCTGGCGCGTGAGCGTCCTGACGACACCATCGTCGGAGAGGAGTTCGGACGCCAGGATGGCACCAGCGGCTGGACCTGGGTTCTGGACCCGATCGACGGCACGCGCGGCTTTATGTCGGGCACGCCAACATGGGGTGTTCTGATCGCGGTTGGGCGGTCTGACGGCCCGGAATTCGGCATCATTGATCAGCCCTATATCAGAGAACGTTTCTGGGGTGGTTTCGGAACATCCGGGATGACCGGACCAAGCGGCGATCGCCATTTGGGCACCCGCGCGACGACTGCTCTTGATGACGCGATATTGTTCACCACCTTTCCTGAAATCGGAACCTCTCGCGAAATGGCGGCGTTCCGGTCCGTGTCGGACAGGGTCAAACTGACCCGCTATGGAACGGATTGTTATGCCTACGCCCTTCTGGCCGCCGGGCAAATTGATCTGGTGATCGAAGCGGGATTGCATGCCTATGATGTTCAGGCCCCGATCGCGGTGATCGAGGCCGCTGGCGGTGTCGTCACGGATTGGAGCGGCGGGCCGGTGCACAATGGCGGGCGCACAGTGGCGGCGGCCAACGCCACCCTGCACCGCGCGGCGCTGGACATACTCGCGCCCATGGTCGCGGGATGACGCGTGAAACGCTGATACGTGGCGCGGATCACATCCTGACGATGGATGATGACCGCCGCGAATTGGCCGGCGCAGACATCCTGATCCGCGATGGGGTGATTGCGGCCATCGGCACCGGTCTGTCCACCGACGCCGAGGTCGTTTTGGCAGGCGGCTGCGTGGTGACGCCCGGCCTGATCAATACCCATCACCACCTTTATCAAACCCTGACGCGGGCGGTGCCGGGTGGGCAGGATGCGTTGCTATTCGGGTGGTTGCGCACATTGTATCCGATCTGGGCGCGGTTCGGTCCGGACGAAATGCGTGTGTCGGCCTTGACCGGATTGGCGGAACTGGCGCTTTCCGGCTGCACTCTCAGCTCGGATCACCTGTATCTTTATCCCAACGGCGCGCGACTGGACGACACGATTAACGCGGCCCGGGAAATCGGCATGCGGTTTCACCCGACACGCGGCGCGATGAGCATTGGCGAAAGCGCCGGCGGTTTGCCCCCCGACACGCTGGTCGAGGACGAAGCGCGTATCCTGAACGATTGTATCCGGGTGATCGACGCCTTTCACGACCCTGCCCCCGGTGCGATGGTGCGCGTGGGAATTGCGCCTTGCTCTCCCTTTTCGGTCAGCCGGGACCTGATGCGCGATGCCGCCCTTTTGGCGCGGGACAAGGGTGTTATGCTGCACACCCATCTGGCCGAAAACGACGAAGACATCGCCTATTCCCTGGCCAATTTCGGCTGTCGCCCCGGCCAATATGCCGAAGATCTGGGATGGACCGGTGACGACGTTTGGCATGCGCATTGCGTGAAACTTGATGGCGCCGAGATCGACCTGTTCGCACGCTCAGGAACCGGGGTCGCACATTGTCCATGTTCGAATTGCCGCCTGGGTTCCGGGATCGCGCCGGTCCGTGCGATGCGCGACGCTGGCGTAAAGGTGGCCCTTGGGGTGGATGGATCGGCCAGCAATGACACGGGCAACCTGATGGCCGAAGCACGCCAGGCGATGTTGTTGCAACGTGTCGCGCGCGGTGCCGATGCGATGTCATCCCGCGAGGCATTGGAGATCGCGACCCGTGGCGGCGCGGATGTGTTGGGACGGCCCGATTGCGGGCGGTTGGCGCCGGGAAAACGCGCAGACATTGCGATCTGGAATGTGAACGGCGTTGCAAGCGCAGGAAGCTGGGATCCCGCCGCGCTGTTGCTGGCCGGTCCAACCCAGGTGCGGGATCTGTTTGTCGAAGGTCGTCAAATCGTGCGGGATGGCACGTTGACCACCATCGACCTGCCCCGCGTTTTAGAGCAACAGCGCGATTTGGCCCGCGGATTGATGGCGTGACATGTTGCGATACCGGTCAGGCGAACGCCAGCAAAGCTGGCTTGCGGCATCCGCCCGCCATCACCAGCCCGATCCAGTCAATCCGCTTTGCCCAATGACATTGTGTGTGCGCGCAACCAGGCCATGAACCCGCGCGGGTCCGACTGAAGCAGGGCCATACGATCATCCGGGATCACGTCGCCGATAATCGGGGCCTGTGGTTTGTTCACCGAATGCGCGATTTCATGAAGCAAAAGGCCCTGACGCAGGGTGGCCGAAATTCGGTTGGCAATCTGATACCAGCGTGAATTCGACCCCGAGAAATGGACAGGCACAACCTTGGCCCCTGATCTGCGGATCAATTGCGCGGTGAACACGTTCCATTCCGCTTCGATTGCGGGGCCGAACATCGTATCCGACACGGCAACAACACCTGACGGGAAAAGCCCGACAACCCCCCCGTTTTTGAGATGGGTCATCGCATTGGCACGCATTTCAACCGATTTGCGCTGTGCGTCCGTTTCGTGTGGGAACGGCACCGGAATCAGAAAAGACGAGGCGACCTCGTCAATGCCGGTTAACAGGGCACGGGTCAGGATCCGGTAATCCATGCGCCGCCGTCCGATCATGTCGGCCAACACCATACCGTCAACCATGCCATGTGGGTGGTTGGCCACAACCACAACCGGACCTTCGGCCGGGATGCGATCAAGATATGCGTCGGGCAACGCCACATCGATGCCCATGACATCCAGACAACTGGACCAGAATTTATCGCCCTGCGGCGCCCCACGGCGTTCGAATTCGCGGATCAGGCGCAGGATTTTGACCTTGCCCGTCATCCATTCGATGCCGCGAATAATTGTCCGTTTGAACGGGTCTTCAAAGCTGGTGGAATAGGTCAGGCTGCGCCGGTCATACTTGGTAAAGTTGACCGTATCGGGCGGTGCCACGATCATCTTGTCCTGTGTGCCGTCCACCAAGCCTCACCTGTCGCTGCGTTTGGCCCTAATTGACCGTTCACATATCCTCGCCGAACCGATCAGCCACCAAAGCTTCTAGCGCATCGGCAAGGGCTGTTGCATCCGGACCCGAGGTTTCAACCTCAATAGTGGTTCCCTTGGATGCTGCCAACATCAAAAGCCCCATGATGCTGTCGCCGGGCGCGCTCTGACCATTGCACGCCACTTCGGCGCGCGCGTCAAATCCTTCGACGACTTCGACCAATTTCGCCGAAGCGCGGGCGTGCAGGCCTTTGACATTCACGATCTCAAGCTTGCGGTTGATTTTGCCGCTCATTTTAACTGCCCCATCCCTTGTCGTCTGCCCTTGTCTGTCGGGCTTTTGTCGCTTGCCGTTCTGGCGCGAACCGGTTCCGGCCCAAACGCCACACCGTTCTGTCCGTCTAATTCTTCGGCCCGACATCCTGACTGTCGATATATTTGCGCCCTGCTTCGGTGGCGGCGCGCACCGCGTCGGGCAACGCCATGTGCCGCGATTTGGCAAGTTTGATCAACGCAGGAAGGTTGGCACCATACAGAATGCGCCGATTTTCCGGTCGGCAGGCCAAAAGCGACAGGTTCGACGGCGATCCGCCGAACATGTCAGTGACCATGACAACGCCATCACCGGTATCAACGGCATCAGCGGCCTGGCAGATTTCGGTCTGTTTTCCGGCGCGATCATGGTTGGGCGCGATCGAAATGGCCCGCACACCTTTTTGGTGGCCAACCACGTGTTCCATCGCCGCCAAATATTCCTTGGCGAGCCCTCCGTGGGCCACGATGACAATCCCGATCAAGTCCGGTTATCCTTTCTACCGGATGTCCCCTGCATTGAACATGCCAGGGTCACCGGCGTTCAAGCTCTCGGTGCCTAATTGACACCTGCCAGCCGCGCTGCGCAAGCGCATTCGAAAGCTGTTCGGTCACAGTTACGGAACGGTGTTGCCCGCCGGTACATCCGAACCCGATTGCCAGATGTGCTTTGCCTTCGGCGACATAGGCGGGCAGCAGCATATCGCACAGGTCCAGCACCTTGCCAAAAAACGCGGCAAAGCGTGGATCGCCGGTTACGTGGGCCTGAACAGTCTGATCCAGCCCATTCAGGCTGCGCAGGGTTTCCTCCCAATAGGGATTTCGCAGAAACCTTGTGTCGAACATCATGTCGATGCCCCGTGGCACGCCGCGTTTGTAGGAAAAGCTGTGCAGCGACACGGCAAGTTTCTGGCCCCGCGTCGTGGAAAACCAACGTTCCAATTCAGCGCGCAGGTCATGGGGGCTGAATTCGGAACTGTCGATCAGGACATCGGCGCGCCCACGGATCGGGATCAGAAGGTCGATTTCGCGTTCGATCCCGGCATCCGGGCTTTCCGCCTCGGCCAGCGGATGACGGCGGCGGGTTTCGGAAAACCTGCGGCTTAGCACTTCGGGGGAACAATCAATGTACAGCACTTCTAATGACTTCGACCGCGTTGTGCCAATTCCGTCGATGGTTTCTATCAGCGCGTTGGTGGAAAAATCGCGGTTGCGCACATCAATGCCAAGCGCCATCGGGCGGCTTGGCTGCGGGCCGTCCAACAGCCGCGGGATCAACGACAAGGGCATATTGTCGATCGCCTCATATCCCATGTCCTCAAGCGCGCGGATTGCCGTTGACCGGCCCGCCCCGGATGGCCCCGTCACAAGGACAAGTCGAACCGGAGGAGGTGGGGTAATCTCTGTGGCGTCGGGCATAATGGATCGGGCCGATGTAGCGGCGCTGTCGTTAATGGTTTGGGCCGTCTGGTGCGGCAAAACGTGTCTAGTCGCTGCGGCCGCATCTTAGATATTGCAGAATCGCGGCTGGAAAATGGGTGTTGCCTACATTGTGAAGCAATGGCACCGCACAGCCCAGAAAAAACTTGCTGCGATGCGGCGGGAGGCGCTCTTCCTCATCCTGATCCAGCGTCACAGCCAAGATCACCTGGGCCTTGGCGCATGTTTTGGCGTTTAACAGGCCAACAAAGCGCGCCTCGATCAGGCCGTGAATGGCGGGTGGTGCCTGGGCGATGATGCGCGCGCCGTCACGGGAAAGGTCCACCTGATCATCGGCCACCAGTGTTGCCCCAAGCGCCATCAGGTTCAACGCCAACGCGGATTTTCCCGTGCCTGACGCCCCGGTGATCAGAACCGCGCGCCCGGAAACGGCGACACAGCTGGCATGAATTCGGTCGGTGGATTGGGGGTGAGGGAAATCGCCGTTCACGGACCTGCGGCCCGGTTCAGATCGGCAGACCGACGACGAAACGTGCGCCAAGTGGTTCCGACGTGATGTCGGCATCGGTTGGCCGGATGTTTTCGGCCCAGATCACCCCGGCATGTGCTTCGACGATTTGCTTGGAAATCGCCAACCCCAGGCCGGAATTGTTGCCAAAGTCATTTTCCGGGCGTTCTGAATAGAACCGTTTGAACACCTTGGCCAATGCCTGATCCGGAATGCCGGGACCGGTGTCTTCGACAACGATCAGCACCCGGTTTTCACGCCGGCGGGCCCAAACGCGAATTGCATCGCCTTCTTCGCAGAACGAAATGGCGTTGGTAATCAGGTTCACGAACACCTGCGCCAACCGCGCCTCAAGGCCGCGCATCACGATCTTGTTCTTGGGCAGGTCCGAAATGAAATCGATGCCCTTTTCCGACGCCTGCTGACCAAGATATTCGTTCAGGTTGCCCAGCATTTTAAGCAGATCAAAGGTTTCTTCTTCTTCCTTGACCAGTTCACTGTCCAATCGGGACGCATTGGAAATGTCGCTGACCAGACGATCAAGGCGGCGCACATCGTGTTCGATCACATCCAACAGTTTCGTGCGTTGGTCATCGCGTTTGGCGACGCGCATCGTGCCAACCGCGGATCGCAAGGACGCCAGCGGGTTCTTGATTTCATGCGCAACGTCAGCGGCAAATTGTTCGTTCGCGTCGATCCGTTCATAGAGAGCGGACACCATGCCACGCAATGCGCCGGACAATCGCCCGATTTCGTCGGGTCGTGCGGTCAGATCAGGAATGCGTACCCGCGCAGGCGACACCTTGCCCCTGTCACGGTCACGTCCGATTTCGGCCGCCGCGGCAAGGTCAGCCAATGGGTTCGCAATGGTCGAGGCCAAGACAAGGCTAAGCCCGATAGACACCAAAGTGGCGATGACAAACATCTGAAGAACGCGTTCGCGTTCGCTGCGCACCATCGCATCGATTTCCCCGGCGCTGGACACAAGTGCGACGGTTGCAACCGTGGTCCCGTTCTGAAGAACCGGAGACGTCACAGCAAAGAAGGACCCTTCTTCGCCCTTGCCCAGTCTCACGTCACTTGGCCCGGTTGGGTTTTGCGCAACCATTTCAAGCAATTGGTCGATCAGCGGCGTTTCAACCGTTTCGCGCCGCCCGGACGAAAAAACCGCCGCGACGCCGTCCCAAAGCGTGGTCAGGAAATCTGTGATGATCGTGCGGCCATTGGGTTCGGCGATTTGCCCGCCGCCTTCGAACCCGGTGCCCGTGGCCTTGCCGACCAGGGCGCCGTCGGCGTCAAAGACATAAAGTTCGACACCCTCACGCAGGTCCAAACCCGCCAAGGTGCCCGATACGTTGACCCCGTCGCCGGTGGCAACGTTCACCTGTCCGCGCGCGGGCAGCTGCACCTCAAAAACGTCGGCGACAAGCTCCGCTTCGCTGGCCAGGGCGTTGGCCCGTTGCAGGGCCAGGCTATCGCGGGATGCGTTCAGGTACAGGATTCCCGCGACCAAAACGTTCAACGCGATCAGGTTAAAGATGATGATCTTGCGGGTGAGAGGGGATTGCTTAAGCGAAAAGAAGCCGCGCCGCTCGCGACGCGCGCGCAGCTCTTCTTCGACGATGGCGTTGGGGGCAACGAAATCGTCACCCAGAACGACATCACCGCTTTTGTCAGGCGCATTGTCGCGCAAACCAACCAACCCCTCGGCGAGAGCCATTACTCTTCGTTATATCTGTAGCCGATCCCGTAGAGTGTCTCAATCGCAGAAAATTCATTGTCTACGGTACGCATCTTTTTCCGCAGCCGTTTGATGTGGCTGTCGATGGTCCGGTCATCGACATAGACCTGATCATCATAGGCAACATCCATAAGCTGATCGCGGCTTTTTACAAAACCGGGGCGCTGTGCAAGCGCCTGAAGCAACAGGAATTCAGTGACAGTCAGCGACACGTCCCGCCCCTTCCAGGACACGGAATGGCGCAGTGGATCCATCAGCAATTCGCCGCGTTCCATGACTTTGGTGTCTTCTGTGTCACCGACGATGTCACCGGCAACCGCATCTTGACGACGCAGCAGCGAACGGATGCGTTCGACCAGCAAACGTTGGCTGAAAGGCTTTTTTACATAGTCATCCGCGCCCATGCGCAGGCCAAGAACCTCGTCGATTTCATCGTCTTTCGAGGTCAGGAAAATGACCGGCATAGACGTTTTCTGGCGCAACCGCTGGAGCAGGTCCATCCCGTCCATACGCGGCATCTTGATGTCAAGAACGGCCATATCCGGCAGCTTCTTGTTGAATGCGTCCAACGCGGCCTGACCATCGTTGTAGGTTTCGACATCAAAGCCTTCGGCCTCAAGTGTCATCGCGACTGATGTCAGGATATTCCTGTCATCGTCCACAAGGGCGATCTTCGACATGTCCCGATTTCCTTCGTACTGCTCAATTTATGTTTTGATTTTTTCCAGACTATCCACACATTTACGGCCCGCAATCAATCCCCAAGGCGAATCGGTTGGTGTAAGCCCTCCGAATTGTGGCGAAAATGTCTTATTGGCACCTTAAATTATGCGGCATGTCTGCAATCCGCCCCGGCTGTTTGCGTTAAACCCGGCGTGGTTGCGCTAACTAAGGAAAACCTTGCTGTTACAAATGGCTAACCTCGTGTTAAGAGCGGCCCACCGTGGCCGACCCTGCATTCCAGGACGCCACAAGCGCACATGGATTTGCCGCCGCGCACGGCGAGAGGAGCATTGAAATATGACATTTGGACGAGTGAACCCAGATTTCCGCCTTGAAGACCAAGGGATCGAAGGCCTCGGCGATGTCTATTACAACCTCCGAGAGCCTGCCCTGATCGAGGCCGCCCTGAAGAACGGCGAAGGCACATTGGGCAATGGCGGCGCATTCCTTGTATCGACCGGCAAATTCACCGGACGGTCCCCAAAGGACAAACATGTCGTCAAGACCGACTCGGTTGCCGATACGATCTGGTGGGAAAACAACGCGGCGATGACACCCGAAGGGTTTGACGCCCTGCACGCCGACATGCTGGCCCACATGAAGGGCGGCACCTATTACGTGCAAGACCTTGTTGGCGGCGCTGACCCGGCCCATGCGATCAATGTGCGCATGGTTACTGAACTGGCATGGCACAACCTGTTCATCCGCCACATGCTGCGCCGCCCCGAACTGTCCGAACTGGATGGGTTCACGGCCGATTTCACCGTTATCAACTGCCCGAAATTCAAGGCGGACCCGGCCAAGCACGGCTGCCGCAGCGAAACGATCATCGCGATGAATTTCGACAAAAAGCTGATCCTGATCGGCGGTACGGAATACGCGGGCGAAAACAAGAAATCCGTGTTCACCCTGTTGAATTACCTTCTGCCGGAAAAAGGCATCATGCCGATGCATTGTTCCGCAAACCACGCCACGGGCAACCCGGTTGATACGGCCATCTTCTTTGGCCTGTCCGGCACCGGCAAAACCACCCTTTCCGCCGATCCTGCGCGCACCCTGATCGGGGATGACGAACACGGCTGGTCCGAACGCGGCACCTTTAACTTCGAAGGTGGCTGCTATGCCAAAACGATCAACCTGTCGCCCGAAGCCGAACCGGAAATCTACGCCACCACCGGCAAATTCGGCACCGTCATTGAAAACATGGTCTATGACGAAGAGACATTCGAACTTGATTTCGAAGACAGCTCGCTCACTGAAAACATGCGCTGCGCCTATCCGCTCGACTATATTTCGAACGCGTCGGACACGGCCATGGGCGGGCACCCAAAGAATATCATCCTGCTGACCTGTGACGCCTTTGGCGTGTTGCCTCCGATTTCGCGGCTGACACCGGCACAGGCGATGTATCACTTCCTGTCGGGCTTTACGTCCAAAACGCCGGGCACCGAACGCGGCGTGGTCGAACCAGAGCCGACATTCTCGACCTGCTTTGGTGCGCCGTTCATGCCGCGCCGCCCCGAGGCCTATGGCAAGTTGCTTCAGGCCAAAATCGCCAAGCACGGCGCGACTTGCTGGCTGGTGAACACCGGCTGGACCGGCGGTTCCTTCGGCACAGGAAGCCGGATGCCGATCAAGGCGACCCGCGCCCTGCTGACCGCCGCGCTGGACGGGTCCCTGAACGAAGCGACATTCCGTAAGGACCCGAACTTTGGCTTTGAAATCCCCGTGACCGTTCCTGGCGTCGATGCGACATTGCTCGACCCGCGGGCGACTTGGGCAGACAAGGACAGTTATGACGCGCAAGCGGCCAAGCTGGTTCAAATGTTCGCGGACAATTTCGAACAATACCTGCCGTATATTGATGACGACGTGAAAGCGGCCGCTATCGGCTGATGCGGCGCATCGTTTCCATTGTCGCGCTAGGCGCGACTGTGATTGCCGGGCCTTCCTTTGGGGGGTCCGGCAATTTCGTCAAAGCACCGGTCATCCTTGAGGATTTCGGTGTCTTCTGCCCGGATGAGGCCACGGGCCGCGTCGCCGCCCCTGACACCGAACGCGGGTTCATCGACGTGATCAACGGTGATCCGCAGGTCGATTTCCACACCGATATTGTGCCCGGCGAACTGGGGCTTGGGTTCGGGATGCGGTTCCGGCTGGAACCGGGACAGGACCCTGTTCAGGGCCGCGTGATCATCACACACCCGCCGTTCGGCAATCCGGCTGTGTCACGCGAAAGCTATGCGATCACGGTGGAAAGCGAATTTTCCAGCATGACGCAGTTTGATTTCGACGACGCCTACGAGATTCAGTACGGCACCTGGACCCTGGCCATCGAAATCGACGGAGAGGTGTTGCTTAGCCGCGATTTCACAATCGTCCCCGCCGATCAAAGCCCGATTTCAACCAAATTGTGCGAAGGGCCGTCTATGGTCAGCTAGGGCAGTTGGCCGTCAGCCCATGATCGCCCGACGGATCAGGTTAAGCCCGGCAATGAACAGAACGGCCAAAGTCGCGGTCCGAAATGTCGCCTGATCAACCCGATCGTGCAGTTTCAACCCGATCCACATGCCGATCCCCGCTGGCACCAGCAATGCAACCGACAGCGGCAGGGTTTCCATCCGCAACACGCCAGACCCAATATGTGCGCCCAGCAACGCGACGGCCCCAAGCCCATAGATCACGCCCTGAATTCGGATCTGATCGGTTTTGGGCGTATCAAGGGCCGTCAGATAGGCAACCGTCGGTGGGCCCCACACCCCGGAGAAGCCACCGATAAACCCGGCAAAGGTGGCGACCGCCACTTCGATCTTGCGGGACGCATTGGGCAAGCGCAGCGGCGTTCCGGTCAGTTGCATCGCGGCGAATGCGGTGATGGGCACACCGATCAGGGCCAACATCAACCGTTCCGGCATGATCCGCACCAATTGCGCGGACACGATCAGCGCCACGAACCCGACCATCAGGAACAATTGGAACCGTTTCACACTGTCCCAGGCGGCACGCCACCCCTGGCGCAGCGCCTGCCATCCGTTCGTTAGAAGCGTGGGCAGGATCAGCCCCGCCAACGCCAGTTCCGGTCCAACAAAAGATCCCAGACCAGACACCAGGATCATCGGCATGGCAAAACCCACCAAGCCTTTGATCACTCCGGCAAAAAGAGCGATCCCAAGACAAAGCGCAAACACCGCCGGGGACATGAGTGAGAAAATGGCATCCATCAAACGGATCTAGTCCGTGCTGCGACGATGCGCCACTGGAAAACGCTGTGCGCAACAATAGATCAACAGGTGGTCAGCGGGCGCATCTTCGTTGCGCTGCACCTGCAAAGTAGATATGCCCGTTCCGAACAACGAAAGGTGTGATTCATGGCTCATGATGGACAGGATATGACCGGCGGCGCAGAGGCGCTTCTTCCCGATCTTCTGGCGCTGACAAAGGCGGCTGTGGCGCCCGCCGAGGCGATCCTGGAAAAGGCCATCGCACACCTTAAGGCCACGCTTGGCGAAGACGGGCGCGTTTCGGCCGCCGCGGTTGAGGCAAACCAGACGGCCACCCATGGGCTGGCGTGGCTTGCCACCTATGTTGAAGCGCTGCGCCAGATGCAGGGCTGGGCCGAACGTATGTCCGCCGATGGCAAATTCGGCGAGACCGAGCAATTGCTGCATCAGATCGCCTTTGGTGAATACCTTTGGCAACTCTATGGCGGCATCCAGATGTCGCAGAACGAAATCGTGCGTCTTCAGGACCTTGGACTGTCGCAAGAGGATCAGCGCGGGCTGATGTGCGACGCGATCATGACACTGACTTCGGGGGGCAACACACAGGCGGCGCGCAGTCGTCTTGCCGCCTTGATGGTCGATCAGCAGGGCGCGACGATGTTCGGCGCCTCGGGCCTTGACGAAGAGCTTGAGATGATCCGCGATCAGTTCCGCCGTTACGCGGTGGACAAGGTCGAACCCCATGCGCACGAATGGCATCTCAAGGATGAATTGATCCCGATGGAGATCATCGAGGAATTGTCGGAAATGGGCGTATTCGGCCTGACGATTCCGGAAAACCTGGGTGGTTTTGGCCTGTCCAAAGCGTCCATGGTTGTGGTGTCCGAAGAATTGTCGCGCGGCTATATCGGTGTCGGCTCGCTCGCCACCCGGTCCGAAATCGCGGCCGAACTGATCCTGTGTGGCGGCACCGACGAACAGAAATCCCATTGGTTGCCCAAGATCGCATCGGGTGAAATCCTGCCAACGGCCGTGTTCACCGAACCCAACACCGGTTCCGACCTTGCCGCGCTGCGCACCCGCGCCGTCAAGGGCGACGACGGCGATTACGCGATCACCGGCAACAAGACCTGGATCACCCACGCGGCCCGCACCCATGTCATGACCGTGCTGGCCCGCACGAACCCTGATTCAACCGACCACCGCGGTTTGTCGATGTTCCTGGCCGAAAAGACACCCGGCACCGACGCAGACCCCTTTCCAACCGAAGGCATGACCGGCGGAGAGATCGAGGTTCTGGGCTATCGCGGGATGAAGGAATACGAACTGGGGTTCGACGATTTCCGCGTAAAAGGTGAAAACCTGTTGGGCGGCGAAGAGGGCAAAGGCTTTAAACAGCTGATGCAAACCTTTGAAAGCGCGCGCATTCAGACGGCGGCCCGTGCCATCGGCGTGGCGCAATCGGCGCTGGACGTGGGCCTGCAATATGCGCTGGACCGCAAGGCATTCGATCAGGCGTTGGTCAATTTCCCGCGTGTGTCAGGCAAACTGGCGATGATGGCTGTCGAAATCATGATCGCCCGTCAGTTGACCTATTTTTCGGCCTTTGAAAAAGACAACGATCGGCGCTGTGACCTAGAAGCGGGGATGGCGAAATTGTTGGGTGCCCGTGTTGCCTGGGCCTGTGCGGACAACGCGTTGCAGATTCACGGCGGGAACGGGTTTGCCCTGGAATACGCTGTCAGCCGCATTCTGTGTGACGCGCGCATCCTCAACATCTTTGAAGGTGCGGCTGAAATTCAGGCCCAGGTCATTGCGCGCCGTTTGCTGGCCTGATCTGACGTGGGCCCCGGCACCGGGGCCCATTCGACCTACGACGTGATCGCGGCGTCGGGCTCAATACCCCAACATCTTGGCCAGGTCCGCAACGGCCAGCTTTTCGCCACCGCTGGATATGGGAACCCCCGCCAGGATCGCCGCCTTGTCCGGGGCGGCAAGGACATCAATCCCGGCTTTTGAACGGTGCGACGCCATGCTGCGCGTCTGACCTTCGAAATGATCCAGGTGGGCCTGGTCGGGCACATTGAACACCGTGCGAAACATCGCTTCGTCGTTCAGAAGCTCTTCCATTCGCGTGACACCCGCGCCGGTTTCCAGTGCCACCATATTGAATTGGCACACGTGCATGACCGAATAGGCGAACAGGATATTCGGCAGGTTCGATGCCACCCCCGCGCCGGGAAACCAGTTCAAGGTCGCCTTAAGCGCCGTCAACAGCAGGTTGGGGTCACCGTCCATCACCTTTTTCACCGCCCAGGCATAACAACTGTCGATCTGTGCGTCAGGTTTGCGCACCAACAGCCGATACCGCACGCCGCCAGCATGGCAGGCGGGATGAAACACCCGTGGGTCCATATTGGTGTGGATCGCCACAGGCGTCTGGCCCGATGCCTTGGCTGTCACCATGCTGGCCACGAAATCCGGCGGGGTCTGCGACCCGGTGCCGATCGCACCGCCCGTGTCGAAATTCTGCGATCCATGGGTGACGCGGAACCCCGGCACGTCGCCCAGAATGCTGGCAATGGTGTGAGTGGCGGAAAAGCCGATGGATTCCATGACGATCATTATGGGTGCCTTTAGAAACATGCATGCGTTTGTCGATGATGCTGAAGGCCCCGCCGCCCAACGGCAAACAATTCGCCCCCGAACACCACAAATTGCGGGCCGCCTGACACATCGACGCAACATAGTGTAAACCGAAGGTTTCAATTCGTCGATTTCGATGGCCCTGCCTGCGTCTTGGACCCGATGTTGCCACCTGTCTTGACCCGGCGCTCGGGCGCCATAGGATGCCTATGCGACGCCGCAAAGGGCCCATCATGACGGATTACTCTAAAGTGCTCGATCCCGAAGTCCGGGAGTTTATCCGCCAAAGCGAAGCCCACTACCCCGCCGACGCCACCCGGTTGACGCTGAAGGAAAACCGCGCGCTTTATGACGTCATGTGCGCCCATTTTCGCGCGCCGCGCCCGCCGGGCATCACCGTCACAGATACCCCGATCGCAGGTGTGCCCTGCCGTCAGTACGACCCGGCCAAGGGCGGTCCGGTCACAGTGATCTATATTCACGGCGGCGGGTTTGTCCTTGGGGGGCTGGACAGCCACGATGACATCTGCAGTGAACTGGCCGCGCGCACGGGCCTGGTTGTGATTTCGGTGGATTACCGATTGGCACCCGACCATTTGCACCCGGCCCAGTTTGACGATGCCTTTGCGGTGGCTGAGACGGTTGGGAAAACATCGGCAATCGTCCTGGTTGGCGACAGTGCGGGTGGTCAACTGGCCGCCTCCGTCGCCCATTCGATGCGCGGGTCTGGCGTTCAGATCAACGGACAGGTCCTGATCTACCCTGGCCTTGGCGGACCACGTGGTACAGGCAGTCACGTGACCCACGCGCAGGCGCCGATGCTTAGCGCGCAAGAGGTCGACGCTTATGCCGGAACACGGTTCGAAAATGGCGTTGTTCCCGACAGCGACAGCCGCGCCGCGCCGTTGACCGACACTGACTTTTCCGGCCTGCCGGACACATTGGCGATTGCCG
This sequence comes from Pseudooceanicola sp., assembly GCA_050633485.1. Lineage (GTDB taxonomy): Bacteria > Pseudomonadota > Alphaproteobacteria > Rhodobacterales > Rhodobacteraceae > Pseudooceanicola. The sequence goes on from JBOEGP010000014.1 coordinate 130,506, forward strand.
CGCAATGCGATCCCTTGGCCGATGACGTGGTACGATATGCTGACAAAATCCGCGCGGCGGGCGGCAGTGTAACGGCCATAACGGAACCCGGCCTTGTCCACGGCTATCTCAGGGCACGCCACATATCACGGCGCGCTGGCGACAGCTTTGATCGTATCTGCCGGGGCGTGGCGGAAATGGCCGCTACCTGAGGAACACCTCGCCGCGCATCGTGTCCGGCACTGACGCGCCCATCAGCGACAGCATGGTCGGGGCAAGCTGGAGTTGCGAGATCAGCGTATCACGCTCCGGACCTTGCGCATCACCGAAAAAATATAATGCGGTATCGCGTTGACTGGCATCCGTGCCACCGTGATGGCCCCGGTCGTCCTGACCGTGATCGCCGGTAACGATCAGGTCGTACCCCATTTCGCGCCACCTGACGATAAATGGGGCCAGCATTTCGTCCATGATCGCACAGGCGTGATCCATTTCGCGCGATTCATGAAAGAACCGATGGCCCATGCTGTCCAATGTGCAGGTGTGAAGCAGCCCGTAATCCAGATCAAACCGTTGGCACAGCATGGTCAGGGTCGCGAACAAATCCGCGTCAGACGGAGTCATCTGGTTGATCAAACCATAGCCCGACATCGTGTGGAACCGGCCATGGTTGATGCTGGCGCTGTCTGGGTCATCATATTCTATGTCACGCACCGGATCGAAAGGCGCGCGGTTGAAAAGTTCCGACCAGAACGAATGCGCCACGGCGCCGGTCCGCCCCCCGGCATGGCGCACCTGCGCAAAAACATCAGGCTCGGACAGGCGAAAGACGTTGCTATTCCCCGTGCACCCATGCGCCTGCGGGCCGACCCCGGTGTGGATCGAGGCATAACAGGATGCTGAAATGGACGGTAAAACCGCGCGATGGACAAACCGCTGTGCATCGCCCGTGTCCGCCCAGCCTTCGAGATTGCCGAAAAGACGATGGAAATTCCGGACCGGAACACCGTCAAGGATAATGAGAAGAAGCTTGCGTTTCATCCGGGCACCTTACTTCAGATCACCTGCACTTTTGGCTGATTGAGGAGCCTCCGGCGGAAGTATTTTTGGAAAGATGAAGCAGGGCGCCTCTGGTCTTCATCTTTCTCTAAATACTTCCGCCGGAGGCATCATATCTAATTTCCGGCACTCGCCATTTTTCGCGACGACACCACCTCTTCGAGCCACCCCAGCCGCATTTCCGGCACCGACGACAACAACAGGTCGGTATAATCGTCAAAGGGCGGCGCCAGCACCTGGCTTTTCGGGCCATAACGTTGAACGCGCCCCTGATACATCACGGCAATGCTGTCCGCGATGGCGCGCACCGTGGCAAGGTCGTGCGTGATAAAGAGGAATGCGACGTCTTCCTCCTTTTGCAGCTTTAGCAGCAATTTCAGGATCCCATCCGCGACAAGCGGATCCAGCGCGCTGGTGACTTCGTCGCAGATAATTACTTTGGGTTCAGCCGCCAGCGCGCGCGCGATGCAGACCCGTTGTTTTTGCCCCCCCGACAATTCAGCCGGGTAGCGATCGGCAAAGCCGTCGCCCAGTTCGATCTCGTCCAGCAATTCGGCGATCCGTGCGTCGCGTTCCCGCCCTTTCAGCCCAAAGTAGAATTCAAGCGGGCGCCCGATGAGCGTCTTGACCGTCTGGCGCGGGTTCATGGCAACATCGGCCATTTGATAGATCATCTGCAATTCGCGCAGGTCGTCTTTTGTCCGCCCTGCCAGGTCCGCAGAGAGAACGCGATTGGCAAAGGTCACGGACCCTTCGGAAGGGGGCAGAAGACCGGTGATCACCCTTGCCAGCGTTGATTTCCCGGACCCGCTTTCGCCAACGACGGCAAGGGTTTGCCCTGCGTGCAGGTCCACCGACACGTCGTTGAGAATGTCTTTCCTAAGGCCGGCATATCGGGCCGTCACGCCCGAGACGCTCAGCACCGGCGTCGTACCCGGTTGTTTTTCCTTGTGTTCGATCGAACGCACCGACACCAGCGCCCGTGTGTAATCTTCGCGCGGGGCGTTGATGATCTGATCCGTGGTGCCGAATTCAACCATTTTCCCGCCCCGCAGGACCATGATGTCGTCCGACACCTGGGCAACCACCGCCAGGTCATGCGTGATATAGAGTGCGGCAACCCCAGTTTCACGGATCGCATCCTTGATCGCGGCAAGAACGTCTATCTGAGTGGTGACATCAAGGGCCGTCGTGGGTTCGTCAAACACCACCAGTTCCGGTTCCGGGCACAATGCCATTGCCGTCATGACCCTTTGAAGCTGACCGCCGGACACCTGATGCGGGTATCGGTTGCCGATGTTTTCGGGGTCCGGAAGGCCAAGTTTGCGGAACAGCGCCACGGCGCGGGCTTCGGCATCTGAACGCGAAACTCCGCGGGCGGCGATGGTGGTTTCAGTGACCTGATCCATCAATTTGCGCGCGGGGTTAAAGCTGGCCGCGGCGGATTGGGACACATAGGTGACGCCCTTTCCGCGAACCCGTCGCAATGTCGCGGCAGGCGCGGATCGAATTTCTTCGCCGTTCAGAATGACCTGGCCTGCGGTCAGCCGCACGCCGCCGCGTCCATAGGCCATGGACGACAGGCCAATGGTCGATTTTCCCGCCCCACTTTCCCCGATCAGCCCCATGACCCGCCCCTTGGTCAGGCGCAGGCTCACCCCCTCGACGATCACGATGTCCTGGGGCGGTTCGCCGGGGGGATAGGCTGTCGCTTCGATCCGCAGGTCGCGAATATCCAGCAGCGGCGCTTCGCCCTCAGCGGCAGGTTCCTGTGGCGTTTCGGCGTTCATCCCCGCCCCCCTTTCAGGCTGCTGGTGCGGTTCAGGATCCAATCCGCGACAAGGTTCACGGATATGGCCAGCGACGCGATGGCCACCGCCGGATAGAGCGCGGCGGTGATGCCGTAAACGATGCCTTCCTTGTTCTCTTTCACGATCCCGCCCCAGTCGGCCAGTGGCGGCTGTACCCCAAGCCCAAGAAACGACAGGGTCGAAATAAAGAGCACCATAAAGATGAACCGCAATCCGGCTTCGGCCACCAATGGGGACAGGGCATTGGGCAGGATTTCGCGAAAGATCACCCAGATCGTGCCTTCGCCGCGCAAACGGGCGGCTTCGACGTAATCCATGACAACGATATCGGCGGCCACGGCCCGCGACAGGCGGAACACACGGGTGGATTCGATCAACCCCATGACGCCGATCAAAACCGGCATTGTCACCGGCATCACGGACAGTACCACAAGGGCAAAAATCAGCGCCGGAATCGACATGATCAAGTCGACCAGCCGTGACAGGGCCTGATCAACCCAGCCCCCCGCCACCGCGGCCGCAAAGCCAAGAACCGAACCGGTGACAAAGGCCAGGATCGTCGCGGCGGTGGCGACAAAGATGGTCAGTTGTCCGCCATAGATCATGCGCGTCAACAGATCGCGCCCGATGCTGTCAGTGCCCAGCCAGTGATCGGACGACGACGGTTCCCAGACATCGCCAACGATTTCAGCCATGCCATAGGGTGCCAGGACATCGGCAAAGATAGCGGCCAGGAAATAGACGCTGGTAAAGGTCAGCCCGATGAGGGCGGATATGGGAATACGCATCATCGCGGGTGCCTCAGCCTTGGGTTGGCGAGGATGGCGATCACGTCAGCCAACATATTCAGCCCGATGTAAACCGCCGCAAAGACAAGGCCACAGGCCTGCACCACCGGCACGTCGCGTTTGGCCACATGATCCACCAGGTATTGGCCCATTCCGGGGTATACGAACACCACCTCGACCACGACAACCCCGACAACCAGATAGGCAAGGTTCAACATCACAACATTGACCACGGGCGCGATGGCATTTGGGAATGCATGTTTCCAGATGATCGTGAATTGGCGCAAGCCCTTGAGTTCGGCAGTTTCGATATAGGCCGATTGCATGACATTCAGGATGGCGGCGCGGGTCATGCGCATCATGTGGCCCAGTACCACCAGAACCAGTACCATGACCGGCAGGGCAATAGCGTTCATCTTGTCCCAAAACGGCATGCCGTCATAAACGGTGGCGACGCTGGGAAACAGGCGCAGTTTCACCGCAAGGAAAAACATAAGGATATACCCAAGCAGGAATTCGGGCACAGAAACCGTGGCCAATGTGACGCCGGAAATCACCTTGTCCGGCCACCGCCCGGCATAGCGTACTGCGATCAGGCCCAATGTGATGGCCAGCGGCACGGACACCAATGCGGCCCATCCCGCCAGAAACAAGGTATTGCCCAATCGGCGCCCCATCGCTTCGGCGATGTCCTTGCCATTTGTCAGCGCGGTGCCCAGATCGCCCTGCATCGCCCCGAAAAGCCACGAAAAATAGCGCGATATGGCGGGTTCGTTCAGGCCCAGTTCTTCGCGCAGATTGGCCAGCGCCTGTTCTGTCGCGCTTTGGCCCAAAATGGATTGCGCCACGTCACCAGGCAGGATTTGGGTGCCGACGAATATCATCACCGACGCCGCAAGGAGGAGGATGAGGCCCAGAGCAATTCTCTGGGCCACAAACCTTACAATGGGGTGTTTATGCACCGTGGCGGCCTCAGCCGATCCAGCATTTGTGCGTCACGTACCCGTTCATGTTGTCCTGGTTGGGATCATCGCTCCACCCGATCAGGTCTTCGCCATGCGCTGACACGAAATCGTTGAACATCGGGCAGATCAAGCCGCCTTCGTCCCGCACGAGCATGGCCATTTCACGGTACATGCCTTTGCGCTTGGCCTGGTCCAGTTCGCCCTTGGCTTCGACAAGGATCTTGTCGAATTGGGGGTTGTTGAACCGTGTGTCGTTCCAATCCGCGCTTGAAAGATAGGCGGTCGAATACATCTGATCCTGCACCGGGCGGCCGCCCCAATAAGAGGCACAGAAAGGTTGTGCGTTCCAGACATCGGACCAGTATCCATCGCCCGGCTCGCGCTTGATCTCAAGGTCGATGCCTGCGGCCTTGGCCGATTGCTGGAACAGCGCCGTGGCGTCCAACGCACCCGAAAATGCAACATCAGATGTGCGCAGGGTGATCGGGCCGGAATGACCCGATTTGTCGAAATGCCATTTGGCCTTGTCCGGGTCATAGCTGCGTTGTTCGATGTCATCCGGGAACAGAGGATAGGCGGCGTTGATCGGAAAATCGTTCCCGACCGAACCATATCCACGCAGGATCTTTTCAACCATTTCTTCGCGGTTGATCGCCAGTTTCAACGCCATGCGCAGGTCATTATTGTCGAACGGCGCGGTGTTGGTGTGCATGATGAACACATAGTGTCCCTTGCCCGATGCCTGGGTCACAGTGACATTCGGCGCGCGCCCCAACAGACCGGCAACCTTGGGGTCGATCCGGTTGATGTAATGCACCTGCCCGGATTGCAGGGCAGATGTGCGCGCGGTGTTGTCATTGATCACGGTGATTTCAACCGTGCTGACATGGCCCAGGCTGTCATCCCAGTAGCCGTCATGCTTTTCGAACACGTGGCGCACGCCGGGTTCATTCACCACAACCTTGTAAGCGCCGGTGCCGATGCCGCTTGTCGGGTCGTCCAGCCCGCCGTTCGGTTGGACGATCAGGTGATAATCAGCCATCAGGTAAGGGAAATCGGCGTTCGGTGCGTCAAGGGTCATGACAACATTGTCGCCATCGACCTTGATATCGGAAATGCCTTTGACAACGCCCAATGCGCCGGATTTCGAATTTTCGTCAGAATGGCGTTTGACGGTGGCCACGACATCATCGGGTGTCATGGTCGCGCCGTTGTGGAATGTCACGCCCTTGCGAATCTTGAATGTCCAGACGGTGGCGGTTGCATCGCTGTCCACGCTTTCGGCCAGACGCGGGATGACCGGGCCGCCGGCCGGGTCGAGTTCAACCAACGGATCGCCGATCATCTTGGCGATCTGGAATGTCACCTGGTTGGCGGCCAATGCCGGATCAAGGCTGTCGGTGGAACCACCACCCTGCAGGCCGATCTTCATTGTTCCGCCCTTGACCGGTGTTGCCGCGCGCAATCCGCTGCCCAACATCGTGTTGGCGGCCATTGCCGTGACGCCCAAGGCGGCCGCGCGGCCCAAAAAGGCGCGGCGTGGCATTTTGCCCGTTACTGTCCGGTTCAGGTAATAGCGCAACTGGTCGCTCATGGTTCTTCTCCCTTTGGCCGTGCTTTGCCGGCGTTTTCTTGATTGATGAGTCAATAAACCCGCTTTCGCGGTGTCGATGCAAGGATTTCCCGGAAATAATCCAGTCCACCCAGGTCACATCATGTCGCGTGGCACCTCGTCCTTGAAATCGCGTTCATAAATCATGCGATCACCTTCCCATGCTTCTAACCTAGCAGAAAGGTGAAACATTTCCATGTCACAGGTCATTCTAGCATAGGTTTCCGTGCGCAGCCGCACACCATCGCGTTCGACGACTTCGCTCCAATGGGTGTCACCGCTGGCTGACAGGGGGTCGTCAGGGTGAATCGTCCAACGTTCGCGGGCGATACCACCAGAGATCAATCCGTGGTCCAGGTTTTCGGCCTCGCCAAAATCATCCTCGATCACCAGGGTCACTGCGCCGGTCTGGCGGTCAACCTCGGTTCGGCGGATATGAGTGTCGGGGCGGATTTCGCGCTGTTGCAACGGTGGCGCGGATTCGGGGGCGGGAAATGTCACCTCATCCCCTTGGCCGCCCCGGCGCACAGGCAATATCAGCGTGCCGCCCCTCAGGGTCAGTGTACAGGATTCGGGCGCGGGCCAGATCATCGGCCAATAGGCGCTGGACACCGCCACCCGCAGGCAATGCCCGGCGGGCAAGCGATAGGCGATGTGATCCAGGCGCAGTGCAACGTCATAGGTCTGTCCGGGGACAAGGGGCGCCGGATCAGCCATGGACTCGCGTCGTGTCAGGTTCAATACACCCCATGTGATCCGCGTTGACGCACCATCGGGATGGACGTGGTTTAACCGCACCGCGATCTGGGCTGTCGGTTTGTCGGCGCTAACCCGCAGGCGCAGTTTCGGCGCGCCAACGATATCGGTGGCCGCCAATGGGCCTGTGTCAAAACACGCGGAAAAGGCATCGTCGGGGCGTTGATCACCGGGCATTTCCGGGCCCAGCCAAATGGCACAGAATTCGCCGCCTTCGGCCCCGCAATGCTGGGGCGATGCGACGGTGATTTCGAAATCTGTATCAAGCGTGCCCTGCGGGGGTTGATCGCTGGCGACCAATGCGCCGGAGGTCAGGGAAAACGTCTCAACGCCGATGCGCGGCGATGGCCAGCGGTCTTCGGCTATCCAGCGTCCGGGGCGCTCAGCGTACCACGATGCGGGGCGCACGCCGTCCATCAAATACATCGCATAGGCCGGGTCATCCGCGTCCCCGGTGTCGATGCCCTTAAGGTGGCGATCCCACCAGCGCAGCGCCTCTTGCAGGAATCCGATCCGCGGTTCAGGGACAGCAAAATGGGGATATTTGTGCACCCAGGGCCCGACAATGCCACGCACCGGGGCGGTGATGTTTTCGACCAATTGCGGCACCGCGTTCTTGTAACTGTCGCCCCACCCCCCAACGGCCATGACCGCCGCCTTGATCGCGCCGAAATCTTCGCAGACCGAACCGTGCCGCCAATAGGCATCGCGCCGCTGGTGGCGCAACCAAAGCGCGGTCAGGAAGGGTTCGGATTCCAGCCGCAGCATCCATTGCTGGCGCCAATCGTCGCGCAGCGCGGGGTCTGGCGGGCGTGATGAATAGGCCCACATCGTCGATCCCCAGCCAAGGTTTTCGTTCAACAGGCAGCCGCCCTTGAAATGAATGTCATCGGCATAGCGATCCACCGTGGAACACAATGTTACGATCGCCTTAAGCGCAGGCGGATCAAGCGCGCCAACCTGAAGCCCGTTGAACCCGCCCCAGCTGATCCCCATCATGCCAACCGTTCCGCTGCACCACGGTTGCGCGGCGGCCCATGCGATCACCTCGCAGGCGTCTGATAGTTCCTGGGCGGTGTATTCATCCTCCATCACGCCATCGCTGTCACCATTGCCACGCATATCCACACGCAGGCAGGCATAGCCGTGCCCGGCGAAATATGGATGGGTCAAGGCATCGCGCACCGCTGTGCCATCGCGTTTGCGGTAGGGCAAAAATTCCAGAATGGCGGGAACAGGATCGGTGACGGCATCGTCGGGCCGCCAGATTCGGGCCGACAGGCGTGTGCCGTCCGACAGTACAATGCCTTCGTCCGGCGTTTCACTGGCTTTGCGTGGAAAGTCTGTGACGATTTTCACGGCCGATGCCCCCCATAGCGATCCGGGGCATGATGCACCCTGAACGGGGCATGGCAACCGCGTATCGTGATCGGGGGGGCGGCGCGCGACCTGCTTGGCCAAGGCGGCGCTTTAACCGCAAGGACCGGGGTTGACATGCGCACCCCCAACGTGGACCCCTGCCCCAGATTTGGCGCGCTGGTTTGCCTTGTGAAATGTGCCGCGCCCGCCCCCAAGACCGGAGCCACCCGATGACCTTTACCCTTGCCACTTGGAACATCAATTCGGTCCGGCTTCGTGAACCCATCGTGTCCAAACTGCTGATCGAAGAGGCGCCGGATGTCCTGTGCCTTCAGGAATGCAAAAGCCCAGTGGACAAGATCCCGTTCGAGGCATTTCAGGCCCTTGGGTACACCCACATGGTTGCGCGCGGACAAAAGGGATACAACGGCGTCGCCATCCTGTCGAAACTGCCGATCACGGACGCCGGGGATCAGGACTTTGCCTCTCTCGGCCATGCGCGCCACGTGGCGGGACGGTTGGAAAACGGGGTCACGATCCACAATTTCTATGTACCAGCGGGCGGGGACAAACCAGATCGCGAGGTGAACGAGAAGTTTGGCCAAAAGCTCGACTATCTCAGTGAAATGCGTGACTGGTTCCATGGCGACCGTCCACAAAAGGCGATCCTTGTCGGTGATCTGAACATCGCCCCGCGTGAAGATGACGTTTGGAACCACAAACAGCTTCTCAAGGTCGTGTCGCACACCCCGGTTGAGGTCGCGGCACTTGGCGAAACCCAGGACGCTGGCGGGTGGGTCGATATTACCCGTCAGGACATCCCGGACGGCAACCTGTATTCATGGTGGTCCTATCGCAGCCCGGAATGGGACAGCGCGGACAAAGGCCGCCGCCTGGATCACGTCTGGGCCACACCGGACATTTCAAACGCGGGCCATTCATCGCGTGTCCTGCGCGCCGCGCGTGGTTGGGAAAAGCCATCGGATCACGCGCCGGTCTTTGCGACGTTTGACCTTTAGCGCTGTCTGGCGGCACCGGTCAGGCCCATGGGCCATTCCGTCGCCTTGAAAGCGATATTGCTGCATCTCCTTGGGTGGCTGGGCTTGGAAAGCGGGCCGTGTCCGTCCATATAGGGGCCAACACATACACATCACAGGATGCCAACCCATGCTTGAACTTGGTGGCCAGCCCAATTCACCCGCCCCAGCAGACCTGATCAAGGACGTCACAGAAGAGACGTTTATGTCGGATGTTGTCGATGCCTCGAACGAGGTTCCCGTGATCGTGGATTTCTGGGCCACATGGTGTGGGCCGTGCAAGACGCTTGGCCCCATGCTCGAAGCGGCGGTGACAAAGGCCAAGGGCGCGGTCAAAATGGCCAAGATCGACGTTGATGCCAACCAACGGCTTGCACAGGCGTTGACGCAACAGGGACTGCCCCTTCAATCGATCCCGACGGTCGTGGCCTTTGTCAAAGGCCGCCCGGTGGACATGTTCCAAGGTGCCGTACCGGCATCCGAAATTGACGATTTCATCAAACGCGCGGTCGAAGCGGGCGGCGGCGACCCCAGTGGCGGTTTGGACGATGCCATCGCGGCAGCCGAAGAAATGCTGGCCGAAGGTGCCGCGGGCGACGCGGCCCAGACATTTGCGGCCATCCTGCAAGAGGATCCGCTGAACGCGGCGGCCTATGGTGGGCTTGTGCGTTCCTATATCGCGCTTGGCGATCTGGATCAGGCCGAAGCGGTGCTGAACGGCGCCCCAGCCGAAATTTCCGATGCGGCGGAACTGGAAGCCGCGCGCGCCCAGATTGATCTGTCCCGACAGGCGGCAGATGCAGGCCCCGTTGCGGATTTGCGCGCCGCCGTCGATGCGGCCCCCGACGATCATCAGGCGCGGTTCGATCTGGCACTGGCCTTGCACGCCAATGGTCAGATTGAGGAGTCGGTTGACGAATTGCTGGAACTGTTCCGGCGGGATCGTGAATGGAATGATGGCGCGGCGCGTCAACAGATGTTCACCATCTTTGATGCGCTGAAACCCCAAGATCCGATTGTGCTGAACGGGCGGCGCAAGCTTAGCTCGATGATATTTGTCTAACCGGCCACGCGCCTTAACGCAGGCATATGATGAACGCATCCGACCTGCCTGAAACGATCCCGATCTTCCCTCTTCCGGGGGCGCTTTTGCTGCCTCGGGCGCGGTTGCCGCTGCATCTGTTCGAACCCCGGTATTTGACCATGCTCGAAGATGTGCTGAAAACCCCGCACCGGCTGATCGGGATGATCCAGCCCTATGACCAGCCGGATGGGTCAACGGCGCTTCAGACGATTGGCTGCGCCGGGCGTGTCACCCAGTTTTCCGAAACCGACAATTCCCGCTATTTGATCACCTTGTCGGGCATGTCCCGGTTCCGGATCAAATCCGAAGTCACCGGGTTCACCCCCTATCGCCGCTTCATGGTCGATTGGGCCGGGTTTGATCGCGATCTGGGCCCACCGGCGAAGGACGCCGGATTTGACCGCGCGTCTTTCTTTGACCTGTTGGGCCGCTATTTGTCCGAACATCAACTGGACACGGATTGGGACACGTTGAAACAGGCCGAAGACGAACTGCTGATCAACTCACTTTCGATGTTGTTGCGGTTTGGGCATGAGGACAAGCAAGCCCTGCTTGAGGCGCCTTCACTGTCAACACGGCGCGAAACACTGGTAACGTTGATTGAATTCGCCTTGCGCGGCGGAGATACGAGCGAGGTCATGCAATGACAGATACCCCCCGAACCACACGGCACGGCGGCGACCACCCCGCAACCGCATTCGATCGCCGCATGCTTGAGGCGCTTGTTTGCCCGCAAACACAGGCGACATTGCGTTACGACGCGGATGCCCAGGAATTGATCAGCGAACCTGCCGGATTGGCCTATCCGATCCGCAACGGAATCCCCGTAATGCTGATCGAAGAAGCGCGCAAGATCGACACCTGATCGGTTGACTCGCCCAGGCGTTGAATGGACAATCAAGCCATGGAAAAACCTTGCATAATTTGTGTCGCCATCACCGGGTCTGTCCCGACAAAGGCCGACAATCCCGCCGTTCCCGTCACCATCGCGGAACAAGTCGAAAGCACCCAGGAAGCGTTCGAAGCCGGTGCCACGATCTGTCACGCGCATGTGCGCAACGACGATGAAACGCCGTCCGCCGACCCCGACAAATTCGCCGCCCTAAAGGAAGGGCTGGAAAAACATTGCCCCGGCATGATCATCCAGTTTTCCACCGGTGGGCGTTCCGGCGCGGGCAAGGCGCGTGGCGGGTGCCTGTCCCTGGCACCTGACATGGCGTCGCTTTCTGTCGGATCGAACAATTTCCCGACACGGGTTTATGAAAACGCGCCGGACCTGGTCGATTGGCTGGCCGGTGAGATGCGCACATTCGACATCCGCCCCGAGGTGGAGTGTTTTGACCTGTCCCACATCCATCAGGCCGCCAAGATGTTTGCCGACGGGCGATTGGTGAAATCGCCCTATGTGCAGTTCGTCATGGGCGTGAAAAATGCGATGCCGGTGGACAAGCCCAGCTTTGATTTCTTTATCGAAACGGTAAAACGCATTCTGCCCGACAGCGAATGGTGCGCCGCAGGGATCGGCCCGGGGCAACTGACATTGAACGAATGGACAGTGCCCGCAGGCGGTCATGCCCGCTGCGGGCTTGAGGACAACATACGCCTGAACCGCGCGACCCTTGCCCCGTCAAACGCCGCATTGGTCAAGCGAATCGTGGACATTTGCGACCGACACGAACGCCCGGTGGCAACGGCCGAACAGGCGCGCAAGATTCTGGATTTGCGCCCCATCTGAACGCATTGGCGCAGGTCTTGGCTGCGTCGGGTATCACAACCGAAAGGGCGGGCATGATTGCCTGCCCTTTGCCATTGGTGATCAGACGCCGCCGCGCGCGCCGGCCGATTGGTTATTCCGGCACGCAAACCTCACCGGCGGCCATGGCTTTCATCGTGCGCAGGACCAGCCCCAGGATCACGGCGCACAGCAACGCCAACAGCGCCAGCCCTGCAACCTCATGCGCGCCGGACCCGGTGCGGGCGCCATAGGTCAATGTTGCGACAGTCAGCGCCGCCAAGGGAAAGCTGAGCGCCCAAAAGCTGAGCGCGAAGGGCAACCGTGACAATGACCGTGCCTGAACGGCGACGATCAAACCAAAGAACCACGCGCCGTTCACAAGGATGCGCGCAAAGGCGTCAATTTCACCACTCAGACGCAGCCACGCCAGAAAGGCAACGGCGGGCGGGGCGACAAGGATCACAAGGGTTGGTTGCAACCGGCCCGGGATCGGATCGTGAAAAATAAGGCGGTTGATCACCAGCGTCAGCAAGACGACCCAGAAAATCACGCCCACGGAAAAGAAATACCAACTGAGTTCGACAAATCCCAAGGGAACACCTGCCAGAGGTGCGACCACATTGCCAACGGCGGGGATGAACCATGCAGGGTTCAGCGCGCCATGTTGGAATGACCGCGTGCCAATCCAACCCGAGATGACAGCGATGGTCAGGACCGCCTGCCCTGCCGCCCCGATCAACCAGATCGTCGCGGCGCCGGGCAGGCCCCGGTTTTGGGCGACAAGGGCCAGAAGAAGCAGCGATATCGACATGGCCGGGAAAAACGACAGGCGCACCGGATGCAACCATTCCGCCTTGACCGCGCCCGGATAACGCATGGCCTTTAGCGCGTAAAAGGCCGCGATGATCACAAAGGCAATCGCCGTCAGCGCGGCGGAAAGGCCGGAAATGGCGCCGTTCAAACCCAGTGTCGTTTCCCCGGCATGAAGCGCAAGGGTCAGCCCCGCCAACCCCATGGACACCGCAAAGAAACTGATCGGATAATGTTCAAGCGGGCTGTGTGGCTGCGCATCGGGGGCTTGGGTCATCTGGGTCACTTTCTGCCGGTCGGTGGGTGGCGGGGGAATGGCCCGACACATGCACGTTATCGCATATCACCAATGGCAGAGCTTTGTCACACGTCAAACCACCGTCTGACGCACAAGCACGTGATTGCCCCCCGCGCCGGGGCGCGGGCCATTAGGGCGCCCCCCCCGCAAGCGTGCTGAGGGCGGAACAATGACATCCGCGCCTGTCTGTCTGACACGGCGGGCGCATGCCCCGCTGTGCATGCCGCATTGCCAGGCGTTCAGACGATGATCACGGCCTTGTCCGCCCCATCGGCGGCATAAAGGCGGTCCACCAGATCGGCGCGACGGGTCAGGACCTTGCGAATGTTCAGATTGCCTTTTGCCGTTGCCTCGTGATCGACAAGGCTGGGCGGTTCGGCCATGACAAGGGCACGTCCGATGCGGGTGGATGACCCGGTCGCCTTGGCTGCCAAAGCTGCCATTCGCGTTTGGATTTCCGCCAACAGGTCAGCATCTTCGATCACGCTGCCCTCAGGCCCCGGGATGGGATTCGCGGGGATCAGCAGCACGCCCAGATCGGCGCGGTCATGTCCGGTGATCACCGCATCCGCGGCAAGGCCATCCAACGCGGTCAACAGCGCGACGCGCAGGGCCGCGACCCGCACCCATGTGCCGGACGTCAGTTTGAAATCCTCGGAAATGCGCCCGTCGAACCGCAGGCCCCGGTTGGGATCACCGGGATCTACAAATCGCACAGCGTCGCCTGAAATCAGGAACCCTTCGGCATCAAAGCTTTCTTTGGTTTTTGCGTCATCGCGGTAATATCCCGGCATCACGTTTGGCCCTGTGACGCGCAATTCGTACCGGCCTTCGTCTTCGGGGATCAATTTGATCACAACTTCGGGCACTGGCACGCCGACAATGCCGGATTCCGCCACGGGTTCGTGGACCAACAGGCACGCGGGCGATGTTTCCGTCATCCCCCAGGATGACACCATCAGCAATGCCCGCCCGATTTCGGCGCGCGCCATGTCCTCCAGGCCTGTCCAGATTTCCTGCGGCAGGGACGCGCCCGCATAAAAGAAGAATTCCAACCCGTCAAAAAAATCGCGCCGCAGGTCAGCATCTGCGTTCAGCGCATCCATCAGTTGGGCATACCCGATCGGCACATTGAAACTAAGCGTGCCGGTTTTGCTTTTCAGGTTCTCAAGGGTGCGCTGAAACAATGCCGGTGTGGGTTTGCCCTCATCGACATAAAGCGCACCGCCGTTGGCCAGCATCATGTTGAAATTGTGCGACCCGCCAAAGACGTGGTTCCAGGGAAGCCAATCGACGATCCGTGGGGCACGTTGCGTCAACAGCGGGAAACAAGCGGCGATCTGGGCCTGATTGACGCACATCATCCGATGGGTTGTTTGAACCCCCTTGGGTTGCGACGTGGATCCGGATGTGAACAGGATTTTCGCCAAAGTGTCCGGTCCGATGGACGCATGGGCCGCATCAACGCCCGCATCATCATGCGCATAGGCGTTGGCAATGTCGCTTACGGCGCGTGGCGCATCTTGGTCGCGTGACGTTAGAACAGGCACCTTGTGTGCGGCGTCCAGCATGATGGCATCGCCATAGCGCGCGGCGTCGTCCACAAAGATCAACGAAGGGTCAAGGACGTTCAGAACATGGGCCAGCCGGTCATGTGCGCCCGCGATCAGCGAATATTGTTCGGCCACGGCGGCCGACACCATCCCGACATATTGCGCCGCCAATGCCAGCAATCCGTGATCAACGCCGTTGCCCGACAGGATCGCGATGGTATCACCGGCCTTCATTCCCTTGGCCAACAGCCAACCGGCCAGACCACGCACCTTGGCGCGGGCCTGGGCATAGGTGACCTCGCGCCAGATGTCGCCGTCGCGTTCCGCCAACAGAACCGCATCAGGCGTGCGGTCCGCCCAATCATTCAGCCAGTCGCCCGTGGTGTTCGCCACAGGCCCCAAGGCACGGGGGCTGCGCATAAGAAGGGTGCCATCGCCGCGTGTTTCCACCACAGCGCGTTGTGGAAGAAGCCCGGCGTTTGCGGTGTCAGTCATCGTTGTTTTCCCGGTGTGTGGACCCGTCAATCTTGCGCAGAAGGCGCATCAACGTGTCGTGTTCCGCCGCGTCGAAATCTGACAACAGCCGGTCTTCGTGGCGGTGCAGGGCGTCGGTCGCCGCGTCGCACAGGCGTCGCCCCGCTGCGGTGGCCGTCAGCGCATAGGACCGCCGATCCTGTGGCACCCTGCGCCGTTCGATCAGTTCGGCCTGTTCCAGCGTATCGACCAGCACAACTGTGTTGGATCGTTCCATTGACAACGCATCGGCCAACTGGCTTTGGCGCAGGCCGGGTGTGTCGCAGATCACCGACAGGGCGGAATAGGTGGTTATCCTTAGGCCAAGCCCGTCCAGCACACGCGCCGCGTCGGACTGAAGCCGGTGATACGCCCGTTTCAATGAATACCCGGCAAGGCCGCGCAACCGGCGATCTGGCAGATTTTCCGGCGTTTCGCGGCCGCCTAGTTGCGTTCTTTGGGCACGTTTTGGCATCGATCAAACCCGTTCGACGTCGGCACGACTGACCGATGGCCGAGCCTTGGCCCACCCACGCGGCATGGCCCGGACCGCGCCGCCCCGCAGGGGCGATGCAGCGGCGGTTCCGACATGGCTGACAGGAACAGGCCCGGCGATCATGGATTACCTCGGAGGCAGACGAACAGCGCCGTCCAGACGAATGGTTTCGCCGTTCAGCATTTTGTTGCGGATGATCTGTTCGACCAACAGCGCATAATCCTCGGCATCGCCAAAGCGGGGCGGGAACGGAATGTTGGCCTCGATCGCGCGCTGAACATCTTCGGGAAGGCCAGCGGCCATCGCGGTGGCGAACAGGCCCGGTGCAATCGCGTTGATGCGGATGCCGGACCGTGCCGTTTCGCGCGCCACGGGCAGAGACAGCGACGCAACGCCGCCCTTGGATGCGGCATAGGCCGCCTGCCCCAGCTGACCGTCCTGAAACGCAACCGAAGACGTGTTGATGACCACGCCGCGTTCCCCGTCAGCGCCCATCGGTTCCAGTGCCGACATGCCGCGCACCGCATGGGACAGCATGATATAGGTGCCCACAAGGTTCACTTCGATCGTGCGGCGGAACGCGTCGATGGCCAGCTTGCCTTCGCGGTTGACGACCCGCGCGGCGGTGCCGATCCCGGCGCAATTGACCACAACGCGGGGCATCGACCCGGCCCAGTCTGCGTATTGGGCAAAGGCGGCTTCTACCTGTGCCTCGTCCGCGACGTTCACATGCAGGGCAAGTCCACCGATTTCCGCGGCGACGTCCTTGGCACCGTCAGCGTTGAAATCCAGAACGCCAACCTTGGCGCCAAAGGATGCCAGGTGACGGCATGTCGCCGCGCCCAGCCCGCTGCCGCCGCCGGTCACGATGGCGGTGATGTCATTGATTTGCATATCTTTCACTCCGTTAAACAGCGCCGGTGGTCTGGCGCCAGATTGGTCACTATTTCACAACCGCGCGCCTTACCCGGTGGTCAGGCGCAGCAGGAACAACGTGATGCCGGGAAACGCGACCAAAAGGATCACCCGCACAATGTCGGACCCGACAAAATACATGACGGCGCCATACGTCTTGGAAATCGGCGTTTCGCGGTCCATCGAATTGATGACGAACAGGTTCATCCCGACGGGCGGTGTTATCAGCCCCACCTCGACCACAATCAGGACGATGATGCCGAACCAGATCGCGAACTCTTCGGGTGTCAGGCCAAAGTCCATGGCCGAAACGATGGGAAAGAAGATCGGGATCGTCAAAAGGATCATCGACAGGCTGTCCATGAGGCAGCCAAAGATCAGGTACAGCACCAGAATGATCGTCAGAACCGTCCATGGGCTATAACCCTGTTCGACAACCCAGCGGGACAATTCCTGTGGCACCTGTGTGACCGCAAGGAACCCGTTGTAAAACCCGGCCCCCAGAACGATGAAAAAGATCATCGCGGTGCTTTTGGCTGTCGAATAGAACGAATTCAACCAGTCGCTGCGTTTCAACCCACCGTTCAAAAGGGCAATCAGCCCCGTGCCGAATGCCCCCACGGCAGCGCCTTCGGTTGGGGTGAACCAGCCAAGGTAAATGCCGCCAACGACCGACAGGAACACGATCAGAACTGGCCAGACATCGACCAATGCGCGCATGCGTTCGGCCATTGGCACAGCGGGGCGAGTGCCCGCGCTGTCAGGGTTCAACCGCACATAGATCGAGATTGTGATCATGTACCCGATCGCCGCCAGAATGCCGGGAATGAACGCGGCCAGGAACAGTTTGGCGATGTTCTGTTCGGTCAGGATCGCATAGATCACCAGAATGACCGACGGCGGGATCAGAATGCCCAACGTGCCCCCCGCGGCCAGGGTGGCCGTGGAAAACCCGCCCGAATACCCATACCGGCGCAATTCGGGCAAAGCGACCTGGGACATGGTCGCGGCGGTGGCAAGCGAACTGCCACAGATCGCGCCGAACCCTGCACACGCGCCCACGGCGGCCATCGCCACGCCCCCGCGTCGATGCCCAAGAAAGCTTTCCGCGGCCTTGAACAGGGCCTTTGACATGCCACCCAGGGTGGCGAATTGCCCCATCAACAGGAACATCGGCACAATCGACAGCGAATAGCTGGAAAAGGTCGAATATGTCTCGGACTTGAGTTTGGCCAGACCAACGATGTTGTTGCCGTTGATCAGGTACAATCCGACAAACCCCGCGCTGAACATGGCCAGCCCAATGGGCATCCGCAAAAAGATCAGCAGCAAAAGCACCGGAAAGGAATAAAGGCCGATTTCAAAACTGGTCACTGTCCCGTCCCCCCGGAGGGCAGGATAAAGCGCCCCGTCAAGGTTTCAGCGATCCGCACCATGGCGACGTAAACGCCGACAAGTGCCGCGACGCAGGAGGCCCCAAAGCTGGCCCCATAGGCCCACCAGACAGGAAATTGCAGCATAAAGGTCGTTTCGCCATAGCGCATCTTGCCCGCCATCCCGGCATAAAGACGCCATGCAATGACGACAAGAACGATGGCGAAAAGCACCTCCCAGACCATGACCAGCACCCGGTTCACACTTTCGGGCAGCCTTGAGGTAAATATATCAACGGTCGCGTGCCCTCCGGTGATCTGCGCCAGGGGCAGGAATGCGAAGATGGCGAATGCGATCCCGGCTTCGACCAATTCGAAATCCCCCAGAACGGGGCCAACGCCCATATCCAGAAGCCGCTGAGAAAAGGCCGGAGCGATCGTTTCGACCCAATCGAGATGAAGGATGGTATTGCCGGATCGCCCCATGACCGACACGACGGTTAGCAAGATCAAAAGAGTCAGGACAATGCCGCCCAGCACCGCCGAAAAGCGGGCCAATCGCAGAAACAATCGATGCATAGGAGATCCCAGATTTGGTGTGGGCCGCGCAGGTATCCGCGCGGCCCGATTGGCTTACATGGAGTTCTTTTTGATCAGCGCCTTGGCTTCGTCCAGAAGCGCCTGACCGTCGATGCCCTTGCCTTTGACCTCGTCAACCCACCAGTTTTCGATTGGGGCCGCCGCGTCGCGCCATTCCTGAACCTGAGAGGTGTTCAGTTCGATGATATTGTTGCCGCGGTTCTTGGCAAAGTCGTATCCCTGCTGATCGGCCGCCTGCATCGTCTTGCCTGCAAAGGCGGAAAATTCTTCGCCGGCATTCGCGTCGATGATCGCTTTCAGGTCATCGGACAGGGCGTTGTACTTGTCCTTGTTCATCGCAAAGATAAATGTGGTTGTGTAAAGCGATGCGTCGCCAAAGGTGGTGTGGTTGCCCACCAGTTCCGACACTTTCAACGCTGTGGTGACCTCCCATGGGATAACGGTCGCGTCGATCACGCCTTTTGACAATGCCTCGGGTACGGCGGGAACCGGCATGCCAACGGTGGTGGCCCCCATGTCGCTGAACATCTTGTTCAATACGCGGGTTGGCGCGCGCAATTTCACACCGTTCAGGTCCGATACCGATGTGATCGGCGCTTTTGAGTGGATAAGCCCAGGGCCATGCACCCAAACGCCGATCATTTTCAGTTCCTGAAAATCCTGATCAAGCATGTTCTTTTCAACATACTGCCAATAGGCGCGGCTCGTGTCCTCTCCGTTGGTCATGATGAACGGCATTTCAAACGCTTCAGAGCGCGGGAAACGACCGGGCGTATAGCCTGTCACGGTCCAGACAATGTCAGCCACCCCGTCGATCACCTGATCGACCAGCTCGGGTGGGCGGCCACCCAATTGCATCGACGGATAGCGTTCGATCTTGATGCGCCCGTTGCTGTCGGCTTCGACCTTGTCGGCCCAAACATGCAGGATCTGCTTTGGAACGCTGGCTTGCGAAGGCAGGAACTGGTGCAGCTTGAGCGTCACCTCTTGCGCCATTGCGGCTGTGCCCAGAACGGCCGCGACGGCCCCTGCTGCAAGGCCACGCGAAAGTGTCTTGTAAAACGTCATGGTTTATCCTCCCATCGGATTGCCGGTTCCCCGTTCTCGTGGCGCAGTGCACCATTCGGGGTTTGCCGTCACAGCGCCAGAGTGCCGGTTGAGAAGATTGATGTCAACAATTGCTATGCACCATAACAGTTATTGACCTAAGTTCATGATTTTTCATTTAAATCCGGCAGAATTTTTCGATGCCGGCGCATTTCTTCGCGCACCTGGGCAAAGGTGACGATTCCCCGCGATTCGAGCAGGGGGATCATTTTGATCAACACAGCCGCCGTGGCACGCGCATCACCCATTGCCGTGTGCCGGTCCGCGTCCTTGATCTCGATATCCAGACGCCCGGCCAGATCATCCAATGTGTGGCCCGCCGACGCCCCGAAAAGCACCGCCGACAACAACACTGTATCCAGCACCGGGTTATCAAATTCAAGGCCCTCTGACTTACCATAGCGATGCAAAAAAGCCAGATCGAATGGCGCGTTATGGGCCACAAGGACCGCGTTGCGGGCGTATCTGTGAAACCGCCGCACGGTTTCCCCGATGCCCGGCGCGCCCTGCACCATTGCGGTGGATATTCCGTGCACCTTGGTGGACGTGGCGGGGATGGCGCGACCGGGGTCTACCAGCGTGTCGAATTCTTCGCCTGCCAACGGCACCAACCCGACCAATCGCACTGCCCCGACCTGTACGATATCGTCGCGCGTCGGCAAAAGCCCCGTTGTTTCGGTGTCCAGAACCACAAAGACCAGATCGCGCAGCGGCGTCTGCATCACATCCCGTCCGGGATTGGCCAGGGCCGCAGAAAAATCAAAGGCCAGCGGGCGGTCGGCGCGGATACCTGCCTCGGGCGGAAAGGACAGCATATATCCCGCGCCCTTGCCCAACCGGTGCAGGGTCACATGCCAGCCTTTGGCATTTTCGGCCAACGGCAATTCGAATGACAATGTTTGCTGCCATTCCTGCGCGACCAGATCTGCGATTGCCGCCCGCAAGGGGCCTTCGGCGAAATAGTCGAAAATGCTCTGACCCAGGGCGACGGGGCCAAGGGCGTCAAGGCTGGCGGCGGCGTGGCCATCATACAGGCTGATCCGATGGTCGGCCCCGATCATGACAACGGCAACGGGAATGTCCGACAGGATGGCCGACAGACGCGCCTTTTCGGCCTCTAACGCGCTGGTCCTGCGGGCGATATCCTGCGCGGCGTTCATCGTCGCGCTGCCCAATTGGGTCGAAAGCGCAAGGGCGGCAGGCCCCAGATCACCCAGATACCGGGCCGGGGCCGCGTCAAGCGCGCTGGCCACATCCGCATGGGCACGGCTGCGCATGTCGGCGGCCAGCCGTTCGATCGGCTTGGCGACGTTTTCGTCAAACAACAGCCAGACAAAGACAACCAGCCCCGCGATCAGAAATCCGGCGATCAATCCGGCGGTGATCAGGGGGGATTGCAACGCAGGATCGCCCGCCCGCCGATATCCGACGATCAATCCAAGGATCACGGACCCGATCCCACCAGCGGCCAGAAAGGCGAAAAACAACAGAATCCTTTGGCGCAGACTGAGACGGGCCAGCATCCCTACCCCTCCTGACAGGTTGCGATCAGCACGGGATCGTCGGCGGCGATGCCCACCCAATCCGCATTGGTCACCGTGCCGGTGTCGCCAAATCGCACATCATCGGTCAGCGCGGCGCGGCGCGCGCCATCGCAATCGACCAACAGCGGCAGCTTGGACACCGGCGACCAGCGCCCGTAAAACAGCATATCAACGATCACCTGGCCCGGCACCGCATCGTTTCGGCGGATCGAAGCCCGGTCGATGGCAGCAAAGCGGGTGGTGAACGGCACCACCCAGGTCCAGGGGCGCCAACCGCCGGACACCTCGATCGTTTGCACGACCTCGATCCCGTCGGGCAGGGCCGCAATGGTGCGGCCGTACCAGCCGTATTCGTTGGAAATGGTGACGGCCAGCATCGCGATCCCAGCCGCAATTGGCACCATCCAGCGCGGCAATCGCCCTGCGCTGATCCGTGTGATCAACAGCATCATTCCGGCCCCGGCAAGGCCCCCGGCAATCGTGGCGATCAGTTCCAGAAACATGGGCGTTGTGACCTTTCCAAATGTGCCATCGCGGCGATCTAACCCGGTGCGCCGCGGCTTTGCGCGGCGGCCTGCATCCGGCGCACCACGACAAAGGCATCGCGCAGGTGGCTGCGGTCAAAATCGGACAGATGTGCGGGCGGCACAAAATTGTCCGGCGCGTCACCCTGCGCAATCAGCCGCGCCTGATGCTCTAGCCGAGTTTGCGCGATAAGATCATAGGCGTCCATCAGGTCCCGCCCGCCGCCATCGCTGATCACGCCGGTTTCGCGCGCAGCGTCCAGCCGCGCGCGGGTGTTGATCTGGGCGATCCCCCCGCGCAAGGCATAGACCCGGCCCAGATCGGTTACCGGCACCACCCCGTTGTGTTTAAGGTCAATCGTGTCCTTGTGTTCACCCTGACGGATGGTGGCGAACCCGCGCAACAGGCCAAGCGGCGGGTGATGTTTCAGCGAATTTGCCACCATATGGGCCACGAAAATCGAATTCTTGCGCGCCGCCTCTGATGTCTGGTTCCGAAGCGTGTCCAGAAGGTGCCCTGCCCCGCCAATCGCGCGCAGGTCAAACATGACCGATGCCAGCATCTGTGCTTCGGGGTCGGGTTGCGCGATCCAGCGCGCGAAATAGCCCTGCCAAATCCGCAACGGTTGGCACCAACGCGGATTGGTCGCCATCATGTCGCCGGGGCAAAACACATAGCCACAGGTGTTCAGCCCATCACAGACCCGCTGCGCGAGGGCCTGAAAATACGCCATGTCCGCATCGCGCACCGCATCATCCAGGATCAGGCAATTGTCCTGATCGCTGACCCCGGTCTGTTCCTGCCGCCCTTGCGATCCGCAGGCGGCCCAAAGGTAGGGCACGGGTGGGGGACCGAATTCCGCCTCGGCCATGGCCAGCAAGCGGCGGGTGACGGTGTCTGCGATGTCCGTGATCAACCGCGTCACGACTTCGTGGCGGTGACCTGATCCGACGAGTTGGCGCAACAGATGCGGGATTTTGCCGGTGACCGCGGCAAGGTCATCGACCGTTTTGGCCCGCGCCGCATCGCGCACCAGATGGGCCGAGCTTTCGGCCTGTGCGCGGGTCAGGTTGGTTTGGGTAACGATCCCCACAAGGCGGCCATCCTGCACCACCGGCACATGCCCGATGCGGTGTTCCATCATCGCGTGCAAAACATCTGATCCGATGGCTTGCGGCGATAAGGTCAATGGATCGGGCGTCATGATTTCGCAAATGGGTGCGGTCGCGTCCAGACCACCGGCAACAACCTTGTTGGACATGTCGCGCAGCGTCACAATGCCCCTTAAGACACCGCCATCGGACACCGGCATGGCCGAAATCCGATGATCACGCATCATTTGCGCCGCGACCCTGATCGGCATGTCAGATGTGCAGGACACCGGATCCGGGGCCATCAGGGCGCCCACGGACATGTCCGACAATGTTGCCCGGCGCGGCGCGGCGTCGGCAGTGCCGCGTTCGAAAAACCTGGCAAAGGCCGGGTGCGCGTCGATCAGGGCCAGAAATCGACCTGCGGGCAAAAGGACAAGATCACCCGCCTCTTCTGCTATGGCGGTTGAGGCGGCCTTGCCATCCTTCATCAACCCGCGTTCACCGAATGAATTGCCCGCGAAAAGATGTGACAGTACCGTCGCATCATCATCCTGAATGCGCACACGGCCCGACCGGATCAGGTACAACCCGTCAAGCCTGTCACCGCCGGAAAATATGATTTGATCGGGCACCACCGGAACGATTTCCATCGCCGCCGCCAAGGCGGCACGGTCGCCGGTTGAAAGGGTGTCATAGGGATGCAACCCGCTTAGAAAGTCGTCAATTGCGGTGCCCATCGGTGTCCCTTTCCGCCGCTTGTCAGACATGATGGCGCGGTGCTGCCATTCACGCCTTGGGTGCGGCCCTTTGTCAAAGGCCGCACCCGGTGTTTTGGCATCAGGCGCTTGGCGCGCCAGTGCAATCAGTGATCCGCAGCAGCCGATCCGGCTCCGCGTGGAATACGCACGCTGCGCACCAGTTCCTTGATCTCTTCCGGGGTGTCTGCGGTCATCCTGGAAACCGTGAACGCCACGACAAAGTTCAACGCCGCGCCAACCGACCCGATCGCAGTGGATTGAATGCCCAAAAGCGACCCGTCCACAGTATCAGCGAAGGATGCCGTACCCTGAACAAAGAACCAGCCCTTGTGCAGGAAGATATAGACCAGCGTGAACAGCAGACCCGTCAGCATCCCCGCCACGGCACCGACATTGTTCACCCGTGTCGAAAAGATGCCCATCATCAGCGCAGGAAAGATCGACGCCGCCGCAAGCCCAAAGGCCAACGCAACCGTCTGTGCCGCAAATCCCGGCGGGTTAAGGCCCAGATAGGTCGCCACCGCAATCGCCACGGCCATTGCCACACGGGCTGACATCAGTTCGCCCTTTTCGCTGATGCCGGGGTTCAACTGTCCCTTGATCAGGTCATGGCTGACCGAAGACGAGATCGCCAGCAACAGACCCGCCGCCGTGGACAGGGCCGCCGCAAGGCCACCCGCCGCAACCAGCGCGATCACCCAACCGGGAAGCTGCGCGATTTCGGGATTGGCAAGAACAAGGATATCCCGGTTCACGTTCAATTCGGACCCGGACCAACCACGCGCAGTGGCCTCTTCTGCAAAGGCATCGGATTTGTCGTTATAGAACTGGATGCGGCCATCGCCGTTCTTATCCTCAAACTTCAACAGACCGGTGACTTCCCAGTTTTTCATCCAGTCAGGGCGTGCCTCATATTCGATAGGCTCTTCTTGAACACCGTTGGAATAGATCGTGTCGATGATGTTCAACCGCGCCATGGCCCCCACAGCCGGAGCCACCAGATAAAGCAGGGCAATGAACACCAATGCCCACCCGGCCGACCAACGTGCATCCGCCACGCGGGGCACGGTAAAGAACCGAATGATGACATGCGGCAGACCGGCGGTGCCGATCATCAGTGACAGGGTGAACAAGACCATGTTCAGCGTGTTGGTGTGGTGCCCGGTATAGCTCGCAAAGCCCAGATCGGTGACAACCTGATCAAGCTTGGCCAAAAGATCCATGCCCGATGCCTGATGTTCGCCGAACAGGCCCAAAGGCGGGATCGGATTGCCCGTCAATTGCAATGAGATAAAGATCGCCGGGATGGTATAGGCCATGATCAACACGCAATATTGCGCGACCTGCGTATATGTCACGCCCTTCATCCCGCCAAAAACGGCATAGGCAAACACAACACAGGCGCCGATCAACAGCCCGGTGGTGTTGGACACCTCAAGAAAACGCGAGAATGCAACGCCAACACCCGTCATCTGGCCGATCACATAGGTGACCGATGCAACAATCAGGCACACAACGGCAACCATCCGCGCCGTCGGCGAATAGAAACGATCACCGATGAATTCCGGCACGGTAAATTTGCCGAATTTCCGCAGGTAAGGTGCCAAAAGCAGCGCCAGCAGGACATAGCCGCCCGTCCACCCCATCAGGAAGGATGAATTGTCATACCCGGTAAAGGCGATCAGCCCCGCCATGGAAATGAACGACGCCGCCGACATCCAGTCAGCCGCCGTGGCCATCCCGTTTGTCACGGGGTGTACCCCGCGCCCCGCCGCATAGAATTCCGATGTGGACCCGGCGCGCGCCCAGATCGCGATGCCGATATAAAGGGCAAAGGATGCCCCAACGAACAATAGGTTAAGTGTATACTGATCCACGATTATTCCTCCTCGACGCCGAATTCACGGTCGAGCTTGTTCATCCGCCATGCGTAGAAAAAGATCAGCGCAAGAAAGACGATGATCGACCCCTGTTGCGCCACCCAGAACCCCAGATCAGCGCCGCCGATCATGATGCCCGACAGCATCGGGCGCAGCAGGATGCCAAAGCCAAAGGGCACAATCGCCCAGATCACAAGACAGATCAGGATCAACCTGACATTTGCTTGCCAATAGGATTTGTCCGCCGCTGATTGTGCGGCAGTGTCGGTCGGTTGGTTGGCCATTGCGCCGTCCTCCCCTTATTTGCTGATGTCCCCCGAACAGGTCGTCCTGCCCGTTTTGTCGTGCCGCGCGAAGCCCCCGCGCGGCGCATCCTCATGTCGCGATCGCGTCGCTGATGAGTGTCGTCAATTCGCTGGCCACGGTTTCAATCGCACCCATGGCGTTCACCTGGGCCAACGTGCCCCGGCTGCGGTAATATTCGATCAAAGGCGCGGTTTGCGCGTGATAGGCTTTTAGCCGCGCGCCAACGGTTTGCGCGGTGTCATCCGCCCGGCGCACCATGTCCGTGCCACCACATGTGTCGCAAACGCCCGCCTTGGCGGGTGCCTTGAACGTGTCGTGATACCCTTCGCCACAGGCTTTGCAGGTGAAGCGCCCGGAAATGCGTTCGACCATCGCGGCGTCATCCACCTCAAGCGAAACGGCGGCATTCACCTTTTGCCCGGTCGCGGTCAGCATCTTGTCCAATGCCTCGGCCTGGGCCGTTGTGCGCGGGAACCCGTCCAGGATCACCCCGGCCTGAACATCCGGTTGGGCCAATCGGTCTGACAGAATGGCCAATACGATCTCGTCGCTCACCAGGTCACCCGCCTCCATGACGGCCTTGGCCTTTCGGCCAGCCTCGGTCCCTGCGGCCACGGCCGCGCGCAAAAGATCGCCGGTGCTCAATTGCTTCAGACCAAACCGTTCTTCAAGCTTTCGGGCTTGCGTGCCCTTGCCGGCACCGGGCGGTCCCAAAAGTATGGTGACTGCCGGGCGGATTTTGGCCGGGCGGGCCAAGGATTGAATGTCCATCGTAACCTCCTCGCACAATCGGCCTCCGCTTGCGGCGGTCCTCCGGCCATTGTTCAGGGTGGTTTTACCAGTAAATGAAAATAAATCCTCAAGCCCAAGTATTACTGATGTTTTTTAGTAAACAAATTTCCGACCATTCCTGATTTTTGTAAATCTTTCGTCCCGCACTGCGGGAATTCAGGCTGTTTTGTGAAAATTCACGCAGCCCACACAGGGCATCGTTGCGCCGCACCGTCACGTGCTAGCGCAACCATCCCGGCACTTCGGGGGTGCGACACAATCGCCGTCATACCTCAGACAATGCAAAAACCGTGGTTGGGGCCGACTCGACCCGACGTCAATCCCGCGCGATCAGGGCGACAGGTGCGTCTTCGGAGCGGACGAAATCCAAGGGGGGCCTGTCGCTGGCTGCCGTCGCGCGTTTAAAGTCATACCGCATCTCGCCAGCCTCCTCGTCCGATGCCACGATCAGACATTGGCACAGATGGTCGGCACCATCGTAAATATCGACCAGACCGCGCAAATGCGGCGCGGTTTCGACTTCGACAGCGAAACCGTTTTCCCAGAACCGGATCACTCGAAACACTTCGCCATCTGCCTTGACCCGCAGCCGGTTCTTCTTGGCCCGGGCCAGTTTGCGGGCAGCCTCAAGCCCCCGCTGAACATCCTTTGGCAGATAGGTGGACATGTCCCAAGCCTCCTCGCTCACGCGCATAGGATGACCTGTTGATCGTATCCGTCAAGTTAACCTTTGGTAACAATGTGTTCCCCAAGAAAACAAGGGCTACCCACGCACACGCGGGCGCAACACATGCGGCACGTCCGGGTCATACAGCGCCGAATCGCGAAAATCCGATACTTCGCCCAACACAGGCCCCACCAGGATCAGCGCGGTGCGGGTGATCTTTTCGTTGCGCACCTTGGCATGAATGTCCGCCAGGGTGCCCCGAATGAACATCTGATCCGGCCACCCAACCCGATAAGCAACCACAACGGGACATTCCGCACCGTAATATGGCGTCAGCTTGCGCTCGATCTCGCGCAGGTTGCGCACCCCAAGATGGATCGCCAAGGTCGCGCCGGTCCGCGCGAAATTGTCCAGCGTTTCGCCTTCGGGCATGGATGTCGATTTCATAGACACGCGCGTCAACACGATGGATTGCGCGATTTCAGGGACCGTCAGCTCCTGCCCCAACGCCGCCGCCGCCGCCGCATAGGCGGGCACGCCGGGAACGATCTCATACCCGATCCCGTCCGCCCGCAACCGCCTGATCTGCTCTGCAATCGCACCATATAGCGACGGGTCGCCCGAATGGACCCGCGCCACATCTTCGCCCCGCTGATGCGCCGCCACGATCTCGGCATGGGTGTCATCCAGCGTCATTGGCGCCGTGTCCATCACCCGCGCGCCCTTGGGCGCACAGGCCACGACTTCGGGCGGCACAAGACTGCCGGCATAAAGGCAAACAGGACAGGCCCCGATCACCCGCTGCGCCTTCAACGTCAGCAATTCCGGATCACCCGGACCCGCCCCAACAAAATAAACCGTCATCGTTCTTTCCCTTCGCCCGCGATTCGGATCCGGGTCAAGGATGGCCAACGGCCACCGCCATCGGCGGCTTGTCCTTGACGCGGCGCCGACTCGCCCCAAACTCGACATGGCGCCTTGTGGGCAAACCTGCCCCTCAAGCGCCTCTCAGCCAGTGGCCCAATCCGCCGCCACACCCGAATACCCACATCAAACGGGGTCGCCCCCCATTTGCTTCCTTCCCCCGGATCGGGGGAAGGCCAGGAAGGGGGCCGATGCATCATGCGCCGCAGGCTCATTTCTGAACGGCACTCGCGCTGTCCCCTGCGCCCGACAAATCGCCATCAATCCGACGTGCATATCCGCGCGGTGTGTACATGCGCGGCCCCTCACCCAACTGGGCCAGTTTCGAATTTGACGACCCGATCAGAACGACCGTCAACATATCGACCTCGTCGACCTGCAACTCGTCCAGACGACGGTACCGCAGCTGTTCCTCGGCCCGCCCAAGGTTCGACGCCAACATCACCGGCGTGTCAGCAGGGCGATGCTTCAACAGAATGTCCCGCGCTTCGGCCAGCAGCGTGCGCCGCGTCTTGGACACAGGGTTGTAAAATGCAATCACGAAATCGCCCTCTGCCGCCGCCTTGAGCCTGCGCAGAATATCGTCCCGCGGCGTCAGCAAATCACTCAGGGAAATCGCACAGAAATCATGGCCCAATGGCGCCCCGGCCCGCGCCGCTGCCCCCTGCAGCGCGCTGACCCCCGGTGAACACACCACGTCGACCCGCCGCGCCGCTGCACTGACCCCGCCCTGATCTTCGCCCCGATCCAAAAGCTCGAATACCAGCGCCCCCATGGCATAGATGCCCGCGTCGCCCGAACACACCAGGGCAACATTGCGCCCTTCACCCGCCCGTTCCAATGCGAACCGACAGCGCGCCTCTTCGCCGCCCAATGGGAAATCGGACCGCTGCTTGCCAACCGCCAAGGGCCCCAGCAGATCGATATAAAGCCCGTAGCCAACCAACTCTTCCGCTTCGCTGACCAACCGCGACACTTCGGGGGTACGCCATGCGGCCTGGCCGGGGCCAATACCGACAACGCTCAGCCGCCCGCGCGGTCGCCCACGCAATTCCGTGATCACTCCGGGCACCTCAGCCAAGGCGCATGTGGCATTGGCCGTCTTGCGCTTGGGCCGTCCCAGGGCGCCCTCCGGCCCTGCCCCGGCCAAGGCAGCGCCCTCGCAAACCCCGTGGCAGCCAACCTCTGCGAACACAATCTCGGATGGCGTTTCCAGCCGACCGGCCTCTGCCTCCAACTCCGCGGCCGTGAACACCCGCAACGGCAAATCCAACGTCTCGGCCAGGCGGATGACCGCAGGCTCGTCCGCCTTCACATCAATCGTGTAAAGCGCCCGGATGGCCCCCGGCGCCACACCCGCATCGTCAAGCATGTCCCGCACCAGCGCCTCAAGCTCCTCGGGCGGGCACCCCCGCGAACACCCGACACCCAGCCCAAAGCGTTGCGGGTGGAACGTCAGAACGCCCGCGACCGGCGGGGCCGTCGTCGCCGCGATGCGCACCACGTCTTTCAGACTTTCGTCTTCGGATGTTGCCAACGGCAATGCGTTCAACCAGCCCGCGGTGGACGCCGCGTCCCCGTCAATCCGTGCCACCCCACCGGCCAGCAACCGCGCCATCGCAGCTTTGGCCAGATCCGGCGTGCCAAGGACCCACCCAGCAGGCGGTTCATCCAACGACATGCCAAGCGCCACGTCGCCCGCCGTCGTCACCGCCGCCACGGACTCAAGCGCCGCTGCAATGGCCTGCGCCAACCGGTTCGCTCCACGATGCCCTCCCAACAGCGGCACGACCACCGCGCCGTCATCGCTCACCGCCACGACCGGCGGTTCGCCCTTTTTGTCCGCCAGCAAGGGCGCGACAGCCCGGATCAGGATGCCGCTGGCACAAACGCCGATGACCGGCCGCCCCGCGGCAAACATATCGCGCGCGAATTCCAAGGCGTCAGGAAATGTCGCGTCGGCGCCTTCAACGCGCCCCGCGCGCCCGAACATGTCTACGCCAAGGGCATCAGCCACGCGCCGCGCAATCGGCGCGCCAGACCCCGACACCGCCATAACCACAGGTTTCATAACCACGGATCGTTTCCCTTCGTGACAAGGATCATCGAAAAATAGGGGGCCGATTCAGGCGCCTCGGCCAACGCACAGACCTTTTCGTCCGGCAATGACGCGCGTTCGATATAGACCGCCTGCGCCTCCAGCCCCAGATCGCGCAGAACGCCCCGAATCTTGGGCAGGTGGCGCCCCACCTTCATGATCGCGACCGCATCCGCGCGCGCGATTTCCCTGGACAGATCAGCCTTACCCATCGGGCCGGGAAGAACCAGAAGCCGCTCGTTACGGGCCACCAATGGCCGTGCTGCCGATGCCGCGCAGGCCGTGATCGAACTGACTCCGGGGACAACCTCAACCCGAAATCGCCCGGACAATCGCGCGAACAGGTACATGAACGAGCCATAGAAAAACGGATCACCCTCACACAGGCAAATCACATCCAACCCTTTGCCCAACGCCGCGGCGATCTCTGCCGCGCCCGCGTCATACGCCGCCTGCGCAGGCGCGCGCTCTACACTCATCGGCACATCAATGACGATTTCCCGCGCGCCCTCGGGAATCAAATCCGCCGCGATCGTGCGGGCAAAACTCGCGGCCCCGGCCAGGGCCGGATAGGCAACAACGCCCGCCCCGCCGATCAACCGCGCCGCCTTGAGCGTGATCAACTCAGGATCGCCCGGACCAAGGCCAACTCCATACAGAACACCGCTCATGCCAGACGCCTTTTCAAATGCGCCATGTGGCTCTGAAAACGCCGCCCCCGGGCTTCATCTTTCTCAAAATACTTCCGCCGGAGGCTCCTGCCGGCGCCACAGGCACCCAAAACCGACGCAATTCTGACCGTCTTCATCGCTTGATCAGGCTCCACTGCGTGACAGGCATGGCCGGCCGCCAACCGCGATAGGGACCAACCGCATCGGCACGATGGATTTGCAGCCGCACCAAATCACCGCCATGCACCTTGTGCAGGTGGGCCAGTGTGGCCTCACTTCCCAGGGTCACGGCGTTGGCCACCAACCGCCCAAGCGGGCGCAGCGCGGCCCATGCCGCGTCAAACACCTGTGGGCTTAACCCGCCGCCAATGAAAACCGCGTCCGGCGATTCAAGTCCTGTCAGGGCGTCGGGCACAAGACCGTCGATCAGTTCGAACCGTGGCACGCCGAGGGCCAGCGCGTTCGCAGCCGCCATCGCACGGCGGTCGGCGCGCGGTTCAATCCCGATGGCACGGGCGTAGCGCGCCGCGCGCATCCATTCCACCGCAACGGATCCACACCCGGTCCCGATGTCCCACAACAACGCGCCGCGCATCGGCATGAGTTTGGCCAGGGTCGCCGCGCGGACCTCTTGTTTGGTCATCGTGCCATCGTGTTGAAACAACGCATCCGCCAACCCCGGCACACGGGGCATTAAGGCGGCGTCAGGTGCGGCAACACATTCAACGGCCAGCGTGTTGAACGCGGGCACAATGTGGTTCCACCCCCGGGCACGCCCGTCAAAACGGGTTTCGTCCTGCCCCCCCATATTGGCCAGAACCGACATGCGGCTTTGGCCAAACCCCCTGTCCGTCAGGAACTGTGCAATCTGTCCGGGTGTTTCGGCCCCGGTTGTCAGGATCAGCAACCGCGCGTCAGGTTGGATAAAGGCGATCATCTGTTCGACCGGACGGCCATGTACCGTCAGGGTTTCCAGATCAGCCATCGACCAGCCCATCCGCGCCGCAGCCAATTGGAATGCGGACAATTGCGGATGATAGGTAATCTCGGTCGGATCGATGGCACGGCCTATCCGTGCCCCGACCGAAAACCACAAGGGATCACCGGTCGCCAGCACAATGACGCGTCGCCCGCGCAACGACTCCAGCGTGCCGATCAGCGCATCGAATGGATGGGGCCAAGCCACACGGTCCGCAGCGATCGCGTCGGACAATTTGTGGTGGCGTTCGCCGCCGATGATGACCTCGGCGGCTTCGACAACCGCACGAGTTGCCGGGGTCAGGCCATCCATGCCGTCTTCGCCGATGCCGACGATATGAAGCCAGGGCGTTTGGGTCATGATGATCTGCGCTGCTGTTTCGGGGGACATAGGGCGACACAACGTGCCTGCCTGCGGATATCGTGGGTCATGTCACGCCTTCCTCGGGAAGTCCGGCGGCAAGGGCGTTCACCGCGGCAGAGGCCATGGCCGATCCCCCGCGGCGCCCCTTGAGCGCCACGAAATTGCAGTCTCGGGGGTTGTTGGTCAGTTCGGCTTTGCTTTCTGCGGCACCGACAAATCCGACAGGAAAGCCGAGTATCACGGCGGGTTTCGGCGCCCCCCTGTCAAGCAGTTCGAGCAGATGGAACAGGGCCGTTGGCGCATTCCCGATGGCGACGACCGCGCCGTCAAGGTGATCGGCCCACAATTCGACGGCAGCGGCGGACCGCGTGGTGCCCAGATCGGCGGCCATTTGCGGCACGGCCGGGTCATTCAGGGTGACAATGACCCTGTTTTCTGCGGGCAGGTAGCGGCGGATGATCCCGGCCCCGGCCATTTCGCAATCGCACAGGACCGGTGCGCCATCGGACAGTGCGGCGTGCCCCGCGGCATATGCGTTTGGGGAAAAAGCGAGCCGTTCAGCGATTTCAACCATGCCACAGGCGTGAATCAGGCGGACAGCCATGCGCGCCATGCCGGTATCGAACCGGTCAAGGCGCGCTTCGGCGCGCACTGTGGCAAAGCTTTGAGCGTAGATGCTGCTGGGGTCTTTTTCGTAGGGACGCAATTGACTGGCCTTGGGGACATGGGAGGGGGCTGGAGCCTCCGGCGGAAGTATTTTTGGAAAGATGAAGAATGGACGTCAGGGTTTGCGGGCACTTTCGGGACCGTGGGGGTGTTTGGCGTGGGGGTATTCAGGGTGCGCGTGATCGTGGTGTGTATGGTCGTGATGGTGGCCGTGTGCGTGTGTGTGATCGTGGTGGTGGTGATCGTGGTGATCCATGTCCAGGCGGCATGCGCCGGTGCAAAACGTGTCGCAAAGCGCACAATCGGCAACGTTTGAGCCCGGGGCCGAGGCGCCCTGGCCTTCGACGTGGTGGTGGTGGCTTTCTTGTGGGGCACCGACTTCGGATTCAAAGCCCAGGACTTCGACCCGGTATTTGCACATCACGCATGTGGGGGGCGGTGCCGCGTCAAGCGCGGGGTGGCCCGTGCCCTTTTGGGCGGCCAGGAGAGCGCGGTCCTGGGCGGTGACATGGCGGTGTCCGCCGTCGTCCGTTGACAGGATTTGCGTGCGAAACAGGCATGTCCCGCAATTGGGGGGCGGTGTTTGTGACACTTGTTCAGTGATGCGTTCCGCGAAGGTTTCCAGCACCTTGTCGTGATCGTTCAGGTAGCCCGCTTTGACGAAGGTAATGTCGGGATGAGAGGCCGCGACCTGATCGGTGAAACCATATATGCGGTCGATAAGAATACCGGTGAACAGGAAATAGGGGAAAACGATGATACGTTTATACCCCAGTTTCGCGGCGTGGGTCAGGGTGGGTTCCACCAAGGGGAAGGTGACGCCGGAATAGCCGACCTCGCACCAGCCAAAGCCCATGCCTTCGTGCAGGAGGCGGGCGATTTTCGCGACATTCGCATTTGCGTCGGGGTCTGATGCGCCGCGCCCGATCACCACGAGGCAGGTGTCCTGGTTTGCAACCGGGGTTTGGGCATTCGCCTGATCCAGCGCCTGTTGGACACGGGCGGCCGCCGCGGCGACCATTTTCGGGTCAACGCCCAATTCACGGCCGTAGGAAATGTCGAGGTCATGCCTGGCCGCGTAGGTGTTCAGAACGGTGGGGATGTCATTCTTGGCGTGCATCGCCGCGAACAACATGCCCGGCACCGCAAGGATGCGGTCGCACCCGGCGGCGCGCAGGCGGTCCAGCCCGTCACGGATCACCGGGTTGGCGAATTCCAGATAGCCGTAGTCAACCATCCAGTCAGCAGGCAACAGCGCCGGAAGCTTTTCCGCAAGCACCGCGAATTCGTCCACTGCGGCCTGGCTGCGAGAGCCGTGACCGCAGATCATCACACCGATTTTCGCCATCTCAGGCTTCCTGCAATTCGTCTTCGGGCAGGTCGTCTGCTTCGGCGTCGGCCTCGGATTCGGACGGATCGGCCTTGTTACCCTTGCCCTTGAGCCCCTGAAAAAGGCCGATCGCAATGGCCGCACCAATGGCCGCCGCGCCCAGCCAATGGCCGTGGCCGGCGACCTCGGCCAGGTGGCCGGGGTGGGCCCAGGCCGCGGCGGGGGCCAGCAGTGTGGCCCCTGAGGTGGACGCCAAAGCGATGAATTGGAATGTAGGCCGCATGTTTCCCTCCTTTTGACTGGCAACGGAAAGGAAAGTGGCCGCACAAACGACCTTTGACGATCTGGCCTCCGCATCCCCGAACTGGGTCAACACGGGCGGCCTGCACCTTTCCGGCCCCGAATGGGGCATCGTCGCGGTCATGTATAGGCAAGCGGCCGAAGAGTCGCAATTGCCGAAAGCGACATTGCGATCGGGCAATGCGCCCTATCCGACCTGTGCGTAATGTTCGACCATCGCCGCAAGGTCCGAAGGGGGGCCATCCGTGCGAAACAACGCACGGGCGTTCGGCGAATGGTTGAAAATTGATCCATCCGAAAAGAAGGCCGAATTCGTCACAAAGATGACCCGCGCATTCGGCTGGCGATAACTGGCGAAATCCGACACAGCAAATGCAGACCCGTGGGGGAGGATCAGGTTCAGAACGATCACGTCGAAATCTTCGCCACGCAACGCTGTAACCGCGTCGTCCTGCCCTTCGACCAGAACGGTTTCGCACCCCATCCGGTCAAGGTGGCGCTGCCACAGCCGCCCGAGTTCGGCTTTGCTTTCTACGATGAGGACCCGCATTGTCCCTTTCCGGCGCATCGGGGCGCCCAATTACTCTGTTGCATTGCGTGCCACCCCTGCTTCGCGGTAGACGACCGCCGACGCGACATCGGAGCGGATTGATCAACAAGGTGTGGGGAAGTTCCTAACAAAGGGTTAATATTTGCACCTCTCAGAGGCCCTTTCCCGCAGGAATTAGGCGGTTGGCAAGAATTGGCGCAAGCGTTGCCCGAGAATCGGGCTTCTCTTGGAAATCATTAGAGAAAGTGGCGCTAACCCGCGTCACATAGGGTGAAGAAATGACAAGCTGGATCACCATTTGCGACACGTGCAAGCTGGACGACTGGCCAGCGCGCGGGATGGCCAAAACGGATGGCGAAACCCTGGCCGAATTGGTCGAACCACGGGCCGAGGCGGCGGGTATCAAGACCCGGCGCGTGTCTTGCCTGATGGGCTGTTCGCATGGGTGCAACGTGGCTGTTCAGGGGGCGGGCAAGCTTGCCTATACCTTGGGGCGGTTCACGCCGGATGCCGATGCCGCCGAGGCGATCGTGGAGTATGCGGTGAAACATGCGGATTCCGACAATGGCCAGGTGCCGTTTCGCACTTGGCCGCAGGGGGTGAAGGGGCATTTTGTGACCCGCCACCCGCCGCTGCCCGAGGCATAGGCCAGATGACGCCGCGCGATCACGGGGGCGGGGTTGACGGTGCGGTGTCCCGTTATGGCGGGACGCGGGGCGATTGGCTGGACCTGTCCACCGGGATCAATCCGGCGGCCTACCCGCTGCCTGCTATCGCGCCCGACGCGTGGACCACACTGCCCGACCGCGACGCACAGGATGCGCTGATCACCGCCGCGCGCGGCTTTTGGGATGTGCCGACGGGCGCGGCGATATTGGCGGCGCCGGGGCTTTCGACGGTGATTGCACGGATTGCGGGGCTAACCAGCGCAGGGCGGGTCGCTATTCCCGGACCGACGTATAACGAATACGCGCCCGCCTTTGCCCGGGCCGGTTGGGACGTGGACCTTGCCACGCCGACGCCGAACCATGACGCGGCGGTGATCGTGCATCCCAACAACCCGACGGGGGCATGGCGGGATTTGCCCCCGGCCCTGCCGCTGTGCGTGATCGACGAAAGCTTTTGCGACATTGCCCCGGACAGATCGCACATGCAGGCCGCCCTGCGCCCCGGCACGCTGATCCTAAAGGGCATTGGCAAATTCTGGGGGTTGGCCGGGCTTCGGCTTGGCTTTGCCATCGGGGATCCGGTTTTGATTTCGCGACTTGAGGCGATGCTGGGGCCATGGGCCGTGTCCGGGCCTGCCCTGGCCATTGGGCGCGCGGCCTTGACGGACCCGGATTGGGCCGATGCGACCCGGCGCAGTTTATCGGATGCGGCGGGTCGGTTGGACATGGTCATGGCCGCGACCGGGGCAAAGCTGACCGGTGGCACGACCCTTTTCCGCCTTTACCAAGTGCCCGATGCCGCGGCGTTGCAGGACCAATTGGCGCGCCACCATATCTGGACGCGGGTTTTCCCGTGGTCCGACACCCAAATTCGCCTTGGCATTCCCGGTCCCGACGGATGGGCGCGGTTGACCCACGCGATCGGGGGCTAGGGCAATGTCGCAGGCTGCTGTCTTGTGTCTTGCCATGGTATTGGACGCCGTATTTGGCGAACCTGACTGGCTGTGGACCCGCGCGCCACATCCCGCCGTGATCATGGGGCGCGCGGTNNAGATGTGTATAAGAGACAGCGCTACATCCCGCCGTGATCATGGGGCGCGCGGTGGAGTGGTGCGATAGGCGGTGGAACACTGGCGGCGCACGCATGATGCGCGGCGCGGGCACCTTGGCCGGGCTTTGCGCGGGGGCATGGGCCATCGCTTGGGGCATCGCCCAGCTTGGCCCGCTGGCCGAGGCGCTTGCGGCCGCTGTCCTGCTTGCCCAGAAATCTCTGACCGCGCATGTTCGCGCAGTGGCGGATGCGCTGCGCCTGTCGCTGGGTGACGGGCGCCGGGCGGTGGCACGGATCGTCGGGCGGGACACGCGCGATATGGATGAACCTGCCATCGCGCGTGCAGCCATCGAAAGTGCGGCGGAAAACCTGTCCGATGGGGTCACCGCCCCGGTGTTCTGGTTTCTGATCGCCGGTTTGCCCGGCATGGCCGTTTACAAAATGATCAACACCGCCGACAGCATGATCGGCTATCGCACGGACCGGCACGAATGGTTCGGCAAACCGGCCGCACGGATTGACGATCTGGCCAATCTGATTCCCGCCCGTCTTACCGCGTTGATCATTGCGGGCCTGTGCGGCGGTCTTGGCCAGTGGCGCGCAATCGCGGCCGAGGCGCGCCGCCATCGGTCCCCCAATGCAGGCTGGCCCGAGGCGGCGATCGCCCGCGCATTGGGCACAGCCCTTTCGGGGCCGCGCGCCTATCACGGAGCGATGCAGGATTTCCCCTTTGTTCACCCTGCCGGGACACGAACGCCCGGCCCCGACACGATTGACGCCGCCGTCGGTATCCTTTGGCAGGTCTGGGCAGCGTTGATCGTTATTGCCGCGTTTATCACTATTGCCGTCTGAGGATTGCCCCCAAGCGGCAAGCTGATAGTGTCATCCCGATTTTCGAGCATATGAGAGACCCAATGACATTTCTGACGACAGCGCGCAGCATTGGCCTTTGCCTTGCCCTTGCATTCCCCGCCCAAAGCGCCCTTGCGAATTGCGGCGGATCGTTTTCGTCTTTTGTCGGCGGGTTAAAGAAAGAGGCTCTGTCGCGCGGGCACAAGGCGGGAAGTGTTAACACCTTTTTCGCCTCGGTCCGGCAGGATCCCAAGGTCCTTAAGGCGGATCGGTCACAGGGCGTCTTTCAGCTGGATTTCACGACATTCGCGCGGCGTTTGATTTCGGCAAACCGCCTGAATTCAGGCCGCAGCAAGGCCAAGTCGTACAAACGCGTCTTTGACCGGGTTGAACGTGATTTTGGCGTGTCGCGGGGGGTCTTGTTGGCGTTCTGGGCGTTCGAAACCGATTTCGGCGCGTTTCAGGGCGATTTCAATACGTTGAATGCCCTTGTGACATTGTCCCATGATTGCCGCCGCCCGGAATTGTTCCGCCCACAGGTTTTTGCCGCGCTGAAATTGTTTGAACGCGGCGATTTTTCCCCGACCAATACCACGGGGGCCTGGGCGGGTGAAATCGGCATGGTGCAGATGCTCCCCGAGGATATTCTGGTCAACGGCACGGATGGCGATGGTGACGGACATGTGGACCTGAAACGATCCGCGCCCGATGCGTTGATGTCCGGGGGCAAAATGCTGCGTCATCTTGGGTGGCGGGCCGGTGAACCATGGATGCAAGAGGTGCGCGTTCCCCAAAACCTCGACTGGTCAAAGACCGGACTTAATCACCAGATGAAAGCGTCCGATTGGGCGCGTTCGGGTGTCCAGCCACGGGCCGGACGGATGTTGGCCCCCAATCTGCCCGCGTCGATCCTTCTGCCGCAGGGGCGCAAGGGGCCTGCGTTCCTTGTCTACCCGAATTATCGTGTCTATTTCGAATGGAATCAAAGCTTTGTCTACGTCATGACCGCTGCGTACTTTGCCACGCGCCTAGAGGGCGGGCCGGTGTTCGAGGCGGGAAACCCCGATCCGGGCCTGTCCGGGGCGCAGATGAAGCAGTTGCAAAAGAAGCTGTCGGCGCGTGGATATAACGTGGGCAAGATTGACGGCATCCTGGGTGAAAACACCCGCAAGGCCGTGCAACAGATGCAGCAAAAACTGGGCTTGCCCGCCGATGCCTGGCCGACGCGCGACCTGTTGAACCGCCTGTGATCCCAACCAACGGCGGCGGCGGCGCATCGCCAGTCGCATGGGTCCGCCGCCGGGTTGGTTGCGGGTACGCACAATGGGGATCGGGGTGATGTCAGGTGACATCATTCGCATGGGCCGCGCATCGGTGTCGGGTCGCCCCATTCCACCGTCCCCGCCAAAGGCACAGGCACGCGGCAACGTTGGCCCAAGCTAGGCCACCATCGCCTCGGCCTTTTTCAGATCGACGGAAACGAGTTGACTGACGCCTTGTTCCTGCATCGTCACCCCATACAGGCGGTCCATCCGCGCCATCGTCACCGCGTGGTGGGTGATGATCAGGAACCGCGTTTCGGTGCGGCGGCACATTTCATCCAGCATGTCGCAGAACCGGGTGACGTTCGCATCATCCAGCGGCGCGTCAACTTCGTCCAGCACACAGATCGGGGCCGGGTTGGCCAGAAACACGGCAAAGATCAACGCCATGGCTGTCAGCGTCTGTTCACCACCAGACAGCAATGACAGGGTCGAAAGGTTCTTGCCCGGTGGCTGGCACATGATCTCAAGCCCTGCTTCAAGCGGATCGTCACTTTCGACCAGTTCAAGGTTCGCTTCGCCCCCACCGAACAGGTGGGTGAACAACAGGCTAAAGTTGCTGTTGACCTGTTCAAACGCGGTCAGCAAACGTTCGCGGCCCTCGCGGTTCAGGCTGGCAATCCCGGCGCGCAGGGTGCGGATCGCTTCTTCCAGGTCGGCCTTTTCGCCCACCAGCGTGTCGTGTTCGGTTGCGACCTCTTTCATGTCTTCTTC
This sequence comes from Pseudooceanicola sp., assembly GCA_050633485.1. Lineage (GTDB taxonomy): Bacteria > Pseudomonadota > Alphaproteobacteria > Rhodobacterales > Rhodobacteraceae > Pseudooceanicola. The sequence continues at coordinate 170,410 of JBOEGP010000014.1, forward strand.
GGCGCGCAAGTTCACAGCACCCATGGAATCGCGTTGACGTTTCAGGCGGTTCACGTCGGATTCGATCGTTTCGGCCTTGGGCATTGTGTCGGGATCAACGCCCAGACTTTCGAACAATTGCTTGGGCGACATTTCAGTGTCTTCTGCGATGCGTTCTGCGGCGGCGCTGACCGCTTCGGCACCGGCTTCGGCGCGGGCCTCGGCGGCGGCGCGGGCCTCGCGGGCGTCAGACGCGGCGCGTTCGGCATCACGTTCGGCGGCAATGGTTTCGCGGGCGGCGGTTTCGGCCTGGGCCAATGCGTCGGCGGCGGCGCGGCGGCGGGTTTCGGCCTGGTCGATCCCGGTTGTCAGTTTCTCGCGCTCGGCGGCCAATTGCGCGGGAACGACGCGGGCCTCGGTCAGTTCGGCCTCGCTTTCGTCCTTGCGGGCGGACAGTTCCGCGATCCGTTTTCCGGCGCTTTCCAGACGGGTGCGCCACCCGGCAATCTCGCGCGCGACATCGCCCTTACGCTTGATCCGCGCTTCGCCTTCGCGGCGCATTTCGTCATGGGCCGCGCGGCGCGACATCATCGCCATGCGCGCGCCTTCGACAGCCATCTTGATCTGTTCGACACCGGCGCGGGCGCTGTCCAGATCACCCAGATCGGCCACCGACTTTTGGGCTTCGCCCACTTGCTTGCGGGCCGCCATCGCATCTTCTTCGTGGCGGGTGACGGACAGGCCAAGGCTTTCGACCCTGCTGGCCGCCATTTCCTTGTCAGCCTCGGCGCGGCTTAGGGCGCGGGCGGCTTCGTTCAGCAACCTGTCGGCATCACGGCGGGCCTGACGGGCGGCTTTGTCGGCCTGGGCCAGATCGGCCAGACGTTTGGCAAGGTGGTCATGGGCCGCGCGCGCGCCATCGGCGCGATTGGTCACATGCTCCAGCTCCTGCTTCAACTCTTCGAGCCGATTGAGCTGTTGAAGTCGCAACGCCGCAGCCGATGGCGCGTCTTCGGCCCATGCGCGCAGTCCGTCCCACCGCCACAAATCACCGTCGATGGTGACAAGGCGTTGACCGGGCTTCAACTGTGGCTGAATCCGCGCACCGTCTTCGGGGTCAACCACGCCAATCTGGCTTATCCGGCGTTCCAGAACCTCGGGCACCGTCACGAAATTCGACAAGGCCTGCACGCCCTGCGGAAGGTCCTGACCAGCGCCATATCCCGGCAGACGGGTCCAGCCAGATGGGCCATCCTGATCCACGACAGGCGCGCGCAGATCATCGGCAAGGGCCGCGCCAAGCGCCTTTTCGTATCCGGTTCGGACCTTGACCAGGTCCATGACCTGCCCGCCTTCGGCCGTGTCGCGCTGAACCAGTTTGGCCAGTGCGGTCACCTCGGCGCGCAGGGCGTTCACCTCGCCTTCGGCGGCGGATCGTTCGGCGCGGGCGTCGGCCTCGCGCGATTGGGTGTCGGCGCGGGCGGCTTCGGTTTCGTTCAGCGTCAGCTCGGCCTTTTCGGCAGTGGCCTGCGCGGTCTTTTCGTCGCTCACCGCGGCCGCCTGGGCCGTTTGGGCGCGGTCCACATTGGCCCGCGCGTCCTGAACGGCGGCGCGGGCCTTTTCGGCCTCGGCCTCGGAACGCGCCTGCATTTTCTGGCTGTCATCCAGAAACCGGTGCGCAGATTGATGTCGCGCGGCAAGGCGTGCGACATCTTCGGTCAGTTGGGACAATTCGCCTTCGCGTTCCTGCAAAACGGCCGCCGCATCACGGGCGGCGTCGGCGGCGTCGGCCAGCCCGGTTTCATGGCCTTCGCCCGCATTGTCCAGCGCCTGACCTTCGGCCTCAAGCCGGGCGATTGTGTCACCGGCATCGCGGTTCAGGCTGGCCTCGCGCTCCATGTCCTGGGCCAGTTGGGCGATCCGGCCGGTCAGCGTTTCGATCAGGTCCTGGGCACGCTTTTCGCGTTCGGCCAGGTTGTCACGCTCCACTTGCAACCGTTGCAGGACAGCGGCGGAAATTGCCTCTTCTTCTCGGCGGGGGGGCAATGCCTCTTCGGCGGATGCGCGCGCCTTTTCGGCCTGCCGGGCGGCGGTTTCGGATTGCGCGGCGGCTGTGACCCGCTCTCGCAGGGTGACCAAAGCCGCGCTTCGCGCCTCATCCGCGTCGCGCCAGCGGCGATACAGCAACAACCCTTCGGCGCGGCGCAGGTCCGTTCCGATGGCGCGGTATCGTGCCGCCTGACGGGCCTGCCGCTCCAACTGGGCGAGTTGCTGGGCCAGCTGTTCGATCACGTCATCCACCCGCGACAGGTTTTGCTCTGCCCCGTTCAGCTTTAGCTCGGCCTCGTGACGGCGGGCATAAAGCCCTGAAATCCCTGCCGCTTCTTCAAGAATGCGGCGACGGTTCTTGGGTTTGGCATTGATCAGTTCCGCGATTTGCCCCTGCCGCACCAGCGCCGGGGAATGCGCCCCGGTGGACGCATCCGCAAACAGCATCTGCACATCGCGCGCGCGCACGTCCTTGCCGTTCGTCTTATAGGCCGATCCTACGTCGCGGGTGATGCGCCGAACGATTTCCAGTTGGTCCAGATCGTTGAACCCTGCGGGCGCCAAACGGTCGGAATTGTCCAGATGCAAAGACACTTCGGCAAAGTTGCGCGCCGGGCGCGACGCGGCACCGGCAAAAATCACGTCTTCCATCCCGCCGCCCCGCATGGCGGTGGGGCGATTTTCGCCCATGACCCATCGCAGAGCTTCAAGCAGGTTGGATTTTCCACAGCCATTTGGCCCGACAACGCCGGTCAGCCCGTCCTGAATCAAAAGATCCGTGGGATCCACGAAGCTTTTGAAGCCGGTCAATCTGAGTTTCGAAAAGCGCAAGCCGACGGCTCCTCCATAGGCCCTTTGGTTGGGCCCGGACCTGATTCCGATATCTGTGTAAAGTGGAGGGGGGAACGGGGACGAGTCAACGCTGCCGTGACAGGATATGGCCCAACGGGGGCGCTTATCCACAAGATATGGCGGTTTTCGGCCGTATTCGGGGGCGGCAGCCCGATGCGCCGCCCCCGGTTGGTGGTTTTTAGGTTTTCATCGCGGCCATGACTTTGTCCGCTGTGATCGGCAGGCTGCGCACACGCGCGCCGGTTGCCTTGGCGATGGCGTTGGCAATGGCCGGGGCAACCGCCGTGGTGCCCGGTTCGCCACATCCCGTGGGATAGCCCGTGCTTTCCATCACTTTGACATCCATTTCAGGCAAATCGAACATCCTAAGCGGCGTGATGCCGTCATAGTTCGTCGCTTGAATTGCGCCGTCTTCGAAACCGATGTCTTCGTGCATCGCCATCGACAGCCCCCAAAGGGCGGAACCGGACAATTGCGCCGCGACCCCATCCGGGTTCACCGCCGTGCCGACATCCGTGCCCAGTGTCAGCTTGTTCACCGTGACGGCACCGTTGGACGGGTTGACCGTGACATTGGCCGCGCAGGCCGTCCAGGACGCAGAAGGACGTTCCTGGCTGGAGACACAAGCAAGACCGACGGCGGTGTTGGCCGGCTGGCTATCGCCATACCCCGCCCGATCCGCCACGTCCTGCAACACCGCCGCAAGACGTTTGGCACCACCTGCGGTTACGCCCGCCCCGGCGTTTTTGCCCGTGGCATCCAAAAGGCGCAGACGCAGGGCCAGTGGATCCTCACCAATTTCGGCTGCGATTTCGTCAAGGAAGCTTTCGACGGCCCAGAATTGCCATCCCGGCCCCACGGAGCGCAAATGCCCCGGTGGAAGCGCGGCTTGCGCAACGGTGTTCAGCGACAAAAGTGCCCGCTGGTTTGGCATCGTGTACCAGTGGTCGGCCCCGTTGACGGCGAACCCGTCCAGCTTCTTTTCCGGGTCACCGGACAGGTCCGGCGCAAGGAAAGCAGGTGCCTGACGGGCCGAGGCCCAAGCGGATGCCGAACTGGATTTCCAGGCCGAAATCGCGTCGCCCTTAAGGCCCGCCGTCATGCGAACGGTGGCTGCGGGACGGGTATAATCGAACTGTGTATCCGCCTCACGGGAATAGACCATCTTGACCGGACGATCGAGGGCGCGCGCAGTGTGACAGGCCATCACAACATAGTCTGAATCCAGACGACGACCAAAACCGCCGCCAAGAAGATGCTGGCGGAAAACGATTTTTTCCGGCTCCACCCCAAGTGCGGCGACAAGGCCCGTCAATAGGGTCTGGAACTGGTTTCCGGCATAGATGTTGTAAACGCCGTCCTTGATTTCGACCGTGGCGTTCATCGGTTCCAGCGGTGCATGGATATTCACGCCGGTCTGATAATCTGCGGTCATCGTCTTGTCTGCTTCGGCCATGCCGGCATCAACATCGCCATCGTTCAGGAACAGGCGGGTGTCGGATTCCGTTTCGATCAGACGCAGGGATTCCGCGTGCACATCAGCCAACGAAACTGCGGCATTCGGCCCTTTGTCATATTCGATTTTCAGGGCAGCAGCCGCCTGATTGGCCGCCCAGTACCCGGTTCCAACCGCCATGACCCACCCGGTCTGCATACCAAGCGGATCTTCGACGACAACATGTTTTATGTAGCCGGGGATGGCCTTGGCCGCGCTTTCATCAACGGAAAGAACCTTGGCGCCATAACGCACAGGCGGTGTTGCCGGTGTCGCATAGACCATGTTTTCGATCTGTGCATCGATGCCGTATTTGCCCGATCCATCCACCTTTGCCGGAATGTCCAACGCGGCAACGGATGTGCCCACGATTTTGCGATCCGCGGCGGGTTTCAGCACCAGTGCCTTCATCTCGTCTTCGCCAAAGGCGCGGGGCGCTTTGCCCATCTTGGCCAGATCGCCATAGCTGATCGATTTGCCGTTCCCCGAAATCACACCGTCGCTGACCGTATAATCGCCCGGCGTGCCGCCCAATTCAGCCGCCGCCATTTCGATCAACGCGATGCGGCCCGCAGCGCCAGCGCGGCTAAGGGCGTCAAACGTCCAGTTAACCGACCAGGACCCGCCAGTGATGTGTAACCCGTGTCGTGGATCAAACCCGACATAAGCGATTTCGACATTGTCCCAGCCGCATTCCAGTTCTTCGACGACAGTCTGGGCCAGGGCCGTGCCAACATGCTGGCCCATTTCGGCCTTGGCGATATGGACGACGACACGCCCATCAGAATGAATGTCAAAGAACATGTTGGGCGAAATCATCGCCCCGGCATGTGATCCGGCAACGGCGTCACCGGCCATCGCAGCGTACCCCATGGTCAGGGCAGCGCCAGATGCGGCCGTCCGAACAAGGAAGCCGCGGCGGGTCATCAGATTTTGATGTTCAGTCATGAGTTTCCCCTCCTCAGCTTGCGGCTGTTTCAATTGCGGCGACGATCCGCTCGTATGTCATGCATCGGCACAGATTGCCGCCCATATGGGCAACGATTTCGTCACGACTCGGCTTGGGATTATCGGCAAGCAGTTGCGCCGCCTGCATGATCTGACCCGATTGGCAGTATCCGCATTGTGGCACCTGAAGATCGACCCAAGCCTTTTGCAATGGATGTTCGCCGTTGGGATCCAGCCCCTCGATCGTTGTCACTTCGGTGCCGGCCGCCTCGGACGCCGGGGTTTGGCATGATCGCACGGCAACGCCATTCACGTGCACAGTGCAAGCGCCACACAGCCCCTGGCCACAGCCAAATTTGGTGCCGGTCATGCCCAGCGAATCACGAATGACCCAAAGCAGTGGCGTGTCGTCGGTGACATCCACGTCTTTGGCGGTTCCGTTGATGGTGAATTTCATGTCTTTCCTCCCGTTTTGGGGGAAAAGCACCATGCATTGGCGCCAACAATTCCGGCTTACTGGTAAATCATGATCGGCGTTTACAGGAATTACTGAACGACACCCGCGATGGCCTCCCAACGATCACGCGCGCTGACCTATGCAAGACAGGTGCATTTCTCCTCCGATGCTGATCCTGCGTTATGTCTGGGTCATCTGTCCAGATTTTTTGATCACGCACAAAACATGGGCAGATCGCCGGACAAACCGGCCGAAAAGCGGGCATCGCGGTGCCGGGCGCCGACGGGCCACATCCGATTGATACGTAATTCAGCTTGACGGCTTGGGCAGTGGATGCGCAAAAAGGGCGGGTACGGTCCCCATTTATGAGCGCAAAGCGTTCGGGGATAATCGGGAATGCGGAATGGATGACCCATATCGGGGTCCACAGCCGCAGCCGCCCCCGCGACTGTGACGCGGCGAGCGTGCCCTCAATTGCCACTGGACCGCCCATTTGGGGCACCGGGAAGGCGAGGGAACGTGACGACCCGCCGAGCCAGGAGACCGGCCGTGCATGTGTAACCTTGAAACGCTGTCGGGTGTGACGGCGATGGAGTGAACGACATGACGAAGACAACCAAGACCCAAGCGCAACCCCAAGCCGTGGCCCTGCCCCGGCCCGTCGCGTTTGTCCGCAGCGAAATCCTGGGCATTGCTGCCGTATTTGCCATTGGCGCAGGTATTGTGACCATCGCGGGCCATGTGCAGGCATCGACCTTGCATGACGCCGCGCATGACACGCGCCACGCCACCGGCTTTCCCTGTCACTAGGGCGCCCTGCCGAACCCATGTTCAAACAGGTTTTGACCAGCGCTTTGTTCGCTGGGTTTGCAGCGGGGCTGATTGCCGCCGCGTTGCAACTGGTATTCGTGCAGCCCGTTCTGTTGGCGGCCGAATTATATGAAAGCGGTGAAATGACCCATTTCGATGGGTCAGGTTCTGCGCCGGTAATGGCGATGCAGTTTTCGCCCGTCCGGGATTTGCTGAGCATCATGTTCTCGGCGCTGATCTATGTTGGATACGCGATGCTACTGGTGTCGCTGATGGCACTTGCCACGCTGCGCGATGTCGCCATTACCCCGCGCAGCGGCGTGGTATGGGGGTTGGCAGGGTTCGTTGCGCTGCATCTGGCGCCTGCCTTTGGCCTTCCGCCCGAACTCCCCGGTTCGGCCGCCGTGGATGTCGGGGTGCGGCAGGTGTGGTGGGTTTCGACGGTTGTCGCCACCGGGGTTGGATTGTGGTTGATTGCGTTCGGCAACGGGCTGATCTGGCTGGGCCTTGGCATTATCGCCATTCTTGCGCCCCAAATTGTCGGCGCGCCGCATCCCGAAACGCTTTCTGGTCCGGTGCCGCCGGAATTGGCCGCGTTGTTTTCCGCGCGTGCGCTGGCAGTTGGCTTGGCCGCATGGGTGGCATTGGGCACGTTTGCCGCCATAGTCTGGCTACGCGAATCTTCGGACTAAGGGGGCAATGATGAAGAACACGCTTTTCATGCTGGTCATCGGGTTGTTCTTTGGCGTCGGCATCGGGTTTCTGATCGCCCAAGGTGTCGAAGCCCCCAGTTCGCATGACCATTCAGCCCATGGCGCCCCCCATGACGACAATGGCCCAATGTCGAACGACGACATGGCCGGTCACGACCATTCCGCCAAGGTCGAAGCCGGAACACCTGCGCCGACCATATCGGCCACGATCACCGGCGAACCCGGCGGGTTGAACATTCACCTTAAGACGGAAAACTTCCGGTTCACGCCCGAACATGTGAACAAGGAACATATTCAGGGCGAAGGCCACGCGCATATCTATGTGAACGGCGAAAAGAAAATGCGCGCCTATGGCCGGTGGGTGAATATCACCGGGCTTGCCCCCGGTCCGGCCGAGGTTCGCATCACGCTTAACGCGAACAGCCACGAAGAATTGGTAACCAACGGCGTCCCCATCCAATTCGTCACCACGGCAATTGTCGAATGATGGTCCCGGCGACGGTCTATTGCGGCGGGATACGCCCGATCAGACGCATTCTGAGCGGCCCAAGGGGGCGGGCGTCCTGGATGATCCCGTCCGGCGCATCCGTGTATAGTTTTGCAAAAGCGATGATGCCGGGCGCGTCTGCCCTGGTCACATCGCCAAACAGATACACTGCCTTGCCTTTTGCCCGCGCGGCCAGGGTCAAGGGGCGCGAACAGACGTTCATGCAATCGCTCAACCGCACGGCGACATCATTGGGCAATTGCCCGTCCAGCGCGGCAACCAGATCGGCGCCCGCACCGTCACATTCCCCGCAAATCGAAATCACATGCCGCATGGCGACGGGCATACGCCCCGCCGCGTCCCCGCTCAACCCCGGAGTGCCACGATGCTGACCAAGACCCCTGCAACAATCATCACCGGCTTTCTCGGCGCCGGCAAAACAACGCTGATCCGGCATATGCTGACCCACGCTGGCGGCAAACGCATCGCTTTGATCATCAACGAATTCGGTGATCTCGGGGTTGACGGGGACCTCCTCAAAGGGTGCAACGACGAAGCCTGTGGTGAGGACGACATCATGGAATTGTCCAACGGATGTATCTGTTGCACCGTGGCCGAAGATTTCATTCCGACGATGGAAAAGCTGCTCGATCGTCCTGACAAACCCGATCACATCGTCATCGAAACCTCTGGTCTTGCCCTGCCTCAGCCACTGATCCGCGCGTTCAACTGGCCCGGCATTTCGACCCGTGTGACGGTGGATGGCGTTGTCACCGTGGTGGACGGCCCCGCCCTGCGCGACGGGCGATTTGCGCATGATGAAACGGCGGTGGATGCCGCGCGCTCCGCCGATGACAGCCTTGATCATGAAACACCGCTGGCCGAATTGTTCGAAGACCAACTCACCTGCGCGGATATGGTGGTGATGAACAAATCCGACCTGCTGTCTGGCGATGAGGCCGCCAAAATCCTGTCGAACCTCAAAACGGGCACACGTGACGGTGTTCAGATCGTGCCGTCGTCGATGGGCGCCTTGCCGGTCGATGTTCTTCTCGGGATGAACGCCGGAGCCGAAGCGGACACAAGCGCACGCCACGAAATCCACCATCACCACCACCATGATGATGATGACGACGGCGATGATCACCGCCACGATCATGAACACGAACATGGTCACGACGAATTCGACACCTTTGTCGTCACCTTGGGCGAAATCGCCGACCCCGCAGCCTTTGCACAAAAAGTCGCGGACACAATCCGCACCCATGACATCCTGCGCCTCAAAGGGTTCGCGGCGGTAACGGACAAACCGATGCGCCTGACACTTCAGGCGGTTGGGCCGCGTGTGGATACATATTTCGACCGCCCCTTCGGCACCGCCGCGCGCGAAACCCGGCTGGTAGTGATCGGCCAGGCCGGGCTTGACCGCGACGCCATCGAACAGGCCCTCGGGGCATGATCATCATCGAACCCGGTGATGCATCGGCCCCCGGACCGGCCCGCCTCCTGGCGGCCAGCCGGGCGCTGATGAACGCCGAGTTTCCCAGCGAAAGCAATCACAGTCTCGCAGCCGACGCCTATGACGCCCCCGATATGCATTTCCTCATCGCCCGGCGCGGCGCCGACGTGATCGGCTGCGCCGCCCTTGCCCTGCGCGATACCTACGCCGAGGTGAAATCGCTCTTTGTTGACCCCGACGCACGGGGCAGCGGCGCGGCCCCCGCCCTGATGCGCGCCCTCGAAGACATCGCACGCGGCGAAAACCTTACCCTGATCCGGCTTGAAACCGGCGACACGCTCATCGCCGCGCGCCGCCTTTACACGTCACACGGCTATCGCGAATGCGCCCCATTCGGAAACTACGGCCATGACCCCCGCTCAATCTACATGGAAAAAACGCTCTGACCCGGCGCGCACCCCTGCCCTTCATCTTTCCTTAAATACTTCCGCCGGAGGCTCCGACGCCCCCGCCCGCACAGGCCCAAATCATGCACCTCCTCGCTGCCACACCAGGGTCCCACGATGATGGCCAGGACCCGGTTGACCTCAACCAAACCCCGGCCGATGTCGTCGTGATCTCGGCCGCGGACACCGAACTGGCCGCCCTGTCCGAAGCGCGGGCAACCCTGGCGAACCCGCCGTCGCTCAGATTGGCCAACCTGACCCACCTGCGCCACCCGATGTCGGTCGACCTGCACCTGGACAATTGCGCCACTTCGGCCCGCATCGTGGTCGCTCGTATCCTCGGCGGTACCGGATACTGGCGCTACGGGGTCGATCAATACGCCGCACGCCTGCACGACGCGGGCATCCCCCTCGCCCTTCTTCCGGGCGACGACAAACCCGATGCCGAATTGCGCGCGCTCTCGACGGTTGGGGACGCCGATTATGACCGCCTTTGGTCCTACCTGGTCGAAGGCGGCCCGGAAAACGCCGCGCATTTCCTGACCCATATTGATCACATGCTCAACGGCACGGATGCCCCACCGGCGCCGCGCCCGCTGCTGCGTGCGGGCCTCTATTGGCCCGGCGACCCTGCGCCCTCCCTTGATACCCTGCGCGCCCAATGGCCTGACAACGGCGCCGTTGTCCCGATCATCTTCTACCGCGCGCTTGTTCAGGGCGCGGGCCTTAACCCGATCAACCGGCTGACCAAATCGCTCCTGCGCGCGGGCCTTGCCCCGATGCCGATCTATGTCGCCTCGCTCAAGGATCCAGTCTCAGCCGCAACGCTCGATCACTTGTTTACCCAAGCGCCCCCATCGGTGATCCTCAATGCCACGGCCTTTGCCACCGGCACGCCCCACGCGGGCGACACGGGCGATGCCAACCCGCTGGCCACCGCATCCGCCAATGCCGCTCCGATCTTTCAGATCGTCCTGTCCGGCTCTTCCGAAGAGGCATGGGAAACCGGCCTCACCGGCCTGTCGGCCCGCGACATCGCCATGAATGTGGCCCTGCCCGAGGTCGATGGCCGCATTCTGTCCCGCGCGATTTCGTTCAAGGACGAAGCCTATTTTGATGACGCAACCCAATGCCCCATCGCCACTTACCGCGCGCGTGGCGACCGGATCGACTTTGTCGCCAAACTGGTCGCCAATTGGTGCACCTTGCGTCACACACCCGCGCCTGACCGAAAGGTCGCGCTGGTCCTTGCCAATTACCCCAACAAGGACGGTCGCCTTGCCAACGGAGTCGGGCTGGACACCCCCGCCTCGACCGTGGGCGCCCTGACCCTGCTCACCGGCCAAGGCTATTGTGTGACAGACGCGCCCGCTGACAGTGATGCGCTGATGGCATCCATCCTGGCAGGTCCCACAAACTGGCTTACCGACCGTGCAGACCGCGACGGCGGCGTCGCCCTGCCCCTGTCCACCTACCTCACCCACTTCAACGCCTTGCCGTGGGACGTCAAACAAAGGATCACCGACCGCTGGGGCGCGCCGGAAACCGATCCCTTCATCTTTGCGGCAAAACGCGGCGCGGAAGAACCCTCTTCACCCGACGCACCCATGGCGGAACCTTGCTTCAAACTGTCGGTTCTGCGTTTCGGCAACGTTGTTGTCGGTCTGCAACCGGCGCGCGGTTACAACATCGACCCAACCGAAACCTACCATTCCCCTGACCTCGTGCCGCCGCACAACTACCTCGCCTTTTACATCTGGCTGCGCGAAGAATTCGGCGCACATGCCATCGTGCACATGGGCAAACACGGCAATCTGGAATGGCTGCCAGGCAAGGCGCTCGCCCTATCGGACACCTGCCTGCCCGAGGCCGTCCTTGGCCCGATGCCCCATATATACCCCTTCATCGTCAACGACCCGGGCGAAGGCACCCAGGCCAAACGCCGCGCCCAGGCGGTGATCATCGACCACCTGACCCCGCCCCTGACCCGCGCGGAATCCTACGGACCCATGCGCGACCTCGAAGCGCTGGTCGATGAGTATTACGAAGCCGCGGGCGTCGATCCGCGAAGGATCACCCACCTGCGGGCGGAAATCCTGTCACTTTGCACCGCCACCGGCCTGGACCGCGATGCCGGCATGGCGGGCGACGACTCCGACAACGACCTCGCCAAACTTGACGCGTTCCTGTGCGACCTGAAAGAGGCGCAAATCCGTGACGGGCTGCATGTCTTTGGCGCCTCGCCCAAAGGGCGCTTGTCACGCGACCTGCTTTTGGCCCTGGCGCGCATTCCGCGCGGCGATGGCACGGGCGGCGATGCCTCTCTTCCCCGCGCGCTTGCCGCCGATTTCGACCTTGGGTTTGATCCGCTGGATTGCGACATGTCAGCCCCATGGACCGGACCAAGGCCCGGAACGCTGGCCAACCTCGACACCGCAACCTGGCGCAGCAACGGCGACACGGTTGAACGGCTGGAAACCTTTTCCGCCGCGCTTTTGGACGGTGCGGCCAGCGCCCCCGGCCCGGCCAGTGCCGCCGTCATGACGATGATCCGCGAAACGATCCAACCCAACCTCGTCGCCTGTGGGCCGGGGGAAAATGCGGGCCTCCTCACCGCCCTTTCAGGGCGTTTTGTCGCCCCGGCGCCATCCGGCGCGCCCACGCGGGGCCGCCTGGACACACTTCCCACCGGGCGCAATTTATTTTCGGTCGACAGTCGCGCCGTCCCAACCCGCACCGCCTGGACCCTTGGGTGGAAATCCGCCAACCTTCTGATCGAAAAGCACCTGCAAACCCACGGCGATTGGCCGCGCGCACTTCTCCTCACCGCCTGGGGCACCGCGAATATGCGCACAGGCGGCGACGACATCGCCCAGGCCCTTGCCCTTATGGGCGTGAAACCCACCTGGGACGCCGCAAACCGCCGCGTCACCGGGTTCGAGATCCTGCCGCTTTCGGTTCTGGCCCGCCCGCGTGTTGACGTGACGCTGCGCATCTCGGGTTTCTTCCGCGACGCCTTTCCTCAACTCATCTCATTGGTCGATCGCGCTGCCCGCGCGGTTCAAATGCTCGATGAACCGGGCGACATGAACCCCGCCGCCGCCCGGGCCAAAACGGCCAAGGTCACGCCCCGCGTCTATGGTTCAAAACCCGGCGCATATGGCGCCGGCTTGCAAGCATTGATCGACGAACGCATCTGGACGGACAAGGCCGACCTGGCCGAGGCCTATCTCACCTGGGGCAGCTATGCCTATTCAGCCGACACCGAAGGCGCGCCAGATCGCGACGGGTTCGAAGCGCGGTTGAAACAGGCGGATGCCATCGTCCAAAATCAGGACAACCGCGAACACGACATCCTGGACAGCGACGATTATTATCAGTTCGAGGGCGGCGCCGCCGCGGCCATTCACACGCTTCAGGGCCAGGATCGCCCGATCTATCACAATGACCATTCGCGCCCGGAACGCCCCGTTATCCGAACACTGGACGAAGAAATCTCGCGGGTGGTCCGCGCGCGCGTGGTCAATCCGAAATGGATCGACGGGATCAAGCGGCACGGTTACAAAGGCGCGTTCGAAATCGCCGCAACGGTCGATTACCTTTTTGCCTTCGCGGCCACGACAGGCGCGGTACAGAACCACCACTTCGACCTTGTCGAAGATGCCTTCCTGAACGACGACGACACCCGCCAATTCATCCAAGACCACAATCCCGCTGCGCTGCGCGAAATCGCAGAACGCCTGCAAGAAGCCATCGATCGCGCCCTCTGGACACCCCGGTCGAATTCCGCCCGCGCCCGACTGGCCGCATTAATGTAACAGGACAGGGGCAGGCAGCACGGATCGCACAACCGCGCCCACACCCTCGCTTCCTCTGGCTCAAAATACTGTCGGGGGGTGAATTGCGCGCACCGCGCGCAAGAGGGGGGCAGACAGCCCCCCTTGCCTTGTTCCGGCCCGCCTTAAACGCATGTCCGCAAACGATGCCCGGCAGACACCGCGCTGGACCGGCCATCCGATCACCTGCGACACCACCCCCGGCCGCGTGCTCAGCCAGCGATCGCGGACACCGGGCGTGACGCCCCCTCAATCATCCGATTTCTTGGGCACCTCTTTGGTCGCCTCACTGCCCTGCTGCGTGATATTCGGATCCTTGGAAAACGTTTCGGCACGGCCATCGCCCGCGGCACCGCCGGTTGTTCCATCCGCCTTGTTGCATTGCCCAATGGCTGACCAATACCCGGCGACCGTGCATTCCTCCAACCATCCGCCGGCGGCACAAATCACGCTCCCAACGGAATAATAATTGCCCAGATAACTGCAACTTGCCGCGCTTGGCCCGGCTGTCAAAACAGTCAATAGAAAACCAATGGAAAGATGTTTCATCTCAATTCCTCAATAAAGGCGGCAAGGCACGGTCAGACAACCCAACAGGAAACAACCGCGCACCCGCCATGACCAGGATCGTAAATCGTTTCGCCAATCTGATACGCGATCAAACGGCATACCGCCTTATACCATCCAACCGGCGACGCCCCGAATGAAAAAATCTGTCACACTGTGCCCCAGGGCCACACCCCCGACGCATCGGGTCGAAATCCCGGCTCTTTCCCGGGCACCGATCGCTGTGAAAACCCGTATCGACCCAGCCCAAATCCACGCCACAATCACAGGTTCAGGCCATTCAGCACACGACGTCCCACACGCAAGGGGCTTGATCCGCCGCCCGTAGCGCATGGCTTTCCCGCACAACCGGCGCGCTCAGCCTGCTAGACCTTTTGCGCCGCCCGCATTTCGCGTTCCAGCGCATCCAGAAACCGCGACCGGTCCGCTTTGGAAAACGCGCGCCCGCCGCCCTGGCGAAACGGATCCGCCGCGCGCAGATCGGTCATCAAGTCGCGCGTGGCCAAGACCTGACCGATGTTGCGCGCATCAAGCGCCTCTCCATTCGGCTTCAACACCCGCGCGCCGCCCTCAACGCACCGCGCCGCCAACGGGATGTCCTGAGTGACCACCACATCGCCCGCCCCGGCGCGGTCAGCAATCCACATATCCGCGACGTCAGGCCCGTCAGGCACGACAACGACATCGACCAAAGGATTGCGTGACATCCGCAAGCCGCCATTGGACACCAACGCCATGCGCACCCCGTGGCGCGTGGCCACCCGTTCGGCCTCGTCCTTCACCGGGCAGGCATCCGCATCAATATATAAAACGGTCACGTATAAAGCGCCTCTGCATGGAAATTCACATGATCCTCCATGAACGACGACACAAAGAAATAGCTGTGATCATACCCCTTCTGGATCCGGAACATCCCCTCCTGACGCCGCAGGGCCGCCGCCTGAAACAGTGCCTCGGGCTTGAGCAGGTCAAGAAATTGATCCGCGCCGCCCTGATCGACAAGGACCGGGCCAAAAAACCCGCGCTCCTGCATCAACAGGGTGGCGTCATGCCCTGCCCACAGGCTCTTGTCGTCCCCCAGATAGGCGCCCAATTGCTTGCCCCCCCAATCCGACCCGGCCGGATTGCAGATCGGCGCAAACGCGGACACGGACCGATATCGCCCCGGAAAGGTCATCGCCAGTGTCAGCGCACCATGCCCCCCCATGGAATGCCCGGTGATCGACTGACGTTCCGCGTCGATATGGCCCGCCTCGATCAACAGGGCCGGCAATTCTTCGGCCACATAATCCCACATCCGAAAATGCGGGGCCCAGGGCGCCTGGGTCGCGTTCACATAGAACCCCGCCCCCTGGCCCAGATCATAAGCCGCATCATCCGCCACACCCGGCCCTCGGGGCGACGTGTCAGGAAACACCAGGGCGATCCCCTGCTCAGCCGCCCAGGCCTGCGCGCCCGCTTTTGTCATCGCGTTTTCATGTGTGCAGGTCAGACCCGACAGATACCACAAAACCGGCACCGGCCCGCCCTCTGCTTCCTCGGGCAGAAACAGGCCAAACGTCATTTCACATGACGTGGCGACGCTGTCATGGGCATAAACCCCCTGCACGCCGCCGAAACACCGGTTTTCAGAAATCGTTCTCATCACATCACCCTTTCACTTTGCGCCCTTTTAACGCGCCCGTGCCCGATGTGCACGGGGCCACAGCCACCAACACCGCCCCCCGTTCATCTTTCCATAAATACTTTCGGGGGGGCTCGGGTCACCCCGAGCGGGGGGCTGACAGCCCCCCTCGCCGCCGATCACCCGCGCCGCACGCTCAATATCTCGCTCAGCGGTTTCTTCATCTTTGCCACGGCGGGCACCGTCGCATCCGCGGCCGGGTGTCCCACGGCCAGGATCATCACCGGCTTTTCATGGTCGGGCCTTTCGCAAAGCGTGGTCAAAAACCGCATGGGGTTGGGCGTGTGCGTCAGGCACGACAGCCCGGCATTGTGCAGCGCGGCAATCAAAAACCCGGTCGCGATCCCAACACTTTCAGGCACATAGTAATTCTTGTACCGTGTCCCGCCCTTGGTCATCCCGAACCGCTGCGCAAAGATCACGATCAACCACGGTGCCACGTCCAGATGCGGCTTGCTGACACCCGTCCCGATCGGCTCCAGTGCCTTTAACCATTCGTCGCTGGCCCCACCGGCATAGAACTTTTCTTCTTCCGCCTCGGCGGCCGCGCGAATTTTGGCTTTCATCGCCGGATCTGCGATCGCCACGAAATGCCACGGCTGGTGATTGGCCCCCGACGGCGCACGCCCGGCGGTTTCGACACAGCGCGCAATGACCGCTTCATCGACCGGGCGATCCGAAAATTCGCGAATGGAATGGCGCGTTTTCATCAGATCGAAAAACGCCCTGGCCGCCTCGGCCATATCCGGGTCGCTCACCTCGCGCCGATCCGGCAGGGCAAGCGGTTCATAGCTGACGTTTCCCTCGTGATACATCGCACACCTCCTTTGACTGGCAAACAGCATCGCGGTGAAACCGGGCGCGTCAACCCGTCCGCCCTTGCGGATGCCGCTTCAGGCACAAACAAAAAGGCCCCGGCGGGGTTGCCGGGGCCTTTCAATCTCAACACCTTGGTCAGCGTCGGATCACTCCGACGCTTCCTCGGCCTTGGCTTCTTCGCCGGTTTCCTGATCGACGACTTTCATCGACAGGCGCACCTTGCCACGATCATCAAAGCCCAAAAGCTTGACCCAAACTTCCTGTCCTTCTTTCAGAACATCGGACGGATGGTTCAAACGGCGATTTTCGATCTGGGACACGTGTACCAGACCATCGCGTTTGCCAAAGAAGTTCACGAAAGCCCCAAAATCCACGATTTTGACAACCGTGCCTTTGTAGATTGCGTTCACCTCGGGTTCGGCCACGATCGAATGGATCATGTCATAGGCCTTTTGGATGGCTTCGCCATTTGGCGATGCGATCTTGATGGTACCTTCGTCGTTGATGTCGACCTTGGCGCCCGACACTTCGACGATCTCGCGGATCACCTTGCCGCCCGAACCGATCACTTCGCGGATTTTGTCCGTTGGGATCTGCATTGTTTCAATGCGCGGTGCATGGGCCGAGAATTCGCCAGCGCCGGACAGCGCCTTGTTCATCTCGCCCAAGATGTGCAACCGGCCTTCTTTCGCCTGTCCCAGAGCTTTTTCCATGATTTCGGACGTAATGCCCGCAACCTTGATATCCATCTGAAGCGACGTGATGCCGTTTTCGGTGCCTGCAACCTTGAAATCCATGTCGCCGAGGTGATCCTCGTCGCCAAGAATGTCAGTCAGGATCGCGTATTCGCCGTCATCCTCAAGCACCAGACCCATGGCCACACCAGCCACTGCCGATTTCAGCGGAACACCCGCATCCATCATCGACAACGACCCGCCACAGACGGACGCCATGGAAGACGACCCGTTGGATTCCGTGATCTCGGACACCAAACGCACTGTATAGGGGAAATCGGTCGCGGCGGGCAGAACGGCCTGAAGCGCGCGCCATGCCAGTTTGCCATGGCCGATTTCACGACGGCCCGGAGGGCCAACGCGGCCAGCTTCGCCCACCGAATAGGGGGGGAAGTTGTAGTGCAGCAAGAAGTTCGATTTGTAGGTACCGGTCAGCGCGTCGATCATCTGTTCGTCGTCGCCGGTGCCCAATGTGGTCACAACCAGACCCTGGGTTTCGCCACGTGTGAACAGCGCCGACCCATGGGTACGGGGCAACAGGCCGGTTTCGGCCACGATGTCGCGCACTTCGTTGGTCTTGCGACCATCGATCCGCTTGCCGTTCTTGACCACGTCACCGCGCAGAACGCCGGATTCCAGCTTTTTCAATGCGGACCCAAGGTCTGCATCGGCCAGTTGATCCTCGGTCAGGGCCGCTTTGATGGCGTCCTTGGCCGCGGCAACGGCACTGGTGCGTTCCTGTTTGTCAGTGATCGCATAGGCGGCGCGCATCTTGTCTTCGCCCGCAGCTTTGACAGCCTCATACAGCGCGCTGTAATCTGGTGGCTGGAAATCGAACGGCTCTTTCGCGGCGTCTTCGGCCAGCGAAATGATCAGGTCCACAACCGGTTGAAGCTGTTCGTGGGCAAAATTGACGGCGCCCAGCATTTCTTCTTCGGTCAGCTCGTATGCTTCGGATTCCACCATCATCACGGCGTCTTTGGTGCCGGCGACAACCAGGTCCAGACGCTGTTCTGGGTTTTCACGCAGCTTGTGCATGTCCTCGACATCGGGGTTCAGCACGTATTCGCCATCGACATAGCCGACGCGACACCCGGCAATCGGGCCGCGGAACGGCGCGCCGGAAATCGTCAGCGCGGCAGAGGCGGCAATCATTGCGACCATGTCGGGGTCATTGACCAGATCGTGTGACAACACGGTGCACATGACCAGAACTTCGTTTTTAAAGCCGGGCACGAACAGCGGGCGGATCGGACGGTCAATCAGACGCGCGGTCAGGGTTTCTTTTTCGGTGGGGCGCGCCTCACGTTTAAAGAACCCGCCGGGGACTTTGCCCGCAGCATAGTATTTTTCCTGGTAATGCACGGTCAGCGGAAAGAAATCCTGACCGGGCTTGGGCGATTTCGCGAAAGTCACGTTCGCCATGACCGAGGTTTCGCCAAGTGTCGCGATGACAGAGCCATCAGCCTGGCGGGCAACCTTACCGGTTTCCAGAGTGAGGGTTTCGTCGCCCCACTCCATCGTTTTTGTCGTTACATTGAACATCAAGCGTATCCTGTAGGGGAGCACTCCCGGGCGTTCCCGGGTCTCCCATTTGCATGGCGGCCCCATTGCCGCCGACCCCGTTATCCATTTGCCACGGCGCGGGGGTCTTCGCGCTGCGTCTCAGATGGCGGGCGGATACAGGAAAAAACATCCATTGGGAAGCACTGGTTTGCCCGCCCGCCCGTGACTGCGCCCTGGCCCCTGTCACAATGTCCGGCAAGGTTTCACCAAATGGGCGCAACCAAAGGTGTGGCCGAAGAACGCGCAAGGTGAGATTTGGGTGGTTATGATGCCTTGCCCGGCCTGTGCGGACGACCATAATCGGCGTCATTGCACACGCCCGCGCCAGCACCAGACACCCTGCGCGTCAGCGAACCTGACGAACCTGACGAACCCGGAATGTCGGTCGCCGCCGCCCGGTCAAGGCATGCCATTGCGGCGGCATGCCCCGCTCATCGCGGATCACTTATCTACTAGGAACCCGCCAGCAATAATGTCGGTTCCGCTGTTACCGTGAAAGGCACCGATCGCTTCGTCGCCGTCCACAAGGCCGGCCAATTCACCGTTCGCGCCATGGTAAACCACAGTGCCAGCCAGGTTGTTGCCAGTGAATTCGCCGTTCACTGACAGGTTTCCGTCATCACTGGTCCCGGTAAGCTTGCGCCGGTTGAAATCCGCTTGCAAGGTTATGTCCCCGGCCCCGGCAACCGCCAGTCCAGTCAAGGAATTGCCAGCCAGTTTAATTCCAAAAATCCGTGCCGCTTCGTATCGGCCGGTCATCGACGCGGTGCCACTTGGTGGGATCGCCTCAACCCTTGTGGTGGGAACGATCCCCGCATAGCCACGGAACCCGTCATCGCTTGTCTTGCCGACCATATAGGCAAAACCATCGCCGCTGCTGTCGATTTCACTTCCTGAGCGCACCGGGGCCACGCCGGATTTGAAAATTTGCCCACCAACGATGTTGTTTTCAAAACCGGAGTCGGTGAAATCATCGGCTGTTTCACAAGCTGAAACGGCACATACAATCAAAAGGGCCGCGACGCTTTTGATCGGCCCAGTCGATACATTTGGTTTTGTCATACAGGTTCGCCTTCGTTCACGCCGAGCAGCCGGCGGTATTGTATATTTCCGTTGGGCAATGCATGCCATTGCACCTGACGCCAATTAGCAACCTATGCGACGCCGCACAACGTGGACCGCCAAAAAAAACGCCTGCCGCAAGGGCAGGCGTTTGGTGTTCCGAATATTCGGGTCTTAGCGGCGAATGCCAAGGCGCTTGATCAGATCCTGATAGCGGGCCTCGTCTTTGCCTTTGGTATAGTCGAGCAGTTTGCGGCGCAGCGCGACCATTTTCAAAAGACCACGGCGCCCGTGATTGTCTTTTTTGTGGGTCTTGAAATGCTCGGTCAATGTGGTGATCCGGCTGGTCAGAATGGCGACCTGAACCTCGGGTGAACCGGTGTCACCTTCCTTGGTCGCGAATTCTTTCATCAGGCGGGCTTTTTCTTCGGCGGTAATCGACATCGGGGTCTCCTTAGCAAAAGGGTTTCGGGCGCAAGCCGGGATGTCGTCCAGCAGGGTCCATAGAGGTATCGCCAAGACAGAGCATGGGCGATTGCGGGCGTGTAAGGGATCCGATTGCGAAAGGAAAGGAATATTTACGCTGTGCAGGGGTGGCCTTGGCCGCGCCCGTGGGGCGCAGGCGTTCGGCGCGGCGCGTCAGTGTCAGTGTCAGGTCAGTGCACCGGGCGCGGACAACGCGCTTTGGCCGATGACGATCACGTCGTCAACGCTGACCTCACCGGGGCAGGTCACGCTGGCGTAAAGCGTTCCGCCGACAACAACGTGATGAACAATGCCGCCAACGGACACGATTTCGACATCGGGCGCATCGCCTGCGGCATCGTCAAAGATGACAAGCAGGCTGTCCTCGCCCGGTTCGAAATCCATCAGCTCGGCCTCTTCGCCTTCGACAATCCAATCGCCCAGGATGATCTGATCAGCACCCGCGCCCGCGGTGACAATGTCGTTGTTGCCCGCGAATATGGTGTCAGCCCCGTCGCCGCCATTCAGGTAATCAGCTGTATCAATGTCCCCTTCGGCAATTGATCCGTCTTGCGCCACTTGGGCCGTCAGGCCAGAGATCAGATCGTTGCCATAACCGCCGAACAGCGTGTCCTCACCCAATCCACCGATCAGCGTGTCGCCCCCATGCCCGCCGTGCAAGGCATCGTTGCCGTCGCCCCCCTGCACCAGGTCGGCCCCCATGCCACCATGGGCGGAATCGTCGCCCGTTCCGCCGAACAGGTCGTCATTGCCCAGCATCCCGTGCAACGTGTCGTCGCCGTGGCCACCATCCAGGTTGTCTGCACCGTCACCGCCCCAAGCACGGTCCGCGCCCGCGTCACCGGTGATGCTGTCGCGCCCGTCCTGTCCGAAAAGCTGATCGTTGCCTTGGGCGCCCGCGATTTTGTCAGCGCCGTCATATCCGGCGATCTGATCATCGCCCTGACCGCCCGACAGCAAATCGGCCAATCCGCCACCTGCGATGATTTCGCCCGAGTCATTCAGGTTGGCGTCGTCTTGTGTTGCGCCCTCTGCCTCGTCCTCGGCGTCATTCAGACCGATGAATGCCGTCGCCCCGACAAGCATCATTCCCATCAATCCAGCCAAAATCAGCATGTCCGCGACCCCCACAAGACACCCTGATATCTCATGCGCACGACGTCGCGGTCAAAGCCTTTCCAATCAAATGGTTAACAGGCTGTTAGCACGTTTCAGTCAATCCAACGTTGCGGCGTGACGTCATAGGATACGTAAAGCGGATGACGCGGATGACCGTGTTTCGTCAGGCCCAAATGGTACAATTCGCCCCCCGCTGCGCGCAGATGCCCTGCCGTTCTGGGGCCTTGCCCGCGAAAATCCCCGTGGGTGCCCCAGGCGGCCAGGGTCATGTCAGACCATTGCACCGCCGCGTCGATGACCATTCCATTGGCCGGTCCTTCGGGGGCGCTGGCCCGTCGCAGGTCCGCCGGGGCCGTGGCGCGAAATGCGAACAGGTTCACAATCCGAAACGCACCGAACCCCATGGCCCGACTGCGCCGTTCGCACCGTTCAATCGTTGGATCATTGCGCAGCTCGGACGCGGTTGACGGGTTAAGCATGACAAAGGTGATCCGGCGCGCCGCCGGGTCCCACGCCCGTTCCAGCAAATAGCGATATGTCTCACAACTCGAATAAACCGCGCGGGATCGGGTGCCCCCTGCCTCGTGCTGACGTTCGATCAGATCGGGGGCGTCGGGTGTCACGGGTTGAACACCCGCGACGGGTGCAATTCCCCGCCCCGATATTGGCCGACGGCCACAGGGCGGCCATCATGGCTGGCCCAGCATTCGTCCCCGAATTCAAGGTTGTGGGCGATCACTTGGCCGGGATTCCCATTGCGCAATCGGGCCGCGCCCATATCGGTTGCGCGCACCTCGGGCAGGTCTGTCAGGCCGACCTCGATCGGCAAAAGATGTGCGTCCAGGGCCGGGGTGCGCGCCTCTTCTTCGATCTGTTCAATTGTGATGCCATCGGCCGCCTCAAACGGGCCGGACCAGATGCGGCGCAGGGTCACGACATGGCCGTGACACCCCAATGCCGCCCCCAGATCGCGCGCGATCGAACGCACGTAACCGCCCTTGCCACAGACCATTTCAAGAACCACGTGATCCGCATCGGGGCGGTCGATCATGACAAGGCTTTCGACCCACAAGGGACGCGCGGCGATTTCGACATCCTGTCCGTCGCGGGCCAGCTTATAGGCGCGTTCGCCGTCAATTTTCACCGCCGAAAACTTGGGCGGGATTTGCATGATGTCGCCCACGAACGGATGCAGGGCCTCTTTTATGGCGGCATCATCCGGGCGATCCGCGCTTTGGGCGATCACCTCGCCTTCGGCGTCATCCGTGTTGGTGGCTTGCCCCAATCGCACGGTAAAAACATAGGCCTTGAGCGCGTCGGTGATGTAGGGAACGGTTTTCGTCGCCTCGCCCAGTGCCACGGCCAAAACGCCGGTTGCTTCGGGGTCAAGCGTGCCGGCATGTCCGGCCTTTTTCGCCTCAAGCGCCCATTTCACCTTGTTCACCACGGCGGTCGAGGTGAAGCCCGCAGGTTTGTCCACGACCAACCAGCCTGAGATGTCGCGCCCCTTTTTTCTGCGTGCCATCGTTCACCTTCCCGTTGTTGAAGGTCGCGGTGCTAGCGAATGCCGCGCGGGGCGTCAATGCAGGCGCGNNATGGTCATGGTCATGGTCAGGACTAGGGGAAATGTTGCGCCGCGGCGTCAAAGCGCAAGGAACATATAGGTCGTCGCATCCAGTTTGTCGTGCAGTGGGTCACGGGCGAAACCGGGGATGGAACCGGCAATCTGAAATCCAAGGTCGGCGTACAGACGTTGCGCGGGGCTGTCAGATACCGTGTCCAGTGTCAGCAGCGTTTTGCCATCCCCCCGGGCCGCTGCGATCAGTGTTTGCATCAACGCACGCGCGGACCCGATGCGCCGCGCGTCGGGGTGAACCAGCAATTTGGTCACTTCGCCGCGATGCGCCTGATTTGGCGGCAGATCCCAATCCAGCATGACGCATCCGACCGTGCGGGTGCCGTCCCCCGCCACCCAAAGACGCCGTTTGCCACCAGCCATAGCCGCTGCAACCTTATCGGCCCAAAAGGTATGCGCCTCACCAACCGGGAAGGGCGCGACAAAGTTCACGCTGGCCCCGGCATGCACACAGGCATGCAGGATTTCGGTCAACGCGCCGATCTGGGCCGGATAATCGCATTGCTGGATTTCTGTGATGGTCATCGTGTCCTCAAAGCAAAAACAACAGGTAAGTCGCGCCATCTGGCCCGGCATGGTATTCCGTTGCGCCATAAAGGCGGAACCGCAGGCAATCGCCGTCGCACAGTTCATGCGCCACGTCGTCCAGTGACAGGGTCAGCGTGCCTTGGGTCATCAACAGATGATGTTCCATGCCGGCCACGGGTGCGCGATCATATCTGACCCGCGCGCCGGGGCGCAGACGGCCCTGAACCACTGATCCGGTCAGGCTGTTGGCAGGCGGTGACACGGCACGGCGGGTAAAGCCGGTCACGTCATCTGTCCACACTTCCTGGTCCGCGGCACGCAGCAACGGTGCGGCATCCCATTCCGCCATTTGCATCAGGCGCGACGTTGGCAGACCATAGGCCGCGGCAAGACGACCAAGAACCTCGGCGGTTGGGCTGGTTTCACCTGTTTCGATGCGCGACAAGGTGCCCCGGCTGACACCGCTGACCGCCGCCAACGCATCAAGCGTCATGCCCCGTTCCCCACGCAATGCGCGCAGGCGCGTGGCAAGCCGGTCAGACAGGGTTGGCTGGGTTGGCAGGTTCGACACTTGGGCATCCTCCCATATTCGGGAATCATTCCCAAATATGGATACACCCGTTCGCCAGCCTCGGCAATATCAACCGCAGCGCACGTCGGTGATCATGCCTGCCGCATCGACATATATGTTCAGGCGATCCGGGCGAAAATCCTTGGTCACCATCGTATCAGGATGGATCACCCGGACTTTGCTGACGCCGGATGGCAAAAGACCCGAGTCAAAGGCCTTACCGATCACGGGGCGCAGCGGTTCGGCGCCGCAGGTGTCGGTCACGGCATCATCCGTCTTGTCCATCTTGCCCACCTTTTTGTCCTCTTCGATACACCCTGCCAGAATTATTGTGGTGGCCAGTGCCGTGATCGCACGCTTCATCTGCTCTTCTCCCGGTGGGGTTTGACCCTTTTGATCAGCGTCCTCTACCGACCGGACAATAACAACCGCCCCATCCCAACCCCATTGCAAATGAGCCGGGTTTCGCCCAACTTCGCTGCGAACCAAATCGGAGGATATTCCATGCGCACACGTGCCGCCGTCGCCACCCAAGCCGGAAAACCGCTTGAAGTCATGGACGTCAACCTTGAAGGCCCCCGCGCGGGCGAGGTGTTGGTGGAAATCAAGGCCACCGGCATTTGCCACACCGATGAATTCACCCTGTCTGGCGCCGATCCCGAAGGGCTGTTCCCCGCAATTCTGGGCCACGAAGGCGCGGGTGTTGTTCTGGACGTCGGCGCAGGGGTCACCGGCCTGAAACCGGGCGATCATGTGATCCCGCTTTACACCCCGGAGTGCCGCGAATGTTATTCCTGCACATCGGGCAAGACGAACCTGTGCACCTCGATCCGGGCCACGCAGGGGCAAGGCCTGATGCCTGACGGATCATCGCGGTTTACCACCCTGGATGGGGATCCGATCCTGCATTACATGGGCTGTTCGACCTTTTCCAACCACACCGTCCTACCTGAAATCGCCTTGGCCAAGGTGCGCGAGGACGCGCCGTTCGACAAGATTTGCTATATCGGTTGCGGCGTGACGACGGGCATCGGCGCCGTGATCAACACGGCCAAGGTCGAAATCGGGGCAACTGCCGTGGTCTTTGGCCTGGGCGGGATCGGTTTGAACGTCATTCAGGGCCTGAAACTGGCCGGGGCGGACATGATTATCGGCGTCGATCTGAACAATTCGAAAAAGGAATGGGGCGAAAAATTCGGTATGACCCATTTCGTGAACCCGACCGAGATTGGCGAAGATATCGTGCCCTATATCGTCAATCTGACAAAGCGGCGCGGCGATCTGATCGGCGGGGCGGATTACACGTTTGATTGCACCGGCAATGTCACCGTGATGCGTCAGGCGCTGGAATGTGCCCACCGTGGATGGGGCGAAAGCATTGTTATCGGTGTCGCGCCATCGGGTGCCGAAATCGCGACGCGACCATTCCAGCTGGTCACCGGGCGGGTCTGGAAGGGCACAGCGTTCGGCGGGGCCAAAGGGCGCACGGATGTCCCCAAGATTGTGGATTGGTATATGGAGGGTAAGATCCAGATCGACCCGATGATCACCCACAAGCTGGCGTTGGACGACATCAACAAGGGGTTCGATCTGATGCACGCGGGCGAAAGCATCCGTTCGGTTGTACTTTACTAGGTAAGGGGCCTTTTACGTTTGCGATGGGGGCGCGGCACCGGCTGCGCCCTTTTGCATGCCCGCCCTTTCAACGCCCCAGGGCCATGTCGATACGCGCCGCGAACAATTTTCCGAACAGGCGCAAAGGGAACCGACGATAGCTGGGGATGCTGGCATTCAACGGCACATCGGAATGGCGAAACCGTGTGTTTGTGACCATTTCGACAGGCGGCAGGTCGGCGTCATCAAACCGGCGGCGAAAGGTGGAAACCCAATGCCCGCGCTTGTATTTTAGATACATGGCCGAGTTGCAGCACGTCGCCACATAGCGTTGCGTCGGGGAATTGTCCCTGAGCCTGTACCCTTTGATGAGGTCACGGCCAGCCACACAATGGAACCGATCATCGCGATACGTCAAATAGGACGCGCCCCCGTCTGGCTCCAGCGCAGGTGCGGCACCGGGCAACGCTTCGATCATCGCCCCCCCGGCCTGACAATCATCGCAATAGCAGACGGCGGTCAGGATCGGCGCACCCGTTGCTTCGAATTGAACCTGTCCGCAGGCGCATTGGGATATTCGAACGGTCTGGGACATGCGAAGGCTCCTGTGGCAACCGGCGGGTCGTGGGGGGTGGGTCAGTTTACGCCATTGCGCCCGCGACTGTCGGCCGTGTCAACGTTTGCTGGTTGGGTCGTGGAAATTTCACTGGCCTGCGGGGCCCACCACGATCAAACGCCGCGCATTGGCCCGATCAGAGCGCCGTGACGGATCATATTGGGGTGCATAACCGCGGCCTGCCGCGCGCCTCACAGCCGCTTCGGCAACGAGGGCGCGGGTTTGTCAGGTCGGGCGTCTTGCCGACAGCCGTCATGCTGCCGCTTCGGCGCGCGCCTTAAGGGCTTTGTTCATCGCTTCAAAACCTTTTGTGGTGTCCTTGGCCAACAATGGGAACAGGATGTGAACAAGCATGCCGCTAAAGGTTTCGCCGTGGCGAAAGATGGTTGATCCCTGGTCGGTCTGTTCCAACAGAAAATAATGTTCACCATCAAAGACGCCCTTGAATCCAAGGCGGCCAACCCACCGCAATTCGCGTCCCTCGTCCGCGACAAGGACGAATGGTTTGAAATCCATCGCTGATTTGCCTTCGGGTTGGACCGTGATGGCGATTTGGTTCCCAACGGTCAGCGCGCCCTGCATGCGTTTCACGAACGGGTTCCAGGACGCGATATCA
>JBOEGP010000015.1:0-34561 GCA_050633485.1 Pseudooceanicola sp.
CCGATGACAACCACATTGCGCCCCACCGAAAGTGTCGCGGGATCCTCTGCCTGGCGCAGGGCGGCGATGAAATCGACCGCTGGCGCAATGCCGGGCATGTCCATGCCGTCGATGCCATATGCGCCGGGCTTGCCCATTCCGATGAAGACTGCGTCAAAGTCAGCTTTCAAAGCATCAAGCGATACGTCGCGCCCCAGGGCCTGACCATAGCGAATGTCGATCCCGCCAATACCAAGCAGCCAGTCGACTTCGCGCGCGGCAAAGTCATCGACGCTTTTATAGGCCGCAATCCCGAATTCGTTCAGCCCGCCGGGT
The DNA here is from genome assembly GCA_050633485.1 of Pseudooceanicola sp. Taxonomy (GTDB): domain Bacteria; phylum Pseudomonadota; class Alphaproteobacteria; order Rhodobacterales; family Rhodobacteraceae; genus Pseudooceanicola. The sequence continues at coordinate 316 of JBOEGP010000015.1, forward strand.
TTGTCGCGTTTTTCAAAGATCACCACGTCATGTCCATGCACCGCCAGACGATGGGCACAGGCCAGTCCCGCTGGCCCTGCCCCAACGACGGCAATGCGTTTGCCTGTCACAGGCGCACGCTGAAACGGTTGTGGCCCCGCGGCCATGGCAACATCGGTCGCGTACCGCTGCAATTGCCCGATCAGCACCGGCTTGCCTTCGGCCACCTCGCGCACGCAGACCTCTTCGCACAGCGTTTCAGTTGGACAGACCCGCGCGCACATGCCCCCCAGAATGTTTTGTTCCAAAATTGTTTTGGCCGCCGCCATTGGGGTGTCGGTCGCGATCTGCCGGATGAACAACGGAATATCAATCGACGTGGGGCATGCCGTGACACAAGGGGCATCATGACAGAAATAGCAGCGGTCCGCGGCCACCTGGGCCTCGTGATGATCAAGCGGCGGATGCAGATCAGAAAAATTCTGCTGGATGTCATCGGACGAAAGGCGCCCCGGCACCACACCGGGGGTCATCGGGCTATTTGTCATCGCGTGTCCCTGTCGATCTTGGTTTGGCACAGCGTGGCACGAATTCATTTTTTATCAAATGGTAAATTTCCATTTCTCACGGTTGGACATGGGTTTCGCCGCGTTGCGCCCAAAATGGCGTCAAATCGCCCGTCGCCTTGTGCAATATTTCGGGAAATTCACACCGCGCGCAATATTTGCAAAGTTTTTTCACGTGTCGCGACATAATTTCCACGCCATTCACTGTTGACGCCCCCAAATCACGGGCCTAATGTCCGGCCTGACAAAGAAACCCTTGGGGACGCGCGACATGCACGCACTAGTCGTCATCGTAGGAGTAAGGCGCATGGGCCGGTAACACCGGTTGACCCGTAAGGACACCCATGCGCCCCCGGATCAGCCTCCGGGGGTTTTTTCGTATCAAGGACGCCAATTGCGCAGCACGGAGAGAAAGATATGACACGCCAGATGACAGGCGCCAAAATGGTGGTTCAGGCCTTGAGGGATCAAGGTGTGGACACGGTATTCGGATATCCTGGCGGCGCTGTCCTTCCGATCTATGACGAGATTTTTCAGCAAAACGATATCCGTCACATCTTGGTGCGCCATGAACAGGGCGCGATCCACGCCGCCGAAGGATATGCACGTTCCACCGGCAAACCCGGCGTCGCGCTTGTGACATCCGGCCCCGGCGCGACCAATGCGGTCACCGGGTTGACCGATGCCTTGATGGATTCGATCCCGATCATCGTTTTGTCCGGGCAGGTTCCCACCTTTATGATCGGCACCGATGCCTTTCAGGAGGCCGACACCGTGGGCATCACCCGCCCCTGCACCAAACACAATTGGCTGGTCAAAGAGACCGAGGAATTGCCGCGTGTCCTGCACCAGGCATTCCATGTGGCCACAACCGGGCGTCCCGGCCCGGTTCTGGTGGACATTCCAAAGGACGTGCAATTCGCCAGCGCCAGTTACACGGTGAAACCCAAGGCGTCGTCGTATCGTTATAACCCGCAGGTCAAAGGCGACATGGAGGAGATCACCGAATTGGTCGCCGCCCTGGAAACCGCCAAGCGCCCGGTGTTTTACACCGGCGGCGGCGTGATCAATTCCGGTCCTGCGGCCAGTCAGCTGTTGCGCGAACTGGTGGATGCCACCGGCGCGCCCATCACATCGACCCTGATGGGGCTTGGCGCCTACCCGGCCAGTGGCAAGAACTGGATCGGGATGCTGGGCATGCATGGCCTTTACGAGGCCAATCTGGCGATGCACGATTGCGATCTTATGATCAATATCGGCGCGCGTTTTGACGACCGGATCACCGGGCGGCTCGATGCGTTTTCCCCGCATTCCACCAAGGCGCATATCGACATTGATCCGTCGTCGATCAACAAGGTCATTCGCGTGGACATCCCGATCGTTGGGGATGTCGCCCATGTGCTGGAAGACATCCTGAAGGTCTGGAAAGCGCGTGGTCGCAAGATGAACCGCGACGCCATGGCGAAATGGTGGACCAAGATCGGAACATGGCGGGATGTGAAATGCCTGTCCTATGAGCCATCCAAAACGTCGATCAAGCCGCAATATGCGCTGGAACGGCTTGAGGCGCTGACAAAGGATCATGACCGCTATATCACGACCGAAGTTGGCCAGCACCAAATGTGGGCGGCGCAATTCCTGAATTTCGAGGATCCGGGCCGTTGGATGACATCTGGCGGGCTGGGCACGATGGGCTATGGTTTCCCCGCGTCCATCGGTGTGCAAATGGCCCACAAGGATGCGCTGGTGATCAACGTCGCGGGCGAAGCATCGTGGCTGATGAACATGCAAGAGATGGGCACAGCCGTGCAATTCCGTTTGCCGGTCAAACAGTTCATCCTGAACAACGAACGCCTTGGCATGGTGCGTCAATGGCAGGAATTGCTGCACGGCGAACGCTATTCCCATTCCTGGAGCGAAGCCCTGCCCGATTTCGTCAAACTGGCCGAAGCGTTTGGCGCCAAGGGCATCATGGTGTCAGACCCCGCCGATCTGGACGACGCGATCATGGAAATGATCAATTACGACGGCCCGGTCATTTTCGATTGTTTGGTGGAAAAGCACGAAAACTGTTTCCCGATGATCCCATCGGGCGAACCGCACAACAAAATGCTGCTTGGCAATGCATCAACCAAGGACGCGATCAAGGAAGGTGGCGCTGTCATGGTGTGACGTTCAGGGCGGTGCGATCATCCCGCCGCCCCGACCACGTCACCCAAGACCGGCACCCTGAAAGAGGACGCACACAATGAACGCATTGAAAATCAAAAAGGGGTCGAACAAGCATTCGGCCTATAACCTGCGCCCGACATTTTCGGACGTGATCGAAACCCACACTTTGGCTGTCCTTGTGGACAACGAAGCAGGGGTTCTAGCACGCGTTATCGGATTGTTTTCCGGGCGCGGCTATAACATCGACAGCCTGACTGTCGCCGAGGTGGATCATACCGGTGGCCTGTCGCGGATCACGATCGTAACGCGCGGCACGCCGCAGGTGATCGAACAGATCAAGGCACAGCTTGGCCGGATCGTACCGGTGCACGATGTCCACGACCTGACCGTCGAAGGGCCGTCTGTTGAACGCGAATTGGCCCTGATCAAGGTCAGCGGTGATGGCGACAAACGGGTCGAGGCATTGCGCCTTGCAGATATTTTTCGCGCCAGCGTTATGGACAGCACGCTGTCCAGCTTTGTGTTCGAAATCACCGGCACGCCGGAAAAGATCGACGCCTTTGCCGACTTGATGCGCCCTCTTGGACTTGAGGAAATGGCGCGCACCGGCGTCGCGGCGCTTTCGCGCGGCAACGTTTAAGGTTTACGTCAGACGGCGATTTTCCCTGCCCGAAACAAAGAAACGCGCGCAAGTTGCGCGCGTTTTGCATTGCTCACCCATTACACGAATCGCAAGAGCATTCCGTTCGACCGCAGGCGCGACGCGCGTCTTTGCCGCGCCACAAATGGCACAATGGTCGCTGTTTCAGTATGAACAGGGCTGACGATTGGCCGCGCGGGTTCTGGGGTTTCCGCAGGTATTACAATGGGTTGATCATTCGCTTCGCTCAACCCTTCGGCCAATGACGGGTATTGTTTTTCAGCCACCAGACGCGGGTTTGTGACACGTCGCATGTGTCCGACTTCGGCTACCTCGAATTGAACCAAATCGCCCGGTTCCAGCGTCAATCGCGCGTCACAGGTGTTTTTGCACGCGCTATAATACGCAAGCTCTCCGTGGTCTTCGCACCAAATCACCGCTTTTCTGTCTGTGCCGTCGCTCCAGAGAACCACCCCGAACATCAGCTTCCCCAATACATACAATACGTTACGCCCCTAATGCGAATGTCGGTGAAACAAGCGCGGCTGCACATTCCCCATTCTCGGACGGAAAAGATATTTTTGTGTCGCAATTAGAGGCCGATGGCGCTATACAACATCATACATGACGCCAATAAACGTCACCTTGTCCGAAACTCTGCCGCCCCTTGGGGTCATGTTCGCGACAACGGGGACAAAAACAGGGGAACCGCGCCGTGAATCAGGTCGCCATTCGCACAGGAATTGAAGTCACGGATCCGGTTGAGGTTCGTGGGATTTTTGGCGCGAATCTCCGACAATTAAGCGCGCGTTATCCTTCGATCGCTGGCCTGTGCCGGGAACTTGGGATCAACCGGACACAGTTCAACCGGTACCTGTCCGGCGAAAGTTTTCCGCGTCCTGACGTTCTGCAACGCATTTGCAATTTCTTTGACACAGATGCGCGTATCCTGCTGGAACCCGTCGGTGACCTGTCGCCAATCGCGTCCGACCTTTTGAACCACCCCGCCATTTCGCCTTACCTGGGAAGTGAATCCACAGCCCTGCCCGAAGACCTGCTGCCCGGCGGCATCTACCGTTTCTCGCGGCGCAGTTTTGTTGATGCGGATGTGGCTCTGACCGGGCTTGTCTATGTGTTCCGTGTCGATGGTTATACATTTGTGCGCGGATACGAGGCCAAAGAAGCGATGCGACAACAGGGGCTGGATGCCAAGGCGGCAACCCGCGAATTCCGCGGCATTTTCCTGAAACAGGAAGAAGGCGTCGCAGCGTTGATTTCACGCCGCGGGGCAATCACCTGTACGTTCAATTTCCTGTCGCGCGTGCCTGCGTTCGAAAACAACTTCTGGGTTGGCTATGTGACGCGCACCGTTGCGGAAACGATTGCCGGCCACAGGGCCACGCGCATGGTTTACGAACATCTTGGCAGCGACATGGCTGCAATCCTTCGTGCCGCGCGCACGACCGGATTTGTGACACCCGATACGCTTCCGGCGTTTCACCAGCGCCTCCTGCGCTTTGGTGAGCCTTTTAACTAAGCACGCCAAGGCTGACATCTGTCGCACCGCGACATGGCGTGTCGCCTTCTGGCGTGCGGGTGCGTCCCAATTCATGACTAGCTTGGCTATCGTGAAGGGGGATCACCATGCCGGACACCGCAAATCCATTCAGCGCCATTCGCCAACCCGTGTCCACGGCGCGCGGCTTGCCGAACCCACATTACACTGACGCCAATGTGCATGCGGCGGAACGCCAATCCCTGTTTTTCGATCAATGGGCCGCGCTTGGCGTTTGTGCCCAAGTGCCTGATCCCGGCGATGCCCGGCCGATTGATTTTCTGGGTGTGCCGCTTTTGGTGCTGCGGGATCGGCAAGGCGCGGTCCGGGTGTTTCAAAACATATGCCGCCATCGCGGCATGATCCTGGTCACCGAACCGCGCAAGATCGAAGGCGCGATCCGATGTCCTTATCATTCCTGGTGTTACAGCACGGACGGACGGCTTGTCGCGACACCCCACGTGGGCGGACCGGGCATGAACACCCACGATGCGATCAACAAAAATGAACTGGGCCTGATCGAGGTGCGCAGCCACATCTGGCGCGATATTGTCTGGATCAATCTGTCAGGCACCGCCCCCCGGTTTGAGGATGTCCACAGCGATCTGATCAGCCGTTGGTCCGAATTCGACACGCCGCTTTATCACGGAGGCGACGACAGCCATTTCACCTTGTCCGTCGCCTGCAACTGGAAGCTGGCCGTCGAAAACTATTGCGAAAGCTATCACCTGCCGTGGGTGCATCCGGGTCTGAACGCCTATTCCCGGCTAGAAGATCATTACAATATCGAAGCACCGACAAAATATTCCGGCCAAGGCACGTTGGTCTATCGCCAGATCACCACTGCGTCGGGCGATGTGTTCCCCGATTTTCCGGGCCTGTCCGCGACATGGGACACGGCGGCAGAATACATTGCCTTATATCCCAATGTGTTGTTGGGCGTGCACCGCGATCACGCGTTCGCAATCATCCTTCAGCCCACATCGCAATCCACGACCGTGGAACATGTGCACCTGTATTACCCAACCCCCGACACCGATCCAGACCTGCGCGCCGCCAATGCCGCCCAATGGAAAACCGTGTTCGAAGAAGACATCTTTGTCGTCGAGGGCATGCAGGCGGGACGGGCGGCACCGGGGTTTGACGGCGGCCGGTTTTCCCCGGCAATGGATGCACCGACGCATTGTTTTCACGACTGGGTGGCGGGGTGTCTTTCCGGTGACGACGGGTCATAGCCAAGTGACGGATACTGGCCAATTGAACGCCGCGCTGTTGAACGCCCATGCCGCTGGTGACACCGCGGCACTTGTGGCCCTGTACCACCGGGCCGCCGACATTGTGCAGGGCAATGAGGCCGCGTTTTTCCTGACCCAAGCCTATGTTCACGCCCTGGAAATTGACGATCCGCGCGCCGCGCAGTTGCGCCATGCGCTGGTCAGTCTGGGGCGCGAGGCACCATAGCCCGTATTCAGCCGCGTTGTGCCATATATTCGGCCAAACGGCGCAGCCCTTCGCGAATGTCATCGCTGCTGGCACAATAGGAAAACCGCAGGGTCTTTTTGCCGCGCACCGGGTCAAAATCCATCCCCGGCGTCACGGCGACCCCGGCCCGGTCCAGCAATTCGCGCGCCAGCGACAGGCTGTCATCGGTCAGGTGGGACACATCCGCATAGATGTAAAACCCTCCATCGGGCGGCGCGAAACGGTCGAACCCTGCCTTTGGCAAACCGTCGATCATCAGGTCGCGGTTGACGGCATAGGTGGCCAGATTGCGGTCCAGCTCTTCCCGGCACTCCAGCGCGGCAAGGGCGGTGATCTGGCTGGCGTGGGGGGCGCAGATGAACAGGTGTTGTGCGATCCGTTCGATACGGCGCACGTGGTCTTCGGGGACGACCATCCACCCGACCCGCCAACCGGTCATCGAAAAGTATTTGGAGAATGAGTTGATCACATAGGCGTCGTCAGCGATGGACAAGGCGGTGACGGCCGGTGCCTCGTATTCCAGCCCGTGATAGATTTCGTCGGAAATGAACGCCGCGCCGCTGTCTCGGCAGGCCGTCATCAGATTGCCAAGCGCATCGCGGCCCAGCATCGTTCCGGTGGGATTGCCCGGTGATGCCACCAACAGCCCGTCCAACCCATGGGCGGCCACGTCTTCGGGCACCGGCTGGAACCGATCCTTGGCCTGGGTTTCGATCAATACGGGATCAAGGCTCGCCGCCTTGAGGATCTGACGATAAGACGGATACCCCGGAACCCCGATCCCCACCTTTTCGCCCGCATCGAAAAGCGACGTAAAGGCCAGCATGAACGCCCCCGACGACCCCGGTGTCACCACCACGCGGGCCGGGTTCAGATCAACATCATACCATTCGCCGTAAAGCCGCGCGATCCCGTTGCGCAGCGGGGTCAGGCCAAGCGACACGGAATATCCAAGCGCATCGTCGCCCATCACCCGGCCAAGTGCCTGCGTTGCGCCGCGCGGTGCGGGTGTGCCGGGCTGGCCGACTTCCATGTGAATGATGCGCTGTCCTTTGGCTTCGGCCTCCTGGGCCGCACGCACCACGTCCATCACAATAAAGGGATCAACCTCACCACGTCTTGAAACCCGCATTGAACCCTCCGACACTGGTTTGGCCCATCCATAGCGTTTCAGGCGCGCTGCCGAAAGGCCGCTTGGACCCGATGTGGAACAGGCCGCATGCTTGGCAACGGTGTGTGAATATGTTCTGACGCATCAAAGCCAATACAGGAGATGCCCATGTCCCGCCTTGCTGCCCTCGCGCTTGCCCTGACCATATCTTTGGGGACGCTGCTGACACCGACCCACGGCGCGGCGCAATCCGCCCTTGATCCCGGTCAGATGACCGACGCGCAGCGTCAGATTTTCCGGGCCGAAGTGCGCGCCTATCTTCTGAACAATCCCGAAGTGATCCTGGAAGCGATCCGCGTGCTGGAAGACCAACAGGCCGCCGCCAAGGAAGATCAGGACGCGACATTGGTCAAGGTCAACATGGGCGAGATCATGAATGACGGGTATTCATGGGTCGGCGGCAATCCGGATGGCGACATCACCGTGGTGGAATTCATGGATTATCGCTGTGGCTATTGCCGCAAGGCGTTCGAAGACGTCAAGGAACTGATCAGGACAGACGGCGAAATCCGGTTTGTTGTCAAAGAATTCCCAATTCTGGGCGAAGCATCGATGATTTCGTCACGCTTTGCCATTGCCGCCAAACAAGTGGCCGGTGACGACGCCTATGAGGCGGTGCATGACGCGTTGATGGCCTTTACCGGGACACCTGATGAAACCGCGTTGAAACGCCTTGCCGACGGTCTGGGCCTGAAGTCCGCGCCTATTCTGGCGGCCATGGACAACGCTTCGGTGACCGAGGAAATCGCGACGACACGCGCCTTGGCACAACGTCTGCAAATCAACGGCACGCCGACATTCGTGATCGGCAACGACATGCTGCGCGGCTATGCCCCGCTGGAGGCCATGCGCGAGATCGTCAAGACCGCGCGCTCCGAATGATCCGGCACAGGTAAGGGCGGACCGGTCGAATTGGTGTCGGGCCGCGCCGGACCGCCCCTGCCCTATTCCGCCGCCTGATCGGCTGCGGCTTTTTCCGCTTCGATCGCTTCGGCGCGGGCTTCGACCTGTTCAACGATGTGATCGACCATTTGGTCGTTGGACATTCGGTGGCTTTGCTTGCCCGCCAGATAGACCATGCCGTTCCCTGCGCCGCCGCCGGTAAAGCCCACATCGGTCATCAATGCCTCACCCGGACCGTTCACGACACATCCGATGATCGAAAGGCTCATCGGGGTTTTCACGTGTTCCAGACGCTTTTCCAGGGTTTCAACGGTCTTGATCACATCGAACCCCTGACGCGCGCAGGACGGGCACGAGATGATGTTGACCCCACGATGGCGCAGTCCCAGGGATTTGAGGATCTCGAACCCGGCTTTCACCTCTTCGACGGGATCGGCGGACAGTGACACGCGCAGGGTGTCCCCTATCCCCATCCACAACAGATTGCCCAACCCGATGGCGGATTTGACCGTACCGCTTGTCAGCCCGCCTGCTTCGGTGATCCCCAGGTGGATCGGCGCATCCGTCGCGTCAGCCAGGCTTTGATAGGCGGCGGCTGACAAGAAAACATCGGATGCCTTTACGCTGATCTTGAAATTGTGGAAATCGTTGTCTTCCAGGATTCGGATGTGATCCAACCCGCTTTCCACCATCGCTTCGGGGCAAGGTTCTGCATATTTATCAAGAAGATGCTTTTCCAGACTGCCCGCATTCACCCCGATGCGAATGGAACAACCGTGGTCCTTGGCGGCCTTGATCACTTCGCGCACGCGATCCGCGTTTCCGATATTTCCGGGATTGATCCGCAGACAGGCCGCGCCCGCCTCGGCCGCTTCGATCGCGCGTTTGTAATGGAAATGGATGTCCGCGACGATCGGCACCGGGCTTTCGCGCACGATTTCGGCCAATGCCTTGGTCGCGGCCTGATCCGGGGTGGACACGCGCACGATGTCGGCCCCCGCGTCGGCGCAGGCCTGCACTTGCGCGAGTGTGGCGGCAACATCGGAACTGTCGGTGTTCGTCATCGTCTGAACGCTGATCGGTGCGCCATCGCCTACGGGGACATTGCCCACCATGATGCGGCGGCTTTTGCGGCGTTCGATATTGCGCCAGGGGCGGATTGGATTGTGTGACATCGCAGCGCGCTCCGGTACCGGCATTGGTTGGACCATCACATAAACCGGGGCGGAGCGAACCGCAACGCGGGTGCGATCACTCCTGCGCGGGCGGGGTCGTGTTCGTTTCGATCAATTCGGCCACGACTTTGGCGGCGACCGGGTCGGCCGTCAGGTCCGCGATCTGGTATTTCTCGGTCACATCCTTGACCGACAGGGCCACGTCGCGAATGGTCGATGCGCCGCCGCCCGCGGGGCCATAAAGCTTGCCGTTCACACTAAAGTAGATCGAACCGGACATGCCCGCCCGCAGAAGGGGCGCTTCTTCGGTGTTGGGGAGCTGATAGCTTTCGCCGGCATCCAGAACCTTTTCAAAGATCACCGATCCGTTGGCGGCACGCACACGCACCCACGCCGGTCGAACCGCGAACAGGGCCACACCGGGCGTTGCGGTTTCGACAACCTGCGGCGTGGTCGGCCCCACACCGTCGGCCCCGGCCAGGGCATGTTGCAGGGCGCGGTCCACTGCGGTTGGGCGCTGAAGCGTGCTGTTGTCAACTGTGCGCGCAAAGCTGCCCGTGCTGGAAGGATCCAGCGTGGAAATCGGTGCGTCACGCGCAACCATGACAGGCACATCCAACGCCTGCGGGCGATACAGCCGGTCCATCGCATCGGGCGGCGGTGTAAAGACGCCATTGGCCTCGCCTGCGCTGGCGACATCTTCGGGCTTGGCCCGTGTGGCACCCGCCAGCGGGTCAAGATCGGTCAGAACGTCTGGGGTGTTTTCAGCGGGCGCAACCTGAACACGCTGCACTTCGTTCAAAACGGCCCAACCGCCATAGCCGATACCGGCGATCAGGGCGATCAGAACAAGCGCGGACCCGATGGCGGACGGTTCGACCCGCGACAGGAACCCTTCGTTTTCGACGGCAAAGGTTGAATGCGTCCCAAGGAAGGGATCTTTTTCGACCGGTTTGCGGCCAACCGGATCGGGCTGACGTTTCGAAGACGCCTCGGCCGACACGCCGTGCGGCGTTGAAAACCCGCTTTCACCGCAAAATGCGGCAAAGACTTCGTCAGGGTTCATATTCAGATAGCGCGCATAGGACCGGACATAGCCCGCGATGAAACCGGGGGTGTCGAACGCTTCGGGGTCGCAGTTTTCGATGGCGGCGATATAGGCCGCCTTGATCCGCAATTCGCGCTGCACATCCAGAAGAGATTTGCCCAGAGTCGCCCGTTCACCGCGCAGGATATCCCCGAGCTTGAGGTCAAAGTCGTCGAACCCCTTGGGATTCGGCTTCGACGTCTCGATGTCTGGCTGGTTCCTGCGCCGCATCGTCCCGATATGCCCCATACAAGATTGGCGACCCGTTATCCCCACGATTCGAGTCACGCACTTATTGATACGAGGCTAACACGGAGCAAGCTAAAAGAAAGCCTAACGCGGCTTTATCCAGCTAAATCGGCGCGATTTAGCGCACAATGCGACCAAAGTTGATCCATGGCTTGCACCAATGTTTCGATTTCCTTGGGTCCATGGACAGGTGACGGGGTGAATCGCAGCCGTTCGGTGCCGCGCGGCACGGTCGGGTAATTGATCGGCTGAACGTAGATTCCGAACCCTTCAAGAAGCATGTCCGACAATTGCTTGGTGTGCACCGGGTCGCCCACAATCACGGGAACGATGTGACTGCCATGATCAATGATCGGCATTCCAAGCCCTTTGAGCCGCAGCTTTAGAATCTTGGCTTGTGTCTGGTGTTTGTCGCGCAGCGCCTGATCCGTCTTTAGGTGCCGAACGGATGCTGCCGCCCCGGCCGCAACAGCCGGCGGGATCGACGTGGTAAAGATAAAGCCCGGCGCATAGGAACGGATCGCATCCACCATCTTTTCCGACGCGGCGATATATCCGCCCATCACGCCATAGCCTTTGGCCAGCGTGCCATTGATGATGTCGATGCGATGCGCCAGCCGGTCACGTTCGGTTACGCCGCCCCCACGCGGACCATAAAGCCCAACGGCGTGGACCTCATCGATATAGGTCAGCGCGTTGAATTCATCGGCCAGATCGCAGATCTCCTTGATCGGGCCGAAATCGCCGTCCATCGAATAGACCGATTCAAACGCGATCAGCTTTGGCGCAGCGGGGTCATCAGCCGCCAGCAATTCGCGCAGGTGGGCCACGTCATTATGGCGGAAAATGCGTTTCGCCCCGCCGTTGCGGCGCACCCCTTCGATCATCGACGCGTGGTTCAGCGCATCGGAATAGATGATCAGGCCGGGAAACAGTTTCGGCAGGGTCGAAAGCGTGGCGTCATTGGCGATATAGGCCGAGGTAAAGACAAGCGATGCCTCTTTCCCATGGAGGTCGGCCAATTCGGATTCCAGGTCCTTGTGATAGGCCGTCGTGCCAGAGATGTTGCGCGTTCCGCCAGACCCGGCACCCGCCGTGTCCAACGCTTCGTGCATGGCATTCAGGACGACAGGGTGTTGCCCCATTCCAAGGTAATCATTGCCACACCAGACGGTTACGGGCTGTTCAACGCCATCAGGGCGGTGCCACGTCGCATGCGGGAAAGTGCCGTTATGGCGCACAATGTCGATAAAGGTGCGATAACGCCCTTCCTCATGCAGATCGCCCAATGCGCGATCAAGATGTGCCAGGTAATCCATTGGCGCCCCTTCTTTGTCCTGCTTGGCGATCGCACGTCCCATGTGCGCCAAAAGTCAGGAAAAACCTGTGCTTGAATAGACGCCACAGCCAGTTTCGACAACCGACTTGCAACCAGGACGAATGATGAATTTCCGGGCGGGTTTGACTGATCCGGCTGACGGACCATTTTTGTTGTTATTTTTCCGATATTTAACCCATCCCTGGACGAAGGCGCGACAAAAAGGTGCACCTGCAATGCAGGACAACACACCATTTTGTGAACCGCCACGCGACCGGGCTGACTGCGGCGGCCTTTTCCTCACGGTGATAAACCGGATCGCGCCGGTGTCTGCATCTGGACACCGCGCGCCCCGCTGCTACGCTTTGACATGTCATTTGAGGAGCGCACGTCATGGCCACCGATTCCAACCTCGACTCTGTTCTGGATCGCATTGATGCGGACTTGCCCGCCGCGACCGAGCGGCTTCTTGACCTGCTGCGCATCCCGTCAATTTCGACCGATCCGGCAAACAAGACCGATTGCGACCGCGCGGCGGATTGGTTGGTCAGTGATCTTGCCACCTTGGGAATCAAGGCCGAAAAACGGGCCACGCCCGGTCATCCGATGGTCGTTGGCCACGTGCCGGGCGACGGGCCGCATATCCTGTTTTATGGCCATTACGATGTGCAGCCTGTTGATCCGCTTGATCTTTGGGATCGTGATCCGTTTGACCCCGAAATTCAGGACACGCCGAATGGCAAGGTGATCCGCGGGCGCGGCGCCTCTGATGACAAGGGACAGTTGATGACATTTGTCGAGGCCTGCCGCGCATGGAAGGCCATTCATGGCACCCTGCCCTGCGCCATCACTTTCTTTTTTGAAGGTGAGGAGGAATCCGGCTCTCCCTCGCTCATCCCGTTCATGCGCGACAACGCCGAAGACCTGAAAGCCGACATCGCCCTGATCTGTGACACGGGCCTGTTCGAAAGCACGACACCGGCCATCATCACCATGTTGCGCGGCATGCTGGGCGAGGAAATCACCATCAAGGCCGCCGATCGCGACCTGCATTCCGGCATGTATGGCGGGGTCGCGATGAACCCGATCCGTGTGCTAACGCGTATCCTGGCCGGGCTGCACGATGACACTGGCCGCGTCACGATTCCCGATTTTTACGAAGGCGTGCCCGAGTTGAGCAATGAGATCGCGGCGCAATGGGACGATCTGAAATTCGATCACACCGCATTTCTGCAAAGCGTCGGCCTGTCGGAACCCGCAGGCGAACAGGGACGTCGCCCGCTGGAAATGATCTGGTCACGCCCCACAGCCGAGGTGAATGGAATCTGGGGCGGCTATACCGGCGATGGCTTTAAAACTGTCCTCCCGTCCGAGGCCCACGCAAAGATATCCTTTCGCCTTGTCGGCACCCAGGACCCGAACGCCATTCGCGCCAATTTTCGCGCCTTAGTGGAATCCCAACTCCCCCCTGATGTCACGGTCGAATTCCACGGTCACGGCAATGCCGCCGCCAGCCAGATGTCGATCGAAGACCCGGCGTTTGACAAGGCCCGCCAGGCATTGTCCGACGAATGGCCCCAACCGGCGGCCTATGTCGGATGTGGCGGATCAATCCCGATTGCGGGCTATTTCAAATCGATCCTCGGGATGGACGCGATGTTGATCGGGTTCGGAAAGGACGACGATCAGATCCATTCTCCGAATGAGAAATACGATCTTAACTCATTTCATAAAGGAATCCGAAGCTGGGCCCGTGTGCTTGACGCTTTGACCAAATGACAAGCGAACCTCGGGCGCCATCCAACGGAGGACGCCCCACATGGTTCTGGACATCGAAGCCGACATTCACGCCCGCATCGCCGCGATTGAGGCCGAACCTCAGGCATCTGCCCCGACTGACGCCGTGCGCCGCGAAATCCTGTTCATCAACGATGCCATCCACACCACAGGGGCCGCCACGCGCGATGGCGTGCGCGCGATTTCCCAGATCGAAGTGACGGGCATTCCCACGCCCGCGTCATCAGTTGCGCGCGGCATCCTTCGGTTTCGATCGCCCGAAGACCTGCGCGCGCCCTATTTCAAAGAAAACGATGCGACGATCCGGCTTTGGCTGGACATTGCCCACCTTGGCCATGTGATCGCACAACTCACCCACCGAAAACGCTATCTCTGGATTGGCATCTGGCCGGATGGGTACACCTATGCCGATCTGCACAGCCGCCCGTAACGGGCCACGAACGGGTCGCCTTTGGCACACCGCTGACCGGCAATTCGGCCCTTAGAACGCCCCGACAAACCGATCCGGCAACACATACATCTGATTGTAATCGGGCCGGTCGAATTCCCAAAACCCGGTGGCACCGCGCGCCTTCCAGCTGCGCTGCATCGCCTTTCGGATGGGGCGCATATCGAATTCGGGTTGCATTGGTATGTCGGCAAACGCCTCAAACACCGCGCGGTCCTCTCCGCGGGCCTCTGCGAACCAATGCCGCCCGATCGACGCGTCCTTGAAACTGTCCACCTGCACCGCTTCGGTCACCGCGTTGCGCCGGTCCATCACGGCGCAATAGGCCCCGAAATCAACGAATTTCAGATGGAACATGAACAACACGTCCGGCGTAAACAATTTGTCGAACTGCGCGAAATGCCCCCCGCGAGCGATCTTAGTTCCTGTCGAAATGACGCACGGTTTGGAATAATGCGTGGCCACCCGCACGTGGCGGCGCGGGCCCAGGACATGATCTGTGATCGCTTCGTCCTCGACATCCACCTGGTGCAACACCTCAAGCCCGAGGGGCGTGAACACACGGCGTTCGGGCGCGTCCTCAAGCCAATCCAACAGCGATTTTCCGGCACTGGGATCAATCACGACCAATTCGTCCACATCCCCCACAATCACATGTTTATAATAGGAATTCAGGCCATTCACGAGGTTGTTCAACAACCGCCAACGCTTCATGTCGAAATTCTTGTGATGCTCTCCGGGCAGGCCGATGATGTTGCACCCTTCGGCCATTTTCAACACGTCCGGTTCGCGGCCATGGGCGATCACATAACAATTCTCACGCCCCAGCATGCCACCGTAATGGCGCAGCCAAATCTCAAGGAAAAACAAATCATCGCGCAGCATCGTAATTGCGCAGGCCGTGGATTGCATCTGATCTGCCTTCTTAGGGTTTGTGACCATTGATTGGCCGTGCCGGTTCGTGGTCCAACGTTAGCGCGGTTGCAGCCATAAGAGAATCGTGGAAATTCGATGGAAGTGTCAGCGTTGCCCCTGCGCCATGCTCGCATGCCACTGAAAAAGGAGCGTTGCCCTGTTACCCGATGATTTCGCCCAGACAGGCCAGTTCTTTGCCCATAAAACCGGTGTTCCCGTGACCCGGCTTCAGGTGTTCGGTGAACGCTCCTCTGGCACCAATTTTGCTAAACGGCTGCTTGGGCGCAACACCCCCCTCAAACCGACTGAGGCGCTTGGATGGAAACATGGGTTTCCGCAAATGATCGCCGTGCCCGCGGACATGGTCGTGGTGTGCATGGTGCGACGGGCCGATGATTGGGTGCGTTCCATGCATTCAAAACCCTGGCACACGACACCAGCGATGCAGCGCCTTGAAATGTCCGATTTCATCCGCGCCGAATGGGACACGATCATCGACCGGGACCGGTATTGGGACGCCGCCGCGCGCCTCGGGCTGACCGGCCAGCCCTTGCAACAGGATCGCGACCCGACGACCGGGGCCCGGTTCAGCGATATCTTTGCCCTGCGCCGCGCCAAGCTGTCCGCCCTACTGGGTTTCGCCGCGCGCGATTGCAACATCGTTTTCGCACGAAGCGAGGACGTCACAAACGCCCCCGAGGCCTTTGTTGACAGGTTTCGCGCAGCCTTTGGGCTGCCCCCACGCGACGGTGACTTTCGCGGAATCGCGCGTCGGCTGGGATCGAAATTCAAACCCGCCGTTGACCTGCGCCCGGCCACCCCCGACAGGCTCAACGCATTGGATATGGCCCACCTTGCCGCTCGCGTCGACGCGACCCAAGAGGCATCGCTGGGTTACGTTTACGAACCCGGCGCCGCCCCCCAAAAACAGGGCGGATGACAGGACCCTGGGCCCGATCGACCCACAAAAACATTGGAACATTCTGCTAAATGGCGCGGTTGACGGGGCTCGAACCCGCGACCTCCGGCGTGACAGGCCGGCACTCTAACCAGCTGAGCTACAACCGCGCATCACGCGGGACCGAACAGGTGGGCAGTGGCGCGGTTGACGGGGCTCGAACCCGCGACCTCCGGCGTGACAGGCCGGCACTCTAACCAACTGAGCTACAACCGCATACCCAACCCGGACAAGGCCCGGACGTGACGGGCGTTCTAGGCGCAACCCCTGCCCCCGTCAAGCGGCAAGTATGAGAATTCGCCACGACCTTTCAAACCGTCCGCGCACCAGTGACCCGCTCAGTAATTCTGCCCAGGAATTCGGCCAGGAACGCCTGCATGACGCGCGTGTTATCCGGGCTGGCCAAATGCGCCGCAACCTCATCCCTTGTCATCGAGATCAGACTGAACCGCGCATGGATATCAGGCCAGAAGTTTTCGGAAACGGTTCCCAACACCAGCCGCAATTGCGCCAGCACATCCTCCCCCCGATGCGAGGCATGCGCCAGCACGATCGGTTTTCCGATACATTCTTCCCGCCCGACAAGCCAATCTATCGCGTTCTTGAACGCGCCCGGAACTGCGCGCGCGTATTCAGGACAGGACACCACGATCCCATCCGCCCGCGCCACGTCGGCGGCAAAGGCGTCAACCGCGGGCGGCGCAGGCGGCCCCTCCAAATCCGGTGAAAACAACGGCAAATGGCCCGGCGCGATAACCTCCATCACCGCCCCGGCAGGCAGCGCGCCCGCCAAACCGTGCAACAACGCCGTGTTCGTTGATGCCGCGCGCAAGGATCCAGACAGCCCCAATAACCGCATGTGTCCCCCATCCAGCCAAGGCGCTGCGCCCTGCTTCATCTTTCCCAAAATACTTTCGCCGAAGGCATCGCCGCTTGCGGCGCTATCCCACGCCACAAAACCGTGCACCGTCAGAACGGCACGTCATCCGCACCCATCACGAATTTTGCGACCACCTTCTTTTGCCCCGCCTTGTCGAATGCAATGTCCAACTTGTCGCCCTCAATCGCCGTGATCGCGCCATAGCCGAATTTCTGGTGAAACACCCGGTCGCCAATTGCATAGGCACTGACCGCCTGCAAATCAATCACCTGGCCGCGGCTTTCGCGCGGCTGGCTGACAGGGCGCGAGGACTGGCGTTCTTGCATGCGTTTCCACCCCGGAGAATTGTACACATCCGCCTTGGCCGCCCGGTCATGGATCTGCGATGTCGCGGCCATACCGGCGGCGCCAAACCCGCCGCCATACAATCCCGGCGGCGTCAGAACCTCGACATGGGCTTCGGGCAATTCATCGATGAACCGCGACGGCAACGCCGATTGCCATTGCCCGAACACCCGCCGGTTGCCCGCAAAGGTGATTGTGCACACCTCTTCGGCCCGCGTGATGCCGACATAGGCCAGGCGACGTTCCTCCTCCAACCCCTTCAACCCGCTTTCATCCATCGACCGTTGCGATGGAAACAGCCCGTCTTCCCAGCCGGGCAGAAACACCACCGGAAACTCCAGCCCCTTGGCGGCGTGCAGCGTCATGATCGACACTTTCGCCCCCGCTTCTTCCGTCTCATTGTCCATGATCAGGCTGACATGTTCCAGAAAGCCCTGAAGATTCTCAAAATTTTCCAGCGCCTTGACCAGTTCCTTCAGGTTCTCCAACCGCCCCGGTGCTTCGGGGGTCTTGTCGTTTTGCCACATGGCCGTGTAGCCGCTTTCGTCCAGCACGATCTCGGCCAGTTCCATATGGGTGACATCGGCGTCGCCGGTCATGCGGCCCCAGCGTTCCAGCCCATCCACCAGCGCGCGCAATTGCCCCGCGCCTTTGCCGGTGATCCCGCCTTCGGCCAACAGGATCCGCGCGCCGTCGATCAGAGGCACGCCATTGGCGCGGGCGGTCATCTGGATTTTCTGTTGCGCCTTGTCGCCCAAGCCCCGTTTGGGCGTGTTCACGATCCGCTCGAACGCAAGATCATCCTCGGGGCTTACCACCAGCCGGAAATAGGCCATGGCATCGCGAATCTCCATCCGCTCGTAAAACCGGGGGCCGCCGATCACCCGATACGGCAACCCGATGGTCAGAAACCGGTCTTCGAACGCGCGCATCTGGTGGCTGGCGCGCACAAGGATCGCCATGTCGTCCAACGAAAAGTCCCGCAGGCCACGGGTGCCGCCTTGCATCGCTTCGATCTCTTCACCGATCCAGCGGGCTTCTTCCTCTCCGTCCCAATGACCGATCAGGCGCACTTTTTCGCCGTCCTCCGCCTCGGTCCACAATTCTTTGCCAAGCCGCCCCTCATTGCCCCGGATCACACCTGATGCCGCGGCCAGGATATGCGGGGTTGACCGGTAATTCTGTTCCAGGCGCACAACCTTGGCGCCGGGAAAATCCTTTTCGAACCGCAGGATATTGCCCACCTCGGCCCCGCGCCAACCATAGATCGACTGATCGTCATCCCCCACGCAGCACACGTTGTGATGCGCACCCGCCAACAGCCGAAGCCACAGATATTGGGCCACGTTGGTGTCCTGGTATTCGTCCACCAGGATGAACCGGAACCAGCGTTGGTATTGGGCCAGAATATCCTCGTGCTTTTGGAAAATCGTGACCATATGCAGCAAAAGATCACCGAAATCAGTCGCGTTCAGTTCCCTCAACCGGGTCTGGTACTGATCGTAAATCTCTGTCCCGCGATTGTTATAGGCCGATGCCTCGGCCGCGGGCACGTTTTCGGGTGTCCAGGCGCGGTTTTTCCAACTGTCGATGATCCCGGCGATTTGCCGCGCGGGCCAGCGTTTTTCATCGATGTTATTGGCCGCGGTCAGTTGCTTAAGAAGACGCAGCTGATCGTCCGTGTCCAGAATAGTGAAATTCGATTTCAACCCGACCAATTCCGCGTGTCGGCGCAACAGCTTGACACAAATCGCATGGAACGTGCCCAGCCACGGCATGCCTTCGACCACCTGCCCCAGCATTCCACCAACGCGATTTTTCATTTCGCGCGCGGCCTTGTTGGTAAAGGTTACCGCAAGGATTTCATTGGGTTGCGCCGCGCCGGTGTTCAACAGATGCACGATCCGGGCCGTCAATGCCTTGGTCTTGCCGGTGCCCGCACCCGCCAGCATCAGGATTGGACCCTGCAGGGTTTCAACGGCCTCGCGCTGTGCGGGGTTCAGGCCGTCCAGATACGGGGTGGGACGCGCGGCCATTGCGCGTGATGACAGCGAAGCTGCCGCTGCGCCCTCAAAGGCGTCGAATTCATCATGACTGCTCATTGGGGCATTCTAGCCAATCCCGCGTCAAAACGAAAGGGCATGTTCACCAGATGTTCACGGTCAAACCGGCTTGCCTAACGGCAGGTTAACACGCAAAGTCAGCGACCATGACACTTGACCTGAATTACCCGAATATTTCCGACCTGCGCAGCCGCGCCAAACGCCGCCTGCCCCACTTTGCATGGGAATACCTTGATTCAGGTACGGGCGATGACCTGTCCATTCGCCGATCCCGGCAGGCGCTGGACGACGTGATCCTTGCCCCCGCTGTCCTAAAGGGGCGCAGTGTGCCCGACCTTTCGACCAACTTTCTGGGTCGCACATATGATCGCCCATTCGGTGTGTCGCCGGTTGGTATGACCGGGTTATTCTGGCCCGGAGCCGAGGTGATGCTGGCCCAGAATGCGGTGCGTCAGGGCATGCCCTTTGGCCTGTCCACAGTCGCCGCCGCATCCATCGAAGACCTGGCACCTCACATCGGTGAAAACGGTTGGTTCCAACTCTATCCGCCCGCCGTACCCGAGCATTGCGAAGACCTGTTGAAACGCGCAAAAGAGGCGGGATTTCATACCCTTGTCCTGACCGTTGATGTCCCCGGCCCGTCGCGCCGGGAACGCCAACGCCGGGGCGGTTTGCAAACTCCGCCCTCGATCACCCCGCGACTGTTCATGCAATCCATCATGCGCCCGCACTGGGCGCTGGCGGTGGCGCGTGCGGGAACACCTTCGGTTCGGTCGCTTCAGAAATATGCATCGGTGCATGAACCCGCCCGCCACGTCGGCCTTGCACCGCATTCCGCGCCGGATCCCGATTTGCTTGGACGGTTGCGCGACATGTGGGATGGCCCGATCATCGCCAAGGGCGTTCTTGTCCCATCCGAAGCGGTGATGCTGCGCGATCTGGGGGTCGATGCGGTTTGGGTGTCCAACCACGGCGGGCGCCAATTCGACGGCGCTCCGGGGTCGGCAACGGCGCTGCCCCTGGTGCGCGCGGCCGTTGGGCCGGACTATCCGCTGATCTATGACGGGGGCACAGAATCGGGGCTGGACGTGCTGCGCGCCATCGCCCTGGGCGCTGACCTTGTCATGCTGGGGCGGGCCTGGCTTTGGGGGGTCGCGGCGTTCGGTGCGCGCGGCGCCGAACACGTCAGCCACATTCTGACCGAAGACATGCGATCCGGCATGATGCAAATGGGAATTTCCCGCCCGCAAGAGGTCCGGGACCGACTTTGGGATAAGGTTATCTGACGCCCCTTATCAAAATTTGCAAAGTGCAAACCGAATAGTGCAATCTTTGCTGTTTGCAAATCAGGCCTTGCGCTGCGCTGCAGCGTCTTGTTTGCTGTGCGGAAATACGGCCTGACGACGCCCGGCGGGCCGCCAGCAAAGGATGTCACATGCCCGCATTCAAAAAGATCCTCATCGCCAACCGGGGCGAAATCGCCATTCGGATCATGCGGGCCGCAAACGAAATGGGGAAAAAGACCGTCGCGGTCTTTGCCGAAGAGGACAAGCTGGGCCTGCACCGTTTCAAGGCAGACGAAGCATATCGCATCGGCGCCGGTCTTGGCCCTGTTGCGGCCTATCTTTCGATCCCCGAGATCATTCGGGTTGCAAAAATGTCGGGCGCGGATGCGATCCACCCCGGATATGGCCTGTTGTCGGAAAACCCCGAATTCGTCGAAGCCTGTGACGCCGCCGGGCTTACGTTTATTGGCCCGCGCGCCGAAACAATGCGCGCCCTTGGCGACAAGGCCAGCGCCCGCAAGGTCGCCATTGCCGCCGGTGTGCCGGTCATCCCCGCCACCGACGTGCTGGGCGACGACATGGACAAAATCCGTGCAGAGGCTGAAACCATCGGCTTTCCCCTCATGCTCAAGGCGTCGTGGGGCGGCGGCGGGCGCGGCATGCGCCCTATCACCAATGCCGAAGAATTGCCGGAAAAGGTGCTGGAAGGGCGGCGCGAGGCCGAAGCGGCCTTTGGCAATGGCGAAGGGTATCTGGAAAAGATGATCACCCGCGCCCGCCATGTCGAAGTGCAGATTCTTGGGGACCGTCACGGGGACAGCTATCACCTGTTCGAACGTGATTGTTCGGTTCAGCGCCGCAACCAAAAGGTCGTCGAACGCGCGCCCGCCCCCTATCTGAGCGAGGCGCAGAGGACAGAGATTTGCGAACTTGGCCGCAAGATATGCGCCCATGTGAATTACGAATGCGCCGGCACCGTCGAATTCCTGATGGATATGGAAACCGACCAGTTCTATTTCATCGAAGTGAATCCGCGCGTGCAGGTCGAACATACGGTGACCGAGGAGGTCACCGGGATCGACATCGTTCAGGCGCAAATCCTGATCGCCGAGGGCAAGCCGCTGGCCGAGGCGACGGGAAAGGCAAGTCAGGATGATATCCGCCTGAACGGGCATGCGCTTCAGACCCGGATCACGACCGAGGATCCGCAGAACAATTTCATCCCCGATTATGGCCGCCTGACCGCCTATCGCAGCGCGACGGGCATGGGCATTCGCCTGGATGGCGGCACGGCCTATGCGGGCGGGGTGATCACCCGGTATTACGACAGCCTGTTGGTCAAGGTCACAGCCCACGCGCAAACGCCGGACAAAGCCATTGCCCGAATGGACCGCGCCCTGCGTGAATTCAGAATTCGCGGTGTTTCGACAAATATCGCATTTGTGGAAAACCTGCTAAAGCATAAGACCTTTCTGTCCAACGAATACACGACGACGTTCATCGACACGACGCCGGAATTGTTCGATTTCGACAAGCGGCGCGATCGTGGAACCAAGGTTTTGACCTATATTGCTGACATCACGGTCAACGGCCACCCCGAGGTCGCAGGCCGCCCAAAACCGCACCCCGACCTTAAGCCGCCGCGCCTGCCTGACCTGCGCAGCGACAGGCTTCAACAGGGGACGCGCGACCTGTTAGAGGCCGAAGGCCCCAAGGCTGTTGCCGACTGGATGAAAGCGCAACAGGAATTGCTGTTCACCGACACGACCATGCGCGACGGGCACCAATCGCTGTTGGCGACTCGCATGCGCAGCAAGGATATGATCAACGTGGCCCCCGCCTATGCCGCCAATCTTGCGCAGTTGTTCAGCGTCGAATGCTGGGGGGGCGCGACATTTGATGTGGCGTACCGGTTCCTTCAGGAATGTCCATGGCAACGCCTGCGCGATTTGCGCGCGGCCATGCCCAATGTGCTGACGCAAATGCTGTTGCGGGCGTCGAATGGCGTGGGCTACACAAATTACCCCGACAACGTGGTTCAGGAATTTGTGCGTCAGGCCGCCCGGACCGGGGTGGATGTGTTTCGCGTTTTCGACAGTCTGAACTGGGTCGAGAACATGCGCGTGGCCATGGATGCGGTGCAAGAAAGCGGCAAGATCTGCGAAGGCACGATCTGTTACACCGGCGACGCGCTGGATACGGGCCGGGCGAAATACGACATCCCCTACTACACCTCGATGGCCAAAGAGCTTGAGTCGGCAGGGGCGCATGTTCTTGGGATCAAGGACATGGCGGGCGTCATGACCCCGGCGGTGGCCGAACGGCTTTTCCCTGCGCTAAAGGATGCCGTTGGTCTTCCTATCCATTTTCACACGCATGACACCAGCGGCGCGGCCATCGCGACAATTCTGGCCGCGGCGGCAAAGGGCGTGGATTGTGTGGATGTCGCAATGGACAGCCTGAGCGGGAACACGTCCCAACCCACGTTCGGGTCCGTTCTTGAGGCGTTGAAACACGGGCAACGCGCCAGCAGCATCGACATCACCGCGGTGCGCGAAATCAGCAATTACTGGGAGGCCGTGCGCGGGCAATACGCCGCGTTCGAAAGCGGCATGCAGGCCCCGGCCTCGGAAGTGTATCTACATGAAATGCCGGGCGGTCAGTTCACCAACCTAAAGGCGCAGGCGCGTTCGCTCGGGCTTGAGGATCGCTGGCACGAGGTGGCGCAGGCCTATGCCGATGTGAACCAGATGTTCGGTGACATTGTAAAGGTCACGCCGTCATCCAAGGTGGTCGGGGACATGGCATTGATGATGGTGTCACAAAACCTGACCCGCGCGGATGTGGAAAACCCCGACAAAGACGTAAGCTTTCCCGACAGTGTCATCGACATGTTGCGCGGCAACCTTGGGCAGCCTCCGGGCGGGTTTCCCGACGCCATCGTTCAGCGCGCCCTAAAGGGTGAAACCCCCAACACCGAACGCCCCGGCAAACTGCTTGCCCCCGTCGATCTTGAGGAAAAGCGCCGCGAAATCGGTGAAAAGATCGGGGCGTCGCATGTGGATGACGAGGATCTGAACGCCTATCTCATGTATCCCAAAGTGTTCGAAGATTATGCCGTTCGCCATGAAACATATGGGCCTGTGCGCGCGCTTCCGACGCTTACGTTCTTTTACGGGATGCAACCGGGCGAGGAAATCACCGCCGAAATCGACCCCGGCAAGACGCTTGAAATCCGCCTTCAGGCGGTTGGCGGCACCCAGGACGATGGCGAAGTGCGCGTGTTCTTTGAACTGAACGGCCAACCACGCATCATCCGTGTGCCTGACCGCAAAGCATCAAATGTTGTCGCGGCACGCCCCAAGGCCGACCCCGAAAACCCTGATCACGTCGCCGCGCCCATGCCGGGGGTTGTTGCATCTTTGGCGGCCTCGGCGGGCAGTGACGTCAATGAAGGCGATCTGTTGTTGACCATCGAAGCGATGAAGATGGAAACTGGGCTTCACGCGGATCGTTCCGGAAAAATCAAGGCGATCCATGTCACTGTTGGTGGTCAGATTGACGCCAAGGACCTGCTACTGGAGTATGAATGAAACGCCCTACCCTGCCGATAGCAGCCGCCGCCTTGGCCCTGATCATGGGGCTGTCCGCCCAGACGGCCGTGGCGGATTCACCGGTTTCTTATGTCCGGCCGCTGGATCCCGCACATGTCGAAGCATCAATCGCCGCGCAGGCCACGCTGCCGATATTTCTGAACAATGCGTTTGATCGCACCGGCGAAGGTATACGCGGCACATCGCTTTTGATCCTGCTTGGCACACCGCCCATGATCGAAGAAATCTGGGTCAGCCCATTCTTTCGCACCGGGGATCAGACCTTTGCGGGCCACATCGAAGGACTGCCCCGACGTTTGACCAACCTGATGGTTGGCCAAAAGGTGCCTTTTGATCAGGCTAATATCCTGGATTGGTCCATCGCGCTGGATGATGGCAAGGTCTATGGCCGTTACCGTGACCGTGCGCGCTTTGCCGGTGTTCCGGCAAACCGGCAGACGGTTCAGGCCGGGCGCCTGTCCGAAAAACCGGTGCCAAAAGGCTGGGACCAATAGGCCCGGCCATTGCTGACCGGGCACGCCCGTTACGGACAACGAAAGGCGCACGTCGCGCCCTTACGTTTTCATCGAAATTGGATCAGCGGGCCCGGCGGCGCCCGGCAAACCCGACAAGCCCAAGCGCCCCCGCCAGCAATGGCAGACCCGCAGGCAGCGGCACGGTGGATATCGCCACGCGGTCCGAAAGGCTGAAGTGATAGTCACGCTGACGCACACCGTCGCCCATGATCAGGGACAATGTGTGGCCGGTGGAAAAGCTGACTGTCAGTTCGGCGTTGTCTTGCCCGCCGTTGTTAAAGAAGATGTCGCGGTAATCTTCGACAGTGTCGACCGTGTCGCGGTCAACATCGACGCCGAATTCAGAAAACAGCCCTGCACCAAACCCCGTAAAGCTGAGCGCGACAAGATCAGTGCGCGCGCCGCCCTGTGCGGTATCCCCCGTCACGATGGAAAACCCGCCCCCGACAGGCGCCGTGTCTGTGCCGGTATAGACCTGATCGAAATTCATATCGGTGTCGCCGATCGTCAGGCTGACACCGTTGATCAACGCGGATGCGCTGGTGTTGGTCAAAACCATGTCGGGCACATTGGCATCGCCGGAAATGTCGAAGGTGAACCCGATGGTGGTTGTGGCCGCCTGGCTGGCCGATGCCGCCCCGACAACCAATGCTGCGGCACAAAGAAAACGTTTCATAATATGGCCCCCGCCAATCAAAGAATTTGCCAAATTTTACGCCGTGTCGGGGACCGGCGCAAACCGCTTTTCACAACTGAGCAAAACTATAAGTTGCGCAATCGGAAACAATAACCCGCCCCGCGTGCTGGAGTCTTTGGCAAGCCCCCCCATCTATTCTAGGGTAAGTGACACGTCACACGTTGATTTCCGCCCCGATACGGAACGAAAGGCACCTATGATCGACCTGCTTCAAGACCCGGCTGTCTGGGCATCCTTTGTCACCCTGACCATTCTGGAAATCGTTCTGGGTGTGGACAATGTTATCTTTATATCCATCACCGCGTCGCGATTGCCAGAAGAGCAACGCAAGACCGCGCGGCTGGTGGGGTTGACCGGCGCACTGGTCGTTCGGATTGCACTTTTGTTTTCAATTGCGTGGGTTATCGGCCTGACGGATCCTGTGATGTCAGTCTTTGACCACCCGATATCCTGGCGCGATGTGATCCTTTTGGCCGGGGGTCTGTTCCTGATCTGGAAAGCATCAAGCGAGATTTTCAACGAAGTCGAAGGCGAAGACGATGCCCATTCCGGGGGGCGCGCCACAATGGGGGCCGTGATTTTCCAGATCGTGATCCTTGACCTTGTCTTTTCGCTCGACAGTGTGATCACCGCGGTTGGCATTGCCGACCATATCGAAGTGATGGTCGCCGCCATTGTCGTTGCGATTATCGTCATGATGATCGCCGCAGAACCCATCGCAAGCTTTGTCGAAGCGCATCCATCAACCAAAATGCTGGCGCTCGCGTTTCTGGTGATGGTGGGCATGGCGTTGATGGCGGATGGCTTTGGCGTTCATTTCGAACGCGGCTTTATCTACGCCGCGATGGTGTTCGCGGGTGCGGTCGAGGCGCTGAACCTTGTGCGTGCCGCGCGCAGGCGGCGCGGCGCATCGCCCCCCGACGTCGGCTAGGCCCGATTACGCGCCCCCCAAATTCGACGACACCCCCCGACGCTTGGCCAACCTGAAATTTTTCACCGGGGCCAAGCGTTTTTCCACTTGCAGGACTGCGCCAGAGCAAATAGATGATCCCTCACCCACGGACGCGGGCGTAGCTCAGGGGTAGAGCATTACCTTGCCAAGGTAAGGGTCGAGAGTTCGAATCTCTTCGCCCGCTCCATTTTTCTAAACATTTCGGTCGGATACGCGGCGGCGCAGATTTTGCGCCCCGCCGCCGATCCTTTGTGCCACGACCTTTGATCGGGCCGTTTCACCCGGCGCGATGGACAGGGTGCGGGCCGGTTTCGGTGGCACAAACACATGGTGTGTGGCGGGCGACACTCTTCTTAGTCGAGAATATCAGGACGCCAAGCAACCCAAGGTTGATTTTGTTTACTTTCGTGAAACGCAATTTTTCTTGAACGGGCACTTTTTTGACAAATTTGGATTGTACTCAGAGATCCAGAGGCACCGATGAAAGGGTTCAAATCCGTAGATCCAGAAAGAGATCGCAGGAAAAACCTACCGGGCGTTGAGCAACGAGATCGATATGAGACTATTAATTGTAGACGATGAACCGAGCATCCTTGAACTTCTGGGCGTGGCGCTGAAGGCGCTAGGCACCTACAAGGTCAAGACAGCCACATCGGCAAAGCAAGCTCTTCAAATGATTGAAGATAAGCCGCGAGAGTTCGACGCCTTTCTGCTTGACGTGCAGATGCCGAACATGAACGGGATCGATCTGTGCGCGGAAATCCGGCGCAACGAATTGTATCGCAACGCGCCGATCCTGATGCTGACGGCCATGTCCCAGATGAGCTATGTCGAAAAAGCATTCGAAGCTGGCGCAACCGATTATGTGACCAAGCCGTTCAACTTCGAGGACCTCAAGCAGCGGCTCAACACTGCTCGTAAGCTCAAGTATTCCAACACCGCCGCGTCGGCCACAGCCGCCGAAGCGACGCCCGCTATGATGCGGTCGATCTTTTATCACGAAAACCTCGACTACAGTTCAGAGCTCGACTTTTCGAAGGTAAAGCGATTCATCGGCGTGGCCGAATTCGACAATTATGTACGTCAGATGGCCATGTCCAAGGCCGCGCATACCTGTGCCTTTGCACTTCGCATCGCGAACGGTGACCAGATCAGCGCCAAATCAGCCTCGATCGACTTTTACAATGTGTTTCACAAGATCGCGGTCGCCCTGTCCGACGCCACCGAAGAGAACGGCAGCCTTTTGACCTATCGTGGCAATGGCATCTTCCTGTGTGCGGAACACGGGCGCCGCCTGACCGACACCGAAAGCCTTGAGCGCCGCATCGCGCAGATGGCTTCGACGATGGATTGCAAAGGACCCTGCCCCGAGATCGCGGTCGGCGCCAATGTGGAAATGGAGGCGACCAATTCTGATTCGGGTCGTCGCCTGCTGGACGCGGCCATCGCAAAGGCACAGGAACGCGCGCCCTATTCCATTGCCCCCATGCCACAAGTTCAGGCCGTTGCGCCATCAGCCCCGAAATCGGTTGCCGCCGCACAGCTGCAGATGAGACGCCCTGCCACGCCAGAACCCGTCGCCTCGCCCAAGGCGCGGCCGGACCGCAAAGCCTATGAGCAGATGCTCCTGGACTCATTGCGCAACGGCTGAATGCCGATCGGGAGTCTGAAATGACACGTACTTTGCCCCAATTGCATACGATAAAGCGCCTTTATCGCCGCATGCTAAGCCCGACACGCACGGAAATCGTGGATTACGTGACAGGCATTCGCAGCCTGATCCTTCAACGTCAGGGCATTTTTCTGGCAGCCACGATTTTGGCAGCCGTCTATATTGATACGGCCCAGGCGATGCTCTGGTATTCCGCCGTTCTGTTTTCGGAACTTTTCGACCTTCGCCTGGCGCGCCGCGTTGCCGCCTGGGAGGGGAAAGACGCCGCCACAGCCCGATCCATCGCGCGACGCATCATTCTGAACACGATTCTCAGCGCCACGGCGATCACCGGCTTTAACGTCATGATCGCCATGGAACAGCGTGTTGGCGGGCATTTCACGCCCCTCTTCTTCCTGTTCGCGGCTGCTTTGTTCTGTGCCATGAATAATCACCAAATCCTTGGTGCCCTGGTCGTTCGGTTGCTTATTTATGGCGCGGGATTCGTTACAATCGCGTTAATTGATGTCATTCGATATTTGCCGCCGATCAGCTCTTATATCTGGCTTCAGTTCTTTACGACCGCCTTTGTTATGTATTTCATCCTGGACGTGTCGCGCCTGTATCTGGGAATGTATCGCGACAACGTTGAGCATCTGAAACGTATTGAGGCCGAGCACGAAAAAACCAAGGTTGCCTACAAGGTCAAATCGAACTTTGTTTCCACGGTCAGCCACGAATTGCGCACACCGTTGACGTCGATCAAGGGATCGCTTGATTTGATCAAGACCGGCACATTGGGCCCCGTGCCTGACCATCTGGCGCCAGTTTTGGAATTGGCGGGTCGCAATTGCGAACGCTTGTCCGATCTGATCAATGACATTCTTGATGTCCAAAGCCTTGAGGCAGGCCGCTTTGTAAGTGAGCTAAAGCCGATCTGCGTCGAAGATTTTGTTGAAGAAGCCGTGCAAAACAATTTCGGCTATGCGGACAAACACGGCGTTTACCTGGATCACACACGCCCGGATCGCACCACCATGATGAATGGCGATCGCCGCCGCCTAATTCAGGTGATGACCAACCTTATTTCGAACGCTGTCAAGTTTTCCGATCAAGGTGACGCGGTTTGTATCCGCACCGAAGTTGTCAGCGGCAAAGTTGTTGTGTTTGTCGAAGACAACGGGATCGGAATCCCGGACGACGCGCGCGACAAGGTGTTCGGGCAATTCGCACAGATCGACAGTTCCGACCAACGTGACTACGGCGGCACTGGACTGGGTATGAACATCACCCAACAGATCGTCGACCTGCACAGAGGCGTTATTGACTACGTCAGTGAGATCGGCGTCGGCACTACCTTTATGGTTGCGTTTGACACGATGGAACAGCCTAACGCGCATGGTGAACTGACGGGCGGCGCGGAACAGGAAACAGCCCTTCCTGCGGTTGCTGCTGAATGAAGTGTTCCGCTTACGTAGCGGAATCTAATCACTAAAGGTTTTAGGGCCGCGCCATGGTGCGGCCCTCCCCTATTGGAAACGCCCAAGTTTCCAGCATATGTGTTGCCCAAAAGCCAGTGAGACATCCCTCAATTCCGTATTAAGGCGGAATCTGGTCAAAGTTGTGTGGACAATGAGCGTGCGACACGTTGAATTGTTCACAAATAGTTAACGGGTGACATTTGAGCTATGCAGCATCAAAGGGGCTTGATGCGGGAGCCGCGTCCTGACGCGGTCTTTCCGGAGCTGATTCAGTCCGAAGGAAACGACACTTCGGAGCCAATTATTTTCTCGCGTGCACATCCTGTGCGCACCAGCGCGCGCGTGGCCGAAGACCAGGCCGTCGGAGCGATCAAAGTCACGGACATGTCCTTTTTGAACCTGTCGCAATACGGTGATTTGTTGATTGAATTCCTGCGGGCCCGGCGCGAGGTTTTTATCGACCGCCTGCATTGGGAATTGCCCCAAACCGACGGTATGGAGTTTGATCAATACGATACGCCGCAGGCGCATTGGGTCGCCGTTCACGAATATGGACAGGTATTGGGTGGCGTGCGTTTGATGCCGACAACGGCGCGGTGTGGATGTTACAGCTATATGTTGCGCGATGCGCAGCTGGGATTGTTGTCCGGAATTCCAAGCGACGTTCTGTTTTTCGATGCGCCCGTTGATCCATTGACATGGGAAGCAACACGCCTGTTCATTTCCGAGGACGTGGATGCCAAACGCCGCCCGATCGTTCAACGGATGTTGTTGAATGCAATGCAAACAACAGCCGCCCAATGTGGCGCAACAAATGTCATCGGAATTGTCCCGGCGGTCTTTTCGCGGTGGTTAAAACGTATCGGAATGGATGCGGCCCCCGTCGGGCCACGCTTTTCGATTGATGGCACGGCAAGTCAGGCAGCATTGTTCAATCTGGCCCGGTTGCAATAGCGTTCAGGCGCGTTTTGGTTGAAATTCTCCGATTGTCCGCGTGATTGATGTCGGGCGATGGGGCGCGTTTTGCGCCAGTGCCAATTGCGGGTACAATCCCTGCCCCCCCCTAGACGCTGAACAAACGCCCCGGTGGGGTTGCGGCCAATGGCGCATCTGACAGGCGGGCCATGTGCCAGGCCAGCGCCTGATTGCTGCTGATGACAGGCAGGGCAAGGTCGCTTTCAAGTTCGCTGATGATATCGAACGTGCGCAGATTCGTGCAGGACAGAAAAACCGCATCGACCCCGCGTTTCGCCGCTGCTTCACGTGCCGCCGCGCGAATTGACTGTGGATCTATGCGCGCAACCCGCGCTTCGATCTCTTCGCCAAAGGAAATCGTTGCCGCCACGTCGATCCCGGCGCTTTCGAACGCTTGCTGAATCGGCGCGACGACCGACGCGACATAGGGGGACACGATGGCAACCGAAGCGGCGCCAACAGCCCGGAGTGCGGCAATCGCCGCAGTCAGCGGATCACTAACGGCGGCTGTCGTGGCGTTTCGGGTGACCAATTCCGCAACCCGGTCTGCCCCGATCAGGGTTGTGCCCGATGTGCAGCCATAGCCGATCACGTCAAACGCTGCCGCCGGCGGAAGGAGCGACACCGCCTGTGGCAGATCAATTTCCATGCGCGCAATGGTTTCCGGGGTCAGTTCCGATCCGGACGGGATGCGCGAGACGTAAAGCGCGACATCGCAGGCAGGGAAATACCTGCGAAAATCATGTTCGATCGTTTCGTCAACCTGCAACACGACCAGACCAATCGTTGCCTTGGTCCCGATGGGTCCGGTCATCCGGTAGGGATACGCCGCCATCACTGCAATTCCGGCAAGTCTTGGGGCGCGCGTGTGGACAGCAATTCGGCCCCCTGTGCGCGTAGAACGATGTTTTCCTCGTGCACCAAAATCTTGCCGTCCGATATTGCGACGCCGGGTTCCAGTGTCAGGACCATGCCTTCGCACAGGACAGTGTTGTCTTTGGCGGTCAGCGATGGCCATTCCGTAAGCGTTATGCCCAACCCATGTCCCAGTCGCCCGCCCAATGGCTGCGCCTTTTGGGCGCGCAAGGCATCGGTCAGGACGCGGTGAAGATCGGATGCGGTCATGCCCGGACGCACCGCCGTCAGCGCGGCGTCGGTTGCCGCGTGCAATGCCGCGTGGGCGCGGCGCACATGATCATCAGGCGGCCCAATCGCAAAATTTCGATCAAAATCACAGAAATATCCATCGTGAACCGCCCCGGTATCCAGCATCAGGATATCGCCACGTTCCAGCGGGCGCGTGCCTGCCGGGGAAATGACATCGCCATAGCCACCCTGCCCCGCGCCCCCGGCAACATAGCTGACCCAATCCGCACCCTCGCGCATCAGCGCAATCTGAAAATCACGAAACACGGCATCCAACGGACGGCCGGAAAAGGCAAAATCCGCCACCCCGGCAAACGCACGATGCGCGATGTCACAGGCCGTTCGGATCTTGTCGATTTCGGGTTCGGATTTGATTTCCCGCACGCGCTGAAGCGTTGCTGTTGCATCCACAAACCGTCGCGGCGCGATCCGGTCCCCAAGGCGCTTGTAGTCGGCCAGCGGCATGCGCAGATGGGTTTCCAACCCCATGGGTATGCCGATTGATCCGGTTTTGGGCACGATGTCGCACAAGGCATTGGCCAAAAGGCTGATGCCGTCGTCCTTGGGGTCCGGGGCATCCCATGTGCGAATGTCCGTGACCCAACACCGCGCCATCAGGTCCGCGCCGATTGATGGAATGATGGCGATCGGGGCCCCATGTGACGGCACCACGATGAACCAGGGCCGCGCCGGGCTTTCCCAGAAACGCGTCAGGAACCCCGTCACATAGAAAACATCGGCAGGGGTTGTCAGCAACAGCGCATCCTGGTCCGATTTGTGCATCATCGCCTGAAGCCGTTCGACCCTGTGACGATATTCGCCCGCCGGAAAAATGAGCGACGGTTCAGGCATCTTCCGGCCCCTCGCTCAGGATCGCAAGAACCCGGCTGTCGGGATCAACGTCGAAACGTTTGGCCAGCACTGCGGCAAATCCGGCGGCACCGGACGGGGTTGTGGCAATGCCATGCCTTGCCAACATGGCGACGCCCTGTGCGGCCTCGTCCTCGGTTATGGTGACAAAGGTGTCCGCATCCCGCGCCAGCCCGGCCAACGCGACCATCGACGGGGTCTTGCAATCCAAACGCCCCATCGCGGACACGGGCCCGGATGTCGTGACAACCTTTTCCGCGCGGATGCTTTCGATCAGGGCGGGGGCGTATTCCGGTTCGACGACGATGATTTGCGGCGCATCCCCCCACAGGCTGCGCGCGTGGGCCGCAACCGCCGCGGCAAGGCCACCAACGCCCGCCTGCAAAACGATATGTGTGGGCGGTGTGATGATCTGCGCGCCAGCCTCGGCGGCCAATTGCAGGTATCCCTCCATGACCCGTGTGGGCAAATCGACATAGCCCGGCCATGACCCATCTGACAAAAGCATGCCATCGCCCGCCCGTGCCGCGGTTTCTGCGGCGGTCAGGCTGTCCTCATAGGTATCGCCCGCCCATTCGACCAGTGCGCCCTTGGCGCGCAACCGGTCGGCAAAGGCCGCGGGCACGGTCCGGGCAAGGTAAATGATGGCCGTCGCCCCGAACAATCGCGCACCAGCGGCAACTGACAACCCGTGGTTGCCCGCACTTGCCGTGACATAGACGCGACCTTTCAGGGCGCTGTCCCAGTTGCCATTCTGGACATTGATGGATGCCTCGCGCGCAATCGCATAGGCGGCGCCAAGTGCCTTGAAGCTGCCCAATCCCATGCGGCTGCGTTCGTCCTTGATCAGCAACTGCGCGATGCCAAGGCCCCGTGCCAGTTCCGTCAGGTCCAGCAAGGGCGTTTGAACATGGGCTGGGCATTGCGCCAGCAGGGCGGCAACCCCGGACGGGTCGTCCTTGGGAAACAGGTCAAACCCGGCCAGACCCGTGCCACGAAAAGGATTGCGAAGGACGTCGCTCATGCTCAACCTTTCGAACTGTGGCACCGTCTGATTGCCTGTGCCAAAGGTCGCATCACGACCCTGGCGAATGCGAACTGACATCGCCGGTTCGGCCACTCTGCCGCAGATGCCGCAACGTGTCGAGAATGGTTGTCCCTGCCGCGCACGGTTCAATGCCGCCGGTGCCATTCACCGATCCCGACGGTACATCCCAACCGGTTTTCACCGCGCCCATCGACAGGACAGATGTCCCATGCCAAAATGCGAAAAGCCGCCCCGCTTTGGCAATTATCGCGAATGCAGCAATGATTTCATGGTGTATTGCCATTCCCGCCCCAATCACCTTTGGCGCA
>JBOEGP010000015.1:34611-43087 GCA_050633485.1 Pseudooceanicola sp.
CGCAAATTTTTGTTGATCTGTGGCGGAGAGACAGGGATTCGAACCCTGGAGACGGTCTCCCGCCTACACACTTTCCAGGCGTGCGCCTTCGACCACTCGGCCACCTCTCCGGTTCGGACCGTTTAGCGCGTTCGTGCGGGCGCTCGCAAGGGGGAAAAGGTGTGGAAATGATGATCCGCCCCGTGGCGTGTCCGACGATACCGGAAAACCTGTCGTGGCCATGCGCATTGTGCCCGCCATCGCGTCAAATGCCGGACATCAGGGCCATGCCCGAAACCGCGATACGGTGTGATAGCCCGGCGGTGGGGAAATGACTGACACCGCCCCGTCGGGGCAAGGGCGCGCTAATCCAACCTCAATCAAGGCGGATTTTGACGCGCCGGTTCTGTTTGCCCTTGTTTTCGATCTTGGTCAGGGTGACGTGGCCGATCTCAGCCGTTTTGGCGACATGGGTGCCGCCGCAGGGTTGCAGATCAACCTGATCATCGCCCTGCCCGATCCGAACAAGGCGCACGTGGCCCGCGCCGGACGGGGGTTGAACCGACATGGTTTTGACCAGGTCCGGGTTGGCCGCAAGCTCTGCGTCGGTGATCCAGCTTTCGCTGACCTCAAGATCACGGGCGATCAGGGCGTTCAGCTGATCTTCGATCGCTTTCGGGTCGGCGGGCGGTTCGGGCATCGCAAAATCCAAACGCCCCTGCCCTTCGGAAATCGCGCCTCCGGTGACCGGCAGTGGTACAACAACCGACAGCAAATGCAGCGCGGTGTGCACGCGCATATGCGCATAGCGGCGGTCCCAATCTATGTGCTGGGTGACCTGCGTGCCAATACGGGGCAGTTCGGCGCCTTCGGGGGGAATCAGGGCAATGTCATCCCCATCCGCCTTGACGGTTGTGACAACCTGCATTGATGTCCCGCCCCAGGCCAATCGTCCGCCATCGCCGGGCTGGCCACCACCGGTGGGGTAAAACAACGACGTGTCCAGAACCACACCGCCGCGATCGGTTATGCCGGTCACGGTCGCGGTGGATTCGGTCAGGTAGGCATCTTCGCGAAACAGCAATAGTGTCATTTGTCTTTGTTCCGATACGGGCCGGGCGCGGGATCAATGTCTTCGGGGCGCAAATGCGGGGCCACGTCCTTTGACGGGGACATGTCCGGTGTTGGTGTTGGTGCAGGTGCGGGCGCCGCCAGGTCGATTTCCTGATCCATAAGCGGTTTGCCGGCGCCACGCCCCCCCGGAAGGTCCTGAGGATTGCGCAACCAGAGATCCTGTTGCGGAAAGGGAATTTCGATCCCTTCGGCGGCAAAACGTTCCGCGATCTGGTGATTGATCTCGGTCTGGGCGGCCAGGCTTTGGGTGACATCGCGCAGGATCGCACGCACTTCGAAATCGAGTGACGATGCGCCGAAGCCTTTGAAATACACGAACGGTGGCGGGTTGAGCAGAACGACAGGCTGTGCCTCGGCCACTTCGCGCAGAATTTTCTCAACCTTGCGGGTGTCCGTGCCATAGGCCACCCCGACGGGAACGATGATCCGCCCCACCAGATTGCCGCGAGTCCAGTTTGTCACCGCGCCTGAAATCAGATCGGCGTTCGGAACGATGACATCGCGCCGGTCAAAGGTTTCGATCCGGGTGGAGCGCACGGAAATCCCGCGCACATAGCCCATGTTTCCACCCACTTCGATCCAGTCGCCTTCGGACACCGGGCGTTCGATCAACAGGATGATCCCGGATACAAAATTCGACACGATATTCTGAAGACCAAAGCCGATGCCGACCGACAACGCCCCGGCGACGATGGCCAATGACGACAGGTCGATCCCGGCTGATGTGATCGCAATGATGCTGGCCAGAAAGATCCCGACATAGCCCAACCCGGAAACGATCGCCGTTTGGGCCCCGGTTTCAAGCCGGGTCTTGGGCAGGACAGTTGTGCGCAATGCCCCCTGAACCAGCCGCGTTACGACATAGCCCATGGCAAAAACGATAACGAACGTCAGAAAGACGCCCGGTGAAATCTGGGTGCCGCCCAGGGTGACACCGGTTCGGAAACGCCCCCACAATTCCGTCAGGTCCGTGGGCCGCGCGCCCCAGATCAGCGCCAACACCGGTATGGACAAGACAGAAAGGACAAATCCCGCAAGGACGGGCGGCAGGGCATCACGCGCGCCATCCCGGTTGCGGGTGATCAGCACATAAAGTTCGGTCGCGACCCGCTGAAGGATCACCAACAGCCCAAAGATCTGCAACGTAAAGATCGAAGGGAAGACGATGGAATAGCCCGCGTTGAAATACCCTATTCCCGCCAGAACAGGCCCCAGAATGGCAAACAATGCGATGCCGCGCGCCAACAACAACACCATACGTTGACGGAATGTTTGATCGTCATCGCCAGTGGTCAGTTGGCTGCTGTGCAACGCGATTAGCCGCGAGATGCGGAACAGGACCAGCCCGGCCAGCGCAATCAGCGGAAACAGGATGGTGTTGACGGTTTCCGGGCTCCAGCCTTCGGCCTCGGCGAATTGGCCGATCAACACAAAGATCGCCAGTGTCAGCCCAAGGACCGCTGCATGAAGTCGGCCTTCGCGGCGGCGCTGAATATCCAACCTGAGCGGCGGGGTCGGAATGTCGGAATCTGGGAAAATGCGCCAGCCAACCCAACGGGCCACCGCAAAGGCCAGCATCGCCCCCGGAAGCACCTGAAGGATAAGGGTGCTGCGTGATCCGGCCATACCGGTTGAGAACACAGCCCCCACCAGCGCCACCATCCCCCCGACAGGCAATGCCACCTGCCCGAGCGAGACAAGAAACCCGAAGATATAGCGTTCTGCGCTGCGTTCGCGCCCCTGAACGCGCCGGGCCAGCTTTTCCGTCCAATGACGTCCCCGGCCCAGCAAAATGGCCGCGATGGCCAGCAACAGCAAAATGATCGGCAGTTTGGCGCGGGCCTCGGCGCGGATGGTTTCGCTGGTCCATGCGTCCTGCATTTCCCCGGCCAAACGCTCCAGTCCGCTGCGCAGCGCCGTGATGGCGCCCGGCCAGTTGACCGGGTTCAAGGGGGACGGGCCAAGTTCAAGAAGCTGATCGGTCTGACGGTCCCGAATGATCCGGTCAATCGCACGGATCAGCGCATCTGCCCTGCTCCAGGCCACGTCGGCTGCGCGGGCCGGCGCCTCGAGTTCGGCCAGACGTTTGTTCAGCGCTGCACGTTGGTCAGCGATTTCGGGCGCTTCGACCTTGCCGTCGCCCGGCGGATCACCCAAGGCGGCCAGTTGCGCGCGCACGGTGGCGATCGCGGCCGAATTCGTGGACCGCGCCGCATCGAACCTTTCGCGCCAATCGACCAGTTCGGCCCGCAAAGTGGACAGGGCGGCATCAGATGCACGCCCCGCATCCACGGCCTCTTCGGCGCGGGCGGCGGTCGTGTTCCAGTCTTGATAGTCGATCGTTTGCCCCGCCACGGGCTGGGCAAACACCGATCCCCCCTGCAGGGGCAGGATCAGGGCGATTGTCAGACAGAAAACCGCAAAAAGACGGGTCAGCAGGGCCATGGCCTAACTGAAAACGCCGGGAATGGACCGCGGGGATTCATTCAACCACGCAGGCGTCGGCAGGCCCTTTTCACGCAGGAATCCGGGGTTAAACAACTTGGATTGATACCGCGTGCCATAATCACACAGGATCGTCACGATCGTGTGGCCGGGGCCAAGTTCGCGCGCAAGCCGCACGGCACCTGCCACGTTGATCCCGGACGACCCGCCCAGGCACAGCCCCTCTTCGCTGAGAAGATCAAAGACATATGGCAGCGCCTCGGCATCTGGCACCTGGTATGAGAAATCGGGCGTGAACCCTTCGAGGTTGGCGGTGATGCGGCCCTGCCCGATGCCTTCGGTGATGCTGTCGCCTTCGGATTTGAATTCGCCGGTGGTGTAATAGCTGTGAAGCGCTGCGCCATTCGGATCGGCCAGGGCGATTTTCACGCCCTTGGGTTGCAGATAGTCGGCACACCCGGCCAGCGTGCCACCCGACCCCACCGCCGCAACGAACCCATGCACCTTGCCTTCGGTCTGGTCCCAAATCTCGGGGCCGGTCGACTCCACATGGGATTGGCGGTTGGCAACATTGTCGAATTGGTTGGCCCAGATCGCGCCATGGGCTTCGGTCTTGGCCAGTTCGGCGGCCAGCCGTTCGGAATAGCGCACGTAATTGTTCGGGTTCTTGTAAGGGGCCGCGGGCACCTGAACCAGATCCGCCCCGGCAAGGCGCAGCATGTCCTTTTTTTCCTGGCTTTGGGTTTCGGGGATCACGATCACGGTTTTGAACCCCATCGACGCCCCAACCAGCGCAAGCCCGATCCCGGTATTGCCTGCGGTGCCTTCGACGATTGTGCCGCCCGGTTCCAACTGGCCCTTGGCCATCGCATCCTTGATGATCCACAACGCCGCGCGATCCTTGACCGACTGGCCGGGATTCATGAACTCGGCCTTGCCCAGAATGGTACAGCCGGTTTCCTCGCTTACCTTACGAAGCTTGATCAGCGGTGTATTCCCGACGGCCTGCGCCAGGTCTTGGGCGATGTGCATGGGTTCGGGTCCTTCGGCTGTATTCGGTCATTCAAAGACTTAGACCCCACGCGAAGCGGACTCAAGCCGTGGCGCGCAATCTGGGACGGACGCGTTCAAGCCACAGCAATAGCAGAACCAAGGGTCCGTCTGTTGCCTCGCCGCTGGAAACAAGGTCCATGGCGGCGTCAAAAGACAGAAGATGCGTCCGGATGTCTTCGCCTTCGTCGGCCAATCCACCGCCACCTGCAGGCAGATCCGGCAGGTCACACAGGCCGATATAGGTATACAGGAATTCCGACGTGGCCCCGGTCGAAGGATAATGATGCGCGGCCGGGATCAATTCGCGCAGGGCAACGCCCGCCTCTTCGACGCATTCGCGCATGGCACAGGTTTCCGGTGTTTCGCCCGGATCGA
This sequence comes from Pseudooceanicola sp., assembly GCA_050633485.1. Classification (GTDB taxonomy): domain Bacteria; phylum Pseudomonadota; class Alphaproteobacteria; order Rhodobacterales; family Rhodobacteraceae; genus Pseudooceanicola. Next base: position 39,598 of record JBOEGP010000015.1, read on the forward strand.
CACGCCCGGCCACCGGTTCCAGCGTCCATGGATAGGCGGCCCCACGGGCATAAGGCCCCATGCGAAACTGTTCGGTCAGCAGAACCCGATCGCGCACGGGATCATAGGGCAGCACAACGCTGGCGTCCCCGGTCAAAAAGGTTTCACGGTCAAGAACCGGGCCAGTGCCCCCGGCAAAGGTCGGATGGCGCAACCGGTCGGCGCGGGTGACAAAGAACCCCGCATGGGCATGGCCCTGTTCGATCTGTTCGACCGTGTCGGCGTGGGTGTCACTGCCAACCACCGGGCGGGCCATGTTCGCGGCGCGAATGGCAGCGTCGGCGCGGCCCTGAAACGTCTCCCAAAAGCGGCCGATCCGGGACGCGGGCACCTTGCCAAAAAGCGCCATCGCTTCCTGCGCCGCGCGCAGGGTCAGATCGGCCCATTTCGCCTGCCAATCTGACAAATTCCATGGTTCTTGTGCGGCGTCTTCGGTGGTTTGGGGCAACCAGACCAGCGCTTCGCAATCAATGCCATCAACCCGAACTGTATGTGTCACAGGCGCATAGCCAAACGCTGACTCGTACCAATTCAACCGGGCAAACCCATCATCATCGACGCGACAGATCACCCCTTGGGCCATCGCGGTATCGTCGGGGACAGGTACGGGATAATCGGCAGATGCCGCGCATCGTATCGCCATTTCCGGCAAAACAGCCGCACGCGGTGTCACCGATTGATCCGCGATCAGACGCAACAGCGGCACATGGCGCAGCGTCCCATAGACAAAAATGTCAGGCATATCGGGTTATTTCCAACGCCGGGCCGCCCAATCGGCGAACCACCCTGCGGCCATCCCGGTGCCCACAAGCGTGGCGATTATGTGCGTACGAATAAGGTAGGATCCATAGTCGCCCGCGATCGGGATCATTTCGTTCAGCGCCTCGAACGGGCCATCAAAACGGCGTTCGATGGCAAGGCGCAGCATTTCATTGGCGCTGACCAGAAACAAAATCCAGAACACCATCGCAAAGACGGCGGTGAAACCAACCGCCGGAGCAGTGCCAAATCCCATGTTCCCGTTGGCGCGTGATCCCAGAACGACCCATCCGACCAAGGCGCCGATGATCACTGACAATCGCACGAAGTTGCCGAAGTTATAGGTTCCATGAACCTCAAGGATTTCGACCTTGACCATGCCAGAGACGATCCACGCGATGAAGGCCAACATCAGGGCGGAAATCAGTTTGGGCATTGTCAGCATGAACTAGCGCGGCCTTGTTACTGTGATCTGTGTCACGTCACAGTTACCGCCAGCAAAAGACGCCGCGCAAGAGGTCAGATAGAAATTCCACATTCGCCGGAACCTGTCATCAAACCCCATGGGGGCAATAACGTCCCATTTGTCGTTGAATGTTTCATACCAGCGCCGCAGCGTTTGCGAATAGCTTTGCCCGAATTCCACCGACCGTGCGACCGTCAAACCGGCTTTCGTCACCTCGGCCCGGAGCGCCGATTTGCTGGGCAACATGCCACCGGGAAAGATGTATTTCTGGATGAAATCCACCCCCTTGCGGTATGTTTCCCAACGTTTTTCCTGAAGCGTAATGATCTGAAGGGTCGCGTTTTTGCCGGGCTTTAGCCGTTCGCGCAGCGTGTCGAAATAGACCGGCCAGTATTTTTCGCCAACCGCCTCGAACATTTCAATCGAGGCGACGCCATCATACAGGCCGACCTCATCACGATAATCCTGAAGCTTAAGCTCTACCAGGTCGGAAAGCCCTGCCTTTTCAATGCGATCCCTGGCAAAGTTCAACTGTTCCTGACTGATGGTCAGCCCCGTCACCCTTAGCCCGCGTTCCTTTGCGGCGTATTCGGCAAACCCGCCCCAGCCACAGCCGATTTCCAGCACATGATCACCGGGTTTGACGCCCATTTGATCCACCATCGAGGCGTATTTGGCGATCTGCGCTGCCTCAAGGCTTTCCTGACCGTCTGAAAAGATGGCCGACGAATAGGTCATCGTGTCGTCCAGCCACAGACCATAGAAGTCGTTGCCCAGATCATAGTGATACGAGATGTTCTTTTTCGCCTGTTCGCGGGTGTTGCGGTTCATCCAGTGGCGCATGCGTTCATAGGCGCGCACCAGGGCCATTCCGGGAAAGCCGTCGTAAAGCTCATCGTTTCCCGCATGCAACAGGTCAAGAAAAGCCTGAAGGTCGGGCGAAGACCACCAGCCTTCGATATAGGCGTCACAAAACCCCAGATCGCCCTCTCGGATCAGTCTTGCAAAGGTATCGGGGTTGTGAACGTGAAGTTCGCCCAACTGGCCCGGTGTTTTCCCTTCGGCACGGAAAATACGCCCGTCAGGCAAGTGGAAATCAAGCCGCCCAACAGCCATCCGGCTGGCGACATCAAACACCTGCGCAAAATATCGCGGCAGGTTCTTTTCATTGCGCGTCGTCGTCAGGATCATCGGCACCCCCCGTTTTCCCTGAAACACTAGGCTAGGCCGAGGGGACGGGTTGGGGCAAGTTTTATGACACATGGCCGGCCCCGTAGTGCCACGGGACGCTTAAGGATCCGCCGGATCCCGTTCCGATGGGCTGGCATGGCCGCCTGACACGACGCCCATGCGAAATTTTGCGGCTGACCGATCGGCGGCCTTAGGCGTTTACGTCCACCACGATGCGTCCCTTGACCTGACCGTTCAGAATGTCGGCGCCCAGTTTTGGAAGGTCGGACAGGGTGGCGGGTTGCACCATCGCATCCAGTTTCGCCATCGGCAGATCCGTCGCGATCCGCTGCCACGCGCGCAAGCGGCCGTCATAGGGTTTCATCACGCTGTCGATCCCCAACAGGTTCACGGCCCGCAAAAGGAACGGGATTACCGTCGCCGGAAGGCCCGCGCCGCCCGCCAGCCCCACTGCCGCGACCGATCCGCCATATTTCATCTGGCCCAGGACCCGTGCCAGCATGTCGCCGCCAACCGCATCGACACATCCGGCCCAGGTTTCGGATTCCAGCGGGCGCTTGACCGTCTCGTTGATCTCGTCGCGGGGCACGATCCGGGTGGCCCCCAGCCCCTTAAGGTAATCTTCGGTTTCCGGGCGTCCGGTTACAGCGGCGACCTCATAGCCCAGATTGCCAAGAATGGCGGTGGCGACCGATCCAACACCGCCTGCGGCCCCTGTCACCAGAACCGGGCCATCTTCGGGTGTCAGCCCGTGATCCTCAAGCGCCATGACAGCCAGCATTGCCGTGAACCCAGCGGTGCCAACGGCCATCGCCTGACGCGGTGTCAGGCCATCGGGAAGCGGAACCAGCCAATCTGCTTTGACCCGCGCCTTTTGCGCGTAACCGCCCCAATAGGCCTCACCCACGCGCCAGCCGGTCAGTACGACCTTGTCGCCGGGTTTGTACCGGGCGTCCGACGAAGATTCGACCGTGCCGGCAAAGTCGATGCCGGCCACATGGGGGTAATTGCGCACCAGCCCGCCCCCCTTGGGCG
>JBOEGP010000015.1:43096-43823 GCA_050633485.1 Pseudooceanicola sp.
ACGTCGCCCTCGGGCAGATCGTCCAGACCCAGCTGTTTCAGTGATGCCGCGGCTTTGCCGTCTGCGTCCTGTTCCAGGACCAATGCGTTGAACATGTCGTGCCTCCCTTTTGTCGGATGTATCTGCACAGGCTTTGGGGTCAGTCCGCAAGCCCCGGCGTCAAGAAAAGATCGGTGGCGCCGGGATCGACGCCCGCCGCGGTCAGCATGGCATGTATCTGCCCGCGATGATGGGTTTGATGATTGAACATATGGGTGACACACACGCCAACGGGCATCGACATGTCGGCCTCTGCCGCGCCCGAATACCAGTTGAGCGGACCGGTCAGGTCAACCGTGTGAAGTTTCTCGGCCCAGAGTTCGATCCGCTTATCCATCCGATAGCGGTCCGCGTACCAAACAGCCGCCGTCGGCGTCAGGGTCGTGCTGTCACGGATGCCGGATTCATGCGGTTTGCCAACGCCGAACCGGGACATCCACATCATGTCCCCCCACAGAATGTGATTGGCTGTCCCAAGGATCGAACCAAAGAATGCGCCACGGTCCCGGGTCAGTTCCACGTCGGTCAATGTGTCCATTGCGCGGGCGATCTGACGGTTTTGCCACGTGTTATAGCGGGCCATCGTTACACAATATGCTGGTGTGATCATGCTTGTCCCTTTTCACTGCGCCGTATCAGCGTGCTTTCAATGCCTCATCCAGCTGGGCGCGCACCGCGTCCCGTGGAA
>JBOEGP010000016.1:0-27961 GCA_050633485.1 Pseudooceanicola sp.
TTGCACGGGGAACAGGCCGCCACCACATTTTCCCACGAGGTGACGCCGCCACTGGCGCGGGGCACCACGTGATCAAATGTCAGGTCGCCGCGTGCGCCGCAGTACTGGCAACAGAATTCGTCACGCAGAAACAGGTTAAACCGCGTAAAGGCCACACGCTTTTGCGGTTTGACATATTCCTTAAGGACCACAACCGAAGGAATTCTGATTTCGGTGCTGGGGCTGCGCACGCTTGTGTCATATTCAGCGACAATATCCACCCGGTTCAGCCAGGCCGCCTTGACCGCCTCCTGCCAGGGCCAAAGGCTGAGCGGATAATAGGACAGGGGCCGGTAATCCGCATTCAGCACCAGCGCGGGGTGCCGCCTGAGCGCAGCAGGTTCCCTAACGAAATCGGTCCTGAAATCTCCGTCCATTGCTGTATCACCCTTTGCGCTGCCATTTGGCCAGCATCCAGGCGGGACATTCCGCCCATCTTGCGATTCACTATATATGGCGGCGACCTAGGGGCAAGTCCCACGATATGTACGCCGCCAGTCATGGCATAGACTGCCAGCGTAACGGGCAAATGACGGCATATGCCCGTGTCACACGCAGGTGACAAACCAAAATGGCGCGCTTATCGTCATGCGGATCGCGCCCGATGGGCTCTTATGGCCCTGTGTGGCCTTGCGCCCTGTCTTGTGCGTCACACGACACCCCAAACGGCCCCAACGGCCAGCCTCAGCCACACGACGTCCCGACACCACGCCAATCACATAACAAGGAAACCCAAATGCCGTTGATCGAAGTATCCCTCCTCGCGGGGCGCAGCCCTGAATTGAAACAAAAGCTGATCGAAAAGCTGACCGAGGCCACGGTCGATGCGCTCGGCTCGAAACCGGAAAGCGTCAGTGTCATCCTGCGCGATGTTGACCATCACGACTGGGCCAAGGGCGGCGTTCCCATGTCTCAATCGCGCGGTCCGGCCAAATCCGGCTAGGCTTCGCTCACTATCTGTCGTTTTCCTCCCCGCACTTGCTGGGGCCATACGCACAAGGATGACTCCTCGCCAGCAAAGGACAAAACCATGACAAACCCACTCGAGGCGCGCATCGCCGCGCTTGAAACCCGTCTGGAACGGTTGGAAGACACGGACAATATCAAACGCCTGCAACGCGCCTATGGCTATTACCTGGACAAGGCATTGTGGGACGACATGGTGATGTTATTCACCGATGACGGTGAGGCCGAAATCGGCGGCTTTGGCGTCTTCAAGGGCAAGGATCGCGTCCACACACTGTTTCGTGACAAGGTGGGCCAGGGCAAGGATGGCCTGCCCGACGGCCGACTTCTCAGCCATTTGCAATTGCAGGGCGTCGTGACCGTCGCGGATGACGGTCAAACGGCCAAGGGGCGTTGGCGTGCCTTCATCATGTTCGGCCAATATGGCGAAGGATCCCATTGGGCCGAAGGTCCCTACGAAATGGAATATCGCAAATGCGACGATGGCGTCTGGCGCATTTCGCGCCTGCACTGGTTCTCGACCTTCTACACAAACTACAAAACCGGCTGGGCCGAAGAATCCCGCCCCCGCAAGCCGGTCGATCCCGATTTCCCCCCAGACGCACCACCAACCATCGACTACGAAAACTACCCGAAATCCTTCACGCCGCCCTTCCACTACGACAACCCCGGCCGGCCGCGTAAATAGACACACGCCCCGACGACCAGGTCGCGCCACCATGCCACCTCGTACGGCGATGGCACAGGGCCAAGAAAAAGGGGGGCACGACCTGCCCCCCTGTTCTCGATGCGACCGCCCTATGACGGCCTGATATCAAACTAAAATCACAGGTCCTTGATGCGCTCCGGCTGGATCATCTTCAACTTGCGATTGGTGACACCCAGCGGCGCCATCCGCTCACGATGTGCCGCCATATTGGGATGCTGACCATGTTCGCGCAGACAATCCTTGTCTTCCCATTCCTCATAAACGCGAAAAACCGTCGGCTGATCCACACTCTGAAAGAACCGGTAATCGATACAACCGCGCTCCGTCTTGGTCGCCTCCTGCGCCAATGCAAAATTTGCCTTGGCCTGCTCTTCGCTGCCCGCTGCAACTTCCATCGTACCTGTAATGATAATCATGATGTCTCCTCTCGTATCTGATCCCTGACCAGTCATCCCACATACTTACCGACCGGTAAAGCAACAACCGCCCCGGTCACGCATGCCCCCTGGTTCATCTTTCCATAAATACTTCGGGGGAGCCGCCCAAAGGGCGGCGGGGGCAGCGCCCCCAATCCGCTACAGCCGCAACTTGTCGCGCATAAAGGCAAGCGCAACCGACAAGCCATCCGGCGCAATCCCATGCGCCGTGCCCTTCATGATGTGGGCAAAAACCTCCTTGAACCCGGCCGCCTGCAACGCCTCCGCCGCCGCAGGCAGGCTTTCAGGCGGCACAACATCATCCGCATCCCCATGCACCAACAACACCGGCATCCGGCTGACAACCTCGTCAACCAACGCGTCCGGATCCAGCAACCGGCCCGAAAACGCCACCACCCCGGCCACAGGATCCTCGCGCCGCGGGGCCACATGCAGCGACATCATCGTGCCCTGGCTGAACCCGAACAACACCACCTGCTCAGGCATCACATCCTCGTCCACCATCAACGCGTCCAAAAACGCGTTCAAATCCTCAACCGCGGCAAGCCGCCCCTGCTCGGCCGCCTCCTCTGACGATCCATCCATCCAGGGGATCGGAAACCACTGAAATCCGAACGGTGCGCCCGGCACGCTTTCCGGTGCGTCAGGCGCCACAAACAGCGTGTCGGGCATATGTTCGCCCAACACATCCGCAATCCCCAAAAGGTCGGCGCCATTGGCCCCATACCCATGCAGGAACACCACGATCGACCGCGTTTCCCCCGATACTGGCGCCTTGCGCTGTGCGTTCAATACCCGTGTCATGTGATCCCTTCCCGTTTCGTTTCCACCCGGTAATACGCCCAAAGCAACCGGGCCGCCACCGCCCGCCAAGGGGCCCACTCCGCCGCCATCGCCGCAATCTCCCCCGCGCTTGGCCGCGCCTCCAACGCGTAGAGCAAGCGCGCCGCCTCCTGCAAGGCCAGATCCCCCGACGGAAACACGTCCGCCCGCCCAAGGGCACTCAACGCATAAACATCCGCCGTCCACGGCCCGATCCCCGGCAAGGCGACCAGCCTGGCCAATACCTCTTTGTCCGGCAGATCGCGCAAAGCGTCGAAATCCAGACCCGATGCCGCGATCGCCTGCGCATAACGTATCTTCGGGCGCGACAGCCCGACAGCCTTCAGCGCCGCATCATCCGCCGCCGCAACCGCCGCCGCCTCATGCAACCCCGCCGCTTCCATCCGCCCCCAGATCGCAGCCGCAGACGCCGTTGACACCTGCTGACCAACCACCGCCTGCAACAACGCCGTGAACCCATCTGCGCGCCGGCGCAACGGCGGAACGCCACAGGCGTCCAGGGCCCGCGCCATCCCCTCGTCCCTAAGCGCAAGCCAAGCGGCCCCTTCCGCAACATCGTCAATCGTTTCGATAATCCGCCCCGTCACAGCGCCCGCACCCAATCCAGCGCCGCATTGGCACTTTCAACCACATGCGCCCCCACAGGCACCTCGGGGCGCGCAATCATCGCCACCGGCAAACCCAATTCCCGCGCCGCGGCCAACTTCGCCGCCGCCCCTGCCCCACCTGAATTCTTGCTGACAACCCAATCAATCGCCTTGGCCCGAAACAGCGCCACCTCGTCCGCCACTACCGAAGATGGCCGCGCGATCACGTTTTCCCAGCCAACGGGCAAACCCTCGGCCATTTCGATACTGCGCAGGACAACCTCCCGCCCGGCAAGGGCGGCGAAGGCGGCCGCCTCCTGCCGCCCGACGGCCAGAAACACCCGCGCGCGCTCAGGAATGATCGCCGCCACGTCGCCCGCACCGGACACTGCATGCCACCGGTCCCCTGACCCTGCCTGCCACGCCGGACGGCGCAGCAGACAATAAGCGATGCCAAGCTCATGACACACACGCGCCGTGCGCTGTGAAATCCCCGCCGCGAACGGATGGGTCGCATCCACAACCGCCCTGACATGCCGCCCGGCCAGATACGCGCGAAACCCCACGTCGCCGCCAAACCCGCCCACCCGCGTCGGCAGGTCCAGCGCCTCAGGCCGCCCCGTCACCCCGGCCAGCGACGCCTCTGCCCCGATCCCCTCGCGCGCCATCATGGCCGCCAACTCCCGCGCCTCGCCGGTGCCTGCCAGAACCAGAATCATGCGCGCGCCAACACCGCGCCCGCACGGTCGATCACCACCACATCCACGGAAATCTCCGGCCCCAACCGCCGCGCCGCTTCGGCCAAGGCCGCCTGGGCCACCCATGTGGGATAAGCCGCGCCAACCAATCCCAACACCTCGGCCGTCGTGTTGGCCTGCGCGACGCCACCTACGGCAAACCGCGCCTCCAACGCCGCAAAATCCACCTGCGACCGCCCGGAATGCAAATCCCCGGCCCCCTGCGCGAACTTCGTCAACTTTCCCAAACCGCCGCCCAAAGTGACCCGGTCAACCGGATGGGCGGCGATATACTTCATCATCCCACCGGCAAAATCACCCATGTCCAGCATCGCATGGTCTTCCAACCCATACAGCGCCCGAACCACCCGTTCCGATGTCGCCCCCGTGCACCCGGCCACATGCGCGGTGCCGCTCGCCCGCGCCACATCCACACCACGATGGATCGACGCGATCCAGGCCGAACACGAAAACGGGCGCACAATGCCAGTCGTCCCAAGGATCGACAGCCCCCCGACAATGCCCAACCGCGGGTTCCACGTCTTTTCCGCCAAGGCCGCACCACCCGGCACAGACACGGTGACGCGCACATCCCCCGCCTGCCCCAGGCGCGCCGCCATTTCCGCGACCGTTTCACACATCATCTGGCGCGGCACCGGGTTGATCGCGGGCGCGCCCACCGGCACCGGCAGACCGGGCTTGGTCACCATGCCCACACCCTCACCTGCGGCAAACACAACGCCACGGCCAGGATCATGCTCCAACACATCAACCCGCACCCGGATCAGCGCCTGATGCGTCACATCCGGATCATCGCCCGCATCCTTGATCACCCCCGCCTCGGCCCAGCCCGGCCCCGAATTCACCCCTTCCACCGCGAATACCGGCCTTTCGCCGCGCGGCAGGGTGATGCGCACCCGATCGGGGCGCCCCTCGCCCCACAACGCCATCAACGCCGCACGCAAGGCGGCGGTGGCACAGGCCCCGGTGGTCCAGCCCCGGCGCAATTCTCCCTCAGGTCTTCGGCTCATCGACGCGAACCATACCCGCACCAGCACGCCACACCAGACTTTTCCACCAACCCTGCCATTTCCCCATTCCACCCACGACTAAGCCACAGCCCCATGCTTCATCTTTCCATAAATACTTCGGGGGAGACGCCCACAGGGCGGCGGGGGCAGCGCCCCCATCTTCCCCATCCCCCGGCAACGCGCCATACATGGGGTATGAGCGAATCACTGCCCATATTCCCTGGCGACTGGCCCCAACTCGAACCGGGTTGGGTCTGGCTCTGTGGTGCCGGTCCCGGCGATCCCGGCTTGCTGACTTTGCACGCGGTAAACGGGCTGCGTCAGGCCGATGTCGTGATCTATGACGCGCTCGTTCAGACCAAAATCCTCGACTGGGCGCCCCAGGCCGAACATGTCTACGCGGGCAAACGCGGCGGCAAACCATCGGCCAAACAGCGCGACATCTCTCTGCGCCTCGTGGACCTGGCCCGCGATGGCAAAAAGGTGCTGCGCCTCAAGGGGGGCGATCCCTTCGTCTTTGGCCGCGGCGGAGAAGAGGCACAAACCCTGATCCAGCACGGCGTCAACGTGCGCATCATCCCCGGCATCAGCGCGGGCATCGGCGGGCTAGCCTATGCGGGCATCCCCGTGACCCACCGTGACGTCAACCAATCCGTCACCTTTGTCACCGGGCACGATCAATCCGGGCAAACGCCGTCATCGCTTGACTGGGGCGCAATCGCGCGCGGCAGTCAGGTCATCGTGATCTACATGGGTATGAAACACGTGGACCGGATCGCCACTGCCCTTCTGGATGCCGGCCGCCCCGCCGATGAACCCTGCGCCGTGGTCTGTTCGGCCACCACGCCGGATGAAAAGGTGCTTGAAACCACCCTTGGCACCCTGTCCGCCGACATCGCCGCCAGTCAGTTGGAACCCCCGGCGATCCTCTGCGTCGGACGATCGGTACTGATGCGGCAGGTCCTTGACTGGCAGGCCCTCGCGCGGGGCGAGGCTCCGCGTAACCTTGACCCGCTGGGACGGGGGCGCCCGGCCGAGGTATCATGACCGGCCTGATCATCGCCGCCCCATCCTCGGGTGCGGGGAAAACCACCGTCACACTTGCCCTGCTGCGGCTTTTGTCCCGTCACGGCATTCCGGTGCGTGGCGCAAAATCAGGCCCCGATTACATCGACCCGGCATTTCACACCGCCGCCTGCGGCAAACCCTGTATGAACCTTGATGCCTGGGCCATGTCGCCACAGCGCATCACATCCCTTGCCGCCGGGGACGACACCCTGATCATCGAAGGCGCGATGGGTCTGTTTGACGGCGCCCCGCCGGACGGGCGCGGCGCGGTGGCCGACCTGGCCCGCCTGCTGCGCATGCCGGTGATCCTGGTGGTGGACGCGGGCCGCATGTCCCAATCTGTGGCCCCACTTTGCATGGGTTTTGCAAACCACGATCCCAACGTTTGCATAGCCGGGGTCATCTTGAACAACGTGGCTAGCCCCCGTCACGAAGCGATGTTGCGTCGCGCATTGGAACCAACCGGCCTGACACTTCTGGCCACCCTGCCCCGGTCCGGCGATCTGCGGATGCCATCGCGCCACCTTGGCCTTGTTCAGGCACAGGAACGTGGCGATCTGGACGATTTTCTGAACAGGGCCGCCGATTGGCTCGCCCCCCGCATCGACCTTCGGGCGATCATGGCCATCGCCCAAGCCGCCCCGTTCGGCGCGCCAACTCTGCCAGCCAATGCCGCCACAGGTCAGCCCCGTACCGCGACGCAGGCGCCAACGCCGCGCGCGCGCCCCACGCCGACCTCGGCACTTGGCCTGCCCCCGCCTGCGCAAACAATCGCAATCGCGCAGGATTGCGCATTCGCCTTTGCCTATCCGCATATGCTGGCCGATTGGCGCCGCGCGGGGGCCGAAATCCGGTTCTTTTCGCCGCTTGCCGATGATCCTGTGCCGGACGCGGGCTTTGTCTTTCTGCCCGGCGGCTACCCTGAACTGCACGCAGAGCGCATTGCCGCCGCGTCACGCTTTATGACAAGCCTGCGCACCGCCGCCGAAACAACCCCGATCTATGGTGAATGCGGGGGGTACATGGTGCTTGGCCAGCGCCTTGTTGATGCAGATGGGCGATCCCATGCAATGGCGGGCCTGCTGTCACTGGAAACCTCGTTTGAAACCCGCCGTCTTCACCTTGGATATCGTCGGCTCACCGCCCTTGGCGGACCATTCCCCGGACAGGTGACGGGCCACGAATTCCACTATGCAACAACATTGCGCGCATCCGGCGACCCGCTGTTCGCCGCCAAGGACGCCGAAAACACCGATCTGGGCCAAATCGGCCTTAGGCACGGCGTGGTGAGCGGATCCTTCGCACATGTCATTGATCGGTCGCCTGACGCTTGGCCACCGGCCACGCCATAACGCCGTCACTTTGCACCAGACCGCCACCTGTGTGGACCATGCCGATCATTGCGTTTTGCGCCCAAGAGGGATGTCACCGCGCGCCCCGGCGCAACAAACATCTCTGCAATATCGCACATACCCGCGTCATATGTGCGCTTGCGAACCCTGCGCCCGCCAGATACGCCAAAAGGCGAATATGAAGGAGCCCGCAATGTCCGACGATTCCCGCGCCAAACGTAACGTGGCGGTTTTGGTGATGGCACAGGCCATTCTGGGCTCTCAGATGCCGATGATCTTTACCATCGGCGGGTTGGCGGGCCAATCGCTGGCCCCCAATGCGTGCTTTGCCACACTGCCCATTTCGCTGATTGTCCTTGGCTCGATGCTGACGGCGACGCCCATGTCGGCGGTCATGCAGAAATACGGACGGCGCGCCGGATTCTACCTTGGGGCCGCGGGCGGCACCCTGGGGGGGATTATCGGCGCTTACGGGCTCTACCTCGCGTCATTTCCGGTCTTCCTATTGGGCAGTCTGCTGACCGGCGTTTACATGTCCGCGCATGGCTTTTACCGCTTTGCCGCAGCTGACACCGCATCCGACGCATTCCGCCCCAAGGCAATTTCATACGTTTTGGCCGGTGGCCTGGCTTCGGCCATCATCGGTCCGCAGGTCGTCAAGGTGACGGCCGATGCCATGGTCGTTCCCTTCCTTGGCACATATCTTGCCGTGATCACCGTGAACGTTGTCGGCGCGTTCCTGTTCCTGTTGCTGGACATCCCGCGCCCGCCCGCCCCTGTCCCCGGCGCATCACGCGGGCGCACCCGGCTTGAAATGCTCGCGACTCCGAAAATTGCCGTTGCGATGGTCTGCGCGATGGTCAGCTATGCGCTGATGAACCTGGTCATGACATCCACGCCCCTTGCCGTGGTTGGCTGTGGTTACGAAAAGGCGAATGCCGCAGATGTCGTCACCAGCCACGTGCTTGCCATGTTTGTCCCGTCGTTTTTCACCGGTCACCTGATCGCCCGCTATGGCGCCGAAAAGATCGTCGCGATTGGCCTTGTCATCCTTGCCGGTGCAGGTGCCGTTGCACTGGGCGGGGTCGCGCTCGAAAACTTCTTTGTGGCGCTTGTCCTGTTGGGCATCGGCTGGAATTTCGGCTTTATCGGTGCGACGGCGATGCTGGCGGGCGCACACCGTCCCGAGGAACGCGGGCGCATTCAGGGCCTGAACGACCTGATCGTGTTTGGCGGCGTCACATTGGCCTCTTTGGCGTCAGGTGGCCTGATGAATTGTTCCGGCGGGTCCGCCCAAGAGGGTTGGACAGCCGTGAACCTGGCGATGGCACCGTTCCTGGCGTTGGCCGGCGGCGCATTGATCTGGCTGGTCCTGCGCCCAAAGGACAATGACATACCCGCCTAAGCCCCGCCGCCAACCACGATGGCATGCCCAGGCCAGCTGTCAGCCGAAATGAAATGAGGCGCCAAATGGCGCCTCAGTTCCGTCTTCATATACCGTGAACAGATATGGATCAGGCAGCTTTGCGTTTGCGGCGCGCCACGGCCCCAATGCCACCCAACGCCGCCAGCATCAGCGGCAGAGCGGCAGGAACGGGAACATTCGACACAGGTGCCCGCAGCGACCAGGTGCCACCAGTCCCGGATGCAAGCTTGCTGCCGTGAATCCATGTGTCCCAATTGCCGCTTGCGGTGGTTTGGAAATAGGTTCCGCCACCAGGATAATCGATGAACGTATACGTTGCACCATTCAGCGTCGGAAGGATGGAGCCAGCCCAGAATTCATCAAAAACATGCGCGCCGGGAACGGTGTAAGAACCGGCGTCAGATGTGAATGAAAAGCTTTCAAAGTCACTGTTGGCCAATGCCGCACCAGGGGTGTAGCTGTCCGAAAGTGTCAAAGTGGCTGTCGCCGTGCCGGTGCACAAGTCACCGCAAGTGCCGGTCCAGTCGTAAGTTACCGACGCCGACGCCGCGCCAGCGGTCACAGCGAACACCGCCGCCAGAACAGTCGAAGAGAATTTGGTCATCACACGTATTCCTTAATCATTCGTTAATTCCGTAGCGGTAACACAGTTTTGACATGGTTTGAAACCATTGCTGCCACTTTGGCGCGCGCAACACGGGGCACGGCCCTCGACGAGCAGAATATATAAATAAAATCAATGCACTATGTGGATTGATCCATTTCAGGAAACACTGCGTTTACCCACAGGCCACAACCATGACCAGCGCCTGATCCACTTCACCAGCGGCGGGTCAAAACCGCCATGGGCAATGCCAATCGGTGCGGTTGCGCCAAAGCGCCTTCGGCCACATTTGCCGGGTTCACCACAGCCGCGCGCAAGGATCGCGCCACGCCTGTCGCGGGCCAAAACGCGGGCAAGGCAGGCCCGGCAACGCGCCCGCGCGCCTTTTCAATCGCATCAAGCCCCGCCTGCGCCAGCCTACGGATGCCGTCATGCGTGCCATCCACCATCGGAACGCGTCCTTGCGCCTCAAGCGCGGGAAGCGCGCCCAGCCAATTGCCGACACCCTGCGCGAATCCGGCCAGACGTGCCGCGCGCTCGGGCCCGCCAAGGCAACGCGAGGCCACAGCCATCAACACGCCCGAGGTCTGATCAAGGTAACGATGCAACGCCGCCTCATCGTCAAAAGCATCGCGGTGGCAATCCCAAATCCGCGCCGACACCAGATCGTCCAGGGCCGTCGCGTCGGCCGGTGTCAGTACATTTGACAGGGGTGTCGCCACCTCATGGCGCCGCACCTTCCCGCCCTGCGCGATCTCGGCCAGGGCATCACGCCACCATTGCAGGCGCATTTCGGCAATCATCGCTTCGCCCGTCACCCACGGGGCGCGCGACACCTCGACGTTGAATGCATAGATCGGGAACAACACCGCGCGCGCCCGCACCGGGGCCGCCATAACCGTGCGAAACCGCGCCGGGTCGCCCCGTTCGACAAGCGCCGCACAAGCCGTCAGATCATCGTCAAAGTCAATCGAGGGCATTCAGAACCTCGGTGATCACCTGCACCGTGCGCGGATGGTCCACAACGTCAAGATGCCCGGTGTCGGCAATCAATTCATACCGCCCTTTCGATGTCACGCCCGACATCAACGGTTCATATCCATCCGCCACAAATGCCTCATCCTCCACCCCGGCAATCAATGCAAAGGACGGCAAGGCCGCGATATCGGCTCGGTAATCCCGGCGCGGCCCATAGCTTGTGTTCATGCGAAACGAATACGCCAATGTCGCCAACGCCCCCTGCGGCCCGTTGCGCACCACGTCAGGCATGTTGAACTCAATGACAGTCAGATGGTTCAACAGCCGCAACCCCACGGCATTCACCATCGACAACCCGATGATCCGCCGCGTCAAAGGCCGCGCCCAGCCCCCAGAATTGGGCCGCGTGACCGGCGCGTCATATTGCAGGAACGGCGCCATCAAAACCGCCGCGTCAATCTTGCCGCCATGCGCGCCACCGGCGAACCGAACGACCAGCCCGCCGCCCGATGAATGCCCCCCCAGCACAACTTTTTGGCCCGCGCCGCGAAAGGCGTCGATCAGATCGGCCAGATCATCCTCAAGCTGGCCGATGTAATCCACATCCCCGCGCCGCACCGGATCGGCCCCATGTCCGCGCAAATCAGGCACGACCACCTCGGCCTCTGCCCCAAGCCGCTGCGCCAGCCCATCGAATTGCCCCCCATGCCAGCCCGACCCGTGAACAAGGACCACCAAAGGCGCCCCCGCTGGTCCCGGCACATGACGCACCGCCAATTCCACCCCGTCGCGCATCGCCACGGGCGTGCTGCTCAAGGGCGCATTTCCGCCCCCGACAACCCCGGCAAAATCCAAACCACCTTCAGCGGAAACAGGCCCCTGAGGCGATTGTGAAACGATCAATCCACCCGCAATCGCCGCCGGTATCAGCGCACTCAACCCCAATGACATCAGCCAGCCGTTCATATCGCATCACCCTCCAAACCCAACAAGTCACGCGCGCCACCCCCTAACACCGGGACGCAGACAGCGCAAAATGGGGAATGCAAATCCGCAGACCCACCCGCGTCAACCACGTCTTCCCGCAGTTGCCCAAACCGCCCGCGGTTGGCACGCCCGCCAACACTCAATAATGCACCCACAACATCACCGCCGCCAAAACCATACCACACGACGAACATCAAACAGACGGCCCCGATCACACCCAGACCACTTTAAACCCGAAACCGGATCCCCCTTCATCTTTCCAAAAATACTTTCGGGGGGTCCCGGGGGGCAGACAGCCCCCCGGCGCGGGCACCTCAAACCGGTGCCGTCCCTTCGGTCTCACGCAACAACTTCCAGCGGATCGCATCAATCAACGCTTCGAAACTCGCATCCACGATATTGGGCGACACTCCGACAGTGGACCACCGCCGCCCCGCCGCATCCTCGCTGTCGATGATCACCCGCGTCACCGCCTCGGTGCCGCCTTGGGTGATGCGCACCTTGAAATCCACCAGATGCATATCAGCAATCTTGGCCTGCAACGGCCCCAGGTCCTTGGCCAACGCGCTCGACAACGCATTCACCGGCCCCCGGTCTGACCCGGCCTCATCCAGGCTTTCCGATACCGACATCCGCCGTTCCCCGTCCACCTCGATCACCACAACCGCCTCCGAAAGACTCACCCGCTTGCCCGCAGCATTGCGCCGCCGCTCGATCGTCACCCGATACCGCTCAACCTCGAAAAACCGTGGCATCTGCCCCAGCTCCTCACGCGCCAACACCTCGAAACTCGCCTGAGCGGAATCATAGGTATACCCGCGATCCTCCCGATCCTTCACCTCGCTCAACATCCGCCCCAACGCCGGATCCTTCGCCTCAACCACAATCCCAGCATCCGCCAACCGGCGCCGCAAATTGCTCTGCCCCGCCTGATTGGACATCGGGATCACCCGTTCATTGCCCACCAGCCCCGGATCAATATGCTCGTATGTCTCCGGCGCCTTCAGGATCGCACTGGCATGCAACCCGGCCTTGTGCGCAAAGGCCGATGCCCCGACATAAGGCGCCTGCTTGACCGGCACCCGGTTCAAGATATCATCAACCTGGCGCGACAGCGCCGTCAGCCCGGCCAACGCGGCACGATCAACACCTGTCTCATATCGGCTGCAATACGGCTCCTTCAACAAAAGCGTCGGGATCAGGGTGATCAGATTGGCATTGCCGCACCGCTCGCCCAACCCATTCAACGTGCCCTGAATCTGGCGCGCCCCCGCATCCACCGCCGCCAATGATCCAGCCACCGCATTGGCCGTGTCGTTATGCGTGTGAATCCCCAGATGATCCCCCGGAATCCCCGCCGCGATCACCTCGGCCACAATTGAACCGATCTCAGCCGGAAGCGTGCCACCATTGGTGTCACACAACACCACCCAGCGCGCCCCGGCGTCATAAGCGGCCCGGATACACTCCAACGCATAGGCCCGGTTCGCCTTCCACCCGTCAAAGAAATGCTCGGCGTCAAACAACGCCTCCCGCCCCAGACCAACACAATACGCCATCGACCGTGCAATGTTTTCCACATTCTCGGCCAGCGGGATCTCCAACGCTTTTTCCACGTGGAAATCATGGGTCTTTCCCACCAGACAAACCGCCCCGGTGCCCGCATTGATAACCGCCGCCAACACGTCGTCATTCTCGGCAGACCGTCCCGATCGCTTGGTCATCCCAAACGCGGTCAATTGCGCCTTCAACGCTGGACTCGCCTCAAAGAACGCGCTGTCCGTGGGGTTGGCGCCGGGCCAGCCCCCTTCAACATAATCCACACCCAGCTGGTCCAACGCCGCCGCAATCCGCAGTTTCTCGGGCGTCGAAAACTGAACCCCCTGCGTTTGCTGCCCGTCCCGCAACGTCGTGTCATAAAGATACAGCCGCTCACCCATCGCACCGCCCCCCTTCATCTTTCCAGAAATACTTTCGGGGGGTCCGGGGGGCAGACGGCCCCCCGGCGACCTCCACGTTTTGACCGGGCCGCGCACAGCCCCCGCCCGCAGTCACATGTCCCGCATAATCCGGGCGATCGCTCAAAACACCACAGCCCATCACGCCAACCCGTCCAGCTTGGCCGCATCAAACCCCGGCCCTGGCACCAATTCGACACCGGCCTTGCTCATCCGCACCTCGACCCCCGCGGCAATCAGCGCGGCCTTCATCGCATCAACACCGCCAAAATCCTTGGACACCATCGCCGCATCCCGCTTGGCCGCCAATGCGTCCGCCAATCGGCTCAGATCCACGGCCCCATCCGACACCCATCCCGCCATATCCGGCAACAACAACCCCAAAAGCTGCGCGGATGCCAGAAAGATACCCTTCTCGACCGCACACTCCTTTTGCGGGTTTGCGCCAATCGCTTTGGCCATCGCATGCAACCGCGCGATCGCACCGGCACAATTCAGATCATCGCCAATCGCATCCACAACCCCCTGATCGGGGCCAATGGCCTCGGCCCCCGCGACAAGGTGATGCCATTGGCGCAGCGTCGCCTCGGCCTGCTCGGCCTTTTCGGCGGTCCAATCCATCGGTTTGCGATACTGCGTTCCCAGGAACACAAACCGGATCACCTCACCCGGCACGCCCTGATCCAAAAGATCGCGCACGGTAAAGAAATTGCCCAGGGATTTGGACATCTTCTTGCCCTCGACCTGCAACATCTCATTGTGCAGCCAGACCTGCGCGAACCCCGCACCGGGATGGGCACAGCAGCTTTGCGCAATCTCGTTTTCATGGTGCGGGAACGTCAGATCGTTGCCACCGCCATGGATGTCGAAACTCTCACCCAAAAGATCGAAACTCATCGCGGAACATTCAATGTGCCAACCGGGCCGCCCGCGCCCCCATGGGCTGTCCCACCCCGGCAAATCATCGCTCGATGGTTTCCACAGCACGAAATCCATCGGATTGCGCTTATAGGGTGCAACCTCGACCCGTGCACCCGCGATCATGTCATCGACCGAACGCCCGGAAAGCTGACCATAGGCATCGTAACTGTCGACAGCGAACAGAACATGCCCCTCGGCCTCATAGGCATGTCCCCGCGCGATCAGATCACCGATCATTGTGACCATCTGAGGAATGAACTCTGTCGCGCGCGGTTCGTGATCCGGGCGTAAATTCCCAAGGGCATCCATATCCGCGTGATACCAGCCGATGGTTTCCTCGGTCCGCTCATGGATCAATGCCTCAAGCGGGCGGGGATCGCCCGCCTGTTTGCGCGCGAGTGCCGTCGCGTTGATCTTGTCATCGACGTCGGTGAAATTGCGCACATATGTGACATGATCCGCGCCATAGACATGCCGCAGCAAACGGTTCAGCACGTCAAACACCACCACCGGGCGGGCGTTGCCAAGATGCGCACGGTCATAGACCGTCGGCCCACACACATACATGCGCACGTTGTCCGGGTCGATCGGGGCAAAGGCCGCCTTTGTCCGGGTCATTGAATTGGTCAGCTTGATGTCAACCATCACAGGTGTCCTCGCGCGCAGATCAGCGCGGGCGTATCAGGATCGTTGAGGATTGGAAACGAAATGAGCAGCCCGCGTGACGATGTCAGCCGGTAATAATGCAGCAGATAATGATGCAGCTCATGTTCATGCGGTCAGCCATAAACTGAAACGGGCCATTCTGCCAAGCCTTGATTTCCCCAAAGTCCCGCGCCACCCTTGCCGGATGAGCCGCGATTTCGTCAATTCCCTTTGCGCCACCCTGCCCGGCGCCGACCTGTCCGACCCCTGGGGCGGCGGCCATGACGCATGGAAGGTTGGCGGGAAAATGTTTGCCAGCATGGGAACGGCCGACGCAGGCGTCTGCGTCAAAACCAGCGACCCCGAATTCGCCGCCATGCTGATCGAAACCGGCGCGGCACGTAAGGCGCCCTATTTCCATGCCTCATGGGTGTTGATCGGATGGGACGCGGACCGGGAATTTATTCAGGACCGGGTGATCACATCCTATGATCTGATCCGATCAAAACTGACGAAAAAGGCACGCGACGCCTTGCCGCCCCGCCAGGACATCCCCCGCTGATCCGCCCCCCACCCGCCCAAAAGCCGAAGGCCGGGACAATAACCGGGGGGTCAAAGCGGGCTGATCCAGCCGGTTTCAACAGCCTGCGCCCAATCCTTGCGTCCCAATCCGCGCGCCAACCCCGCAATTCTGGCCGTGTCATAAGGCACGTGGCGATGCACGACGCGCAGCCCCGTGTCGCATTGTTGGATCACCGCGTAACAGGCCCTGGGCGATCCGGTTTCCACCACATGGGGCACCGGATGCGTGTCGGTATAGGCCGGGCATCCCACCGAACCAGGATTCACCAGAACGCGCCCCCCACTTAGCCCCATGATGATCGGCAAATGGGTATGCGCACACAGGATCAATCCGGCATCAATGCCATCGGCAAATGCCTCGATCCGCGCGCGTGACCTGAGGGTGACGCCGCCTGCGGCGGTGGCTTCGTGGGTCCAGTATGTCTGATCGTCGTGAGGGGTCGCATGGCAGGCAAAGACCTTGCCAAGGGTCAGCGTGACGGGCAGGTTTCTGATCCAGTCCAGAGCGGACGGCGGCAATGCAGCATGGGCCGCCCTGTCCGATGGGCCCATATCCGCCACGGCCTGTTCGATCAGGTATCGATCATGATTGCCCCTAAGCGACAGCATGTTGGCCCTGACATCCGGGTGCCCCAGGATTTGCGCCGTGCCGCCCGCGTCCAGCGGCCCGCTGAAATGATCGCCAAGGTTGAGTGTTCGGCCAATGCCCAAAGACTGGATATCCTGCAGGACCGCGCGCAAGGCATCGGAATTGCCATGCACATCGGCGATTACGGCGAAACGGTCAGGCAGAGTTTGAAAGGTCATGCCATCAGACTAATGGTGCAACGCGCCCAAGCGAAGCCTGATTTTGCTTGCCGACCTGTGAAACCGGTTTCACCATGGCCCCAGCCACCCGATCGCTGAAATAGATCGCTGAAATTAAGGACACCCCATGCATGATCCCGGCCCCGCCTTTCGCGCCCTGCACCAAAAGGGCAATCCCTTCACATTGTGCAATGCCTGGGACATCGGTTCGGCCAAGGTGCTGGCGGCACTGGGCGCACAGGCCCTGGCCACGTCATCTGCGGCGCATGCCTTTACCCTTGGGCATCCGGACGGCGCGATCACCCGTGATCTGGCCCTGAGCCATGCCGCCGACATCGTGGCGGCCACGCCATTGCCGGTGTCCGGGGATTTTGAAAACGGGTTTGGCGATGATCCCGAAACCTGTGCGGAAACGGTTCGCATGGCCTGTGAGGCCGGATTGGCGGGCATTTCCATCGAGGATACGATGTTGCCCGGTGACGGGGCCTATGACTTTGATCTGGCGGTGGAACGGATCCGCGCCGCAAGTGACGCGGCGCGCGCCCTGCCACGGGATTTTGTGTTGGTGGCCCGCGCCGACGGCATCATGCAGGGCAGTTATGACCTGGACGAGGCCCTGCGCCGATTGGTGGCCTTCGAGGCGGCGGGGGCAGATTGTCTCTATGCGCCCGCCCCCCCCAGTTTTGACGATCTGGCGCGCATTTGTGCCAGCCTGTCCGCCCCGGTCAACGCGCTGGTGGCCGGTCCCATGGCCGATCACACCCGTGCGGATTTTGCCCGGATCGGTGTGGCGCGGTTGTCGCTGGGATCGTCATTGGCGCGGGTCACGCACCGGGCGTTGATGGATGCGGCCGGGGCGATTCTGAGCGAGGGTGATTTTTCGGGATTGCAGCGAACGGTGTCGGGCCGAAAGGTTGACGCGATGTTGAGCTGACGCGAGGCTTGGGACGTTCAGCGCGGTGCGCGGGCGTTTGGTACTGGCGGCCAACGCCGGGGGGCTGTCTGCCCCCCGGACCCCCCGAAAGTATTTTTGGAAAGATGAAGGCGGTGGGTCAGGTTTTGGCCGGGAAGACAAAGCAGCGGTCGCGGCGGATTGTCAGCCAGAGCGCCTTGCCCGGTTTCGGCAGAAAGACGTTTGGTACGGTTGCCTTGAGGGTCGAGCCGTCATGGTCCATGCGGAATTCAACCAGGCTTTCGTTGCCCATGAAGCGGGCCCGTTCAACGATGCCCCGTGCGGGGGTGCCATCCTGTGGGGTCGGCAGGGGCCCGCTGCCGGCGCGGTCGAAATCGATTTTCAGGTGTTGGGGGCGGATCACGATGTCGACCTCGGCGCCGTCGGGCACACCGGGGGCAAGGAACTGGCCGAAAGGCGTTGTTGTCAGCGCACCGTCGACTTTGCCGCGGATCACGTTGGTGTCGCTGAAAAAGGCCACTGCTTCGCGGTCCACCGGAGCGTTGTAGATGTTATAGGGCGCACCGCGCTGGACGATCCGGCCTGCGCGCATAAGGGCGATGTCATCGGCCATGCGCATCGCTTCTTCGGGTTCGTGGGTGACAAGGAGGACGGCCGTGCCTTCGTCCTTGAGAATGTCGAGTGTGGTGTCGCGGATGCCGTCGCGCAGCCGGTTGTCGAGTCCGGAAAAGGGTTCGTCCATCAGCATGATACGCGGGCGCGGGGCGAGCGCGCGCGCCAGGGCGACCCGTTGTTGTTCGCCCCCCGACAATTCGTGCGGCCAGGCGTCGATGAAGCGCACAAGATCCACGCGTTCCAGCATTTCCGCGACGCGGGCACGTTTGCTGCGGCTGTCGCCGGTCAACCCGAAGGCGACATTGTCAGCCACGCTGAGGTGGGGGAACAACGCGAAATCCTGAAACATCAGGCCGATGTGGCGCTGTTCTGGGGGCACACGAAACCCGGTGTCACAGACCAGTTCGCCGTCAACCCAGATTGACCCGCTGTCCTGCGTATCGACCCCAGCGATCATGCGCAGCGTGGTCGATTTTCCACAGCCGGACGGGCCCAGCAGGCAGGTCACCTGCCCCGGCATCACCGCCAGCGAAACGTCATCCACAACCGCCCGCCCGCCATATCGGCGCGACAGATTGCGGATTTCAAGGCGGGGATGGTTCGGCGTCACGCAGGCCTCGTGGAAAAACCGAGGGAAATCATCGGAATTCCAGAGGGGATAGCAAGGCGGCGCTGCCGCATCAAGCCTGCTTCGACATGTTCCACAGGAAGGGGCAAGGCCGACCGGATCACTGGACCCAAGCGAACGCACCACTGGCCCGTCTGCAAAACCTTTCGAAATCTGCCCGCGTGCCCGGACCCGAACCAGGCGTCAGGTCAGCGCGAATGTGGCGTCTGCCATGACACGGCCATTCACCTGAACCGAAATCCGATGCTCACCCGGGGTCAGACGAAATGTCGTGGCGTCGCCCTTTAGCCGGTGTGATTTCGTCAGGATCAGTGGTGTACCCGCCTTTATCCGCGCCTGTTTCAACTTGAACACCTTGGGGCCGCGCCGCCCGGCTCCGGGCGCAAAATCCAACACCCAGTCAACAAGAACCGGCGTGTCAGATACCGCTTGCAAGGTCACGGTGAAACACACTGCCTGACCAATGGCGACCTTGGGCGTGTCGATTGTCAGTGCGCATGTCACCGGGGCGTCCGGGTCATACCCCAACATGGCCATCGCGCGCGCATCGCCGGATTTTATCAACCCTCGCAGCGCATGTGATGTCATCCAATCCATTTCCCGCGCCGTCTGACGACCGGATTTGCGCCATTCCGCAAGCCGATGAAGCACCAGATCAGGGGCCGTTTTTGATATGTCATTCAGATGATTGGCGACCGAACGCGTGACAAATCGCGTCTGATCGGCGTGCAGGATGTCCAGCAGGGCAAGCGCGCGTTCCGGTTCGGTTTCAATCCCGATCCCCCATGGCAACCTGGGCCGGGTCCCTTCACTGACCAACCGGCGCACATGGTAATGCGGGTGCCGGGCCCATGCTGACAACCGGTCGTAGACCGCATCGGGCCAACGGTTCAGAAACGGGCGGATCGCGTATTCCATGGAAAACCGTTGGGTCACAGTGCCGATCAGGTCCAGCGC
This sequence comes from Pseudooceanicola sp., assembly GCA_050633485.1. Classification (GTDB taxonomy): domain Bacteria; phylum Pseudomonadota; class Alphaproteobacteria; order Rhodobacterales; family Rhodobacteraceae; genus Pseudooceanicola. The sequence continues at coordinate 19,791 of JBOEGP010000016.1, forward strand.
CCTGTCGCAATGGTTTTCAAGCCCGCGTTTCACGGCAAATTCACCGTAGGGCGCAAAAATGAAATCTCCGAAATCATCATCGCGCATTGTTGGGTCAAGGGGCGGCGGAAGCGCGTTTTCAATGATACGCGCCGCCGCATCAAAATCCTTGGGGAGCATCTCGTCCAGAATGTCGGCGATCCAGGTGATCCGCGCCTTTAGTTCAAGGTCGGGCAGACGCGCCATGACACGCTGTTCAAAAGCAGCCGCGTCAAAGGCAGACTGCGCCTGCGCCAAATCCCTGCCCAACCCGGCAATCTTGGCCCGGTTGAACAGTTGATCTTTCAGAGAAAACCCCTGTGCCATCAGACGGTTGAGTTATAGGAACCGCCATCAAGAAGAATGTTCTGCCCCACCATGAAACCCACGTATTTCGAACACATGAACGCACATGTCGCACCGAAATCTTCGGCGGTGCCAATGTGGCCGGTCGGGTTAGCCGCGTTGCGCTTGGCAATCGCTTCGTCCATCGTGATGCCTTCGCGTTGGCGGGTGGATTCCGTCAGCGCCTTGATCCGATCGGTGTCATGACTGCCGGGCAGCAGGTTGTTCATGATCACGCCGTCCCGCGCCACCTGACGCGATGTGCCTGCGACATAGCCGGTCAACCCGGCGCGCGCGGAATTGGACAACCCAAGCTGGGCAATCGGTGAACGCACGGATGCAGAGGTGATGTTCACCACCCTGCCCCAACCCCGGTCGATCATCGGCGGCACCAACGCCTTGATCAGCGCGATCGGGGCCAACATGTTCGCATCCAATGCGGCGATGAAATCGTCACGCTCCCAATCCGGCCAGAAACCGGGGGGCGGGCCACCTGCGTTATTGACCAGAATGTCGATCTGACCACAGGCCGCCAACACTTTGTCGCGCCCTTCTTGCGTGGTGATGTCAGCGGCCACCGCCGTCACCTCAACCCCATGTGCCGCGCGGATTTCGGCGGCTGTCGCCTCAAGCGCCTCTGCGCCACGCGCGTTGATCACCAGGTTCACGCCTTCGCCCGCCAAAGCAAAGGCACAGCCGCGCCCCAACCCCTTGGATGATGCGCACACCAATGCTGTCTTGCCCTTGATCCCTAGATCCATTTAACCTTCCTCCCTATTATTCACCTGTGACTTACAATTGCATGACGCGGCGTGTTGCGCAGCCGCCCCGGCCTAAATCGGCAAAATTCCGAAACTTTGCCCGCTTGCCGCCGCAATCGACCTCTAGACCGGACCTTAACGATCCGGAACGGACCTACAACAGACGTAATTCGAGCAGCCAATGATCAACACCATCGTGAAACCTGCGGCCTCTGTCCCCGTTTTTCGGGCGCAGGACTTTGTTGTCGAACACGGCGTGAACATGGATGACGATTTATCTTATGCCGCCGAACTGGTGCTGGATGACATTTATTGGCTGGCCGAAGGCGCAGAACCGACCCGCATCGCGCTGGAAACCGAAGACGACGGAACAATCACCGTAGGCGCGGATACCGGTGTCGGCACCGCCGGGGCCACTGTCCACCTGGATTCCGCCCTGACGTTCATGTCCGATGATGGCGAAACCTCGGAAATGCTGGTCCTGGTCGAAGTCGATGCGTTCGGCAATATTTCCGATATTTTCGGGCTTCCGCTTGCACCGTTTCGCCCACGCACGGATTACCGGTTGGTGGGTATCGAAATTGAACATGTCACCCGAAGATTTGCCGAAGTCGCCTGTCTGTCGTTTACCCGCGGCACCCGCATCACGCTTGCCTCGGGCCGTCAGGCCAAAATCGAAGACCTGCAAGTGGGCGACCGCGTCCTGACACGCGACGACGGTGTTCAGGAAATCCGCTGGATCGGACAATCCACGGTGCGCGCCGTTGGCCAATTCGCCCCGATCATCATTTCGGCGGGCACCCTGAACAACGAACATGACCTGATCGTTTCGCCGGACCACCGCCTGTTCATCTATCAACGCGAAGACGCTCTGGGCGCTGGCCGTCACGAGGTTCTGGTGCGCGCGCGCCATCTGGTGAACGGCGACTCGATTGTTCAGCAAGATGGCGGATTTGTTGAATATTTCCAGCTCTTGTTTGACAGTCACCAGATCATCTATGCCGAAGGGATCGCTGCGGAATCGCTGTTGATTGACACGCGCACACGCGCCGCCCTGCCCAAAGAACTGGACGAAAAACTGTCCGCTGCCCTGCCCGGACACCGCGCACGCCCCCACCTGGATTTCGAAATCCAGAAATCTCTGCTGGATCGGCCCGATGCGCTCAGGATCCTGCGCGCCGCATCCGAACGCTGATCGCACGCGCCACCTTGCCGAATTCGCGCGTCCTGATATACGCGCCTGCATGCTGGACATTGCCTCAAACCGCCCCGACCTGCCGCCCGAAATCGCGCGCCGCCGCACGTTCGCGATCATTTCGCACCCGGATGCCGGCAAGACGACGCTGACGGAAAAATTCCTGTTGTTTGGCGGGGCCATCCAAATGGCTGGTCAGGTCCGCGCCAAGGGCGAAGCGCGACGCACACGATCCGATTTCATGCAAATGGAAAAGGATCGCGGCATCTCTGTCTCGGCATCGGCAATGTCGTTTGATTTCAAGCATTTCCGGTTCAACCTTGTTGACACACCCGGCCACTCGGATTTTTCCGAAGACACCTATCGCACGCTGACAGCGGTGGACGCGGCGGTGATGGTGATCGACGGGGCCAAGGGCGTGGAATCCCAAACCCGAAAACTGTTCGAAGTGTGCCGCCTGCGCGATCTGCCGATCCTGACGTTCTGTAACAAAATGGATCGTGAAAGCCGCGATACGTTTGATATTATTGATGAAATTCAAGAAAACCTTGCCATCGACGTGACCCCTGCCGCCTGGCCAATCGGGACCGGGCAGGATTTCATCGGCTGTTACGACATGCTGCACGACCGTCTGGAACTGATGGATCGCAAAGACCGCAACAAGGTCGGAGAATCGATTGAAATCAATGGGCTGAATGACCCGGCCCTGGCCAAACACATCCCCGAGGACCTTCTTGCCAAGTTGCAGGAAGATGTGGAAATGGCGCGTGAATTATTGCCTGCGCTTGACCCAAAGGCGGTCCTCGAAGGGCACATGACACCGATCTGGTTCGGCTCTGCCATCAATTCATTCGGGGTCAAGGAATTGATGGACGGGATCGCGGAATACGGCCCCGAACCACAGATTCAGGACGCTGTTCCGCGCAAAATTTCGCCCGAAGAAACAAAGGTTTCCGGCTTTGTCTTTAAGGTTCAGGCGAACATGGACCCCAAACACCGCGACCGCGTGGCCTTTGTGCGCCTTGCCTCGGGCCACTTTGTCCGCGGCATGAAATTGACCCATGTGCGCACCAAGAAACCCATGGCCATTTCGAACCCGGTTCTTTTCCTCGCCTCGGACCGCGAATTGGCCGAAGAGGCCTGGGCCGGTGACATCATCGGCATCCCAAACCATGGCCAATTGCGCATCGGTGACACGCTGACCGAAGGCGAGGCATTGCGCGTCAGCGGCATCCCGTCCTTTGCGCCCGAATTGCTGCAAAACGTGCGCGCGGGTGACCCCCTAAAGGCCAAGCATCTGGAAAAAGCGCTGATGCAATTTGCCGAAGAAGGTGCCGCAAAGGTGTTCAAACCGATGATTGGCGCGGGCTTTATCGTCGGGGTTGTCGGTGCCCTTCAGTTCGAAGTTCTGGGAAGCCGGATCGAACTGGAATACGGCCTGCCTGTGCGGTTCGAACCGTCCCAGTTCACATCGGCGCGTTGGATCAAGGGATCGACGCAAGACGTTGAAAAATTTGCCAACCTCAACAAACAGCACATCGCCTATGACCATGACGGGGACCCGGTGTTTCTGACCCGCCTGCAATGGGATATCGACCGGGTTGAACGTGACCACACCGAATTGTCCTTGACCGCGACCAAGGAAATGATGGTGTGACGCTGCAAAACCGCGTGTTGCCGACCGGCGATATCGTCGCGATCCCCGCGCGCGGTACGTTTACGGGCAATCGCGGCGTGTTGCATGACGATCAGCGCCGCCTTGGCACAGCCCGTTGGCGCCACAAGGCATGGATCGTTTGTGCGTTGCATTTCAAAGACATCCAGCGCGTTCCTATGACGCCCAACCGGTGGACCGAACTGTTCTTTCTGGACGAGGCCGTCGCGCTTGCCGCCGGGCATCGCCCCTGTGCCTATTGCCGCCGGTCCGCCTATAATGCCTATCGTGATGCATGGGCGCGCGCGACAGGCGATGCCCCCCGCGCCCCCCAGATGGACACCGCATTGCACGCCGCCCGCGTCACCCGTGATCGCCGCCAGATACGCCATCAGGCAATGGCGCACACCCTTCCGGACGGAACGCTGGCCCTGTGGGACAATGCCCCGCATTTGTTTCAGGGTAACGCGGTTTATCGTTATACCCCGCAGGGTTACGGCATCGCCCTTGACCGCCCGCAGGGTCAGGTTGATGTTTTGACACCCCGCCCGAACCTGGCGGCATTGGCCGCAGGCTATGCCCCCCAGTTGCACCAAAGCGCCACCGCAAGGGTGAGTTAACCCAAGCCCGCGCACGCCCCTTGCGCCGCGCCCGTCAGAGGCGCATTTTCCCCGTATGAAAGATGCGGGCGACCATTCCAGCAGATTGACCTATTCCGGCGGTTTCGACGCGGTGTTGCGCCAGATGGAAGGTCGGCGCGATCCCATGACCTTTGGCGAGGGCGAAGGCCTTCCCCCTGCCAATGCGGATCTGTCGCCCATGCGCAGCGAACGGGTCGGAGAAGTGTCCGCCGCCCTGCGCAAATCACGCTCTGGTTTTGGTGCGAAAAGCCGCGAGTTGCATCGCGAATTCCACGGCCAGCCCGCCTTGTGCTATTTTCACGGCCTGCTTATCGCGGTCCTGCGCCGCCGCGAGGTGCCGCCAGAGGCACCTGAGCTTTTCGTCAATCTCTGGGCTGAACACAGCGATTTCCTGTTGGCCAATCTGGATGCAAGGTGGCTGGTGTCTGCGATCACCACATTTGGCGATCACGGCACTACCGGGGTGCAACGGCGCACGGGCCATGCCCTGTCCGTCCTGTTCAACACGATGAAGCTCTACGAGACTGAGCGCCTGTTTTCCGAAGCCACGCCAGACCGCCCGTTTTCAAAGGCACGAAAATCCAACAATCCCCTGCCCTTGCAAATGGATGCTTATGCCGTCACCGGCGGTGGCTTGGACATCAACATGCTGGGCCGTCTGTGGCTGGACGCAGGCGAAGACCGGGTTATCGCCCCGCTTGCGCATCACCTGCTGGACGCGCTCAACAGCGATGATCGCAACGTGTTTCGCCGGTTGCGCCTGATGCGCGAGGCCCGCGAAAACGGCACGCCGATTGATGCCGATGTTGCGGGCGATGCCTTGTTCAATCCCCGCACACGGACAAAATCGCATCCTGCCCCGATTGACCCGGCGCGCATCGAACATGACCCGGATGCCCTGACCTGGGGGGTGGTTTCGACGGTCAACGCGCCGCTGGTGGACATTGCCCGTTTCGCCGCCTGGCACCTTAAGCTGGGTGCCGCACAGATCACGCTTTACCTGGATGATGCCGACCCTGACAAAGCCGCCTTTTTGTCACGCAACCCCAAGGTCAAGGTGATCTTGTGTGACGATGCCCATTGGCAATCCCTTGGCCGCCGTCCCAAGGCGCATCAGGTGCGCCAAACCGCCAATGCAACCCACGCTTATCATCAAAGCCAACTGCACTGGCTGGCGCATGTGGACCATGACGAATTCATCATGCCTGACCGGCGCCTTGCCGATGTTCTGGCGCAGGTGCCCGACGACCTGGCCGTGATCAACGTGCCCCCTGTCGAATACCTTGCCCCGACGGACCCGGATGCGCCTGCGTTTTTCAAAACAACCGCGCGTATGGGGGGCCAGAACAAGGGCGTCCTGAACGACCTCTACCCGACATATGGCCCACATCTGCGCGGCGGATATGTCAGCCATCTTGAGGGCAAATGCATCGTGCGCACGGGCATCAAGGATGTTCAATTCGGCATCCATTCCCTGAACCTGGCGGAAAAAGGCGTGTCAAACCGGGCCGTCGTGAACGGCACCTATCTGGGCCACGCCCACGCCCCAAGCTATGACCATTTCATCGCCAAATTACAGTACCGACTGGATCACGGGTCTTATCGCAAAAAGGACAACGTTGATTTTCGACTGGCCGATATTATTGATTTCCTTATGGAAACCGAAGGCGAAGACGGGATAAAGCATTTCTATGATGAGGTTTGCACAGCCCATCCCCGCCTTGTGAACGCATTGGCGGACAAGAATATGCTGGTGTCCATCGACCTTGATCTGGACGCTGCCACCCGCAAGGTTTTTGGCGATCTTCCCGTCGACGAGGCCGGCTAGATGTCCGCCGCCAAGGCCGCGACCTGGGGCATCGTCACCACCGTCAAGGCCCCGATGCGCGATGTCCTGAATTTCGTCGCATGGCATGTGGAACTGGGCGCGCATCGCATCTACGTCCATCTTGATACCCCCGACCCCGAGTGTCAGGCCGCGCTCAAGGCGCATCCAAAGGTGCGCGTGACCCAAACCGGGGCGGGCTATTGGGACAAACAGGGCGGCAAGGCCCCGGCCAAGCATCAGGTGCGCCAGACCCGCAATGCGACCCGTATCCTTGCCCGCACGGCCGAGGTCGATTGGCTGGCCCATGTAGATGTGGATGAATTCATCATTGCCGATGCGCCTGTTGGCGAAACGCTGGCGGCATTGGCCGATACCACACAGGTCGCGCGGTTGCGCCCGGTTGAGGCATTGGCCCCCCCGCCCAACAGCCCGGCAGGGCCGGAATGGATGTGCAAGGCCATGAGTGTCGAACGCCCCAAACGGCGTGCCCAGACGGACCGGATTTATGGCGCCTATGCCCGAGGGCTGGATGGCGGATTCCTGAGCCATGTTGCGGGCAAGATTTTTGTGAGCACCAGCCTGGCAGGGGCGGAATTTCGCATTCACAATGTGATTGTGGACGGTGTTCAGAACCCAAATCATGCGGAATTGGGCGGGCTTGCCCTATGTCACATGCATGCCCCGGACGCCGAAACATGGCTGGCGCATTATCGGTTCCGCCATGACCGCGGGTCTTATCGATCCGAATTGAAACCACCACGCCCAAGCGAAGATGGCGGCATGACCCTGCATCAGATGTTGTCCGCGATCGAGGCCGACGACGGCAAGGACGGTTTACGCGCGTTTTTTCAGAGCGCCTGCACGGCCACACCGGATTTGTGCGCCGCCCTGCGCGCCGAAGGGTTGCTGCGCAGGGTCATGCTTGATCTGGATGCCGCCCGCGCCGGTCAGTTTCCCGGATACTAGATCAACAACCCGGCGGCCCCTTCGTGGCGCAACAGCGCGACCTTGGTTTCCACCCCGCCCTTGGCCGAAAACCCGCCAAGCCCCTGCGCGCCAAGTACCCGGTGACAAGGGATGATGATCGGTATGGGGTTGCCGCCGCACGCCTGACCAATGGCCTGCGCCGGCCTGTTCAATACCTTAGCGATGTCCCCGTAAGTGACTGTTTCACCGAACGGAATGGCCGACATGCGATCACAAACCGCGCGTTGCAGATCGCTGCCGCGCACCTTTGTGGGAAGGTCGAAAACCTGACGTTTCCCCGCGAAGTAATCCGCGATTTGGGACAGCGCCGAGGCCAGTAAATCGCTGTCGGCCTGCCCTTCGGGGCCGGTCTCCCATCCGACATCCGTGATCCAGCCATCGGTTTCATGGACAGACACCGGGCCGATGGGGGTGGTCAGATATGCGGTTGCCATGGGCCACATTTGCCCAAAGCCGGGGCATGGGCAAGCGGGCAGTCGTGGGGTGATGAAAATCCCTTCCGCGCCTGTCTTGGAAAGGGGCGGCGTGGCGCGGGTGATCGCAGCGAAGAAAGGGGGCTGTCTGCCCCCTCTGGGCCTTTGGCCCATTCACCCCCGACAGTATTTATGGGCCAGAGGAAACAGCAAGGTGTTCCTCTGGCCCGGTGAGATTGCTTCGCGCGGTCAGGAAAGTGCGGAGTCACACCGCCCACAGACGCTTTCGTGGGTATGGGTGCCCACGTCGGGCAGGATTTTCCAGCAGC
>JBOEGP010000017.1:0-33440 GCA_050633485.1 Pseudooceanicola sp.
GTCGCGTTGTGGCAGGAACGGATGGAAAAGCTGCATGGCAAGGCAGAAGTCGTGATCGGCAAACAGCGCCATGGGCCGATTGGCAACGTCGAGCTAAGCTTTGATGGCCGGTTCACCCGGTTTGGCAACCTTGTCAAGCCCTGGCAGCAGGGCGCTGAGGGCGATTCTTGAAGCCGAGTATTCACCGCATTACCCAAAACAACATTCATCTGTTGGACAGGATCGCCGCAGATGTCTTTGACGACGTAATCCAAAACGATCACCTCGTTGCCATGACGGAAACGGGCACGCATGTTCTGCTGGTTGCACTGGACGAAGGCTGCGTGGTTGGGCAATGTCTGGGCATGGTGCATCACGGGCCGGACCGGGCACCGATGCTTTATATCGACAACCTAGGCGTGACACCGTCGCACAGGCGCCGCGGAATTGGCGGGGCATTGGTCCAGACGATGATCCAAGCGGGGCGCGACGCGGGCTGCACGACCGGCTGGCTTGGCTCCGATCCGCAAAGCGATACCGCTGAACCGTTTTACCGGGCCTTGGGGTTTTCAATGCAGGCAGCGATGTTTGCGGAATTCGATCTGGACTGACCTATCTGGTAACGCGCAGTTCACCTTTTTGTGCATCTGCGGGAACGGCTGGACAGATGGTCTGACCTCGCGCCACACTTCGGCATGTTTGGACGTTTGGCGATAATGTTTGTCTTGGCCATGGCGGCCCCGCCTGCCCCGGCGCAGGTCGAACCTTATGACCCAAGCGCGATTGAGGTGGATGTCGAATTGTTGTTGCTGGTCGATGTCTCACGCTCGATGACACCCAGAGAGCTTGAGATTCAGCGGCGCGGCTATGCCGAGGCGCTGACATCGGATTCGGTCATTGATGCAATCGGGGACGGGTTTATCGGCCATATCGCGGTGGCCTATGTGGAATGGGCGGGGCGGTTTTCCCAACAATTGATTGTCGATTGGACGATCATCGGGTCACAGGCGGATGCGCAGGCCTTTGCCGATACGCTGAGCATGAGTTTTTCCAACGGAATGCGGCGCACGTCAATCTCAAGCGCGCTGACAACCGGCGCGGCGATGTTTGGTGCGAACAAATACACCGGGTTGCGGCGGGTGATCGACATATCCGGCGACGGTCCCAACAACGATGGCCGCCCGGTGTTGCCCGCCCGGGCCGAAGTTTTGGCCCAGGGGATCACCATCAATGGATTGCCGTTGATGACCCGCGAAGGGATCGGCGGGCAGTGGCATTTGGACGATCTGGATGTCTATTACGAATCCTGCGTGACCGGCGGACCGGGCAGCTTTGTCATCCCCGTGACCCGATGGGATGAATTTGCTGACGCCGTGCGCAAAAAGCTGATCCTTGAAATCGCGGGGGACAGCGCCCTGCCCGGATCCGGGTCCGGTGGCCCGCTGGTGCCGGGCAACAATGCGATGACCCCAACCCGCGCGACGGGCCAATACGATTGCCTGATTGGCGAAAAAATCTGGGAAAACTATCGCAATATGCTGGAACCCCTTTAGGCGGCATTGCCGGGGGCAATCAGGGCTGCGGTTCTTTGGCCCTTGCGCGTTGGCATGCTGAGCGTCAAAAAGCGGTCATGGCCACCGCACATCTTACCATCGACCTCGACGCGCTGATCGCCAATTGGCGGGCGCTGGATGCTATGTCAGGCGCGCGCTGCGAAACAGCCGCCGTGATCAAGGCCGATGCCTATGGCCTTGGGGTTGCGCATGTGGGCCGTGCATTCGCGCGGGCGGGTGTGCGCCGATTTTTTGTTGCCGTCGCCGAAGAAGGCGCGGCCCTGCGCGACGCTTTGGGTCCCGGCCCCGAAATCAACGTGTTTGGCGGGCATATGCGTGGCGACACGGACATGATCGCGGATCTGGACCTTGTGCCGATGGTGAATTCCGTCGATCAGCTTTTGCGCCAGGTCGAGGCGCTTCCGGGGCGCGAATTCGGCGTGCAACTGGACAGCGGCATGAACCGGTTGGGAATGGAACCGGCAGAATGGGCCGCGTTGCGCGACATCGCCCTGGCGCAATCCCCGACGCTGATCATGTCGCATCTGGCCTGCGCGGATGAACCGGATCACCCGATGAACGCCGCCCAGCTAAGGGTCTTTCGCGAAATGACCGACGGGGTTGGTGTGCCCCGGTCACTGTCGGCAACGGGCGGGATCCTGTTGGGGGAAGCGTATCATTTTGATCTGACGCGTCCGGGCATCGGGCTTTATGGCGGGCGCCCCTATGACGGCGCGCGCAAGGTTGCCTATCTTGACCTGCCGGTGATCCAGATTCGCGATCTGCAGCCGGGCGAAAGCGTCGGCTATGGCAACACCTGGGTGGCGGGGGAACCAACCCGGATTGCCACGGTTTCAGGCGGGTATGCCGATGGGATCATCCGGGCCATGGGCCCGCAGACGGCTCTGTTTGCAGGGGATGTGCCCTGCCCCGTGCGCGGACGTATTTCGATGGACCTGATCGGTGTGGATGTGACCCATCTGGATCACGACCCCGAGGTTTTGACCCTGCTGGGGCGGTATCAGGGGGTGGATGATCTGGCCGATAATGCCGGCACGATAGGGTATGAAATCCTTACGTCTTTGGGCCCGCGTTATGCGCGCCGCTATGCGGGCGGATGACCATGATCCGTTTTCTAACCGGGGTATTGGCCGGGATCGGCGCAACTGTTCTTGGCCTTTTGGCGATGATCGGGCGGGTCACGCTGTATTTCGGGGAAACGTTATCCCATTTGGTGCGCCCACCGTTCTATGGCCGGGAATTCGCCATTGCCCTGTTGAACATCGGCTGGCTGTCCCTGCCTGTTGTTGGGCTGACGGCGGTGTTCACAGGCGGGGCGCTTGCGCTTCAGATCTATGCCGGGGGCGCGCGGTTTGATGCCGAAGCGGTGGTGCCCCAGATTGTCGCCATTGGCATGGTGCGCGAACTGGGCCCCGTCCTTGTCGGGTTGATGATTGCGGCGCGGGTGACATCCTCGATCGCGGCCGAAATCGCGACGATGAAGGTCACCGAACAGATCGACGCGTTGGTCACCCTGTCCACCCATCCGATGAAATACCTGACGGTGCCACGGGTGTTGGCCGCATTCGTGACCGTTCCGATTCTGGTGGCCGTGGGCGATGTGATCGGCGTTTATGGCGGCTATCAGGTGGCCACGGGCACCTTGGGGTTTAACCCCGCCGCATACCTTAAGAACACTGTCGATTTCCTGGAACCGCTCGACATCATTTCGTCTTTGGTCAAGGGGGCGGTGTTCGGGGTGATCGCGGCCCTGATGGGCTGTTATGGTGGCATGAATTCCGGGCGCGGCGCACAGGGTGTCGGCGCCGCGACGAAATCCTCGGTCGAGGCCGCGTCGGTCCTGATTCTGGCGGCGAATTTCCTTCTGACGGGGGTATTCTTTTCGCTATGATCCGGTTTGAAGACGTTCACAAAGCTTTCGGGCCAAAGAAGGTGCTGACCGGCATGTCGCTGGATATTCCACGCGGCGAAAGCATGGTGATCATCGGCGGATCGGGCACCGGGAAATCCGTGGCGTTGAAATGCGTTCTGGGGCTGATCAAACCTGATTCCGGGCGTATTATCGTGGACGCCAGCCCGGATGAGCCCAAAACCGGCAAGGATGACCGCGACGCGTTTCTGGCCCGTTTCGGGATGCTGTTTCAGGGCGGCGCGTTGTTTGACAGCCTGCCCGTCTGGCAGAACGTCGCGTTCCGCCTGTTGCGCGGCGCGCTGAAACGGCCCCGCCAAGACGCGCGGGAAATCGCCATCGAGAAACTGCGCCGCGTGGGGCTTTCGGCGGATGTGGCCGATTTGTTTCCGGCGGAATTGTCGGGCGGCATGCAAAAACGTGTGGGCCTGGCCCGCGCCATCGCGGCCGAGCCTGAGATCATATTCTTTGACGAACCCACCACCGGGCTGGACCCGATCATGGCCGGTGTCATCAACGAACTGATCCGCGAAATCGTGACAGAAATGGGCGCGACGGCGATGACAATCACCCATGACATGACCAGCGTGCGCGCCATCGCGGACCGGGTCGCGATGTTGCACAACGGGGTGATCCAATGGACCGGCCCGGTTGGGAAAATGGATGACAGCGGTGATCCCTACCTGGATCAATTCATCCATGGCCGCGCCGAAGGCCCGATCGCCGCCGTGCGTTGATCTGTCATGCGCCTGTTGATCGCCGTTAACCTATCCCTATTGGTCCTATACCCGATTTCGTGGTTTGCCCCGCTGGTAAGGGCAGGTTTGCTGCCCCTGTTTGGATTGTCCGAAATCACAATATGGTCCGGGATCGTTTCCCTTTGGGAAAAAGACATTTTCCTGGCCCTATTGGTGGCGCTGTTCGCATTGATTGCCCCCTATGCAAAAACGCTGGCCCTGTTTGCGGTTCACACAGGGCGATCCGGCCAACGCACATTGCGCATTTCCGAATGGGCGGGGCGCCTTGCCATGGCCGATATATTCTTGATTTCGTTGTATATTACGGTGATCAAGGGGATTGGCGTTGGCCGCATCGAAACCGCGTGGGGATTGTATTTGTTTTCGGGCTGTGTGTTGGCATCATTGGCGACAGCATGGGCTACGGAACGCGAATTGCGCCGCCAAGTATCAGCGCCGCGGGGGTGACCCCAACTGACTGACTTTTCCCTAATTGTGGTAACCAATCAGCAATAATTTGACGAATCTTGAATTTATGGCTGGGGGGTCGATGTCATGGGAATTCAAAACCAATCGCGCGCCAACTCTATTGTTGCATTGACTATGTCGCGCGTTGTTCAGCCGATCATGATGGGCGCGCTTGTCCTGATCGCGGTCGCATTGACCGGGATTGCGGTTTTGGCGGCGTTCGGGTTTGTCGCATGGCCCCAGATCGGCCTGATCTGGAACGGTGCGCCGGTGGAAAACGCCGGGGCGTGGCTTGTCGTTGGGGGCGCGATGTTTTCGCTGGGGCTGTGCGCCTTTTTGCCCGCCAACGGGCGGATCATGATGCTGGAAAATTCACATCGCGATTTCCGCATTTCGATGCACGACATCGCCCATGCCTATCACAAGGCCCATGCCGCCGATCGCAAGGGCGCTTTCCGGATGAGCCATGAATTCGACGCCGTGCGCGAACGGCTGGCGTTCCTGCGCGACCACCCCGATCTTGGTCAGATGGAACCCGCCATCCTTGAGGCCGCCGCCCAGATGAGCCAGATCAGTCAGGAATTGGCCGACACGTATTCCGAGGACAGGGTAAACCGCGCCCGGACATTCCTGAAACAACGCCAGGAAGAGATTGAACAATTCAACGACCGGCTTGAAACGGCCAAGGTCGTGACGGCCGATCTGCGCAATTGGCTGGATGCGGTCGAGATGGAAGAAAGCATCGCGCGCAGCCAGCTGGATCGCCTGTTGGGGGATCTGGACGATATTCTGCCCGAACTGAATATTGGGGTTGGCGCGGCTGTTCAACAGGAACAATCATCACGCACCAAGGCGCTTAAGGCATTGCCGACCTTGGCCGAGGTGATGACAGAATACGATGATGAAAGTGATATCGCGCCAATCCCGGCACAGGCCCGACCGGCAAGAGACGGGCAAGCCAATGTCATCGGGATAAAAAAGGCCGCCGCCGAATGATGCCAAGGCAACAGCACAATTGACCCGGACGACCCGCCGGGGCAAGAAGCGGCATGGCGCGCGCGACACCTTCCTTTTCCTGTTCTGAATGTGGCGCAGTCCACAGCAAATGGTCCGGCCGTTGTGAGGCCTGCGGCGGATGGAATTCCATCACCGAGGACGCACCACTTTCCGCATCCGCAGGCAAGCAATCCCTTGGGACGGCACGCGGCCGCCCCATCGAGCTGAGCGATCTGTCCACCAAGGAACCGCCCCTGCCCCGCACCGCCAGCGGGATGGATGAACTTGACCGGGTTCTGGGCGGCGGGTTGGTGCCTGCGTCGGCCATCCTGGTGGGCGGCGATCCGGGCATCGGCAAATCCACCTTGTTGTTGCAGGCCGCCGCGCAGTTTGCGCAGTCCGGGCTTAAGGTGTTCTATATTTCCGGCGAAGAAGCGGCGGCACAGGTGCGCATGCGCGCCGATCGTCTGGGCCTGTCAAAGGCACCGGTGAAACTGGCCGCTGAAACGGTTCTGCGCGACATTCTGACGACGCTGGATGCGGAACGCCCCGATCTTGTCATTGTCGATTCCATTCAGACCATGTGGTCCGACAGCGTCGATAGCGCGCCTGGGTCGGTCAGCCAGGTGCGTGCCGCGGCGCTGGAATTGACGGCATTTGCCAAACGGCGTGGCAGTGCCGTGATCCTTGTGGGGCATGTGACCAAGGATGGTCAGATCGCCGGGCCACGCGTGATCGAACATATGGTTGATACCGTCCTGTATTTTGAGGGCGAGCGCGGCCATCAGTTCCGAATTCTGCGCGCCGTCAAAAACCGCTTTGGTCCGGCCGACGAAATCGGCGTGTTCGAAATGACCGGCAATGGATTGGCCGAGGTGGCGAACCCGTCGGCCCTGTTCCTGTCAGATCGCGGTGCGCCGCAACCGGGGTCATCGGTGTTCGCGGGCATCGAAGGCACGCGCCCGGTTCTGGTGGAATTTCAGGCCCTTGTTGCCCCAACCCCGCATTCGCAACCCCGCCGTTCGGTTGTGGGGTGGGATGGCGGCCGGCTGGCCATGATATTGGCGGTTCTGGAATCCCGCTGTGGCATCCCGTTTACCGGTCTGGATGTCTATCTGAACGTCGCGGGGGGGCTGAAAGTCAGCGAACCTGCCGCCGATCTGGCCGTTGCGGCGGCGCTTTTGTCGGCCCGCGAAGACACCGCTTTGCCCGCAGAGTGTGTTGTTTTTGGCGAAATTTCACTCTCAGGTGCCCTCAGACCGGTGGGTCAGACCGAAAATCGGTTGAAAGAAGCGGCAAAACTTGGTTTTTCCTCGGCCATCGCACCGGCGGGGGGCAAACCGGGTGGCGAGAGCGGACTCAAGGTCACGAGGATGGCCGATCTGACCGCTTTTGTTGGCGACATTTTCGGCGCGGGTTAAACCGCGCCCCCTGCGAGGCACAGGAGCGGGCACATGGAAGGTTTTACCATTATTGACGGCGTCGTTGCGGCGGTGATCGTCCTATCGGCGATCCTCGCCTATTCGCGGGGCTTCCTGCGAGAGGTGCTGGCGATTGGCGGATGGATCGTTGCGGCGGTGCTGGCGTTCATTTTCGCGCCCCAGGTTCAACCGCTGGTCAAAGAGATCCCCGTGGTGGGTGAATTCATCTCGGACAGTTGCGAATTGTCTGTGATCACGGCGTTTGCCGCCGTCTTTGCTGTGGCGCTTGTCATCGCGTCCTTGTTCACGCCGCTGTTTTCGTCGCTTGTGCAACGGTCTGTCCTTGGGGGGCTTGATCAGGCGCTTGGGTTTTTCTTTGGGGCGGCGCGTGGCGTTCTGCTGATCGCGATCGCGTTCTTTGTCTATGACACCGTGATGACATCCCAAAACATTCCCATGGTGGACGAATCGCGGTCGGCCCAGGTGTTCGCGCGCCTGACCGGCAAGATCGAAGACGAAGACCCGGCCCGCGCGCTTGGCTGGATCACCACACAATACGAACGCCTTGTCGGCCCGTGCGAGGCACCGACCTGATCCAAGGGATCATTTGCACAGAATTAGCGCGCCCGGCCCTGCCGCGGCGCGTTTTTCCATGCCCACATCCGCATTGCGGAATATCCGGGCGCCCTGTCACAAAGTATACATGATACGTTCGTGACACCGCCCACCAGAGCGCTTAAATGATGACAGTGCCATGACAGGATTCGGAGCCGCCCTTGTCCAGCCAATTGCCTGACGACACCGCCAAGACCATGCCGCGTCACCCGTGGGATGATGATGACAAGTTACGCGAAGAATGCGGGATATTCGGCGT
This sequence comes from Pseudooceanicola sp., assembly GCA_050633485.1. Classification (GTDB taxonomy): domain Bacteria; phylum Pseudomonadota; class Alphaproteobacteria; order Rhodobacterales; family Rhodobacteraceae; genus Pseudooceanicola. The sequence continues at coordinate 7,959 of JBOEGP010000017.1, forward strand.
TCTGGGCGTGACCGACGCGGCGAGTTTCGTCGCCCTTGGTCTGCATGCGCTTCAGCATCGCGGTCAAGAGGCCGGGGGCATCGTCACCCATGACGATGTGCAAGGGTTCAATTCCGCGCGCAAGTTTGGGTATATCCGCGACAACTTTACCTCGCAAAACGTGATGAACACCCTGCCCGGCAGCCTTGGCGTCGGGCATGTGCGCTATTCCACCGCCGGAACCAAAGGCGCGACACAAATCAGGGACGTTCAACCGTTCTTTGGCGAATTTTCGATGGGCGGGGCGGCGATTGCCCATAACGGCAACATCACCAATGCCGACGCGCTGCGCCGCGAATTGATCGAACGCGGGTCGATTTTCCAATCATCGTCCGATTCCGAATGCATCATTCATCTGATGGCGCGGTCCCTGCAAAAGGACCTGCCTGCCCGGATGGAAGACGCGCTGCGCCGTGTCGAAGGTGCGTTTTCCGTGGTGGCCATGACCGCCACCCAGCTGATCGGTGTGCGTGACCCCCTGGGGGTGCGCCCGCTGGTTCTGGGCCATGTCGGCGATGGTTATGTCCTGTCATCGGAAACCTGCGCGCTGGATATCATCGGTGCCGAATTCGTCCGCGAGATCGAGCCGGGCGAGATGGTCGTGATCACCGAAAACGGATTGGAAAGCCATCACCCCTTCCGCCCGAAAAGCCCGCGCTTCTGCATTTTCGAACATGTCTATTTTTCGCGCCCGGATTCGATCCTTGGCGGGCGCTCGGTCTATGAAACGCGCCGTCAGATCGGTGTAGAATTGGCGCGTGAGGCCCCGGTGGACGCCGATCTGGTTTGCCCGGTGCCCGACAGCGGCACGCCCGCGGCCATCGGATTCAGTCAGGAAAGCGGCATTCCCTATGCCATGGGGATCATCCGCAATCAGTATATGGGCCGCACCTTTATCGAACCCACGGAACAGATCCGAAATATGGGCGTGCGCCTTAAGCTGAACGTGAACCGGGCGCTGATCAAAGGCAAACGGGTCATTCTGGTGGACGATTCCGTTGTGCGCGGCACCACCAGCCGCAAGATCAAGGAAATGATCCTGGATGCCGGCGCGGCTGAGGTGCATTTCCGCATTGCCAGCCCGCCGACCGCATGGCCCTGTTTTTACGGTGTGGACACGCCCCAGCGTGAAAAACTGCTGGCCGCAACCATGTCCGAAGACGAGATGTGTGAACATCTGGCGGTTGACAGTCTCAAGTTCATTTCACTTGACGGGCTTTATCGCGCGGTGGGTGAAGCCAAGGGGCGCGACGCGAAATGCCCGCAATATTGCGATGCGTGTTTTTCGGGTGAATACCCTGTGGAACCGGCAGACATGATCGAAAAAGGGTTCCAACTCAGGGCGGCGGAATAAGCGGGCTGAAACCCGTGTTCATCTGCTTGACCTTGGCGCAGAAACCGCCCAAACCGCTGCCATGACCGACAAAATCGCCCTGATCACTGGTGCCTCTCGCGGGCTTGGCGCGGCCCTTGCCGAAGCATTGGCCCCCACCCATCACATCGTTGCCGTGGCCCGCACCGTTGGCGGGCTTGAGGAATTGGACGACCGTATCACGGCGGCGGGTGGTCATGCGACGCTGGCCCCGATGGATGTGTCAAACCGCGATGCGATGGCGCAATTGTGCCGGTCCATCCATGACCGGTGGGGCGGGATCGCGCTTTGGGCGCATACGGCCATTCATGTGCCGCCATTGACCCCTGCGGATCACATTGATGCCAAGGATTGGGACAAATCTGTCGCCACCAATGTCACCGCCGCCGGAATTCTTATCCCTTTCATTGCGCCGCTTCTTGGGCCAACGGGCACTGCGCTGTTCTTTGATGACCCTTCGGCAGATGTGAAATTCCACGGGGCCTATGGGGCCGGAAAGCGGGCGCAGATTGCGCTTGCGTCGGCCTGGGCGCAGGAAACGGTTGCAACCGGGCCAAAGGTGCGTGTGATCACACCCGCCCCCATGGCAACTGCATTGCGCGCCCGGTTTCATCCCGGCGAAGATCGCTCGCAGCTTGCCGCACCGGCCAATGAAGCGTCGCGCATATTGGCATCACTTGGCTAACATCACCCCGGTGATGCGCCACGCGGCCCGCATCGGCCCAAGCGTCGCATAAAAGAGTCGCCCCGGCGGTTACAAAGGTCGCGGGCCTGCTCAATCCCTTGCCCCGCCCCGTCCCCTCGCCTATTCAGAACGCGGGCACAAAGGGGCACTTCATATGCGCATTCTCATCACCAATGACGACGGCATTTCGGCCCCCGGTCTTGTCGCCATGACCGCCATCGCGCAGGACCTGGCCGGCGACACGGGCGAGGTTTGGACCGTTGCACCGGCGTTTGAGCAATCCGGTGTCGCGCACAAGATTTCCTATACCCACCCGATGATGATCTCGAAATTGTCGGATCGGCGTTATGCCGCCGAAGGATCGCCCGCCGATTGCGTGTTGGCCGGGTTGCACGATGTGTTGGGCGACCAACCTGTCGATTTGATCCTGTCGGGGGTCAACCGGGGCAATAACTCGGCTGAAAACGCGCTCTACTCAGGCACATTGGGCGGCGCGATGGAAGGCGCCTTGCAGGGGATCCCGTCATTTGCCCTGTCCCAATACCTTGGCCCGGACAATTATCAGATAGACAACCCGTTCGAGGGCGCACAGGACCACGGCGCAGACCTAGTGCGCAGGATTCTGGCGACACAACCCAAGGATGAATCCGACTACCGGCTGTTCTATAACATCAACTTCCCCCCCTGCCCGTCACGCAACGTGCGCGGCGCGCGGATCACAACCCAAGGCTTCCGCCGCCACACACGGTTTTCAACCGAACCGCATTTCGCGCCATCCGGGCGCAAATTCCTGTGGATCAAGGGCGGCGACCAACAGATACCGACCGAACCGGGCAGCGATGCACACGCAAACCTTGATGGATATATCTCGGTCACGCCAATGCGGGCAGACCTGACGGCGCATGATATGCTGGATCACCTGAAGGCCATTGAATGAGCGATCCCGACGCTGAACGCAAAATGCAGTTTCTTTTTACGCTCCGTTCGCGCGGGGTGACGGATAAAACTGTGCTGACGGCGATGGAGAAAATCGACCGTGGCGCGTTTATCCGGGGGCTGTTTTCTGACCGCGCCTACGAGGACACGCCGCTTCCGATCAATTGCGGGCAGACGATTTCGCAACCTTCGGTTGTGGGACTGATGTCTCAGGCGCTGGAGGTTCAACCGCGCGACAAGGTTTTGGAGGTCGGGACCGGATCCGGGTATCAGGCCGCAGTGCTGAGCCAACTCGCGCGCCGGGTCTATACCGTCGACCGCCACGCCAAACTGGTGCATGAGGCGCGCGACGTATTCGACGCCATGGATCTGAGCAATATCACCGCGATTGTGGGCGATGGATCCCATGGCCTGCCCGATCAGGCGCCGTTTGATCGCATCCTTGTGACTGCCGCCGCCGAGGACCCGCCAGGCCCCCTATTGGCGCAATTGAAGATTGGCGGTATTATGGTGTTGCCCGTGGGCCAGTCTGACACGGTGCAAAGCCTGATCCGCGTCCGGCGGAGCGAAACCGGGCTGGAGTATGACGAATTGAGCCCGGTGCGGTTTGTGCCGCTGGTGGAAGGGCTTGCCAAGGACTGAACGGAATTTCCCGATGGTGTTCTGCCACCGGGGTACAGGCATCAACGAAAGCCCCGAACAACAGGGGCGGCGGTGAGGGATCGACAGATGACGGATTTTGTCCGGAAAGCCATCAAGGGCTTGGCGGTATCGACCATGGCATTGGCGGCGGCGGGATGTTCCGCGCCGATGGATTTGGACCTGCGTGGCCATTTCAACCAGTTCAGCACAGCCGAAGCGGCGCGCCTGTCCACGACACAGCGCCCCAAACCGGATGACCGGGGCATCATTTCCTACCCGAATTACCAGGTTGTCGTGGCACGGCGCGGCGACACGGTCGGGGATGTGGCCAAACGGATCGGCGCCGATAGCGGCGCCCTGGCGCGCCACAACGGGTTGCGCGTGGATGACAGCCTGCGCAAGGGCGAAGTGCTGTCGCTTCCGGACCGGGTGGCGGAACCGTCGCCGGAAACCGGTGCGGTCGTGGCTGGCCCCATTCAACCGCCGGGCACTGCCGATATTTCGTCCATCGCGGGCGGCGCAATTGATCGCGCGGGGGATCGCAGCGTGCAAACCGCAGCTTTGGCCCCGGCGACGCCAGCGGTGGCCACCCCCACCCCGCAACCCCAAACGGGGCGCGAGCCGGATCGCCACAAGGTGGCACGGGGCGAAACCGCCTATACCATCGCGCGGCTATACAAGGTGTCGGTCAAGGCATTGGCCGATTGGAACGGGCTGGACAGCGATTACCGGATACGTGAGGGGCAGCAATTGTTGATCCCTGTGTCTGCGGATGTTGGCCGCGCGGCGCAACCGGCCGCAGCCGGCACGCAAAACCCCGGAGTGGGCAGCCCGACCCCGGTTCCCCCGAGCGCGGCGAAACCACTGCCTGCCGAGAAGACAACCCCAATCGCCAAGGCGGTCGAGGCCCCCAAGCCGCCCGCCGCCGACATCGGCAAACAGACGGTGAAATCTTCGGCGCCGATGGTTTATCCGGTCAAGGGCAGCATCATTCGCGATTATGCCAAGGGCAAGAATGACGGGATCGACATCAAGGCCGCCCCCGGCACGGCCATTGTTGCGGCGGATGCGGGCGACGTGGCCGCGATCACATCGGATGCGGACAACAACCATGTGATTGTGGTGCGCCACAAGAACAAGCTTTTGACGATCTATTCCAACGTCGCGAACATCACCGTGAAGGAAAAGCAAAAGGTCACGCGCGGCCAGAAGATTGCCGAGATTCCGTCAGGTGCGTCGCCCTATGTGCATTTTGAGGTCCGCAAGGGGCTGGAGAGCACGGATCCTATCGCCTATTTGAAATAGTTGGTTGGCGATAGGTCATTTCTGATCGCAGGGGGCTCTGCCCCCGCCGCGGCAAGCCGCGTCCCCCCGAAGTATTTTTGGAAAGATGAACCCTGGGGTTTGGCAGTTTGTCTTGCAGGTGGCACGCAGGTCTGGCGGTGTCACGGGCCGCGTGCCGGTCAGTCAAGTGCGATGCCGCGGCGTCCGGCAAGATCGGTGAAGAATTGCCATGCGACGCGCCCCGAGCGGGCGCCGCGCGTGGCCTGCCATTCGATTGCTTCGGCCCGCAGCGTGTCATCGTCGATTGTCAGGCCGTGCGCATCGCAATAGCCGCGGATCATGGCGAGGTAATCGTCCTGATCACAGGGGTGGAAGCCAAGCCAAAGGCCGAAACGATCTGAGAGAGATACTTTTTCTTCAACCGCTTCGCCGGGATTAATCGCGCTGGAGCGTTCGTTTTCGATCATGTCGCGGGGCATGAGGTGACGGCGGTTGGAGGTGGCGTAAAACAGGACATTGGCCGGGCGCCCGGAAATGCCGCCATCAAGCACCGCCTTGAGCGATTTGTAATGTTCGTCATCATGGCTGAATGACAGGTCATCGCAGAACAACAGGAACCTGTCGTTCGAGGCGCCGAGCAGCATCATCAGGCGCGAGACACTTGGCAGGTCTTCGCGTTGAAGTTCAACGATTTTCAGACCAAGCCCGCGGTTCAGCACCTCGGCGTGGATCGCTTTGACCAGGCTGGATTTTCCCATGCCGCGCGCGCCCCAGAGGAGCGCGTTGTTGGCGGGAAGCCCCTTGGCGAATTGCAGCGTATTTGCCAGCAACGTGTCGCGTGAGCGATCAATGCCAATCAGCAGCGACAGGTCCACGCGCGCCACCCGATCGACAGGTTCAAGGCGTTCCGGGTTCACATGCCAAACGAAGGCGTCGGCGGTTGAGAAATCCGGCGCATCCAGGGGCGCGGGGGCCATACGTTCCAGCGCCGCCGCGATCCGTTCATTTGGGTTTGTCATCGCCGTCCGTGCCTGGTTCGTCGTCGTCATCGTCATCAAATTCGTCAAAGATCGGATCGTCGGCTTCGTCGGCGTCATCATCCGGGCCGTCTTCGTCTTCGGCATCGTCTTCGTCGTCATAATACCCTTCGGCACGCAGGCGTTCTTCGCGCTGTTTTTCGACACGGGCGACGAGGAGGATCGAGATTTCGTAAAGACCATAGACCACGGTAAACAGGATCACCTGGGTGATCACATCTGGTGGGGTCACAAGGGCCGCAAGCAACAGGATGGCGACGACCGCATATTTGCGCACGTTGCCCAGGCCTTCGGACGACACAAGCCCGGCCTTGCCCATCAGGGTGAGAAGCACAGGCAATTGAAAACACAAACCAAATGCGACGATGAACTTGATCGTCAACGACAGGTATTCCTGCGCGGACCCCTGGAACGCGATGCCCGCGATGCCGTTGTCGGTGTCACCTTCGCCAACCACGCTGCCCGGTTGCTGGAACCCAAGGAAGAAGTCAAAGGCGAGCGGGGTCACGACATAAAAGGCAAAGGACGCGCCCAGAAAGAACATAAGCGGCGAGGCCACGAGAAACGGCAGGAACGCGCTTTGTTCGTTGCGGTAAAGGCCCGGCGCCACAAAGCGCCACATCTGAAAGGCGATGTAGGGGAACGACAGGACCAAACCGCCAAGGAGCGAGATGGAAATGGCGACAAAGAACCCCTCCTGAAGCTTGATCAGGATAAGGCCGCAATCGCCCACCTGCCCGCGTTCGGCCAGGGCCGTACACAGCGGTTGGGTCAGAAAATTGAAAATCGGGTTCCAGATGGTGAAGCAGATCACCATGCCAACGATAAAGGCCAAGACCGAATGGATCAGGCGCGTGCGCAATTCGGCCAGATGCTCAATCAACGGGGCTGAGCTGTCCTCAAGATCATCGGTGTTTGTCATGAAGACGCCCCTTTGGAGGCGGGTTTGGCCCGGCTAGAGGCCGCTTTGGTCGGGGCCTTGCGCGTGGTTTTGGGCTTGGTCGCCGCCGCTTTGGGCTTTGCTGTGGCGCTGGCAGATTTGGCGGCAGATTTCGCTGTTGGCTTGGCGGCCGCTTTGGCCTTGGTCGGGGCCTTGGGGTTGGCCTTGGGGGTGGACCCGGCCTTTGGCGTGGCTTTTGCGGCGGTCGGTTTGGACGGAGTTGCGGGTTTGGCTGTTGCGTCCCCTGCCCCGTCACTTGCCGCCTTGGATGCCTCGGCGGCTTCGTCGGCCTTGCGCTGTGTCGCCTTTTCGGCCGCTGCGGCGTGAATTTTCTTGGCCGCTTCGGCGCGCTCTTCGGCCAGTTTTCCGGTCGCGCTCTCGGGCGTCCAATTCTTGAAATCGGTCGCTTCTTTCAGCTTGTCCAACCCCATTTGCGAAGGGTTGGCCGCACTGCGCAACGTTTTGGTCATGTCCTTGACGCCTGCCCCGTCAGCGGCATCTTCCATGGCCCGCGAAAATTCACGCGCCATGCCGCGGGCTTTGCCCACAAAGCGGCCCACATTGCGGAACAGAACGGGCAGGTCTTTGGGACCCACCACAATCAGCGCCACAATGCCGATCAGCAAAAGCTCGGTCCAGCCGAGGTCGAACATGGCCCGCGCGCCCCGTTCTGGCCTTAGGCCTTGTCTTTTTCAGCTTCCGCCGGGGTCACGTCCACGGCATCCTCTGCCTTGGCGTTCTCCAGCTCTTTTGTGCCGTCATCGACGCCCTTTTTAAAGGCGGTGATGCCTTTGCCGACTTCGCCCATCAGCGACGAAATCTTGCCACGGCCGAAAAGGACCAGGACCACCACAGCGATCAGCAGCAGGCCGGGAAGTCCGATATTGTTCAGCATGGGTCAGCTCCCTGAAAGTGGCCCACTTTTTAGGGGGCCTTAAACGTTCACATGTATCTAATGCCTCACCGGCACGGATAAAAGGACCAATGCGCCGCACATGCGGGGTTTTTTCCGCCGAACGGAATTTCCCGTTGCGACGTCGGGTGCATATCAGGCCAGCATCGCCATCGGGTTTTCCAGATTGTCTACAATGGCTTGCAACAATTCCGCCCCAAGCGCGCCGTCAATAACCCGGTGATCGACCGAAAGCGTCACGGACATGACACTTGCCACGCCCAACTGACCGTCATCGCCCACGACCGGCTTTTTCACGCCTGCCCCAACGGCAAGGATCGCGCCATGGGGCGGGTTGATCACCGCGTCAAAATTGTCGATTCCGAACATCCCAAGGTTCGAGATCGCAAAACTGCCGCCCTGGTATTCATGGGGGGCCAGCTTGCGGTCGCGCGCCCGCGCGGCAAGGTCCTTCATTTCGCTGGACAGGGCCGTCAGGGATTTGGTGTCGGAATCCCGGATCACCGGGGTGAACAACCCGTCTTCGATCGCGACGGCCACGGCCACGTCCGACGGGGTCAGTTGCAGAACACGGTCACCGGCCCAGACCGCATTCGCCTTTGGCACCTGTTGCAGCGCAAGGGCGCAGGCCTTGATAATGAAATCGTTGACCGACAGTTTTGCCCCGCGCTTTTCCAGCTGCTTGTTCAATGTCCCGCGGAACGCCAGCAAAGCGTCAAGGCGAATGTCACGGCGCAGATAGAAATGCGGGATTGTCTGCTTGGCTTCGGTCAGGCGGGCGGCAATCGTTTTGCGCATGCCGTTGAGCGTGACTTCGGTATAGTCGCGATCCGCGTACATCTTGAGAACGGCATCCGTGGACGGACCTGCGGGCATGGAGGTGGTTGCGCCGGTGGCCACGGCAGAAGCAGACGCCGTTGCGGCGACCGGCGCGGTGCCCGGTTTGGCCCCATCAACATCCGCGCGCACGATACGACCATGCGGCCCTGACCCCGACAATGCCGTCAGGTCGATCCCCTTGTCCTTGGCGATGCGCCGCGCAAGCGGAGAGGCAAAGACGCGCGTGCCATCGGATGCTTGCGGGGCCGCCGGTGCGGCACCTGGTGCCGCGGATGCTGCGGCCGGGGCCGGATCGGCGGATGCGTCGGACGGTTGTGCGGATTGGGCCTCTGGGGCGGAAACCGGCGCGGACGCGCCCTGTGCGATGTCCGATGCGCTCTCTCCATCCTCAAGCAGCATGGCGATGGCGACATTCACTTTGACGCCTTCTGTCCCCTCGGGAACAAGGATCTTACCGATCACGCCCTCGTCCACCGCTTCGAATTCCATCGTCGCCTTGTCTGTCTCGATCTCGGCCAGCAGATCGCCGGATGACACCGTGTCGCCCTCTTTGACCAACCACTTGGCAAGCGTGCCTTCTTCCATCGTTGGGGACAGGGCGGGCATCAGGATTTCAATTGCCATTTCGCGCGCTCCTCAGCGATAGGTCACTTGGTGAACCGCCGCGACAACCTCTTCGGTCGTCACCAGCGCTAGTTTTTCAAGGTTCGCGGCATAGGGCATTGGCACGTCCTTGCCGGCGCAATTGATCACTGGCGCGTCCAGATAATCGAACGCGCGCTGCATGATCGTGGCACCGATATGATTGCCGATGGACCCAACCGGGAACCCTTCTTCGACGGTGACGCAGCGGTTGGTTTTCATCACGCTGGCGATCACCGTGTCATAATCGATGGGGCGCAATGTGCGCAGGTCGATCACCTCGGCCTCGATCCCGTCTTCTGCCAACTTTTCAGCCGCTTGCATGGCATAACTCATCCCGATGCCAAAGCTGACGATGGTTACATCGCCACCGCTCCGGGCGATACGTGCCTTGCCGAAAGGAATTGTGAAATCCTCCATCACAGGCACATCAAAGGCGCGCCCGTACAGGATTTCGTTTTCAAGGAAAATCACCGGGTTGGGATCACGAATGGCGCTTTTCAACAGGCCCTTGGCGTCTGCCGCCGTATAGGGCATCGCGACCTTCAGGCCGGGGATCATTGCATACCAGGCGGCGTAATCCTGACTGTGTTGCGCCCCAACCCGCGCGGCCGCGCCGTTGGCGCCGCGAAACACCATGGGCGCGCCCATCTGGCCACCAGACATATAGAGCGTTTTGGCCGCCGAGTTGATAATGTGATCAATGGCTTGCATGGCAAAGTTAAACGTCATGAATTCCACGATCGGGCGCAGACCACCAAAGGACGCACCAACACCGATCCCGGCAAACCCATGTTCGGTGATTGGCGTGTCGATCACCCGTTTGCTGCCAAATTCGTCCAGCAACCCTTGCGACACCTTATAGGCACCCTGGTATTCGGCCACTTCTTCGCCCATCAGGAACACGCTGGGATCGCGGCGCATTTCTTCGGCCATGGCGTCGCGCAGGGCCTCGCGCACGGTTTGGGTTTTCACCTCGGTGCCCTCGGGCCAATCCGGGCTGATGTCGGGCGCAGGTGCGGCAGGTGCCGCCGGTTTCGGCGTCGCCGGGGCGGTGTTCGCCGCGGCCGCCGGCTGTTCAGGGGCGGCGGCGGGTTGCGCCGACACCGCAATGTCATCCGCGCTTTCGCCATCGTCCAACAGCACGGCAATGGCGGTGTTCACTTTCACGCCTTCCGTGCCTTCGGCGATCAGGATTTTCCCGATCACACCGTCATCGACCGCCTCAAACTCCATCGTCGCCTTGTCGGTTTCAATCTCGGCCAAGATATCGCCAGAGGTGACGCTGTCGCCTTCTTTGACCAACCACTTGGCAAGCGTGCCTTCCTCCATCGTCGGGGACAGCGCGGGCATCAGGATTTCTGTGGGCATCTTATTCTGTCTCCTTGGCCGACTGGATCATGCCGAACAGGTTTCCATGACCGTCTTCGCATGCGCAGACCCGGCCAACGCCGGGATAATCTTCGGGCGGAAAACCTTCGCCGCCGCCCAGTGACAACGCCTTGGCATAGGCCGCATCGACGTCGTTCACCTGAAATGTGCACAGCGCACCACGGGGCGGTGTGCCTTCGGCTGGCACGGGGCCATTGCGCAACAACAGCCCGCCGGTGACAGGCTGCCCCGGCCCGATCCCCTGACCTATGATCAGGAAATAGTCCATGTCGCCCATTTGTTCGAATTGCCAACCCAGAATGGCGCCATAAAACGCCTTGCCCGCGCCCAGGTCGCTGACCTGAATTTCAACATGTACCGTGGACATCGCTCAGCCCTCCGCTGCGACTGGCGGGGTTTGGGAATAGATGTCCGTCCACAATTCGGCTTCGTCCGGCTCGGGGCTTTCACGGGCGAAATCGGCGGATTTGTTGACGATATCCTTGATCTCCTTGTCGATGGCCTTCAGGTCATCTTCGCTCGCATGCTTGCCCGAGATCAAAAGCTCTCGCACATGTTCGATCGCGTCTTTTTCCGCACGCATTTTCTGCACTTCTTCGCGGGTCCGGTATTTCGCCGGATCGGACATCGAATGCCCGCGATACCGGTACGTCTTGACCTCAAGGATGTATGGCCCCTTGCCCGCGCGGCAATGCGCCACGGCCTTTTCGCCCGCGGCCTTGACCGCAAGAACATCCATGCCATCCACCATTTCACCGGGAATTCCAAATGGTTGTCCGCGGGTGTAAATGTCATCCGTCGATGTGGATCGGCTCTGTGCGGTGCCCATGGCATATTGGTTGTTTTCGATCACGAAAATCACCGGCAATTTCCAAAGGGACGCCATGTTGAACGTTTCGTACACCTGGCCCTGATTGGCCGCGCCGTCGCCGAAATAGGTGAATGTCACCCGGCCATTGTCCTGATATTTGTCAGCGAATGCCAACCCGGCGCCAATCGGCACCTGCGCGCCAACAATGCCATGCCCGCCATAGAAATGCTTTTCCCGGCTGAACATGTGCATCGACCCGCCCTTGCCCTTGGAATAACCGCCGATCCGGCCCGTCAGCTCGGCCATCACGCCATTTGCATCCATGCCACAGGCCAACATATGCCCATGATCACGGTAGGATGTGACACGCTTGTCACCCTCCTCCGCCGCGGCCTCAAGCCCGACAACAACCGCCTCCTGGCCGATATACAGGTGGCAAAACCCGCCAATCAGCCCCATTCCATACAGCTGGCCGGCCTTTTCCTCGAACCGGCGGATCAACAGCATGTCGCGGTAATATTGCTCCAGCTCCTTGGCGGATGCCTTGGGCTTTGCGGCAGTCTTACGGGTCGCCATGATCGCGCCCCTCCCAAAAATGATTTAGCATTAAACTATCTACTACACCATTCGCCAACGTCATGCGAGAGTGAATTTAAAGCAATCTGATCTACCGGGGCATTTCACCCGGACGGGGCACGGGATGACCACAAAAACAACCGTCGAAAACGTCAATCACCCGGGCCTCGTGACCCGGGTGGACAGCGCGAAATACGAAGCGATGAAATCCGCGATCCTCGCCGCCATCGCCCCCGGTGACGCCCCAATGACGATCAAGGCCCTGCGCCAGGCCCTTGATCCGCACCTGTCGCACATGCATTTCCCCGGTGGCGCCACGGCCGGCTGGTGGCTCAAATGCGTCCACCTTGACCTCGAAGCAAAGGGAATCCTCACACGTGCGCCAAAACCGCCCGTGCGCCTGTCACGCCCACCCGAAATACCGATTAGCGAATGACAATCTCGTCGCTGCGCACCATGCCCAACACGTCGCGCGCCTGTTGATCCAACAGATCAAGGTCCAGATAATCGTCCGACAACCGCCGCGTCAGGTTCTCCATACGCGCCACGTCGGCATTCAGACGATCCAGACGCGCGTGCAACACGTCCCGCTCCGCAATGATTTCCGCGCGCCGAAACAGCCCGTAATCCCCCTGCACAGCGGCAAAGGTGAAATAAAGCCCCAAACTGAACACCACAAAAAAGAAGATCACCGCTCCAACAGCGGGACGCCTGCCGATTGTCATTTTCTGCCTCATACCCCGCCTCTGACGGGCGGGTTCCAACAGAATGCCACAGGTGATTCGCAAAGTGAATCCCCTTTGGGAAAAAATGCCAAAGGGCCGCGCCCTTGCCCGGCACAGCCCTTCATCTTTCCATAAATACTTCGGGGTCCGGGGCAGAGCCCCGGCCCGGCCTAGGTCAGGACCCGATCAGCCGGCAATCGAGGCACGATAGATGCTGTCGATGGTTCCGGCCAGCGTCGCATCGAATTCCGCATCCGATTGCCCCGCCGACAGCCCCTCGGTCAAGGCGCGCGAAAACGATGCGATCACACCGGTATTTTCCGAAAGGCGACGATTGGCTTCATCCCGGGCATATCCGCCGGACAGGGCCACGACACGCATCACCCGCGGGTGATCAACCAGGGATTTGTACTGGTTTGTCACCTCGGGCAGCGTCAGTTTCAACATCACCTGCTGATCATCCGCCAGCGCGTCCAATTCGGCGGCGATGGCATCGCGCAACAGGTCCTCGGCGGCGGCCTTGTCGGCAATCGTGATGGTCACTTCCGGCTCGATGATCGGGACCAATCCGTGGCCCAGGATCTGCTTGCCAACCTCGAATTGCTGGGCAACGACGGCCTTGATGCCGCTGGCGGACGCGGCATTGATCACCGAGCGCATTTTTGTTCCGAAAATCCCCTTGGCCACCGCGCGCGTCAGCAATGCGTCCAGGTCCGGCATCGGTTTCATCACCTGCACGCCGTCGGCCTCGTCCGCCAACCCCTTGTCCACCTTCAGGATTGGCACAACGTTGCGTTGTTCCCACAGGTATTGCGCGGTTGGGGTGCCGTCGATGGACCCGTCCATCGTGCGTTCAAACAGGATCGCGCCAATCACCTTGTCGCCTGAAAACGCAGGCGATTTGATGATCCGGGCGCGCATATCGTGGATCAGGCCGAACATTTCCTCGTCGCTGGACCAGGCCCCTTCCTTGATACCGTAAAGCCCCAATGCCTTGGGCGTTGACCCGCCACTTTGATCCAGAGCCGCGATAAAGCCGCCGGAATTGCGCATCTGCTCTGCTTGGTCTTTGTTCGCCATGATCACTTTGCCCTGAAATATCCACGTTAACGGGCCAAACGGCCCCTGACCCGCCTTCTAGGCGAGGGGACCTACAGTTGCAATTCTGGTGACGCTAACAGCCGCGCGCAATCCCTGCCGAACCGGCCCAAACCGTGCTAGCCGCCCAATGCGGCCACACCGGGAAGGGTCTTGCCCTCCATCCACTCCAGGAATGCGCCCCCCGCGGTCGAGATATAGGTGAAATCATCCCCCGCACCCGCCTTGTTCAACGCGGCCACCGTGTCACCGCCCCCGGCGACCGACACCAGATGGCCCGCCTTGGTCAGCCGCGCGGCGGCGGCGGCGGCGGCATTGGTCGCGCTGTCAAATGGCGCGATTTCAAACGCGCCAAGGGGGCCATTCCAAATGACGGTTTTGGCATTGGCAAACAGGTCTTCGATCCGGGCAACACTTTCCGGCCCGGCATCCAGGATCATCGCATCCGCCGGACATTCCCCCGCGCCGACGACCTCGCTCGGGGCGTTTTCGCGAAATTCGCGGGCCACCACCACGTCCGACGGCAGGACAATCGAACATCCCAGGTCCAACGCCTTGAGGCGGATATTTTCGGCAGTTTCCGTCATATCGTGTTCACACAGCGACTTGCCAACATCAATGCCACGCGCGGCCAGAAACGTGTTGGCCATGCCGCCACCGATAACAACGTGATCCACCTTTTCGACAAGGTTGCCCAGCAGGTCCAGCTTGGTCGAAACCTTGGCGCCGCCCACCACCGCAACAACGGGGCGTTCGGGTTTGCCAAGGGCCGCTTCCAGCGCCTCAAGCTCGGCCTGCATCAACCGCCCGGCACAGGCGGGCAGCAAATGCGCCACCCCTTCGGTTGACGCATGGGCGCGGTGCGCGGCGGAAAACGCATCGTTGCAATAGACATCTCCCAACCTGGCAAGGCGGGCGGCAAAGTCCGGATCATTCGCCTCTTCTCCGGGATGAAACCGCACATTCTCAAGCAACAGGATCTCAGCCGCATTTTGTTCTTCGGTGCCGGTTTCCAAAGCTTCCAGGGTTTCCACAAAGACCACCTGACGGCCAAGCGCCGCGCGCAGGGTGGACAAAGTCACCCTCAGGCTCATCGCCGGGACAACCTTGCCCTTGGGCCGGTCGAAATGCGCCAACAGGATTGGCTTGCCGCCCTTGTCCAGAATATCGCGCAGCGTGGGAACGATCCGTTCGATCCGCGTGGCGTCGGTGACGACACCTTTTTCAACCGGAACATTTATGTCCACGCGAACAAGCACACGTTTGCCATTCAGGTCCAAGTCGTCCAGCGTCATCCACGTCATGCCGTTTCCCTTTGTCACCGCGCGTTTTGCGCTTCATGGCGGCTGATCGCCCAAGGGTCAACCGGGTGTGCCTTGGCATTCCGCCACATGTCTCTTAAGGGTTTTGCACAAACGCGAAAAGGAGCACCCAATGGCCGAGATCAAGGATCCCGAAAACACCATCCTGCTGGAACTCAAAGGTGGCACAGTCACGATCGAGCTTTTGGCCGATGTGGCCCCAGAACACACCGCACGGATGAAAGAACTGGCCCGCGCGGGCGCTTATGACAATGTTGCCTTTCACCGGGTGATCGACGGGTTCATGGCCCAGACCGGCGATGTTCAGCACGGCAATATGGAACAGGATTTCAACCTCCGCATGGCGGGCACAGGCGGGTCCGACATGCCCGACCTTCCGGCGGAATTCTCAAGCCTGCCCCACGATCGCGGCACATTGGGCGCGGCCCGGTCGCAAAACCCCAATTCCGCGAATTCGCAATTCTTCATCAACTTTGGGGACAACCATTTCCTGAACGGCCAATACACCGTTTATGGTCGCGTGATCGAAGGTATGGACCACGTTGATGCGATCACCCGCGGCGAGCCGCCCGCGTCGCCGGACCGTATGATTTCCGTAAAGGTTGCTGCTGATGCTGACTAAATCCGTGATCACGGCCCTGGCCTTGGCGGGTGCGGGGTTTGCCGCCCTGCCCGCGCTGGCCAGCGGTCTGGATATTGAAATCAGCGGTCAGGCCAATGGCACGATCCACATCGACCTTTTGGAAGATGTAGCGCCCGGTCACGTCGAACGCATCGTAACACTGGCCGAAAGCGGCGCCTATGACGGCGTGTGGTTTCACCGCGTGATCGAAGGTTTCATGGCCCAGACCGGCGACGTGCAACATGCCCGTGACGGTGGCGACATGCGCCGCGCCGGCACCGGCGGGTCCGACATGCCCGACCTCAAGGCCGAGTTTTCGAACGAAGATTTCGGCCGCGGCGTCGTTGGCATGGCCCGCAGTTCGGACCCTGACAGCGCGAATTCGCAATTCTTCATCATGTTCGCCCCTGCCCCCCATCTGAACGGGCAATACACGGTTGTTGGCCGTGTCACCGAAGGCATGGATGTGGTGGACGCGATCAAGCGTGGACAGGGCCGCAGCGGGACAGTTACGGGCGCGCCGGATCGCATGGTCACGGTCACCGTCACCGACTGACGCGCCTTCACGATCACGTCAGGCCCCCGACAAGGGCCTGTGCAGACAGCGCTGCGCCCCTGATACTTCGGTCAACCGATGGGAGGGGGCGCAGATGTTTGCGAAAACGATGGCCACGGGCGTGGCACTTTGGCTGATTGGCGCGGGCGCGTTATGGGCCGAAAATCCATTCTTGAAACGGGCGTGGCCTGACACCGATTTCACCAAGAGCGAGATCGACCTTGGCACCGTCATGTCCGGCGGACCGGCCAAGGATGGCATCCCGGCCATCGACGATCCGCTGATGATGCCCGTGGCCAAGGACAAGGCCCTGGGCGATTCCGAAGCGGTGCTGACGGTGCTGATTGCCGGACAAACCCCGCGCGCCTACCCGATCCGATATCTGTTGTGGCACGAAATCGCCAATGATGTGATCGGCGGCGTGCCGGTTGCCGTCACCTTTTGCCCCTTGTGCAATTCCGCGATGGTATTTGACCGCCGCGTCAGCGGCGAGGTGTTGAATTTCGGGGTCAGCGGGTTGCTGCGCAATTCGGATATGGTGATGTTTGATCGCCAAACCGAAAGCTGGTGGCAACAGGCCACAGCGCGGGGCATCGTTGGGTTGCATACCGGGAAAACGCTCAAGGCGCTGCCGGCCCGCATGGAAAGCTGGGGCGCCTTTCGCACCGCAAATCCGAACGGGTTGGTAATGGCCGAACCTGTGGCCTGGCAGCGCGCCTATGGGTCCAACCCCTATGTGGGCTATGATACGTCGGCCAATCCATTCCTGTATAACGGGGAAAATCCGCCCCATGGCATTTTGCCCCTGTCGCGTGTTGTCCGGGTGGGTGACCGGGCCTGGCCGTTGACCCGCATCCGCGATGCCGGAACGCTGTCAGAGGCCGGGGTGACCCTGACCTGGTCGGGCGGCATGGCCTCGTCCTTGGACAGTCGCGATGTCACCAAGGGCCGCGATGTCGGGATGATCCGCGTGACCGACGCGGCCGGGGCCGATGTGGCGCATGACGTGATGTTCGCCTTTGCGTTTCACGCCTTTTGGCCACAGGGAACATGGATGTTGGCGGACTGATCGCGCAACCGCGATGGGTGGTTTTGCGGCGTCAATCGCGCGAAGGGCGGCGGCCTAATGGGCAGGCATCGCGCCCGGCCAGATACGCCGCGATGGCCCCCGTAACTGGCGTTCAGCCGGCCTCTGCCGCCGCCGCTGTTTCGCGGATCCGTTGGATCATCGCGCGCAATCCGTTGGAACGCTGCGCCGACAGATGATCCTGAAGCCCAAGCCGTGCCAGTTCGCCGCCTGCATCCACGCCTTGCACTTGTGCAACCGGCAGGCCGTTATAAAGCGCGCGCAGCACCGCGATCAGCCCCCGCACGATCAACGCATCGCTGTCGCCGTCAAAGGTGAACACGCCGCCGTCAATCCTTGGGTGCAGCCAGACCTGGCTGGCACATCCGTCCACCTTGGTCGTTGGGGTTTTCAACGCGTCGTCAAGCGGGTCCATCGCCTTGCCCATGTCGATCACATGGCGATACCGGTCTTCCCAATCCTCAAGGAATTCGAAATCCGCAACGATGTCTTCGAATGCTGCTTGCGCCATGTCCGGCCCTCCTGTTGCGGGGTTGTTATGGGTGACAGGCTACAAGGTCCAGACCCGGCGGGGTCGCTTGCGACTTTTCAACACCGATGTGATGGGGTAACCCGATGGGGACCAAGCGACGCAAGGGCCTGACATGATGCGCAAGAGTATTGCGGTGGTACTGATCTCGACTCTCGTACTTGGGGGGTGTGGGTCGTCGCGCTTTAATCCCCTCAATTGGTTCGGTCGCGGACAATCCAGCGAAAACGCGCCGGTTTCTACAAACCCGCTGATTCCAAATCGGCGCGGCGGCGTATTTTCCTCTGGGCGGGCGGCCTATGCCGGACCAGCGGTGGACCAGATCACTCGACTGACCGTCGAACGCATCCCCGGAGGCGCGATCCTGCGGATCGAAGCATTGGCCGCGGCGCAAGGGTCATACGAGGTCGTGGTGGAACCTGCGACATTCGATGATTTGCCGGTCAAAGGTGTGCTGGCCTATACATTGCGGGCCAAATTGCCGCGCGGGCGATTGCGCGTCGGCAATGACGCGAGCCGGCGCATCGTGGCCGCTCATTCGCTGAGTGACGATCAACTTGCCGGGGTGCGCCAAATCAGCGTGGCGGGCAAACGCAACACCCTAACGACACGCCGTTAACGCCCCCCTGCGGCATCACATACCAACGGGATCGTGACAGCGAATTTCGCGCGCGGCGGATTGTGTTGATGACAATGGGTGCCGCCCATTTGGGCCGCCGGGGCCGGGTCAAAACCGGGATCGAGCTGGGATCGAGCTGGGATCGAACCGGTGTCTAAAGTTCGACAATCCCGACCTGTGCGCCGCGCACGGCCAGCGCCACCTCGCCGTTGCACAGCCGCAGGGCATCGTCACCGAACACTTCTTTGCGCCAGCCGGACAGCGCGGGCACATCACGATATCCGGCCGCAATCGCGTCCAGGTCTGACGTCGGCGCAATCAGGCGTGCGGCCACACCGGCCGAGTCGCTTTTTGCCTTAAGCAGCACGCGCAAAAGATCGGCCAGTGCCGGGTTCACCTGCATCTTGTCGCGGCTTGTATCGACCTTTGGGTAATCTTCGGGCGCGCAGGCGATACCGGCCTGAACGGCGGCAAGGATGCCTTCGGCGATGTCGCCCTTGCGCGCTTCGCGCAGCAACAGGCGCGACCGCCCCAATTCGTTCAGGTTCTGCGGTTTCGTAGAAGCGAGTTCGACAAGCGCGTCGTCCTTGCACACCCGGTTGCGGGGCACGTTGCGATCCTGGGCAAAGCCTTCGCGGAATTTTGCCAGCTCACGCAGGACGGCCAGGAATTTACCAGAGCTGGTGCGCGTGCGCACACGTTTCCACGCATCTTCGGGGCGCACGATATAGGTTTCGGGGTTTGTGAGGATCTTAAGCTCTTCTGCGACCCATTTCTGGCGATCGTTTTTCTTGATCTGGGTATCAAGGAATTCATAGATCTGGCGCAGATGGGTAACATCGGCCAAGGCATAGGTCTTTTGCGCATCCGACAAGGGGCGGCGCGACCAATCGGTAAAGCGCGATGATTTATCAAGCGGTTGGCGCGCGATCTTTTTGACCAGCGTTTCATATCCAACCTGTTCGCCAAACCCGCACACCATTGCGGCAACCTGGGTGTCGAACAATGGTTCAGGGATGACACCGGCATCGACCTGAAAAATCTCTAGATCCTGACGGGCGGCATGAAACACCTTGACCACATCGGTGTTGCGGAACAATTCATGCAGCGGTTCCAGCGACATGGTGTCGGCCAGCGGATCAACCAGCACCGCGCCGGTATCGTCCGTACCGGGCATGGCCAATTGAACAAGGCACAGCTGGGAATAATAGGTGCGTTCGCGCAGGAATTCCGTATCGACCGTGACATAGGCGCATTTCGCGGCCTGGGCACAATAGTCGGCAAGTTCGGCGGTCGTCGTCAGTGTCTTCATCTGGACCCATGGTTTTTTGTCTGCACGGACCCCGCCCGATCACGCGGATATAGCCGAACGCAATGTGAATGAAAAGCCGACCGGCCCCAAAGTCAGGTCAAGGTCAGCAACCCTTTTTCGCCTGTTGCAAACCTGCGCAATACCATCGGATACAACAGGTGTTCCTGCACCAGCACCCGCGCGGCAAGGGTTTCGGCCGTATCACCCGGCAGGATCGGCACACGCGCCTGCCCCAGGATCGGCCCGTCGTCCAGTTCGGCAGTGACCTCGTGAACCGAACAGCCGGCTTCTGTGTCGCCTTCGGCCAGGGCGCGGGCATGGGTATGCAGCCCACGGTATTTCGGCAGAAGCGATGGGTGAATATTGATCATCTTGCCCTGCCAGCGGCGCACGAAATCTTCGGTCAGAACACGCATGAACCCGGCCAGGCAAATGATATCAGGCTGTGCTGCCGCAAGCGGGATGTTCAACGCCGCCTCAAACGCCGCGCGGTCACCTTTGAACGGTTTGTGATCAACCGCGGCGGTGGGAATGCCCAGTTCGCGCGCCTTGATCAGCCCTTGGGCGTCAGGGTCGTTGGACATCACCAGAACGGCGCGTGCGGGGTGATCACCGCCCATGCTTTCGACCAGCTTGACCATGTTCGAACCGCCGCCGGACACCAGAATAGCGACCCGTTTGGTCACGAAAGGGCGCCCCGATACGTGACCTTGCCGTCGTCTGTCACACTGCCAAGCCGGGCAACGGTTTCGCCATGCTCACCCAGCAGCGCGGCGATGGCATCGGCGCGATCAGGGTCCACAACGATCACCATGCCGATGCCGCTGTTAAAGGTTTTCAGCATTTCACCCGTGTCCAGCCCGCCGGTATCGCGCATCCAGCCAAACACCGGTGGCAGGGTCCATGATGTCAGATCGATGTCCGCGCCCGGCACGACACGGGGCAGGTTTTCTGTCAGACCGCCGCCCGTGATATGGGCCAGGGCATGCACGCCGCCCGCCTGAACGGCCGCCAATGCGGATTTCACGTAAAGGCGGGTTGGTGTCAGCAGCGCCGCGCCCAATGTGCCCGGCCCCCAGGGACAGGGTGCGTCCCAGCCAAGGCCCGACATCTCGACCAGCTTGCGCACCAGTGAATAGCCGTTGGAATGCACACCGTCGCTGGCCAAGCCCAACAAAACATCGCCTGCCGCGACATCCTTGGGCAGGTCCGCGCCGCGTTCCATCGCCCCGACAGCAAACCCGGCAAGGTCGAAATCGCCCTCGGGGTACATGCCGGGCATTTCCGCCGTTTCACCACCGATCAGCGCACAACCAGAGCGCACACAACCTTCGGCGATGCCTTCGACCACGCGGGCGCCCATATCGACCGACAATTTTCCGGTGGCGAAATAATCAAGGAAAAACAAAGGCTCTGCGCCCTGACAGACCAGATCGTTTACGCACATCGCGACCAGGTCGATGCCAACACCATCCACATGGCCCGTGTCGATGGCGATCCGCAGCTTGGTGCCAACCCCATCCGTTGCAGCGACCAGAACCGGGTCGCTATAACCTGCCGCCTTAAGGTCAAACAACGCGCCAAACCCGCCAAGGCCGGACATGGTTCCGGGGCGTTTGGTGCGCGCCGCCGCGGGTTTGATCCGTTCGACCAGGGCATTGCCCGCGTCAATATCTACGCCTGCATCCGCGTAGGTGATGCCATTTTTGCCGCTCATCGCCCGCCCTCCGGTGATTTGGGGCCTGCGATAGAACAGGTTGGCCGCGGAGTCCACGGGGCGCGGCATGCCAATGCCACCCGGAACGGGACAAAGGCCGATTTGCCGCGATCAGGTGTCGCGCACCAGCCGATAGCCCTGTTTCATCCGTTCAACCTGACAAAAGCCGGGGCCGCGCACATGGGGGCCTGTCACTGTCAGCCCGTCGCTGGCAACCCGGTCAAAGATGCGTTTGCGCGTGGCGCGCGCCTGATCGCCGTCCACGTCAAATAGAACGCCCCAATCCGGTTCGGCCATCTGAAAGGTTTCGCTATGGATCGTATCGCCCCAGATCAGCAATTGTTGATCGCCATCGGTGATATGAACACCCGAATGCCCCGGCGTATGCCCCGGCAGCGGGATCATGGAAATGCCCGGCACGACCTCTGTTTCACCACTGATGTCGCGGCGGCGATCGGCATAGGGCGTGATCGCCCGGCGTGATGACATGAATGATGCCAGGGCACGTTTGCCCAGTTTCCCCATGAAGTCATCATTCTGGAAATGGTCCCATTCGCCCTGCCCCGAGACGAGTTCGGCATTGGCAAAAACCGCGTTTCCAGCGGCATCGACCATGCCGCCCACGTGATCCACATGAAGATGGGTCATGATCAAATGGGTCACCTCGTCCGGGGCGACCCCGGCCGCGGCAAGCGCATTTGGGAAACCCCCGGTGGTTGGCAGGTAATCCGGCGGGCTTCCGGCATCGACAATGGCAACGGTGTCGCCTGCGCGAATGACAAAGGCGTTGATCGGGACATAGGCCGTTTCACCATCATAGGTATCCCCCGCCTGTGCGGCGGCGGCGCGCGCCTTTTCCATATCGTGCAACGGAAATAGGCTGTTGGGCGCGCGCGAATGCCCGTCCTCAAGCACGATGACCTCAATGTCACCCACGCTGTGTTTGCTGAATCCGGTCATCTTGCGCGTCTCCCCTTGCGGCATTTGGCGCAGCAGACCATCGCCGGCATGACGAGGCAAGCGCGCCATTCCATTCAGCAGATATGGGCAATTCAGGGCCGCTAGGCCGGTTCGCATGGCGGGCATCGGGCATCCAGCCGCGCGGCGTGGCGGGCTGGCGGGCATGGGATGGCCGCGCATCCCGAGGCATGATTGATCGCGCGGCGGCCCGGGTGTTGGCCATCGCCCAAAGGTGCGTTCGATGCGCCCGGTTCCATTGCAGTTGACCAGACCGCCCCGCCCGCCTATCCAGTCCTCGGCGGGCCTGTAGCTCAACGGTTAGAGCAGAGCGCTCATAACGCTTTGGTTGCGGGTTCAAATCCTGCCGGGCCTACCAATCCTGCCAATTCTGCGCCGCCGCCGCATTCTTTGCGACATGGCGCACGCCCCATTGGTCAGTCACCGCGCGATCACAAGATCGGCCAGCAAACCGCCCAGCCGGTCACTGACCCCAAGGCGCAGAACCCCGCCATGTCCGCGCGCCACATCCGCAGCAATCGACAGGCCCAACCCGACGCCGCCGCCCTTGTCCTGATTACGCGCCGGGTCAAGACGGTGAAACGGGCGCATCGCCGCGTCGCGATCCTCTTCTGCGATGCCGGGGCCATCGTCTTCGACCCGGATGCGCAGGCTGCGGTCGGCCAGTGTCACTGAAACCTCGGCCCGCGTGCCATAGCGCACCGCATTGCCGATCAGGTTTTCGACCGCCCGCCGGATCGCGGCCACGCGCAACCCGACCTCGCCCGTGCCGTCGGCCTGGGCCAGATGCACCGCCTTGCCGCCCCTTTGGGCGGCCTGAACGATGTCTTTGACCAGGGCGACCGGATCGACCGATTCCGGCGTGTCATCGGCCATGCCCTGGGCAAAAGACAAATAGCCTTCGATCATCTCCTGCATATCGTCCAGATCACGTTCCATCGGTTTGCGGTTTTCATCGTCATCCAGCATCGACAGGCCAAGCCGAAGGCGGGTCAACGGGGTGCGCAGATCATGACTGACCCCGGACAGCATCATCGTGCGTTGATCGACATAGCGTTCAATCCGATTGCGCATATCCACAAACGCCTGCCCTGCGGCCCGCACCTCGGTCGCGCCGTCGGGGCGGTAGGGCAGGTTTTGACCACGCCCAAAGGCGGCCGCGACCCCGGCCAGTTTGGTGATCGGGCGCAGTTGATTGCGCAGGTAAACATACCCGATCGCGGTCATCAAAGCCCCGAAAAACACCATATTCACAAGAAGTTGGTGCGGGTTAGACGCGGAAACGCGGCGCCGGTCAAACATCACGGAAACCGGCCCCTGATCGGTATCCAGGTACACCCAGACCTCGTATTTCTGATCCAGCGCCACCGCCAGCAATCGCGGCTGCAACGCGGCCAGCGTGCGGATCACGACGGCCCCTGACAGATCGTACCACGGGCGCCGGTCCACTTTGGGCACATCCTCTGGGGTGACACGGCCCACATCGATCTGAAGCGGCCCGCTGATCGCGGCGGGCGGCAGGCCGTCAATGTCGGGGGCGGCGGACAACAGCAGGTCCAGTTCGTGACTGACCCCCGTTGTCATCTGTTCTGTCACATCCTCGAAATGACGTTGAATGAAGACGATCGACACGACAAGCTGGACCACCACGACCGGAAGGATCATGGTCAGCGTTGCGCGCCCGATCAGGCCGCGCGGCACATATCGTTTGAGCCAAGCCAGCATCATAGACTAAACCTACGCCCGCACCCCCAAGGAAGGAAGCCGCCATGCAAGCCCCCGACGATTTTGACCCACCCGTTGGCCGCCCCATTGACGTCGCGCCCGGTGTGCGGCGGCTGTTGTGCGGCAACGCGTCGGCGTTCACCTATCGCGGCACCAACACTTATATTCTGGGCCAGGGCGGCGGCGTTGCCGTGATCGACCCCGGCCCTCATGACGAGGATCACCTGGACGCCATCCTGGGGTCCACTGCGCCGGGCGAAACGATCACCCATATCCTCGTGACCCATGCGCATGGCGATCACTCGCCCCTGGCCCGCGCTTTGGCACGCGAGACAGGCGCGCCGATTCTCGCCTATGGCGACGCATTTGCGGGCCAGTCCGAGGTGATGCAACGCCTTGCCGCCGCGGGGGAAATTGGCGGTGGCGAAGGCGCAGACCCGGATTTCGTGCCCGACATCACCCTGGCGGACGGAGAAGAGATCAAAGGCGACGGCTGGAGCGTGACCGCTGTCTGGACGCCAGGCCACTTTGGCAATCACATGATCTTTGACGCGCAAGGCACTGTTTTCGCAGGCGACCTTGTTATGGGATGGGCCACGTCAATCGTGTCCCCGCCCGATGGTGACCTGACCGATTTCATGCGCTCTTGCGCCGTTCTGCGGGACCGCGCGCCCAAGCTTTTGTTGCCCGGCCACGGCGCCCCGGTCGAAGACCCGGTTGCCCGGATCGATTGGCTGATCGCACACCGCAAGACCCGTGAGGCCGCGATCATCGAAGCCCTTGGCGATGGCCCGTCAAACGCACCCGCGCTGGCCGAACGTATCTATACCGATATTCCGCGCCAGATGCTGCCCGCCGCCGCACGCAACGTCCTTGCACATCTTATTGATCTTATGGGTAAATCCCTTGTCGAACCGCAGGGCCCCCTGACCGCTGAAACCGTCTTTGCGCGCGTCGGGTAACGAAGGCAAAAAACCACAACAATGTCCCCGTTTGGCCCTTGCCCGACGCAAGGGCTATTGCTATACGGCCCCCAGTTCCGGCGTAGCTCAGCGGTAGAGCAGTTGACTGTTAATCAATTGG
>JBOEGP010000018.1:0-48619 GCA_050633485.1 Pseudooceanicola sp.
GTCTGTCATGCGTTTGCTCAGCGTCATGTGAAACCGGAATTCTTCCATGACGTAGGGGTAGCCCCATCGGGACAAGAGGGCGTCCTGTCGCGGTGTCAGGCCGCGCGCCCGGCGCCGTGCGGTTTCCTTTTTGTCGGGTTCTGCGCGGAAGCGATCGAGGCCTTTGACGCAAAGTGCTGCAAGTTCGGACATTTTGGGGGTGTTGTCCGTCAGGGTCAGGGCGAGGAACCCGCCAAGGCGGGACAGGGTCAACCCGTCGGCGGTGAAGGCCGGGAAGGTGGCGCAGAGGTCCTGCGCGGCGTCTAGCAATTGCGCGCCCGTTTGGCCAGGGGCGAGGTGAAACGGCGGTTTTATCGTTCCGTGAAATCCGTATTTGCGCGGGGTTTCGGTAAGCCGGTGGATCGGGCCGGGGCAATCAGCAGTGTCGGCGGGCGTGTTTCCGGAAACCGGGCCGGCAAATCCGGGGATTGAGGGATGCGGGCGTGCGGCACCCGCGATCACGTCCCAGCCCAGCCAGTCGGCGCCGAAATCGGCCAGGGGGCCGGGATCGCACAGGTAATAAATCGCGTAACGCTGATAGGTCGCAGCTGTATTGGGCGTCATCTGTGTGGTCCGGATTGCGCGGTGGCTGTCATGGCGGGTGACGTCGCACGGAGAATGGGCCCTGACAAGTTGCCGTGCAATCATGGGCCGCCCCTGTGGCTGTCACGCGACGAAAGCCGCGCAATATCGGTTGCATTGAACAGGCAATCTGGGGCGCTGCCCTTGCAGGCCCCGTGCGCCGTGACTAAGACTCCCTTAGGAACTGATCATTAGTGATCGGATGGACAACGCAGGCAGGTCTAAAATGAATGATCCGGCAGAATTTTACATGAACACCCTTGTGCCCATGGTGGTCGAACAGACCAGCCGGGGCGAACGGGCCTACGATATCTTTTCGCGTCTCCTGAAAGAGCGGATCATTTTTCTGAGCGGCCCGGTGCATGACGGCATGTCGAGCCTGATCGTCGCGCAACTGCTGCACCTTGAGGCGGAAAACCCGTCCAAGGAAATCAGCATGTATATCAACAGCCCCGGTGGCGTTGTGACCAGCGGCCTGTCGATCTATGACACGATGCAATACATCCGCCCCAAGGTCAGCACGCTGGTCATTGGCCAGGCGGCGAGCATGGGATCGCTGTTGTTGACGGCCGGCGAAAAGGGTATGCGCTTTTCTCTGCCCAACAGCCGGATCATGGTGCACCAGCCATCCGGTGGCTATCAGGGGCAGGCAACGGACATCATGATCCACGCCGAAGAGACGCTGAAACTGAAAAAGCGCCTGAACGAGATTTATGTGAAACACACTGGGCAGGACCTGGAAACTGTTGAGCAGGGCCTTGAACGGGACAACTTCATGGCACCCGAAGACGCCAAGGAATGGGGTCTTATTGATGAAATCGTCGAAAACCGTAGCAAGCCGGACGACGAGGATACGTGACGCTAACGCCTCACAACGACGTTGGTGGGGCAAATTTGACATTGTGGTGACCGGGGGGCTGGCCTAGTCTGTGATTTGACGCAGAACTGGGGCGGCCTCCGGACCAACCGGAAGGGCCCGCAAACCGGGATATAGGTGCGAGATGGCGAATAATTCGGGCGGTGACAGCAAAAACACCCTCTATTGCAGTTTTTGCGGCAAGAGCCAGCATGAGGTGCGCAAGCTGATCGCGGGTCCGACCGTGTTCATTTGCGACGAATGCGTCGAATTGTGCATGGACATCATCCGCGAGGAAACCAAGGCAACCGGGCTGAAGAGTTCTGACGGCGTGCCTGCGCCGCTGGAAATCTGCCAGGTTCTGGACGATTACGTGATCGGGCAGGCCAAGGCCAAGCGCGTGTTGTCGGTTGCCGTACACAACCACTACAAACGGTTGAACCACGCGGCCAAATCAAACGACATCGAATTGGCGAAATCCAACATCCTGCTGATTGGTCCGACAGGGTGCGGCAAGACATTGCTGGCCCAGACATTGGCGCGGATTCTGGATGTGCCGTTCACCATGGCCGATGCCACGACCCTGACCGAGGCGGGCTATGTTGGTGAAGACGTTGAAAATATTATCCTGAAACTGCTTCAGGCCAGCGAATACAACGTGGAACGCGCGCAACGCGGCATCGTCTATATTGACGAGGTCGACAAGATCACGCGCAAATCTGAAAACCCGTCGATCACCCGCGACGTGTCGGGTGAGGGCGTGCAGCAGGCCCTGCTGAAATTGATGGAAGGCACCGTTGCCAGCGTGCCGCCGCAAGGTGGGCGCAAACATCCACAACAGGAATTCCTTCAGGTTGATACGACCAACATCCTGTTCATCTGTGGTGGCGCATTCGCCGGCCTGGACCGGATCATCGCGCAGCGGGGCAAAGGCAGCGCAATGGGCTTTGGCGCCGATGTGCGCGACAATGATGATCGCGGCGTCGGTGAGGTGTTCCAAGAGCTTGAGCCCGAAGATCTTTTGAAATTCGGGCTGATTCCTGAATTTGTCGGCCGCTTGCCGGTTCTGGCAACGCTTGAGGATCTGGATGAAGACGCGCTTGTCACCATTCTGACCGAACCCAAGAACGCCCTGGTCAAGCAATACCAGCGCCTGTTCGACATCGAAGACGCCAAGCTGACATTCACCGACGACGCCCTGTCGGCCATCGCCAAACGGGCGATCGAACGCAAAACCGGCGCGCGGGGCTTGCGATCGATCCTTGAGGACATCCTGCTGGACACGATGTTCGACCTGCCCGGCATGGACAATGTCGAAGAAGTGGTCGTCAACGAAGAGGCGGTTACCTCGGATGCGGCCCCATTGATGATCTATTCCGAGACGAAAAAGGAAGAGGCCAGCGCAGGCTGACCCTTCCTGGACAAAGGACATAGCGAAAAGGCGCGGGCGTACCGCGCCTTTTTCGTTGGGCCAATCGCAATTCGTGCAAAACCGGACACAGGGTTTTCAGGCGGGATGGACGGCGACCAGCACCCCGGCGCATACGACATCTGGACAGGGCCTGCGATAGGTTCCAGACTTGGGTCAAGCGGCTGAAAACTGGGCCGGAACACGATCAAGGGGTAAGACAGAATGGCGCATTTACGCATTTCCAGCGGCGGAGAGTTTGAGGCGAAAATCGGCTATTGCCGGGCGGTCAAAACCGATGATGGTTGGGTGCATGTGGCCGGAACAGTCGGGCAGGGCGCGACCCCGGCGGCGCAATGCCGCGACGCATTGGGGACCATCGGCGCGGCCTTGGCCAAGGTCGGCGCGGGGTTCGCGGATGTTGTCCGCGTGCATTACATCCTGCCGGATCGAAACGAATTCGCTGAATGCTGGCCCACCCTTGCCGAAGTTTTCGGCGATCACCCACCTGCCGCCACAATGTTCGAGGCCGGGTTGATCGACCCGAAGTACCGAATTGAAATCGAAGTGACCGCGAAAATCACCCCTGAACCCGAAGTCGGCCCCTGACGAACGTCCCTTGGGGCTGGACCTTGGCCCGCCGATGGGCCATATCAAAAGGGCATATTCCGGAGGTGTCCCATGGGGCTTCTGAACAAAATTCTTCGCGTTGTGACATGGTGGAATGGCGCCACGCTGAACACTGTCATCTACACGTCCCGCAAAGGCGTGAAGGTGGGCGAAGACGCCCAAGGCAATACGTTCTACACCACCCGTGACGGCAAGCGCCGTTGGGTCATTTTCAACGGAGAGGCCGAGGCGAGCCGGGTAAGCCCCGATTGGCATGGCTGGTTGCACCACACGTTTGACACCCCCCCCAGTGACACACCATTGCCCCACAAGGCATGGGAAAAGCCGCATCAGGAAAACCTGACCGGAACGCCACTGGCCTATGCACCCGTCGGTTCCATCCGCCGCGCGGATCCTGCGCCGCGTCAGGATTACGAGGCATGGAGCCCCGAATAAAGCCTGAAGGTCGGTTCGGAAATGGCTGAAAACACAAGTGAAATTCTGGTCGGAGCGGCTGTTCTGGCGCTCGCCGTTGGGTTTGGCATCTATGCGGGCCAGGTCGCTGGCCTGTCCGAAGGACGTGGCGGGTATCCGTTGAATGCGTCGTTTCGCTCGGCCGATGGCATTCAGGTGGGCACGGATGTACGTCTGGCCGGTGTCAAAATCGGCACGGTCACAGGCGTCACTCTGAACCCGGAAACCTACCGCGCGTTGACAACGTTCAACGTGAGCGATGGCATCCAAGTCCCTGATGACAGTGCGGTTTTAGTCAGCAGCGAAGGCTTGCTCGGCGGCAATTTCCTGGAAATTTCGCCCGGTGGATCGCCATTTTACCTTGCCGCCGGGGACGAGGTTCTGGACACGCAAGGGTCCATCAGCCTGATGTCGCTTCTGCTGAAATTCGTAACGTCCAGCGGCGACGACGAGGGCAAACAGTGATCCGGGCTGGCCTGATTGCCCTTGCGATGATCGCGGGGCCTGCCAGTGGCCTATCGGCGCAAACGGACAGTTTTCCCAGCGACGGGGTGGGGGAAAATACCCGTGTTGTCGTGGGCTTGGGCGCACGCCTTAAAGCATTGGATAAGGTCAATGGACAGGTTTCCGAATTTGATATCCTGGCCGGTGGCGCTGTCCAAATCGGCAAGCTGGTCGTCGAAATGCGCGAATGCCGATACCCCGAGGACAACCCATCCGGTGAGGCATTCGCCTTTCTTGTGATCACGGAAACGGATGATCAGATCTTTTCGGGCTGGATGATCGCATCCTCACCGGCGCTAAACGCCTTGGATCACTTTCGCTATGACATCTGGGTTCTGCGCTGCAAAACGCTCTGAGCGTCGCGGGGCAGTGACGGCGCGGTGAAATCCGCGGTGACCCGGATCGCGTCGTGCAATTGTGCGTGATACGCGGCGCGCGAAACCTCGACCGCGCCAAGCGATTCCAGGTGGGGCGTCGTGAACTGGGTGTCAAACAGGGTGAACCCGGCCCGGTTCAGCCGATCCACCAGCCACGCAAGCGCAATCTTTGACGCATCCTTGCGTCGTGAAAACATGCTTTCCCCGAAAAACGCACCGCCAATCGCAACCCCATAGACACCGCCAATCAGGCCTGACGCATCAGAGATTTCCAGCGAATGGGCATGGCCCTTTTCATGTAGTTCCATGTAAAGGCTGGCGATTTCCGCGTTGATCCATGTTTCAGGACGATCCGAACACCCATCAACAACGCCGGCAAAATCCTGGTTCACGCCAATGCGATAATCCATCCGCCGGATCGCACGGGCCAGCGAACGCGAAATGCGAAATTGATCCAGCGGGAACACGCCCCTGCGCCGCGGATCAACCCAGAAAAGATCAGGATCATCGCGGGATTCGGCCATGGGGAATATCCCCACCGTATAGGCATGGAGCAGCAAATCAGCGGTCAGAACGTCTTCGTGATCTTTCATCATGCGGCCCTTGCGGCCAAAAGGGCCACGGGATGATGTCCAAGGCGAGGAGGCTTAAGTCTGAAAGGTTTTCTCCAACCAGTTTTCCAGCCAATGGATATTATACGCGCCACTCAGGATATCAGGCTCCTGCAGCAGCGCGTCAAACAATGGCACGGTGTTTTCCACGCCGTCCACGATCAGCTCTCCCAGGGCGCGGTGAAGTCGCGCCAATGCTTCGGGGCGGTCGCGGCCATGCACGATCAACTTGCCAATCAGGCTGTCGTAATAGGGCGGGATGGAATACCCGTCGTATAGAGCGGAATCCATCCGCACACCCAATCCGCCGGGCGCGTGGTAATGGCTGATACGGCCGGGGCGGGGCGCGAAATCAGGCAGGCGTTCCGCGTTGATGCGCACCTCAATCGCGTGGCCATTGATGGTCAGGTCATCCTGGGTGAATGACAGCGGGTATCCTTCGGCGACACGGATTTGTTCGCGCACAAGGTCCACGCCGAAAATCGCTTCGGTGACGGGGTGTTCCACCTGAAGCCGTGTGTTCATTTCGATGAAATAGAATTCGCCGTTTTCATACAGAAATTCGATCGTTCCGGCACCGGCATAGTCGATTTTGGCGACGGCATCGGCGCAGACCTTGCCGATACGTGCGCGTTCTTCGGCTGATATGCTGGGGCCGGGGGCCTCTTCGAACACCTTTTGGTGGCGGCGTTGCAAGGAACAGTCGCGTTCCCCAAGGTGGACAGCACTGCCCTTGCCATCGCCAAAGACCTGAATTTCGATGTGGCGCGGCGTGGTCAGATATTTTTCGATATAGACCTCTTCGTTGCCAAAGGCGGCCTTGCCTTCGGCGCGGGCGGTCTGAAAGGCGCTTTCCATATCGGCGGCGGTTTTGGCCAGCTTCATGCCACGCCCACCACCACCGGCGGTGGCCTTGACGATAACCGGGTATCCGATGTCCTGGCCAACCTGCATCGCGGTTTCCAGATCGGGCACGCCGCCATCGCTTCCCGGAACGCAGGGCACGCCGAGCGCCTTCATCGTGTCCTTTGCGGTGATCTTGTCGCCCATGACGCGGATATGTTCGGCTGTGGGGCCAATAAAGGTCAGACCGTGGTCCTGAACGATTTGCACGAACCCCGCGTTTTCCGACAGGAACCCATATCCGGGGTGGATCGCCTGTGCGCCGGTAACTTCGGCGGCGGCAATGATCGATGGGATGTGCAAATAGCTTTGGCCGGATGCGGGGGGGCCGATGCACACGCTTTCGTCGGCCATGCGCACATGCATCGCGTCCGCGTCGGCGGTGGAATGAACGGCCACCGATTGAATGCCCATTTCGCGCGCGGCACGGATGACGCGCAATGCGATTTCGCCTCGGTTGGCGACAAGGATCTTGTCGAACATTGCGGTCGCCTTATTCGATGATCATCAGGGGCGCGCCGAATTCGACCGCGGATTGGTCGCCGACAACAATCCGTTTGATCGTGCCCGCGCGCGGGGCGGGAATTTGGTTCATCGTCTTCATCGCTTCGATGATCAACAATGTGTCACCCTCCGATACGGTGTCGCCCACTTTGACAAACGCGGGCGCGTCGGGTTCCGGTTGCAAATAGACCGTGCCGACCATGGGCGAGGTGACCGCACCGGGGTGATCAACCGGATCGGGCGCGGCGCCGGTATCAGCACCTGACGTGGCGATTGGCACGGCGGCCGCTGCCGGGGCGGGGGCCGCTGCGGGAACGGAAACCTGCGTCACGACCTGACTTTGCCGGCTGACGCGAACTGTGATGCTGTCGTCTTCGCCGTAATCCCGTTTCACTTCGACTTCGCTTAGGTCGTTCTGGCGAAGCAGGGCGGCAAGGGCCTCGATAAAGGCGACGTCGGCCTGGTGTGACTTGTTGCTCATTGCTGTCCTCGATCACATCTTCGGGGGCCTATATTGGCCCTTCATGCACGCCGCTTATAGGCCAAGGGCGGGGCAGTGGAAAGCTTTGCGATACCTCGCGCCATTGCGGGCGGTTTGACCGTGGCACGTGAGGCGCGTTTTGCCCACGCAAATCGAACGTGCCGCGGGGCGCGCGCGTCAGGATACAGCAAAAGGATCAATGGATGACCGGGCCTGATATGGGCGCAAAAAGCCGGTGCCATCACAGCAAAAAACGGGCCGCCCAACCGGGCGACCCGTCTTACCGTGAGTGGCCAGGGAACCTTAGCGGTTCATGCGGTTTTCGATCAGGTCATCGACAACGCCGGGATCGGCAAGCGTTGAGGTGTCGCCAAGCGCGCCATAGTCGTTTTCCGCGATCTTGCGCAGGATGCGGCGCATGATTTTGCCCGAACGGGTTTTCGGCAGACCCGGGGCCCATTGGATCAGGTCCGGTTTGGCGATTGGCCCGATTTCGGTCCGCACCCAGGTTTCCAGTTCCTTGCGCAATTCGTCGGTCGGTTCGACGCCATTCATCAGGGTGACATAGGCATAGATGCCTTGCCCCTTGATGTCGTGCGGATACCCGACCACGGCGCTTTCTGCGACCTTGGCATGGGCGACAAGGGCGCTTTCAACTTCGGCTGTGCCCATACGGTGTCCAGACACGTTGATCACATCGTCAACCCGGCCGGTGATCCAATAGTACCCGTCCGCGTCACGCCGACAGCCGTCACCGGCAAAGTAATATCCTTTGTAATCCGAGAAATAGGTCTTTTCGAACCGGTCATGGTCACCCCAGACGGTGCGCATTTGGCCCGGCCAGCTGGATTTGATGCACAACACGCCTTCGCATTCCGTGTCATGGATTTCTTCGCCGGTATGCGCGTCCAGAACGACAGGATGCACCCCAAAGAACGGCGTTGTGGCCGACCCCGGTTTGGTTGGTGTCGCGCCGGGCAGGGGGGTCAGCATGTGACCGCCGGTTTCCGTCTGCCACCAGGTGTCCACGATAGGGCATTTGCCCTTGCCGACGACATCATTGTACCAGTTCCACGCCTCGGGGTTGATGGGTTCGCCCACGGTGCCCAACAGTTTCAGGTCAGACAGGTCGTGTTTTTCGACCCATTCCTTGCCCTGGCCCATCAGCGCGCGAATGGCGGTGGGGGCGGTGTAGAATTGGTTGACCTTGTGCTTGGCGCAGACCTCCCAGAAACGTCCGGCGTCGGGCCATGTTGGCACGCCTTCGAACATCAGGGTCGTGGCGCCGTTGGCCAGCGGTCCGTAAACGATATAGCTGTGCCCGGTGACCCAACCGACATCGGCGGTGCACCAGTAAACATCACCCTCTTGGTAATCAAAGGTCAGCTGATGGGTCATCGCCGCATAGACAAGGTAACCGCCGGTCGTGTGCACGACGCCCTTGGGCTGACCGGTTGAACCTGATGTATAAAGAACGAACAGCGGATCTTCGGCGTTCACCTCGACCGGTTTGGAATAATCATCCGCCTCGGCGGCGAGTTCGTTGTAATCGTAATCGCGCCCGTCCACCCAGGTTGTCTGATCGCCCGACCGGCGCACCATCAGAAGCTTCACGCTGTCCTTGCAGTGCAAAAGCGCCTGATCGGTGTTGGATTTCAGCGGCGTCTTGCGCCCGCCACGTGGGGCGTGATCGGCGGTAATGACAACTTTGGCGTCACAGCCATTGATACGCGCGCCAAGTGCGTCGGGCGAAAAGCCTGCGAATACAATGGAATGGATCGCACCAATGCGGGCACAGGCCAACATAGCATAGGCCGCTTCGGGGATCATCGGCAGATAGATCACCACCCGGTCGCCTTTGCGCACGCCCATGTCTTCAAGGATGTTGGCCATCCGA
Organism: Pseudooceanicola sp.; assembly: GCA_050633485.1. Taxonomy (GTDB): domain Bacteria; phylum Pseudomonadota; class Alphaproteobacteria; order Rhodobacterales; family Rhodobacteraceae; genus Pseudooceanicola. The sequence goes on from JBOEGP010000018.1 coordinate 9,246, forward strand.
CAAGTGCGGCGGTGAAGTTCCTTATACGTGATGTGCTGGGCGTCTTCCTTGGGGTCATCGGGTTCAAAGATGATCGCCGTCTGATCGCCGCGTGTGTCCAGATGCCGGTCGATACAGTTTGCCGACACGTTCAATGTGCCGTCTTCGAACCATTTGATAGACACGTTCCCCAGCGTGAAATCGGACTCTCGAACCTTGGTGAACGGTTTGATCCAGTCGATGCGCGCGCGCGCCTGTTCGCCCCAGAACCCGTCCGGGTCCTCGATCGAAGCCTTGTACATTTCAGCATATTTTGCCGCGTTCACATGCGCATTTGCCGCGAATTCGGCAGAGGGCGGATATGTTGGTTCACTCATGTCAGACCTTCGTTCTTTAACTTCTCTGGGGGGAGCCTAATACAAAATCGCCCGCAGTGTGACCGCGGGCGAGAGAGGGGTCAAATGGCCAGGTATTCAGCCCGGAGTTCGGCATTGCTCAGGACCTCTTCGGCTGATCCGTCAAACACGACCGATCCCGTGTCCAGAATGACGGCGCGATCTGCCAGTTCCAGCGCGCGCACGGCGTTTTGTTCCACAAGGATCGTGGTGATCCCCTGTTCCTTGATCACGCGGAGCGTTTTTTCGATTTCGTCCACGATCACGGGGGCCAGGCCCTCGTAGGGTTCGTCAAGCAGCAGCACCTTGATGTCGCGTGCCAGGGCGCGGGCGATGGCCAGCATCTGTTGTTCGCCGCCGGACAGGGTCACGCCCTCTTGCTTGCGCCGTTCGCGCATGCGCGGGAACAGATCGTACAGGCGTTCCAGCGACCAGCCGACCGGCGGGGCGATCTGGGCAAGTTGCAGGTTCTCTTCGACCGTCAGGCCGGGGATGATGCGGCGATCCTCGGGGACAAGGCCGATACCGTTTTGCGCCGCCTGATAGGATTGCATCGTGTGCAGCGGTTGGTGATCCAGCCAGATTTCGCCATGCGTGACCTGTGGGTCATCCATCCGGGCAATTGCGCGCAGGGTTGATGTCTTTCCCGCGCCGTTGCGGCCCAAAAGCGCAAGGATTTCACCCTCGTGCACGTTAAAGCTGATGTTTTGAACGATATAGCTTTCGCCGTAATACGCTTCCATGTTCCAGATGCTCAGGAACGCGGGGGCGGTTTCGGCATAGTTCTTGCCCTTGGAGAAATCGGGTTTGACGTTCATCGGTTTGATCCTTTCTCACGCGGTCTGTTGGATCGCGTGTGGCGCGGTCCAACAGGTTTGGCGTTTGTCCCTATGCGTCCGCAGATTCGCCAAGATAGGCTTCGCGCACCTTGGGGTGGCCTTTGATGTTGGCCGGGATATCTTCGACCAGCGGGGTGCCCTGTGCCAACACAGTAATGCGTTCGGCCAGCGAAAACACCACATGCATATCATGCTCGATGATCGCGATGGTGATGTCGCGGTCTTCCTTGATCTGCTTTAGCAGGTCGATGGTGTTATTGGTATCGGCCCGCGCCATGCCAGCGGTTGGTTCATCCAGCAACAACAGGCGCGGTTCCTGGGCAAGACACATCCCGATTTCCAGCCGCCGCTTGTCGCCGCGTGACATCGAGGCCGAATTCATATGGCGTTTGTCTGCCATGTTCATATCGACCAGCATCTTTTCCGCCTTTTCCGCGATGTCCTTTTGCGACGAAATCGCGGAAACCGCGTTCAGTTCAAAAGACCCGTCACGTTTGGCAAAACAGGGGATCATCATGTTTTCCATCACCGTCAGATCGCCAAAGATCTCGGGTGTTTGGAATACGCGGGAAATGCCCATCTGATTGATCTCGTAAGGCGTCTGCCCCAGCACCGACTGACCGTCAAACATGACGCTGCCGGTGTCCGGGATCAACTTGCCCACAAGGCAATTCAGCAGGGTCGATTTGCCCGCGCCGTTGGGACCGATGATGGCGTGGACCGTGTTTTCCACCACGCTCAGGTTCACTTCGTTCAGGGCCTTCAGCCCGCCGAAGCGTTTGTTGACGTTTTTGACTTCCAGGATACCCATATCTCGGTCCTCCTTATTCGGCAGGTTTGGATTGGGTGGCCCCGTCCGAGGCCTCTTCTTTGGACTTGCGCCGGAGCAATCGACCGATGCGCTGCCCGCCTTCGACCAAACCGCCAGGCAGGAAGGTCACGACAAGCATGAACAACAGGCCCAATGTCAGGTGCCAGCCGGGTCCGACAAAGTGTTCGGTGACCCAGACCGATGCGTTTTCCAGGCCCGAAGGCAGGAAATCGAACCAGCTGTGCAGGACGCTTTCGTTGATTTTCGAGAAGATATTCTCGCAATACTTGATAAAGCCCGCACCCAGGATTGGCCCGACAAGTGTTCCCGCGCCGCCAAGGATGGTCATCAGAACCACCTCGCCTGATGCGGTCCACTGCATCCGCTCCGCACCGGCCAGCGGGTCCATCGACGCCATCAGGCCACCGGCCAGACCGGCATACATGCCCGAAATCACGAACGCGGCCAGCGCGTAGGGGCGGGTGTTCAGGCCGGTGTAATTCAGGCGTGTCTTGTTGGATTTGATCGCGCGCAGCATCAGCCCGAAAGGCGACCGGAAAATGCGGATCGACAGATAGAATGCCAGGATCATGATCACCGCACAGAAGTAGTATCCGGCGTTGAACTGGAACGACCAGGCGCCCACGGTCATCTCATAGGTCGATCGCATTTCGATCCCGAACAGGGATGTGACAGGAATGCCGCCCGATTCAGTCGCGCTGACGCCCAGGACACGGGGGTCATCCAATGTCAGTTGCAGCCCGGTTTCCCCGTTGGTGATCGGTGTCAGAACCGAATAGGCAAGGTTGAATGACATCTGCGCAAAGGCAAGCGTGAGGATCGAAAAGTAGATGCCCGTGCGTCGCAGTGAAACGAACCCGATGATCATGGCGAACACACCCGCGACGATCACTGACAGGACAATCGCCGGGATCACGTTCATCGACAGCAGTTTGAACATCCAGACTGCCGAATAGGACCCGACACCCAGAAAGGCCGCGTGACCAAAGGACAGGTATCCGGTCAGACCGAACAGGATGTTGAACCCGATGGCAAAGATGCCAAATATCACAAAGCGTTGCATCAGGTCAGGATAGCCCGCGTTGAACTGCGCCATGGCGCTGTCCGACGGGAATGGGTTCAGGATGAAGGGGGCCAGCGCAACCAGCGCCACCACGATCATCAGAAGAGAGAAGTCTTTTTTGGCGAGACCGAGCATGGCTTATTCCTCCATCACGCCCTTGCGGCCCAAAAGGCCACGGGGACGGGTCAGTAGAATGATGATGGCAACGAGGTAGATGATGATCTGGTCAATGCCAGGCAGGATCGACTTGACCTCGTTCATTGAGGCAAAGCTTTCCAGCACCCCGAGAAGGAAACCGGCCGCGACGGCGCCGGGCAGGGACCCCATACCGCCGACAACGACAACCACAAAGGACAGGACAAGGAAATCCATCCCCATATGGTAGTTGGGCGAATTGATCGGGGCGTACATGACCCCGGCCAACCCTGCCACCGCCGCAGCGATGCCGAACATGATGGTGAACCGTTTGTCGATGTTGATCCCCAACAGGCCAACCGTTTCACGATCTGCCATGCCCGCGCGCACGACCATCCCGAAGGTGGTGAATTGCAAAAAGGCAAAGACCGATCCGATCACAAGCGCCGCAAAGGCGAAATAGACCAACCGCCAGTAGGGATAGATGATCACGTTGGGGTCAAACCCCAGCATGACGCCGAAATCCAACGACCCGCGAAACGCGTCAGGCGCCGGGGTCTGAATTGGGTTGGCGCCGAAATAGTGTTTGATCAGCTCTTGCAGAACGATGGCAAGGCCAAAGGTCACAAGGATCTGGTCCGCATGTGCGCGTTTGTAGAAATGCTTGATCAGCCCGCGTTCCATGATGAACCCGATGGTGATCATCACCGGAATCGAAAACAGGATGGCCAGCGGCACCGACCAATCGATGATGGCCGCCCCCATTTCAGGGCCAAACCAATTTTCGACATAGGCGGTTTTCACCTTGGCCGGATTTCCAAGGAAATCGGTTTTGGTGGGGTCAATCGTTTCAAAGCTAAACGACAAAAGCTTGTTGAGCGAGACCGCGCAAAAGGCGCCGATCATGAAAAGCGCGCCGTGGGCGAAGTTTACGACACCCAGCGTGCCGAAGATCAGGGTCAGTCCAAGGGCGATCAGCGCATAGGCGGATCCCTTGTCCAGGCCGTTCAGGATCTGAAGGATGATGGCGTCCATGGTCCCTTCCTCGTGATGAGAGGTGAAAAGACATGGGCAAGGTGCGTGTCATGCACGCACCCTACCACAGGTCCCGGCGGTGCAGCGCCGGGTGAGATGACGGGATGCGCAAGCCGTGCCGCGCATCCCGATTGGTCGCTTATGCGCCCGGGTTACAGGAGCCGAGAGCGCCGCCTGCAAACATTGGGTGATCCGGTGCGTATGTAACCTGACCTGCGGGCGTGACTTCGACGACTTCAAGAAGGTCGAATTCCGAGGTTGGGTTTTCTTTACCGCGCACAACCAGAACGTCTTTGAAGCACTGGTGATCTTCGGCACGATAGAGCGTTGGACCATTGCCCAGCCCGTCGAATTCGTACCCTTCCAAAGCTTCGGCAATGGCGCATGGGTTGAACGATTTTGCACGTTCTGCGGCATCTGCATACAGCATGGTCTGGCAGTAAACGGTGTGTGCCGCCTGCGACGGTGGGAAACCGTATTTGGTGCCGAACGATTTGACGAAGGCTTGCGAACCCGCGTCGGTCAGCGACCAGTGCCAGTTGGTGGAACCCAAGATACCTTTGATGTTGTCGCCAGCACCACGTGCCATCAGGCGCGAGAACAGGGGCACAACGATTTCAAAGTTCTTGCCGTTGACCATCTTGTCACGCAGGCCAAACTGAACAGCGTTGGTCAGCGAGTTGACCATGTTGCCGCCGTAGTGGTTCAGAACCAGAACATCGGCACCGGAGTTCAGAACAGGCGCGATGTAAGAGCTGAAGTCAGTCTGCGCCAGCGGCGTCAGCACGTTGTTGACGGTTTCCCAGCCCAGGGCTTCGGTCGCGGCCGCGATCGATTCCTGCTGTGTCCAGCCCCATGTATAGTCGGCGGTCAGGTGATAGGCCTTACGGTCGGAACCATATTGCTTTTCAAGAACCGGCGCCAGCGCGGCACCCGACATGTAGCCGTTAAAGAAGTGACGGAAGCCGTTGGCTTTCTTGTCTTTCCCGGTTGTGTCGTTTGAGTGTGTCAAACCGGCCATAAAGATCACGCCGGCCTCTTGGCACAGGCCCTGAACAGCAATCGCCACACCCGAGGACGAGCCGCCGGTGATCATGATGGCGCCGTCTTTTTCGATCATCGATTTTGCCGATGCGCGGGCTGCGTCCGATTTCGTCTGGGTATCACCCGTGACGTATTCGACTTTCTTGCCCAGGATGCCGTTGCCTTGCAGGGCCTTGGACGAAAAAGTGCTCATCATGCCGCCATCGCCGCCACCGTTCAGATGTTCAACAGCCAGTTCATAGGCGCGCAGTTCGTCGGCGCCTTCGTCTGCGTAGGGGCCGGTTTGGGGCACGTTAAAGCCCAGGGTGACAGTGCTGCCTTGCGGCGCATTGGTATAACCGCTGTGTGCAGCCGCCCAGACGTTCCCGGCGAAAATAGTTGGCACAGCAAGGCCCGCGCCGGCGGTTGCGCCGGTCTTGAGCACGCCACGGCGTGTGAAGGTCGTGTTGGACATAGTATCCTCCCGTTTCGGTGATCCCGGGCGCGTCTCCTCACGACACCCGGACCGCACATTCGTGCAAATACGTTATCGCAGGAAGTGAGAAAACCTAGCAACAAGCGCCTTATAGGTAACAACTTTTTTGTAAACATCTGCACAATACAAATGTATACTTAGTAAAGAAATTATTTCGCGCCGCAGAAAGACGCTGATTTCGCAAGGAAAAGTGACATGGCACGTTCGACACTGACAGGCAGCCGCATCCGCGAACGGCGGGTGATCCGTGGGATGCGGCAGGCCGAACTGGCGCGACGGGCGGGAATCTCTGCGTCCTATCTGAATTTGATTGAACACAACCGGCGCAGAATCGGGGGCAAGTTGCTGCTCGACATTGCTGCCGCGCTTGAGGTCGAACCGTCGCTATTATCCGAAGGGGCCGAGGCCGCGTTGATTGCCACGCTGCGCGAAGGGGCGGCGGACCGTCCCAAGACGGGTGCCGAACAGGGATCGGTCGAAGAATTCGCCGGGCGGTTCCCTGGGTGGGCGGCCTTGGTGGCGGATCAACATCGCGCCATCGCCGGTCTGGAACACACGGTCGAGGCGCTGACAGACAGGTTGGCCCATGATCCGCATCTGGCCGCATCCTTGCACGAAGTTCTGTCAACCGTGACCGCGATCCATTCCACCGCGTCGATCCTGTTGGAAACCAAAGAGCTTGAGCCCGAATGGCGCGACCGGTTCCACCGAAATATCAACGAAGACAGTCAGCGGTTGGCCGAAGGCGCGCAACGATTGGTCGGAGAACTGGACGCGGGCCAACAACACGACGCGACCCTGAATGCCCCGCAGGACGAGGTCGAGGCATTCCTGACAGCGCGCGCTTTTCACATCGCAGAGCTTGAACGCGGCGAGGGGGCCACTGTCGATGATGTTCTGGCCGGGGCCGAGGCCGAGTTGTCGTCAACCACGGCCAAGTCGATCGCGCGGGTTATCTTGCAACGTTACAGCGAAGACGCCGCGCGCCTGCCAGTTGACGCGGTCGTGGAACAGGCGCTTGGGTCCGGCGCGCTGGACCCTGCCGCCCTTGCCGCGCGTTTCGGGGTGGAACCGGGGCGCATGATGCGCCGCCTTGCCAGCCTTCCGGCTGAGGCGGCGGGAAAACTGGGCGGGCCTTTCGGGCTGGTGATCTGTGATGCCAGCGGCACGCTGACCTTTCGCCGCCCCTTGCCGTCCTTTCCGCTTCCGCGGTTCGGTGCGGCGTGCCCGTTATGGCCTTTGTTTCAGGCATTCACGCGGCCAATGATCCCGACACGGCAACGTTTGCGGTTGGTCAGCCGGGGCGAAGGGCGCTTTGTCGCCCATGCCATTGCGGAACCCATTGGCATAATGTCGGCAGACCAAGACCCGTTGTTCGAAGCCCATATGCTGATCGCATCCGATGATGACGAAACCGATACAGGGCAGCGCCATGTCGGCGTCACCTGCCGGATCTGCCCCAAGGCCAAATGCCGTGGACGCCGCGAACCCTCAATAATGGCCGAAGCCGTTTGACCCCTTGCGATTGCGTTGCGGGGGCGGGGTGTGCGTTCGGGCGCGGTGATCCCATTCGGCAGGCCACTTTCGAAAACGATTGGCAATGGGCCGGAATGCCCTTCTCGGGGGTGGTAAAAACCGCATTGCGGAAAATCCTGTTTTGACAGGCGGTTCCCGGTAAGGGATAACATTCTTAATGCTCTATGCATTGCAATGCTCACACGGGAGGGGAGGACCGGATGGGTAAAACCGTTCTTGTGATCGAGGATGAACCCAACATTATCGAAGCGATCGGGTTTATCCTGTCGCGCGATGGCTGGCGCGTGGCAACCCATTCCAATGGGGTCGACGCGGTGGAAACGGTTCACAGCCGTTCGCCTGACCTGGTGATCCTGGATGTGATGCTGCCCGGGCGATCGGGCTATGACATCTTAAAGGAACTGCGCGCAGACGCTGTGACCGCCGATTTGCCTGTGCTTTTGTTGACCGCGCGCGGTCAGTCCAAAGATCGCGAAATGGCCGAAGCCTATGGCGCGTCCCGTTTCATGACCAAACCGTTTTCCAACGCCGAAGTGCTGGAAGCCGTGCGCGACCTCGTGCAGGCCTGAACCATGGCAGAACCGCCCGGCACAGTCTTTCTGGAACGCCGCACCTATCGCCGCCGCCGGTTGGCCGATCTGGCGCGATTTCTGCCGCTGGCGGGGTTCGTGTTGTTGATGGTGCCCTTGCAATGGCGGCAGGGCGATGCATGGACATCAACATCGCACGCGATCATGTGGATATTTGGTGTCTGGCTGGCATTGGTGACAGTCGCGGCATGGCTGTCTTCGCGCCGGGTCGAGATTGATTTGAACGATCCGGATGGTCGCGCCACGGCCGGTCGGGACATGCGGTTGGGCGCGGCGGCATTCGACGCTGCGACGTTGCGCCCGGCCAAACAGGATCGGGCATCCCGTAAAGGGCGGCGCTGATGGCATCCCTGAACCTGTTGATCGGCGTTTGCCTGGCGTATGTTGCCGTGCTTTTCGCGGTGGCCTTTGCGGCGGAACGTGTCGCGATGCGGGGGCGGGCGCATTGGTTGCGATCACCGCTGGTTTATACGTTGTCTTTGTCGATCTATTGCACCGCCTGGACGTTTTATGGCGCGGTTGGCTATGCGGCACGCTCGGGGCTGGAATACCTGACGATCTATATCGGTCCCAGCCTTGTCATGATTGGGTGGCTTTGGGCATTGCGCAAGATGGTGCGTATCGGGCGCAGTCAGCGGATCACATCAATCGCTGATCTGATTTCGTCGCGTTATGGCAAATCGAACCTGTTGGCGGTCTTTGTCACCATCCTCGCCGTTATTGGAACAACGCCATATATTGCGCTGCAATTGCAATCGGTTGTGGAAAGCTTTGCCAGTTTCGCGGCCGCCGACGCGGCATCGCCATCGATCGCGGACAGTGGCGCTGGGGCCTTGTGGGTCGCGGCGGGGCTGGCGTTTTTCACCGTTTTGTTCGGCACGCGAAATCTGGACGCCAACGAACGCCACCACGGCGTTGTCATGGCCATCGCGGTTGAGGCCGTCGTCAAACTTGTCGCGCTGGTGGCTGTGGGCATTTTTGTGGTCTGGGGGGTCGGGGGCGGGTTGTCGGACACGCTCGCGCGGATCGACGCATCAGACATTGGCCGATGGGAGGTCACCAACGGGCGCTGGGCGGGGCTGATATTTCTGTCTGGCGCTGCCTTTTTGTGCCTGCCAAGGATGTTTCAGGTTCTGGTCGTCGAAAACGATGACGAAAGCCACCTGCGCACCGCCGCATGGGCATTTCCGGCCTATCTGATGATTATGTCACTGTTCGTGGTGCCGATTGCGGTAACTGGGCTGGCGTTGTTGCCCGCGGGGTCGAACCCTGACCTGTTCGTGTTGACCGTGCCCCTGTCACAGGGGCGCGAAGGGTTGGCGATGCTGTCATTCCTGGGCGGGTTTTCGTCGGCCACGTCCATGGTCATCGTTGCGTCGATCGCGCTGTCCACGATGGTGTCCAACCATGTGGTGATGCCGATCTGGCTGCACGCGACCGGGGGCGGTGCGATCATTTCAGGCGACGTGCGGCATGTGGTGATGTTGGCGCGGCGGTTGTCCATCGTCGGGGTCGTTCTGCTTGGGTACTTTTATTACCGGATTTCCGGTGGGGGTACGGCCCTGGCCGCCATCGGGCTTGTGTCCTTTTCCGGCGTTGCGCAATTCCTGCCGGCGCTGTTGGGCGGCATATTCTGGCGCGGGGCAACGCGGATGGGGGCGTTTGCGGGGCTTAGCGCGGGGTCGCTCGTGTGGTTGTGGTGCCTGTTCCTGCCCAGTTTCGGGGCGGATGTGATCCTTCCGGGGCATGTGTTGACGGACGGACCATTCGGCATCGCGTGGCTTAGGCCGTTGTCACTGTTCGGGATCGGCGGATTGGATCCGTTGGTGCATGGCGTTTTCTGGTCGATGCTGTTCAACACCGGGGCGTTTTGCCTGACATCGGTTTTCACCTTTCCATCCCCGATGGAACGGCTTCAGGGTGCGCAATTCGTTTATGTTTTCGCCCATTCCCATGCACCGCAGGGCTGGCAGGGGGGCGCGGCACAAAGCGAGGATCTGATGATCATGGCGCAGCGCATCCTTGGCGCATCACAGGCACAATCCCTGTTTCAGGCCGAAGCCGGGCGCCAGGGGCTGGCCGGGTTCCTGCCCGAACCCACATCGGATTTCCTGCAACGCCTGGAACGTGAATTGTCCGGGTCGGTCGGCGCGGCGACAGCCCATGCCATGGTCGGGCAGATCGTCGGCGGGGCCAGTGTCTCGGTCGAGGAACTGATGGCGGTGGCGGATGAAACCGCGCAGATCATGGAATATTCCAGCCAGCTGGAATCCCAATCCGAAGAGCTGATCCGCACCGCCCGCCAATTGCGCGCCGCCAATGACAAGTTGACCCAGCTGTCAGTGCAAAAGGATGCGTTCCTAAGCCAGATCAGCCATGAGCTGCGCACGCCCATGACATCGATCCGTGCGTTTTCCGAAATCTTGCGCGACACCGAAAACCTGACCGAACCCGAACGCGGCAAATACGCGTCGATCATTCACGACGAAGCCATTCGCCTGACGCGATTGTTGGACGATCTGTTGGACCTAAGCGTGCTTGAGAACGGTCAGGTGACATTGAACACAGCCGAGGCCAGTCTGGTGGAGGTGATCAATCGCGCCGTGGCGGCAGCGTCCCAAGGTGGCGCGATCAAGATCGTGCGCGATCTGGGGCGGGATCGAATTGCGGTTGAAACTGACATTGATCGGTTGGCGCAGGTGTTTATCAATCTGATTGCCAACGCCCAGAAATATTGCGACGCGCCGCACCCGGTTCTGACCATTTCAGCGCGCCGGCGTGCCGGTGAAATCACGGTTGATTTCACCGATAACGGCAGTGGTGTGGATACGGATATGCAGGCCATCATTTTTGAAAAGTTTTCGCGCGTCGGCCACCACAAGGCCGGGGGCGCGGGCTTGGGCCTGGCCATTTGCCGCGAGGTGATGGCACGGCTGGGGGGCAGTATTTCCTATGTGCCGGGGCAGGGCGGCGCGGCGTTTCGCGTCACCTTGCCGGATCGCCCGATAACTGGTCTTCAATAGCGCCCGGCTAAAGCGAATGGTAACCATATTCGACCTAAATTGACCCCGCAAATGACCGCGACAGGCGGTGGTGGAGTCTATGGTCAACGAATCGTCCAATGCAGTTCTGCGTCGTAAGGCCAGCGCCGCGCGCGAGGTCTTTCAGGCGCGTGCAATGTCGCCTGCAAAGGCGCTGAAACTCGCCTTTGCGCGGGCGGCGGATGATATGCTCGATCTTGCCCTGGCTGTGGTGTCGGTTGAGGATGACACACCAACCGCCGAACGGTTGGTGGCGGATTTACCCGAAAGCGATCTGTTGGTTCTGTTGGACGGGCCGGATGGTGCGATTGGGGTGATGAGCGTTGCGTTTCCCGTCATCTCGGGGCTTGTCGAAATGATGACAATGGGGCGGGTGATGAAAACCCCGGTCGAAGATCGGCGCGCAACGCGCACTGACGCGGCGATGATCGCCCCGCTGATTGACCGGGTGCTGGACACGTTGGGCGATGCGCTGAACGGGCAGGCCATCGCGGCGCAGGTCTGTGGGTATCGCTTCGGTGTCATGCTGGAAAACGCGCGGATGGTCGAACTTGCCCTCGAAGCGCCGGATTTTCACCGGTTCAAAATGGTGTTGGATATTTCAGGCCTGCGCGAGGGAGCCGTCGCCTTTGCGGTTCCCCAGCGTGATACGGGCCATGGCCAAGACCCGGAGTCATCGCAAGACGGCGAAGTTGGGACCGCGTCGTTGCGACCGGCAATCCTTAGGGCACACGCCGAACTGGACGCAGCACTTTACCGATTGCACATGCCTTTGGCGCGGGCCGAGGCGTTGAAAATCGGGGACGTCCTGCCAGTGCCGCGCGCCGCACTTGGCGAAACCATTCTTCAGGCCGGGCCGCGCCACCGCATTGCCGAGGTCCGGTTGGGCCAGTTGAACGGGTTCCGGGCCGTCCGGTTAAGCGTCGATCAGGGCCGCGCCGTCGTCAAGGCACACGGGGCCGAAAACGGCGCGGATGACAAGGGCGCAAGGCATGCGGCGCAACTATTGGACAGCCAGCAGGGGTCGGCGGACCATGGCGCGCCGCCGCCGGTGTCGATGCCGATCGGATTGAACGCACCGGATCAGGCTGGGGTGAGCGACCTTCCCGCCTTGGATGACCTGCCAGAGCTGGGGGATTTGCCGGAATTGGGCGATCCTGCCCCGATGGGCGACCTGCCGCCACTGGACGATTTGCCGCCACTGGCGGAGCTTCCCGCGCTGGACGGGGAAAGCGACGGCGAAGGCGCCCCCGCCGGTGACGACACGGGGTTCGGGGCCGCGCCGATGGCGGGCCTGCCGCCGTTGGATTAGGGTATTAGCCTGCGATGTCTTCCAGGCGGGGGCGCAGTTGGGCAAGGTCATAGCCTGCCTTGGCCGCGGTCGTCAGGATGTCATCAACCGCCATTCCGGACCCGGCCTGGGCAAGCGCCCAAATCGTGGTGCACCGGGTGCCGGATGCGCAATAGGCCAGGGTGGGGCCGCTGACGGCCGCCATCTGTTGCGCAATCTTTTCCGGCGTCATTGTCGGATAGGTCAGTGGAATATTCACAAATTCCAACCCGGCCGCCTCGGCTGCTGCCTGAACCGCCGCCGCCTGAAGTTCGGGCGGATTTTCTTCGTCCGGACGGTTGCAGATCACGGTTGTGAACCCGGCCGCCTTGATCGCCGCGATGTCTTCGGGCGTGATTTGGGGCGAAACGGAATAGCGGGGGGTGACTTCACGAATATCCATGCTCATTCCCTTATTCCGCTGGCACGGCGCTGTCCAGTCGCGCGCGCAATCCGGGCGCGACCCACATGCCGGCCAACATAGCCGCCATAAACACCAATCCACCGATGCCGCCATAGGCGAGCGAGGCCACGGATGGCCCGGGGCACAAGCCGGCCAAGCCCCATCCGGCGCCGAACAGCACTGACCCGATGATCAACTTGCGGTCCAGTTCAGGCAGCGGGGCGGGGGGGAAGCTGCCTCCGGCCAGGGGGCGCGCACCACGGGTGAACCGCCAGGCGATGGCCATCGGGATCATCGCGCCCCCCATCACAAAGGCCAGCGTCGGGTCCCATGCGCCGAACACGTCCAGCCACCCCTGAACTTTGGTCGTGTCAGTCATTCCAGAAATCATGAGTCCGATGCCAAACAGGCTTCCTGACAATACGGCAAGAAAATTGCGCATCAGATCACCCCCAGAATGTGGCGGAACAGGACCATCGAAAGCCCACCGGCAAGGATGTAGAACACAGTGGCAATCATGCCCCGAAAGCTGAGCCGCGAGATACCGCAGACCCCGTGCCCGGATGTGCATCCATTGGCGATCCGGGTGCCGATACCCACCAATAGCCCGGCGGCAACCAACACAACGATGTTTGATGTGACATGGGTGTCTGGCATGCCAAAGATCAGCGCGGCGATGGTGGGGGCGCCAAACAATCCGGCGATAAAGAACATCCGTTCACCAGCGTTGGATCGCCCCGAACCATCGACCAACCCGCCGATGATCCCGCTTGCGCCCATGATCCGCCCGTTTCCGAGTAGAAACACCGCGCCTGCGATGCCAATAATCAGCCCGCCGATGAGGCCGGCAATCCATTCCGGTTGCATTCCGATTGGTCCTTGTTCGAGAGGGAGTACAAAGAAATCCCGCCCGCCGGGGAGCAGCGGGCGGCTGATGTCAGATCTTGTTAACGGGAACCTTCAGGAACACGTCGCCTTGGTCATCTGCGGGGGGCATTTGCCCTGCGCGCATGTTCACCTGCAATGATGGGATAATCAGCTTGGGCATAGCCAGGGATGCATCACGTTCGTCGCGCATCCGCACGAAATCCTCGGCGGATTTGCCTTCGCCGACATGGACGTTCAACGCCTTTTGTTCGCCCACAGTGGTTTCCCATGCGTATTCGTCGCGGCCCGGTGCCTTATAGTCATGACCGACGAAAATGCGTGTCTCATCCGGCAGTGACAGGATTTTCTGGATCGATTCAAACAGTGTTTCGGATGATCCGCCAGGGAAATCACACCGCGCGGTGCCGAAATCAGGCATGAACAACGTATCGCCCACAAAGGCGCAATCGCCGATCACATAGGTCAGGCAGGCGGGCGTGTGTCCCGGCGTGTGCAGAACGTCACCGCGCATCTGGCCAATATGAATGCTGTCACCTTCGACGAACAACTGGTCAAACTGCGACCCGTCGCGTTGAAATTCCGTGCCTTCGTTGAACACCTTGCCAAAGGTGTCTTGAACGACAGTGATACGGTCACCAATGCCGATTTTTCCGCCCACCTTTTCCTGGATATATGGTGCGGCGGACAGGTGATCGGCATGGACATGGGATTCCAGCAGCCATTGCACCTCAAGGTTGTTTTTCTGAACGAATTCGATGATCGCATCGGCGGAACGCGTGTCCGTGCGCCCCGAGGAATAATCGAAATCGAGAACCGAATCGATGATGGCGCAGGCGCTTCCGGCTGGGTCACGCACCACATATGAGATTGTGTTGGTTGCCTCGTCGAAAAAGGCTGTTACGTCGGGTTTCATGATCTATCCCCAATTGCTTCGTCAAACATATATCATTTATCGAATGTGAAACAAGCCCCCAGTGCCCAGATTCTGACAGTGGCCCAAAAAGGCGCTGAAATTGGGGGCAGTCGCGGCTAAAACGGCAAGGAACCGCCACCGATTTGCGGCAAATTTTCACGGTATGGTTGTTTGGTGTGACACCTCGCCCTAGGATCAAAGCAGGGTCATCGACCCTTGGGAGGACGACCGGCGCGGGTCTTGACCTGTGTCACACAATCATCGTTTCACATGGGCGAACGCGCCCAATTTCGAATGTCCATGTCCGGGGGGGATCTCTCGTTCAGTCGGACCGCGGGGAGGAATATTATGTCTGTAAGCGAACTTGACCAAAAAGCCGAGGCGGTGGTTGCCCAGATCGCAGGTGCCGACCCCAACGCACGGCATACGCATCTGGATCAGTTGCATCGCGTGATCAGTGATTATGCGCTAACCGGCAAAGGAATCCCCGCCCGGTTGCGACAATTGCAAGAAGATCTGACGAACGAGGCGATCGAGGCGCGGTTCGACAATATGCCCGTCTAACCGGCATTAGCCCCTGTCTGATATGCATTTTCGGGCACAGCCTGCGCGCCGTGGAAAATGGGGCTGGGCCGCTTTTGGGCGCGGCCAAGCGTTGCAGCCCCGCAATATATCGCGTGCCAGTCGTATGCCGGGGGCTTGTGCAAATACGTGCAACCCTTACGGTCCTGCCGCAAGGTCATAGACCGTAGGGCAAAGCCCACAAGGCAAGGGGCAAAGGGGGCAAACGTGGCAGGAACCGTCAGGATCCGCAGGGACGGACCGATTGCGGTCATCGCTGTTGATCATCCCCCCGCGAATGTTGTCACGATGCATGTGCGTCGCGGTCTGATTGCCGCCCTTGGGCAGGCCGCGATGGACGACAAGGTGAAAGCCATCGTTCTGGGGACCGCCCGGCACGGGTTTGCCGGACAGATCAATCCCAAGGAATATGATGTCGGCATTGCCAAGCCAGACATCGCTGACGTGACCCATGCGATCGAGGTGTCTGACAAGCCTGTGGTCGCGCTGGTGTCTGGCGAGGTGTCAGGGCCGGGCGCAGAATTTGCCCTTGCCGCGCATGCGCGGGTGGCGACCCCGGAATCCAGGATCGGCTTTGTCGAAATGAACTACGCGCTGATCCCGCATGGCGGCGCGACGCAACGCCTGCCGCGTCTGATTGGTGCGCGCCACACGTTGAGCTTTCTGTTGTCGGGCCGCCTGTTCCCCGCGTCGAGCGAAACGGCCAGCGGGTTGTTCGATGCCATCGTGCCGTCCGCCGAGTCAGAAGCGGAAGCGGCCCGTATCGCATTGGAATTGGCCGGTCGCGGTTTTTTCCTGCGCACGAGCGAGCGCACAGAAGGTTTCGAAGACCCCGGCGCCTATCAGAGCGAAATTTCCGCGCGGCGCAAATCCATCTGGCCCGGCGAACGCCCTGTTTCGGCGGCGGTGTTTCAGGCAGTGGAATCCGCGCCGTTGTTTACGTTCGATGCCGGCATGGCGCTGGAACGCGATTTGTTTGACGAACTCGTGATCACGGATCGCTCACGCGGGATGCGGCATGCGGCGATCGCGGAACTTAGGGTCGGTTCGGGCATCCACGCGGAACCGGTTGCCCTGGTGGGGATTTTTCGCACCGGTTTGGGGGCCGCACGATTGGCGGCTTCGCTTGCCGAAAGTGGTATCAGCGTGGTTCTGAGCGATCCCGACGCCGAGGCGCGCAATCGTTTCGACGCGGCACTGCGCGAAAACCTGGATGGGCGCGCCCGTCGGGCACAAACCCCGGCCGAGGTCAGCGCGCGCATGCTGGAAAGTGTGGTGACCGTGGCCGCGGACGAGGCATTGAGCGCCGCGGAGGTGATCATCGACCTGTCTGACGATGACGAAGGCGCCAAAGCCACCGCATTGGCCGCAATTGTTCGTGTCGCAGAAAATGACGCCGTCGTGTTGAGCCGAACGCGCTATTTGGATGTTGCGGCCCTGGCCCCGGAAGGGATGCGAAACAGGGTGTTGGGCTTCCATCTGCCGACCCGGTCGTTTCCGGCGCGTTTGGCCGAACTTGTCGTCACGCGCGCAACCAAGCGCACCGCCCAAGCACGGGCGCGTCGGCTTATGCAGCAAATTGGCCGGATCGCGGTGCGCGCGGCCCCTAGCGATGGGTTGATCGGCCCTGCGGTCGCGGGGGCAATGTTTGACGCCTGTGATGCGTTGGTGCGGTTGGGGGCAAACCCGACCAACATTGATATTGCGTTGAAACGGCGTGGATTTGCGCGGGGGCCTTACCAATTGCTGTCCGAAATGGACGGTGACGCCCATGCACAGCGGCAGGACCGGCGGGGCAAGACCAACGGCTTGTCCTGCCTGATTGTCCGCGCTGGTCTTAGGTTGGGGTCGGGGACGGATCGCGAAGTTGAAAAGGCCGCGTTGACCAGCCTGACCGCCGAAGCCCGACATGGGCATCCTACGGCGGATCATCCTTGGAGCGAGGGCGAGATCTGGACTGCGGTGATGGCGGCCATGGTCAACGAAAGCGCGCGGCTGTTGGAACGCCGCGTTGCCTCGCGGCCCTTGGCGATCGATGTCGCCATGATTCAGGGCTATGGTTTTCCGCGCAGTCTGGGCGGGCCGATGATGGCGGCGGACATGATGGGGCTGTTCACCCTGGTCCGGGCGATGCAGGCATTGGCGCCGCTGGACCGAACAATCTGGGAACCGCATCCGCGTGTTTTGGAAATTCAGCGCAACGGTGAAAGCCTCGATTCATTAAACGGTTAGGCCATGGGCCAGGCCGATCAACCGAAATAAATGCCCAGAACCACCAACATCAATCCGATCACTGACAGGAACAACGCGCCCAGGTTCAGGGGCAGGGCCTTTTGCACCGCCACGCGCAGGTCATCGTCGGACAGGTTGGATTTGCGCGCGCGGTTGACGACAAGGATCGACCAGATCAGACCGGTCAGCCCAAAGACGGACACGATGGCACCCACCCAGATCAATGCTTCCATACTATGGCTCCATCCTTGTTGTGCGGCCATGTCGGCTGGCCCGACTGTGCGGGATCGCGCCTAAGGGAAACCGGGGTGCGATGCAAGCGTGCTTGGCCCTTGCGGGACGCACGATGGGCGGGTAGTGGAAGGGCCTTTAGAGGCAGCAGGAGGGTCAAATGAACGACGGTGTGATTGAAAATGGTGGCGACGCAACCTATCGGGTGACCGCCAATGAACTGCGTCAATTCATTGAACGCATGGAACGGCTTGAAGCCGAAAAGAAAGACATCGCAGAGCAACAAAAAGAGGTGATGGCCGAAGCCAAGGGGCGCGGTTACGACACCAAGGTGATCCGCAAGGTCATCGCTCTGCGCAAACGCGACAAGGACGACATCGCCGAAGAAGAAGCGGTTCTTGAGATGTATAAAGAAGCGTTGGGAATGTCCTAAGCTTTTCAAGATAAACATGTTTTCAAAGTTCGGCGCGTGACGGGGCCAAGGGGTGCGGCGCGGTGTATCGGGTTTTTCGTTTTCGCAGTCTGAAAGAAACTTTTGATCGGCGCGCTTCCGCCTTGCCTGCTCTTGCCCATATGGTCCAAGGCAGGGTATGAGCGTCATCGGTAAATGACCGGGGGAGGTGCAGTAGATGCGTCGTGTTGTCGTTACAGGGCTTGGAATGGTTTCGCCGCTGGCCTGCGGTGTCGAAGAAACTTGGTCGCGGCTATTGGCGGGGCAATCCGGCGCGGGCACGATCACCCGATTTGATGCCAGCCATCTGGCCACGGATTATGCCTGCGAAGTGCCCGTTGGTGACGGCACGGATGGCACGTTCAACCCCGACGATTGGATGGCACCAAAAGAGCGTCGCAAGGTCGATGATTTCATTCTGTTTGGCATGGCCGCCGCGGACCAGGCGGTGCGTGACGCCGGATGGGACGACATTGACGAGGCCGAAAAGCTGCGCACTGGCGTGATGATCGGGTCTGGCATCGGTGGGTTGAATTCGATCGCGGAAACCGCCGTGGTGATCAAGGAACGTGGCGTGCGGCGCGTGTCGCCGTTCTTTATTCCCGGCGCATTGATCAACCTGATTTCGGGCCAGGTGCAAATCCGGTTCGGATTCAAGGGCCCGAACCATTCCGTTGTCACGGCCTGTTCGACCGGCGCACATGCCATTGGCGATGCGGCGCGGTTGATCCAGTGGGGCGACGCGGATGTGATGATTGCCGGTGGTGCCGAAGCCGCCATTTGCGAAATCGGCATGGCAGGGTTTAACGCCTGCAAGGCGCTTTCAACAAAACGCGGGGATGATCCGAAATCCGCCAGCCGCCCTTATGACGCGGATCGCGACGGGTTCGTGATGGGCGAAGGCGCGGGTATTGTGGTGTTGGAAGAATACGAACACGCCGTG
Organism: Pseudooceanicola sp.; assembly: GCA_050633485.1. Taxonomy (GTDB): domain Bacteria; phylum Pseudomonadota; class Alphaproteobacteria; order Rhodobacterales; family Rhodobacteraceae; genus Pseudooceanicola. Next base: position 28,183 of record JBOEGP010000018.1, read on the forward strand.
GCGCGTGGGGCCAAGATTTACGGCGAATATCTGGGTTATGGCATGTCGGGCGATGCGTATCACATCACCGCGCCAAGCGAGGACGGCGATGGCGCGTTCCGGTCCATGACCGCCGCGCTGGAACGCGCGGGCATTCAGCCGGGCGAAATTGATTACATCAACGCCCATGGCACCAGCACGATGGCCGATGTGATCGAATTGGCCGCGGTCGAGCGTCTGTTGGGCGATGCGGCATCGACGGCAACGATGAGTTCAACCAAATCCGCGACGGGGCACCTGTTGGGCGCTGCTGGCGCGATCGAAGCGATCTTTTCGATCCTTGCGCTGCGCGACCAGGTTGTGCCGCCGACGATCAATCTGGACAATCCGGCGGTGGACACCCCGCTTGACCTGGCGCCGAATGTGAAACGGGAACGCAAGGTGGATTACGCTCTGTCGAATTCATTTGGATTTGGCGGAACGAACGCCAGTTTGGTCTTTGGGAAGGCACCTTAAATGTGGCGGGCGATCGCCTCGAACGCGCTGACCTTTCTGATCGTTGCGATTTTCCTTTTGGGCGGCGTGATCGTTTGGGGGCAGAACAAATACAAAGCTGACGGGCCATTGGCCGAAGCGATTTGTTTGCGCGTTCCGGGCGGGTCGAGCATGTCAAAGGTCAGCCGTGATTTGGAAGAACGCGGCGCGATTTCCAGCGGGGCCTTGTTCCGGGTCGGGGCGGATTACACCGAAAAGTCGGGCAAGCTTAAGGCCGGCAGTTTCCTGGTTCCGGCCGGTGCGTCGATGGAGGAAATCGTTGACATCGTCACGCGGGGCGGGGCGAGCAGCTGCGGAACCGAGATTGTCTATCGCATTGGTGTGACCCGTTCGACCCTTCAGGTGCGCGAATTGGACCCGGCCACGAACAATTATCGCGAGACGGTTGCGTTCAATCCGTCCGAGGTTGATGCACCCGCGGAATACACGAGCGTACGCAACGAGGCCGATACGCGTTATCGCATCGCGATTGCCGAAGGTGTCACCAGTTGGCAGATCGTCGATTCCCTGAATCGCTTTGACGTCTTGAGTGGCGAGGTGAAGTCGATTCCAGCCGAAGGGACATTGGCGCCGGACAGCTATGAGGTGCGCGACGGCGGGGATCGCACCGAAGTGCTGGCACGAATGCAGGCTTCGCAAGAGGTTCTTTTGGCCGCCGCATGGGAGGCACGCGCCGATGGCCTTCCGATTTCCACCCCGGAAGAAGCGCTGATTCTTGCGTCGATTATCGAAAAAGAAACGGGCGTGGCCGAAGAGCGCGGGCTGGTTGCCAGCGTGTTCACCAACCGTTTGGAACAAGGCATGCGGCTTCAGACCGACCCGACGGTGATCTATGGAATCACGGGCGGCAAGGGTGTTCTGGGGCGTGGATTGCGCCAGAGTGAGCTTCGCCGCGAAACACCATATAACACCTATGTAATAACCGGTTTGCCCCCCACGCCAATTGCCAATCCGGGGCGCGCCAGCCTTGAGGCGGCGGTTAATCCTGCGGACAGCAATTTCATCTTTTTCGTCGCTGACGGAACCGGCGGTCATGCCTTTGCCGAGACATTGGCAGAGCACAATCGCAACGTGGCCGCGTGGCGAAAAATAGAGGCAGAGCGCGGCGGAAACTGATCCGCGCCGGGTTTGGTGATCGTTAAAAAAGTGTAGCCTTTACGGGCGTTTGCGTTGCGCGACGTGCCGCGAAAACCTTGACTTTTGCGCGCGGTTCAAAGTACACATTCAGACATGCTGGAAGAGGTGGGTAAACGGCCCGGGGATCAAACCCCGTGGCCGTTTTTGCATTCTGTCGTGCGGAGGTGACCATATCCAGGAGGCAAGAGCATATGGACACAGGGCACTCCGAAATGGGGGCGACATGGCTGGAACAGGAAGTTGAGCTGATCACGCTGCAACTGCGTGATCTCAAGGCGGAAATGGCGCGATTGCAGGCACGGGCCCGCGATGGCGATCTTTCGGCGGCGAACGAGGCGGGGCCGATATTGCGCGATGTGCGCACCTTTCTCAAAAACGCATCGGAAACGGAGGCGAAACTTGCAGAATTCAAACGACGAGAGCAAGGCGGAACTGGACAGCATGTCCTCAACCTCGACGACGCACGGGCTTCGATCCGGTGCCGATTGGATCGCCTGCGCCGATGTCAGCATCCAGGATGAGTTTCTGGATGACCTGAGTGAGGGGGAGCTGATGGCGATCCCGTTCCTGTTCGAATTCTGGGCGATGGAGCATCAGCTTCCGCCTGAAGGGGCGTGGCGATCCTGGGTCATTCTTGGGGGGCGAGGCGCGGGTAAGACGCGCGCAGGTGCCGAATGGGTCCGCGCCCAGGTCGAAGGCGCGCGGCCCGGTGATCCGGGGCGGTGCAAACGCGTGGCGCTGGTGGCGGAAACCATAGAACAAGCGCGCGACGTGATGGTTTTTGGCGAAAGCGGGATCATGGCCTGTTCGCCCCCCGACCGCCGCCCGTCATGGGAGGCCGTGCGCAAACGGTTGGTTTGGCCCAACGGCGCCGAGGCGCGGTTGTTTTCGGCGCATGATCCAGAAAGCCTGCGCGGGCCGCAGTTCGATTGCGCCTGGGCAGACGAATTGGCCAAGTGGCGGCGTGGGCAGGATGCATGGGACATGTTGCAATTCGCGCTGCGTCTTGGGGATGATCCCCGGGTGTGCGTGACCACGACACCGCGCAATGTGCGGGGTCTAAAGGCGCTGCTGGACAGCCCATCCACGGTGGTCACAAGTGCCCCGACCGAAGCCAACCGCGCCAACCTTGCCGACAATTTCCTGGCCGAGGTCAAGGCCAGGTATGAGGGCACCCGTTTGGGACGTCAGGAGTTGGACGGGCAGTTGCTGGAAGACGTGGAGGGCGCTTTGTGGACGCCTTTGGGATTGGAGCGTCACTGCGTGGACATTGTGCCGGAGTTGGATCGCATCGTCGTGGCCATTGACCCGCCAGTCACAGGGCACAAGGGGTCGGACGAATGCGGGATCATCGTGGCGGGTGTGTCCATGAAGGGCGATGTGCGCAATTGGCGCGCCTATGTCCTTGAGGACGCCACGGTAAGCGCGGCCAGCCCTGCGCAATGGGCCAAAGCAGCGATTGCCGCCATGGGACGGCATGACGCGGAACGGCTGGTCGCCGAGGTCAACCAGGGCGGAGACATGGTGGAAAGCGTGATCCGGCAGGTTGATCCGATGGTGGCGTTTCGCAAGGTTCATGCCAGTCGGGGCAAGGCCGCCCGCGCGGAACCTGTTGCTGCGTTGTACGAACAGGGGCGGGTGCATCACGTTCGCGGTTTGGGCGCGTTGGAAGAACAGATGTGCGCGATGGCGCTGTCGGGATTTCAGGGCAAGGGATCGCCGGATCGCTTAGATGCGCTCGTCTGGGCCTTGCACGAATTGATGATCGTGCCCGGTGGCAACTGGATGCGCCCGCAGGTGCGCGCCCTGTGAAAGCGCGCAACAGGCACCGTGCGCATTGTCCGGGGCCGATAAACCAATTGAAAGCATAGTCACTCCACACGGTTCTGAAAGGGGCCGACGACCAAAGGGACGCAAGCAAGGGCCATTGGCCCGAGCCGCATCGACCGAAGGAGAGGCCAATGGGTGTGATCAACTATTTCCGGCGCGGCGCAAGCGAGGCGCCCGAGGTCAAAGCAAGCGCGACTGGGAAAGTGGTTGCATGGCACAGTTCGGGCCGCGTGGCCTGGAGCCCGCGAGATGCCGCGAGCCTTACACGCACCGGGTTTGCGGGCAATCCTGTGGGGTTTCGCGCTGTCAAGATGATCGCGGAGGCCGCAGCGGCGCTTCCTTTGGTGCTTCAGGACGGGCGGCAGAGATTTGACACCCACCCGGTGTTGGATGTGGTGCGCGCGCCCAATCTGGCGCAGGGGCGGGCAGAATTGTTCGAAGCGTTGTTCGGCCAGATCCTTTTGACAGGAAACGGGTACCTTGAGGCCGTGGCCGCAGATGACGGCGCGCCAGTGGAATTGCATGTGTTGCGATCCGACCGGATGAGCCTGATCCCCGGCGCGGACGGCTGGCCGGTGGCCTATGAGTACAATGTTGGCGGACGTAAGCACCGTTTTGACGTAAACGGCGCGCGGCCTGCGGTGTGTCACATCAAGAGTTTTCATCCCCAGGACGATCATTATGGATTGTCGCCGATGCAGGCTGCAGCCCAGGCAGTGGATGTGCATAATTCAGCTTCGCGCTGGTCAAAGGCGTTGTTGGACAACGCGGCACGGCCATCCGGCGCAATCGTGTATCGTGGCGCAGATGGCCAGGGCGCGATGAGTTCGGATCAATACGACCGGCTGGTGAGCGAGATGGAGAGCCATCATCAGGGCGCACGCAATGCCGGGCGACCGATGCTGCTGGAGGGCGGGTTGGATTGGAAGCCGATGGGATTTTCGCCCTCGGACATGGAATTCCAGAAAACCAAGGAATCCGCGGCACGTGAGATCGCCGTCGCATTCGGTGTTCCGCCCATGTTGATGGGGATTCCGGGCGAGGCGACTTATGCCAATTACCAGGAAGCAAATCGCGCGTTTTATCGCCTGACGGTTTTGCCGTTGGCCACGCGGGTCGCGGCAAGTGTGGCCCAGTGGTTGTCAGGATTTGTCGGTGAGGAACTGGAGCTGAAGCCTGACCTTGATCAAGTGCCCGCATTGGCGGCGGAGCGGGACGCGCAATGGGCACGGGTCGCGTCGGCCGGGTTCCTGAGTGACCGGGAAAAGCGCGTGCTTTTGGGGTTGCCGGTGGAGCCGAGAGATGAGTGAGGATCGCGGGGCAAGTGATTGGCATAATGCGCCTTTCGAATGTGCACCGGGCCTGCGCCTGCAAGCGCATGAACGCCTGAACCGTGTGCAGTTGGACGGGCTGACGCGCCGACAGGACAAGCTGGAAGAGCTGTTAGAGCGATTGGAGCGGCGTCTGTGGCTGACGGTATATGGCGTCGTCGGTGTGATCCTTGCACAGGCGTTCCAGTCGATTGTGACCCAGGTGCCCTGAGCCGCCATTGGGCGATGAACGTGACACGAGTGGAGTTGAAAAATGGATTTCGAGACAGGACTTGAACGGAAATTCTGCGCGCTTGGTGACGCGGTAACGGTGACGGATGGGCACGTGATCGAAGGCTATGCATCGGTCTTTGGGGCAAAGGATCAGGGCGGCGACGTGGTCGAGACGGGCGCATATGCGGCATCATTGGCGGCAATGTTGGCTGACGGGCGGCGGGTCAAAATGCTGTGGCAACACGATCCGACCCAGCCGATTGGCGTGTGGGACGAAGTGCGCGAAGACGCGCGTGGGCTTTACGTTAAGGGGCGCGTTTTGGACAGCGTCGCCAAGGGGCGGGAGGCTGTTGCGTTGTTGGGCGCGGGCGCAATTGACGGGCTGTCAATCGGGTATCGCACCAAGCGGGCGGTCAAGGACAGCGGGGGCCAACGGCTTCTGACAGAACTGGAGCTTTGGGAGGTGTCGCTTGTCACTTTCCCGATGCTGCCCAGTGCGCGTGTTGCGGCAAAGGGGGATGACCCCGGCGCAGACATTTGGCGCGATTTGGCGGCCGGGCTTCGTGCCTTGCGGCTGGAACCGGCAGGGCGCTGAGCCCGGCCAAACAACCCATCAAGGGGACAATCCGATGACTTCAACCGAGAACCCGTCTCGGACCGGGGAGGCTTTGTCCCCCGATGCCGGGGCACAGGCCGCCGTCGCTGAGTTTGTGAGCGAACTCAAACACTTTCGCGACGATATTCACGAACGACTTCAACAACAGGAAACCCGCATGACCATGCTTGATCGGAAATCACATCGGGCCGCGCGCCCGGCCCTTGCTTCGGCTGCCGAGGCTGATGCCCCCCACCAGAAAGCGTTTGCCGCATACCTGCGGTCTGGCGACGATGACGCGCTGCGCGGGCTTGACCTGGATGCAAAGGCAATGAGCACGGCCGTTGCGGCGGATGGCGGGTATCTGGTCGATCCTGAAACATCCCAGACGATCCAATCGGTTTTGTCCGGCGCGGCGTCAATCCGCCAGGTGGCCAATCTGGTCACGGTCGAGGCGACGTCATATGACGTGCTGATCGACCACACGGATGTCGGGACAGGCTGGTCGGGCGAAACAAGTGTTTCGGAAACCGGCACCCCGTCGATTGACCGGATTTCGATCCCGTTGTTCGAATTGTCGGCCCTGCCCAAGGTCAGCCAACGCCTGTTGGACGACAGCGCCTTTGACATCGAAGCCTGGCTGGCGGGGCGTATCGCGGACAAGTTCCTGCGTGCCGAGGCCGCCGCGTTTGTCAACGGGAACGGGTCGGACAAACCCACCGGTTTCCTGACCCACACCAAGGTCGATAACGACGCATGGGTTTGGGACAGCCTGGGCTATATCGCGACGGGCACGGATGGCGGGTTTGACGTGAACAACCCCGGCGATGCTGTGGTCGATCTGGTCTATGCTCTTGGTGCGCAATACCGGGCCAACGGCACCTTTGTGATGAATTCGAAAACCGCCGGTTCGGTGCGCAAGATCAAGGACGGCGACGGCCGATTCATGTGGGCCGACAGCCTTGCCGCCGGTGAACCCGCGCGGTTGATGGGCTATCCCGTTCTGATCGCCGAGGACATGCCCGATATCGCATCTGACAGCCATGCGATCGCGTTTGGCGACTTTGGCGCGGGCTATACGATTGCCGAACGCCCTGATCTGCGCGTGTTGCGCGACCCGTTCAGCGCCAAGCCGCATGTTTTGTTCTATGCGACCAAACGCGTGGGCGGTGATGTCAGCGATTTTGCGGCGATCAAGCTGCTGAAATTCGGCGTCTCCTAAGGGGGCGTTGATGGGTGGGGCCGCCCTGTGCGGCCCTGTCCGGCGCGTGTCACCGACAGGCGTTGTCCAGCTGCTCCCTCCGTTCGAGCAACGCAGAGGCGGCACGCGCCACCGAAGGTCGGCGGCGCATTGGCGACGCGGAAAAATTCCGAGGGTTCACTATGTTGACGGAAGAAAATGACATCCCGCTCGCGTCCCTGCCGGTTGATGCGTTCAAGGCCCATCTGCGGTTGGGAACCGGGTTTGCCAGCGATGTGGTTCAGGACGAAGTGCTGGAAAGCTTTCTGCGCGCGGCCATTGCGGCCGTCGAGGGACGCACCAGCAAGGTGCTGATCGTGCGGGATTTTGCCTGGCGGATCGCCATGTGGCGAAATCAGACAGGGCAGGCTTTGCCGGTTGGACCGGTCACCGCGATCAACCAGGTTTTGCGCGTGGCGTCAGATGGCGGTGAAACCGTGCTGGATGCTGGCCCGTTTCGATTGATACCCGATCTTCATGCGCCGGTTCTGGCCCCGACGGCTGCGCTGTTGCCGGACGTTCCTTTGGGGGGGGCAATGACGGTGCGGTTCACTGCGGGATTTGGCCCGGCATGGGGCGATGTGCCTGCCGACCTGCGCCAGGCTGTGATGCTGTTGGCTGCGCATTACTATGAATTTCGCGGCGCGACTGATCTGGGCGATGGATGCATGCCGTTTGGTGTTGCCGCCCTGTTGTCACGGTATCGCAATTTGCGGGTGGGGGCGGTGCAATGACCCCTCGGTTGAACCGCGAACTGACGCTTGAGGCCCCGGTCCGGTTGTCGGATGGCGCCGGCGGGTTCAGCGAAAGCTGGGCAGAGATCGGCCGCCTTTGGGCCGAGGTCAGCGCGCGCACGGGGCGCGAACGTGACGGTGAGGGCCTGCCGATCGCGCAGGTCGGATATCGCATCGTGGTGCGCGCGGCCCCGGTTGGGTCTGATGCGCGTCCGCAGGCGGAACAGCGTTTCGTCGAAGGCACGCGCGTGTTTCGCATCGTGGCGGTCGCGGATCGGGATGCGGATGGGCGTTACCTGACCTGCTTTGCCCGAGAGGAGGCATTGGCATGACCTATGCGGTTTCCGCTGCCCTGCAAAAGGCGGTTTATCAGACGCTTGCGAATGACGCGGCCCTTGGCGCGCTGGTCGGGAATGCGATTTTCGATGCACCGCCGTCCGGCACGGTTCCCGAAACCTATGTCAGCCTGGGCGAAGAGATCGTGCGCGACAGGTCGGACAAAACCGGTGCGGGCGCGCGGCATGATTTTACCGTGTCTGTTGTTACGGATGCGGATGGCTTTCAGGCCGCCAAGGGTGTCGCGGGCGCGGTGAGTGATGCGCTGGATGCCGGGCTGGGGGTTTTGGAACGCGGCACATTGGCGGGGCTGTGGTTCTTGCGCGCACGGGCGCGGCGCGAAGGTGCCGGACAAATTCGGCGGATCGATCTGACCTTTCGCGCGCGCGTTGACGACAACTGAACATCATTACGGGAGAGACGACATGGCGGCCCAAAATGGCAAAGACCTGTTGATCAAGGTGGATATGACCGATGCCGGTCAATTTGAAACGCTTGCGGGGCTGCGTGCCACGCGGGTTTCGTTCAACGCGGAAAGCGTGGATGTCACCAGCCTGGAAAGTCAGGGCGGATGGCGTGAATTGTTGGCCGGGGCGGGGGTTCGATCCGCCGCGATCAGCGGTGCGGGGGTGTTCAAGGACGCCGCCAGTGACGAACGCGCGCGCCAGATATTCTTTGACGGTCAGACTCCGGATTTTCAGGTGATCATTCCTGATTTTGGCGTCGTTGAGGGGCCGTTTCAGGTGACGGCGCTGGAATACGCGGGCGCGCATGACGGCGAGGCGAGTTACGAGCTGTCGATGGCGTCAGCCGGGGCGCTCACATTTACGGCGCTGTGATGGGAAACCCATTCGCGGGCGAAGTGGGTTTGGTGATCGACGGTCAGCGCCGGGTTCTTAAGCTGACCCTTGGTGCCCTGGCCGAGCTTGAGGTTGCCCTGGGCACCGACACGCTTGTCGCCCTGGTCGAACGGTTTGAGAGCGCGGCCTATTCCAGTTCGGATGTGATGGCGTTGATCGTTGCCGGGTTGCGTGGCGGCGGCTGGCAGGGCCGCGCCGAGGACCTTTTGACCGCCGACATCGAAGGCGGGCCAATGGTCGCGGCGCGTGTTGGCGCCGAATTGCTGGCGCGCGCCTTTGTCGTTCCGGGTGACGTCGGATGAGCCGGTTTGACTGGCCTGTCCTGATGGCCGCCGGGATCCGGGGGTTGCGGTTGCAACCGGACGAATTTTGGCGGCTGAGCCCGGCGGAATTGCGCCTGATGCTTGGCAATGGATCGGCGGCTGGCCCGTTAAAGCGGGCAGGATTGGACGCATTGCTGGAAGCCTTTCCAGACAAGGAGGCACGTGATGGATGACATCGAAAACCTGGACGAGTTGGAAAACCGCGCCGAGGCGTTGACCGCGACCCTTGGCGGGGCGGCGGACATGACGGCGGCCTTTGACGGTGAACTGCGCCGGATGCGGGCGGCCATGGCCGAGACAGGCAAGGACGTCGCGACCTTGGAAAAGGGGCTGAGCCGCGGGTTGCGCCGGGCGCTGGATGGGGTGCTGTTCGATGGCATGAACCTTGCCGATGCATTGAAGACCGTCGCGCAAAGCATGGTGAACACGGCATATTCCGCCGCTGTCCGTCCGGTGACAAACCACTTTGGGTCACTGATAGCGCAGGGCGTCGGGTCATTGGTGCAGGGGGCGTTGCCCTTTGCCAATGGTGCCCCGTTTTCCCAGGGGCGGGTGATGCCCTTTGCCAATGGTGGCGTGGTGTCCGGCCCGGTGACATTCCCGATGCGCGGCGGCACCGGGTTGATGGGCGAGGCAGGTCCAGAAGCGATCATGCCGCTGGCGCGCGGGGCGGATGGCCGATTGGGCGTGCGGGCCGCACAGGGCCGGGCCGTCAATGTTGTGATGAATATCCAGACGCAGGATGTCGAAGGATTTCGCCGGTCGCAAAGCCAAATCGCCGCCCAGATGGGCCGCGCGTTAAGTCGCGGCCAGCGCAACCGATAGGAGAGCGCCATGAGTTTCCACGAAGTGCGATTTCCCGCCAACCTGAGCTTTGGGTCGGTCGGCGGCCCGGAACGGCGAACCGACGTGGTCACGCTGGCCAATGGTTTTGAGGAACGCAACACCCCCTGGGCCCATTCGCGCCGCCGTTATGACGCGGGCGTCGCCATGCGATCACTGGACGATGTCGAGGTGCTTATCGCATTTTTTGAGGCACGTCAGGGGCAGGTGTTCGGATTTCGCTGGAAGGATTGGTCCGATTTCAAATCCAGCCGCGCGACGGCAGATGTGGCGTTTGAGGATCATGTTATCGCGATCGCGGACGGGGTCAGCGACGTGTTCCAATTGGCCAAACGATACCGGTCTGGCGATCAGGTATATTTGCGCCCGATCACCAAGCCGGTGGTGGGTTCCGTGCGTCTGGGTGTTGCCGGGGATGAGTTGCAGGAGGGTCTGCATTACGACGTGGACCCGGCCACGGGGCTGATCACCCTGGCCGAAATTCCTGCCGAAGGGGACGAGATCACCGCGGGGTTTGAATTCGATGTGCCTGTGCGGTTTGACACCGACCGCATCCAGGTGTCCGTGTCATCGTTTCGCGCTGGGGATGTGCCCAATGTGCCAGTGGTCGAGGTGCGGGTATGACATTCCATCCTGGGCTTAAGGAACATCTTGGCGCTGGCGCGACCAGTGTGTGCCATGCGTGGTTGATCCGCCGTCAGGACGGGATCGACATGGGGTTCACCGACCACGACCAGCCCTTGGGTTTTGACGGGGTGAGCTTTCGCGCCGACACGGGGCTGAGCGCATTGGCGTTGCAACAGGGAACGGGACTGTCCGTGGACAACAGTGAGGCCATCGGTGCGTTGAGTGATGTGGCCATCCGGGAAGACGACATCGAAGCGGGGCGCTTTGACGGCGCGGAGTTGACCGCCTGGATCGTCAACTGGGCGAATCCCGACGAACGGCAGGTGATCTTCCGCGGTACGCTTGGGGAAATACGCCGTGGTGGGGGTGCTTTTCGCGTGGAATTGCGTGGCCTGACTGAATCGCTGAACACACCGGCGGGGCGCGTCTATCAGACACCCTGCGCCGCGGTTTTGGGCGATTCCGGCTGCACGTTTGACCTGACCGCGCCGGGCTATGCCGTTGAAGTGCCTGTCGAAATCGTGAGCGCCGGAGTCAAATTCACCTTTCAGGCTTTGGATGGGTTTGATTTTGGCTGGTTTCAACGCGGGCGGTTGTTGGTGCTGAGCGGTGCGGCCAAGGGGCTGACGGGCAACATCAAGCGCGACAGGTTTCTGGATGGTCAGCGGGTCATTGAGCTGTGGCAGCCAATGAGGGCGGACGTGACGACAGGCGATCTGATCCGGCTTGAGGCCGGGTGCGACAAACGGTTCGAAACTTGCAGGCTAAAGTTCGACAATGCGCTGAATTATCAGGGGTTTCCCGACATTCCGGGCGAGGATTGGCAAATTGCCGTGCCCGCCCGCAGCGGTGAAACATCCGGAGGCAGCCGCAGATGAGTGGCGATCGCGTCGTGGCGGCCGCGCGGGGATGGATCGGCACACCCTATTGCCATCAGGCATCACAGCGCGGGGCCGGGGCCGATTGCCTTGGCCTTTTGCGCGGCGTCTGGCGCGAGGTTTTGGGCAGGGAACCTGAACCGGTGCCCGCCTATAGCAGGGATTGGTGCGAACCGCAGGGCGACGAACGGTTGTGGCGCGCGGCGATGCGCCATTTGCGGGTCAAACCCATCGAAGACGCGGCGCCGGGCGATGTGTTGTTGTTCCGGATGCGGGATGGCGCCGTGGCCAAACATCTGGGCATTGCGGGTCATGTGGGCCCGCAGGCGACGTTCATTCACGCCTATTCCGGTCATGCGGTTCTGGAAAGTCCGCTTAGCCTGCCTTGGCGTCGGCGGATCGCGGCGCGATTTGCCTTTCCTGCGGAGGGTTGAGTTATGGCGACGATCATTCTTTCGGCTGCTGGAGCGGCCATCGGTGGTTCCGTGGGTGGCACGGTGTTGGGCCTGTCTTCGGCGGCCATTGGGCGTTTTGCCGGCGCGACCTTGGGTCGTGTCATTGACCAGCGGTTGATGGGGCAGGGATCCGAGGTGGTGGAAACCGGGCGCGTTGATCGGTTCCGTCTGACTGGTGCGGGCGAGGGGGAGTCCATCGCGCGCGTTTACGGGCGGATGCGTCTGTCAGGGCAGGTCATTTGGGCATCGCAATTTCAGGAGGTCGTCGCGACCTCGGGCGGGGGCAAGGGCGCGCCGCAACCCAAAACGCGCAGCTACAGCTATCAGGTGAATGTTGCGGTGGCATTATGCGAGGGCGAAATCTCGGGGCTTGGGCGCATCTGGGCGGATGGCGTTGAAATCGCGCAGGACCTTGTGTCGTTGCGATTGTATCGCGGCACGCAGGATCAATTGCCCGATCCAAAGATCGAAGCGATCGAAGGCGCGGGGTTGGTCCCGGCCTATCGCGGCACAGCCTATGTTGTGTTTGAGGATCTGGCGTTGGAACAATTCGGCAATCGCGTGCCGCAGTTTTCTTTCGAAGTGATCCGCCCCGCGCCTGTCGATCTGCCCGGTGGTGCGCAATCCCCGGCCCATGCGATCCGCGCGGTCGCGTTGATGCCGGGCAGTGGCGAATACACATTGGCATCCACAGCAGTCAGTTTTGACATGGGCGCGGGCGCGGTTCGCATGGCCAATGTGAACACCCCAAACGGGCGGAGCGATTTCGTCACCTCTTTGGATCAGTTGGACGCGAGCCTGCCTGGATGCGAGGGTGTATCGCTCGTCTCAAGCTGGTTCGGAGATGACCTGCGTTGCGCGGAATGCACCATTCGGCCACGGGTCGAACAGCAAGATGCCGATGGCAAGGGAATGCCATGGGGGGTTGCCGGTTTGGACCGGGCGGGCGCGGACCTTGTCGGGGCTGACGCGAACGGGCGCCCTGTTTACGGCGGGACCCCGACGGATGATTCGGTGATCGAGGCGATTACGGAACTGAACGCGCGCGGCAAACGTGTCATGTTCTATCCCTTTGTGTTGATGGACCAACAGGCTGACAACGGCCTGCCTGACCCATGGAGCGACAGCGCAGATCAACCGGTGTTGCCATGGCGTGGGCGGATCACATTGTCGGATGCGCCGGGCCGCCCCGGTTCGCCAGATGGCACATCCGCGGCGGCAAGCGAGGTGTCGGATTTCTTTGGCACTGCGTCGGCGGCGGATTTCACGGTTTCACCGGGCGCGGTTACCTATTCAGGCCCCAATGAATGGCGGTTCCGCCGGTTCATCCTGCACAATGCGGCATTATGCGCAGCGGCGGGGGGCGTGGACAGTTTTTGCATCGGGTCCGAGATGCGGGCCCTTACACAGGTGCGCGCCGCCGCGCATGCCTTTCCGGCCGTGGCGGAATTGATCGCGTTGGCGACCGAGGTGCGCGCGATCCTAGGACCGGCGACCAAGATCGGCTATGCGGCGGATTGGAGCGAATATTTCGGGTATCACCCGCAGGATGGCACGGGCGACGTGTTTTTCCACCTTGATCCGCTGTGGGCGGCGCCGGACATCGATTTTGTCGGGATCGACAATTACATGCCGGTATCGGATTGGCGCGAGGGTGAGGATCACGCAGATGCCCATTGGGACACAATTTATGATCCCGCCTATCTTGGCGCAAATATCGAAGGCGGAGAGGGGTTCGATTGGTATTATCATTCGCCCCAAGCATCAGCCGCCCAAATACGTACGCCGATCACAGATGGGGCCTATGGCGAACCCTGGGTGTTCCGATACAAGGACATTCGCAATTGGTGGGCGCGCGAACACCACAACCGCATTGACGGAACGCGACAGGCCGCGCCCACCGACTGGGTGCCGCAATCCAAGCCGATCTGGTTCACGGAACTGGGCTGTGCGGCGGTGGACAAGGGCACCAATCAGCCGAATTTGTTCCTGGACCCGAAATCTTCCGAAAGCGGATTGCCCGCCTATTCGACGGGGCGACGCGATGATGTGATCCAGATGCAATACCTTAGGGTGATGCACGAATACTGGGGCGATCCCGCGCATAACCCGGTGTCGGTAGAATACGGGGGGGCCATGGTGGACATGACACGCGCCCATGTCTGGGCGTGGGATGCCCGCCCGTTTCCGGCATTCCCCAATTCCGACACCGTCTGGAGCGACGGCGACAACTACCGCACCGGCCACTGGATCACCGGGCGTGTTTCAGGGCGATCGCTTGCCTCGGTCGTGGACGAGATATGTCGCGCGGCAGGGTTGGTGGATTGTGATGTTTCCGGGCTGTATGGGCATGTCAGCGGCTATGTCATTGATAGTGTTGGCGCGGGGCGCAACGCATTGCAGCCGTTGATGTTGCGTTATGGCTTTGACGCGGTGGAACGCGATGGCGTCTTGCGGTTTGTCATGCGCGACGGGCGGATTGATGCGGATTTGGCGACAGATGACCTGGCCGTTTCCGATGAACTGGACGGCACGATCGAGGAAATCCGGGCGGGTGACGCCGAACTTGCCGGGCGGGTCCGATTGAAATTCGTTCAGGCCGATGCCGATTTCGCGGTCATTGCCGAAGAAGCGGTGATGCCGGATGAGGCAAGCCGGGGCGTGTCCGCTTCGGAATTGCCTCTGGTCATGACGCGGGGCGAAGGGCATCAGGTTGTCGAACGGTGGCTGAACGAGGCCCGCGTGGCGCGCGACAGCGTCAGGCTGGCCCTGCCGCCATCGCTGCGCAATATCGGCGCGGGCGATGTTGTGCGGATCCCGGTCGAGGACGGCGCAGGTTTGTTCCGCATTGATCGGGTGGAGCAGGGCGCGCATCAATTGATTGATGCGGTGCGGATTGAACCGGAAACCTACCGCCCCGTGGATATGGCCGAAGACCGTGTGGCCCAAAGCCAGTTCGTGCCACCTGTACCGGTGTTGCCATTGTTCATGGACCTTCCGTTGATGCGCGGTGACGAGGTGCCCCATGCGCCGCATGTGGCGGTGACTGCGAAACCATGGCCGGGGGCGGCCGTTGTTTATTCTTCGGACAGTGACGATGATTACGCGCTGAACACCGAATTCGCGCGCCCGTCTGTCGTTGGTGTGACCCTGTCGCCGCTTATGGCGGGGCCTGTGGGCCTGATTGATCGCGGCGAAGGGGTCAGCGTGCGTCTGACCAGCGGCACGCTGTCGTCCATTGACGACGCGGCCTTGTTGGCGGGCAAGAACCTGATCGCGATTGGCGATGGCACCCCCGGCAACTGGGAAGTGTTTCAGTTTCGCGATGCCCTGCTGAGTGCCCCGGACACCTGGCTTTTGTCGCACCGGTTGCGCGGGCAATTGGGCAGCGATGCGGTTATGCCGTCGGCCTGGCCCGCCGGAAGCTGGGTTGTTCTGTTGGATGGCACGCCCGAACAGATCACCCTGACACCGGCGCAGCGCGGCGCGGCGCGCCACTACCGGACCGGGCCAGCGCAACGCCCTTATGACGACCCGGCCTATCGCCATGACGTGCATGCCTTTGATGGAATCGGATTGCGCCCCTTTGCGCCCGTGCATGTGCGCGGAACATGGAACGGGGCGGGCGATCTGGCGATTTCGTGGATCAGGCGCACCCGTGTTGGCGGCGATCATTGGGATGGATTCGAAGTGCCCTTGGCAGAAGAACAGGAATTGTATGTTCTGCGGGTCGTACAAGGTGGCCAAATCCTGCGTGAGGCACAATTGACATCACCGTCGTTTGACTATTCGGCGTCCAGCCAATCCAGCGATGGCCTGTCACCGGGCGCGTTCAAAGTATCCGTGGCGCAAGTGTCGGCGGTATATGGCCCCGGATTGGAACGCACCTTGTCCTTTACGGCCTGACCCGCAGCCGTTTTTGATCCCAACCTATGGCCTGCACATCACGTGCGGGCCATTTTCGTTGATGATCTTGAACATCACGGCTTTGCGTTTTTCCTGTCGCGCACTATCTGCTAGGGTAACCCAAATGCGAAAAGGGACACCCCATGGCCGAAACATCCGCCAAAATCGCCAAGCTGGACCCGGTATGGGCCCGGATCACGGTCGAAGCTGAACAGGCAATCCGGGACGAACCGCTTTTGGGTGGCCTTGTCCATTCGTCGGTCCTTCACCATCCGACGCTGGAACGCGCCTTGGCCTATCGGATATCTGTCAAGCTTGCCTCGCATGAGATGTCAGAACAGATCCTGCGGGAAATCTGCGATGAGGCATATAGCGCGGATTCGACCCTGACGAGCGCGGCGCGCGCCGACATTGCCGCCGTTTATGATCGCGATCCCGCGTGCCACCGTTTCCTGCAACCTGTGTTATATTACAAAGGGTTCCAGGCGGTTCAGGCGCATCGTGTGTCACATTGGCTGTGGGATCATGGCCGCCGCGACCTTGCCTATTTCTTTCAGATGCGCGTGTCCGAGATTTACGGCGTTGATGTTCACCCCAATGCCCGTCTGGGCAAGGGCATCATGATCGACCACGCCCATTCCATCGTCATCGGTGAAACGGCGGTGGTTGGCGACAACGTGTCGATGCTCCATTCCGTGACCCTTGGCGGGACCGGCAAAGAAGACGAAGACCGCCACCCCAAGATTGACGATGGCGTTCTGATCGGTGCTGGTGCCAAGGTTCTGGGCAATATCCGCATTGGCCATTGTTCCCGTATCGCCGCCGGGTCCGTTGTTTTAAGCGATGTGCCGCCGTGCAAAACCGTGGCCGGTGTCCCGGCCAAGATCGTGGGCGAGGCCGGGTGCGATCAGCCGTCGCAAAACATGGATCAACTGATCGGCATGTGATTGCCGCGCAGCCCGCTTATTCGTTTGATATCAGGTGTTTGAAAAGGGGGCTTCGCGTGATGCGCGAAGTTTACCTTTGCCGCGGTGCGCGAATGTCCGGCAGGGTGATATTGGCCACCTGTTCCGCAATCGGATCGACTGAAAGCGGATGGGTTTCGCTTTCATAATCCGCCGGATCGCGCATTTTTTGCCACGCGCCATCCACATAAAGCTCTAGCCCCGAAAACTTGGCCTTATAGCCCATTTTGCTGGATCCTGGCACCCAATAGCCAAGGTACACATAGGGCAGTTCGGCCTCGCGGGCGATGTCGATGTGATCAAGGATCAGATAGGTGCCAAGGGATTCCTTGGTACGGGTGGGGTCATAAAACGAATAGACCATCGACAACCCATCATCGAGAACATCGGTCAGGGCAACGGCGGTCAGCCCGTCATCGGGGTGGTGGTATTCAACCACCCGCGACCGGATCGGGGTTTCTTCGATCATCGCGGCGAATTCGAACACATCCATGTCGGCCATGCCGCCATCGGCGTGCCGCGAATCCAGATAATCGCGGAACAATTCATATTGGTCTTCGGTTGCCCAGGGTGATGTCGCCGCACGTTTCAATGCGCTGTTGCGATTCATCGTGCGTTTCTGGCTGCGCGACATCTGAAATTCGGCGACATTGATACGTGCCGAAAGACACGCGGAACAATCCGCGCAGGATGGGCGATACAAGACATTCTGTGATCGCCTAAAGCCCTGTTTTGAAAGGCAATCATTCAACCTTCCGGCATTTTCCCCCTGAAGGGATGTGAACAACTTCCTTTCCATCCGACCCTCAAGATAAGGGCAGGGCTGTGGGGCAGTCACATAAAACTGAGGGGCAAGTGGAAGGGTATGGCGCATGGCTGAAAATTGGTTGGTTTCACCAAAACGATAACAGCGCATTGCCAAAGCGCCAAGACCAGAGTTTCCCGAAAAGAAAAAGGCGGCTGTGCGCCGCCATTCCTGGTTCGTGTGTATGCGCGTTGGTGATTGCCTATCGCGCCCGGTTGATCGCCACTGTGCCAAGAACATGATCCGTCAGGCTTTGCCCTTTTTCGCTGATCAGGATCAACGCGATCGAAACAAGCTGGAGCGGGGCGAAAGCCACTGAAACCGTGAACCCAAGCGTGTGCATGAATGCCGCGGCGCCATCGAAACGCTGTCCGTCGGCGGTGCGAAATTCAATCGCCATGGCGCGCATGCCCCAGGTGGCCGACGCACCTGTCAGGGTGACCCACCGATAAACAAACCCTGCGACCAGAAAAAGAAACGGGAAAAAGAATAGTCCGGTGAAGGCGGTAAAAGGAAGGATCAGCAGGCTGAGGGCCAGAACCAACGCTGTATCAATGACCCATGCCAAAAGGCGCTTGGTCGGCACACCGCTAAAGAATTCGGGTTGGGTGGCGGGATCGGGGTGGGCCCAGCTATCGGCGTACATCTGTCTCTCTCATTACTATAATTGGGTTGCGCCGCCCCCTCCGGGGAAAGGGGGCGGCGTCGGGATGGGACCGGGGATTAGGCGCTTTCGCGCTCGTCCTCATCCTTGGTTTCATGGTCGGCGCGACGGGCGCGGTCTTCCATGAATTCATCGAACTCGGCCTTGTCCTTGGCATCACGCAGACGCTGCAAGAACGCTTCAAAGGCTTCCTGCTCTTGCTCAAGGCGCTGCAGGGTTTCGTTCTTGTAGGAGTCAAAGGCCGAATTTCCGCTGGTTTTCATCGCCGCATGGCCGGACCGGCGCATTTGGTAATGGCGTGAGTGGCGGCTACAGGATTTTCCAAACATTCGTTTGCTCCAGATCATATAAGCGAGAAGGGCGAGGCCAACGGGCCAGAAAAAGATAAAACCAAGGACCATCGCAGCAATCCAGGCACCTTTGCCTTTACTGTCGAGCCAGGCTTCGCTTTTCGACAGCCAGCCCATCGGGCGTTCCATGTTGGCTTGCGAATGGGCCGTTGCGGTTGCGGGGGTCATGTTTCTGTCTCCGTTATTTGTTTGCGTTGTGTATGTGAATGTCTTTCACATTACCAAGATGGATACTGGGGTGCCGCCTTGCAAGGGTTTATGTGAAAGAAATTTACATAAATCGACAAATAACAATAAATACAGGTAGTTACGCCGAAAATTGTCGTGCAAGTATCCATGGGTCCCATAGTCAAACGCGCCGAAAGAACGCTGAAATTCTGATTTTTGGGACCCAAACCAGTCTTTATTTGGTATATGCCTGCCTGACCTGGGGCGGTCGGGGTCGTCAGTGGCGCGCCCTTTGAAAATCGACAGCCGCAGGGCGCGGGCAGGGCGCTTGTCATTGACCCCCCAGGGTCCCGCCCGCAAAGTAGACCCATGACATTGGCGAACCGATTGACCCGCTGCCCACGGCCATTTGACCCCGACCGAGGAGAGGACGCGCTGTTGGCGCTTCCTGGCCTGAGCGCCCCTTTGGCTGAACTGATCCGCGGCACCGGCGGCTGCTCTCCTTACCTTGGGGGGTTGATCGCCAAAGAGGCCGAATGGCTCCGCCCCGCTCTGGATGCGCCCGAAGCGGCGTTTGATACGGTTCTGGCGGGATTGCACAATGTCGCGCCCGATGAACTCGGCTCGGCGCTCAGGCAGGCCAAGCGGCGGGTTGCCCTGATCATCGGTCTGGCCGATTTGGGGGGCGTTTGGCCACTGGAAGAGGTCACCGGCCGTTTGACCGATTTTGCCGATCTGGCCAGCGATGTGGCGATGAAGGCCGCACTTGCCCATGAAATCCGGCGTGGCAAACTGCCAGGCATGTCGCAGGATGATGTGGCGACGGGCGCGGGGATGGTGGCCTTTGCCATGGGCAAGATGGGCGCGGGAGAGTTGAATTATTCGTCTGACATCGACCTGATCGTGCTGTTCGACGAAACCCGGTTTGACCCCGACATGTTCCTTGAGGCGCGCCCGGCCTATATTCGTGCAACACGGAAATTCGCGGCCATGTTGAACGACATCGGCCCCGAAGGATATGTGTTTCGCACCGATTTGCGTTTGCGCCCTGATCCGTCCGTGACACCCGTTTGTCTGGGGATGGAAGCGGCAGAACGTTATTACGAAAGCCTTGGGCGCACATGGGAGCGCGCCGCGTGGATCAAGGCGCGCGCCTGCGCGGGCGACATCGCGGCGGGTGAGTCATTTATCACCGGGATGCGTCCGTTTGTCTGGCGCAGGTATCTGGATTTCGCCGCGATTCAGGACGCCCATGACATGCGCACGAAGATCCGTGACCACAAAGGGTTGCACGGTGGCCTGACGCTGGAAGGTCATGACATGAAACAGGGCAGCGGCGGCATCCGCGCGATCGAATTCTTTGCCCAGTTTCACCAGATCCTTGCCGGTGGCCGCGATCCCGATCTACGCCTGCGCGGTACGGTGCCTGCCCTGGCGGCGCTGGCGCAAAAGGATTGGATCCCGTCAGAACTGGCCGACACGCTGACATCGGCGTACCGGTTGCACCGCGAGGTCGAACACCGCGTGCAAATGATCAACGATGCACAGACCCATGCGCTTCCGAATTCGGATCCGGGGTTTGAACGGCTGGCCGCGCTGATGGATTGCGATGTCGCGGACCTGCGCCATGATCTGCGCGAACG
>JBOEGP010000018.1:48716-67397 GCA_050633485.1 Pseudooceanicola sp.
TCCGTTTTGACAAGGACGTTCTGGCACGCTGGCACGGTTATGGGGCGCTGCGATCCGAACGGGCGCAGCGGATTTTCAACAAGATCAAACCCGAGATCCTGTCGCGTCTGTCGCGGGCGGCCCGCCCGGACGAGGCGCTGCTGGCCTTTGACGGCTTTCTGGCCGGGTTGCCGGCCGGGGTTCAGGTGTTTTCACTGTTTCAGGCCAATCCACAGCTTATCGACCTATTGGGAGACATCGTTGGCACCGCGCCGGAACTGGCGGTTTATTTGTCCCGCAATGCGGGTGTCTTTGATGCGGTGATTGGCGGTGGCTTTTTTAGCGAATGGCCGGGGCTGGATGCGTTATGCGCCGATTTGACCGGCGTTCTGGATCAGGAAGACGATTACGAGCGCAAGCTGGACGCCGCGCGGCGCTGGCAAAAAGAACTGCATTTCCGCATCGGGGTGCATCACCTGCGCGGGGTGATCGACGCGCGGCGCGCGGGTCAGGAATATGGTCAACTGGCCGAGTCCGTGTTGCGCGCGTTGTTCCCTGTGGTTGCGGCCGAATTCGCCCTCAAACACGGTGAAGCGCCGGGGCGCGGCGCGGTTGTTCTTGGGATGGGGTCCTTGGGGGCGGGGCGTTTGAACGCGCGATCCGATCTGGATCTGATCGTGATTTATGATGCCCAAGGGGTCGAACATTCCGAAGGTCGCCGCCCGTTGCCCGCGCGCAGCTATTACGCGCGCTTGACGCAGGCATTGATCACGGCCCTGACCGCGCCCATGGCCGAAGGGCGGCTTTACGAGGTCGATATGCGCCTGCGCCCGTCGGGGAATCAGGGGCCGGTGGCGACATCGTTTGGGGCCTTTGCCGATTACCAGACGAACAAGGCTTGGGTGTGGGAACATTTGGCGATGACACGGGCGCGCAGTGTCGCCCATATCGGGGCCAATGGCGCGGCCCTCGCAGCCGATGTCACCGAGGTGCGCGATGCGCTTCAGGCACGCGGCCGGGACCGGAGCGAGGTGCTGCGCGCCGTCGCTGATATGCGTGCGCGGATCGCGAAATCGGGCGGCAAGAATGCTGCGACCCCCCCCCCGCGGCCGGGGGCGGGTGCGGATGCGCGCCAGGGTCAGGCCGCCGCGTCGTCCGTCTGGGAAGTGAAGACCGGCCCAGGGCGCAATCAGGATGTTGAACTGATCGCCCAGGCAGGGGCCTTGATAGGCGGCATTCCCTCGGGCCCGATGGTGACCGGGCTTGAGGCCGCGCAGGCGGACGGATGGTTGAGCGTGGACGATGTTTCGGCTTTGAGTGCCGCCTATCGGCTGTGCTGGCAGATCGGGCAGGTGGCCAAATTGTTGAGTGACAAGGCGCTTGATCCGGCCGCGATAGGCGAAGGCGGGCGCGCGTTGGTGTTGCGCGAAACCGGCGCGGACAGTATCGACGCGCTTGAGGCGCAATACCGCGACCTGACCGGGCGGGCCGCCGTGGCGATCGACCGGGCGCTTGCCCCCTATACCGAGGCCGGGACATGACGATCCAAAAAGGTGATCTTGCCGATCCAAAGGGGTTGATCCGCGAAGCGTATCGCATTGACGCGATCACCGCCGCTGAATGCAGGTCGATCTTTGTGGACTGGGCGCTAAGCCTGTCCGACGGGATGACAGCGCAGGATGCGATGGCGCATCTGATCGCCCTTTATGGTCAGGATGCCCCCGATCATCCGATGTCTGTGATCCTGCGCGAGGGGCGCGATGGTGCGGTTGAGGCCGCAAAGCGCGGGCGGCGCGGTGGCCGTCGCGGGCGGGGCCAGTAAAACCATAGGTTTGTGATTGCGGCACGCGCCGGGGCTCTGCCCCGGACCCCGCAGTATTTAATGCCAGAGGAAGCGGGGCGGGTTTGCGCATTGGATGAGCGTGCCGCCGTGGCGGATTTTTGCGGGCCGTGTTGAAGGGGTGGCGCGTTTTCCGGCGCGCGGTAATGGGGTGGTTTGATGGATTGCAGTGGCGAATTGCGGTGATGTGTTGGTTTGATGCGGTGGTATTCTGCGCGCGGTCGCGGCGCAATCGGTCAGCGGGCGAGGCGAGATGCGGTTCGCGCGAGGGCCTGTATGCCAGCCCAGTCGCCTTTGGCAATCAGGTCTTCGGGGCAGACCCACGACCCACCGACGCAGGCGATATTGGCCAGGGCCAGGTAATCGGGCGCGTTGGTGGGGGTCACGCCGCCGGTCGGGCAGAACAGGATTTGCGGGATCGGCGCACCGATGGATTTCAGCGCTTTCACACCGCCTGCGGCCTCGGCTGGAAAGAATTTTTGCACCCGGTATCCGCGTTCAAGCAGGCGCATCGCTTCGGTTGCGCTGGCCGAACCGGGCAAAAGCGGCAGGTCGGCCTGTTCTGCGGCGTCCAGCAGCCTGTCGGTTGCCCCCGGTGAAACGCCGAAGGTGGCACCGGCGTCTTGTGCCTGGGCGACATGTTCGGGCGTCAGCAGGGTTCCCGCGCCCACGTGGCCGCCTGGGACATCGGCCATGGCGCGGATCGCGCCAAGGGCCGCGTCGGTGCGCAGGGTGACCTCAAGGACGGGCAGGCCGCCGGCGACCAGTGCTTCGGCCAGCGGGCGGGCATGGGCCACATCGTGCACCGTGATGACGGGGATGACCGGCGCAAGGCGGCAGAGTTTTTCGGTGTGGGTGCAGATTGTTTCCGGCGTCATGGGGGGATCCTGTGGCTGTGGGATTGCGGGCAATTGGGCGCGGGGCCGGGAATGGGGTGTGGCGTTGCGGTCGGTGGCGGCGACGGGTGATGCTGCGCATGTCACGGGCAGCGGAGCGGAGCGCACCGGCACCGCGGCCGCCGCCCCGGCTGTCAGACGATGTTTGCAGCCCCCGTCGTTGCCGGGCCGGCATTGCGCCGGAACGTTTCGAACAATTCCCGCCCGATCCCATGGCTGTTGGCGGACAGGTCCGGCGTGACGGGCGTGCGTGCGCCAAGGTCGGCATCGGTTGAGAGTGTCCCGACCTTGGCATCGACACGCACGATGTCACCGTCGCGCAACAGGGCAAGCGGGCCGCCATCCATTGCCTCGGGCGACACATGGATCGCGGCGGGTACCTTGCCCGATGCGCCCGACATGCGCCCATCTGTCACCAGCGCCACCTTGAGCCCGCGATCCTGAAGCACCGCCAATGTGGGTGTCAGCGAATGCAGTTCCGGCATCCCGTTGGCGCGTGGACCCTGGAACCGGACGACGACGACGCAATCCTCGCTAAAACGGCCCGCCTTGAATGCTGCGATCACATCGGCCTGGGTTTCAAAGATATGCGCCGGGGCTTCGATCACCTGAAATTCGGGTTTGACGGCGGAAACCTTCATGATGCCGTCGCCCAGATTGCCCTGAAGACGTTTCAGCCCTCCGGTGGCTTGAAACGGGTCGGCCGGGGTGCGCAGGATGCGATCATTCTGACTGTCGCGCGCGCCGGGGCGGTAGGTCAGCGCGCCGTCATTGATAAAGGGTTCCTGAGTATAAAGCCCAAGGCCATCGCCCGCGACGGTCTTGACGTCCTCGTGCAGCAACCCGGCGTCAAGCAATTGGGCAATCACATAGCCAAGCCCCCCGGCGGCGTGGAAATGGTTCACATCGGCCAAACCGTTTGGATAAACCTTGGCCAGCAACGGGGTTGCCTGACTGATTTCATCGAAATCCTCGGTTGCCAGATGGACACCAGCGGCGCGCGCCATTGCAGGCAGGTGCAGCACAAGGTTGGTGGACCCACCCGTGGCCATCAATCCGACGATGCCATTCACAAAGGCGCGTTCGTCCAAAATTTCGCCCGTGGGGCGGAAATCATTGCCCAGGTGGGTGATTTCCAGCGCCCGTTTGGTGCCCGCGACCGTCAGCGCATCGCGCAGCGGCGTGTTCGGGTTCACGAACGACGCGCCCGGCAGGTGCAGGCCCATGAATTCCATCAGCATTTGGTTGGAATTGGCGGTGCCGTAGAACGTGCAGGTTCCCGCCGCGTGATAGCTTTCCATTTCGGATTTCATCAGGGCGGCGCGATCGACCTCACCTGCGGCGAATTTCTGACGGACCTTTTGTTTTTCGTCGTTGGGCGCGCCTGTGGGCATCGGCCCCGCAGGCAGGAACAGCGCGGGCACATGGCCAAACGTTGCCGCTGCGATCACCAGCCCCGGCACGATCTTGTCACAGACCCCAAGAAACAGCGCGGCGTCATAACAATTGTGCGACAGGGCCACGGCGGCGGCCATCGCGATCACGTCGCGCGAAAACAGCGACAGCTCCATCCCGGGTTCGCCCTGGGTGACGCCGTCGCACATTGCGGGCACACCGCCCGCGACCTGGGCCGTGGCCCCTTCGGCGCGGGCTGCGGCGCGGATCATGTCGGGAAAGGACTCGAACGGCTGATGGGCCGACAGCATGTCGTTATAGGCGGTCACGATCCCAAGGTTGGGCGCACGACCGGCGGCCAGGGCGTCCTGATCCCCTTGCATCGCGGCATAGGCATGGGCCTGATTCCCACAACCCAAATGCGCGCGCACCGGGCCGGATGCGACAGCGGCCCGGATTCGATCAAGATAGATGTCGCGGTGCGGGCGCGACCGTTCCCGGATTCGGTCAGTTACGGCTTCTATCGTGCGGTTAAGCGTCATGGCGCGTCTCCTGTTCCCTGGGATCACCCTAGCAACTGCGCGCGGGGTCAACAACGCGTACCGGTCGGGGTTTTCGCGCGCCCAGTGATGACCAAAGGTTACATGAACATTAATTTAGACCGTATCGGCCCAATTTCTGCCCCATTCGCCGCGCATGGTTACACCATCGTTAAAGCAAATGAGAGGGGCAGAAGCCCCAGAGGGTAGAGCGATGAAGATCCTGAAAACGGGACTGATCCTGGCAGTACTGACCGGCGTGTCGGGCTGTATGACAATGAACGAAGCCACAACACGTAACGCACCGTTCGAGAACAAGCTTGAACGCGGCAAGGTGGCCCCGAATTACCTGCTGACAGGGTTCACGGTGAATGTGCCACGCACGCTGACCGTGTCCGAGGCAAACGCCTTTTATCCCAATGCCGACGTTGTCTGGCGTGGTGAACCGCTGGGTGACCGGCGCGAACAGGTGAACGCGATCATGTCCAAGGCGGCGCAGGTCGCGCTTCAGGGCACCGGCGGGGACGTTCCCGCGATTGTCGATATCGAAATCACTCAGTTTCATGCGCTGACAGAAAAAGCACGCTATTCCACAGGCGGTTGGCACACGATCGCCTATACCTATTCACTGCGTGACCCCGAAACCGGTGCCGTCATTGCGGCCCCGCAAAAGGTCAAGACGACCTTTGGCGCCTATGGTGGGGATCGCGCGCTTCAGGCCGATGCGGCCGGGCATACCCAAAAGGCGCGCATCACATCGCATCTGATCAATTCGCTGCGCAAGGAAGTGCTGCACCTTGGTCCGCTGAAACCCAGCACCGAGGTCCAGCTGACACAGCCAGAGCCGCCAAAGCTGCACAAGCTTTGACAGCGGTCCGGGGAGGGGCCATCGGCCCCGACAACCGGAATTTTGCGGCCCCTTTCGGGCCGGACAAAGACAGGATAGGAGGGGGGCATGACGCTTCCCTCTTTGCCCGTTATCCGCCTGAACCCCAAAGCCAACGCAAAGGCCATCCGCCACGGCGCGCCTTGGGTGTTTGACAACGAACTTGTCCTTGACCGGCGCACCAAGGCGCTGGCCCCCGGCACCATCGCCCTGCTGGAAGACAACGAACGCAAGCCGCTGGCCCTGGTCGGGTTCAACCCGGCCTCGCGGATCGCGGCGCGGGTGCTGGATTGGCCCGATTCACCCCCACCCGATCAGCAATGGTTCGAAGCGCGGATCGCCACCGCGTTGGCCATGCGTGATCGCCTTTACAAGGCGCCGTTCTACCGCCTGATTCACGCCGAAGCGGATGGGTTGCCCGGTGTCATCATCGACCGTTTTGGCGACACCTGCGTCGTGCAACCCAACGCCGCCTGGGCAGATGCGCTGATTGATGTGCTCTGCGCCGCGCTGATGGCCGTCACCGGTGTGTCCAACGTGCTAAAAAGCGCATCCGGCCGCGCCCGTGGGCTGGAAGGGTTGGACGATCAGGACATCACCCTTGCCGGGCATATGCCTGATGCGCCCGTGGCGGTGCCGATGAACGATGCCACCTATATGGCCGATCTGACCGGCGGGCAGAAAACCGGGATCTTCTTTGATCAACGCCCCAATCAGGCATTCGCGCAAAGCCTGTCTGACGGCGCACGGGTGTTGGATGTATTTTCGCATGTCGGTGGCTTTGGCCTGGCCTGTCTGGCCGGTGGGGCGGTGTCTGCCCTGGCGGTTGACGGATCGCAACCGGCGCTGGACCTTGCCGAAGAAGGCGCGCGCCAAAGCGGCGTTTCGGACAGGTTCACAACCCGCAAAGGCGACGCGTTCGATGTGCTGGCCGCACTGGCCAAAGAGGGGGCGAAATTCGATGTGGTCATCTGCGATCCACCGGCATTCGCGCCGTCCCGTCAGGCGCTTGAGGCGGGGTTGCGGGCCTATGAACGTGTCGCGCGGCTGTCGTCGCTTCTGGTGGCGGATGGTGGTTACCTTGGGTTGTGTTCGTGTTCGCACGCGGCTGATCTGACCCGGTTCCGCCAGGCATCGGTACGTGGAATCGGGCGGGCCGGGCGGCGCGCGCAACTGATCCACACAGGGTTTGCCGGCCCCGATCACCCCATGCATCCGATGTTGGCCGAATCCGGTTACCTTAAGGCGCTGTTCTTTCGGCTATGAAGGCGCTGTTGGACGCGTGTGTTCTGTATCCGACGGTGATGCGGGAAATGCTTGTCGGTGTCGCGGGGCAGGGGCTTTATGTGCCTTTGTGGTCTGATCGCATACTTGAGGAATGGGCCCGCGCCGGTGCCAAGACCAGCGCCGAATTCGAAGTGCAGGCGCGCGGCGAAATCGCCACGCTTCGCGCCAATTGGCCCAAATCCGAAATTCGCATCCCCGATGGGGCCGAACGAAAGCTGTGGCTGCCCGATCCGGCCGATATCCATGTGCTTGCGGCGGCGATCCGTGGCCATGCCGATGTGATCGTTACAATGAATGCCCGCGATTTCCCGCGCAACATTCTGGCCGAAGAGGGCCTGTCGCGCGCCGATCCTGACAACTTTCTTTTGGGGTTTTATCACGCGCACCCTGATGCGGTTGGCAATGTTGCGGCGCGGGTTCTGGACACCGCGCGCCGCCTGTCCGGCGAAGACTGGACCATTCGCAAATTGATGAAAAAAGCGCGTTTGCCCCGCCTGGGAAAGGCGCTTGAGGCGGGGTGATGTCGCTTTCCCACGCCAAAGGACGCAAATGATCGGATTCCCAAACCCCAAAGCCGATATGAGACGGATAATGGGGGCGGTCTGATACCTGCCCGATACAAAGGGATCATGGGGATGAGCGAACAATCTGCACGTCGGCGCGGTCGCGGTGGTGGCGGGGCGGCCAAACGCGCCGAACGCACGGCGGTTCGGTTTGACACGGCCCGATACATCACGCGCAACACCCCCAATTACGAATTGTTGAGCGACGATGCCCTGGCGGTGATCGAGTCCAATGCCGAAACGGTTCTGGAGGAGATCGGCGTCAATTTCGTCAACAACCCCGCGGCATTGGACCGGTGGCGCGCGGCGGGGGCGGATGTGAATGGCGAACGGGTTCGGATCCCGCGCGGTCTGGCGCGCAAATTGTGTGAAACCGCTCCGGCCAAATTCATCCAGCACGCCCGCAATCCCGAACGGTCCGTGGAAATCGGGGGGCGCAACCTTGTCCTTGCGCCTGTCTATGGCCCGCCATTTGTGCGCGAAGGCGCCACGCGACGCTATGCAACCATGGAAGATTTCGAAAAATTCGTGAAGCTGGGCTATATGTCGCGCTGGCTGCACCATTCCGGCGGCACCGTGTGCGAACCCACGGATGTGCCGGTAAACAAACGACATCTTGATATGTTGCTGGCCCATATGACCCTGTCGGACAAACCCTTTATGGGGTCAGTGACCGAACCCAGCCGGGCCCAGGATTCGGTCGATATGTGCAAAATCCTGTTCGGTGAGGACTTCGTCGATCAGAACACGGTCATGACCTCGCTCGTCAATATCAACTCACCCCTGACGTTTGATGACACGATGATGGGCGCGCTTGAGATTTACGCGGCAAACAATCAGGCGGCGATCATTTCGCCCTTTATCGTTGGCGGCGCGATGGCGCCGGTGTCCGTCGCGGGAACGCTGACACAGGTTCTGGCCGAAGTTCTGGCCGGAATCGCCTATGCGCAATTGGTCCGCCCCGGCGCGCCTGTGATATTCGGGGCATTTGTCACCTCGATCGACATGAATTCCGGTGCGCCCACCTTTGGCACCCCCGAGGCGTCACAAATCCTGTACGGAGCCGGGCAGCTGGCCCGCCGTCTTGGCGTGCCGTTTCGGTCTGGCGGGGGGCTGTGCGGGTCCAAATTGCCGGACGCGCAGGCGGCGTATGAAACCGCAAATACCCTGAACGCGGCCATGATGGGCGGGGTAAACTTTATGTTACACGCCTGCGGATGGCTGGAAGGGGGGCTTGTCTCATCGTTCGAAAAATTCGTGATGGACGCCGACCAATTGGGGGCGCTGCACAAGATGGCCGAAGGCGTGCCCATGGACGAAAACGCCCAAGCCATGGATGCCCTGCGCGAAATCGGGCCGGGTGGGCATTTCCTGGGCTGCGCGCATACGCAGGCCAATTTCAAATCGGCCTTCTGGCGGTCCGAATTGCTGGATTACAAACCGTTTGAAACCTGGGACGAAGAAGGCGCGCGCGACACGGCGACATTGGCGTCGGCCCGTGTTGAAACCATGCTGGGGAATTACCAGCAACCCGCGCTTGACCCAGCCGTGGCCGAGGCGCTGTCGGCCTTTGTTGCGCGGCGCAAAGCGGAAATGCCCGACGCGTTTTATTGACCACCTTGCCGGGTCAGGCACGGGATGGTTCCCCCAAGCGACGGGCGGCGTGTTCATCGCCGGTTTCTTGAGGTTTGGCCTGTAAGTGCATGATAAGAAATTATTTTGATCTTATTTGATCTGCGATACGACATCCTGCGCCCGGTCCTGGCCATGGATGGCGGCACCGTCTTCGGCCCGCGTGCTGCGCAACAATCTGGCCTCGCCCATGATTGCGATCATCGTTTCGACGTGTTGAACCACCGGATAGGCGGCATCGCCCCGGCTGCGCTGGTCTTCAAGCTCGGCTTCGACCTCTAGCAAACGCACAAGGGCGGCACCGTGGCGGGGCAGGTTCCCAAGGCCAAAGACACGCCGCAAGTGAATTTCACGCCGGTATTCTTCGACGCCAAGCCGCGCGGCGGTGATCAACAGGGTTGGGCGGCGCAGGTCGGTGACTTGTGACAGGATGTCTTTCATTTTTCGATCTCCTCCGATCATGGCGCGGTGACGCGCGGATGGGGAAAAATTGCACAAGTAAAACGCGTGTTGCGCGTCCGGCGATCAACCGTGCGCTGCTCTCAGAGAAATTTATCTATTCGAAACGATCATGTTGCGAGTGGTTAACCATTAACCATTGAGAAATATCTCCCCACTTAGGCTGTGGATGCTTTTGGGGATAAATTGCGGGCCGTTTGACGGCCAGGGGAAACGGAGATCAATGATTATGCCGGGACAGGCTGTTGCCGATCCGGGGTCTGGGGCGATGCCGTCCTGGGTGCCCGAGGCTGCGTTGCGTTATCTTGCTCATACAGAAAAAGGGCATTCTATCCGGTCGCTTGCGCGGTCTAGTGGATGCCATGCATCAACTGTATTGCGCCAGATCAGGCGACTTGAAAACCTCCGCGACGATTTTCTGGTGGACGAGGCCCTGCGCGGCCTTGGCCGAATTGCCTTTCGCCGCCTCGATGCCCGCCCAGTGCAAGAGGAACCTCCGGCGATGGAAGTAGAACTGCTTGAAACCGAAGACGAGACGGCTTTGCCGGATACCGAAACCTTTCGCCGCGAGGCGCGCCGCGTTTTGCGCCGCCTGTGTGAACCCGGCGCGGTTCTGGCCGTGGCGGCGGACATGGACAAGGCCGTCGTGGTACGTGACACGCCGGATGGAACGACCGATCGGCTTGCCGTTCTGGACCGGGTCGTTGCACAGGCGCTGGCGCTCAAGGATTGGATCGTGTGTTCAACGCCGGGGCGCGTGTCGCGCTATTCGATCAGCGCGGCGGGGCGCAACGAATTGCAGCGCCTGTTGGTGTCGCAGGCCCACGGATTACCCCAGGCGCACGGCATGGCCGAGGCACCGGCGCGGTTTGACCATGGGGGCGATGGCATGGGCGGCGATCAGCCCCGCGATCAATCACGCGGCCCAAGTGATACCGGCACCAATGACGACGAACAGGATGGCGCAGCCGCCGGACGGCGCAGAATTCGCTACAGCGCGGCGGATACGCCCGTGGCCATGCTGGCGCGGCGCAGGGACAGGGACGGGAATTCGTTTCTGGAGGATGCCCTGGTGCGGGCCGCGGAACGTCTTGCGGATGATTTTGAATTGTCCCAGATGGAGCCGCGCCAAGCACAGAACTGGGATCGGTTCCTGACGGCAGGGGCGCCCAAATCGCAGGCGGGCCGGGGACATGATTGCGGGGCAGCGGCGGCGCGCAAGCGGGTGGAAAACGCCCTGCGCGATTTGGGGCCGGGTCTGGGTGATGTCGTTTTGCGCTGCTGTTGTTACCAGCAAGGTCTTGAAATTGCTGAAAAGCGATTGGGGTGGTCGGCAAGATCGGGGAAAATCGTTCTACGGATCGCGCTGCAACGGTTGCGCCGCCATTACCAAGAGCTGGGCGATTCAGGCGGCCTGATCGGCTGAAGTACCTTGCGGGCAGAGAGGGCGGGGCAGGTCAGCCCAATCGGGGCGATCACCCGCCCACCAGCCAACCGACGCCATAGGCCACCGCGGCACAAATCGCACCGACCAAAACGGTTTCTCCAACGGATCGCGTGATGCTTTCGTTTGTTGCATTCCACCGCAGCAGGCCCAGCGATGTCAGCGCGCCGAACGTGGTCACCAGCGACCAGTTGAACGTTGCATCGTTGGGCGGCAGCAGGAAATAGGGTAGGATCGGCAGGAAGCCAAAGAAGATAAAGCTGGCAAAGGTGAACAACCCGTTCACTGCCGGATTGTCTTCGGCGGGGTCGTGCATTCCGAATTCATAGGTCATCATCAGATCGGCCATCATTTCAGGATGGTCGATCAGAATGTCGGTGACACGTTCTGCGTCGTCGGCGGGCAAGCCGCGTTGGCACAAAATGGTGTGCAGTTCGGCCCGCTCCTGACCGGGGTTGTCGCTGATTTCGCGCAGCTCAAGCGACCGGCGCGCATGGTACAAATCATGCTGTGACCGTGCCGACAGGAATTCCCCCAGCCCCATCGACACCCCGTCAGCAAACAAATTGGCCAGCCCGAACACCAAAACGGCCAACCCGCCGATCTGCGCTGTGCCTTCGGCGGCGGCACCGGCAAAGCCCGCGACAATCGCAAATGTCGTCACGATGCCGTCATTCCCGCCGTAAACGATCTGTTTTAGAAATTCCTGGGTGCGGCCAAGGGAATGCGCGTTTTTGCGGTGTTCGCCCCAGTCCATAGTCATTCCCTGCGTATTGATGTGGCCTCACCGCCCACCTTAGCCGCCGGTCAGGCAAGGTGCAAAGGTGCGTGATGGTCGCGGTCACAGGGTTGATTTGAATTGCCGACCCGGCCTAGGCTCGCCCATTGGCACGCCGCATTATGATTATTTATTGAGGACACAATGTTCAGAAAAACACTCTTGGCGCTTGTCGCCAGTTTCTGCCTTCCGGCAACGGCGGCCCTTGCCCAACAATTCAGCTTGCCGGGCAAATGGTATTGCACGGTCAATGCCCGTTCAAATGCGCCGGAAGGGAATTATGGCGTAGAAGCGGAAATTCAGGTCAGCCCGAATGGATCATTGCGCGGGCGTGGCAATGTCATTTTCCCCCAGTTGCAGCGGTCGATCCAACCGTTTTCTGGCGGGGGGGATTGGACCGTTCTGCCACCTGAACCCGGCCAGTCCGAACTGGTCAAATTCCGCGTGCACACCAACACGCATGGGATTGTCGTCTGGTTTGCGCGGCCCGTTGGGCCGGGGCAGATGTACAACCGGTTCACCCCGCCGCCACAGAATGGGCGGACGATTGATGTGGAAACACAATGCGGTAAGACCGGATAGGGTATTGGGGTGCCTTTGGCGTTAGCCATGCGTAAATCGCAACGCTGTATGCGGGTATTTGACGCTGACCCGGCGCGCAAGCTGTGTTAGAACCACAAAAAATTGCCAAAGGCCGCCCCATGCGCGATCTCAAGATACCTGAGCAACGTCACCCGGAAAAAGCCCACCGGCCGGACAATCCGCAGCCGCGCAAGCCGGATTGGATCAGGGTCAAGGCGCCCAATTCCAAGGGCTATCACGACACCAAAAAGATCATGCGTGACAACAAGTTGGTCACCGTCTGCGAAGAGGCGGGATGCCCGAACGCCGGCGAATGCTGGAGCCAGGGCCACGCCACGATGATGATCCTTGGCGGCATCTGCACGCGCGGCTGCACCTTTTGCAACATCGCCACCGGGCGCCCGGAAGCGGTGGATTCGTTTGAACCTGGCCGGGTCGCCTTTGCGGTGGAAAAGCTGGGACTGGCCCATGTTGTGGTCACGTCGGTGGACCGGGATGATTTGGTTGATGGCGGGGCCGAACATTTCGCCCAGACCATTCGCGCCATCCGGCATCGCGCCCCCGCCACCACAATCGAAGTGCTGACACCCGATTTCCTGAAGTGTGGGCCAGAAGCGCTTGAAAACGTGGTCAAAGCACGCCCGGACGTGTTCAACCACAACCTTGAAACCGTGCCGGGCCTATATCCGGAGGTGCGCCCAGGCGCGCGGTATTTCCATTCCCTGCGCCTGCTGCAACGGGTCAAGGAACTGGATGCGTCCATGTTCACCAAATCCGGCATCATGGTGGGCCTGGGTGAGGACCGTCAGGGCGTGTTGCAGGTGATGGATGACATGCGCGCCGCCGACATCGATTTCCTGACCATCGGGCAATACCTTCAACCGACGCCGAAACACCACGCCGTGGATCGGTTCGTGCATCCGGATGAATTCAAGGCCTACGAAAAGGCGGCCTATGGCAAAGGGTTCCTGATGGTTTCGGCCACGCCGCTGACCCGGTCATCCTATCACGCGGGGGATGATTTTGCGCGGTTGCGCGACAAGCGGCTGGCCAAACTGGGTCAGGCGTAATCGTTGCCGGCGGGCAGGGCGGCCGCTGATTGGGCGCACATCGCGTGGGCCTAGCGGGTCAGAACCAGCGCACCGTTTTCGATTTCGATCTTTGAATACCGTTGAAGATAGGCCATCCCCAACAAGGAACCGGGCATTTCCCCTTCGGAGACAAAAGCCCTGAAGTTCTGGTCCGTTACGGGGCCAAGTTCAATCGTTTTCAACCGCACGGAAGCGATCCGCACGCGGCCATTGGCCGTCGAAGCATTCCCGACGTAATTCAACCCGGCCAGGTCGATACCGGCCTTTTGCGCGTCATCGCGGCTTAGCACCAGATCGGTGGCGCCGGTGTCCACGATCATGCGCAACGGGGTGCCGTTCACCTTTGCCGTCAGGTAATAATGCCCGTCCACGGAACGCGGGACGGTGATCACCCCCTCTTGCACCCGTTGCACGGGCGCAATCGTGTGCCGCACGTCACCCCAAAGCCCGATGGCCGCCAGCACCCCGACAAAGATCAGCACCCACAGCACCGCATGCTGGGCCATTTTGCCCATGCGTCCGCGATATTGCATGATGGCATACCCGCCGATCGCAGACGCGAGCAGGATAATATAAAGCAAATGCGCGATATCGTAGGATTCCAACGTGACCCTCCTGGTGGTGCCATTCGATATAGGGGCGCGGGCCGCGTCTGGGTAGGGGTCAGCCCCCGAGGCCAAAGCTGCGCAAGCCGTCCAGCACGAATTGCACGGACAACGCTGCCAGCAACATGCCCAGCAATCGTGTCACCACGTTGATCCCTGTGCGGCCCAGCAGACGTTCCAACAATCCCGCGGTCAGGAACAGGGCGAACACTGTGATCAGAACCACGGTGGCCACGCCAAGGGTCGCCACCATGCCGCCAATACCGGGCGCTTGCCCTGCCAAAAGGATGACAGACGCGATGGATCCCGGCCCCGCGATCAACGGAATGGCCAGCGGGAACACCGATGGATCGGGGCGTTCTTCCTCTTCGGCCTGGCCTTCGCGGCGTTGGCTGCGCCGTTCAAACAGCATGTCCAGCGCGGTCAGGAACAACAAAATGCCGCCCGCGATCCGAAATGCGGCCATGGAAATCCCGACAAACCCCAGAACGGCCTCACCGAAAAAGGTAAAAACCGCAAGGATACCAAAGGCGACAAGGCAGGCCCGCACCGCGATCGCGCGCCGATGCGCCTGGTCTTCGCCCTGGGTAAGGGCGGCGAACAGCGGTGTCAGGCCGATCGGATCAATGATCACGAACAGGGTGACAAAGGCGGATATCAGGAATGTCCAATCCATTGGACAGTGCTAATGGGGAATGCGTCGTCCGCGCAAGTGGTGTGATCGTTCGGGGGCACGGTTTGTGCCGCGTTACGCCTGAGCCGCTTCTAGTTTTTCCAATGCGTTCATCCACATGGCTTCGGCTTTTTCCAGGGCGCCGCGCACTTCGGCGTATTTGCGGTTCCAGACCTCAAGCTCTCCGATCTTGGAATCCTCGTAGAGGTCCGGATCCGCCAGCTTTTTGGCCAGTTTGTCGCCCATTTCGTTCAGCTTGTTCACCCGGTCTTCGCATTTGCGCACGTCGCTGCGCAGCGCCTGAAGGGCCTCTCGCGACGGCTTTTTGGGCTTTTCCTTGGGCTTTTCGGTGGCCTGCGGGGCGGGATCGGCCCCCAGCAGCATCGCGCGATAGGTTTCCAGATCGCCCTCATAGGGGGACACCCGGCTGTCTTTGACCAGCCAAAGGCGGTCCGCAACCAAAGACAAAAGGTGCATGTCGTGGCTGACCAGAATCACCGCCCCGCTATAGGCTGTCAGCGCCTCGACAAGGGCCTCGCGGCTTTCGATGTCCAGGTGGTTGGTCGGTTCATCAAGGATCAGAAGGTGCGGCGCGTCGATGGTGGCCAGCAACAGCGACAGCCGTGCCTTTTGCCCCCCCGACAACCGCCCGACTTCGGTTTCGGCCTGTTCCGCGCCCAGGCCAAACCCGGCCATCCGTGCGCGCAGCTTGGACTGCATTTCGCCCGGACGGGCCCGAACAAGGTGCTGAAGCGGGGTTTCATCAATATGCAGTTCATCCACCTGATGCTGGGCAAAGAACCCGATCCGCAGCTTTGAGGACCGCACCATTTTCCCGTCAATCAGGGCAAGGCGATCCGACAGCATCTTGGACAGGGTCGATTTGCCCTCACCGTTGCGCCCCAGCAGGGCGATACGGTCATCCTGATCGATCCGCAGGTTCATGCCGCGCAGCACGACTGTGTCGCCGTAACCGGTCGATGCCCCCTCAAGCGAAATGATCGGCGGTGACAGTTCTTCGGGTTCGGGAAAGGTGAAAACAGTGCGCGCCGCATCCTCGGGCGCTGTGATCTTTTCCATCTTTTCCAGCATCTTGACGCGGGATTGCGCCTGTTTTGCCTTGCTTGCCTTGGCTTTGAAACGGTCAACGAACCCTTGCAAGTGGGCGCGGCGCGCATCCTGTTTCTTGGCCTGTGCTGTCAGTTGGGCGCGTTTCTCGGCACGTTGGCGGGCGAATTGATCATAGGGGCCGGAATAAAGCGTCAGCTTTTTGCCATCCAGATGCAGGATCGACCCCACGGCCCGGTTCAGCAACCCGCGATCGTGACTGATGATCAGAACGGTGTGGGGATATTTCGCCAGATAGCTTTCCAGCCACAGCGCCCCCTCAAGGTCCAGGTAGTTCGTCGGTTCATCCAGCAGCAACAGGTCGGGCGCGGAAAACAGCACCGCCGCCAGCGCCACACGCATCCGCCACCCGCCCGAAAAGGCGGAACAGGGCATAAGCTGTTCTTCGTAGGTGAACCCAAGCCCCTTGAGGATGGATGACGCGCGTGCCTCGGCGGACCATGCGTCAATATCGGCCAGTCGTGTCTGGATTTCACCGATCCGGGCGGCGTCGGTCGCGGTTTCGGATTCTTTCAGCAGGCTGGCGCGTTCCGTGTCGGCGGCCAGAACCGTGTCGATCAGGGACACCTCGTTTCCCGGCACCTCCTGGGCGACGCCGCCAATGCGCGCGCGCGAGGGCAGGGTGATCGACCCGGTTTCCAGCACCAACTGCCCCCGGATCAGGTGGAACAGGGTGGTCTTGCCCGCGCCATTGCGCCCGACGATCCCCACCTTGTGCCCGTTGGGGATGGTGACGGATGCGTGGTCGATCAGGGTGCGGCCCGCGACGGCGTAAGTGATGTCAGAAATGCGCAACATGGCCGCGGCAGTAGCAGAGCCATTCGCCCTGTACCATAGGAGACATTGCCCAAGTGCGCCTGTCGTGACGGGGAAAGATGAAATCGCGCCGCCCCGCGCGGATACGGCTTTCCAAAGCAAGGTCGCCATGTTACCCGAGCGGCAGTTTTTTCGGGGCCATTCCGCGCCCCGACACATGACGCAAGAAGGATAAGACATGGCCCTGGAACGCACATTCAGCATCATCAAACCCGACGCAACACGCCGCAACCTGACCGGCAAGATCAACGCCAAATTCGAAGACGCGGGCCTGCGCATCGTTGCCCAGAAACGTATCCACATGACCAAGGCCCAGGCCGGTGTGTTCTATGCCGTGCATGCCGAACGCCCGTTCTATGACGAATTGTGCGAATTCATGGCGTCCGAACCCGTTGTCGTTCAGGTTCTGGAAGGCGAAGGCGCCATTGCCAAGAACCGTGAAGTCATGGGCGCAACCAACCCGGCCGACGCCGCCCCCGGAACAATCCGCGCCGAATTCGCGGAAAGCGTTGGGGAAAATTCCGTCCACGGGTCGGACGCACCAGAAACCGCCGCCGAAGAAATCGCATATTTCTTCTCGGGTCTGGAACTTGTCGGATAATCTGACGCTGGTCTGCCCGTTGCCCTTTGGTTGGTGATCCAACTGACAGGCGAACGGTCCTGACACGCGCGGCAAGCGGCAAAACCTGCCGCAAGCCGTTAAATGAACAAACGGGCATCATGCCCAAATCGTCTTGGGGCCGCTGGATATTCCGGCGGCCTTTTGCATGCGCCTAAATCGACGCCCAGTCTTTGAAATACACTGGCGGTTTTGGTTTTGGCTTTTCCTGAATGGGCTTTGGGTCGGGTGGTCGTGATGTGGGCATTGCGGCCTCCTGTCTGAATGAACCATCACCGCAGCAAGGGTTTGTGGCCGGTAAGTGGCGCAATTGTGGCAGGAATGCGGCGCAGGTCGAATACCCAGAAACGGTCACTGAATGGCCGCGCGATTGTCCCGAAATGGTCACCAGTGCCCGCACTTGGCCACGCTTTGGCGCATCGCAGAACCGTGCAACCGTCTTGACCGTGTTTCACGGCGCACCCTAACGTCGCGCGACCAACAGTTCCGAATTGATCAGAGGAGACCCCGGAATGGCGTATGAATATTGCAAGGTGGAACGCGAGGGCCGGATCCTCGTCGTTACGATGAACCGCCCCGAGGTTTATAACGCGCTGCACGCGCCCGCGCATAACGAACTGGCAGGCGTCTGGGATGATTTCGCCGCTGACCCCGACCTGTGGGTCGCCATTCTGACCGGGGCAGGGGACAAGGCGTTTTCGGCTGGCAACGATCTGAAATACACGGCCCAGGGCGGCAAGGGCACACCACCGCCAACCGGGTTCGCCGGGCTGTCGATGCGCTATGATCTGGAAAAGCCGCTGATCGCGGCGGTCAATGGGTTTGCCATGGGCGGCGGATTCGAGACGGCGCTGTCCTGCGACATCATCCTGGCCGCCGACACGGCGAAATTCGCGCTGCCCGAGGTCAAGGTCGGCCTGTTCGCGGCCGCAAGCGGTGTGCAACGCCTCAGCCGTCAGATCGGGCGCAAACCGGCCGTGGACATGATGCTGACCGGTCGCACCGTCAGCGCCGAAGACGGCGCGCGGCTGGGGTTCGTGAACGAAGTCGTCGCGCCCGATGCGTTGATGGCGCGGGCCCGCGAAAAGGCGCAAGAGATCGCCAGCGTATCCCCATCCTCAGTCAAGGCGACCAAACGGGTGCTGAACGCCATGGACGAGCTGGACAATCTCAAGGCCAGCCTGCTTTATTCGCGTCAGGTCATGACGGACCTGCGCGAAACCGAGGATTTCAAAGAAGGCGTGACCGCATTCGTTGAAAAGCGCGCACCGGAATGGAAGAACCGCTAACCAACCCACGACGGCCACGCGCGCGGAACCACCCCGCGCGCGTGGCCAACATTCTCCGGTTTGCCGGCTGGCACCTGCGGGGCCATAGGCCGAACGCGACGCGGGCGAGGGCGGTAAACAGCGACATACGCGCACAAATATCGCCGATATATTTCAGGGTGTTATGGCTCCGGCGGTAGG
>JBOEGP010000019.1:0-35773 GCA_050633485.1 Pseudooceanicola sp.
GTTCCGGTGCCGCATCCCACCTCAAGAACCCTGTCGGTGGCATTCAGATAGCTGGCGGTCCGTTCAATCGTCCGGTCATATGCATCCATGTCAGCGACCGGGCGCGCGGCGTATTTCTCTGCGACCTTGTCCCAAAAAGCGTCTGAGGTTGTCATGATCTTTATCCTGCGAATTTGTGTGATCCGTGTCTAGCCGCAACGGGAATGCATGCGAATTGCCTGAATTCGCATTAGCGTTATACATAAACGCATGACTCCAACACACCGCCCTGCCTTTGACTGGAATCAGGCCCGCGCTTTTCTTGCCACCGCCGAGGAAGGCACATTGTCAGCCGCGGCCCGAAAGCTGGGCCAGACGCAGCCCACAATGGGCCGACAGGTCGCGGCGCTGGAAACCGCATTGGGCCTGACCTTGTTTGACCGGGTCGGCAGGTCACTTGTCCTGACCGACGCCGGGCGGGACCTGTTGGACCATATTCGTGCGATGGATGCGGCCGCGACGCGGGTCGCACTGGCCGCGTCGGGCCGGTCACAATCCATCACCGGCAAGGTTTCAATCACCGCCTCGGACGTCCTTTCGGCATACACTTTGCCGCCCATTCTGGCCCGTATCGCCCTGGCCGCGCCGGGTATCGATCTTGAAATCGTGGCGGCCAATGACCTGCGCGATCTTGCGCGCCGCGAAGCCGACATCGCGATCCGCCATGTGCGCCCGACCCAACCTGACCTGACCGCGCGGCTTGTCGGGCACACCCGTGGCCACATCTACGGGGCGACCCGGTTCCTTGATCGTGTCGGGCGCCCCACAACGCCCGAAGAGGTCGCGCTGCATCCCTTTGTGACACTTGCCGACTGGGCCGAAGGGTTGGTGACTGCCGCCCGCGAACAGGGGTTGCCAATTGACGGTGACAACATTCGTTACACCGCCAACAACGGCCTTGTGATGTGGGAAATGGTGCGCCAGGGCATGGGGCTTTCGATCATGTCTGATGATCTGGGCGGATCAACAGACGGAATTGAAATGGTCCTGCCGGATTTTGAACCGTTCGACATTCCT
This sequence comes from Pseudooceanicola sp., assembly GCA_050633485.1. Lineage (GTDB taxonomy): Bacteria > Pseudomonadota > Alphaproteobacteria > Rhodobacterales > Rhodobacteraceae > Pseudooceanicola. The sequence continues at coordinate 1,057 of JBOEGP010000019.1, forward strand.
GTCTGGCTGGTCACACACCGGGAATTGCACACCTCACGCAGGATTCGTCTGGTGTTCGACGCGCTTGCCGACGGCCTTGCCCAACGGTAGCGCTTTCAATTCCGCCCGCGCGGCACTAGGTCTTGGGCAAAAGGATAGCTCATGCCCGACAGCCGACCGCTCTACGCCGTTCTGATCGATGCCGACAATATCCCGGCCCGCTATGCCGCGGCGATCTTAAAGGAAGTGACAAGCTTTGGCGAACCGGCCTTGCGTCGGGTTTATGGCGACTGGTCTTCGGATCGGTTGCGAAACTGGGCCGAACAGACGCGGGTTCTGGGCCTTGTCGCGCATCAGGAAACCGCCAACACCAAGGGCAAGAACGCCAGTGACATCGGGTTGGTGATCGATGCGATGGATATCCTGCATACCGGGCGCTTCGACGGCTTTGTCCTTGTTTCGTCCGATAGCGATTTCACCGCCCTGGCCAACCGCATTCGCGAACAGGGTCTGGATGTGATTGGCATTGGCGAGGCGAAAGCACCCGAAAGCCTGCGCAATGTCTGCAACCGGTTTATCCTGATCGAAAACATCGCTGATGAACCCGAAAAAGGCGCCCCGCGCCCTCAGGGCAAAATGAAACCGATCGAGGCCGTTCCGCTGATCCGACGCGCGATGGACCGGATCGAAACCGATGACGAATGGTATCCATTGGGTCAGGTTGGCCAATACATCACCGCCGAAACCCCGGATTTCGACACGCGATCCTATGGCAAGCGCAAGCTGTCCGACCTGATCGAAGAGCTTTTGGCGTTTGAAACCAAACGCGGCGCGGGCAATCAGCTGATGGTGCGGCGGCTGGATTAATCCCCGTCGCGCGGGCCATACCGGGCCATGAATGTTTCCACGGCTTCGTGGGCGATCCGGCTCAGTTCCTCGGCTGTCATTTTTTCGCGAATGCCGAATATCCGGTCGGTGAACAACCGCGCGCGGCACAGTTCAGAAAACTGATCGGCGGCCATTTCGACATCTTCGATGACAAGAGTGCCTTTGGTGGCCTCGCCTTGCAGATAGTCCATCATATGGCCCCGGCCCATTTCAGGGCCAGTGCGATAGAATTCGCGGGCCAGTTCGGGAAACCGTTCGGATTCCGCAGCACAGACGCGGAACACGTTGATCGCTATGTCCGAGTTAAAGAATTCGGCCATCCGATCGGCGGCAAAGCGCAGCATGTCGCGCACCGGGGCGTTGCTGTCCACATGTTCCAATGCGTCGTTTGACAGGCGCTGGCATTCGGTCTTGGCGACCTCAAGAAACAAAAGACGCTTGTCCGGGAAATAGCTATATAATGTGGCCTTTGATACGCCCGCTCGCCGGGCGATTTCGTCAACACTTGCCCCCTCAAACCCCTGGGAAAGAAACACGTCGCGCGCGCCTTCCAGAACCTGATCAAACTTGCGTCCGCGGCGGATCACTGACACCGGTGCGTTCATGATTTGCCTTCCTCCCGACCCCTGGTAAACAGTAAACTAAACAGTTCACTTTCGGCAAGCATGCATGGTGCGGCGACACGGATTATTGCGCGTCACGCTGCCCGACCTTACCTTTCCTGGTGAAACCAATCCAAGGGGCTGATCATGCGCTTCTTCTCCCAACGCCGCCAATTCCGCGACCTTTCCGAACCCGAGGTGCTCGCCCTCGCCATCTCGTCCGAAGAAGACGACGCCCGCATATATCGCAGCTATGGCGCGCGCCTGCGCGAAGATTTCCCGGACACCGCCAAAGTGTTCGATGGCATGGCCGAAGAAGAAGACGATCATCGCCGCCGCCTTATCGCTCTCTTCGAAAGCCGGTTCGGACCGGTGATACCCTTGATCCGGCGTGAACATGTCGCCGGGTACTACGCCCGCCGCCCCGTCTGGCTGATCGAAAACCTCGGGCTGGATCGCATCCGCGAAGAGGCCGAGGCAATGGAACGCGACGCGGAACATTTCTACCTCACCGCTGCCAAACGCACCCAGGACCCGGCAACCCGAAGCCTCCTGGGTGACCTCGCCGCCGCCGAAGCAGGCCATCAACGCCACGCCAACACCCTGAGCGAGGCGCATCTCGACGACGACAGCAAAGCGGCCGAGGAACGCTCGGCGCACCGCCAGTTCATCCTCACATGGGTGCAGCCAGGGCTGGCCGGATTGATGGACGGTTCCGTGTCCACCCTCGCGCCGATTTTCGCCGTGGCCTTTGCCACGCAAAACACCTGGACAACATTCCTCGTCGGGCTGGCCGCCTCGGTCGGCGCGGGCATCTCGATGGGCTTTACCGAAGCCGCCTCAGACGACGGCGAATTGTCCGGCCGCGGCTCCCCGCTCAAACGCGGGCTGGCGGCCGGCATCATGACGACCATTGGCGGGCTGGGGCACGCACTGCCCTACCTCATCCCTGATTTCTGGACCGCGACAATCACCGCTTTCATTGTCGTCTTCCTGGAACTCTGGGCAATCGCCTGGATCCAGAACCGATATATGCAAACGCCGTTCTTTCGCGCCGCCTTCCAGGTCGTCCTCGGCGGTGCCCTGGTGTTCGCTGCGGGCGTGCTGATCGGCTCGGGCTAGGCGCCCTTGCCCTTCATCTTTCCAAAAATACTTCCGCCAGAGGCTTGCCATTGAAGGGGTCGATCCCCTTCAATGGCACCGCCCCGCGCCGACCCACGGTCGGCGCAACATCTCACCCTGTCCGCTTCGGCGCTGGCCCCGCCGTCAACCCTGATATCAACCCGCCGTGCAGGTGAACCCCGGATGCCACGACCCCATTCACCTGGGGGTGCGGATTGTTGAACACCAGCGCCGTGCCCTCGCGATCGCTCACCGTCGCGCCGGCCTCGCGCAGCAACAATTCACCGGCGGCGATATCCCATTCCCAGCTGTCGCGCAGAGTCAGCATCGCATCGAACCGCCCTTCGGCCACCAGCGCCAGCCGATAGGCCAGGGATGGGCGATAATGCCGGGTCAAATCGGGCATCCCACCGGGCCAATGACGCGCATCATAGGTCGGCTTGGCGGCCAGAACCGTCGCGCCGTCCACGCACGCACGCCCGGACGCACGGATCGGTCGCCCGTTTAACCACGCCCCCCGACCGCGGGCTGCGGAATACAGCTTTCCCTTGACCGGCAAATACACGACCGCGGCCGTCACCACGCCCTTTTCCACCACGGCAAGCGCATGCGACCACGTCTCGCCGCCCTCGATGAAACTGCGGGTGCCGTCAATCGGATCGATGACAAACACACGATCCCGTTCCAGACGTTCCGCCGTGTCCGTGCTTTCTTCGGACAACCAGCCATACTCGGGGCGGGCGCCGCGCAGGGCTTCGCCCAACATGTCGTTCACCGCCAGATCGGCCTCGGTCACCGGGCCCATATTATCGGGTTTGTCCCATTTGCGATTGGACCCGGCGGCGAACCGCAGGGCAATGTGCCCCGCTTCGCGCGCGGCGTCCTCCAACAATTTCAGATCAGCTTCCGGCAAGCGTCAGCCCCTCGATCAACAGGGATGGCACAACGTGGCTCAACCACGGGCGCGCATCATTGGCGGGAATGATCTGCTGAAACATTTCGGCCAGGTTCCCGGCAATCGTGATTTCGTTGACCGAATAGGCGATTTCACCGCCTTCAACCCAAAATCCGGCGGCCCCGCGCGAATAATCCCCGGTGTTGGGGTTGATCGTGGACCCAATCATCGACGTGACCAACAGACCCGTGCCCATGTCCCGCAGCAATTCCGCGCGGCTTTTGTCACCTTGGGTCAACGCCACGTTCCACGTCGCGGGCGCAGGCGGCGAAGACAGGCCCCGTGCCCCATTGCCGGTCGGCTCCATTCCCAATTGCCGTGCCGTCGCCAAATCCATGGTCCAACCGGTCAGGACACCATCGCGAATGATATTGCGGCGCGCGGTCGCCAATCCTTCGCCATCAAAGACCCGCGACCCGGAAACACGCGCCCGCAAGGGGTCCTCGATCACCGACAGCCCCTTTGGCAGGATCTGCTTGCCCAGACTGTCACGCAGGAACGACGCGCCACGTGCAATGGCCTGCCCGTTCACCGCCCCCAGAAGATGACCGATGATCGAACTGGACACACGTTCGTCAAACAAGACCGGATAGGCCCCGGTTGCTGGCTGGCGCGCCCCAAGGCGTTCCACCGCGCGTTTCCCGGCCCCTTGCCCGATGGCTTCGGCACCGCGCAGATCAGACCCATAAATACGGCTATCAAAATCGTAATCGCGCTCCATCCCGCTGCCTTCGCCTGCAATTGCAGTGCACGAAAGCGATGTGGACGTGCGCTGTATCCCGGCGGAAAACCCGTTCGTGGCTGCAAAATGCGACGTGCTTGCACTGTATCCGGCGCTGGCCGATTGAACCTGGCTGACACCGGCAACCTTAAGCGCGGCCGCCTCGGCCTCCAGCGCCGCGCGTTCCAGATCGGCGGGCGCGGGATCAGGGGCGTTGTCATGCAGATCAAGATCACTGAACGTGGTCTGAAGCTGTTCGGGCGCGGCAAGACCGATCCAGGGGTCTTCTGGTGCTTCGCGCGCCATGGCGACAGCGCGTTCGGCCATTTCGCGCATGGTTTCCGCCCGGATGTCCGAGGCAGACACACAGGCCTGGCGCTGGCCCAACAACACGCGCAGCCCGATATCCACGCCCTCGGCGCGCTCCGCATGTTCCAATGCCCCGGCACGCACATCCACAGACACGGATGTTCCGCGGCGCGCAATCGCATCCGCCGCCTCTGCCCCTGCCGCGCGCGCAATGTCCAACAGGTTGGCGGCGATCTGATCCAGGGGCTGTGCGGGTGGCTCTGATGACATGAAATGGCTCCGTTAGCGGCCCAAAGGACCTAGCCCGCCGCCGCCCGTGTTTCAAGGCACAGGGGGCTTTCAGACAGTGCCCCACCCAGAACACGGCGCTTTGGGTCGAACCGGTCACGGCGAATGTCCCGGCGACCAGACCATGGCGGGAAAACCATCACCCGCCCGGTTACAAAAAACCCACACGCGCCTTGTGTGGCGCGGGTGGGTCAATTCCTGCTTTGCCGGAACCGGGTTATTTCAGGGGGATCGGCTTGCCGTTCACGTCAAACATCCCCTGTTCGGTCATCGTAATCTTGGCCGCCAGATCGTCGGGGCCAGTCACTTCCACGCCCAGTTCGGATGCCATGCCCGACACCATCATGCCCTGCCCCATGGGGACGATGCCCATCTTGGTCAGGGTTTCGATCAGCGCCTTGACCCCCATAAGCCGCAGGTCAGCCACCCCAAAGACATTCGGGAACGGGCCAAGTGGGCTCATCGCTGCGTTGTCGACCTTAAGGTCCGCAGTTGCGGTGATTTCGGCACCCGCGCCCTTGATCTTCAGGCTTTCCAGTTTGACGGATTCAATCATCGCTGGCAGCCCGCCGGTCTGGCCCAGTTTCATCATCTGTTTTTCGTCCGTCAGGTCGATCAGCAATTTGCCGGTGCCACTGATCGCCGCCGCAATTGTCAAAGGTTCGCGGGCCAGCATGCCCGAAGGATCACCCATCGCCCAAATCTGTTCCGGCAGGGCCACACCGTTCATGGTGATGGACGCGCCGAAATCCTGGGTCGTGTCCTTGGCTGTCAATGGCAACGACAAGGCCATGCCGACAGTGTCTGCCGACAGATCCAGCGGGAAGGGAAGCTCGGATCCCGCCATCTTTATCGCAACGGTTTGCGATGCCACGTCATACTGAACCCGGTCCAGATCGACACCGACCTTCAAATTCCCGCCCGCAGAAGATGTCTGCATCTCGAACATGTCGTTGCGGTCTTTGAAACGGATGTCGCTGTTGCCACCCTGATAGGTTAGCCCGGCAGAAACGGAATACCCCGCCTTTAGGGCCGCTGAGAAATCGTTCATATCGACGCCATCCGGGATCACTGTCGCGCTTTGCGCCACGATGCCCCGCATTGCGCCAGCCATTTTCAGCGTGCCCTTTGTCGGGTTTTCTGGGTCGTGAAAATCCACGACATATTCGGCGGACCCAATGTTTGATGTGCCGTCAACGCGGGTTTGCATGCCGGTGATCACATGGGCGCCACCATTGAACGCCGATAGCGCAATTTTCGCAGTGCCAACATCAAGCGGGTCGCCGCCCTTTAGGACCTTTTCCAAGGCGATGATCATCGTGTCGGCCGAATAGGCATAGGTCACGTCATTCGGGGTGCCGGTTGCCGTCATCGAAAACCCTGAGGACGTATAGTCCAACAGACCTTTGACCGTGTCTTCGCCCTTGGCGGAAAACGCAAAGCTCATTGCCGTTTGCAATGGCGTCGAGATGGCCACACTGCCGTCGGATTGATCCGCCAGGGTCATTTCGCCCAGGACGATTTCCAAAGTCCCGTAATCCTTTTCGGCCTCGCGCAGCGGCATCGAAAAGGTGATATCGCGCACGGTCAGAACACCGCCGGACAACGTTTCCTTAGCTGAGATTTCCAGACCTGACTTGGTATAATATTCTTTCCATTGCCCCCATACATCCGTGGCGGACAGGTCGGCATAGGCGGGTGCGGCAAATGCCATAAGGCAGGCCACAGATACCGCCATGGGACGGCGGATCGTTGATTTCGAAAGAAAAAGGGACGTCATACAACTCACTCCATACGAATTGACACCAGATTGGGCACGTGGCGATGCGGGGTCAAGGGTGATGCCGGGGATTTGTCCGCGCGCTATCGGGGTGGACCGGGTGCAGTTGCAGGTTTACCTAGTGGCTATCGTGACCGGATAAGGGAGACGATCCAATGACAGATATGACTGGCAAAACCGTAATGATCACCGGCGCAAGCCGTGGAATTGGCGAAGCGGCGGCGCGGATTTTCGCCAAGGCCGGTGCGAATGTCGCGCTGGTGGCCCGCAGCAATGACCGCATCGCGGAAATCGCAGGCGAAATCGGGCCAAGCGCCATCGCGATCCCTTGCGATATCTCGCGTTATTGGGAGGTCGAAGCCGCAGTACAGGGCACGCTAAAAACTTTTGGCGGTCTGGACGTGTTGATTGGCAATGCGGGAATTCTGGAACCAATTGTGCATTTGGAAAACGCCGATCCCGATGCCTGGGGCCACGTGATCGACGTGAACCTTAAGGGCGTGTTCAACGGTGTGCGTGCGGCAATGCCGGTGATGCTGGCGGCGGGCGGGGGCACGATCCTCAATATCTCATCCGGGGCAGCGCATGGCCCGATGGAGGCATGGAGCGCCTATTGCGCATCCAAGGCCGGGGCGGCGATGGTGACCCGTTCCGCACATCTAGAGGGCGGGGATCGCGGCTTGCGGGTCATGGGGCTGTCTCCGGGCACGGTCGCCACGCAGATGCAGCGCGACATCAAGGCCAGCGGGATAAACCGGGTGTCCAAACTCGCCTGGGAGGTTCACGTTCCCGCCGAATGGCCAGCGCAGGCGTTGCTTTGGATGTGTTCGCCGGAGTCCGACGAATTCCTGGGACAAGAGATTTCGCTGCGCGATGATTCCATTCGCCGTCGTATCGGGTTGGTCGAATGATCACCACAGACAAAGGCGATGATGGCTTGTGGGTCATCACCATTGACCGTCCGGACAAGGCGAATTCACTTACCGCCGACATGCTGAACGATCTGGCCGATGCCGCCGAAGCGGCGCAAGCGGCCCGCGCGGTAATACTGACCGGAACGGGCAAGGTGTTTTCCGCCGGAATGGACCTTGAGGCCGCGAAAAGCGGGTTGGCAACTTCTGTGGTCTGGGAACGGCTGTCATCTGCGATTGCCGCCCTGCCCGGCCTGTCCATTGCGGCGCTGAATGGCACATTGGCGGGCGGTGCAATGGGCATGGCATTGGCCTGTGACATTCGGCTGGCAGTACCGGGCGCAAAGTTCTTTTATCCGGTGATGAAGCTGGGTTTTCTGCCCCAGCCATCAGACCCCGGCCGGTTGGTTTCCCTGGTCGGCCCCGCGCGGGCCAAGATGATCCTGATGGGCGGACAAAAGATCACGACCGACGAGGCGCTTGGCTTTGGGTTGATCGACCGGATCGTTCCGGGCCCGGAATTGTTGGACACGGCGCGGTCCATTGCGGCGGATACATTGGCCGCCGAACCGGATTTTGCATCACAGATCAAGGCGATGTGCGCCGAATGATCGCGCCGTTCAGTGGCCGTCTGCCCCAGGGCATCTGAACAATCGAAAGGGAATGCGTGGACGATCCAACCCCCATCAAAGCACTGGTCATTGGCGGCGGACCCGCCGGGTTGATGGCGGCGGAAATGCTTGCGCGCGCAGGGGTGGGTCCGGTGGTTGTGGACCAGATGCCGACGCTTGGGCGGAAATTGCTGATGGCCGGGAAATCTGGCCTGAACCTGACAAAATCCGAAGACCCTGCCGCCTTCCGCGCCGCCTATGGCGATGGGGCCGGGCCAATGGCCAATGCCCTGGACGAATTCGGGCCGGCTGATGTGATCACCTGGGCCGAAGGGTTGGGGCAGACAGTGTTCACCGGCTCGACCCGGCGGGTGTTTCCCACAGCGATGAAGGCATCGCCGCTGTTGCGCGCATGGCTTGCGCATTTGTCCGACCTGGGCGCGACGTTTCACACCCGGTGGCGCTGGACAGGTGAACAGGATGGCGTGCATGCGTTTGATACACCCGAAGGGCCGCAGCACATTCGCCCGGACGCCACCGTATTGGCATTGGGTGGGGCAAGTTGGGTACGCCTGGGGTCAGACGGCGATTGGGTGCGCCATTTCCCTGAAACGGCGCTGACCCCGTTCGCCCCGGCGAATGCCGCAATTCAGGTAAATTGGTCGGATCACATGCGCGCGCATTTCGGCGCGCCGCTGAAATCGGTTGCATTTGAGGCGGGCGATCAGCGTTCGCGCGGAGAGGCGGTGATCACCAAGACCGGGCTGGAGGGGGGCGGCATCTATACCCTTGCCCCTGCCCTGCGTGGCGGCGCGCCCCTGACGATAGACCTGATGCCGGACCTGAATGTTGACACCATACGACAGCGATTGGACAGGCGGCGTCGTGGCGACAGCATGGCCAATCATTTGCGCCGGTCAATCAAGATGGATGCCGTTTCGCGGGGGCTGTTGATGGAATTCGGGCGGCCCTTGCCTGATGATCTGGCCCCTTTGATCAAGAAATTGCCGGTGCCCGTGGCCGGTCTGGCCCCCTTGGACAAGGCCATTTCGACAGCCGGTGGTTTGCGCTTTGATGCGCTTGATCAAAACCTGATGGTCACGGACCGTCCCGGCACGTTCATTGCGGGCGAAATGTTGGATTGGGAAGCCCCGACAGGGGGTTACCTGTTGACGGCTTGTTTGGCCACGGGGCGTTTGGCCGGACGATCTGCCGCTGCCTACTTAAAGAAAAATTAACCTTCGGTTTGCCTTTTTGGTTCGTGGACGTGATAGTTCACGCCGAATATTGGAGTTTCGTCATGATCGAAATGATGCGCGCAGTCGAAATCTCGGCCCCGGGCGGGCCTGAGGTTCTGACGCCTTGCACCCGCCCGATCCCCACCCCGATGATGGGTGAGGTGTTGATCAAGATCGCCTATGCGGGGGTCAACCGGCCCGATGCCCTTCAACGGGCGGGCGCGTATGATCCGCCGCCCGGCGCCAGCGATCTTCCAGGGCTTGAGGCGTCAGGCGTAATTGCCGCCATCGGGCCGGGGGTCAGCGAATGGGCCGTTGGCGACAAGGTTTGTGCCCTGCTGCCGGGGGGCGGTTATGCCGAATATGTGACCACGCCCGCCGCCCATTGCCTGCCGGTGCCCGATGGGTTCAGCATGGAACAGGCCGCGGCCCTGCCCGAGACGTTCTATACCGTATGGTCGAACGTTTTCATGCGCGGAGAGCTGAAGCCGGGTGAGCGTTTCCTGGTGCATGGCGGATCATCCGGGATTGGAACGACCGCCATCCAATTGGCCAAAGCGTTTGGCGCGCGGGCCTTTACGACGGCGGGATCGGATGCCAAATGCCGCGCCTGCCTTGATCTGGGCGCGGAACGGGCGATCAACTATCGCGACGAAGATTTCGTTCAGGCCCTAAAGCCCGAAGGCGGCATGGACCTGATCCTTGATATGGTTGGCGGCGGGTATATTCCCCGTAATATCAAAGCCTTGGCAGAAGACGGGCGTATGGTGCACATCGCATTCCTGCAAGGACCCAAGGCCGAAGTGAACTTTGCCCTGGTCATGGTGAAACGCCTGACAATCACCGGATCGACCCTGCGCCCGCAATCCGATCTGGCCAAAGCCAAGATCGCGGAACAATTGCGCGAACAGGTCTGGCCGAAACTTGCACCCGGACGCATCGAACCGGTGATGGACAGCACCTTTGATCTGGACAAGGCGAGCGAGGCCCATGCCCGGATGGAAAGCAGTGCGCATATCGGCAAGATTGTCCTGAAGGTGTCCGGCTGACCGATCAAGCCGTGCTAAAGGTTCAGGAATTCTTCTTCGGTCAGGATCCGGGATTTTGACTCGCGTTCAAAATCAACATGGACGATCCGCCGTGTGCGCCGCCCATCAAGAACCCTGCGGAACCAGAATTCGCGCGACGTGAAATTCCCCGGCTCCATCATCCATCGACCCAGCCCCTTGGCCAGCCCCGGATAGGGCGCGATCAGGTCGATCAGCCACAGCCGTTCACCGGATTGCCAATCCTCAGGATACAGCGCCTCGCCGGACACGTACCGCTTTTCCGCAGATGCACTAAGAAGGGCCCAGGTCAACATGGCGCGCGGCACGTCATCGAATCGGAAAATCTGGTACTGGCCCAGGAAAAGCGGTGTTTCGATCGCCTCGCGCATGTTGGCGACCCGCATTTTGCGATGGTGCGCGCTGCGCATGACCAGGAACATTGCATCGCCATAACAGCGCAACAGCTTGCTTGAAGGAAACTCTGGCCCGCGAGAGGGCGCGCGTATTTCTTCGGCCAGTGACACGCTTTAGGCCGCCTCTTTGGTGAAAACAGATTGCGCCGCATCGGGGCGCAGGACGATGCCATCGCGCCCTTTGACCAACGGTCGCGCCGCCGGTCCATACGCCCCCGGATCGCTGACAAGCCCCGGAAACAGGCGCAAAAGATCGGCGCGTGATTGCGGTGTCAGCATTTCCAGCGACCATGGCCCAGGCAGAAAGCTTTCTGTTTGCGCGCCTTCGGTCAGAATGATCTGATGGCGGTCCAAAAGGATGTGGAAATATTCCACCTCTTGCATATCCGTATCCACGATTATCGACGCGCCATCGACCAGGCTTTTGGCGGGGGCCAGCACCTCGTCTTCGCCGTAATAGACCTGCGATCGCCAATCCTGTTGCAGCACGCGATGCTGCGGTGACACCAACAGATCCCGCCAAGGCCGCCCCTGTCCAAGCGCCCCTGCTTTGATGCGGATCGGGCGGTGTGATGGATCGGCCTTTAATTCGCTGCGGTCAACGTGGCGCGATCCGATCCAGCGCACAGGTTGTGGGCCGTCGTCAATTGTGGTGACAACATCGCCAATGGACAGGCTTTCGACACGCCGTGGTCCGTCGGGCGTGTCAATCAACGTGCCACGGGCAACACAGATCAGCAGGTTGATAAAGACCGTGTCGGTTTCCGAATTCCCCGCGCCGTCAAAGCCTGTGACCGTAAAGCTGACCTGCTGATCGGCAAGGGATTGGAACACCGCCTGACGGTTGATGGCAAAGGAAAACGTCCCGTCGGTCGTGTTGAAACTAAGGCTTCCGTAGGCTGTTGTGGACAGCGGGCCAAAGGTATAGCCACCCGCAGCTTCGCCCAGGGCCCCGCCGCCGAGGTCCATTTCGTTAAAGTCACCAGTGATCACCGTCATACCCGAATCCATCAGGTCGCCGGTAAAGGTCCATGTATCGATATTGTTTGTGCCGCCACCAACGGCATTGCCGCTGACGTCGCCAATATTATATGCCATCGACTGCTCTTCCTCGCCCCGGTCTTATTAAGATGACCGGTGACTTTCTTTGGCGTCAGTCTAGCAAATCGCGCTGCGAAGTCACATCACTTTTAATGCTCGCGTAACCTTCGGCGTTATCTAATGGCGTCGAACAGGGCTTTTGTGGCCGAACAGTCACGAATAACGTCCCTGCCACAGCGTCGCGGCTCAAGCGCGCGGGTCAGACAGATGCGCACCTCTTGAATGCGGTTGGCCTTGCAGGTCACCGTGATCATGTCGGCATCGAAATCCGGGTTCGCCTCAAGAAATGCCTGTTCAACCACTTTGGCGGGCAAGGTCACATTGCGCGTCAGGTCGCGGAAAACCTTTGGCCGTTCGATTCGGTCATATGCGACCCGCGACAGGCGATAGTAATCCATTGCCCCAAGCCCGGTGCAGCGGCCGTGTTTTTTCCATTGGTGCCATGCGACACCGGGCGCGCCCATGATATCGGCCATCGCCGCTGTCATTGATCGGGTTGGTTGGCGCAGGTTTGATTGGCAATAACTTGGATAGCCGCGTTCAAATTGCGGCCATAACCCATGCAATACCCAGCCAAAATCGGCATTCTCGGCGCATTGCGGTGACTTGCGCGCCCGCCCTTCCAGCGCGCACCATGTGGGCGACCAGCTAAGAGACAGCAGGTAATAATCAAATTCACCGGCCTTTTCGCCATCCGCGCGCAGCGGCGCGGAAAACATCGCAAGTGTCAGGACCGCGGCAAGTAGGTTTCGCATTCGGGCTTCCCATCAGGCTTTTGCGCGACTATATAGCCCCCAAGTTCCCCGACAACGGAAACCCGCACCGCCAAACGGTGCCGCCTGGCCCCCAGGCGACGGGGAAGATTTGCCGCCAGCCTGGTGGATTTCGCATTAAGGAGTGCCGAGGATGAACAAACCGATCATGGCCAAGGCCACCGCCGTATGGCTTGTGGACAACACGACGATCAGCTTCAAGCAGATCGCGGATTTCGTCGGCCTTCACGAGCTTGAAGTGCAAGGCATTGCCGATGGCGATGTCGCCGCGGGCGTCAAAGGGTTTGACCCCGTCGCCAACAATCAACTGACCCAGGACGAAATTGACGCGGCCGAAAAAAGCCCGCTGCATGCTCTCAAGCTCAAGTTCAATTCGGCCGCAGTTGGCGAAGAAAAGCGCCGCGGTCCGCGCTATACCCCCCTGTCCAAGCGTCAGGACCGTCCGAATGCGATCCTTTGGCTGGTAAAGTTTCACCCGGAACTGAGCGATGGTCAGATTTCCAAGCTGGTGGGCACCACCAAGCCGACGATTCAGTCGATCCGGGAACGGACGCATTGGAACATTTCGAATATGCAGCCGATTGACCCCGTCGCGCTTGGGCTTTGCAAACAAACCGAGCTCGACTCAGCGGTGCAAAAAGCGGCCGGCAAAAAGGCCGTGGATGGCGCCGCGATGACAGATGATGAACGTCGCAAGCTTTTGTCCACCGAACAAAGCCTTGGCATGGAAGCGGAACCCCGCATTCCGACCGCGATCGAAGGTCTTGAAACCTTCTCGTTTGCCGAAGAAGACGATGACGGAGAAGAGAAGAAAACCGAAGACTTCAGTGACGCGGAAAGCTTCTTTAACCTGCCTGACAACGCAGGTGATGACGAAGACGAGGACGAAAAGTCCTGATTTTTTAAAATGTTCACCGATTGATTGGCCCGACCGGCATAGCGCTGGTCGGGCCTTTTCGTCAGGAGAAGGCGAAGTTTTACGGACTTTCCAGCCGGAAACCCGTTTCAATTAACCCACCGGCAAGGTTTCGGGGTCAAGATCAGCCTTGGGGGCGTTTGAATGTGGGTGTGACCATGATTGAACCGCTTTCGTATTCTTCCAGCATTACGCCATCAACCATGTCCATTGCTGTCCGGCTGTCGGCGTCACTGGACGCCGCGCGGCAAAAGGCAACGGCCGCTGAAACGCAACCAAGCGAGTCATCGGCAGGTCAGGTCAAGACCATGGCGGCGGGACAAACCGAGGAAACGGCGACCGAAGATCCCAACGCCGCGCGTCATGGCCGGGCCAAATCGCATGCCGGTTCGATTGAATTGGTTGCCCGCCCCTTGGTTCAATCCGACATTGGGGCGCAGGCCGCCAAACAGGATGTACTGCGCGGCTATGCGACAAGCCAAAAACTGATCGAACCCGCCTGACAACGTTTTTCGGTGCGCCCGGAAAGGCCGCCTTGAATGCGGGTACGCCCCTCAGGGTTCGGGGTCGGGTTCAGCACGCGCCCTTCTATCCCCTTTATCCGGCCCATATGCCCCACCGGGTCGCGCCCAATACGTTTTCGACCTTGTGGCGAATTTCACCCAACCTAAGGGGTCGACGACACTGGCCGCGGGCATCTACGATGTTGACAGCCTTGCCGCCTATGCGACGCCCAGGGCACGGGTGGCAAAAGGCCCGTTCGGACATTTGTGAAACGCATCACTGCCGCAGGGGGGGCCATGATCGCTGTCAGCTTCGAAGTAACGCCTGCGCCGGGCAAGCGCGACGACTATCTGGCGCATGCGGCCCGGCTTCGCCCCTTGGTCGAAGGCACGGAGGGGTTCGTTTCTGTTGAACGTTTCCAAAGCCTTACGAACCCGGACAAGATGCTGTCGCTGTCATTCTTCGAAGATGAATCCGCCCTGACCCGATGGCGCCGAACGCACGAACATCGTACGGCCCAAAGCGCGGGACGGGATGGCGTGTTTGCGGATTATCGCCTGCGTGTTGCCCATGTGCTGCGCGATTATGGCAAGGAAGACCGCCAAGACGCGCCTGATGACAGTCGGGCGCTGCATGACGGATAGCGGCGCAAAGCTGCGCGACTATGCGCTTTTGTGTGCTCTGGCCACGCTTTGGGGGTCAAGTTACCTGTTCCAGCGTGTTGCCGTGCCGGAAATCCCGCCTGTCACACTTGTCGCGGGGCGCGTGGCCGGCGGGGCGGGCCTGTTGATTTGCGTCATGTGGGTTTCGGGCGTTCGGTTCCCACGCGGCCGATCGGTTTGGGCCGCCTTGGCCGTGCAATCGGTTTTGAACGCATCGGGGGCCTGGGTGATCCTGGCCTGGGGCATGCGCCATGTGGAAAGCGCGCTGGCCACCGTGTTGAATTCGACTTCGCCGCTTTGGGTATTCATGTTCACAGCCCTTTTGACCGGCGGGCAAAGCGCACGGGCGGTGCATCTGTTGGGCAGCATTGCGGGATTGTGTGGTGTGGCGCTGATCGTCGGTCCCACCGCCCTGTCGGGGTTGGGACAGGAATTCGCCGGACAGATCGCCTGTGTGATCGGCGCGATGATCTATGCGTTGGCCGCGCTTTGGGGCCGTCGGTTTGCCGGTATGGCGCCGTTGGCCATTGCCGCGGGCACGATGTCCTGCGCGGCGCTAACGCTGATCCCCCTGTCGTTGATCATTGATGCCCCGTGGACATTGCGCCCGTCCGGCATTGCGCTTTCGGCCTGGGCGACATTGTCGTTTCTGTGCACGGGCGTTGCCCTGTTGATCTATTTCCATTTATTGGGACGCATCGGGCCGCTTGGCGTGTCCAGTCAGGCTTATTTGCGGCAGGGGGTCGGTGTCGCATTGGGTGTCCTAATATTGGGCGAAAGGCCCGACATGACCGTCTTTTTTGGCGTGGTACTTGCCGTTCTTGGGGTGATCCTCGTTAATCGGGGCGAACGGACACCGCGCGGGAAACCGGCGGCTTAGGTGGCGACACGGAAACAAGGGGACAGACACATGCATATTGCAGTGGTCGGGCGCGGTTTGATCGGGTCTGCAGCGGCACGCCACCTTGCCAAGGCGGGGCAGACGGTCACGCTGATCGGTCCCGATGAACCCGCAGAGCGGGCGGCGCATAACGGGGTTTTTGCCAGCCATTACGACGAAGGCCGCATCACCCGCGGGCTGGACCCATGGCCATTCTGGAGCCGGGTCAGCCGCGCATCAATTGCCCGCTATGGAGAGATTGAGGCCGAAAGCGGAGTGCCGTTTTTCAGTGAGGCAGGGTCACTCATGGCGGGTCCAGAGGGCAGCACGCCCATGATCCAACTGGAACAGGTGCGGGATCGCGATGGCATAAGCTGCCAATCTTACACTGGTGATGCCCTGGCACAGGCCTTTCCGTTCTTTGAGTTTCCCAAAGGGACCCTGGCGCTGCACGAGGCGCAGAGTGCCGGCCATATCTCTCCTCGGGCGTTGGTACGGGCGCAGGGCATCGCGGCAGAACGCGCGGGGGCGACGATTGTCCGGGGCACGGCGATCGGACTTGATGAAACCGGGCAAGGTGTGCGCATCACGACCGACACCGGCGTTATCCAGGCCGACCGGGTATTGGTTGCCACCGGGGGGTTCACCGATCTGTTGTTGCCCGGCGCGCTTGAGCTTTCGGTGTTTGCGCGCACCGTGGCATTGTTGCGCGTTGAGCCGCGCGAGGCCGCCCGGCTGGCCAAGATGCCGACGCTGATTTATCTTTATCCCACCGGAGAAGACCCCTATTTGTTGCCGCCGATCCTGTATCCGGACGGAAACTGGTATGTGAAAATGGGCGGCGATCCGGTCGATATACCCCTGGCCGGTTCCGACATCGGGGATTGGTTCCGGTCTGATGGCGATGCGACCGTGGGTGCCACCCTGGAACAATTGGTGCGGGACCGCATGCCGGATATCGCGATCAAGCAGCGCCGGACCATGCCCTGTGTGACGACCTATTCCGCTGAAAATATCGCGACACTGCGGGCTTTGTCAGAACGGGTGAGCGTGGCGGTGGCCGGGTGTGGGCGTGGTGCGAAATGTTCGGATGAATTGGGGCGCCTTGGGGCAGAGGTGGTGCTGGGGCATGACCTGCCCGATTGGGCGCTTGAGGCGGCTGTCTAGATATTTTGCAGGCAGGGGGCTGTCTGCCCCCTCTGGGCCTGCGGCCCATTCACCCCCGACAGTATTTCGGGCCAGAGGAAGCGCAGGCGATCCAGCGGCATGGTGCGGTGTTCAAAGCGATTTTCGGGCTTTCAGGGCGGCTGAGATGGTGCCGTCGTCGAGGTAATCCAGTTCACCGCCAATTGGCACGCCCTGTGCCAATGTTGTGAGTGTCACCCGGTCTTCGAGCTGATCGACGATGTAATGGGCCGTTGTCTGGCCATCGACCGTGGCGTTCAGGGCAAGGATCACCTCGGTTATGCCTTCGGCATCCACGCGCGCGACGAGTTTGGGGATGCGCAATTCATCGGGGCCAATGGCATCCAGCGCGGACAGCGTTCCGCCGAGCACGTGATAGCGCCCGCGAAATGCGCCGCCGCGTTCCATCGCCCAAAGGTCAGCGACATCTTCGACGACGCATAATTCCCCGGTGGCGCGTTTTTCACTGGCGCAGATGTCGCAAAGGTCATTCGAGCCGAGGTTGCCGCAGGTGACGCATTCGCGCACGTTTTCGCCAACCCGTTTGAGCAGGTCAGACAGAGGGTTCAGCACCAGAGATTTCTTGCGGATCATGTGCAAAACGGCGCGCCGCGCCGACCGGGGGCCGAGGCCGGGAAGTTTCGACATCATGTCGATCAGCGCGTCGATGTCACGGGTGGCGGTCATGATGTCACCGCGTCGCGCGATCTGCGGGCTTGGGCAAAATGGGCATAGGCGACGGGATGGGCAGCGGGTTTCACCAAGGGCGGGGCCGTTTCCGGGGCGCGCAAAATTGGTGCGCCGGGCTTGCGGTTTCGCGTTGTCATGCGCGCCTGCCGCCGGTGTTCTGTCATTTTCCGGGACATGCGCGAAATGATGCCCCCGGCATTTGGGCCCCGCGGTATGATCGACCGGGACACGGCGGTTTGGACCGGCACATCAGCCGGTGTCGCCATGGCGCGCGTCAGGGCCGGAGGGAACGCGGGGGCATCCATCAGAATGGAAACTTGATGTCCTTTGGCAAGCCCAGGCTTTCAGTCAGGTTGTTCATTTCATCCTGGGATTTCTGCTGGGCCTTTGCCTGGGCGTCTTTGATTGCGGCAAGGATCAGATCCTCGACCACCTCTTTGTCGTCCGCGTTAAAGATCGACGGATCGATATCCAGTGCCTTGAGTTCCCCTTTGGCGGTGCAGGTCGCCTTGACCAGACCCGCGCCGGATGACCCCTCGACGGTCATGTTTTGCATGTCTTCCTGCAATTCGGCCATTTTCCCCTGAAGGTCCTGTGCGGATTTCAGCATCTTGGCCATGTCGCCCATCTGTCCGAGCCCTTTGAACATCGTCGTCTCCTGATCCGAGTGTCGCCCGTGGGCGTTTGGTTTCCATATTTATATCGCGGTGCGGGGCGCGAAGTGCAAGTTGTCTAACCCGGCTTCTTTGACATGGGCAGGCTTACCCAGAAGGCCACGAGCGCCAATACGGCCATCAGAGCGACCGAAAGGCCCATGGGGCCAGTGCATCGTTCGGCCCCGGCCAGGGCGGCTTTGCCGGTGTTTGCAGGGGCCGCGGGCAGAGCCATCACGATCGCCGCGCCGGAAAACAGGCAACAGATCGGCGCGGCCAGCCATGTCAGACGCCACGCCATGGCAGTGATCAGGGCGGCAATCAGAATCAGCACCGGCCAAGCCGTCAGGACATGTATCGCTTCGCCGAGGGCGGACGTTGTGCCCACTTCGGGCGCCCAGTCCGGGCGTTGTGTTCCACAGGTTTCGGCCGCTGCGCCGAACGGGATGAGGGATAGGATCACTCCTCCTCGAAGGGGTCCCATTCATCTTCCACTTCGGGCAGCGCATCTGCCTGGGCCTCGGCGGCGATGTCCTGGGCCGTGCGGATTTTTTCAATCCGGGCCTTGGGAAAGGCTGTCAGAACGGCCTGAACAAGGGGGTGGGCCGATGCTTCGGCCTCAAGCGCGTGCTTTTTCGCGTCGCGCACTTCGGCAATGGTTTCACCGCCGCCGTCGTTGACAATGGTCACGGCCCAGCGATTGCCGGTCCAGGCCTGTAGCCGCGCGCCAAGGCGCTGCGCAAGGTCCGAAGGCGCGCTGTCCGTGGGCACAAATTCGATGCGACCGGGTTGATAGGCGGCCAGGCGCAGGGTGGTTTCGATTTCGACCAACAATTTGACGTCGCGATTGGCGCGGATCAATTCAACCACGTGATCAAAGCTGGGAAACCGGGCAAGCGCCTGTTCTGCGGCCAGTGCCTGGGCGGCAACCGCGCCGCCGGATGCGGAAGCGACGGGGCCGGACGATGGGGCGTGTCCACCGACGGATTGCTGTGGAGCCGCCGCGCCAGATTGCTGAGCGCCGCCATGCGGGCCGCCGGGTGATCCCGATGGGGCGTGCCCATTCCCGTTTTGGTTTCCGGGCGGCGGCGGCGTGTCGCGCAAACGGCGCAGCAATTCTTCTGGTGAAGGAAGGTCGGCCACATGGGTCAGGCGAATGATCGCCATTTCGGCGGCCATCATGGCATTCGGCGCGGCCCCGACTTCCTCAAGCGCTTTGAGGAGCATTTGCCACATGCGGGTCAGCACCCGCATCGGAAGGCGCGACGCAAAATCCTGACCACGGGCGCGTTCATCGGGGGACACCGTGGGGTCTTCGGCCGCATCCGGGGTGATTTGAACCACCGAAATCCAATGGGTGATTTCCGCCAGATCGCGCAGCACTGCCATTGGGTCGGCCCCGTCGGCATATTGCGCGGACACTTCGCCAAGGGCGGCGGCGGCATCGCCGCGCATGATCATGTCGAACAGGTCAAGCACCCGGCCACGATCCGCCAGCCCCAGCATGGCCCGGACCTGATCTGCGCCGGTTTCGCCCGCCCCGTGGGAAATCGCCTGATCCAAAAGGGATGTCGCATCGCGCGCTGAACCTTCGGCGGCGCGGATGATCAGGGACAACGCGTCGTCCGTGATCTGGGCGGTTTCGCCGTCAGCGATCCGGCGCAGCATGGCCTGCATCACTTCGGGTTCGATGCGGCGCAAATCAAAGCGTTGGCATCGCGAAAGGACGGTAACCGGGACCTTGCGGATTTCGGTGGTCGCAAAGATGAATTTCACATGCTCGGGCGGTTCTTCCAGTGTCTTCAGCAGCGCGTTAAAGGCGCTGGTGGACAGCATGTGGACTTCGTCGATGATGTATATCTTGTACCGCGCCGAGGCCGCCCGGTAATGCACGCTGTCGATGATTTCGCGAATATCATTGACCGAAGTGTTTGAGGCCGCATCCATTTCCAACACGTCCACGTGACGGCCTTCCATGATCGCGACACATTGATCGCATTGCCCGCAGGGTTCGGTTGTCGGGCCACCCTGCCCGTCCGGGCCAATGCAATTCATCCCCTTGGCGATGATCCGGGCCGTCGTGGTTTTGCCGGTGCCGCGAATCCCGGTCATGATGAACGCCTGGGCGATGCGGTCCGCTTCGAACGCGTTCTTGAGGGTGCGCACCATCGCATCCTGCCCGACAAGGTCGGCAAAGGTTTCGGGCCGGTATTTCCGGGCCAGCACTTGGTAGGCGGGCTTGTCAGTTGCGGTCATGGCGTCCTCGGGTGATCCGCGCCAAGGTAATGGCCGCCATGGCCAAGGTCCAGCACCAGACGCCACGTCGTTTGGTTTCGTTTGTGTCCGCGATTGATCCATGGCGTTTTGTCTGCCGGGCAGCGGCAGTTTTTTGTTCCGAACCCGGCGACCTGCGGTATCATCAGGTTGGGAAATTGGGTCGCAAGGGGGGTAGGATGCGTCTTAAAGGGGTACGCCGAAGCAAGAATGTCGAAGACCGCCGCAGATCCGGCGGGGGCGGCGGGCGTGTCGGGGGCCTTGGCGGTCTTGGGGTTGGCGGGGTCCTGCTGGTCCTTGCCATCGGGTATTTCACCGGGGTCGATGTCACGCCATTGCTGAACGGCACGGGCGGTCAGACAACCGAAACCGCCATGCCACGCGACCTGACCCAGCAGGAGGAGGAAGCGGCCGATTTCACCCTGCGCGTGCTGGGCGCAACCGAAGAGGTCTGGTCCTATGTCCTGCCGGAACAGGCGGGCATCGAATATCGGCCTCCGGTTCTTGTCCTTTATTCCGGCATCACCCAAAGCCCTTGTGGTGGGGCATCGGGCGCGACGGGGCCGTTTTATTGCCCTGCAGATCGCAAGGCGTATCTGGACACAGATTTCTTTTCGACCCTCGCCCAACGTCTGGGCGCGCGTGGCGATTTCGCGGCCGCCTATGTGGTCGCGCATGAGGTCGCGCATCATATCCAGAACGAATTGGGCATTCTGGGCAAGGTGCATCAGGCCCGCAGTTCGGCCAGCCAGACACAGGCGAATGCGTTGACCGTGCGGCTGGAGTTGCAGGCCGATTGCCTTTCCGGTGTTTGGGCATCCGGGGTCGATGGCATTCTGGAACCCGGCGATATCGACGAGGCGCTGAATGCCGCGCGCATGATCGGGGATGATCAGCTTCAGCGCAGCGCGGGCCGCGTGCCACAGCCCCATACATTTACCCATGGCACCAGCGAACAGCGATCCCGTTGGTTTGCCCATGGATATGACACCGGGCGCATTGCATCCTGCGATACATTTGCAGCGGATCGCCTGTGATCGTCATTTCAATGGGATCGGGCGGTCGATACGCGGTGGTCGCACCCGCCAGTTCGGGTGAAAATACCGTTTTACCGCGCGCGCAACCGGTTTGGTTCAGTCATCTGATTTGAAACGCCGCCCCGCCGCCTGCGTTGTCTTGTAATACTTTGTCAGGTTCCGCCCACGGGATCGCGATTGGGCGATCGTTTCCGTTGACCGGCGATCTTCGTCGCGCAGCTTGCGCCAGCGGGTCAGGCGCGTGGCATCCAGATCGCCCGCCGCAATTGCCGCCTGAACGGCGCATCCGGGTTCGTGTTCATGCGTACAATCGCGGAATTTGCAATGTGCGGTCAGGTCGGTGATTTCGGCAAAAACGGCATCAATTCCGGCGGCGGAATCAAAGACGCCCATTTCACGCATCCCCGGCGTGTCAATCAACCACCCCCCGGCGCGCGTGCGATGCAAGGACCGTGCGGTTGTCGTGTGGCGGCCTTTTGCGTCGTCTTCGCGAATGTCGCCCGTTGCCTGTTCGGTGCCGCACAAGGCATTGGCCAATGTGGATTTGCCCGTACCGGACATGCCGATCAACGCAACGGTCTGTCCGGCGCCGCACCATGGGTCCAGCAGGGCCACCGCATCGGGCGATTTTGCATTCAGAACGATAACTTCGACGTCGCGCGCAGCGGTGCGCGCCTTGTCGGCATAGGCATCGGGCGTGTCGGTCAGATCGGCCTTGGTGATCAGGATCACCGGTTCAATATCCGCCTCATAGGCCAGCGCCAGGGCGCGTTCCAGACGCGGAAGGCTGAAATCGTCGTTGCAGGATGTTGTGACAAAAAGCGTATCGATATTGGCGGCGATCAGCTGCGCGCGGGCCTCGTGGCCTGATGCCCGGCGGTTCAATTCGGTTTTGCGGTCCAACCCGCGCACGACACGTTTGGTTTCCGGATCAAAAACCACCCAATCTCCGACGGCAAGGTCACCGGCCGCAATGTCCGGCGGCAGGATCAACGCATGCGCGCCGTCATCATCCCATCCGATCACCCGATCACGCTGAACCTCGGCCAGGCGGGCGGGGCGCAGGGACTCGACTTCATCCGTATCCAATTGCGACAGGAAATGCGCCGACCATCCCAGGTCACGCAAGCTGATCTTGGTGGGCGACGTGGACGGTTCGCTCATTTCGGTGTCATCGGGGGTGGATCGCTATGATGTTCATCACCTAGGCCTAGCGCGAAGTGCGCGATTGGGCAATTGCCCCCGTGGGCGCACATGCCGACACCGCCGGGGCGGGATGGCGGTGCCCAAAGCTGGATGGGAAAGGGTGAGAGGCTGGACAACGACCCAAGCGGGGCTCGTTACGGCTGCTTCCTTCCGGATCTGACCGGGTTGGCGAGGTGCCTGCCCGCGCCAACCTCTCACCTCGGGATATAGGGTGGGCTGATCGGATTCGCAAGGGATCCGGCGCGCGGTGTCGGACGGGTGTGACGCCAGGGGATGCCGTGGTTGGACAAGGGCGCATATGGCCGCCGCCCCGTGACCAGGCGAACACCGTCAGCGGACGGGTTTCCACCCCAATTCGCGCGGGCGACCTGGCCCCTACCCCGTCCGCCCCGGCATTCCGCCGCGCCCCTTTGGCGCGCGAATTTGGCCCAGCAACGCCATAGGGCCTGCCAGCAACGCCGAGGTCAGCTTGTTCTCGCGCAGCGACGCTTTGACCTTTTCGATCTGCATCACGTTGTCGATCCTGCGATCCAGAAAATCCCACGTTGCCTGATGATCGGCCGAGTCATCGCCCAGCCAGAACAACACCACAGATCCGTAAACACCCGAAAGCGTTGCGCGTTTCGTGTACCAATTCACATCCTCGGACGTGTCGCCAAGGGCGGTCCAGATGGCATCGGCCGTGCCCCAGATCGCATTGGCCCCGTCGCCGGCATATTGGGGCAGCGAAAACAGGGTCATGCCACGGCGCACCAATTCCTTGTCACCTGTCGCCTCAAGCCGAAAGCGCACAGCCTGTGCCACGCGGTCGCGAAACCGAAGGTTGGACATATCCGCCGCCTCAAGTCGGCGCAGCATTTCGCGATCGCCGCGCAGGTGATACGCCAAGGCCAGGTCAACCGACCCGCGCGGGTAAAGCGCCCGTGCAAGGCCCGGTTCCACGCCTGTTTCAGCGATGGCGGCATCAAATGTTGCCGCCCCCCAGCCATCAAAAGCGACATGGTTCAGCGCGGCATCCAAAAGCAGTTCGGCGGGATCATTCGGATCTGTCATGGCCTGGGCGTTCCCTTGTATTGCGTTACTGGACATGTAGGGTGACCGCTGCTATATGGCCACCTCCTGCAAATTCATTGCAACTCTAAACTAGGAAGGTGGTGACAACCACATGCAGGTCTCTGTTCGCGATAACAATGTCGATCAGGCGCTCCGCGCCCTGAAGAAAAAGCTCCAGCGCGAAGGCGTGTTTCGGGAAATGAAGCTTAAGCAGCATTTCGAGAAGCCGTCTGAGAAGAAAGCGCGCGAGAAAGCCGAAGCGATTCGCCGTGCCCGCAAGCTGGCGCGCAAAAAGGCGCAACGCGAAGGCATGCTCTGAGGGTTTCCTTCGGACAGAATGTCAAATTTGACGACCCCCGACGCCCGGCGTTCGGGGGTTTGTCGTTTCCGGGGCCGGGCCGTGATTAGTTTCGGTCGGGCACAGGGATGTCGGCGGCCCATTTGCCCCGGTGGACCGCCAGTGCGGTCAACAGACCATAGGCCACCATGGCAATGGCGATGATCGCGTAAAGCCCGCCAAGCGGCAGGTTGTATGCCGCCGCGACAAAGCCCCCCACAAGGACAATGGCCAGCCGTGCCGACACGGCCATGACCGGCCAAAAGACGCGCCCGGACCCCTGGCTGGCAAAGTAGAGCGCAAGGCCGACGGCAAGAAACCCATAGAATGGCGTGACGATCCGCAGATACCCCGTCGCGGCCATGTAAACGCTGCCTTCGCGCCCCTCAAGGAACAGGCCCAGCCACAGATCGGGCATCAGCGCGACGGTCATGCCGATGGCGGCGACACAGGCGGCGGCCATGCCAGCGGCTGTCCAAGCGGCCTGTCGTGCGCGGGGCACATTGCCCGCCCCGATATTCGTTCCGACCATGGCCGTGGCGGCTGTGCCAAAGCCAAAGGTCACCGGGATCATCAGAAATTCCAGCCGCGCACCAAGGCCATAGCCCGCCAGTACCTCGGGCCCAAAGCGGGCGACAAAACCGGTGACAACCAGCGTTGTCAAAATCGTTTGCACCGGCGACAACGCGGCAACCATCGCGACCCTCAGGATGGACCCGAACAAGGCCCGTTGCGGGCGCAAATTCGCAAACACCGGAAAGCCCAATCCACCACGCGCGAAATAGATCAGAATGATCACCGCCACGATCCCGTGGCCGGTCAGGAACCCAAGCGCAAGGCCCGGCACACCCAACGCGGGAAACGGCCCCCAGCCAAGCGCGAACATCCCCGAGCAAACAGCCGATATCACGGACATTGTCACAAGAGACAGGGACGGCAAAAGCATGTTCCCGGTTCCCCGCATGATCGAGGATGAAATCTGGGACAACCAGATCAGCACCGCGCCGGGGAAAAACACCGCGCCCCATGCCAACGCGAGAGGGAGCATCCCCCCCTGCCCGCCAAGCAGCGCAAAGATCGCGCCGCCAAACGTCAGGAATATCGCCGCGAGAACAGCGCCGGCCATGACCGCGATCATCAGCGCATGAAAGGCGATGCGCCCGGCCCGCGTTTCGTCCCCCGCCCCTAGCGCACGTGCCACCGCAGCCGAAGTTGATCCGCCAAACGCGCCACCGGCCAGTGTCTGGGTCAGCATGACGAACGGAAAAACCAATGCAACGGTCGCCAGGGCTTCGACCCCCAGCAATGCCGCCCAGGCGCCTTCGGCCACGCTGACCAGCACCGTCGCGAACATGCCGATGACGTTGGGCGCCGCCAGTTTGGCAAGCGTGGGCGTCACCGGACCATGGAGCATGGCCTGCGCCCTTTGCTGGCGGCGGCGCGCGCTGTCTGGCTGGCTCATCGGCACATCTCCGGTTGTCTTGCCCCACAAGGTTCCAAAACAGAACTGAAGGCAAGAAAGTTCCTTTCCGGAACTCGAATTTCGGGGTAGTTTGCACAAATGAGGTGGAATGACCTGGAAAACGAAGCCTGCCCAGTCGCCCGTGGCCTATCAGTCGTCGGGGATCGTTGGACATTGCTGGTCCTTCGGGATTGTTTTCGCGGCCTCAAACGGTTCGATGACATCCACAGCAGTCTTGGGATCACACGACACGTGCTGTCCGACCGCCTGAAACGGCTGGAATCCACCGGTGTTCTTGATCGCAAGCAGTATTCCGACGCGCCGCCGCGGTTCGAATATCACCTGACCGACAAAGGGCGCGCGCTTTACCCCATCATGGTGTCCCTTGTTGGCTGGGCGGAAACGCACCAACCGCACCCCGACACCGCGCGATACATCTATCGCGACCGTGAAACCGGCCGAATTCTGGACCCGGTGCTGGTGGACCGTGCCACAGGCGACCCAATTGATGCGCGCGGCGTAACTGCGCAACGCGAGGACGCCTGAGCCAAAGCGTTTTTGCGCCATCGCATTTGTGATCACACATCTTTCGATTTCCGAAATCCCGCCTAAATCGCGGAGCGGAGTTATTGCGATTCAGGCGATCCGCCCTGCTTTTCGCAATTTTGTCATTCCAAATCATGGCCTTAAACGAAAGACTTTCGCGCCCCTGCGTTTTGCGCCTAGGGTCTGCGCCAGGGGGATTATCTGAATGACCAACACCAAAGCACAGCGGAGCCAGATTGTTGCCGGTGCGGCAAAGCACCTATTGGAAAACGGCCCGCCCTATCCGGGTTACAAGGAAATCGGCGAGAGCGCAGACATTTCCAGGCAATTGATCCGATACTATTTCAGTGAACCGGATGAATTGATGTGCGAGGTCTGCGACCTGCTGGCCGAAGCATATAGGATGGCATTGGTGAATGGGGTCGAAACACTGGACGGGCCAAAAAGGCTTCAGTTCATTTTTGATTTCTATTTCGATCTGGTCGATGACGTGCCCAAACCGCGCGATGATCAAACCTATGATGCGATGTTCGCGTTTTCCGCCCGATCAGACCGGATCGCCACGAATTTGCGGGGGCAATACACCTTGCTCGGTCAGGTCTTGCAGCTTGAACTCAAAATGCAATTCCCCGACCTCAGCCTCGAAGATTGTGCCGAGATCGGCTATCTATTTGTTTGCATTATGTATGGTCACTGGAAGCTGGTCGGGACTCTGGGTGTGGCCGAAGACCACAAGCTGATTGCACGCCGTGCAATTGACAGAATCATCACGTCCTATGCCACACAGACGCACCAGCCGATTGCCCCGGTGAAGGTTTGGGAAACCAAAGAGTGATTTTCCGATAGAAAAAATCGCCCCGTCGAAGAGCGGGGAAACTCCAAAGAAATCGGAATTGGCGGCGAAAACAACTGATTTTCGCTGTTTTCGTTTGGAAAAACGGGCGCAAGATTCGTTGACAGCCGCATTCGCCCCCGACAGTCCTGATGTGATCGCCCGATTTTCCGGGCATACTTTTTTGGGGAACCATTATGATCAATCGTTTGGTTTTGGCGTCGGCCGCCGCAGTATTTTCTGTTGCATTCGCGGGTGCTGCTACAGCTGCCACTGTCAACTTAACAACGTCCGCCGACGGCATCGTTCAAAACACCCACGGCCCTGTTGCGGCCGTATCGGACCTTATGACCCTAAATGTCGTCGAATTGGGTGGCAGCACGTATTCCGCGGCGATATTCGAATTCGACCTGTCCAGCATCGCCAACACAAGCTCTGTGACCTCTGCGGCGTTTTCGTTCACCTTGGCCCAGAATGTCGTTTCACCTTCTCTGCCGGCGATGGCTTTTGAGGTTGATGCCTATCTGGGGGATGGTCTGATTGATGTCAGTGATTTTTCCACACTGGGGACACAGGTCATTGACGATTCCATCTCGGCCAGTTTTGGCGGCGTGCCCGGCGCGATGGCCGGCGATGTCCTGACCTTTGGCCTTTCGTCGCTGCTGACCGTCCAGAACGCATTGGCCGGGGATATGCTGACCCTCCGCGTGCGCCCGACATCGGCGTTCGCGTTCAACCAGTTCAGTATCGCGGCGTTGGAAAACACAACCTTCGGGGCCGCGTCATTGCGCATCGAAACAACGGCTGCCCAGACCAGCACAGTGCCTTTGCCCGCAGGCTTGCCATTGCTTTTGGCTGGACTTGGCGCCTTGGCGATCACGCGCAAGCGCAACTCCTGATCCCAAAGATGTGGCGCGCGACCGTGAGTGCGGCCGCGCCATCATCCACACATCTTGCGGGATCACGGGTGCGGGGCGGGTTTTCCGCTCCGCTCCATTTCATAAAGGGGTGTCCGGGCAGATGGCCGCGCTAGACCTGCCAGCGGCTGACAGCACGCGCCATGCGAGCGCCGAAATGCCCGGCAGAGGTTTCACAACCTGTCGTCAGCTTGCCATCCCCGCCCACGTTCACCGCAAGCCCAAGGAAGGTGCCCGACACATTCAGCCCTTCGTTGCCTTCAACCACAGGCGCGCCGATCAGGTCCTGGCCAATCCAGACCATCCCGTGTTGCGCGGCAAAGACCGACAGCGCGGATAACGTCGCCAGCTTGTCACCGCCGGTGTTGACCCCTGCGGTGAACCCGCCTGCCACCTTGTCCAGCCACATCCGTTTCATCCAGATCCGCTCGCCGGTCGCGTCCATGAACGCTTTGAACCCTGCGGCGGGGCCGCCCATGTATGTTGGCGTTCCAAACGCGATCCCCGTGGCCCGGTGCAGGCATTCCCATTTCGCATCATCCATCACCGACACGTCCACCATTTCGGTGGTGGCACCGGCCGCGCGGGCGGCGTCGGTCACCAATTGCGCGGCGCGCGAAACGGACCCCGACCCGGACCAATAGGCAATGGCAAGTTGGGTCATTGGCGGGCCTCTCTCAGGATCAGATCGGCGGCCTTTTCCGCGATCATTATGGTTGGGGCATTGGTGTTGCCGCTGGTGATCGTCGGCATGACGCTGGCATCCGCGACGCGCAGCCCCCTGATCCCCTTTAGGCGCAAATCACCGTCCAACGGGGCAGTCTCATCAAACCCCATGCGGACTGTGCTGACAGGGTGGAAAATGGTGGTGCCGACGTCGCCCGCCGCGCGCGCCAGATCTTCGTCGCTGTCATAGGCCGCGCCGGGTTTGACCTCTTGCGGGGCATAGCGTGCCATCGGAGCCTGCGCCATGATGTGCCGCCCTTGTCGGATCGCATCAATGGCCACGCGTCTGTCCCCCTCGGTGGACAGGTAATTGGGCGCGATGTTCGGGGCTTGCATCGGATCGGGCGATGCGATCTCAACGCTCCCGCGGCTTTCAGGGCGCAGGTTGCAAACCGAGGCGGTGATCGCGGGATAATCGTGCAACGGCTGCCCAAACGCCTCAAGGCTCAGCGGCTGAACGTGATATTCCAGATCGGGCGTTGCCAGCCCCGCGCGCGACCGCGTGAACGCACCCAATTGGGACGGGGCCATTGACATCGGCCCACGCCGCCGAACCGCGTAATCCAATCCGATCCTGGCCTTGCCAATCAGGGAATGCGCCAACGTGTTCAACGTCTTCGCCCCCTTCAACCGCCACGAACACCGCAATTGCAAATGATCCTGAAGGTTCTGCCCAACCCCGGGCGCGTCTTTCACCACTTTGATCCCGTGCCTGCCCAGCAATGCGCCGGGCCCGATGCCGGACAATTGCAATATCTGCGGCGACCCGATCGCCCCCGCAGACAGGATCACCTCGCCGGATGCGCGCGCGGTCCTGACCTGCCCGTCCAACAAATATTCAACCCCATCGGCGCGCCCATCCTCGATCAGGATTCGCCGCGTATGCGCATTGGTCTGAACCCTAAGACCCGGCGCTTGAGCCGTGCGCAGGAATGCCTTGGCGGTGTTCATCCGCCAACCGTCACGCTGGTTGACGCGGAAATACCCGACACCCTCATTGTCGCCGGTGTTGAAATCGTCCGTGCGCTTGATCCCGGCCGCCTCGGCCGCCGCCATCCAATCGTCCAACAGGTCCCAATGCAGGCGCTGATTGTCCACGCGCCACTCGCCGCCAACGCCATGAAGCTCGCTTGGCCCGTCAACATAATCTTCGGATTTCAGAAAATAGGGCAGAACATCATCCCACCCCCAACCGGCCAGACCCATCTGCCGCCAGCCATCGTAATCCGCCGCCTGACCACGCAAATACAGCATGCCGTTGATCGAAGAACATCCCCCCAACACCTTGCCGCGCGGATACATCAGCGACCGGCCATTCAACCCGGCCTCACGCACGGTGTTGAACATCCAGTCCGTGCGCGGATTGCCGATGCAATACAAATACCCCATCGGGATATGCACCCAGTGATAACTGTCCTTGCCCCCGGCCTCCAAAAGCAGAACCTTGCGCCCCGCCTCGCCCAACCGCTTGGCCAAAACACAGCCCGCGCTGCCCGCGCCGACAATGATGTAATCCCAATTCATCGCGAAACCTCCACCCCCACTTACGCGCCTGCGCCCGCCAAAGTCCATGCAAAGACATATGGCCACCGGGGGCACACCCCCCTCTTCATCTTTCCCAAAATACTTCCCCCGGAGGGTCGCGATCACCGCGTGCGCGCGGCAGGGCGGCTTCACACCGGCAATGCAGTCGTCTTGAACACTGTGCGCAACGCGAAACTCGATTGCATCTGCGCCACGCCGGGCAACCGTGTCAGATGCTGGCGATGGATGCGGGCGAAATCTTCGGTGCTGTCCGCCACCACCTTCAGGATATAATCCGCCGTTCCCGCCATCAGATGGCATTCCAGAACATCCGGTATCCGCGCCACCGCCGTTTCAAACGCCTCAAGCGTTTCGTCCGATTGCCCGCTCAAGGTGATCTCGACAAACACGGTCGTTGACACGCCCAGCTTGCGCGCATCCAGCAACGCGACATAATCGCGTATGAACCCGGCCTGTTCCAGACGTTGCACACGGCGATGACAGGCCGACGCCGACAGGTTCACCTTAGCCGACAGATCTGCATTCGACATCCGGCCCTGGCGCTGCAACACCCGCAGAATGGCCCGATCGATGGAATCTGGTGAATGGGAAATCTGGGGCATGGTCCGAATACTCTGCGACAGGAACGCTCATCCGTCGAAGACTATGCGGCCATGACAGGAAAAGGCGAGAGGCATTCCCGCCTTTTCCGATGGCGATCGCGCTCTATCAGGCGCGCGACTTAAGCGAATCGCGGATTTCCAGCAAAACGTCAATTTCCGACGGGCCGGCTGGCGCCTCTTCGACAGCTTCCTCTTTGGCGGCTGTCGCGTCTTTCACTTTGTTCACATAGCGCACCAACATGAACACGACGAAAGCGATGATCAGAAAGTTGATGACCGCCATGATGAACGCACCATAGGCGAAAACAGCCGCTCCGGCTTCTCGCGCGGCTTCAAGGCTGGCGTATTCACCTTCGCCCGACATCACAAAGAACAGGTTCGTAAAATCGATCCCGCCCATGAAAAGGCCGATGATCGGATTGATCAGGTCACCCACCATGGATTTCACAATGGCCGTAAACGCCGCACCGATAATAATCCCAACAGCCATGTCCATGACATTGCCCTTGGCGATGAAGTCTTTGAATTCACTCAACATGTCCCACACCCTTTTCGTGTTTTGGCGTTCAACCCTATGACGCCGCACAATGGATAGTATCATAATGCACAGACGCTTTGATGGCATCTTGTGACAGGCGCCTTATACATGGGCCTGAAATACAACAAAGGGGTGACGCTGTGTCCATTTCGAAAATGAAAATCAATGATCGTTGGCCGGCCAAGGATCCATCGGTTCTTCAACTCTATTCCTTCCCCACGCCGAACGGCAAAAAGGTCTCGATAGCGTTGGAAGAGATCGGCCTGCCATATGAGGCGCATCTGGTTTTGTTGGGCGATGAACACGTGCGCAGCCCTGAATTCCTGTCCCTGTCGCCAAACAACAAAATCCCCGCGATCATTGATCCCGACGGGCCGGATGGTGCGCCTGTATCGCTGTTCGAAAGCGGCGCGATCCTGATCTATCTGGCGGAAAAGACCGGCCAATTGCTGCCCAAAGACCCGGCCGGTAAGTTCGAGACGATTCAATGGTTGATGTGGCAAATGGGCGGGCTGGGTCCAATGCTGGGTCAGCTTGGCTATTTCCACAAATTTGCCGGTGCCGCGATCGAAGACCCTCGCCCACGCGCCCGCTTCCTGGACGAAGGCAAACGGCTTCTCAATGTGCTGAACAATGCCATGGAAGGGCGTGATTGGATCACGGGCAGCTATTCCATTGCGGATATCGCCATCGTGCCCTGGCTTCAGTCCTTGGATTTCTATGGCGTGAAAGACGACATCGGATGGGCCGATTACGCCAATTTGCAGCCCTATGTTGATCGCTTTAACGCGCGCCCTGCGGTTCAACGCGGGTCCAATATTCCGCCCCGTCCAGGCAGCTGACAGGCACAGACCTTGCCGGTTCAGGCCGGCAGGGTTCCATTCGACACATAGCGCAGAATATCGACGACCTGCTGGGGCGTTTGCGCAACCGCCAGTGCCGCCGCATCGACCTCTTTCAACGCATGGGCATGGTCAGGCCCGTGCAGGACAATCAGCGCCTTGCCAAGCGCAGCGGCGGTGCCTGCGTCGAATGCGGCATTCCATTGCTTGTATTTGTCGCCAAACCGTACCACGACGACATCCGCCTTTTCCAATGCCGTGCGGGTGCGGATCGCATTCAGTTTCGCGCCCTTGTGATCATGCCAGAACTTGGATGTCTCGGCCCCCAGGATCGCAACACCACAATCATCACTTGCCGCGTGATCCGTTACGGGCGCCGAAAACTCAATGTCTAGATCCTGCGCCCCCGCCATGATTTCCCCGCGCCAATCGGTGTGAATTTCGCCGGACAGATACACCTTCAACGACATCTCCAATTCCCTTTTCCGATCCATGCGCCGCCACTCAACGCCCCGTCGGGACGGTGGGCGGGGCGCCGCCGCAGGCGCGCGTCGGCCACCGTTGCTCTATCCGCGCAGAACGCCACCTGTTGCCTTGGTGACCTTTTCCACGATCTTTGCCGACAGCGCTTCGATTTCGGCATCTTTCAGGGTCGCGCCGCGCGGTTCGATCCGCACTGTGACGGCCAGTGATTTCTTGCCTTCGCCCAGGCTTCCGCCGATGAATTCGTCAAACACCCGCACATTCGCGATCAGCGCCTTGTCGGCCCCGGCGGCGGCGTTCACCAATGTCAGCGCCTCGACTTCGGCGCCCACGACAAAGGCAAAATCACGCTCGACCGCTTGGATATCGCTGATGTCCAGCGCCCCGCGTGAGGATGATTTCGCGCGTGCCGACGGCACTTCCTCGGGCCAGATGGTAAAGGCGACGGCCGGGCCTTTTACATCCATGTCCCGCAGGATCCGTGGATGCACCTCGCCAAACACGCCCAGAACCTTTTTCGGCCCCAGGCAAATGCGCCCATGACGCCCCGGATGCCACCAATCGGCCCCGTCGCGCAGGATTTGCACTTTGGCCGGGGCGCCGATCGCCGCCAGAATCGCCTCGGCATCGGTTTTCACGTCGTAAAGATCCACGGCCCGGTCTGCGCCATGCACGTCCTTTGGACCCGTCCTTCCGACCAGCAGGCCCGCGACCATCCCTTTTTGTTCGCCCGGTTCACCGCCATGCCAGGCCGCGCCGACCTCGAACAGGGCAAGGTCGGAAAATCCGCGTGCCTGATTGCGGGCCGCCGCCTGCAACAGTCCCGGCAACAGATCCGGGCGCAGGTGGCTCATGTCCGACGAAATCGGGTTGGCCAGCATGGTTGCGTCATCGCCCCCGCCGAACATCGTGGCACTTGCCTTGTCGATGAACGAATAGGTCACGCATTCGTTGTATCCCAGGGCCGCCGCCGTGCGCCGCGCGACCTGTTCGCGCTTTTGCAGCGGCGTCAGGATCGGCTTGGGTACGCCCGGCTGTGTGCGTGGCAATGGCTTTGGCTCAAGCTTGGTCAGCGACGCCATGCGCGCGACTTCTTCCACCAGATCAGCCTCGCCCAACACATCCGGGCGCCACGACGGCACTTGGGCCATGTCGCCGTCCATGACGAACCCCAGTCGTTCCAGCGTCGCCCGTTGATCATCGGCCGGAATATCCATCCCCACCAGCGACGAACAGCGATCCGTGTCCAACCGATAGGCGCGGCCAACATCCGGCACGGCCCCCGCGATCACCACGTCTGACGGTTCCCCGCCGCACAGGTCCATGACCATTTGCGTGGCCAGATCCAGCGCCTCCATATTGAAACCGGGATCAATGCCGCGTTCGTTGCGATACCGCGCATCCGAATTGATCTTAAGGGCACGGCCCGCATGGGCGATCTGGATGAAATCCCAGAACGCCGCTTCGATGAACACGTCTGTCGTCGCCTCTGTACAGCCGGTTTCAAGCCCGCCCATGATGCCGCCAATGCTTTCCACGCCCGCGTCGTCGGAAATCACCAGGGCATCCTTGGGAACCGTGTATTCTTTTTCGTCCAGCCCCAGGAACGGCTCGCCGCCCTTGGCCTTGTGAATGCGCAACGCGCCCTTGACCTTACCGGCGTCAAACACATGCAAAGGACGGTTCTGATCATA
The DNA here is from genome assembly GCA_050633485.1 of Pseudooceanicola sp. Taxonomy (GTDB): domain Bacteria; phylum Pseudomonadota; class Alphaproteobacteria; order Rhodobacterales; family Rhodobacteraceae; genus Pseudooceanicola. The sequence goes on from JBOEGP010000019.1 coordinate 35,381, forward strand.
GGTGAAAAAGTTCGTCACATCGACCAATGCCGAAATCGGGCGCAAGCCAATCGCCTTAAGGCGGGTTTGCAGCCATTCCGGGCTTGGCCCGTTCTTGACGCCACGCACAAGGCGGCCCGCGAACACGTGACAGCCATCCGCCGCATCCTTGTCGATGCTGACATCCACCGGGCACGGGAATGTGCCGGTGATGTCGGCGGTTTTGGCGGGTTTCAACGTCCCCAGGCCCCGCGCCGCAAGGTCGCGCGCCACGCCCCGCACGCCAAGAGCATCGGGGCGGTTCGGCGTGATCGCGATTTCGATCACCGGATCGACCTTGGCCGGGTCATTGGCCGCCAGCCAATCGGTGAATGTCTGACCCACCTCGCCCGACGGCAGTTCGATGATGCCATC
>JBOEGP010000020.1:0-147964 GCA_050633485.1 Pseudooceanicola sp.
TCCCGAAGACAGTGCTCTACCAAGCTGAGCTACACTCCGACTGCTGTGCCCGAATTATCGCGACCGCATTATTCTGACAAGTGTTTCGCCCGCCACCGGCCCCCAACAGGCCTATAGCATAGGTGGGCGCTCCTGCGGCCAGCGGGTCGCTTCGTGCCAGGCTTGGCCAATTTGCAGCACACCCAAATCGTCGCCATAGCGTCCGATGATCTGCAACCCTATCGGCAAACCATCCGCGCCAAATCCCGCCGGCGCCCCAAGCGACGGAAACCCGCCAAGGCTCGCCGGGATAACGCATTCCATCCAACGGTGGTAGGTATCCATCGCCACGCCGCCAATTTCGGTCGGATAGGGCGTTTCCACCGGAAACGGCCAGCATTGTGCCGTCGGCAGGATTACCGCGTCAAATCGTGTGAACAAATCCGCGGCGGCAGAGTGCCAGCGCGACCTGATCGCACTTGCGCGCAGGATTTGCTCGGCGCTCAAGGCCAGCCCCGCTTCGGTTTCCCAAATCGCGACGTCGCGCAGTTTTGCGCGCAGATCGGGCCGGGCATAAACCGGGCCGATGCGCCCCGCGACCGCCAGTTGGCGCAGGGTGACCCAGGAGTCCCACAATTCCTCAGCCGGAAAGGGCGGGTCGATGCGCTCGACCTCTATTCCGATATCGCGAAATCTGTCCAAAGCGGTTTCGCAGGTGTCCAGAATGCCGCGTTCCATCGGCCATGCACCGCCCCAATCTGCCGCCCAGGCGACCCGCCGCCCTGTCACATCCGCATTGATACGCCCGGAATAAGCCTCGGCCCTTGGGGCAAATGGCACGCGTGGGGCTGGCCCCGCCATAACGTCCAGCAAAAGGGCAATGTCGGTCACATCGCGTGCCATTGGTCCCAGTGTCGTCAACGGATGCATGATGACGTCGCCGCCCGGATCCGGCGGCACACGGCCCCAGCTTGGGCGAAACCCATAGACATTGTTCCAGCCCGCCGGGTTGCGCAGGCTGCCCATCATGTCTGACCCATCGCATAGCCACTGCATGCGCGCCGCCAACGCCGCCGCGGCCCCGCCGGATGATCCCCCCGGCGTGCGTCCGGGCCCGTAAGGGTTAATCGACGCGCCATGCACCGGATTGAACGTGTGGCTGCCCAATCCGAATTCCGGGATGTTGGTCTTGCCGATGAAAATGGCACCAGCCGCGCGCATCCGCCCGATTGCCAGGTCGTCCGACTTGGCGATTTGCCCCGCCAGGATCGGAGACCCTTTTGAGGTTTCCAACCCGGCGGCATTGGCCGCATCCTTGACCGCGATCGGCAGACCGAAAAGCGGCCCGACAGCCTCGCCCGCCGTCCGCGCGCGATCCGCCGCCTCAGCCTCCGCGATCAGCGAGGCAGGATCGCGCATCGACACGATGGCATTGAGTGGCCCGTTCACCGCGTCAATTCGGTCCAGCGCGGCGGTCATGACGTCAACACAACTCACCTCGCCCGCCGTCATCCGCCGGATCACCTCCGCGCCGCTTAAATCGATCAAACCCATCACTTTTCCTCCCCCGGCAAGATTAGCGGCCCCACCGACAGACACCACTGGTTTTCGCACCAACAGCTGCGCGCCCCAACCGCCGGGAAACAGCCGAAATGCGCCGCCTATCCTCTACGATGACCACCGGCCAAGGCCCGTTTTCCGCCGATCCAAACGCAGACCACTGGTGAGGTGGCCAAAGCTGACCTAGACTGCGAACCATTCTATTCAATCCTAGGCGTATTTCATGTCCCTGCGTTTCCTGTTCCGGCTTGCATCACACACACTCTGGGCCGCCATGCTTTCACTTGGTCTGGCAACCACCGCGGTCACTGCCGCACCATGCGGCAACACCTCTGCCGGGTTCGCCGCTTGGAAATCCGCTTTCGCGGCCGAAGCACGCGCCGCCGGAATCAAAACCCGTGGCCTTCAGGCCCTGGCAAACACCCATTATTCCAAGGGCACCATTTCAGCTGACCGCAAACAAACCGGTGTGCGCTACACACTCAAGGATTTCATGCGCATTCGCGGCACCGACACGATCGCCAGAATGGGCCGCCAACGCAAAGCCAAGAATGCGAAATTCTTTGCCTCACTCGAACGCATCTACGGCGTCCCCTCTGGCATCATACTGTCGATCCACGGCATGGAATCCGGATTTGGCCGTGTGATGGGCAATTATTCGGTCCTGTCTTCGGTCGCCACCGTGACCTATGATTGCCGCCGCAGCGACTTCTTCAGACCCCACCTTCTCGCCGCCCTCCAACTGGTGGACAAGGGCTGGCTTTCCCCCTCCGCCAAGGGCGCCGCACATGGGGAAATCGGCCATACCCAATTCCTCGCGGGCAATGTGATCACCTATGGGGCCGACGGAAACGGCGACGGGCGGATCGACCTTTACAATCAGGCCGATGCGCTGGCTTCGACCGCCAATTTCCTGCGCCGCAAAGGATGGACACCCGGTCAACCCTACCACGAAGGCACCGCCAATTTCCGCATCCTCAACGACTGGAACGCCGCCACTGTCTATCAACAGGCAATCGCCCTGACCGCGGCCCGGATCGACGGCTGAAAAAACCGCCCGGCTTCATCTTTCGCTAAATACTTCCGGGGAGTCGGCCTTGGCCGACGGGGGCAGAGCCCCCGCGCTCAGATATCCGCGTTGGCCTCGGCCCGGCTTTTGCCGGACACATCCATGGCCAATGTCGCCGCCATCAACCCGTCCAGATCGCCGTCCAACACGCCTTGCGTGTCCGACGTTTCGAACGACGTCCGCAGGTCTTTGACCATCTGATAGGGCTGTAACACATAGGACCGGATCTGATTGCCCCACCCGGCATCGCCCTTGGCCTCATGGGCCTCATTGATCGCGGCGTTGCGGCGATCCAGCTCCATCTGGTACAGGCGCGATTTCAACGCCTTCATCGCGATGTCGCGGTTCTGGTGCTGCGATTTTTCCGAACTCGTCACCACGATCCCGGTGGGATTGTGGGTGATGCGCACCGCTGAATCGGTCGTGTTCACGTGCTGACCACCCGCGCCCGAAGACCGGTAGGTATCAATCCGGATATCGGCCGGGTTCACCTCGATGTCGATGTTGTCATCGACCACGGGATAAACCCAGACCGAACTGAACGAGGTATGCCGTCGCGCCGCGCTGTCATAGGGGCTGATCCGCACCAGCCGGTGCACGCCACTCTCCGACTTGAGCCAGCCATAGGCATTGTGGCCTGAAATCTTATAGGTCGCGGATTTGATACCCGCCTCTTCGCCCCGGCTTTCGGACTGAAGCTCGACCGAATAGCCCTTGCTTTCGGCCCAACGGACATACATCCGCGCCAGCATACTGGCCCAGTCACAGCTTTCCGTGCCGCCCGCGCCTGAATTGATCTCAAGGAATGTGTCGTTGCTGTCGGCCTCACCATTCAGCAACGCCTCAAGCTCTTTTTCAGCCGCTTTGACCTGCAGCGCCTTCAGGGCCGCTTCGGCCTCGGCCACCACATCGGCGTCCTCTTCCTCTTCGCCCATCTCGATCAGATCAACGTTGTCGGACAGGTCCTGACGGATCGACTCATACGTTGCCATCGCATCGACCAGCATTTGCCGTTCGCGCATCAACGCCTGGGCCTTTGCCGGATCGTCCCACAGGTTTGGGTCTTCAACGCGGGCGTTGAATTCTTCCATGCGGTGCGGTGCTGTTTCAAGGTTCATCCGCTGACCAAGAAGCTCAAGGCTCTTCTCGATTTCCGCAACGATGTTCTGGGCTTCGGCGCGCATGTTTTTATCCGTGATCCTGTCCAGATCGGGTGATACCGCACACGCCACCCCCCCACAAGCGCTGAGCCTTGCGCAGCGCGGCAAGGGCGGGTCAGGCGCGGTTAATACAATCCACCAGAGCTGAGTGTTCCGAAAGTCGCCTTTGGTCCCACGTTGACCCTTCTACCGGTCGAGGTGGTGACTTCGCGCACCTCACCCTGCTGAACCTCTTCAAACAGCGGAAGGTTCGATCCCATCGCAAAGCCACCGTCAAAGGAAATGCCGAAAATCGGTTCTTCGCCGTCCCGGAAATATTCGGATACGACATTGTCGCCATACGCGTCATCACTCAGACGGGCGCCGGTAAACCGGTCAATCTTGATGAAATGGCCACCTGGCGGGATGCGAAATTTGCCGCCCCCGTATTTGGCCACGGCCTTGGTCATGAACCGTTGAAACACCGGTCCACAAAACCCGCCGCCCGACGCACCGCGTCCCAGGCTGCGCGGTTCGTCGAACCCGATGTAACACCCAGCCACAATGTTCGAGGTGAAACCGACAAACCAGACATCCTTGGCATCGTTTGTTGTCCCGGTCTTGCCAGCAGTCGGAACGCCAAGGTTGACCGCCTTGCTGGCAGTGCCGCGCTGAACAACACCCTGCATCATGGACGTCAACTGATATGCAGTGATCGCGTCCATCACGCGGTCACGGTTCGATGCGATCCGCGGTGACCGATCACGGCTGATCCCCGCATCGGCGCATTCGACGCAGTCGCGCTGGTCGTGGCGATAGATCGTCTTGCCGTACCGGTCTTGCACCCGGTCAACCAGGGTCGGTTCAACCCGTTCGCCACCATTGGCGAACATCGCATAGGCCGCGACCATGTTGAACAATGTGGTTTCTTCGGATCCCAGAGCATTGGCCAGGAACTGACCCATATTGTCGTAGACACCAAAGCGTTCCGCATAGGCCGCAATCACATCCATCCCGACCTCTTGCGCCAGCCGGATCGTCATCAGGTTTCGCGACCTTTCGATGCCGGTGCGCAGCGGGGTTGGGCCATAGAACTGGTGGCTGGCGTTCTTTGGGCGCCAGATCCCCTGGGGTGTGTTGATTTCAATCGGGGCGTCAATGATGATCGTCGCGGGCGTGTACCCACTGTCCAGCGCGGAAGCATAGACAAACGGTTTGAACGACGAACCGGGCTGTCGCCGGGCCTGTGTCGCGCGGTTGAAAACCGAATGCTCATAGGAAAACCCGCCCTGCATGGCGATCACCCGGCCGGTGTTGACATCCATCGCCATGAACCCGCCTTCGACCTCGGGGACCTGCCGCAATGTCCAGCGGATAAAGGCCCCCGTCTTGTCGTCGGTCATCCGGCGCACATGCACCACGTCGCCCAGTTTGAAATTCGCAGCGAAATCGCCTTTGATCCACGAAATATCTTTGCGCGGTACACGGAATTCTTCGGCGTCGGTTTCCTCAACGCCTTCGATCCCGACGCGCATGGATTTGTCGCCGATTTCCAGAACCACGGCGGGGAACCACGCCGATTCAAGCATGATATCGCGGGGCACATCGGTCTTGGCCAGGGCCTTGCGCCATTTCGCTTCGCTGTCCAGTTCTTCGACGGGAATGGTTTTCCCGGTGCCGCGCCATTGGCCGATACCCCGGTCATATTGTTCAAGCTGAAGACGCAGGGCGCGCGATGCTTCCAGCTGCATTTCAGGATCAATCGTGGCGCGCACGGCAAAACCACCGGTCAGGAATTCGCCTTCTCCGAAATCGCGGCTTAGCTGGCGGCGGATTTCGTCGGTGAAATAATCGCGCGGCGGCAGGCTTTCCTTAAAGCTTTTGAAATCGCCGTTCTGAACAGATTTCAGCGGCAATTCCTTCTCACTGACATAGGTCGCCTCAGAGATATAACCGTTCTCCATCATCTCCTTGAGGACAAAGTTGCGGCGGCTGACCACGCGTTCCTTGTTGCGCACCGGGTGGAAATCCGATGGCGCCTTGGGCAGAGAGGCAAGGAATGCCGCTTCGTGCGGCGTCAACTCGGCAAGGGTCTTGTTGAAATAGGTCTGCGCGGCGGCGGCCACACCATATGAATTCTGACCCAGGAAAATCTCGTTCAAATAAAGCTCAAGGATTTTCTCCTTGGGGAGTGTCGCCTCAAGCCGCGAGGCAAGGATGATTTCCTTGATCTTGCGTTCAATCCGCCGATCACCTGACAGCAAAAAGTTCTTCATCACCTGCTGAGTGATCGTCGATGCGCCGCGAACGTCGCGGCCACGGGATTTCACCGCGTCAACCGCAGCGGCGGCCATGCCGCGCGTATCGTACCCGCCGTGGACATAGAAATTCTTGTCCTCGGCAGAAATGAACGCCTGTTTGATCAGATCGGGAATGTCTTCGGCGGGGGCGAACAGACGGCGTTCGACAGCGAATTCATCAATGATCCGGCCTTCGCCGGAATAAATCCGACTGATCGTCTTTGGCTGATATTGCGCCAGGCTTTCATGGCTGGGCAGGTCTTTGCCATAGACCCAAAAGATCGCACCGATGCTAAGCGCGACAACAGCCGCGCCAAGCGTCACAAGCGTGAAAAGAGCGCCAAAAATGGAAAAGATGAATCGGATCAACGCGGGCCCCTCTGAAACCACCCCGTATATATAGGGCCTTGGGCGCGATGACGCAAAACACAAGAACCTGAAACGGCAAAGGAACGCCGTTCCTGACCGGACTTGTCACAAAGGTATACGGCCGGACCAACCCGCAAAGCGCATGCGGGCCGGTCCCGACGCAACGTTTTTCTAAAGGCTGGCGTCCAAAGCGGCGATAACCGCGTTGCCCATGTCGGTTGTGCTGACCGGTGTCTTGCCTTCTTCGCCCAACAGGTCGGCCGTGCGCAGACCGTCGGCCAACACTTTTTCGACAGCCTTTTCCACCCGTGTCGCTTCGTCGCCCTGATCGAACGAATACCGCAGCGCCATGGCAAACGACAGGATGCACGCAATCGGGTTGGCTTTGCCCGTGCCCGCGATATCCGGCGCCGACCCGTGGACCGGTTCATAAAGCGCCTTTGGCCGGCCATTGGCCATCGGAGCCCCAAGGCTGGCAGATGGCAACATGCCCAGGCTACCGGTCAGCATCGCGGCCAGATCCGACAGCAGATCACCGAACAGGTTGTCGGTGACGATCACGTCGAACTGCTTGGGCCAGCGTGTCAGTTGCATCGCGCCAGCGTCAGCGTACATGTGGCTCAACTCGACATCCGGGTATTCGGTGTCACCGATTTTCTGAACCACTTCGCGCCACAGCACACCGGATTCCATCACGTTGGCCTTTTCCATCGAACACAGGCGGTTGTCCCTTTTTCGGGCCAGTTCAAACGCCGACCGCGCCACACGTTCGATTTCGGATTCCGTGTAGCGTTGGGTGTTGATCCCCACGCGTTCGTTGCCTTCCTTGAAGATCCCGCGCGGTTCCCCGAAATACACGCCCGATGTCAGTTCCCGAACGATCATGATGTCCAGGCCCGCGACGATGTCCTTTTTCAGGGACGAAAAATCGGCCAGCGCGTCAAAACACTGCGCCGGGCGCAGGTTCGCGTAAAGGTCCATTTCCTTGCGAAGGCGCAGCAACCCGCGTTCGGGTTTCACGCCGAAATCCAGATCGTCGTATTTCGGTCCACCGACGGCGCCCAGCAGAACCGCGTCTACCTCTTGGGCCTTTTCCATCGTGTCGTCGTGCAACGGCGTGCCATGCTTGTCATAGGCGCAGCCGCCGACAAGGTCTTCGGAAACGTCAAAGTTCAAGCCGCGTTTCGCGCCGAACCAATCGATGACTTTGCGCACTTCGGCCATCACCTCGGGGCCGATACCGTCACCTGCGAGGATAAGAAGCGATGGGTTGCTCATGGGCCTGTCCTTCATTGAAAATGTCCGCATCCGCCTAGCCCTTTGGCGTGGGACGGTCAAGGAAGGCATCGGAACACTTCGTATTTGTACCGCGTGCGGGCCTGGTTTCGCGCTGATCGCGGCGATCAGTCGATTATGTCAACATCCACCCAGACCATCCTGTGCCGACTGGCGCGGGCCACGGTCTTGCTCATCCGGGCGTTGTCGGCGGGCCAGACGACGCCGGATTTCAACACAGGCATGTGGGTGGAAGGCAATACGTAATCCACCCGCAGGTTTCCTGGCGATGGATCGTTCCAATCGACTGTATCAAGATCGGGTGGCCCTTTTTGCCCCGCATTCGCCGCGTGGGCCGCACCCGGCGACGCTGGTTTCGGATCCGTGATGCGCCGGTCGGACAAAAGGGTCTTGATCGCCTGGCGGCGTGAGTCACCATCATTTGGGTCCGCATTGGCATCGCCTGCAATCACGAATGGCCCTGTGGGGGGCGTGGCCGGCAATGATCCATCCAACAAATGTCCCCAAAGGGCGATTTCGTCATGATTGCGCCGCCCGTTGCGATCTTCGGGGCCGTCGAAAACCGGCGGTGTGGCGTGAAAGGCCAGAACGGACATCCTCTGGCCAGACGGCAAGGCAATTGGAACGACCCAATGCCCGCCCGAGGAAAGCCGTTGAACATCGGTTTCGGGTGCATCCGGGGTGGCAAGGGTTTCCGGCACATCCCGCCACAGCAGCGCGTTCAGGGACCAGACCGCATCTGTATCAATGGCAAACCGGGACAATACGGCAAGCGCGCCCTGTCCCACAAAGCGGCCATAGGCCTGCATGTCGCGCGGTTCGCCCAACCGTCCGTTGCCGTTGATATCCCGCCCGGTGTCGATCCCCGCGTTTCCGGGCAGGCCGATCCAATGGGCAAATGGGGCGGCCAGGCCTGCGTTCAATTCGCTTAGGGCCAATGATCTGAAATCGTGATCAATCCCGGACAAGACCAGAATGTCGGGATTGATCATCCCGATGATGCTTTGAACGGCTTTTACCTGTGGATCGCCCCGCTGGATATCGCGCAACAACAGGCCCGGACCATCCCGCGACAAGTCAGTGTGGAAAAAGCCAATGCGCAGGCGTTCGGCCCGCGCATCACTGCAATTGACGATCAGAAGGGTGCCCAGACAGACCGCGCAAAGGGCGCGAAGTCGGGTCAGGCCGTCTGAAACTGTTCTTCGGTCTTGGCCTCGGCGTAAGTGCGGCGGCGTTTTTGTTCGATCATGTCCGCGATCCGGCTTAGCGCAATGCCGCGCATGACAAGGTTTGCCGGTACGATCGCCCATGCGGTCATTGTCCAGATCAGCGTTTGCGGATTGGTGATCGCGATTGGCCCAACCACCAGCATGGCCATTTTCAAGGCCGCCGGTGTCAAGAATGGCAGCAGAAATCCTAACACGATGTTAATGCCGGAATCCCGCTTGAGCCGCGCCAGAACGTCGCCGCCCCCGGTCGGGTCGAACAGCGGCAGGTTGATCCAAACGTTGAACGCGCCCTGACGGCTGGGCCATCCATGCACTTTGACAAGATAGGCAAACACCAGAAGCGACGCGATCGACACAAGATAGGCAATGCCCGCCGCGCTGCGCACATGTTCAACAAGATGTACAGGCGTGTCAGCAGGCAGGGTCAACAGCACCAGACGTACAGGCGAATAAGGGAAATCAATCGCCCGGCTGAACAGGGACCCAAGTGCCATGAACAGATCGGCCACAGGCGTATCAAGGTGATTGCCCGCGCGATTGACGGTCAGCAAAAGGACCATGGCAAACAGGGTAAAGAACCGCAGCCGATTGAACGGCGGCGCAAACCGGAATTCGATGATTGAGGGATATTGGCTGTAATATTCGATAAAGATAAACGCCCCGGCGATCAGCCCCAACAGGACAACCACCTGCGCGGAATCCGATCCGATGTCCGGTAACAGCAATGCCGGGGTCGCAAGGACCAAAGCAACTAGGAGGGCACGCAACAGCGCACCTGTCAATCTAACGATCACAGCTCGTTTCCCTTCAAACTGGCCCGGAGCGATACGTCGCCGCCCCTGTATCCCACTTTGATCCCGCTCATGGCGGATGCCTCATTCTTGCCTAAATGTTGCCGCTTTTGCCCGCCGGGCTCAAGCACTGGACCGACAAGACACTGATTCTGAGGCGAAAAGGCGTTCGAACTGGTGCGTTCTTGCATCAATAATGGCACAAAAAAGGGGCCTTTCGGCCCCATTTTCTAAATGTTGTATGCGCTTGGGGGGTCAGACCCAAGGACGGGCTTGTGACGCTTGCGCCTCAAATGCGTCGATCGAGGCGACTTTTTCAATCGTCAGGCCGATGTCGTCCAACCCTTCCATCAGGCAATGTTTGCGGAACGGGTCCAGGTCGAACGAATAGACCTCACCGTCCGAGGCGGTGACGGTCTGCGATTCAAGATCAATTTCGATCCGGGCGTTCGCGCCTTTTTCGGCCTCTTTCATCAACAGATCGACCTGCTCCTGCGGAAGGACAATCGGCAGCATCCCGTTCTTGAAGCAGTTGTTGTAAAAGATGTCGGCATAAGATGTCGAAATGATCGCCTTGATCCCGAAATCCGCCAAAGCCCAAGGGGCATGTTCGCGCGACGATCCGCATCCGAAATTGTCACCGGCAACAAGGATCTGCGCATCGCGATAAGCGGGTTTGTTCAGTACGAAATCGGGGATCTCGTTGCCGTCTTGATCATAGCGCATTTCGTCAAACAGGTTCACACCAAGGCCAGACCGTTTGATCGTTTTCAGGAACTGCTTGGGAATGATCATATCGGTATCGATATTAACCAGAGGCAACGGCGCTGCGATGCCTGAAAGCGTGGTGAACTTATCCATGCGGACACTCCCTTAGGATCAAAGAAACAAGGCACCCGCATGGGTGCCTTGTATATGGCATGACGTTTATAACGCCGCCCTTGGGAATGGCAATTGCCTGTCCGGGCTTAACCCTTGCGACGGCGGCGCACGGCGGCGATGCCCCCCAGGGCCGTCACCAGCAGAACACCACCAGCAGGCAGCGGAACCTCGGGAACCGGGGGTGGGGCCATGGTGACGGTTACCAATGCCTGGGACTGATGGCGGCCAGACGCCGTGCTTTCCAGGAATGTCAGGTCCCAAACCTTGGCACCCAGATACCCTTGGGCGTTGGACAAATAACCAGCCGCCAAAGAAGAGATTTGCGTCGCGGTGCTGGTAAACGACCCGCCGAAATAACCGCGTGCCTTGAACAGACCACTGGTCAGGCTAAAGCTGTTGCCGTCGTACAGCGCCTCCCAAAGGGCCAATTGGAACGCGGCGCTCTGTTTCAGATCGGCGGCGTTGACGGATGCAAAGTTGGCATCAAACACAGATTGGATCCGCGCGATCCCGGCAGCGCCAATCGTCCCGGTGTTCGAAAACGGGTTCGTTGTTACGACGTAATTCGAAACCGGCTTTAGGAAGTGTTCAAGGTCCAGACACCAGGCCACGAAATTCCCCAGTGAGCTAGACGAGGTCATGTTCAACCCGCCCGCGATCACCTTGGTCGAAGACCCCGATGATCCGGCAACGTTCACAGGGGATCGCGTGATTTTGGATGTGTAGTAAGAATTGCCGGTCGTCTGACCGGTATAGGACAGGGTTACAGCCGAGGCGCTGGAAACACCAGCGACCAAGGTTGCGGACGCAAAAGCTGCGGCTTTCAAAAATTGCTTCACGGTTTTCACCTTATTCTTCCGCGATGCCGGTGAATGGTCCGGTCAGCGGGTTTGGGACAATACAATAAGGGACCACTGTACTGACCAGGGGCGTCTGACCCTAGAAAAACCGCGATTCCATACCAAAGGCCCGCCGTTTGCGTCGGCATTGTTAAAGGAAGTCGAAACAATGGGGGTGCGATAGATGAACTGTAACGCGCTACAACCTTAAGTTGTGCACACTATGCGATTCGGCCAAACCGTTCAGTGGCGTCTGGCGGGGGTTATATTCGGAATGCACTGGCAGAGCGAATGAGTTCACTCTGCCAGTGGCAAGTTGCTCGGGCGCGGGCCGCCTCAACCGCGATTGTGCCGTTGGACTTGGGCTTTTGTTCCAGCTTATCAGACAGCCAGTTGCCGCAGCCGGAAACCACGGCCGCAATGGCCGTGGCCCCGAACAGCGCTGCGAAAACGGCAATCTATGCCGGGCGTCTGGTATGGGCGATAATTACAGAGCGTCCCGTACATCTGTAAGGTGCCCGGTCAAAGCAGCCGTTGCCGCCATCGCCGGCGACATAAGATGCGTGCGACCGCCGCGCCCCTGACGTCCTTCGAAGTTACGGTTCGACGTGGCCGCACACCGTTCGCCCGGCGCCAATTGGTCGGGGTTCATTGCAAGGCACATGGAACACCCGGCAAGCCGCCATTCAAAGCCCGCTTCGGTGAAAATGTCTGCAAGACCTTCTTCTTCGGCCTGGGCGCGCACAAGGCCAGAGCCAGGCACGATCATTGCCCGCAACCCGTCCTTGATCTTTTTGCCCTTGAGGATCGCCGCCGCTGCACGCAGGTCTTCGATCCGCCCATTGGTGCAAGAGCCGATAAAGACAGTGTCGATCTTGATATCTGTCAGCTTTTGTCCCGGCGTCAGACCCATGTAATCAAGCGCGCGCTTGACCGCGTCCACCTTGCCTCCGGCAAAGCTCTCTGGTGCGGGAACTTCGGCGGTGATGGGCAGAACGTCCTCGGGCGATGTGCCCCAGGTGACAAGCGGGGCGATGTCTTCGCCTTTGATGGTGATCACTTCGTCCCAATGTGCGTCGTCATCGGAATAAAGCGTCTTCCACCAGGTCAGCGCGGCCTCCCATTGTGCGCCTTTCGGGGCGTGGGGGCGACCTTTGACATATTCGAACGTCTTTTCATCCGGGGCGATCAGACCGGCGCGCGCGCCGCCTTCGATTGCCATGTTGCAGACGGTCATCCGGCCTTCCATCGACAGATCGCGGATCGCTTCGCCGCAATATTCAATGACAAACCCGGTGCCACCGGCCGTGCCGGTTTTACCGATCACCGCCATGGTGATGTCTTTGGCCGTAACGCCGGGCGCAAGTTTGCCGGTGATTTCGACCTTCATGTTTTTAGATTTCTTCTGGATCAAGGTCTGCGTCGCCAGAACATGTTCAACCTCGGACGTGCCGATGCCATGGGCCAACGACCCGAACGCGCCATGTGTCGCTGTGTGGCTGTCACCACAAACCACGGTCATGCCGGGCAGGGTCCAGCCCTGTTCTGGGCCGACAATGTGCACGATCCCCTGGCGAACATCCGACACCGGGTAATAATGCAGCCCGAATTCCTTGGCATTCATGTCCAGCGCTTCGACCTGAATACGGGATTCTTCGTTTTCGATCCCCTTGGCGCGGTCCAGCGTTGTTGGCACGTTGTGATCGGGAACGGCAATTGTCTTTTCCGGTGCGCGCACTGTGCGCCCGGTCATCCGCAGACCTTCAAAGGCCTGTGGGCTTGTCACTTCGTGGACAAGATGGCGGTCAATATAAAGCAGGCAGGTGCCGTCGTCGGCCTCGTGTGCGACATGGGCATCCCAGATTTTATCATAAAGCGTCTTGGGGGACATCGGTCCTCTCCTCACGTGTCGGTGCGTTGTTTGATTGGTTGCAGCGCCGCCTTACAAGAGGCTGGCGAGGATCGTCAGGGACGCACCAAAGAAACGCCATGGCAGGCGGGCGCGGTCATCCATATCGAAAACGAGTGTCATGGCGCATGAGATACCCCCGCCGCGCGTTTCAGGCAAGGGGTGGGAGAGGCACAGTTTCCAGGCCAGTTTCCCAATCATCATCCAATCCAAGATAGGTTTTGGCTTCTTCCGCTGATGCCACTGTCGAAACCTCCAACCGTTTCAGGTCATAGGCGTGGCCAGTGATCAATCGCGCAATGCCATAGCCGAGGGTTCCAGGAACACCCAAAACTGCGATCCGCATTTTCCGGTCCGAACCTTGCCAAATCTTGTCCATTTGCGAATCAAAAGTTGTCAGGAGCCCGCGCGCCAAGGGGCCTGTCATCGGCGACGCACTCAACGCGCGACCATCCAGAATGACACGGTCGATGTCCCCACCTGAAAGGGCTTGCGCAAACAAGATGCGACTGGGTTCAACCTCGTCAGGGTTCACGGCACCCTGAGATGCAAAAACAATCAACCCAAGTGGTAAATTGGTTTGGATAGAATACGCCAAAACAAGTCCTTTTTGCCGACTTAGACGCGGGAATTCCCCTCGAACATTTCAAAGCGAAAAAGAGATTGGTAATGGATGTTGTCGCGCGTCGAGGGTGTCATTCCTTATTGTTCCCTAATAGAAGGTTAGGTTTGCACAATAAAACACGTGATTTGGAATGCGGCAATATTTTTGCTTTCGGTTTCCAAATGGATTTTACCACTGCTCAAGCCAGCGCCTCCGCGCCAATTCAAGGCGCGGAGGCGTCATTTGTTTTGGCATTGACCGAAACGGGGTGCTTAGGTCTGCTCGGCGCTCGCCTCAAGCAGATCGCCAGGTTGGCAATCCAACACCTCACAAATCCGCGCAAGGGTTTCGAACCGGATGCCTTTCACCTTGCCCGATTTAAGAAGGCTGATGTTCTGTTCTGTGATGCCGACCTTTTCGGCCAATTCACGGGATTTCATTTTCCGGGTCGCAAGCATCACGTCCAGTCGCACGACGATCTCCATCACACGTACCCCTTGTTTTCGTTTGCGACCTCAATGCCTTTCAGCATGACCCAGCCGAAAAGGTACAGGATAATGGCAAGCGAGAATGTCTTGAAATCGGACGGGTCATAGAACCACTTGATCGGTTCGGGTCCTGCTTCGTTGAAACGCGTAATCAGATACGCATTCATTGACTGAAACACCTGGTCAATGACCATCGCAAACGCCAGAACGCCGCCCAAAATCCTAAGGCCCTGGGCTGTCTTGACGTCAAACACGAACCCCCTGCGGCATCTGTCCAGAATATAAAGCCCGACGACAAACGCGACAACAGACGCAAGGATGACGAAAAGCCAGAACGCAAAATATCCGATGCGCGGGCCCAATTCGATGATCGTGCCGTCGTCCACGCGCCAATGCTTGTTCCACCGGTCCGGGTTGGTAAAGCAAAAGGCAATAGACCGGGACAGAGCAGAGTAGGTGTAATAGACCAATTCGACCGCGACAGGGATCGTCAGGATAAACGCGCCGTTGCGGGCTGTCTTCATCATGGTTTCTGGACGCATCAGACAATCTCCTTGTTTTCGCGATTCATGATCACGGTGACATGCAAAAACCGGGCCAGCAGGAACAATCCCAGTCCGGTCAACAGGATGCCGATCTCTCCGCTGTCCGGAACGATCCGAAGGGGCGCGACTTTTTCGGCGCCATAGGTCGTGAGAATTCGTGGTTCAAAAACCGATCCGGCCAACCCGCAAAACCCCGCCACGGCGGCACTGCCGCCAACCCACTGCAGGCTGCGCACGACAGGCGGTTCAAAATAGGTGCCGCGTAGCAACAGGATCACCAGTCGCAGCGACGAAAAGATCATGACCAGCGTGGCGATGAATGCGGGCTTCCACAAAAGGAACCACACAAAACGATGCGCGAAAGGGATCACCGCCTCGTCATCAATGAACCACAGGTTTTGCCAATTTTCAGAGCCAGAGAACGCGAAAGTCCAGGTTCGTGTGAGGTATGTGTAAGTGTAGAAGATCCCGAACACGGCCATTCCCACCAAAAAGGCGCGCGAGATCCAGACAAGGTTTTGAGGCATGATACACCTTTTAGGATTAAAAATTATCGTTACACGATAAATAAGTACTGATATAGGATGAATGTGTCAAGCCGCCGATATCGCCGCAGCAGGCCGTCGGGCGACCTGCCACTTCGACATTCGAAGGCATTGAAAAGTCAGGAGAACGTGCGGATCCAGGCCCAGGCCGCATCGGCGGTATCGAATTGGGCCAAGTCGAGGTGGGGCAATTCGTACCCGTGGCCGATCAACATGCGCGCAATGCCGTAACCGTATGAATCAGGGTCAGTAATGAAGGCCACATGCAATTGGAAATCATCGGGGTGACCGGCCTCGCGGATCAGGCGATCCATGCGCCTAAGGACGATGCGGGCGGCCGCGCCATCCATGTCACTGTGGCGCAAACCTTGATAATCCACGACAAGTTGGCGAACGCCGTTTTTGGCCAAATCTTCGGACATCTTGTCGTTGATTGCCTGGGCTTCGTCCAGTGGCGGCGGGTCCACGACGTGCAGATAGACGATGTTTTCATCGTCGCTGTTCCTCAGCTCATACTGCATGTGTGACCCTTTCCCCTGTTCGAACCCTAAGGTCGCAAAACGCTATCTGTAAAGTGAATCAGCGGTTTGGAGGGCTGGACAGCGTCGCGAAGGACCTCAAGAATAGCGGGGAGGCTGGTGCCTGGTTTTGCGCCGTCGGGGGGAACGCAATGCAACCTGGTCAAACGCAAGTGCCTGTCAAATTGGCCGAGGATTTTCTGACCGGCCTGCTGGGGCAGGCGGATCAGTTCGTGACAATGATGTTCCGTCCTTGGGTGTTTTATCAATTGGTGATTGCTGCCGCGTTATTCGCGGTTGCCTGGGGTGTGTCACGGGTATTTGCCGGGCGGTATCACGACTGGCTGCGGGAACGTGACAACTGGCCCAAATGGCGCCTGCGCTTTGCCCTGCTTTTGCACAAGCGGATGAAGCTGCTGATTTTTGTTCTGTTGCTTTGGCCGACGGTCTGGGTGATGCGGGAGATCACATGGCCCAGCCGGTCATATTTATTGACCATTCTGGCGCAGCTGGCGCTTGGCTGGTTTGTGATCGCGTTCCTGTCTCGGGTTATCGCCAACGCCCTGTTGCGCATGATCGTGCGGACCGGTGGCTGGGTTTGGGTCACATTGTGGATTCTGGGGCTGACGGACAAAACCCAAGGTCTGCTGGACAGTGCTGCGATCCATTTTGGCGACATGCGCCTGTCGATCTGGCTGTTTCTTCAGGCGATCGTGTTGATCGGTGGGATGTTCATGATCGCGCGGGTGCTGTCAAACGCCAGCGCCAGCAACATCCGCCGCATCGACGATATCAGCCCGTCGATGCAGGTTCTGGTGATCAAGTTCCTTCAGGTTCTGCTCTATGGGGTGGCGCTGTTTGCCGGGCTCAAGGCGGTAGGCGTCGATCTGACCGGACTCGCCGTGTTGTCGGGCGCGATTGGTGTTGGTCTTGGGTTCGGCTTGCAAAAGGTGGTGTCAAACCTGGTGTCGGGCATCATTATCCTTTTGGACAAAAGCGTGAAGCCGGGGGATGTCATCAGCCTGGGTGAAACGTTTGGCTGGATTCATTCGCTGGGCGCGCGATACGTCAGTGTCGTCACGCGGGACGGCAAGGAATACCTTATCCCGAACGAGGATCTGATCACCGGGCAGGTGGTCAACTGGTCCCATTCGGACGATTTTGTTCGGCTCGATATCTTTTTTGGCACGGCCTATGGCGATGACCCGCACAAGGTGCGCAAACTGGCGATCGAGGCTGCGATGGGTGTTGAGCGGGTTCTGACCAGCCGGCCGGCGGTCTGTCATATTGTCGGGTTCGGCGACAGTTCCGTGGATTATATCCTGCGATTCTGGATACGTGACCCCACCGGCGGGCTGACCAACATTCGTGGCAATGTTTACCTTGCGCTGTGGGACACGTTTCAAGCCAACGGCGTGTCTATTCCTTTCCCGCAGCGTGAAGTTCGGATGTTGGATGGCGATCCGCCGGGGCCTGATGCGGTTTTGACCGGACCTGATTGATCAACATCTGCGTATGTCGGGTGGGCTTGGGCCTGGTGGCAAGGCTGGGGGGCTGTCTGCCCCCCAGACCCCCCGAAAGTATTTATGGAAAGATGAAGGGATGAGCGAGGGTGAGCGCGGTGACGTGTTGCCAGATCGGGGGGCATTTGCGCGCATTTTAGGTGCATTTGCCGAGAGGTGTTGCGATCTGTGTTCGAACTGTGCCACTTGGCGCCTGATTTATTGAATTGTCGCATAAGAATTGCTAGATTTGGATGAGGCCCTGCAGTGGGGCCGCAATGACGTGCAACCCAGGAGGACAATGTCCTGTTATCTGACTTTGACGCGGCACAGCCTGTCGCACATGGGCCATCAGCAATGGCGGCCCTGAAAGACGCAAGCAGCGAAGAGCTGTTGGCGCATATCCTCAAATCGCTTGATGACGACAAGGCCGAAGATGTTGTGCAGATTGATCTGCGCGGCAAGACGGCGATTGGCGATTATATGGTCATTTGTTCGGGCCGGTCGTCCCGTCAGGTTTCTGCCATCGCGGAAAAGCTGGTGGAACGGATCAAGGCCGATTTTGGCAGAGGTGCCAAGATCGAAGGCAAGGGAACCGGCGATTGGGTGTTGATCGACACGGGCGATGTGATTGTTCATGTGTTTCGGCCCGAAGTGCGCGATTTCTATCAGCTGGAAAAGATGTGGTTGCCGACCGATGTCGCGGCCGCGCCTGTTTGACCGCGACCTGTTTGGATGCGCGTTCAAATTTGTGCGGTCGGGCGCCTGCGGGCCAGTCCTGAATCTGCGCTGATCGAAGATTATCTGACACGGTTTGATCGCACGGGCCGGGCCTTGGGGCTTGGTCCGGCGGAGCTGCGAGAGGTCGAGGATCGCAAAGGGGGCGGGATTGATTCCGAAGCCGCCCTATTGGACCGCGCCACCCCGGATCGCGCCGTGGTGATCGCCCTGGATGAACGCGGCAAGGTGATGACGTCTCCGGATTTTGCGGCCACATTGGCCCGGTTTCGCGATGACGGCACCCAGGATTTGGCCTTTGTGATTGGCGGCGCCGACGGGATTGCCCCAAGTTTGCGTGCCAAGGCGGCGATGTCGGTGTCGTTTGGTCGTATGGTTTGGCCACATATGTTGGCGCGGGTCATGTTGACGGAACAGCTTTACCGCGCGGCGACAATTCTGGCGGGATCGCCGTATCACCGCAGCTAAACTACGGGGCCGGTTGGCTGGCGGGCCCGCGGTGCGATTTCGCGCGCGACTGTTCCATTTTGGCGCGATTGCGGGGCACCTGGGCGACAATTCCGCTCACCACTGCGCGATCTCGCCGGCTTGAG
Organism: Pseudooceanicola sp.; assembly: GCA_050633485.1. GTDB lineage: Bacteria > Pseudomonadota > Alphaproteobacteria > Rhodobacterales > Rhodobacteraceae > Pseudooceanicola. The sequence goes on from JBOEGP010000020.1 coordinate 18,896, forward strand.
GTGGACAATGCAAGCCACGCGGCAGTAGGAAACCACTGAGCAGCGGAGAAGCAAAAATGAAAGCGCCGAAACCGGTCGTTCTGTGCATTCTGGATGGATGGGGCATCAGCGACGATACCGTTGCCAATGCGCCCTATCTTGCCGCCACGCCCACGTTTGATCGGATTATGGCGACCTGCCCGAACGCGACCCTGATCACCCATGGGCCCGACGTTGGCCTGCCGTCAGGCCAGATGGGCAATTCCGAGGTTGGCCACACCAACATCGGGGCGGGCCGTGTCGTGGCCATGGACCTGGGTCAGATCGACCTTGCCATCGAAGACGGGTCGTTTTTCGAAAATGCGGCACTGTCAGAATTCATCGCCAAACTGAAATCCAGCGGCGGCACCGCGCATTTGATCGGGCTGGTGTCTGATGGCGGGGTGCATGGGCACACGAACCACATCCTTGCCGCGGCACGTGCAGTGGCGGATGCGGGCGTGCCCGTCGTTTTGCATGCGATCACCGATGGGCGCGATGTCGCACCGAAATCCGCCTATGGATACCTGAATGATCTGGATGAGGGGCTTGCGGACGGCGTGCGGATCGCAACGCTGTCGGGGCGCTATTATGCCTTGGACAGGGACAATCGGTGGGAACGGGTCGCAGAAGCGTTTGGCGCGATCATCCATGGCACGGGCCAGAAATCGGCCACCGCGCACGCGGCGGTCACGCGTGGCTATGACAACGGCGAAACGGATGAATTCATCACCCCGACGGTGATCGGTGATTATGCCGGGGCGCGGGACGGCGATGGTGTCTTTTGCCTGAATTTTCGGGCTGACCGGGCGCGCGAAATTCTGGCGGCGATTGGCCAGCCCGATTTCGACGCGTTTGATACCGGCACGCGCCCAAAGCTGGCTGCGTTTCTGGGAATGGTGGATTATTCATCGGCCCATAATGCATATATGACGACCTGCTATCCCAAGCAGGAAATCGTCAATACTCTTGGCGCTTGGGTGGCCCAACATGGGCGCAGTCAATTCCGCCTTGCCGAGACTGAAAAATACCCGCACGTGACGTTCTTTTTGAATGGCGGTCAGGAAACCCCCGAAACCGGCGAAGACCGGTTCATGCCAAAGTCGCCCAAGGTCGCGACATATGACCTCCAGCCTGAGATGTCGGCAGAGGAAGTGACGGACCAATTCGTTCAGGCGATTGAGCATGGTTATGACCTGATCGTCACCAATTACGCCAACCCCGATATGGTGGGGCATACCGGTGACCTTAAGGCCGCGATCGCCGCCTGCGAGGCGGTGGACAAAGGGTTGGCACGGGTTGTTGCAGCATTGGAAAAAGCAGGTGGTGCGATGATCGTCACCGCGGATCACGGCAATTGCGAAACCATGATCGACCCGAATTCCGGCGGCCCGCACACGGCGCATACGACCAACCCGGTTCCGGTCGCATTGATCGGCGGGCCGGATGGGATCAGCCTTCGTGACGGGCGCCTGGCGGATCTGGCACCGACGTTGTTGGCGCTTATGGGGTTGCCTCAGCCGGTTGAAATGACGGGGCAGAGCCTGATCGTATGAAACGCCGGTTGATCCATTCCGTGATTGCGGCGGTTCTGATCGCGCCGGGTGCCAGCGCGCAACCCAATGATCCCGGATCGGCCGCCCGCGCGGCATCGGTCCAGTTGGAAGCGGCGGCGCGACAATTGAATGACGCGACCAACGCGCGGGATCGGGTCAAGGCGATGACAGCGACTTTGCGCGCCTATGAGGCGGGGCTGACGGCCATGCGCGCGGGTCTGCGCAGCGCGTCGATCCGCGAGGCGGAATTGGCCGCTGACCTGCAATCGCGCGAAGACGACGTGGCCCAATTGCTGGGCGTGCTGCAAACCATGTCGCGCAACCCGGCGCCGGTCCTGTTGCTGCATCCCTCGGGGCCGGTGGGCACCGCACGGTCCGGTATGATCCTGTCGGATGTCGCGCCCGCATTGGAAACACGCGCCGCGGAATTGCGCAGCCTTCTGGAAGAGGCCCGCGATCTGCGCCTGTTGCAGGAGGCAGCGGCCGCCCGCCTGCAAGCCGGGTTGAACGGTGTGCAAGTGGCCCGCGCCGCATTAAGCGAAGCGGTGGCCGACCGAACCGACCTTCCGCGCCGGTTTACCGAAGACCCGGTGAAGACCGGCCTCTTGATCGCGTCAACCGAAACGCTTGAGGCATTTGCGTCCGGCCTGTCAGACATTGCCGACAACGAGGCACCGGGATCATTGCCGGATGTCAGTGACCGCAAGGGCACCTTTGCCCTGCCGGTCGAGGGGCGAATTCTGCGCAGTATGGGCGAGGCGGACGCGGCGGGCATCATTCGTCCGGGGATCGTGGTTGCGACGCGTCCCGGTGCGCTGGTCACCACGCCAACCGCGGCCACGATACGCTATCGCGGTCCGCTTCTGGACTACGGAAACGTGATGATCATTGAACCGCAGGCGGGTACACTTTTCGTGTTGGCCGGTCTTGAAGTGGTCTATGGTGACGCCGGAGAGGTCTTGCCAGCCGGTAGCCCACTGGGCCTTATGGGTGGCGCGGATCCGTCAGCCGAGTCAATTGTTCAGCAGGCGGCGACAGGCACCGGGGGCGACCGGACCGAAACGCTGTATATCGAAGTCAGACAGGGCAATGTGCCCGAGAACCCGGAAACGTGGTTCAGAACGACAAAGGATGGATAACGCATGAAACGCTTTTTGATCGCGGCAGCTGGTGGCATTGCCACGGGCGTGTTGGTCAGCACCCAGGTCGCCGCGCCGCTTTTGGCGCAGGAAAGCTCGCGCCCGTCCAGCGTCTATGAACAGCTGGACCTGTTCGGTGACATCTTTGAACGCATCCGCGTGCAATATGTCGAAGAGGTGGACGAGGGCAAATTGATCGAAGCGGCCATCGACGGCATGCTGACATCGCTTGATCCGCACTCAAGCTATCTGTCGCCCGAAGATGCCACCGCGATGCGGGTGCAGACACGCGGCGAATTCGGCGGGCTGGGGATCGAGGTCACCCAGGAAGAGGGCTTTGTCAAAGTCGTTTCACCCATGGACGGAACCCCGGCTGACGATGCCGGCGTTGAGGCAGGTGATTTCATCACCCATGTGGACGGCGAAAGCCTGCTGGGCCTGACACTGGATGACGCCGTTGAAATGATGCGCGGGCCGGTCGGGTCGGAAATCGTGATCACGGTGGTGCGCGAAGGGACACAAGAACCCTTCGATATCTCGATCATCCGCGACACCATCAAACTGACGGCTGTTCGGTCCCGCACCGAAGGCAAAACTGTTGTCCTGCGCGTCAGCACGTTCAACGATCAAACCTATCCGAACCTGGCCGAGGGGTTGGCGAAAGAGATCGAAGCGGCAGGCGGCATCGACAACGTGAATGGCGTTGTCCTTGACCTGCGCAATAACCCCGGTGGGTTGCTGACACAGGCGATCAAAGTGTCTGACGCCTTTCTTGAAAAGGGCGAAATCGTTTCAACCCGTGGCCGCAACCCCGAGGACGGCGAACGTTACAACGCGGCGCCCGGCGATCTGATCACCGGCAAGCCGATGGTCGTTCTGGTCAATGGCGGGTCGGCTTCGGCTTCGGAAATCGTTGCGGGTGCGTTGCAGGATCATCGCCGCGCCATCGTCGTGGGCACGAAATCATTCGGCAAGGGATCGGTCCAGACCGTCATGCCTTTGCGCGGCGACGGGGCCATGCGCCTGACCACGGCGCGGTATTACACCCCGTCGGGCCGGTCGATCCAATCCTTGGGTATTTCACCTGACATCGTTGTGGCACAGCCCCCGCGCCGTCCCGAAACGGACGAGGATGAGGAGGCCACAAACAACCGTCGCACCCGGTCCGAAGCCGACCTGCGCGGCGCGCTGAGCAACGATTCCCTGACCGAGGATGAAATCCGTCAGATCGAAGAAGAACGCACCAAGGCTGACGAAGCCGCCAAATTGCGCGAAGAGGATTACCAGTTGGCCTATGCCATCGACATCCTCAAAGGCTTTATGGCGCTTGCCCCCGGCAAGTGATCTAAAGGCACATTACCAAGCCGCCGTTCCCCACAGGGCACGGCGGCTTTTTCGTGTCAGATGATCGGGGAATGAAAACCGGAACCGGCGTCGCCCGTCGCTGATCCGGTCAGGTCAATTGGTATGTCGGGTGGAACATATCTGTTGGCGACAGGGTAAAGATTTCGGCCCCGTCCGCGCGGATTCCGACGGAATGTTCGAATTGCGCTGACAGGGATTTGTCGCGGGTGACCGCGGTCCAGTCATCGCCCAACACCTTGGTTTCTGGTCGGCCAAGGTTCACCATCGGTTCAATGGTGAAAAACATGCCTTCTTCCAGCACCGGCCCGGTGCCAGGGCGACCATAGTGCAACACGTTGGGCGGGGCGTGGAACACCCGGCCCAGACCGTGGCCGCAGAAATCACGCACCACCGACATGCGATGCGCTTCGACAAAGCTTTGGATTGCGTGGCCGATGTCGCCAAAGGTGTTTCCGGGCTTGGCCGCCTCGATCCCCTTCATCAGGCTGTCATGGGTGACCTGGATCAGTCGTTCGGCCTTGCGGCCCAGTTTGCCCGCCACATACATCCGCGATGTATCGCCATACCAACCGTTCACAATAACCGTGACGTCGATGTTCAGGATATCCCCATCCTTAAGCGTCTTGGTGCTGGGGATACCATGACAGACCACGTGGTTCACCGAAATGCACGACGCGTGACGATAGCCTTTGTACCCTATGGTGGCCGATTTTGCCCCGGCGTCATTCACCATCTCTTCGATCAACCGGTCCAGTTCGCCAGTGCTTTGGCCGGGCACAACATGCGGGGCAATCTTGTCCAGAATCTCGGCCGCCAAAAGCCCGGCATCGTGCATGCCGGTAAAATCCGCATCCTCGTAAATGCGAATTCCGTCTTTGGTCATGCGTCCGCGATGGTCTTTGTCCAACGGATTTTGTCCTGTGTTCGGGGCAGAATTTGGTGCCAAAATAACCCGGAGGCGGGCGAAGTTCCAGAGACTTGGGCGCAAATGCCGCGCGTATCGCGACGAATTCGGCCAAGCTGATAAAACTTTGACTGAATTTCCGTGATCGACCGAAATGCCCCTTAGGGAAACGCCGATCGCGCACCGAACTTTGCGGGCGGTTGGCGGGCCGACAATATCGCTGGTTGAACCGCCGCGAAACGGCGATCAAACCGGGTCGTCAACGGCGAGTATCCGGTCCGGTTCAACCGACTCAGGGCTGATCCGACAGGACATCGCCATCGCTTCAACCCCTGCGGCGCGGGCGGTTGCGAAACCGGCGACATAGGCCGGGTCAATGTCACGGGCAAATGCCACGCTTGTGCAATCTGTGCGTTGAACAAGGTACAACATCACGGCCCGGTCACCGCGTCGCGCGACCTCGGCCAGTTCGGTCAGGTGTTTCAATCCGCGCGCGGTGACACTGTCGGGGAATTCGGCCAGACCGGGACGGCGGGACAGTGTCACGGCTTTGACTTCGACAAAGGCATCGGGGCGGCCGGGGCCACGCAACAGGAAATCAATGCGGCTGTTTGTGCCGTATTTTTGTTCCGGCAGAACCCGGTCATATCCGTCGAATCCAGGCACTGCACCGGCCAAAAACGCGGCGCGCAAGGCCCGGTTTGGCACCGACGTGTCGACACCGGTGAAATGCCCGTTTTCGTGATCCACCAATCGCCAGCCGTATTTCAGCTTTTTCTTGGGATCGTCATTGGGTTCCACCCAGATGCGCATTCCCGGTTCCGCCAGACCCATCATTGATCCCGGATTGGCGCAATGGGCAGTCACCTCGCGCCCGTCGTCTAGCCGGATATCGGCAAGGAACCTCTTATAGCGACGGATCAGCCGCGCCGGCATTAGGGGGGTTTGAAACCGCATGTGCCCCGCCTATACCCTTGATCAGGTGTTCTCAAGGAGGCCCGGATGCCAAACCCAAAAGCCGCGATGCTGGTCATCGGAGACGAAATCCTGTCGGGCCGGACGCGCGATGCCAATATGCATTACCTTGCGCAAGAACTGGTCAAACACGGTGTTGACCTGCAAGAGGTGCGGATCGTCAGCGATGATCGCGATGCCATCGTTTCCGCGGTCAAGGCGCTTTCCGCCACGTATGACCATGTGTTCACCTCGGGCGGGATCGGCCCGACCCATGATGACATCACCGCCGATTGCATCGCCGCCGCGTTTGACCGCCATATTGATGTGCGCGATGACGCCCGCGCGCTGCTTGAGGCTGCATTCAAACGCCGGAACGTCGAAATTACCGAAGCACGGATGCGCATGGCGCGCATTCCGGACGGGGCGTTGTTGATCGACAATCCGGTGTCCACCGCACCGGGGTTTACTGTTGAAAACGTGCATGTCATGGCCGGTGTGCCGCAGGTGTTCCAAACCATGGTTGCCAGCGTTCTGGCCACCATCAAGGGCGGTCAGCCGTTGATGAGCCAAAGCTATCGCATCGAACGCGGCGAAGGCGAAATTGCCGGTCCTTTGGGGGCTTTGGCCAAAGATTACCCTGACCTTTCCATGGGCTCGTACCCATTTCAGCACAACGGTGTGTATGGGGCCAATATTGTCATCCGCGGACAGGACGGCGCGCAAATCGACGCCGCCATGACCCGCCTAGCCGAGATATTTCCGTCGTGATCGACCTATCCAGAATTTTTCAAGCACTCGAAGCCACCTGGCCTGCCGCCGCCACGCAAACTGTCGGGCCTTTCACAATCCGGGACGGGCAGGGCGGTGGCAAACGCGTGTCCGCCGCCACTGCAAATGGCACGGTGACCGACGCCGATATCGACGCCGCCGAAGCGGCGATGCAGGCGCTTGGCCAAACAAACCTGTTCATGATCCGCCCCGATGATACGGCGCTGGATGCCATGCTTGACGCGCGCGGATATCACATTGTCGATCCCACAAGCATCTACGCCGCCCCGGCCCAGACCATCGCTGATATTCCCAAATCCGGTGATGATGTGAAAACGATCCACGGTTGGGGGCCTTTGGCCTATATGGTTGAATTGTGGGCCGAGGGGGGGATCGGTCCGGAACGGATCGCGGTGATGAACCGCGCAAGTGACCCTAAGACAGGGCTTTTGGGCCGGATTGGCAATGCGCCGGGCGGCACTGCCTTTGTGTCGGTAGATGGGGATGTGGCGATGCTCCATGCGCTTGAGGTGACGCCAAAATCCCGTCGCGGTGGCATGGGCAAGGGCGCGACAATCGACGCGGCCGCCTGGGCACTAACCCACAAAGCGCAGACATTGGCCCTTGCCTGTACCAAGGCGAACACCGCCGCCAACGCTCTTTATTCCAGCCTGGGGATGGATCACATTGGTGGGTATCACTACCGGCAGAAATCCTGACGCAGCACAGCATGCCAAGGCATTTGAACAAGGAAGACGAATATGACCCGCAAGGATAATGGCGTGACCGCTCTCGACCTGCCAATGGCCGATCCGTTGCCGCCGCAAACCCAGAAATATTTCGACATCTGCCAGGACAAGCTGGGCCTCGTGCCCAACGTTCTTCAATCCTATGCGTTTGACATCGCCAAGCTGGACGCGTTTTCAGCGTTTTATAACGACCTGATGCTGAACGACAGCGGGCTGACCAAACTTGAACGCGAAATGATCGCGGTCGCCGTGTCGTCCGTGAACAAATGCTTTTACTGCCTGACCGCGCATGGCGCGGCGGTGCGCGAATTGTCCGGAGATGCCAAGCTGGGCGAACATCTGGTCATGAACTGGCGCACCGCGCCCGTGACACCCGAACAACGCGCGATGCTGGAATTTTCGGTCAAACTGACTGTCGAAAGCCACGCCGTCGAAGAATCGGACCGTCAGAAACTGCGCGATCACGGGTTCAGCGATCGCGACATTTGGGACATTGCCAGCGTCGCGGCATTTTTCAACATGACCAACCGCGTGGCCTCGGGTGTCGATATGCGCCCCAATGACGAATACCATTCGCTGGGCCGCTAAGGTGATCCGCCGCGCGGGGATTGTCCGGTTTTTCGCCCTGGCGGGGTTGGTATTTGCCAGCCCGGCAATGGCGTTGGACCTGTCGGTGCCGCCCTCCGCGCGCGCCACGCTCGCGCAAACGGCTTCGCCCGACAGTTTCGCGCTTCCGATTGGCCCTTTTGCCGATGGCGTTTTGCCCGTGCTTGAGGTCGAAGGCAGTGTCACCCGCCGCGCTTGGCAAATTTCGGTCCAAGGCACGACGTCACTGCAACTTCTTAAACCGCTGCGCGATCAGATCGTCGCGGCCGGTTATGTCCCGATACTGGAATGCGCTGACCGCGCCTGTGGTGGGTTCGACTTCCGCTATGCTGCGGATATCATCGACGCGCCCGCGATGCAGGTCGATCTGTTCGATTACCGTGTATTCACCGCGCATCTGGGGGCGGGGCCGGATACGCGTTATGTGATGATCCTGACCAGCCGAACGACCACCGCCGGTTACATCCAGCTTGTTCTGATCACGCCGCAGGGCGAAGATTCCGCCGGTTTGGCGGTCACCGGCGATGGCAAATCGGTGACCACGCCCGATCCTGTCACCACACCCGCGACCAGCGACATACCCTTGGCAACGCGGCTGGAAACTGACGGGCACGCGATCCTGACGGATCTAGAGTTCGAAACGGGATCATCGCAACTTAACGATGGCCGCTATGCGTCGCTGGAATCTCTGGCGGAATACCTGTTGGCCAATCCGGATCGCCGCATTGCCCTGGTCGGTCATACGGACACGCAGGGCGCGCTTGACGGCAACATTGCCCTGTCGCGCCGCCGCGCCCAATCCGTATTGGAAAGGCTGGTGAAACGCCTTGGCGTGGCGCGTGGCCAACTGGACGCCGAAGGTATGGGCTATCTTGCGCCGGTTGCGGCCAACCTGACGGCGCAAGGGCGCGAACGTAACCGCCGGGTCGAAGCGGTGCTGCTGAACACTCAGTAACGCGCGCCAACGCCGCAGCCCCCGTCCATTGCCGCGAAAAGGGGGGCCAACGCCCCCCCTTTGTCATCCCGTGCAATGTGGTCGGCTCAGACCGAAAGACAAATGTATTTCATCTCAAGGTAATCTTCGATCCCATGGTGGCTGCCCTCGCGGCCAAGGCCAGATTGCTTGACCCCGCCAAACGGCGCGACCTCGGTCGAAATGATCCCGGTGTTCACACCCACAATTCCGTATTCCAGCGCCTCGGCCACCTTGTAAACTCGGCTCAGATCCTTGGCATAGAAATACGAGGCAAGGCCAAAGATCGTGTCATTGGCCATGGCGATCACATCGTCAACGTCGTCGAATTTGAACAAGGGCGCCAGTGGGCCGAATGTTTCATCCGTGGCCACCTGCATGTCCTGCGTGACCCCGGTCACGATGGTGGGTGGTAGAAAGTTGCCTGGCCCCTGCATCGGATCGCCATTGCCATAAACCACCGTCGCCCCCTTGGCCGTGGCGTCCGCAATATGTTCCTGCACCTTGGCAATCGCATCCGTGTTGATCAGCGGGCCCAGGTCCGTGCCATCCTCCAGCCCGTCACCGATCTTCATCGCCGCGACACGTTCGGTCAGCTTCTTGGCAAAAGCGTCATAGACGCCGGCCTGCACATAAATGCGGTTTGCACAGACGCAGGTCTGCCCATTGTTGCGGAACTTGCACATGATCGCGCCCTCAACAGCCGCATCCAGATCGGCGTCATCAAACACGATGAAGGGCGCGTTGCCGCCCAGCTCCATTGAACATTTCATCACCTGATCGGCGGCCTGCTTCAACAGAATGCGCCCGACTTCGGTCGATCCGGTAAACGTCAGCTTGCGGACCTTGGGGTTTTCGCAAAACTCCTTGCCCGCGTCCGAGGATCGCGACGACGTGACAATCGAAAACACACCCTTCGGAATTCCAGCCCGCTCGGCCAACACCCCCATGACCAAGGCCGACAAAGGCGTTTCCTTGGCCGGACGCCCGACAAAAGCGCACCCTGCGGCCAGCGCCGGAGCGGCCTTGCGGGTGATCATTGCATTCGGGAAATTCCACGGCGTGATCGACGCGGCCACACCGATGGGCTGCTTCAGCACCATGATCCGCTTGTCCGGCTGATGGCCGGGAATGGTCTCACCGTAAATGCGCTTGGCCTCTTCGCCAAAGAACTCGATGAACGACGCCCCATAGGCGATTTCGCCCTTGGCCTCGGCCAACGGCTTGCCCTGTTCGACTGTCAGGATAACGCCCAGATCATCCTGGTTCGCCATCATCAAATCAAACCAACGCCGCATGATCACGGCACGGTCCTTGCCGGTCATCGCCGCCCAACCCTTTTGCGCCTCATAGGCCGCATCGATGGCCTTGGTGATCTGCGCACGGCTCAGATCGGCAACCTTGGCAATCACATCGCCGCGTGCCGGGTTTGTCACATCGAATGTGCCCTCGTCCCCATCCACCCACTCACCTGCCAGATAAGCGGCTTCAACCAAGAGCGAGGGATCTTTCAAAAGCGATTTCAGGTCAGTCGGCTGGTCCAGCATGACGGCTCCTCCTTGTGTTGCCCGCGCCAAGGCTGATCACCTGACGCCGGATTTGTCCAGCGTCACAAATCCGCGCGCCCGAAACACCCCGACCACACCCCAGCCGCCGAAACCAATCGCGCCCGGAAAACCAATGGCCAACGCCCCGCAAACAATCCCTGAACCAAAGCCCAAGAACAAACACGGGCGCACCCACCCGCCCCTTCATCTTTCCATAAATACTTTCGGGGGGTCTGGGGGGCAGACAGCCCCCCAGCCAGGCCACAGGACCAAACCTACCCGAACCGCGCAGACCAGGCCGGAAATACATCCCCCGCGACGGAACGGGCCGCAAAAACCCCACGGGCGATCGCACGCGCCATGCAAATCGCCGCCGCATGGCCCAACATCAGCGTGTCCATCGCTGGCGTCTCCAACGCACGGGCCCCGGTCGCCGCGGCAAAAATCAAATCGCCGTCATGTGGCGTATGCGCAGGCACCAAAGCGCGGGCAAAACCATCATGGGCGGCAACGGCCATGCGCGTGCATTGCGCCTGTGTCAGGGTCGCATCCGTCGCAACAATCCCGATCGTTGTATTGCGCCCCGCATTGGCCTTGGTGATCGGATAATGCGGATCGGGCCATGTCCCCGCCGCCCCAAGACCACCGAATTCATCGCCCAACTCAAACGGCGCAGCCCAGAAATGCGGTCCGCCACCAACCACGGCAGACCCAAGCGCATTGACCGCCACCAAGGCGCCGACCACATGGCCCGATGGCAACACGACCGACGCCGAGCCGAGCCCCCCCTTGAACCCCGCCGTCATCGCCCCGGTTCCGGCCCCCTCTGTCCCGAGCGCAAAATCCGCCGCGCGGTTATCATAGGCAACACGGCCAAGCGCGCCGTAGGGGTTCTCGGACCAATCCTTGTTCCCGCCATTGGCCAGGTCGAACAGGATCGCTGCAGGGACGATTGGCACCCGGTGCGCCCCAGCCGCATATCCGCGCCCCTCCGCGCGCAGACGGTCCATCACCCCCGATGCCGCGTCCAACCCAAAGGCGGATCCGCCCGACAACACCAAAGCATCAACCGCTTCAACCGTTTTGTCCGGGGCCAAAAGATCGGTTTCCCGCGTGCCGGGTGCCCCCCCCATGACATGCACCCCGGCGGTGAACGGCGCGTCGCTGGTCAGGACTGTTACGCCAGAACGCAAATCTTCATCGGCGGCGTTTCCTACCTGCAATCCGTCCACATCGGTGATCAGGTTGCGTGGCCCTTGTGACAGGCGTTCAGAATGATCGTTCATCCGGTCAAATCCTGGGCTTTGGCGCGGCGGTGGCCGGATCGCCTGTGTTCGGCTCGCCCGCCGGTTCAATCAACAACACCTTGGCCTCGTGCTCCGCACGGGGGCGGTGCTCAACCCCCTTGGGGATCACACATAATTCGCCGGGGCCAAGGGTAACACTGTCGCCATCCCGGCCTTCCAGAACAACCTCGCCCTCAAGGATCAAAAAGAAATCGTCGGTGTCATCATGACGGTGGAACGGAAACGCCCCCTGAAATTTCACGACCATGATGTCATTGCCATTGTAATCCGCGACAACATGCGGGTCCCAATGACTGGAAAACATCGCAAGCTTTTCGGTCAGATTGACCTTTTTCAACTGTCCCATCAGCCCGCCCTGTTCGATTTCCGGGCAAGGTAGCGATGGGCGGCGTCGTTGAAAAGACCGGTGTCGCTTTTGCGGTACCCGACATGGGGCGGGTCTTGCTATACTGTGCGCGGGTATCGCGCGATGGCGTCGCGCGACCGCACGCGGCATCGCCCCTGTCTGTCCTGAACGCCGGGACTTCCTGATAGGAGGTCGCGATGCAAGAGCGCGCCAGATATTATCGTTTTCACAATGGTCAAAAGGCCCCGCTTCCATTCAGCGAACTGGAATATGAAACCCGCCTGCGGGATCTGCGCCGGGCCATGGATGACTTGGGCATTCAGGCCGCCGTTCTGACTTCGATGCATAACATCGCCTATTATTCGGGTTTCCTGTATTGTGCCTTTGGCCGCCCCTATGCCCTTGTCGTAACACCGGACAAAAGCGTGACCGTTTCCGCCGGTATCGACGCGGGCCAACCGTGGCGGCGGTGTTACGGTGACAACCTGACCTATTCGGATTGGAACCGCGACAATTTCGAAGCCGCCATTCGCCATATCGCCGGTGAAGGCCAGGTCATCGGGTACGAGGGCGACCACCTGACGCTTGCCCTGCGCGACCGGCTTGAGGATGCTCTTGACCCCATCGTCATGATGGACATTGCCCCGGCGACAATGCGCCAACGCATGCGCAAAAGCCCGGCCGAAATCGCCCTGATCCGCGAAGGCGCGCGGATCGCCGACCTGGGAGGAGAGGCCATTCGCGACGCCATTCGCGAAGGCACCCGCGAAATTGATGTTGCAATGGCGGGACGTGATGCCATGGAATCCGAAATCGCCCGCGCATTTCCGGACGCGGAATACCGCGACACATGGGTCTGGTTTCAATCCGGGTTAAACACCGATGGGGCGCATAACCCGGTCACGTCCCGCCGGCTACAACATGGCGACATCCTGTCGTTGAACACGTTTCCCATGATCAACGGGTATTACACGGCGCTGGAACGCACGCTGTTTGTCGGTGATGTTGATGACGCCTCGCGCAAGGTTTGGGAGGCCAACGTCGCCGCCCATGAATTCGGCATGTCCGAACTAAAACCCGGTGCGTCCTGTGCACAGATTACCGGCCGGATCAACGCCTTTCTTGCGGACCGGGACATGCTGCAATACCGCACGTTCGGCTATGGGCACTCGTTCGGCGTTTTGTCACATTATTATGGCCGCGAGGCCGGTCTGGAATTGCGCGAAGATATTGAAACAGTGCTGGAACCGGGCATGGTCATATCAATGGAACCCATGCTGACCATCCCCGCCGATCAACCCGGCGCGGGCGGGTATCGCGAACATGACATTCTGATCATCACGGACAACGGCGCCGAAAACATCACCGGCTTTCCCTATGGGCCGGCGCACAACATCATTTGATCGCCCGACCATAGGCATCGGGCAGCTTGGCGCGATCTGGCCAGGCTGCCCCAACGCCCCGGGGAAATCAGTTTCCGAATTGGCCCAGTTTGCGGAAATCCATGGTCTTAAGGACCTCAAGCATCATGGCCATATCGCCGTTTTCGGCTTTGACCAGGATGCGCTTGTCTATCAGGCCCTGTGCCGTGTCATCCTGAACCATGAATTTTTCGCGTCCCACGCGTTCGATTTTGGCCCCCATTGCCGCCGCATTCCCGATCATCGCCCCCATGGCGCCGACCATCGGATTGTCGGCCATGATGGTAATCGTGAACGTGTCGCCCGGCCCGGTGTATTCCGCCTCGGATCCGACGCCGCCGCCCATCATGGCCAGCCCTGCGTTCATTTCAGTGTTGATTTCACGGCTCCACCCTTCGGGCGCATCGGGAAGAAACGCGCTCAGCGCGTCGGTTTTCATGCCCAGCATCAGCTGCTTTGCATATTCCAGTTCTTCGATCGCGTATTGCAGATCGCCGTCTTCGTATGCCTCAAGCGCGCTGGTTAGCGTGTCTGACACGTCGTCGGCCACAGCCGTCCCCGCAAAAATTCCAGTGCTTGCCGCTGCTATTACTGCCGCCGAAAATACATGTTTCATTCCAATCGCTCCTAAATGTCGCCTGTAACCCAAATCTGCCTTCACAGCCTGCCGCCAAGTCACCCACAGCTCAAGTCCGAAATACCCGACCCCGATTTCCGATGACGCGCGGGTGAAAATCGCGCTAATAATCCCCATATTGCATAGAGACCTTGAACAAAACGGAGAGAGCGATGGCCGATTTCGATGCGCAGGTGCGTGAAAGCCAGGAACAGGTGGCCTCGGCGCAGGCCAAAATCGCAGAGCTGACCAGCCGGATCGAAACCGCCCGCCAGAAAATGGCCGAAGGCGACACGGCGCTGATCGATATAGAAAACGCCTCTTTGGACGATGTGCACGCCCATACCGACGTGATGAACGCGAATATTGCTGAATTGATCATGGGGTTGGACGATGTCACAGCGGCCTTTTCCAAGGATTTCGACGACATGCGGTCGAAAACCGGATGGGAAACATTCGTCGGCATCTTTTCCGGCGCAAAATCGGATTCAATGCGGCAAGAGCGGATGCGCACGGCTTCGGTCGATGACAAATTGCAGGACCTGATCGGCAAATCAGATGTGATTACCAAACTTCTCGAAGGTCAGCTTGACGTCCTGAACAGCCAAAAGGACCGGGTGGAAACCAACCTGACCGAGACTCTGGATGATCGTGAAATGACGGTCGGCGAACTGGAATCCGTGCGCGCCGAAATTCAGGGCATGGACCCGGATATCATCACGCTGGAAAACAAGATTTCGGTTGAACAGGACGCCGCGGCGCGCACCAAACTGGAAACCGAACTGGCCGATATGAACAAGCGTTACAATGAATTGGTGCAGGACGAACAAGTCAAACTGGCCAAGTCGCAAACGCTGGAACGCTATATCGAAAAAGGAAAAAGCTGGGTCGACAGCCTGCAAAACCAGGCGGCAACACAGATGGTTTTGATCAACAAGCTTCAGACAGACACAAAGCAGCGCGTTGTGCTTTATGATGCGCTGACAAAGTCATTGAAAACGGCACAGCAACAGGACGTCGCGCACAAGATCAACGAAATCGGCACCGAAACCGACAAGCAGGCGCAACAGGCAATGGCCCAGATCGGCGCGGCCACAAACGCCAAGATGGCGGATATGCTGGATGCGCATGAAGGCCACATGGTGTTCGCCCGCGAAGTGCTTGAGGCCAAGGCCAAGGCCGATGAACGCTTTGCGCGCCGGTTCCAAAAGATCGTCGAAAAGCACGACAAGAACCTCTACGGCGGCTGAATGAATGCGGCGTCCCACATGCACGGGCCCTTGGGCGGGCGCGCTGCGCTGACAGGTACCTTTGCCGTGCCGCAGGGGATTTTGGCGCTGACATCTAAGGCCGTGATGCCAGCAAAGTGCGATACGGGATCTGGAAATGAGTGACGATTCGACCAAGACCGGCGATAAAGTCGGGATCACCGACACATGGGCTTCGCGCCGGTATTTTCGCAAATTCGAACGGATCACCGGCCATCTGACCCGAGTGGCCGCGGTGATGGAGTCCGAAGGCAAATTCGCCGGTTACGAAACCCAGATCATCGCGCGCCACATCGCGGCGCTGACCTACACCTTTCGCGCGCTCAGCATGAAATACCTGCTGGCCGGCCGCGACACGGGGCGGTTTTTCGGATCACTGACCATTGATGATTGCGAAAGCGGGTTTCCCACGGCGCAAGAACTTCTCGTCATGGCAAATGACGCGCAACAGGCAGAACGCCACTTGCGGGACATGCCCTCAGAAGAGGCACTGAAACGCGAGATGGTCGCCATGATCATTGGTGACCAAACCGTGCCGACAAAACTGCAATTCGCACTGTCCCAACGGCTCTATTATCAGGAACTCGCTCGTGGAAACCTGTTCTGGCCGCGCAATGATCCCGAAGCGCATTGGCTGTCGGGGCTAAACGACAGACGCCGCTATCTGGTTCACTGGTCCGTATACGACAGCCAGGTCAACCTGCCGGTGATTTACCTGTTGGAGGTCGAAGACACCGGGCGAACGGCCTTGCCAAAAGATGAACGTCGCTGGCCCGAAGCCCAAGCGCATCTGATGGCGCAAAGCCTTGGTGGGCTAAAGCTTTTGACAATTGCAAAAGGGTTTGACGAGGATTTTGACGATCTTCACCCAAAACGCCTGCGCCGGATCCACGTGGGGCCGATGTATTCACACGCCTTCACCCGCCAATCCGGCCCGATCCGCGATGTCCTGTCCGAAGCATCAGCGCCCCAGGGCGACGATTGGACCCTTGCCTGGACGGCCGAAGAACTGTTGTCGGAAAAGGTCAAGAACGAACGCTCGGGGTGGTTCGGAACTGTTGAAAGAGAGATTTTTTCCCTGGACCCGTTTTCGGGCCGCGGAGCAGACACAGGCGTCACATCAATGGAGCGCGCGATCATCCTGCCAACACAACCATACCAGGTCCTGGCGGAGAAACAGCCGCCGGGATTTGCCAATATTCGCAAATTTGTTGTCGGAAACGACGGTCGGGTTCTGAGCTACCGATGAGCCTTCATCTTTCCAAAAATACTTCCGCCGGAGGCAAAATTACGATGCCCTTATCGCACTCTCCAAGGTCATGTTGGACGAAACCCCAGTTGGAATTGCCGGAGCAAGCTCCGGTTTGCCTCCGGCGGAAGTATTTAGAGAAAGATGAAGACAAAGGGTGGGTGAAATGAGCCTGACATCCGATCAGATGGAATTGCGCGAAGAAGACATTCGCAAGCATTACGACGCCGCTTTTGCGTTGATGGACGGATTTGATCACGCGCCCCGGATCGGCAAGGCGCCCGTATCCGACACCACGCCGGAGCGGTCCCCCGGGGTCGGAACACGGCGGCGGTTCCGATCGACAACACCGGGTTTGGTGACCCGGCGCGTCGAAAAACCCGAGGGCGTGCAATTGGTCGACAGGATTGCCGATTGCGATGGTGACGATCCACTGACATCGCCCCGTCAGGCCGCGGTCGCCGCGGCGTTGCGCCGGGCGCTTGCCATCGCGCTGTCCGTGGCCGAGGTATATGGGGAAAGCACCGGTCTGGTTGATCTGAAGCGGCAAAATCTTGAGAACGCGTTGCCCGCCAATCGCAAGAGCGAGTTTTCCGAGCTTTTGGCCGCTGAAGCCCTGGTTTCCATGCATGTCTTTGCCAACGCGACGGCATTTCTGCTTGCGCCGCACGCAACCGAAGTGACGGTCGAATTGGGCGACGTGGACGAAGTGTTGACCGACAACGGCCAACTCGCATTGCATGGTGTCCTTTGGGAGCTGGATCAGGATCTGGCCGCATTGGCGAGTGACGAAGACCGTATGGTCGCCACGGTCATGGCCTTTGCCGAAGCGTTGATGGACAAGGTTGCCCTGCGGGCCAGCACGGCGCCGCGATTGGCACCTTTCACCGGCGCGTCATGGCGGGTCGAGGCGGACGATTTTGCCATCCGTGGCTTTGAACCGGCGCGGGCGGCCAAGGGCACCACGCTGACCATGACGTTCAAGAAACCGAACGAAGTCGTGGGCAACCACATCGCCAAATATCAGGCGATGAAACTGGCCAAGATGCTTATGGCCTATGACTTTGATCGTCGACTGAACCCGTTCGCGGAACTGGGCGGGTTCATCTTTACCTTTATGGGCGATGGGATGCCTGGAACGGGCAAGACGACCTTGATCCAGATGATGGCCGGGCTGATCAATGACTATTGCCAGGTCGCGGGTTATGCGTTTCGCTATCAGAACCTGAGCACGGACAACATTGACAGTTATCAGGGCAAGTCGGGTCAAAACGCCAAGGCATTCATCAATTCCATCATCGATCCGCAAGTCATCGGGTTCGGCACGATCGACGACATCGATCAACTGGCTGGCAAGCGCGGCGACAGGCAATCCAGCGCCGGGCAGTTGGAGATCACCGCCGTCTTGATGGAAAGCTTTGCCGGGGCGAATACTGTTGTGCGGGGCAATTGCACATTTGGAATGTTCTCGAACTATCCCGAAAATGTCGATGACGCCCTGCGCCAGCGGGCAGGGGCGCGATTCCTGGTTGATGGGCCGAAAACCCAGGAGGATTACATCGACATCCTTGCCCTGCTGATGGGCAAGAACCACTCGATACCCTTGGGGGAGCATACGTTGTTTTCCGCCCAGGAGATCAAGCGCGCCGTCGCCGCAAGCTTTGAAAGTCACGCGAAACCCCATGAAGAGGGTCTGATCCGGGTGTTTGACCGTGTGCAGGACAAGATCGGTGATCTGGATACGATTGCCAAACTCGGCACTTATCTAAAGGCCATTCAAGAGGCCGATGAACGGTTCACGGGCCGCGCGATCAAGAACATCACCGACGCGGTCAAAGTCCGCGCAATGGATTTCGAATTGCCCGACGAATGGATGGAGCAGCCCGAGCTGTTCCTGTTCAAAGGCTATGACGCCAAAAAGGCGATGATCGAGGAACTGCGTCAGCCCATCACCGTGGAAATGGTGGTGCAGGAGATCAACCGGTACGCGGACAGCGAATTCCGTTACGCCGACAAGTCGGACGAGGCCGCGATCGAACAAGCGGTGCGCGAGATGCAGCGCATGGAAATCGCCAAGCGGCGGTATCTGGAGGGGAAGGGGTGATCTGGGCGCTCCTCCTTGCTCTGCCGATGGGGGCGTCCTTCTTGTTGCCGAGGGTCTTGCTCAGGCTAAGCCCCGGCGCGCGGCGGGCCGAGCTTGCCATCGGAGCGCCTGTGATCTCTCTTCTCATCGGGTTTGGCTGGTTCGCGATCATCTGGGGGTTGGTGATTTTGGGACCGATGATATTCGGATCGACCATGAACATATTCGGCGTTTCCAACGCTCTGGGCACCGGATTTATCGGGTTGGTTACGGCGCCGGTTTGCGCGCTGATCGGGGCCTTGTGGGTGACCCGGCGGGGCCAACATGAGGGATGATGCCATGAACACACAGTTTGGTCTGGCCTGTAGGCCGACGCAGATTTCTCCTGCGGAGAAGACCGGGTGAAAACGATTGAGGATTGCTTTGATGCCCCAGTGGCGATGGATATCGGAACGATCTTGTGCACTTGCCCACCGGGTGTCCGTTGGTGATGGCAGGCGTGCGTTCTGGATTAGGGACTGGGTTTTTGGAATGATCGTCATGCAACGAAAGGCTTCTGCTGCGCCAGTTTGCGAAAGGATCGCAACAACATGAAACGTCTCATCGAACGCGGCCTTATGTTCGGGAACCTGATCCCGGTGACGGCCCCCGCATTGGTGGACCGGTACAACCGCGCGCTGCACCATTTGACCGGCAAGCGCACGGAGTTGAGCGATTTTCACATCGACATCTCGGGTTATTCGCCCGAGATCGGGGATGAATTGGGCGATCACCTGTATCTGAATCACAATGGCTGTAACCGGCAGTTCATCCTGCTGACCACGGATCAGAAAACCGCACCGTTGCTGAACGCGAAATTCAGCACGTCGCGCGGAATCATCCGCAATTTCATCGAGGACAACCAGGCGCAACTGTTCGCGCTGACCACACGCGATGCCGTGGCGGGGGAATTGGTGAATTCGGTCTTTTCGGTCGCGGATCCGGCCCGGTTGATGGACATCCGCACGATCAAGATCGAAGCAGACACCACATCGGGCACAATCCGCGACGCAGAAGACCTGGGCAAGATGACGGACAGGTTCCTGAACGACGAAGATGCGTGGTTCGACGATGTTCTTATCGCGGATATGATCACGGTTGCCAAACGCACGGGCGACATCACCCGCAATCCGGTGCGCTTGACCAAGATGGATTTTCGCCAGGACAATTTCTGGACAGCGCATTTCGGCGGCACCTATCTGTTCCGCGATGTTGAACACCCGGCGATCATCACGGCCGGCGACAAGGGCGCGCTAACCGGGCTGGGGATCGAATACGTGTTTGACCATGGCGACAGGAACCGCATCGCCAAGTTTCTGGATTACAACGATCTGGTGGAACCGGTCGTCAAGGCGCGTGGCATTGACGGTGCGGCGATCCTGCGCCAGAAAATGGATTTCATCGTGGTTGATGCGGCGCAGGAATCCGGCATCGACCTGACAGGCGCGACCCGCCGCGATATCCGGGCGTTGGCGCGCAAGCATGCGGACAACCTCCCTCCGGAATATCACACGCTGCGCCGCCTTGTTGCCTGGGCCGAGGACGGTGGCGCTTGGCCACGGATATCGTCCGAAGATCCCGCGTTTTTCTATACACTTAGGGCGGCGGACGTGCCGGACCGTGATCTGGTCAACATGCTGTTGTCTGAATTGACGCCAAAGGATGTGCGTCAACTTTTCATCTGCCACAAAGAGCTGTTCTATCGGCTCTATTCCGGCTGGAGTGATACGAAAAAGACCTATGTCGCTGATTTCCTGGACCGGGAATATGCGGTGGACAAGGCGGGCGCGCGTGCGGCCCTTTTCGGGCATGATGCAACGATGGAGGAGGCCCCGCCGCCTCCGCCCCCGTCACAGGGCAAATCGAAAAAGAAATCCCGGCGCAAAACGCGCGACGATCTTATTGACCGTGTCGGCCCATGGGGCGCGGTTCCCAAACGGAGATAAGCCATGTTCGCATTCTTTCGACTGGCCCTGATTGGTTTTGTCATCTTGTCGGTCATCTATGGCGTTGTGTCGCTGTATTCCCGTCAGGTTCGGCGCGGCAAACTTAAACGCCAATGGGAAGATGACGGTCGCCCCGGCGATCGCGAAGCCTATATCCGTGAAGGGCTTGAGGATTATGACGACAGCTTTCGCCGCAAGTTGATCCTGCTGATCTATATCGTGCCACTGGCCGTTATTGGCGCGATCATCTATCTAGTGAACTTCGGCTAAAGGGGCACGTGACATGGTCTATGTAAAATGGGTTTTTCGGGCGGTTATCTTCGTGCTTGTCGCGGCGGTTTTCCATTACACGCTGCCGCAACACGATATCGCACGGATCACTGACACCTACGAAAAGCGGATAGATTTCGGTGAGAATTCGATTTTCTGGGCGCAGCCGGATGTTGGATCGGATGCGACAACCACGAACCGTGACGTGTTTTTCATCCAGAGCCGGCGTGAAAACGGGTCGATCATGGTCTACCGCAACGAAGACACCGGATGGGGATGGCCGCCATATTTCAAATTCGACACGTCCAACCTTCAGGCCGAAGCAGCAGACATGAAATCAACGCCCGAGAATCCAAAATGGGTGTCGATCACCCATTACGGCTGGCGCAACGAATTCATTTCGATCTTTCCAAACGCGGTAGGGGTCAAGGCGGTCGCCGGGCCGGATGTGCGGATCATCCCCTGGCTGAACATCATCGTTATCGTGATTTTTCTGGCCATATTCTGGGCGGTGCGGGTGCGTTGGTTGCGGTTCCGCCGTCGCCGGATCGACCCGTTGGTCGAAGATGTCGGAGACACATGGGATGCAGCCGGCGATAACCTGTCCGACAAGCGGGGGCGGATGTCGCGTTGGCTGGGCAGCTGGCGTCGCAAATAGCCAAAAGCCTAGGCAGGGGTGTCGGGCCATTCCGGTTGGCTTGACCCCAAATCGGCCGCAGGGCGGTCCCAGACCATTGCTGCGCCGCCAACCGACAGGGCAGGGCGCAGGCGTCGGGCAGGGCCCCAGGGGGTTGGCTCGGTGGTGTGGGTGTAATCGTCCATTCCGTGATCCAGCCCAAGCGTGCCGACCGTGCCCTGACGATGTGCGCACAGCAATTCGCCGGTACGGGCCAAAGACAACCGCGCGCGGCCCGCGCCGCCGCCGGTCACAGAACGGCGCAACAGAACCAAAGCGGCAGCAGCCATAAGATAGCCGGTCGCATGGTCAAGGGCCTGCACCGGCAACGGGGTCGGCCTGTCGGCACCGGCCCATTCCATGCCCGCATGTGCAATCCCACAGGACATTTGCACAAGGCTGTCAAACCCGCGCCGTTCGGCCCATGGCCCGGTCCAGCCATAGGCATCCAGCGTCACTTCGATAAGGCCCGGTCGCAGGGCCTGAAGTGTCCTGGGGTCATATCCAAGGCCTGCGATCGCGTCGGGGCGATACCCGTGCACCAGCAGGTCAGCGCCCTGCACCAGCGTTTCAAACGTGGCGCGGTGATCGGGGTCGCTAAGGTCCAGCGTCGTACAGCGTTTGCCCAATGTGATGTCGGGCACGACATTCGCCTCGTCCCAGCCCGGTGGATCAACGCGCAGCACGTCGGCACCGAAACCAGCCAGTGTTCGGGTCGAAACAGGCCCTGCCAGAACCCGTGTCAGATCAAGAACCCGCAACCCCGCCAGCGGGCGTTCGGCGCGCCAATCCCAATGCGCCTTTGGGGCAGGAAACGGCGTGTCCCAATGCACCAGAGGTTCAGCAGCGACGGCAGCCCCCTGCCGGTGACTGTGCCATTCGCTGCGCGATCGCATCGCGGCGGCGACCCCACCGGCAGCGACAATGGCCGCCTCAAGCGCGTCTTTGTTCCAGGTGGCAACGGCCTTTGCCACTGCATCGCGATCAACCGGCGCGTTCAGGACCCCAAGGGCGGCTTTTCGGTGGTGCGCCAGATTGGTGTGGAGTTTGATCCAGCCATCGCGCGTGCGGTAATCGCCCGCGACGGCATCCCAAACCGGGGGCAGGTCCCACCCCACCGGCGAAATCGACCGCCCGGCCCAGAGCGAGGCAAGCCGCGCATCGACAGACACCGCCGGGGGCGCAGGCGCGGCCCCAATGGCGACAATCAAATCGGCCAAAGCATCCCCGACGGCGGCGACTGACGCGGCCAGCAACCCTGTCACGTCGAACCGCGACGGCAGGATTGGACCACGGGTGATGGCCGCAGGTCCCCCCGTCAGGCCAAGCGCAGAGCGAATTTCCTGCATGTCAGCCGAAAACGCGCGTCAGGGCGACATCGACCGCTTGGGTTATGGTGTCGATATCCTGAGCCGTGGCGATCAACGCCGGGCTGAACGTCAGCGTGTTGTTGAATCCGGGGATCGACCGGTTGGTGACCCCGATCATAACGCCTTCGGCAGCGCATTCGGCCACGACCTTTTGCGCCAGTTTTTCGTCAACCGGTTCTTTGGTTTCCCGATCGGCAACCAGTTCAGCGCCACAGAACAGGCCCATGCCGCGCACGTCCCCGATCACGGCGTGTTTGTCCTGAAGAATACGCAAATTGCCCATGAGCCGCGCGCCCATGTCGGTACAATTGTCCAACAGGCCCTCGTCTTCGATGATGCGCATGTTTTCCATTGCCGCCGCAGGGCCGGCCGTGCACCCGCCAAAGGTCGAAATATCGCGGAAATGGTTCAACGGATCATCCGCGTTATCCTTGAACAGGTCGAACACCCGTTCCGTCGTCACGCAACACGCAATCGCCGCATAGCCTGACGCGACACCCTTGGCCATCGTCACAAAGTCGGGCTCGATCCCATAATGCTGATAGCCGAACCATTTGCCGGTGCGTCCGACACCGCAAACCACTTCGTCGATGTGCAATAGGATGTCATACTTGCGACAGATCTCTTGCACGCGCGGCCAATATCCTTCGGGGGGGACGATGACGCCACCGCCTGCGGTGATGGGTTCCAGGCACAGGCCACCAATTGTTTCGGGGCCTTCGCGCAGGATCACCTCTTCGATGGCGTCGGCAGCGCGGCGACCATAATCGGCATCGTCCCATTGCGCGCGATATTCCAGGCAATGGGGCACTTCGACGAAACCGGGCGCAAAGGGGCCGTATTGCGCGTTGCGTTCTTCCTGACCGCCGGCAGACAGGGCGGCGATGGTCGTGCCGTGGTAATCACGCTCGCGGTACAAAATCTTGTGTTTGACCCCGCCGTACCGCTTGTGCGCGATCTGGCGGATCATCTTGAACGCCTTCTCATTCGCTTCGGACCCGGAATTCGTGTAATAAACCCGCGTCATGCCAGGCATTTTGCTAATCAGTTTCTCCGCGAACAAGGCGCCCGGAACGCTCCCTGCCGCACCGGCAAAATAGTTCATCTTGACCAGTTGTTCGCGCACCGCATCCGCAATGCTTTCGCGGCCATAGCCCACGTTCACTGTCCAAACGCCGCCCGAAACCGCATCAAGGTATTCGGTCCCCTTCTGATCCCAGACGCGCATGCCCTTGCCTTCGACGATGATCCGGGGATCGCTGGTTTCAAAAGGTTTGTGTTGGACAAGGTGATGCCAAACATGGGCGCGGTCGGCCTCAACCACCTTCGAGATATCGTTGTCCTGAAACTTGCCGTCCATGAGAATGCTCCGGGTCAGAATGGCGGAATGGAGCGAGACTAGGACGGCGATTTGCCTTTGGCAATCGGGCTGGTGGTGATCGGCGGGGGCGGTTAGCCTGTGCACAGCTGTCAGTCGCAGGCACAAGGCCGGGGTCAACAGACGTTTTGCCCTGCGTTTTACATGATCGGATGCACCGTGGACGCAAAGACCAAAGATTTCCTGACCTCTCTGTTTGACGCGGCAGTGGCCGCGGCGGACCCTGTGCATGCGCTGCGCAACCATTTGCCCGAAAAACCCAAAGGCCGGACCGTGGTGATCGGGGCTGGCAAGGGGGCCGCGCAATTGGCCGCCGCGTTCGAGGATCTTTGGGATGGACCTGTCGAAGGTGTGGTCGTGACCCGCTATGGCTATGCCGCCCCTTGCCGGTCAATCAAAGTCATCCAAGCCGCCCATCCCGTACCTGATCTGACCGGAGAACGCGCAACAAAGGACGTTTTCGCCGCCCTTGCCGGATTGTCCAGTGACGATCTTGTCGTTGCGCTGATCACCGGTGGCGGCTCGGCCCTGTTGGCGGCACCGCCCGTTGGTCTGACCCTGTCGGACGAGGCGGCCTTGAACGAAGCTTTGCTTGCATCCGGCGCGCCGATTTCGGCAATGAACTGCATTCGAAAACAGGCGAGCGCCGTCAAAGGGGGGCGATTGGCCCTGGCGGCGGCCCCGGCACGGGTGGTGACATTGGTCGTGTCCGATGTGCCGGGTGATGATCCTGCCCAAGTGGCGTCAGGCCCGACCGTACCCTGCACCAAGGGACGCGCCGAGGCATTGGCCGCGATCCGCGCCCACAACATCGCCATTCCCGACAGGGTTATGGACCACCTGAAAACCGCGCCCGAAGATGCGCCAGCACCCGGTGACCCCCGCCTTGCCGCAAACACCGTTACGGTTATCGCGTCGGCGCGGCGTTCGCTTGAGGCCGCCGCCGAAGCCGCAACTGCACAGGGCGTGAGCGCCGTGATCCTGTCGGATTCAATTGAGGGCGAGGCCCGTGATGTCGGCAAGGTTCATGCGGCAATTGCCCGCGAAGTCGCATCGCGCGATCGGCCCTTTGTGAAACCCGTGGTGATCCTGTCGGGCGGTGAAACCACGGTCACCCTGCGATCAAAGGGCGGGCGTGGCGGGCGCAACAGCGAATTTCTGTTGTCCTTTGCGCAGGATATCGACGGCTGGGATGGCATTGCCGCGATGGCCGCTGACACCGACGGCATCGACGGGTCCGAAAACAACGCCGGTGCCTTTGCCACGGGTGCATCCCTGTCGCAAATGCGCGACGCAGGTTTGGACCCAAGCGAGGCGCTGGCGCGCAACGACGCATGGGGTGCCTTTGACAGCATCAATGCCTTGTTCACGCCGGGGCCGACAGGCACCAACGTGAACGATTTTCGCGCAATTTTGGTGAAATAGAGACTGTTTTTGCCTGCCCAGCCGTCGTGGCAATGCCGATTTCACAGCCGTTTGGGATTAGGACAGCGAAACTCAGCCCCCAAGGCAGTCCGAAAGCGAACCCGCCAGTCCCATCAACATCGCGCGATAAAGCTCTGGTCCTGGTGCGTATGATGCACCAATTGGGTCAAGGGACCCGATCCGCAAGTTCAGGTCGCTTGCCAGAACTTCGGCCTTTTTCCGGCTGAGTTGCGGTTCTGAAAACAGGCATACAATGTCACGGGACGCCACGACATCGCGCAACGCGGACAGGCGCGCGGGTCCGGGGGATGTTGCGTCACTTGGCGACAGGGATCCGACTGCCGGTATTCCAAACCGCGTTTCGAAATACTGATAGGCATCGTGGAATGTCAGATAACCGCGTTTCAGCGGCGAAAGCTGCTGAACGATCTGTGCCTCGATCTCTTTCAGGTTGGCGATGCCATCCCGCGCATTGGCGCGGTAACGTTCTGCGTTGGCTGGGTCTACTTGGCTCAGGGTGGTTGCGATATGTGTCAGCCAGACCTGCGCATTTTGCGGATCAAGCCATGCGTGCGGATCAATGCCATCGTGGTGGTCATGATGGTCATGCCCGTCCTCATCCTCATGGTCTTCGCCCTCCTCATGTCCCTCTTCCTCATGTCCCTCTTCTTCATGCCCCTCTTCCTCATGGCTGAACTCGGCCTCTTCCCGATAGGCCAATGTCAGCGTGCCTTCGGTGTCCAGCAATGCCAATCCATGCGCATTCGGGGCCAGTGTTTGGATCGTTTCGGCAAGCCACGGTGTCTGTTCCGGGCCAACCCAAACCACGATATCCGCCTTGGCCAGGTTTCGCGCCTGGGATGGGCGAAGGGCATACCCATGGGGTGACGATCCCGGCGGGATCAACAGATCGGGCGCGGCGACCCCCTTCATCACTTGGGCGACCAGCGAATGAATCGGCGCGATATCAGTGATGACGCGCGGCGGTTCTGCGCGCCCTGCCAAAGGGGTGATCAAAGCGATCATGAAAAGGGCGATGAAATTGCGCATGAACTGTCTCCGGGATTGAGTCTGGCGCTGGAGTAAATGATATGTTATAACATTGCAAGATGAAGCGCGATGTCCCCCCACTTGGCTTTCAAGCCCATGATCATTCAGCCTGTATCGCCACGGCGATGACACGGGCCGAACAGGCGTGCGGCGAAAGACATGTCCGCCTTACGCCTGTCCGGCGACGGGTGCTTGAAATCCTGTTGGAAAACCATTCGGCCTTGGGCGCGTACGACGTTCTTGAACGGCTGGCGTCCGAAGGATTGGGATCAAAACCGCCGGTGGCTTATCGGGCGTTGAATTTCCTGGTTGAAAACGGCCTTGCCCACCGGGTTGAACGGTTGAACGCCTATATCGCCTGTGCCTATCCCGGCGGGCATCATGATCCTGCCTTTCTGATTTGCCGAGGCTGCGGGAATGTCGCCGAAGCCGAAGCGCCGGCCCCGATCGCCAATGCTTCGGGATTCGCCGTGGAAACCACGGTGGTCGAGGCCGAAGGCCTTTGCCCCGATTGCCAGGAGGGTGCGCCGTGAGCCACCTGATTTCTGCCAAGGGTCTGACCGCGGGCTTCGAAGGGCGTATCGTCCTTGAAAACGTGAACTTCCAGATTTCGGCGGGCGAAATCGTCACCATTGTTGGCCCGAACGGATCCGGAAAATCGACCCTATTGCGCCTGCTTGCGGGGGCTTTGCGCCCCACCAATGGCCACATCACGCGCGCTGCGGGCTTGCGGGTCGGGTACGTCCCGCAAAAGCTGCATGTTGACCCGACGCTTCCGTTAACCGCGCGCCGGTTTTTGGATCTTCCGCGCCGATCCACGGACACCGCCGCCCGATCTGCGCTCGCTCGGGTTGCGCTCGATCCGTCTGTCGCAGCACAGCAGATGTCCGACCTGTCCGGCGGACAATTTCAGCGTGTCCTGTTGGCCCGTGCGTTGCTTATGGACCCCCAGGTTCTGATGCTGGACGAAGCGACCCAAGGCCTTGATCAACCGGGGTCGGCGGCATTTTACCGGCTGATAGAAGACCTTCGCCGCGATCTGGGATGTGCGGTGTTGATGGTCAGCCACGAGTTGCACGTGGTGATGAGCGCATCTGACAGGGTCATTTGCCTGAACGGGCACGTCTGCTGCGAAGGCGCACCTGAACATGTGTCGTCGGCCCCGGAATACCGCGCATTGTTTGGGTCGGGCACAGGCGGTGCCTTGGCATTGTATCGGCATGATCACGATCATGGGCATCATCATGATGGGCACGATCACCATCACCACCACGACGGCGACCATCAAAACCACGATCACCCGGTGACAGAGGGCGCGACCTGATGCTGGATGATTTCTTTGTTCGCGCGGCGCTGGCGGGATTGGGCACCGGGCTGATCGCCTCGACCTTGGGTTGCTTTGTGGTGTGGCGGCGCATGGCCTATTTTGGCGATGCGACGGCACATGCCGCGATCCTTGGGGTTGCCCTTTCCCTTGGCTTTGCCCTGCCGGTAACATGGGGGGTCTTGTTGGTGGCCCTGTTGATGGCATTTACCATCGCCGGGCTAAGCAATGCGCGGCAAGGAACAGACACTATTCTGGGGGTATTGGCCCATTCCGCGCTTGCATTTGGATTGATGGCGGTTGCCTTTTTGCCCGGCGCGCGGATTGATCTGGAATCCTACCTGTTTGGCGACATCCTGTCGGTATCCCGGTCCGATCTGGCGGTGATCTGGGGCGGGGCGGCATTGGTCGGGTTCGGGCTGATCTGGCGATGGCAGGCCCTACTGACGGCCACGATCAACCCTGACCTTGCGGCGGCATCCGGCCTGACCCCACAGCGGGACAAGCTGTTGCTGACGGTCGCCTTGGCGCTTGTCGTTGCGGTTTCGATAAAGGTTGTCGGGGCACTGCTGATCACCGCCTTGTTGATCATTCCCGCCGCCGCCGCGCGCCCGTTGTCGCGCACACCCGAAGCGATGGCGCTGTTTGCGGCCGTGATTGCCGCCTGTTCCGCATTAGGGGGGCTTGAGGTGGCGTTTGTACTGGACACGCCAGCCGGGCCAACGATTGTTGCGACGGCCGCTGTGTGTTTCGCCCTGACCACCGGTTTCGCGCGCGTCTTGCGCCGCTAGGCGTTGAACAATGTCGTGAAATCGCGCTTTGACGCGGTCATGTTGCCTGCTGGATGCGCCAGATTATGGCGCACCCAATGTGCGTTTCGCGCGGGGTCAGACCGCCAGATTGGCCGCGACGGTGTTCAGCGCGGATTCGACACCATCGGCAAGGTCATCAACCTGCGAACGCGTGATGATCATCGGCGGACAGAACGCCATTGCGTCCCCCATCGCCCGTGAAATCACCCCTGCTTCGAATGCCGCCGCGCCAACCTGTGCGCCCAGGGCGCCCGGCTTTTCCAAGGCGGTCTTGGCGGATTTGTCTGTCACCAGTTCAAGCGCGGCGATCAACCCGGTGCCGCGTTTTTCACCAACCAAGGGATGATCGGCAAGGGCCGCCAACCGCGCCTGAAGATGTGGGCCGACCTCGCGCACATTGCCAACAAGATCGCGTTCCTCGATGATCTTGAGGTTTTCAAGCGCAACAGCAGCGGCGACAGGGTGCCCGCTGCCGGTGAAACCGTGCCCAAACGTGCCCAATCGGTTGGTTTCATCCGCAATAGGGTCGAAAACCCGATCGTTCAGCATGATCGCTGAAATCGGCAGATAGGATGACGACAATTGCTTGGACATCACCATGATGTCCGGTTCCATGCCAAAGGTTTCAACCCCCCACATATTGCCGGTCCGCCCGAACCCGTTGATCACCTCATCCGCGATCAACAGAATATCGTATTTCTTTAGAACCGCCTGAATCGCGGCCCAATACCCTTTGGGCGGCACGATAACGCCGCCTGCGCCGATCAGCGGTTCACCGATAAAGGCCGCGATGGTTTCCGGGCCTTCGGCAATGATCATCTCTTCCAGCTCGGCGGCGCGACGGGCGCTGAATGCCTCTTCGGATTCGCCTTCGGCGGCCTCGCGCCAGTGATGCGGGCTGCCGGTGTGCAAAAACCCCGGAAGCGGCAGGTCAAACGAACCGTGATTGGCCGGCAGGCCAGTCATCGACCCGGATGCAACGGTGATCCCATGATATCCGCGCACACGGCCGATGATCTTTTTACGCTCGGGCTGGCCCAGTGAATTGGACCGGAACCAAAGCATTTTGACGACCGTGTCATTCGCTTCGGAGCCTGAGTTCGTGAAGAACACCTTGGACATCGGGCGTTCCAGTTTCGGTGCCATGTCGATCAGCTTTTCGGCCAATTCGACGGCAGGCGTGTGCGACCGCATTGCGAAGGTGTGATAATAGGGCAGCTTTTCCATCTGCGCCGCCGCCGCCGCGACCAGTCGCGGTTCGGAAAATCCGACGCCAACTGACCAAAGCCCGGCCATCGCTTCTATATATTTCTTGCCGTTGGTGTCCCAGACATAGATGCCTTCACCCCGCTCCATCACCACAGGGCCCTGATCGAGAAGGGCGCGGGCGTCGGTGTAGGGGTGCATGTGGACGCGCGCATCGCGCGCCTCGATGGAGTTCGGTATCTGGTTCATAGCGGACCCTTTCGCGGCATATCGTGAACCCGATGAGTTGCGCGCCGCCAGCCATCAGAGTCAACACCCTGTGGGCGTATTCGCGACGGCAGGCGCCCCAAAATTCGGATTGGTCACTGCGATGGCTGATGATCAAAGCACGCGGTTTGCCGCGCCACAGCGACAAGGCCCAGAAACGCCAGATCAGGCACAATTCCATACCGAGCCGCAATTTTGCGGAAATTGATGATATTCGCCAAGCTTTTCCGACAATACCGAATAACAGATTTTGTGTTTACGCGGCGTGTCAGACATGGCCCTTCTGCGGCGAATAAGCGATAGTCGCGCCCATAACCGGCGAGGCCAGCACGCGATCCAGCGCGCAAGGCCAGATCGCAGGACGGTAGGGGAGGACAAAATGGACGTATCGACACTTTTTTCGCTTAAGGGCCGCACGGCGCTGATCACCGGCGGATCGCGCGGTTTGGGCAAGCATTTCGCACAGGCCTATATCGCATCAGGCGCCAAGGTTTACATTTCATCGCGCAAGGCCGAAGCCTGCTTCGCGACCGCCGAAGAATTGGGCGAAAACTGCATCGCCCTTCCGGCGGATGTGTCGAATATGGCAGGCATTGATGCCCTGATCGCGCAGCTTAAGGAACACGAAACCGGGCTGGATATTCTGGTGAACAACGCCGGCATCGCATGGGGCGAAAGCTTTGATGAATATTCGGAAAAAGGATGGGACCGGTCGCTGGACCTGAACCTTAAGTCGCCGTTCTTTATGATGCAGAAATTGCGTGGCATGCTAAAGGCCAAGGCAAGCGCGCAACAGCCCGCCAAGATAATCAACATCGCCAGCATTGACGGTCAGCGCCTGAACCCATGGCACACTTACGCTTACCATGCGTCCAAGGCCGGGCTGATCTATCTGACCCGCCGCGTGGCCGCGGAATTGATCAAAGACCATATCAACGTGACGGCCATTGCGCCGGGTGCCTTTGCATCCGAAATGAACCAGGCCGCCCGCGATCACGCGGCCGAGGTTGGAAAGCGTATCCCTGCGGGCCGCATTGGCAATCCCGAAGACATCGCAGCGGCGGCTGTCTATCTGGCGGCACGTTCGGGCGACTATGTTGTCGGAAACACACTGACAGTGGATGGCGGCATCGTGAACGCCTTTACCGGCGCGTCCATCGACGCCTGATCGCAGGCAGCGGCGCGGCGGACGATGCCCACCAATAAATGAAACGATGCGGGCGGCAGGGATTCCTTTGCCGCCCGTCGTGATTTTGACCCGGCGTGTTCGAAACTCAAACCATGGGAGGACACACCATCGTGGCGCTGCATCAATCATTCAAAGGGGAGTTTGGTGGAGCCTAGGGGGATCGAACCCCTGACCTCTTGCATGCCATGCAAGCGCTCTNNGCTCTCCCCAGCTGAGCTAAGGCCCCGTTGCGGGCCGTGGCCCGTCGCCGCTATCTAGTGAAGGTCAGTTGCGGGTTCAAGAGAAAAAACAGGTGGTCGCGTTTGTTGCTGTTTGCCGGTGCGATATGTCCCAAAACGCAAAACGCCGCCCGTTGGGCGGCGCTGTGGTTTTGAAGGTGGCGATGATCAGTCGTCGTTGTCGTCCGCAGGCACGTCTGCGATTTCTTCTAGTGAAACGCTGTCTTCGTCATCGTCGTCGTCCAGCAGATCGTCATCCAGATCCACATCGACGTCGTCATCATCTTCCAGCACGTCATCGGAATCATCGGATTCCTTTGCGCGCAATTTCTTGGTTTCGGCATCTTCCGCGTCCGCGACAATTGTCCGCCCGCGGGATTTGTCAAATTCCACCACTTCGCCGGTATATGGGCTGATGATCGGATTGGCGTTCAGGTCATAGAACCGCTTCCCGCTGGTCGGGCAAAGGCGCTTTGTGCCCCATTCTTCCTTAGGCATGGAATATCCCTTCCTTGTTTGACATGTCTTGTCTGCGATCCGCGCCACCTGCCATAAGCGGGCAAGGGTGTCAAAGCCTTTCCGAGCATGAACCAGATCAGAACGACGACGGGACCGAACCGCATATGGGACAACGCATCTTGCCGGGCAACCCCCCGGTGGAAGTGAACCTGAAAAAATCGACCCGTGCGCGCAAGATTTCGCTGCGCGTTTCAGGTTTGGACGGGCGGGTCACACTGACCCTTCCCAGGGGGATCAGCGAACGCGAAGGCATGGCCTTTGTTCAGGAAAAGGCCGATTGGTTGCGCGGCCACTTGGATCGTCAGGTCGGGCCGGTGTCCGTGGGCATTGGCGCTGTCCTTCCTGTCGAAGGGATCGACCGAGTGATTCAAACCGGGTCCGGGCGCGGGGTACGCGTTGATGGCGGCGCGTTGATTGTGTCGGGTCGTGCCGACACCGCCCCGCGACGGGTTGGCGCATGGCTCAAGACTTTGGCGCGGGATCGGTTGGCGGATGCGTCCGACCAGTATGCCGCCGCCCTTGGCCGTCCCTACACCCGCCTTACGCTGCGCGACACGCGGTCCCGCTGGGGCAGTTGCACGGCCGAGGGCGGGCTGATGTATTCCTGGCGGCTCATCCTCGCGCCGCCGGACGTGTTGCGCTATGTCGCCGCGCACGAGGTCGCACACCTTGAACAGATGAACCATTCCGCTGATTTCTGGGCCGTTGTCGAACGCCTGTATGGCCCGCACAAGGACGCGCGCGGCTGGCTGCGCAAGAATGGGCCGACGCTTCATTCCTATCGATTCGGTGATTGACGGCGCCCGGCGATTTGTGATCACAATTCTCAATGTTGTTGAACACGCGCCCGGATCCATCGCCTTCTGCCCATGATAGGGTCTATCGTGGGCTGAGAACACGCATCATGCACGGGGAAATTCCACCGGGTCAGGCCCTGACCCTGCGTGGTATCGGGCGCGAATACGACGTGTCGATGACCCCCGCCCGCGAAGCCGTGCGCCGTCTGGTCGCCGAAGGCGCGCTGACGTTGTCCGCGTCGGGCCGCGTGTCCACCCCGGACCTGTCCAATGACCGTATCGAAGAACTTGCTGCCTTGCGGGCGCTGATCGAAGTGGAACTGGCCAGCCGTGCCCTTCCGCGGGCCCACCTTGCCCTGATTGATCGGCTTCAGGCGATCAACACCGGCATAGGGGATATGGTCGCGCGCCATGACGCGGTCGGATACATCCGCACCAATCTGGAATTTCACCGGACACTGTACCTGCGGGCGCAGGCCCCTGCGATGCTGGCCATGGCTGAAACCGTTTGGCTGCAACTTGGCCCGACGATGGCCAAACTGTACGATCGTGTCACTCGGCGCGAGGCCCCCCATTATCATCGCCACATCATCGCGGCCCTAAAGGCGGGCGATGAACCCGGTCTGCGCCTGGCCGTGCGTACAGATGTCACCCAAGGTTTGCGGGTTCTGGTGACATGACCGCCACGCGGTTGTTCGGGTTCCGCTATAGCGTCTATGTCCGTGCGGTGCGTCTGGGCCTTGAGGAACGCGGGATCCGGTACGATTTGATCGAGGTTGACCCCTTTGCCCCGGCCGATCCGGAAAACCCCAACCCACATCCGATGAACCGCGTGCCAGTGTTGGCGCATGACGGTTTCCAAGTATTCGAGACATCAGCCATCCTGACATACCTTGCCGGCCTTCCGGGGGGTGCGTTGATCCCGACGGATCCGAAGGCACATGCGCGCATGGTGCAGGTGCAATCCATCGTGGATTCCTATGCCTATTGGCCGTTGGTGCGACAGGTCTATTCCGCCGCGGCCTATGACATTGCCCAAGGGGGGAAACGCGACCAGGCGGAAATCGACCGTGGGCTTGCCGCATCACTCCCCGCGCTATCCATGGTCGAGGATATAGCAGCCGAAGGTTTCGTTCTGAAAAATCAGTGTCTGACACTGGCCGATTTGCATTTGGCCCCGATGATCGCTGCCTTTGCGACCGCCCCCGAAGGGCGCGCCTGTCTGGCCGGGTTCCCGGCCTTGTCGCATTGGTGGAACGCATTTCAAACCCGCGACAGCCTGCGCAAAACCGACCCCGGCCTGCCGCCGCTGGGTTAACTGACGGGGCGCGTGAAACGCTCTGGGGTCAATGCGAACCGCTTTAGGCGGCCAGCCCCTTGCCGCCGATGCTCAGAAACTTGCTCCGCCGATCCGCGACAAGCTTTTCAGCAGACAGCCCGTCAAGCTGGTTCAGCATTGTCGCGATCGCCTCGCCCACGGCGGCAATGGCGGTTGGGCCGTCGCGGTGCGCGCCGCCAATCGGTTCGGGAATGATCTGATCAATCACGCCCAATTGCTTAAGATCCTGCGCGGTCAGGCGCATCGCTTCGGCCGCTTCGCGCATCTTTTCGGCGTCTTTCCACAGGATCGACGCACAGCCTTCGGGCGTGATGACCGAATAAACGGAATGTTCCAACATCGCGACACGGTTGGCGCTGGCAAAGGCCACGGCGCCACCGGAACCGCCCTCACCGATGATCACACTGACCAACGGCACGCCGATTTGCAGGCATTTCTCGGTGGATCGCGCAATGGCTTCGGACTGACCGCGTTCTTCGGCGCCTTTGCCGGGATAGGCACCGGGCGTGTCCACCAACGTGATGACGGGCAGCCCAAACTTGCCTGCCAATTCCAACAGGCGGATGGCCTTGCGATACCCTTCGGGCCGGGCCATGCCGAAATTGCGTTCGATCCGCGATTTGGTGTCGTTGCCCTTTTCGTGACCGATGACCATGACCGGACGGTCATTAAACCGCGCCAACCCGCCCATGACCGCGTGATCGTCGGCAAAATTCCGATCCCCCGCCAGGGGGGTGTATTCCTGAAACAAGGCCTGGATATAATCCTGGCAATGGGGGCGGTCAGCGTGCCGGGCAACCTGACATTTCCGCCACGGCGTCAGTTCCTTGTAAAGCTTGACCAACATGTCAGACGCTTTTTGGTCCAACGCGACCGCTTCCGCCTCGACATCCGCCTCGGGGTTCTGGCGTGCCATGGCGCGCAATTCCTCGGCTTTGCCTTCGATTTCGGCAAGCGGGCGTTCAAAGTCGAGGTAATTGGTCATTTGGGGCCTCCCTTCGGGTTGATTTCTATATGAAGGCGGCACGACGCGGATGCAACTGCGCAAGAATTGGCCGACGGCCTTATGTCACATCCCCAGAACCGGACAGAATTACAAAATGGAACGAACAAAACACCGTCGCAGCGCCGCGCGCGGCCTGTTTGGCCCCGCCTTGATCGCGGGTTTTGCGCGACCGCATGTTCGCACTACTCTGCCCCCAGAGGAGGACCGATGACAAAACGCGATTTTCGAAAGACCGACAAGATTTTCTATGCGGGGAAACCGGGGCAATGGGATCTGATTGACCTGCCCGCGGCGACGTATCTGATGATCAACGGCAAAGGCGCGCCCGAAGGGGCGGAATACGCCGCCGCCCTAGGCGCGCTTTACCCCTTGGCCTATGCGATCAAATTCGCGGCCAAGGCTGACGGCGCGGATTTTGTTGTTCCCCCGCTGGAAGCGACATGGTGGGCGCAGGACCACAGCGCATTTGTGCAAGGGGACCGCGCCCAATGGGAATGGAACGTCATGCTGCGCATGCCCGACACGATCGGCGCTGGCGCATTGGACGCCGCCCGCGCCAAGCAGTTGAAAAAGGGCAAGGCCGATCCCGAATGGCTGGCCCGTGCCCGTGTTGAACCCTATGCCGAAGGCCAGGTGTTTCAAACCCTGCACATCGGACCCTATTCCGCCGAAGGCCCGATCCTTAAGCATCTGCATGACATAGTGATGCCCGATGCCGGGATGACCTTTGGCAAACCACATCACGAGGTCTATTTGTCCGACCCGCGCCGCACCGCGCCCGAAAAGCTTAAGACGATCCTGCGCCAGCCGGTTATTCCGGTGTGATGGTTCGCGCAACGCGCGCAAAGGCGGCGAAACGACCGGGGTGTTTTCTTTGATTCCCTGGGCGTGTAACTGAACGCTTATGGAAAACCGATATGCACCGGGCCTTCACCTTTTGATCGACTATTTCGGCGTTGCCCTTCTGACGGACAAGACGGCGCTGCAGGACGCGATGACCGGGGCCGCCGCCGCTGCGGGCGCGCAGGTTCTTTCGGCACATTTTCATCAATTCCCCGACCGCGCTGGCATTACCGGCGTGGTTCTGTTGGCGGAAAGCCATATATCGATCCACACTTGGCCGGAACTGTCCTATGCCGCGATAGACATTTTCATGTGCGGCGACACGGATGCCCACAAGGCGGCCGATCACCTGCGCAGCACCCTGACCCCCGAACGGGTCACCCTACGCGAGGTTCAGCGGAACCACGCATCCCAACCATCGTTGTAATACCCCACCAAGGCATGATCCCGGATCGAATTGACCTCGGCCGCGACGCGGTCGGAATCGGCGCTGAACACCTGTGCCGCCATCCATGCCTTTTGGGTCAGGAATTTCAGCCCCGTGGGCAAATTCAGGGCGCGTCGCACATGGGTTTCGGGCGCGGCAATCACAAAGCCCCAATCGCCAAAGCTGGGCACATAGGCGTGATAGGGCAGGGTCCATAGCCCGTCACCGGGTTTGATCGGGTTGCGCGTATCGGCCAGCGTTGCATCAATCGACCAGAACGCTTGGGGGGCGAATAACGGCGATCCGGCTTGGGTGACGATGATGCCGCCTGCGGCCAATCGGTCCACCAGAATGGCATAGAATTCCCGGCTATAAAGCTTGGACAACGTCAAATTCTTGGGATCCGGCAGGTCGATGATGATCACGTCGAACACCTGATCGCTGGATTCGGCAAATCGCCATGCGTCGGTGTTTTCAACCGCCACACGCGGGTCATCGAATGCCCCGCCGTTCAAGGCGGCAAGTTCGGCGGTATCGGTGAACAACTGCGTCATGCGCGGGTCAAGGTCCACCAGCGTGACGGCCTGCACCGTGTCGTGGCGCAACACTTCGCGCAGGGCCATGCCATCCCCCCCGCCAAGGATCAGCACGCTGCGCGCATCCACGACCAACCCCATGGCCGGATGAACAAGCGCCTCGTGATACCGATGTTCGTCCATTGAATCGAATTGGATCGAATGATCCAGAAACAGCCGGATGCGGTCGCGAAACCGGGTCACGGTGATTTGCTGATAGGGCGTTGCTTCGGACAGGATCACATCGTCTTCGAACAATTGTGCCTCGGCGACGGAAACCATCCTTTCCGCCTGAAATAGACCCACAATTGTCAACACCATTGCCCCGCCCCAGATCGCCCAACTGCCTGCCCGCATCTGTGCGCGGAACAGCCAAAGCGACAGTCCGGCAACCGCCAGGTTAAGCAACCCGAACGCCAGGCTGGCCGACATCAACCCCAGATGCGGGATGACCAGCACCGGAAAGGCCAGCGACGCCACCAATGCGCCAAGGTAATCGGCCGACAAGACATTTTCGAAACGGAATTCAGGCGCGCCAATGTCCTTGAGCGCACGAGCGATCAACGGGATTTCCATACCCGACAAAACGCCAACAGCGGCCAACATCGAAAACAGCGGCACCACCACCGCGCCCATCGTGGCATAGGAAAAGAACAAAACTGGGGCCAGAAATCCACCGATGATACCAAGGGCGATTTGCGCATGAACAAAGCCGGGCAAACTGTCCGTCACAAAGCGTGACGCCCACGCGCCAACGCCCATGGAGGACAGGAAAACCCCCAAAACGAACGAAAACTGCCGCACGCTGTCCCCCAGCAAATAGCTGGAAACGGTCGCCGCGATCAGTTCGTAGATCAGCCCCGAAACCGCGACAAGGAAAGTCGCGACCAACAGCCATGCCTCGCGCGGGGCGACAGTGGGATTGGTCATGTCCGCGCGGTCATATCAGGCATATTTCAACATGCGGGTCAGGACAGGATCACGGCCGCGATGATGATCGCAATGGACAGGAACACCGACCCGATCAGCACAGCCAAGGCGATGTTGTTATCTTGTTCGATTTCCTTGACCACAGGAAATGGCGTGACCCAATCGATCAGCTTCCACACGATGAACAAAAGGCCGACGCCAATGAACGTATAAAGAATGGTGCTGATAACCTCGGCCAGTTGGATGCCCGACAAAATGTCCATGTTCGTTCCTTATTTTACCCGTCCGTTGATGCCGCTTGGGCCATGCGTGCCCGTGCGGACCGATTTGCGCACATCAGAACTGTCCCGCCAGACGCCATAATAGGACAAGTATCCGGCCCCCGCGACTGTGGCGATGGCCCCGATCAGGAATATCACGCGGAAAAGGGTCATGTCAGTCGTCGTCCTCAGTCCAGTCGCTGTTTTTCCAGCGCCGGGCGCGCGATCGCAGATACCCGTAATAGGCCAGCCCACCGGGTATCCACAAAACCAGGGAAACAACGGCCAGCCAGAAACCACTTGTCGCGCCTTCGTGGACTTCGACGCCGATATTTGTCACCGGGGGACCGCCCCGGTTCCACGTTTGGGCCTCAGAGACATTCAGTTCAATCGTGTAACTGCCTGCCGAAGGCGGATGAAACCGCAACGAAGCAAGACGTGATCCTTCCGACCATGTGCCTTCGGCATCCCGCCCGCTGTAACGCCCGATCTCACGTCCCACTTCGAACAGGGTTTCGTCGTCGGGGCCGGTCACGCTCGCCTCGACCCAGGCCCATGAATTATCGACATTCGCGCGCAATTGGATCAGGGCCAGCTTGCGGGTATCGCTTAGATCAAATTGGACTTCCTGCGGCAGATCAACAACGGAAAAGCTTTGGTACGGCAGGACCTGTTGCCCTTTGTTGACGCCCAATATGATCGCCGCGATCAAACACGGCACGGCCAGGATCAATCCGGCCACTAACATGAAAGC
The DNA here is from genome assembly GCA_050633485.1 of Pseudooceanicola sp. GTDB lineage: Bacteria > Pseudomonadota > Alphaproteobacteria > Rhodobacterales > Rhodobacteraceae > Pseudooceanicola. The sequence continues at coordinate 58,388 of JBOEGP010000020.1, forward strand.
GTCATCCTTCATGCGCCATGGCGGCTGAAGCGGATGCACAACCGCGGGACGCCGATCAGGTTCGCCACCAAAGGCCGCAAACGTCGCCGCCTGATCCGGATAGGTCGAGATTTCGATCTCTTGTTCAAATTTGCTGGCGGTGAAATCCAGCATCACCCCATCGGCCATCATGGAAACAGTCTCCGTCGTGTCACCGATCCACGGATGCCAGGTGAATTCGCCTTCGGCAAAGTCGATTTCGGCTGTCGTCGTTTCATAATATCGAAACGTCACGCCGGCACTGCGCACATAGGGGCGATTTTCCGACGATTCCACCCGCGCGGGCGTGATCCAACCGGGTTCGACGCCGCGCCTGTAGCGGCGGGTAAATATCAGATGACCATCCTCCCACGTCAGCCAGGCGTATCCGTGGGTGGGCGAAAATATCTGGTGTTCAACCCAATGCCATGTGCGCCCGTTCCAACGTTCGACCAGCCCCAAGGTGCCGATCACGGTGTATTCCGCGCCGTCGATCTGCCCCGTCATCCCGATTTTGATCGGGGAATCAGGCCGTTCCAGCCCCTCAAACTTGGCCAGAACCTTGTAATTGTCCGACGCGTCCAGTTCCGCCCCGCAATAGGTGCAGATATGGGCCAGAACACGCCCGCCACCCAGAACATTCAGCCCGGCCCCACACGAGGTGCAGTTGATTGCCCGGATCGCCGTGTCGCGTGTCATGGCGCTGGGTCCACTTGGATGTCGAAAGGATCGGCCCAATCCCCAACAAACCACGCCCGCCCGCCGGTCCAGAATTCCCCGGACAGGAGTGCCCCGGTGTCCGAGGTGCAGTTGACGAAATCATAGGTTTCGCCAACGATCAGGTCTTCGTCAAACCCGCCGCGCAGGGCCACGCATTCGGCCTGATCAAATTCACTGACGCGATAGGATGTGCCCCCCGCCATGACCGAGGTGTTGGACCTGGGCGGTGTGGTCGTACTGGGCCAATCGGATCTGTCCAGCGGGGTTTGAATGGCGATATCGCCTTCGTCCACAGATATCCATGCAGATGCTCCGTCCGCGTCGCGCGCCTGAAATTCATCCCAGAATCCACGCCCATATGAAAATCGCGCGTGACCAAGGATGTCATAGCTGGTGCCCCAAACCGTGATCCGGTCGCCCAGGCCAAACAGCATTTGCGCCGCATGCATCACCCCGGCCTGACCGGCCCGACGCACCGCGTCGTCTTCGATCAACAGCGACGTGCCACAGGACGCGCACACCACATGTCGAAATGCCGCCATCCTAGGGTCGATCACGTCACCGCAATTGGGGCAGTCGGATGTTGGCATGAAAAACGGGTGTCCAAATAACTTGGACGTGAACATGCCAACAGGGGGCCGGACGGGCAAGGGGCGACCTGACGTGTGCCCCGGGAAAAACCTATGGCGAAACCGCTAGGCGGCCAGCAAATCTAACAGAGACAGATCCTGCGGCACCTTTTCGCGCAGCAAAATGGCCTCTTCGCGCGACAAACACCGCCGGGGGGTGCGCGCGCCCGGCAACAGCAATCCGCTGACCCGTTTTACGGCTGGCGGCAGGTCAAGACGTTGCGCGGTGTCCGCATCAACGGTTTCAACCCACAGCGACCCCGCGCAGATAATTTCATGTCGTTCCATCAACACCAGATGATAGGTCAGCGTGCCCATCGTTGGATCAACGCGCGGCGAATCGCGACGCGTCAGATCGCCGAACCGGGCCAGAACCTCATCCGCGCCGAAATCCAGCTGACATTCGTGACGTTTGACAAGGCCCCGCGTGCCGGGCGCAACCCGCAGTTTGTCCGACAATTGCCCGCCGGGGCCATGTTCGCCCGGAAAAAACACAATCGGCGGCGGCAGGGCGGCACCTGATGGCATGCGCCGCAGACGCACGATGTGCTGAACCATCTGGGTGCCATGATCGCGGGTGATCAATCTGTCGCCGGGCGCAAGCCATTCAACCGGGATTTCGCCCTGGCTTCCCAGCAGCATCGTGCCGGGGCCAAGGCCGGTGACAGGAAAATGTGTGTGCAGCATGGAAAACGGCCTCCGCAGGACAGGATCGCTGATCCGGGTTTCCATGGGGTTAAATGGCGCGGGAACATGGCCTTGCCCGGCCTGTTCCCGGCGTGCTTTAAGGCGGCGATGGCCAAACAGCTTGCATACCCCGTGATGCGCGAAATATTTACGCGCTTTCAGGACACTGATCCCGCCCCCAAGGGCGAATTGGATCACGTGAACGCCTATACGCTTGTCGTGGCGGTGGCCTTGTCCGCACAGGCCACCGATGTCGGCGTGAACAAGGCAACGCGCACCCTGTTTCCGGTGGCCGACACGCCCCAGAAAATGCTGGATCTGGGCGAAGAAGGGCTGATCGAGCATATCAAGACCATCGGCCTGTTCCGCCAAAAGGCCAAGAACGTGATCAAGCTGAGCCGCATTCTGGTCGATGAATACGGCGGAGAGGTGCCAAACTCCCGCGCTGCTCTGCAATCCTTACCCGGTGTCGGGCGCAAAACCGCAAATGTCGTGTTGAACATGTGGTGGCATTATCCCGCGCAGGCGGTCGATACCCATATCTTTCGTATCGGCAACCGCACCGGCATTGCGCCGGGCAAGGATGTCGTCGCGGTGGAACGCGCCATCGAAGACAACGTTCCAGCCGATTTTCAACAACACGCACACCACTGGCTGATCCTGCATGGCCGCTATACCTGCAAGGCGCGCAAACCGCTTTGTAACGCTTGCCTGATACGCGATCTCTGCCCTTATGAGGACAAGACTCCATGACCAAATACGACGTAATCGGTATCGGCAATGCGATCGTCGATGTGATCGCCAAGGCTGACGATTCCTATCTGGATCTGATGGGAATCCAAAAAGGCATTATGCAACTGGTCGAACGTGAACGCGGCGAAATGTTGTACGGCGCGATGCAGGATCGCACGCAGGCGGCGGGCGGATCGCTGGCCAATTCGATTGCCGGTCTTGGCATGCTGGGGCTGCGGACCGGGTTCATCGGGCGCGTGCGCGACGATGCGCTGGGCCGCTACTTTGCCGACGAAATGGCCAACGGCGGGACCGATTTCGTCAATCCGCCGGTCAAGGGCGGTGAATTGCCAACATCGCGGTCGATGATTCTGGTCAGCCCGGATGGCGAACGGTCGATGAACACCTACCTTGGCATTTCCGCCGAACTTGGCCCCGAGGACGTTGACGAAGCTGTCGCCGCCGATGCCCGTATCCTGTTTCTTGAAGGATACCTTTACGACAAGGACAAAGGCAAGGCGGCGTTCGAGGCGACCTCGCGGGCCACCCGTGCCGCCGGGGGCATGGCTGGCATCACCTTGTCCGATCCGTTCTGCGTTGATCGCCACAGGGGCGATTTCCGCCGCATGGTGGGGGAACTGGACTATGTGATCGGCAACGAACACGAATGGAAATCGCTGTACGAAACCGATGATCTGGGCACCGCTCTGGAAACCGCGGCGGGTGAAGGCGGGGTGATCGTCTGCACCCGGTCGGGTCATGACGTTGTTCTGATCCGGGGTGACGAACAGGCCATCGTCCCCGTCACGCCGATCACCCCGGTGGACGCCACCGGCGCTGGCGATCTGTTTGCGGCCGGGTTCCTTTACGGTCTTGCCACCGATGCCCCGCTTGCCACCGCGGGCCGAATGGGATGTGTCGCCGCGGCCGAGGTTATTTCCCATTATGGCGCGCGCCCCGAGGGCGACCTTAAGGCCCTGTTCAAGGCCGAAGGACTGATCTGACGCCAACCGATGCTGTCGTCACGCGCACCGTTCACCACCCGCCGCATCCGTGGGGCCGGTGGCGATGACCATGGACTCTGGCCTGCCGGAAGTGCCGAAATGGCCCGAAAAACCGGGCTTTGCCAATAGGGCGATGTTCCGGGCCACACTGGCCCTTTGCGCCGCTCAGGTGCCTATGCCGCCGTGCCCTTGGCCCACCAGAACCGGCGTGTTCACAACCGGCCCTTGAAAGTCATATTCAAATTACATTATATGAATGGTGACCGGCGGCAACTTTCGCTGCGACTAAGGACGTGCGGTATGACCTTTCCTGCGATCATCGTCAAAACGGCCAAACGGTATATGCCGATCCTGGATTGGGGATCGCGGTATGACCGGGACACAATGACCAGCGACCTTGTCGCGGCGGTGATCGTGACGATCATGCTGATTCCGCAATCCCTGGCCTATGCCTTGCTTGCCGGGTTGCCGCCCGAAATGGGGCTGTACGCGTCGATCCTGCCTCTGGTGGGCTATGCCATCTTTGGCACATCGCGCGCGCTGGCCGTTGGGCCGGTGGCGGTTGTGTCACTGATGACTGCCGCTGCCGTAGGGGCCATCGCGGACCAAGGCACAATCGGATACGCCGCCGCCGCTGTGACGCTGGCGTTCATGTCGGGGTTGTTTCTGCTGGTTCTTGGGTTCATGCGGCTTGGGTTCCTGGCCAATTTCCTGTCCCACCCGGTGATCGCGGGATTTATCACCGCGTCAGGGATGATCATCGCGACATCCCAGCTCAAGCATATCCTTGGCGTTCCGGCCGAAGGCCATTCGCTGTTCGGTCTGGTTCTGTCGTTAAAGGCCCACCTTGATCAAACCAACATGATCACCCTCGCCATCGGTCTTGCCGCCACGGCGTTCCTGTTCTGGGTCCGCAAAGGATTGAAACCGCTGTTACAATCCTTTGGCTTGCGCCCGCGTCTGGCCGATATTCTGGCCAAGGCCGGGCCTGTCGCGGCGGTGGCCGTATCGACCCTGACGGTTTGGGCGTTCGGTCTGCATGAAAAGGGCGTCGCGATTGTGGGGACAGTGCCGCGCGGCCTGCCGCCTTTCACCTTGCCCAGTGCCGATCCCGACCTGTGGCGGCAGCTTGCTCTTTCGGCGGTGCTCATCTCGATCATCGGGTTTGTTGAATCCGTATCGGTTGCACAGACCCTTGCCGCCAAACGCCGTCAGCGCATCGTGCCTGATCAGGAACTTGTCGGGTTGGGCGCATCCAACATCGCGTCTGCCGTGTCGGGCGGTTACCCGGTGACTGGGGGCTTTGCCCGATCTGTCGTAAACTTTGACGCCGGTGCCGAAACCCCGGCGGCGGGGGCATTCACCGCCGTTGGCATCCTGTTCGCCGCATTGTTGCTGACCCCGCTGCTCTACTTTTTGCCCAAGGCCGTGTTGGCGGCGACCATCATCGTCGCGGTCCTTAGCCTTGTCGATTTTTCAATCCTGTCGCGGGCGTGGTCTTATTCCCGCGTGGATTTCGCCGCGGTCGCCGCGACGATTCTGCTGACGCTGACACTGGGTGTGGAAATCGGCGTTTCGGCGGGCGTCGGCCTGTCCATAGGTCTGTTCCTTTACAAGACATCGCGCCCCCATGTGGCCGAGGTGGGGCTGGTGCCCGGCACACAGCATTTCCGCAATATCAATCGCCACGATGTTGAAACCCAACCCAGCCTGCTGACCATCCGGATCGACGAAAGCCTGTATTTCGCCAATGCCGCTTTTCTTCAGGATTACATCCTTGATCGCGTTGTCTGTGATCAGCCGATCAAGGACGTGGTTCTTATGTGTTCTGCCGTCAACGAAATCGACCTGTCCGCGTTGGAAAGCCTTGAGGAAATCAACCGCCGTCTGGATGAAATGGGCATCCGCCTACACCTGAGCGAGGTGAAAGGCCCGGTGATGGATCGCCTGAAACGGTCGCATTTTCTGAAAGATCTGACAGGAGAGGTTTTTCTTGCCCAATATGATGCCCACCAACGCCTGACGGCCCCGCGCGTGGTGGCGTCATAGTCATGGCATTGCACCTGACCCACGCGCGACCTAAGACGGCACAATGATTTGGGTCGGCATTTGGAACACCGAAGCAGCGATGCGCGGCTGGGAATTCGACGGGGCGACATTGGTCAAACCGCTGGATGCGGGGGCCTGTCGCGCCGCGTTTGAAACGTTGCCCGCCGATCGCATTCTGGTCGCCGGTGCCGAAGGCGCCCCGCCCGACAAATTGCCATCATCGGTCCTGCCGGATCAATTGCTGACAGGCCCTGACGCCCTGATCCTTCCGGGGTTTGAACAATCCGCCCCGCTGCACCGCATATCGGGTGGGCGATTGACCGCATTGGGGTTCCTGGCCCTGAACGACGGATGGGACGGTGTCATCTGCCTGCCCGGCCCGGTGACCCATTGGCTCAGCATCAGCGCGGGCGAAGCGGTGTTCCTGCAAAGCAGCCTGACCCTGGGGATCGCCGCAACACTTCAGGCGGCCAACGCACACCCCGATGACACCGCCCTGTCCGGCGCGTTGTCGCGACCGGAACGTCTGGCCACGGGTTTGCGAAGTGCCGCACTGGCGGGGGATCACGGCGCCATCATGGGCCAGTTGCTGGGCGCCGAACTGGCCGCAACACGGGCGCTTTGGCTGGGTCAGCAATTGGCCGTTCTTGGCGACGGTCCCGGCCATGATGCCTATTGTTCGGCATTGGTGACACAGGGCGCACCTGTCACCCGCGCAAGCGCGGCCGTCATGGCGGAAAAAGGGATGAAGACGATTGGCGCGCGGTTTCGTCTGGGCCAGCCCAACGGGCGCTAGATCATGCGCGCCCATGCGCCGTGCCCCGGCTTGATCCCTGCGCGCGGTCAGGCGCATCACTGACGTGGCGGCGGCAACACGTCCGACGCTTGCCAAGATTTGCCCGGCATGAGACGGTTTCCCCAACACCGGGAGGAGCCCGCATGGACAAGACACGCCAGGCCACATCGGCCCCTGGCCTGCCCCAGACTTTGGAACCACGCAATCCAGGCATGGACCTTGATATGGATTGGGTGCGGGGTGTTCAGGCCAACACATCCGCAATCGAACGCCGGGCCGCGACCCTGCCGGGGCGCCGATCCGTCAAAAAGGATTATCAGGCGGCGTGGCTTCTCAAGGCGATCAGTTGCATTGATTTGACAACCCTGTCCGGTGACGACACCCAGGATCGCGTCCGCCGCCTGTGCGCCAAGGGGCGCCACCCTGTCCGCGCCGATATCCTGGATGCGCTCGGCGTCGGCGGGATCACGGTTGGCGCGATATGCGTTTATCACGAAATGGTTCCCGCCGCCGTGCGCGCGCTCGAAGGGTCCAGCATTCCGGTTGCCGCGGTTTCGACCGGCTTTCCTGCCGGGCTTTCGCCGTTTCACCTTCGCGTCGCAGAGATTGGCGAAAGCGTCGCCGCCGGGGCGAGTGAAATCGACATCGTGATTTCCCGCCGCCATGTCCTGAGCGGGAACTGGCAGGCGCTTTATGACGAAATGCGCGAATTCCGGGCCGCTTGCGGCGACGCCCATGTCAAGGCGATCCTGGCCACAGGGGAATTGGGGACATTGCGCAATGTTGCGCGCGCCTCGCTTGTCTGCATGATGGCGGGGGCGGATTTCATCAAAACCTCGACCGGCAAGGAAGGCGTGAACGCAACGCTGCCCGTGTCCCTTGTCATGATGCGAGCGATCCGGGCCTATCACGACCGGACCGGCATCAGGGTCGGATACAAACCCGCAGGCGGAATTTCCAAGGCCAAGGATGCCCTCACCTATTTGGCAATGGTGAAAGAGGAATTGGGCAACCGCTGGCTTTCGCCGGACCTCTTTCGGTTCGGCGCATCGTCGCTGTTGGGCGATATCGAACGCCAGTTGGAACACCATGTCACCGGCGCCTATTCCGCCGCCTACCGCCACCCGATTGGATAACGCCATGACCGTAAAAGACATTCTGCACAGCATGGAGTATGGCCCCGCCCCCGAAAGCGCGGCCGAGGCATTGGCCTGGATCGCCGCGCGCGGTGGCATTGCCGGGAACTACGTTGGCGGCAAATGGGGGCCCCTGCGGGATGACATGACCCTGTCCAACCCGGCCACCGGCGATCGCCTTGCCGGATTGACAAAATCCACTGAAAAGGAAGTGAATGCCGCCGTCGCCGCCGCCCGCAAGGCGCAGCCTGGCTGGGCCGCGCTGGATGGGCACGCACGGGCCAAGGTGCTGTACGCGATCGCGCGGCTGGTGCAGAAACACGCCCGTTTGTTGGCGGTGATCGAAACGCTGGACAACGGTAAGCCGATCCGCGAAAGCCGCGACATTGATATCCCGCTGGTCGCCCGGCATTTCTATTATCACGCCGGTATGGCGCAATTGTCCGACAGCGAAATGGCTGACCGCGAACCGCTCGGAGTCTGTGGACAGATCATTCCGTGGAATTTCCCCCTTTTGATGCTGGCCTGGAAAATCGCCCCGGCCATCGCCATGGGCAACACCGTCGTGCTGAAACCGGCGGAATACACGTCGCTTTCTGCCATGGTGTTCGCGGAAATCTGCGAAGAAGCAGGCGTGCCACCCGGCGTCATCAATATCGTCACAGGGGATGGTGAAACAGGCGCGGCGCTGGTGGCGTCGGACGTGGACAAAATCGCGTTCACAGGTTCGACCGAAGTGGGGCGCATCATCCGAAAGGCAACGGCGGGGTCAGGCAAATCCCTGACGCTCGAACTCGGCGGGAAATCCCCTTATATCGTGTTTGATGACGCAGACATCGACAGCGCCATCGAAGGTCTGGTCGATGCGATCTGGTTCAATCAGGGGCAGGTGTGCTGTGCCGGGTCACGCCTTTTGGTGCAGGAACCGATCGCGGGCGAATTCCACAAGCGCCTCAAGGCGCGAATGGACAAGCTGCGCGTTGGCGACCCGCTGGACAAATGCATCGACGTGGGCGCGCTGGTTGATCCAGTGCAACGTGATACCATCACACGGCTTGTGGACGCCAACACGTCCGGCGAAGTGTACCGTGCCGCCTGCGAGATGCCTGAAAAGGGCTGCTATTACCCGCCAACCCTGATCACCGGTCTGGGCCCATCTGACGCGTTAATGCAGGACGAAATCTTTGGCCCCGTTCTTGTGTCGATGACGTTCCGCACCCCGGCCGAGGCAGTGCAACTGGCCAACAATACCCGCTATGGCCTTGCTGCGACGATCTGGAGCGAAAACGTCAACCTTGCGCTCGACATCGCGCCCAAACTGGCGGCGGGCGTTGTCTGGGTGAACGGCACCAACATGTTCGACGCCGCCGCCGGATTCGGCGGTGTGCGCGAAAGCGGCTTTGGCCGCGAGGGCGGCCCCGAAGGGCTGATGGCCTATTCCAAACCAAGGGCAAAAAGGGCGCCGCTCAAGCAACTGAAACCCAAAACGGGAAAACAATCCGCGCCGGATGGCCTGGATCGGACGGCCAAACTCTATGTCGGGGGCAAGCAGGCGCGCCCCGATGGCGGCTATGCACAGACGGTGTTTGGCAAAAACGGCGCGCAGCTTGGCCATGTTGGGATCGCCAACAGAAAAGACATTCGAAACGCCGTGGAAGCCGCCCGTGGGGCAAATGGCTGGGCCAAATCCACCGGGCACCTCAGGGCGCAAATCCTGTTTTTTATCGCGGAAAACCTGTCGGCACGGGCCGGAGAATTTTCCGCTCGCATCGACGCGATGACAGGTCAGGGCGGCGCGGAAGAGGTCGAAGCAGCCGTGCGCCGCCTTTTCACCTATGCAGCATGGGCCGACAAATACGGTGGAGATGTGCGTAATGTGCCAATCCGGGGGGTGGCCCTTGCCATGCGCGAACCCGTCGGCGTGATCGGGGCGATTTGCCCGGACGAGGCCCCCCTTCTTGGCCTCGTCTCGCTTATGGCGCCGGCCATCGCTATGGGCAATCGCGCCGTCCTTGTCGCGTCCGAGGCATTTCCCCTGGCCGCAACCGACTTTTATCAGGTTCTGGACACCTCAGATGTGCCCGGCGGAGTGGTGAATATTCTGACAGGATCCCACGCCGCGCTCGCACCCGAACTGGCCAAACATCTGGATATCGACGCTGTGTGGAGCTTTTCTTCAACGCCACTGGCGCAGGAAATCGAAACGTACAGCGCAGGAAACCTCAAGCGCACCTGGACGAACGATGCTCAAAAAACGGATTGGGCCTTGGCCGAGGGGCGCACGTTTCTTGACGCCGCGACCGAGGTGAAAACCGTCTGGATCCCTTATGGCGAATGACCCGCCCGGGCCCGATTGGCGCCTGGTTTGGATGGGTCGGATGCCTCCGGCGGAAGTATTTTTAGAAAGATGAAGACAGGCGCGATTTTGCCTCTTCATCTTTCAATAAATACTTCGGGGGGAAGGCCAAAGGCCGTGGGGGGCAGCGCCCCCCGTGTAAGGACGTGAATCACATGTCCATCGGTATGATTTCTGCGACCTCGACCGAACCGCCATCGGTTATCATCGGATTCCCCGCGGCCATTTGGCAGGCCGCTTCGATGTCCGGGGCTTCGATTATCGTATATCCAAAGGCCGCGTTGGCCACGTCATCGACCACGCCTTGGGCTGTGACGGATTTTGATTTGCCAACCGGTTGGCCGGGGTCGATCAACGCCGCGCCCAGCGACGACATCCACGCGCCCCATGCTTTCATGGCGGCGTCCTGGGCTTCGGGTGTTGATGGCATCGATGAAACGTCGCCATGATAAATATACAGAAATTTCGGCATCTTGGGGTGCTCCGCAATAAGTGTTTCGCGCCTAGGGCGCGAGGATCTGATCCAGTTTTCCGAGTGTCGACAACCAGCCCTTGGAATGGCTTTGGGTGGTTTCCATGTCTGCAAGGGCGCGGTGGATCAATGTCAGGCGCGCGCCAGATGCAATTTCTGTGACGTCCAGGGTCACATGGCTTTCGTCGCCGCGACCGTCGGCGTCGTCGTGCCAACCCCAGGTGAAACTAACCGATCCGGTCCCGTTTGATGGCACAGACACCTTCGTCACCTCACCAGTCACTTTGAATCGGTTTTTGCTTTCGCGGCCGACCATGACGCATGACCAGGGACCGCGCGCCGTGAAGTCCATCTCGCAGGTGACAATGTCGACACCCTCGGGGCCAAACCATTTCACGATTTCCGCCGGGTCGGTCACCGCTTGCCACAATCGGGCCAGTCCGACCGGATAGTCCCGCACAAACTCCAGCTTGTTCGCATCGGAGTCCTTCATGGCGTGTCCCCTTCAGGGTCAAGCGCCAGCATGTCGTCCAGCCGATCAAGGCTGTTTGTCCAAAAGGCGCGGTGATCGAGTGTCCAGTCTGCGACCATGCGCAACGCCTCAGGGCGGACGGAATAAAAACGGTGCGTGCCCTTGACCCTCTGGTTGACCAATCCTGCCTCGCGCAGCACCTTTAGGTGCCGCGATATGGCCGGTGCCGAAATGCCGGCTGTTGCCAGGAACGCACCCGCAGGCATTTCACCGTTTCGCATCATCTGTTCCACAAGCGAGAGGCGGGTGGCATCAGACAGGGCGGCAAATGTTCGGGGCAGATCATTCATAGATAAATGATTGCGCGATTCGTTAATTAACGCAAATGTTAATTAGATCCTCAACACGTCTTTACGCGCCCGCGAATTCATCCCGCGCATATCCCTGGACAAAAAGCAGGGCGGTCAGATCACCGAAGTTGATCCGAATGTCGCATTCGGCGGCGACCACTGGCTTGGCGTGCAACGCGACACCCATACCAGCCCGTTTCAACATCCCAAGGTCATTTGCCCCGTCGCCAACCGCGATCACATCCGCGGTCGTGATCCCCAGACGCGCCGTGATCTCCTCAAGCGCCTGAACTTTCGCCTCGCGGCCAAGGATTGGGCGCGCCACCTTGCCGGTGAGAGCACCATCCTGCGCCAAAAGGATATTGGCGCGATGTTCGTCAAACCCAAGTGTCGCGGCCACGTGGGTTGTGAACGCGGTAAACCCACCTGACACCAAGGCCGCATAGGCCCCGTTGGCCTTCATCGTGGCCAAAAGAGTGGGGCCGCCGGGCATCAGGTCAATCCGCGTTTCAAGGACCGTGGCGATCACCGCTTCTGGCAGCCCTTTGAGCAACCCGACACGTTCACTCAGCGCGCCGTCGAAATCCAGTTCTCCGTTCATGGCACGGGCGGTGATGTCTTTGACCTGCGCGCCGACGCCGGCCTCTTCCGCCAGTTCGTCGATGCATTCCTGTTGGATCATCGTGCTGTCCATGTCGGCTAGCAGCATCTTTTTGCGGCGTCCTTTGGTTGGTTGAACAACCAGGTCAACGCCCAGTTTTTGCACGTCTTCCCAAACCTGCCATCGGTTTGCGGGCATGTCTGAAAGGGTGAATTCCGCGGCCTCGTCCGGGGCCAGCCACACGGCATCGCCACCGCCCCAGGCATTGCGCAGAGAGTCGACCAATGCAGGGTCCAGTGCACGGGATGCGGGGGCGGCAAGTATGGTGGCTGTGAATGTCATGGCCATCGACCTTTGCGTCGGGAATTATCATCAGGCGAATTTGGCCTGTGTTGCCGGGTTTCTGCCAAGGGTGCAAGCCACGCGAATAGGGTATGCCAAACATGCCGAGCCAATCGGACGGGGCGGGCCCGATCACGCAGGACTTGGTAAATATCGCAGGGCGCGGTGCGTCAGGTGCGGTCAGGCGTCGGGTTTCAGCGCAACCAGCGCGTCTATATCGCCACTTTCCAAGGGGCCAATGGCGGATGATATGGCCGCGTCGGGCCAATTCCACCATGCCAGGTCCAACAGGCGGGCGATGTCATTTTCCGCGAACCTCATGCGGATGATCTGTGCCGGGTTTCCGCCAACGATCGCATAATCAGGGACCGTGCCGCGCACAACGGCCCCGGCCTGAATGATCACGCCATTCCCGATCTGCGCACCCGGCAGGATCAGCGCATCCCGCCCAATCCAGCAATCCGCGCCAATCACGGTGTCCGGTTTCGGCCCGACCTCAAACGCGTAAGAAACAAAGCGCGCGGGATCAAAAATCGCGAAAGGAAATGTCGTGACCCCGCCCATTGGGTGATTGGCGGAGGACGTGATGAAACGCGCCCCTTCTGCGATCTGGCAGAATGGCCCGATCGTCAGCTTTTCCGGCGCGCCGGGAAAAAGGTATGGCGCGAGGGTCTGAAGAATGTCGTCAGGCAGCGCATTGTCACTGGCATAGGCGCCGCGCCCAACGGTGATGTTGGGGTGCTGTTTTACACCCGACAGTTGGAAAACACTGGGAATTGGCGTGCCGTCCGGCATGGAAACCGGGGTTGGATTGGTGGGATCAGGCAGCATGGGACCTCCAGCAGGCAATCGGGAAAGGTTTCCGATAGGCGACACGGTAATCCCCGGGCAAGCGGAATTCGACCGAACATCGTGCAAATGCGGCATCTCGTTCATTGCAGGGGCACCGAATCGCCCGTATACGCATCAGCGGGACACCCTTCCCCAACGAAGGGCGATTATCTGTAAGGATACCATCAATGGCGACCAACGCTCCGGCTACGCGGCCGGCGAATCCGCGTTTCTCTTCTGGCCCCTGCGCCAAAATCCCCACTTTCACACTCGACAAGCTGTCCGATGCCGCCTTGGGCCGGTCACACCGTGCCGCGATTGGCAAAGACAAGCTGAAGGCGGCCATCGAAGGCACGCGCGAGGTGCTTGGCATCCCTGCCGATTACAAGATCGGGATCGTGCCCGCATCTGACACTGGCGCGATGGAAATGGCGATGTGGTCGATGCTGGGCGCGCGCAAGGCGACCATGCTCGCATGGGAAAGCTTTGGCTCTGGCTGGGTGACCGACGTGGTCAAGCAGCTGAAAATCGACGCCGAGATTAAAGAAGCCGACTATGGCGAGATCGTCGATCTGACCACGGTCGATTTCAACACCGATGTGGTGTTCACATGGAACGGCACCACCAGTGGCGTGCGCGTTCCAAACGGCGATGCAATTCCCGCTGACCGCGAGGGCCTGGCCATTTGCGACGCGACCAGCGCCGCCTTTGCCCAGGACCTGCCGTGGGACAAATTGGATGTCACAACGTTTTCCTGGCAAAAAGTGCTGGGCGGCGAAGCGGCGCACGGCATGCTGATCTTGTCGCCCCGCGCGGTCGAACGGCTGGAAAGCTATTCCCCCGCATGGCCAATGCCCAAGATTTTCCGCCTGACCAAGGGCGGCAAGTTGATCGACGGTATTTTCAAGGGCGAAACGATCAACACGCCGTCGATGCTTGCTGTCGAAGATTATCTTGTCGCGCTGGAATGGGCGCGCTCTGTGGGCGGCCTTAAGGGCATGATGGCCCGCGCCAATGCCAACACCAAGGCGATTGCCGATTTCGTCGAACTGCATGACTGGATCGACTTTCTGGCCAAGGATCCGGCGACACTTTCCAACACCTCGGTCTGCCTCAAGTTCACCGATGACCGGATCAAAGACGGCGCAGCTTTTGCCAAGGCGGTTGCAAAACGACTCGAGGCCGAAGCGGTCGGGCTTGACCTGGGTGCCTATCGCGACGCGCCCGCCGGGTTGCGCATCTGGTGTGGTGGCACGATCGAAACCAGCGATGTCGCGGCCCTGATGCCGTGGGTCGAATGGGCCTTCGAAGCCGAAATCGCCGCCCAAGGATAACCGGACGGACAGCCCCGCGCCGGACAAGTCTGGCGCGCGGCCCGATCCAGCGGATGGGCGGGGCAAACCCCGCCTGTCACACCCAATTCAAATGTTAAGGAGTCCACTCATGGCCCCCCGCGTACTCATCTCTGACAAACTTTCTGCCGCGGCTGTCCAGATCTTCAAGGATCGCGGCATCGACGTCGATTTTCAGCCCGATCTGGGCAAGGACAAGGACAAACTGGCCGAGGTTATCGGCCAATACGATGGTCTTGCCATCCGGTCCGCCACCAAAGTGACCGAGAAAATTCTGGAAAACGCGACGAACCTAAAGGTTATCGGCCGCGCCGGGATCGGCACCGACAATGTGGACAAAGACGCCGCGTCGAAAAAGGGCGTGATCGTTATGAACACACCCTTCGGCAACATGATCACGACGGCCGAACACGCCATCGCGATGATGTTCGCCGTCGCCCGCCAAATTCCAGAAGCCAGCGCATCCACCCATGCAGGCAAATGGGAGAAATCGAAATTCATGGGGGTCGAACTTACGGCAAAGACCCTTGGCGTTATCGGTGCGGGCAACATTGGCGGCATCGTTTGTGACCGCGCCCGTGGTCTGAAGATGAAGGTGATCGCCTATGATCCCTTCCTGTCCGAAGACAAGGCCGACAAGATGGGCGTCGAAAAGGTCGAACTCGAAGACCTTCTCGCGCGGGCCGACTTCATCACTCTGCATGTGCCGTTCACGGATCAGACAAAGAATATCCTTGGGCGCGAAAACCTTGCCAAAACCAAAAAGGGCGTGCGGATCATCAACTGCGCCCGTGGCGGTCTGGTGGACGAGGTGGCACTGGCCGAAATGCTGCAATCCGGGCACGTGGCCGGGGCAGCGTTCGATGTGTTTTCCGAAGAACCCGCCACTGAAAACCCGCTGTTCGGTCTGCCAAACGTTGTCTGCACGCCGCACCTTGGGGCCGCCACGACCGAGGCACAGGAAAATGTTGCCCTGCAGGTGGCCGAACAGATGTCGAACTACCTGTTGGATGGGGCGGTTGAAAACGCGCTGAACATGCCGTCGATGACCGCAGAAGAGGCCAAGGTCATGGGCCCTTGGGTGTCCCTTGCCGGGCATTTGGGCGCGTTCATTGGCCAGATGACGGATGAACCGATCAAGGCGATCAACATCCTGTACGATGGCACCGTTTCAGACATGAACCTGGCCGCGCTGAATTGTTCGGTCATCGCCGGGATCATGAAAAAGGTGAACCCGGACGTGAACATGGTGTCCGCCCCCGTTGTCGCACAGGAACGCGGCATCCAGATTTCGACCACCAATCAATCGAAATCCGGTGTGTTTGATGGCTATATCAAGGTCACTGTCGTCACAGAAAAACGCGAACGTTCCATCGCGGGCACATGTTTCAGCGACGGCAAACCGCGGTTCATCCAGATCAAGGGCATCAACATCGACGCCGAGGTGGGTAGCCATATGCTCTATACCACCAACAAGGATGTTCCGGGTGTTATCGGCACCCTTGGCGCCACCATGGGCGCGGCGGGCATGAACATCGCGAACTTTACCCTTGGCCGTTCCGTCGAAGGCGGCGAGGCGATCGCGTTGCTCTACCTCGACGAAGGCCCAAGCGAGGAAACGCTTGCCGCACTCGAAGCGACGGGTGTCTTTGAAAGTGTGAAACCGCTGGTTTTCGACGTCGCCTGATGCGGGTCAATTGACCCCTTGGTTTGCAGGGCCGCCCGTGTGGCGGCCCTTTTCATTTCGACGATCCCATGGTTCACTTTTGTCATGCCGATTTACACCATCCCGGACATCCATGGTCAGCGCGAAATGCTGGAAGGGGCCTTGGCCCTGATCGAAGCAGACGGCGCCACGGCCCAGGACGAGGTGATCTTCCTTGGGGATTATGTCGATCGCGGGCCGGACAGCCGCGGCGTGCTTGACGTTCTGATCACCGGATTGGGCCAGGGACGTCGCTGGACCTGTCTGCTGGGCAATCATGACCGGATGATGCTCAGGTATCTGACAGACGGCACCGTGACGGATCCACAGATCAAATCGGGCCTGCAATGGACCCACCGCCGGTTTGGCGGCACAGCAATGGCAACCTATGGCGTCGATGCCACGGCGCAAATCTCAGCAACTGAATTGCACGCCCAATTCGCGCGGGCCGTGCCTCGATCACATGTGGACTTCCTGGCGTCGCTGTCGTCAGTCGAAGTGCGCGGCGATCTGTTGTTTGCCCATGCGGGCATCCGCCCCGGGGTGCCGCTCAAGGATCAGCATCAGGATGACCTTGTCTGGATCCGCGCCGAATTTCTGGATCACACGGACCCACACCCATGGCTTGTGGTGCATGGCCATACGGCGATTCCGGCGCCGCGCCACTTCGGAAATCACATCGACCTTGATGGCGGTGCCGCTATGGGGCGCCCGCTGGCCGTTGCGGTATTCGAAGGACATTCATGCTTTCTGCTGACGCAAGGCGGGCGCGTTCCCCTTCTCCCTGAACCTCTTTCCCCGGACGAGGTCGCGCCCTGGGCCTAGGCCCAATACGTGGCGCGCGCGGGCAGGTGCGCCGATGAAACCCGACGTCGCGCGGGCGGCCACAGGGCCACCACCGCGCGTCAGATTGTTGATTTTGCCGTGTTTTCGGGCCGGTCAGGTTGCAAGATCGCACCGGGCGGGGCAAGACAGACCAAAGTAAAATGGTGCGCAGGGCATTCCGCATGCGCCGCCGGCAAGGGAGAAAGACAAATGACCGACATCGTTATTCTGGACGGCGCGCGCACGGCGATTGGAACGTTCGGCGGCAGCCTCGCGGCGACCACGCCGATCGAACTTGGCACCGTCGCCACCAAGGCCGCGCTGGACCGCGCCGGTGTCGAAGGCGCCCAGATCGGCCATGTCGCCTTTGGCCATGTGATCAACACCGAACCGCGCGACATGTACCTGTCCCGCGTGGCCGCCATTCAGGCCGGTATCCCCGACACGACACCGGCAATGAACGTCAACCGACTCTGCGGCTCCGGTGCGCAGGCGATTGTGTCTGTGGTTCAGTCCCTCATGCTGGGCGATGCTGATTTCGGTGTCGCAGGCGGGGCCGAAAACATGTCCCGGTCGCCCTATATTGTCCCGGAACAACGCTGGGGTCAGAAAATGGGCGACATCCGCACGTTGGACATGATGCTCGGCGCGCTGAACTGCCCTTTTGGCACCGGCCACATGGGCGTGACGGCGGAAAATGTCGCCGATGAACACGATATCACCCGCGCCGCAATGGACGATTTCGCACTGGAAAGCCAACGCCGCGCCGCCGCCGCGATCGAGGCCGGGCATTTCAAGTCCCAGATCGTCCCGGTCGAAGTGAAACAAAAGCGTGCCCTCGTTGATTTTGACACCGACGAACACGTCAAAGCCGCCACAACTCTCGACGGGCTCGCTGGCCTGCGCGCCGCGTTCCAAAAAGACGGTCGCGTCACGGCAGGCAACGCATCCGGCATCAATGACGGTGCCGCCGCCCTTGTCCTGGCCCGCGCAGACGCCGCTGAAAAGGCAGGGCTCAAACCCAAGGCCCGTATCCTCGGCTATGCCCACGCTGGTGTACGCCCCGAAGTGATGGGTATCGGCCCCGTGCCAGCCGTTGAAAAACTCTTCGAACGCACCGGCCTCTCCGCGTCGGACTTCGACGTGATCGAATCCAACGAAGCCTTCGCCGCACAGGCCCTCGCCGTGAACAAGGGCCTCGGCCTCGATCCAGCCAAGGTGAACCCGAACGGCGGCGCTATCGCCCTCGGCCACCCGGTCGGCGCAACCGGGGCTATTGTCACGGTCAAGGCGCTCTATGAACTGGAACGGGTCGGTGGCTCAAAGGCACTGATCACAATGTGCATCGGCGGCGGACAAGGCATCGCAATCGCCATCGAACGGCTCTGAGTCTCAGGGCCCACCACCTTCATCTTTCCAAAAAATACTTTCGGGGGGTCCGGGGGGCAGACAGCCCCCCGGCCTTTCCCCAAAGCGCCTCATTCGACTTCGATGCGCACCCGTGCCGCCCGCCCGATCGCGTCAATCACCGCGATTTCGGCAAACCCGCGGCCCAACCCGTTCAACAGAATGTCGCGCCGCCGCACGGCGATCTCTACCGGGCGGCCACTGACCAACCATGTGAACGGCGGCGTCCCGGCACGTACGCGCACGGGCACACCTGTTCCAGCCACGTCCAACACCGCCCCATCCGGCGGAAAGGCCAGAACCGGCGCATCCCGATCCGGCGCAAACACGCTTTGACGCCCAAGGAACCGGCGCAATGGATCTGGCAATCCCGAAGGACCAACGACCAGGGCCTCGGCCGGCGGCGGCGGTAGGGGGTCAAGCGCGGGCTTCACCCGCTGAAAAGCCTCAAACAACACCGGCGCGGCCATATCCGCCCCGAACGCCCCCGGCACAGGCGTGCCGTCCGGCCGCCCGATCCAAACCCCGATGACATGGCGTCCGTCAAACCCAATGGCCCATGCGTCGCGGTGCCCATAACTTGTCCCGGTTTTATAAGCCAACCGGTTCGTCGGCGCCCCCGGTGGCGGCGCCATCCCCGCCAGGATATGCCCCACCTGCCAGGCGGCCGCGCGCGACACCACCTGTCTTGGTGCCATATCCGACCCATCCAAACGCCAGCTTAGGGATTGGGCCGCGCCTCCGCGTGCCAACCCGCCATAAAGCGTCACCAAATCCTCTAACGTGACACCGACCCCGCCCAGGGACACGGCCAACCCCGGCTTGCCCCCCGGCAACACCGGTTCTGTCCCCGCGCGGCGCAATGCCGCCATCAGGTTTTCGGGCCCAAGCGCATCGGTCAGCAAAACAACCGGGATGTTCAAGGATTGGCGCAATGCCTCGGCCACCCGCACTTCTCCCCGGAAATTCCCATCAAAATTCTGTGGCGCATAGGTGCCAAATGACACCGGGCGATCCGCAATCAACGTTTCAGGATGGGCAAGTCCGGCATCAAAGGCCATCGCGTAAACCAGCGGTTTCAGCGTTGATCCGGGTGAACGCACAGCGCGCGTCATATCCACGAACCCATGCCGCCCGTTCGAAGCGTCATAGCCCGCCGACCCGACCGAGGCGACGACCTCTCCGGTTGCGTGGGTCGCGGCAAGGATGGCGACGGACACGCCCCTGGCGGTTCCCCGCACAACCTTTCGGGCCAACGTCTCCAACGCGGCTTGCGCCCCCTGGTCAAGTGTCAGCGCGTGAAGCCCGCGATCCTTTTCGTCACGCCGCACCCTGTCCGTCAAATGGGGGGCAAACGTTGGAAACGCCCTGCGTCCATACGGAACCGGATCGGACCGCGCCGCAATCACCCTGTCAGCGTCCAACACGCCCGCAGCCTGCATCCGGTCCAGAACGCGATTGCGCGCGGCAATGGCCCCGGCCCGGTTGATGTCCGGGCGTCGCGACTCGGGTGCCTGGGGCAGGGCGACCAACAACGCCGCCTCTGCCGGGGTCAAACGGGCCGGTTCCTTGCCGAACCATGCCAGGGTCGCGGCGCGCACACCCTCAAGATTGCCGCCATATGGGGCCAGGGTCAGGTACAATTGCAGGATGTCGGCCTTGCTCAGCCGTCGATCCAGCGCCAGGGCAACACGCGCCTGTCTCAGCTTGCCGGGCCACCGCCCGGTTCCGCTTTCTTCCAACAAACGCGCGACCTGCATTGTCAGGGTGGACCCACCCGAAACAAAGCGCCCGTGGCGCAGCGCCTGCCAAACGGCCCGGCCCACGGCACGCGGATCAACGCCGTGGTGGCTGGCAAAACGCCTGTCTTCGAACGCGATCAACATCCGCAGGAAAAGCGGATCAACGCGGTCGGGGTCCACCCCCAGCCGCCACCGTCCATCCGCAACCGTATAAGCGCGCAACAATGCCCCCGACCGATCCCGCATTTCGACCGAGGTTTCCGGCGCCAGCACGGGCAGGTTGGTGCTGTCCACCCAATCGTCAAAGGCATCTCGCCCGCCTGCCAACACCCCCAACAGCAGGGCCACAGCGGCCAGGGAAAGTCCGGCGCGCCGTGTCATTGCGTGACGCGCACCCGTCCCGCCCCAGTTCGGGCGCGATACCGGGGGCGGTACATGTCTTCGACGAATGCGGCCGGGTGGTGATAATCGCCCGGCGAAATCGCGCGCACCACATAGGCCAGGTCAAATGACTTGTCAGATCGCCAATCGACCGCGGCAAGAAACCTGTCCGCCCTGAATTCCGTGGTTTGCATTGGAATCGTCTTAAGCCATTTCAGCGCGCGAATATCGCCGGACCGCAGCAGGTTGGGATTGTCGATTTCAAACCCGGCAGGCAGCGGATCATTCACCATCAATCGCGCTCCGGTCTTTTCAAACGGTGTTACGCGCAAAACCACAACCAGCCGGGTTCCCGTGGACACCACATCCGGCGTGACCGGATCCCCCTGCATCGTGTAATAATGCCGGGTGATTTCGTATCCATACCCTCCCGCAGGGACGGGTGCCTGGGGCACGCCGATTGTCGTCAGGGTGATATCGGTATCGCGTTCACCTTCGTTGCGAATGGCCATGCCAATGGCGGCGCGCGCTTCGACCGCGCGCACCATCGGCCCTTTGACCAATTGCCCATCGACTGAAATGCCCGCGACACTTGGGTCATCCACCAACGCCTTGGCCGCCAGCAAGGTCCAAACGCTTTCCTGTGTGGAAAGTGGCCCTTCGGCCGCGCCAATCCGTGCGGCCAGTTGCGCGCGGTCAATCACGTCCGAACCGGCCTCGACCGCCAGCGACAACAGGCCCGCAGCATCGCGCAGGTTGGTCCCGTAATCGGCCCGCATGATCTGCGCCTCGGCTTGTGTATCGCGTTCGGTCATCTTGCGCGCGGCGATGGCAAACATCGCATCCGCGCGCAGTTGATCCCCGTAAAACGCCAGCGCAGTTCCCAGCTGCGCGGCCGCCAGGGGTGTTGCGAAATCCTCGCCTTTTACATCGGCAAAATAGCGCAGATCGCCCATGGTTGCGGCCCCTTCACGCGCAAGAACCATCAGTGCATAGGCAATATCCCCGCCGCCGCCATTGGTCGTGGCATCGAAGTCCGGGGCATAGTTGATGCGATTGCGCAGGTTATCCATCGCCTGACGAAACGCGGTTTCAGGTACGACATGCCCCTCACCCCTTGCGCGCGACAAGAAGTCCGAGACATAGGCATCCAACCAGAAATCCCCCGATTGCGCCCGCCACAGGCCAAAGGCCCCATTCGATGCCTGCCGCGTCAGAACCGATGTGATCGCCTGTTCAATCCGGTCATCAATTTGCGGCCGGGTCGCGACCCCCATCGCTTGGGCAACCGATGACAGGTAAAGAAGCGGCATCGCCTTGGAAGTCACCTGTTCGGTGCATCCGTATGGATACCGGTTCAGCGTCGCCAACAATTCCGGCGCATCCAGCCGCGCCAATGGCCCGGCGGAAACGATGGCTTGGCCCGTGCCAGCACGCAGTCCGGCAAAAACGGCGGCGTCCAGTGTGAACGTCCCGCCCTTGGCCAGCGAAAACCGCCGCGTCGTCGAAACCTCGGGATCATTCGCGCGCACCGGGATCACCAGTGATTTGCGCAACGCCTTGCCGCCCGGTGTGGTCAACGCGACCTGAATGGAATGATCGCCCACCTCACCTGCCGTGACCGGCAGGCGCAGTGTCACCTTGCCCTTGTCGGATAGGTCAATTCCCGAAGGAATGCTGCCGCCCAATGCAACGCCCTCCGCCGTCACATCCAACCCGGCCCGGCCCACGGGGCCGGACGCGTGGACAATTTCCAACAACAGGGTTGACGTGTCGCCGGGTGCCAGAAACCGGGGCAGGCTGGCTGTGACAACAACGGGGTCGCGCACCAGGACATCTGTTTCGGCGGACCCAACGGCTGTTGGGGTCCAGGCCAAAGCGGCAAGGCGCACAGTGCCGTTGAATTCGGGCAAATCAAACGTGACCACGGCCCGGCCATCGGGGCCGACCTGAACCGGGCCGCTGAAATAGGCGACCAGGTCTTCGGTGGGTGGCGGGCTTTGGGTCTGCATCCGGGCCGACGCATCGCCACCGGATCGGACTGCGCCCATTGTCCCGTTCATGCCGTCGATCAACCGTCCATAAAGGTCGCGGATATCCACCCCCAAACGGCGTTGACCAAAGTAATGGTCCTGCGGGTCCGGGGTGTTGAACCCGGTCAGGTTCAAGATGCCCAGATCGACGGCGGCCACGGTCACCCAGGCGGTTTCGCCCGCCGCGATACCGTCAACCTGCACCGCCGCAACCAATGGCCCGCGCGGGTCAGCGTCTGTTGGGGCGTCAAAGCGCACCGACAGGGACTTTTCGCCGGGGTCAATCTTGGCATAACTCACCCCCATGGCCCGTGCGGGGTTGCGCCCCGCCGCGACATCCATGGGCCGCACCAGGGACACGGTGACATAGGCCCCTGCGCCCCAATCTTCGGTAACGGGCAGGTCAATCAGGTTTTCGCCCTCGGCCAGATCAACGGTCTTTTTGTCGATCAGGCGGTTGGACAACACGGTGACCAACGCCTTGCCGGCATAGCGCGGCACAACGCGCAAACGGGCTGTGTCCCCGATCGTATAACCGGGGCGATCCAGCGATACATCCAAAGTGTCCGGTGTGGCGCTGGCGTCGGCAGGGGCATACCAGCCCGCGTAAAACCCGTGCGAGGCGCCCATCTCGGCGCCGCCGACCTGTTCTACGACGATTTCATAGCGGCCCCATTCGACGGGCGCCGCGACTTGAACCGGTGCGTCAGCCAGCGTGGCGGTTCCGCTTGCGACCTCGGTCCGTGTGGTGAACGGTTCCCATTTCCAGGCACCGTATTGTTGATACCATTGGTAATGCGTGCGCACCCGGTTCACCCGCCAGCGCACCGGCATCGCCACGGGTTCAAGGCCCGGACCAACCGCCAGAAGTGAAAATGCAGGGGTCGAATTCTCGGGTGCGATATCGTTGAATTCGGGCCGGATCCCGATGATCGGGTTTGTTGGCATGACGGGGCGGGACATCCGCCGTTCCACGGGGCGGCCCGATCCTTCGCGGACCCGCACGCTTAGATCCGCCTGTGCCGGGCGGTCCAATCCGCCAATGTTGGGCAATGCAACGCCAAAGCTTGAATACCCGTCATTGTCGGTCTTTTCGCCCGGAAAGGTGTCGGAACGTCCATAAATAGGGTCGTCGTGGCGGCCAAATTGAAACCGCGGGAATTGCGCCAATGCGCGACGGGCGGACAGGCGAATGTCGCCTTCGATCCACAGGCCGCCAGCGGGGGCGCCAAACAGATACTTGGCCCGCACCTCAAGCTTGGGGGTGTCGCCAAGGGTGATCGGGGTGTCTGGCAGGGTCAGGTCGAAATCAATGCGTTCAGGCAGGAAATCTTCGACCAGAACATTTGCACTGGCCAGCGATGGGGACTTGGGATCGGCATGGATCGCTATGGTCCATGTGCCTCGCGGCGCGCTTGCCGCGACGGGCAGGGTAAACAGATGCCCGCCCGCCATGTCGTCGCCCGAGCTAACGCGGCTGTATTCCACCCCGTCCGGGCGGGTCAGCACGGCCGTCAATGGCAGGCCACTCAGCCCTTTCGCATGGCCGTCGCGTGCCAGCGCGGTGGCGTGGATCACCTCGCCCGCACGGTAAGCCCCGCGATCTGTGGCCAGGAACACGTCGATCGGCGGCGCAGGCGCGCGCCCCGATACGCCCCGATCCGACAGGTCAAATGCAGGGTCAGTGAGCGACAGGAACGCCAGATCATCCTTGCCCGAACGCGCGGTGACCAAAGCAGGCGATGCGCCCGCCGTGCCGCGTGTCAGCGCGTCGTCGAACAGAACATGCCCTGCGGCGTCGGTGGTGGCGGTTGCCAGAACCCGGTTTGATCGCGACAGCAGCGATACTTCGATCCCGGCCCGCACCGCCGCATCACCCAACCCGCGCACAAAGACATTCAGCCCGTCCGCGCCCGACATCGTTGTCATCCCCAGATCGGTCAGAATGAACCATTGGGTCGCGGGCTGAAAATCGTACTTTTCACCATTGGGGACAGATGCGGTCAGCGCATAGGCGCCGGGGGCCAACCCCTTTAGAACGTCGCCAAGCGGCAGGCGTGTGGTCATGTCCCGGTTCAACACGTTTTGAACCTGTCCAGTCCCGGTCCAAACCTCTTCTGCGACCTCGGCGGTGAATTTACCTTCTTCGTAATCATAGATCGGGCGGCCGAAATAGCTGTTCTGGATCGCCCGCAACAGGTTGCGATCAACGACGCGGCGCAGCTTCAGCTTAACGGTGTCGGTGTTCACGGTTTCAATCGGCAGGGCGGCGTCGCCACTCGCCGGAAGAACATAGGAACGCCCCGGAAACCGCGCCATCGGAGATCGGTCGCGGATATAAAACCGCAGGTCCACATCCTTGGTCAAAACCTCGCCCGAACGGGCGGGCATGCCCTTGCGAAAGGTCACGGTATAGCGTTCGCCATGGGTGCCGCCATTCAGGCAAATCTGATTGCCGTCGGCCTCAACCGCCATTGAGCGATCGGGCAATTTGACAAACGTGGTGTAATCGACGCCGTCATCAACCAAAGGTTCGGAAAATTCGGCGCAAATCCGCGGGCGCGCCTGATCACTGTCCACGCGATGTTCGGTGATGCGAAAGCCGAACTTCGCAACCGCATCGTCCAAAGCAGCGGCAATATCGTCGCGCGGCTGCAAATCATGGGCCAATCGCAGCGCCGGGATCATATCCCGCCCCCGGCCATTGGCCCGCAGCGCATCGGCCAGCGCGGTCAGGGCATTCACCCGAACAGGAACGGTTTGTGCCCGCAGATACGCGTTGGCCGCTGCTGACAGTGACCGGCGCGTATAGCGGCCCTGGGTGGAACTGTCCTTTGCCTTGACCTCAAGCAGCAGGCGCGAAAATTCGGCCCAATGGCTTGCGTCATCGCTTTGTGCCACCACCCCGCCGGTCCAACGCATCGCGTTCAGGATGTCACCCGCCGCCCGCTGGCTGCGGGCGATTTCCAACATCCGAACGACTGAATGCTGACCGGATGGATGGATCCAGCCGATCTGTTCGGCCAAACGCCGCGCGGATTTCAGTGATCCTTCGCTTAGAAATGCCAGATCCCGCACGCGTTCGCCCGCGATGGCGCGCAGGCTGGCGGATGGGGCGAACATTAACGCCGATTGCGCCCCGTCAAATGGCACCGGGTCGCTGACCGTGCTTTTCGGGAAACATGCGTTGGCCTTGGAATTAAAGGTAAAAGCGGTGCAGGCGTCCAGGGTCTCACAGGCCTTTCGGCAGGCTTCAAACGTGGTGTCGAACAGGCTTTGCAGGTCTGATCCGGGGAAATCCGTGTTCATCGTCACCACCATCCGTTTGATTGGCAGTGGCTGCTCGGTCGCGGTTTGTGAAAACGCGGGCAGCGCCGTGATGCACATGGCAAGGCAAGCGGCAATAAACCGGACCATCATAAAAGCTCCTCCTGAAATCGCGATTATGGTCGCAGGCCCCAGCCGCCAAGGCAACGATTCCCTCCGGATCGGCGCGCGCATGAACGCTTTGTTCACCATCTTAGAAGAGCCTGCGCCGAAACCCCAACCCGCGAAACCGAGGCGTATTCGGGCATGAGCCTTGCCGAAAAGCTGTCAGAAGAACGCCGCGCCCGTCTGGCGGCTGAAAGACTGCTTGAACAAAAGCAGGCAGAGCTTCACGCCGCCAACCGCAAACTTGGCCGCCATGCGCGCCAATTGTCCGAGGAAATCGTCGAAACCCGCGCCGAGGTGCGCAATGTGCGCGATGAAAACCAACGGTACCGGTCCGAGATATCGGCGGCGAACCAAAAAATCGAAATCGCCAAACGCCGCCTTTGGCTGTCGATAGAAACCATTCAGGACGGGTTTTCCTTTTTCGACGCTGACGGCCAGATGATCGCCGCCAATAATGCGTGGCTGTCGGTTTTCGGGGACCTGGAAGAGGTCGCGCCGGGCGTGTCCTATGTGCGGTTGTTGCAATTGGCCACCGAGGAAGGGCTGATCGACACGGGCGACGAAACGCCGACCGAATGGCGCACCCGTATGATCGAACAATGGCAGATGACCGCCCCCGAACCCGAGGTGATCCGCCTTTTCAACGGACAATCCGTGCGTCTGATCACTCACAGGGGTCACGGCGGGGATGTTGTGATCCTTGCCATGAACATAACGGCATCAGTCCAGTACGAGGAACGGCTGCGCGACGCCCGTGAACGCGCCGAATCCGCCAACCGGGCGAAATCGGCCTTTCTGGCCAACATGAGCCATGAAATCCGCACGCCAATGAACGGCGTCGTCGGCATGGCTGAATTGCTGTGCGAAACGGAATTGACCGGGGAACAAAAGCTATACGCCGATACGATCCGCGGTTCGGGTGAGGCGCTCTTGGTGATCATCAATGATGTGCTCGACTATTCCAAGATCGAAGCGGACAAACTGGTTTTGCACCCCGAACCCTTTGACCTTGAACGCTGCATTCATGAGGTCGTGACCCTGTTGCTGCCATCCGCGCGGGACAAGGGGATCAACATCATTGTCGATTATGACCTGTTCCTGCCCACCGGGTTTGTGGGCGACGGGGGGCGGTTCCGACAGGTGTTGACCAACCTGATCGGGAATGCCGTCAAATTCACGCCGGACGGCCATGTCTTGATCCGGGTGGTCGGGCTTCCTGTTGCGCAAACCGGGTCGGTTCGTGTGCATGTTACCGTCGAAGACACCGGGATCGGCATCGCCCCGGAAGAAGCCGCGCGGGTGTTCGAAGAATTCAGCCAGGTCGAAGACGATCACAACCGCAAATACGAAGGCACGGGGCTGGGACTCGCCATTTCGCAAAAGCTGATCGAATTGATGGATGGCGAAATCTGGGTGGACAGCGAACAGGGCAAGGGATCGGCCTTTGGGTTTCGCGTGACATTGCCGGTGTCACCGGCCGAGGCCGGGGCCGGGGGCGATGTGCCCACCTCTCCGCTTGCACCATCCCTGCGGCGCATTCTGGTCGTTGATGACGTTGAGATGAACCGCACAATCCTGTGTCGCCAGGTCGAAGCACTTGGCGCCGAACCCATCGAATGCGCATCCGGGGCCGAGGCATTGGCGCGGCTGGGTGACAATGTCGATCTGGTGCTTAGTGATCACAATATGCCGGGCATGGACGGGCTTGAACTGGTTCAGGCCATTCGGGATGCCGGGCATGACGTCCCTTTTATCATGCTCAGTTCCAACATCGGATTTGCGGAAATGGACCCGGCGCGCCCGCTCCTCAGCGCCCTGTTGCAACGCCCGACGCCACGCCGTGTCCTGTTCGAAACCCTAGAAGGGTTGGGCGCGCGGATCAGTGCAACGGCGGCCGAAGTGCCAAAGACCGGCGGCGACGAAAGACCGGAAAACGGCCCCGACGACATGTCCGCCGTTCCTTCCTTTGCCTCGCGCCGCGCGTCGGCGCGTCCTGTGGCACCAGATGATGTCACCCGCGCCACGGCCAGTCACGCGGCGCAACGCCCCCTTCGGATTCTCGCGGCTGAGGACAACCGCACCAACCGGATGGTGTTTGAAAAAATGTTGGCGCGGGCGCATCTGGAACTGACCTTTGCCACCAATGGTCAAGAGGCGGTCGATCTTTGGCAATCCCAGGCACCCGACCTGATCTTTATGGACATTTCGATGCCGGGAATGGATGGCAAAGAAGCAACCCGTTTCATACGCAACGCAGAACAATCGGCGGGGACAGGGGCGCATGTGCCAATCATTGCAATGACCGCCCACGCGCTGGACGGGGACGAGAGCGACATCCTGTCTGCCGGACTGGATCAATACCTGTCAAAACCCCTGCGGCGCGATGCCATTCGCGATAGTATCGAACGACATATGCCCGACGGTGTTGCGCCACCCTTTCCCAAGGATACGACAGCAAAATCGGCCTGATCAAATCAGGCGGTGGGTTGCCGCGGGCGCGTGAATGCGGGATTTCCGGGGGCGGATCGCGCGGGGTCGTGCCGATAGTGATCAAGGTCAAACCCGGTCAGGTCATCGGGATCTGTCACGTCGTTCTGGATCATCCACCGTGCCATCGCGCCACGCGCCCGTTTGGCAAAAAAGCTGATTGTTTTGGCAGTGGTGCCATCATCCTCAAGGAACACCGGGGTGATCACCCTCAGGTTCAGGCGTTTCAGATCAACCGCACCGAAATATTCCTGACTGGCGCAGTTTACCAAGGTGTCGGTGCCAATCGCCTGCGCCTGTTGTTTCAGTGCTTTGGCGGGCAGATCCCGCCAGTAATCATACAGGGTCTTGCCGCGCCGCGTGGACAACCGGCTTCCCATTTCCAAGCGATAGGGCTGAATGCCATCCAACGGGCGCAACACACCGTAAAGCCCCGACAAAATCCGCAACCGGTCCTGCGCCCGGTCCATTTCGGCGGGGGAAAATTCGGTCGCAGATAACCCCTGATACGTGTCCCCCGCAAAGGCCAGCGCGGCGGGGCGCAGATGGTCGGCATCGGGCGCGTCTTCGTAGGCGCGGAACCTGTCGCGGTTCAGCCGGGCCAGATCGTCGGACAGGTCCATCAAGCCGCGCAAATCGCGCAGGCTGAGGTTGCGCATGGTCCTGGCCAGGCTTTTTGCCTCGGTCGGGAAATCCGGGGCTGTCATATCTACGGCCCGTTCAGTCCAATCCAGCTTTTTTGCCGGTGAAATCACGATCAGCATGTTGTTCCCCCTATGCGCGGTTGGTTAGCCCGCTTCGCGCAGCACGTCCAGAAAGGCCGCGCCGAACCGTTCTGCGCGGCGATCCCCCAGAATGCGGGTCAGGGCGGCCTCGGAATTGGGCCGTTTTTCCGCGACCTTGGCCACCAGAGTTGCAGAGCATGTCATCGGCTTGTCGATCCCGTCCGCACCGCGCGACAATTCGGCCTGCGCCGCCATCAGCAAATCATAAAGCGACCCGGACACCTTCCCGGCAAGCTTGCGCCGCGCGGGGTGCAATTCCTCTTGCGCGCCGGTGATGACCTCTAGGAATGTCGCGCCATAGCGATCCAGCTTTTTGGCTCCGACACCGTTGATCTGCGCCATTTGGTCCAGTGTTTCGGGGCGGTTTTCGACCATCTCGATCAGCGTGCGATCCGGGAAAATGACATATGCGGGCACTTTGGCGGCCTCGGCCAACGCGCGCCGCTTGGCCTTGAGGGCGGACAACAGCGGCTCGTCCTCTTCTGAAACCATGGTGCGCACGGCGGGGCGGCGCGCCTTGTCGCGGGCACGGTCAATGCTGTCACGGCGCAGCGTGATCGACGCCTCTCCGCGCAGGATTGGCAGGGCGGGATCGGTCATTGTCAGGGCGCCGTGGCGGTCAGGGTTGGGGCGGATCAGATCACGGCCCATCATCTGACGAAACACCGCCCCCCATTCCCTGCGGGAAAATTCCTTGCCAACGCCGAATGTGGGCAATGCGTCATGGCCGCGCGCGCGTACCTTTTCCGTGGTGTTGCCAATCAGGATATCAGTCAAATGCCCGGCGCCGAACCATTCCTCGGTCCGTAGAATGGCCGACAGGGCCTTGCGTACGGCTTCGGTCCCGTCAAACACCTCAGCCGGGGTATCGCAGATATCGCAATTGCCGCAGGCCGTGGCGTCTTCTCCGAAATAACCCAACAGCTTGACCCGCCGGCATTCCAGCGCCTCGGCCAAACCCAATAGCCCATTCAGACGGGCGTGATCGGCCATGCGGCGTTCTGGCGGGGCAAGGCCCTCGTCGATCTGGGACCGGCGCAATCGGATATCGTCGGGACCAAATAATGTCAGGGTTTCCGCAGGTGCGCCGTCACGCCCCGCGCGCCCGATTTCCTGATAATAGGATTCAATGGACTTGGGCAGGTCCGCATGTGCCACCCAACGAATATCGGGTTTGTCGACACCCATGCCAAAGGCGACCGTGGCGACAACGATCAACCCGTCCTCTTGTTGAAACCGGGTTTCGGCAATGCGGCGATCTTCGGCCTCCATCCCGCCATGATAATGGATCGCCAGATGCCCCGCTTCGGTCAGGGCGCGGGCAAGGGTTTCAGTTTTGGCGCGTGTGCCGCAATAAACGATGCCCGACTGCCCCTTGCGCGCCGCCGCAAATTCCAGGATCTGGCGCCGCGGGTTGTCTTTGGCCGAAAACCCAAGGTGGATGTTCGGGCGGTCAAACCCGTGCAGGAATTGTTCGGGCGCTTGCCCGTCAAACAATCGGGTGATGATCTCTTCTCGGGTTTCGGCATCTGCCGTTGCCGTGAACGCCGCCACCGGCACCCCAAGGGCGCGGCGCAAGTCCCCGATGCGCAGATAATCGGGGCGGAAATCATGGCCCCACTGGCTGACGCAATGCGCTTCGTCCACGGCGATGCGGGTCACACCGATACGGCGCAGGGTGCGCACCGTGCCTTCGGATGCCAGCCGTTCCGGCGCAAGATACAACAGCTTTAGCGCGCCTGCCTCGATCCGTTCCCAAACGAAATCGGTTTCTTCGGGTGTGTTGCCCGAGGTCAGCGCGCCCGCTTCGACCCCCGCTTCGCGCAGGGCGCGCACCTGATCACGCATCAGCGCGATCAACGGCGAAATGACAACAGTGACACCATCGACCATCAGCGCAGGAAGCTGAAAACAAAGCGATTTCCCGCCACCCGTCGGCATGATGGCCAATACATCACGCCCCGCGCTGACGGCCTCGACAATATCGGCCTGACCGGGCCGAAATCCATCGAATCCGAACACGTCGCGAAGAAGCTGCGGTGCGTCGCTCATCAGGCCTGTTTTCTTGGTTGGTCCGCTCTTTGGCAGACTGTCCCACACTCGGAATCAGGTGACAAGATCGCAGCCAGCAAACAGCGACACAAACCCCGGTCTTTGGGCAGAAAACAGGGTGGCGGTTAGTAGAAAAGGCCCGCGTTGTTCACCAGAACGATCCGCAGGGCGTATACCCCGATCAACACCACCAGCGGCGCCAGGTCGATGCCCGACATCTGCGGCAACATGTTGCGGATCGGGCGATAGATCGGTTCGACAATCCGGTTCAACCCATACCAGATTTGGGCGACGAATTGCTGTTGCAGGTTCAGCACCTGAAAATTGATCAACCACGACATGATCACATGCGCGATGATAAAGAACCAAACGATGTCGAGAAGAAACATCAGGATCTGAAACAGGCTTTGCACCTTGGCACTCCTTTGATTGGGCCGCCTCCTAGGTAGGCAATGTGTGCGCATCGCGCAAGATCGACGCGAGGTCGCGGTTGACGCCCGGTTTCCTTGTGGCATCCGTCAGGCACCGGAGGTTGCGACATGTATCCCTTTTCCAGAATTTCCTATCAGGTCCTGAAATGGCGCAAGCAGCCGCTTGAATCCTGGGGCACACATGTGTCGCACCATCGGATTCTGCCCTGGGACCTTGATATGATGTCCGAGCTGAACAACGGCCTGACCCTGACCATTTATGACATGGGCCGCATCCCGTTCGCGGTGCGCACAGGGGCATGGCAAGTGTTTTCGCAAAACGGTCTGGCGCTGACCATCGCGGGCAGCGCGGTGCGGTATCGCAAACGGATCACCCTGTTTCAGCGGTTGGAACAACGCACGCGGATCGCAGGATGGGATCAAAGGTTCATCTATTTCGACCAATCGCTTTGGACGGATCCCGACACCTGTGCAGGCCAGGGCGTGTTCCGCGCGGCCGTTGTGCGCAAAGGCAAAATGGTCAGCATCGAGCAAGAGGTTGTCCCGCTTCTTGAAACGCCGGGATTGCATGAAAACCGCCCCCAGCTTCCTGATTGGATGGCCGCATGGGCCGATGCCGAAGCGATGCGCACATGGCCCCCTGAACGGGTTTAGGCCCCGCCGGGCTTCCGAGTCTTGGACAATTGAACCAAAAGGATGCCGCCGGTCACGATGGCCACGCCCAGAATATCACGCGCGCCCAGCTTTTCGCCCAGGATCAGCGCGGCAATCAAGACGCCGAAAAACGGGTTCAGGAAATGAAAGACTGACGCGCGGATTGCCCCGATGTCATTGACCAGCGTGAACCAAAGCCAGGTCGCCAACAGCCCCGGACCCAGAACCGTATAGGCAAACGCGACGATCAGTTTCCAATCCCAGACAATTGTCATCTGTTCCAACGCCATGGACGGCACGGCAAGGGCCGCAGACCCGATCAGCATCTGCAATCCGACCACCATCAGGACATTGCCGCCCGACGATGCGCCGCGCGCCGCCAACGTGGCCACGGCCAGGGCAAGCGTGCCGATGATGCACAGGACAACGCCGAACATGTCGGCCCCGCTGGCCAGGCGTGATCCCATGATCACCACGACCCCGCCGAACCCGAGTGCCAGTCCAGTCACCGCCATGAATGACAGACGTTCACCAAACACCACCCGGTTCAGCAACGCGACCAATAGCGGCATGGCGGATGCCATGATTGCCGCCAGCCCGGCCTCGATCCAGCGCATGGCGACGAAAAACAGGCCCAGGTAAATCGCGTTTTGACACAGGCCAAAGATGATCGTCGCGCGCCATTGCCCGCGCGACAGGGTCCAGGATTGGCCAAGCGCACGCGCCAGGGCGATGCCGATCAGGCCCGATATCAAAAACCTGAGCGACAGTGAGGCCAAGGGCGGGGCGTGCGCCACGATCACCCGCGCCGATGTGAATGCGGATGACCACAGGAAAACGAAACTCAGTCCCAGCATCACTGCTCTGAAACTCATGCCCGTGCCCCTTGTTCCGCGCTGAACGATGTCACTCGCAGCTATCCGCATTGGGGGGGCGCGTCAAACAGGCTGTGTCCGGCGGCAACAACGCAGAATCCCACATGCGCATCACGCAAAACAAAAGGGCCGCGCCAAGGCGCGACCCTTTCGTATCGAGTGAAAGGAAGATCAGCCGTTAACGCTGTCTTTCAGGGCTTTCGCAATGGTCATCTTGACCACTTTGTCGGCTTCTTTCTTGAATTGCTCGCCCGTGGCGGGGTTGCGCACCATGCGTTCAGGACGTTCGCGGCAATAGATTTTGCCAACGCCAGGAAGCGTCACGGCACCGCCGCCAGATACTTCTTTGGTGATCACGCCAGTGATTGCGTCCAGTGCTGCGGAAGCGGCTTTTTTGTCTGCGCCCATTTCTTCGGCCAGTGCAGCCACCAATTGGGTCTTGGTCATCGGTTTCGCCATTTCTGGTCTCCTTCAACTGCCCGATCTGTTGGGCCCCAGTCCGGTGATATAACCGGATATAGCGTCGAAACACAACAATTTGTGCAATAAAACAAGGGAAAATACGTGCCAGCGGGCAAGTTTACTTGGCGTCAGAGGAAGGCAGTCTCGTCAAATGATCGCAATTTCCGGCTGTGAATCCGCTCTAGCGGCATGTCGCGCAGCCGTTCCATCGCGCGAATTCCGATCATCAGATGCCGCCCGACTTGGGTCTTGTAGAAATCGCTGGCCATCCCAGGAAGCTTTAGCTCTCCGTGTAAGGGTTTGTCACTAATACATAAAAGCGTTCCATACGGCACCCGAAACCGGAATCCGTTGGCGGCAATCGTCGCGCTTTCCATGTCCAGCGCGACGGCGCGTGACTGTGACAGACGTTGCACAGGGCCGCGTTGGTCGCGCAATTCCCAGTTGCGGTTGTCCAGGGTCGCGATTGTGCCCGTTCGCATAATTTTTTTCAGATCAAAGCCTTCAAGTTCAGTGACTTCGGCCACGGCTTTCTCAAGCGCGACCTGAATTTCAGCCAGTGCAGGCACCGGAACCCAGATCGGAAGGTCATCATCCAGCACCTTGTCCTCGCGCACATAGGCATGAGCCAACACGAAATCCCCAAGGCTTTGGGTGTTCCTGAGGCCCGCGCAATGGCCCACCATAATCCAGGCATGCGGGCGCAAGACCGCGATGTGATCGGTTGCCGTTTTCGCATTCGACGGGCCAACCCCGATATTCACCAGCGTGACACCGGCATTGCCGGGGCGTTTCAGGTGATAGGTCGGCATCTGCGGCAGTTTGCTCGACACCGGCAATTCGCCAAGGGCGCCGGTTATCTCGGCGTTTCCTGTGGACACAAAGCTGGTGTAACCGCTGTCCGGATCCGCCAGCATCCGCCGGGCATAGGCCTCGAATTCGGACACGTAGAACTGGTAGTTGGTGAACAGAACATGGTTCTGGAAATGTTCGGGATCGGTGGCGGTGTAATGGGCCAGCCGCGCCAGCGAATAATCGACCCGTTGCGCGGTAAATGGCGCAAGGGGCAGGGCGGCACCCGGCGCGGTTTCCAGTGTGCCGTTTACGATGTCGTCATTGGTTGTGGTCAAATCCGGCACGTCAAACACGTCGCGCAGCGGAAAATCTGCTGCGCCTTCCTGCGGAACTGTCACATCCTCGTCCCCGGCGACGGCGAAATGCAGCGGCATCGGGGTGTCCGAAACGCCGACCGTGACTGCCACGCCGTGATTTTCGATCAACAGGGCGATCTGTTGGCGCAGGTAACCGGCGAAAAGGCTGGGTCGGGTGATCGTCGCGACATAGGTGCCCGGTGCCGGAACGTGGCCAAAACTCAGCCGGCTATCGACCTGTGCGTGACTGGTCGTGGTGATCCGCACTTCGGGATAAAACGCGCGCATCCGACTGCCCGGCGACCCGTGCGACAACGCCAAACGAAACTGGTCCCTCAGAAATGTCGTCGCCTCATCATAAAGCGCGACAAGTCGTGCCACCGCCGCGTCGGGATCAGTAAAGCTTTCCGGTGCCACCACTGGGGGCGTTTGGATATCCTGGATCATCGCGCATTCCTAAACTGACGGTGGGGCCCCATTGTGCGGTCGGGCCGCAAATGGGCATCGACCACGGCAGGCAAAGGTGGTCAATCAGCCCAGTTTTGGCGTGATGTCATGGCGGTGGCAAGGGCACGGCCCATTGCATTGGCGCGCACCCCCTTGCGAAACTGGCGATCCCATCGCATCTGTCAGGGATGAAATGTCTTCTTTCCCTCGGGCACGGCTATAGCGCGCGTGCATTGACGCGCCTGTTGTCGCATGACGAATGGTCGGTTCACGCCACCACCCGGTCGCGGGAAAAGGCCGACGCCATGGCCGGCAATGGCGTCACCATTTACGTTTTCCCCGGCGATGACCTGACCGGGGCGCTGGAGGAAGCGACCCATGTTCTGATCTCGGCCGGGCCGGATGGTGATGGTGACCCGATGCTGCGCCATCTGCGCGATGAAATCGCCGCCCGTGCCGACAGTTTGAAATGGGTTGGCTACCTGTCCACCACCGGTGTTTATGGTGACCACAATGGCGGCTGGGTGGATGAAACCACGCCGCTGACCCCATCGACAAGACGCGGCCAATGGCGGGTCGCGGCCGAATCCGAATGGCAGGCCATTCCCGGTCTTCCGCTACATATCTTTCGCCTTGCGGGCATCTATGGTCCCGGTCGCGGCCCCTTTGCCAAGGTGCGCGCGGGCACGGCCCGCCGGATCATCAAGCCGGGTCAGGTGTTTTCGCGCATCCACGTTGACGACATCGCCCAGGTCCTTGCCGCTTCGATCGCGCGGCCAAATCCGGGTGCCATTTACAACCTGTGCGATGACGATCCGGCCCCGCCGCAGGACGTTATCGCCTATGCCGCCGAATTGCTGGGCCAACCTTTGCCCGAGGCCATGGATTTCGAAACCGCCGACATGACCCCGATGGCGCGCAGTTTCTATGCGGAAAGCAAACGTGTCAGCAACACACGGATCAAGGAAGAACTGGGCGTGCGCCTGATCTATCCCACTTATCGCGACGGGTTGAACGCATTGCTTTCGGATGAACAGGGCTAGGGCCGTTTAAACAATTGGCCAGGACCAAACCGCGCGAAACCCGCACAATTCCCCGCCATCAGGCCTTGCGCTGACCAACCTGCGCAACGCCCAACACCTCAAGCACTTTCGCTTCGATGTCGGACGCGTTCAGACCGGCAACGTCGTACATCACGCGTGGATCCGCCTGATCGACAAAACTGTCAGGAAGCACCATCGAACGGTATTTCAACCCGTGGTCAAACACCCCTTCATCCGCCAAAAGCTGGGCAACATGGCTTCCGAAACCGCCGATTGCGCCTTCCTCAATTGTGATCAGCGCCTCGTGATCATTCGCAAGGGTCAGGATCATCTCTCGGTCCAGCGGCTTGGCGAACCGCGCGTCTGCGATCGTCGGGGATATCCCGCGCGCCTCAAGCGCTTCGGCGGCTTTCACCACCTCGGACAGGCGTGTGCCGAATGACAAAAGCGCAACGCGCCCGCCTTCGCGTATCATCCGGCCCTTGCCGATTTCCAGAACCTCGCCGCGTTCGGGCATGGTCACGCCCGCGCCTTCGCCGCGCGGATACCGGAACGCGATTGGCCCGCTGTCATGCGCGGCGGCGGTCGCGACCATGTGCTTCAATTCGGCCTCGTCCGCTGCGGCCATGACCACGAAACCCGGCAGGTTGGTCAAAAAGGCCACATCGAAACTGCCCGCATGGGTCGCGCCATCGGCCCCGACCAGCCCGGCGCGATCAATCGCAAAGCGCACCGGCAGACGTTGAATGGCCACGTCATGCACAACCTGATCGTATCCACGCTGCAAAAACGTCGAATAGATCGCACAAAACGGGCGCAGGCCCCCTGCGGCCAGACCGGCGGCAAAGGTCACTGCATGCTGTTCGGCAATCCCCACGTCAAAGCACCGCGATGGATACCGTTCGGCCATAAGACCCAACCCCGTGCCATCGGGCATCGCGGCGGTCACTGCACAGATGCGGCTGTCATCGCGGGCGTGATCGACCAGGGCCTGACCGAAAACGCTGGTGTAGCTGGGCGCATTGGAAACGGCTTTCTTTTGCTCACCCGTCAGCGGGTTGAATTTTGCCGTGGCATGGCCGCCATCCCGCGCGCGTTCGGCCGGGGCGAACCCCTTGCCTTTCGTGGTGATCGTATGGATCAGCATCGGCCCGGTCGCGCGGGATTTCACCGTGCGCAGAACCGCCAAAAGCTGTTCCATATCGTGACCGTCAATTGGCCCGACATACGAAAACCCCAGTTCTTCGAACAATGTGCCGCCAACGGTCATGCCCTTTAGCATTTCCTTGGCCCGCTTGGCGCCTTCTTGAAAGGGGGGCGGCAATAGGGAAACGGCCCCGCGCGCCGCCGCCTTGAATTCCTGAAACGGCGCGCCCGCATAAAGACGCGAAAGGTACGATGACAGGGCGCCAACCGGCGGGGCAATCGACATTTCGTTGTCGTTCAGCACAACGATCAACCGTTTGCCCAGATGACCGGCGTGGTTCATCGCCTCGAACGCCATGCCGGCACTCATCGCGCCGTCACCGATCACCGCGATTGCGTCGCCCAGACCTTCTTGGGTCACGCCACCCAGATCACGCGCCACCGAAAACCCAAGGGCGGCGGAAATCGACGTTGAACTATGCGCGGTGCCAAACGGATCATAGGGGCTTTCGCTGCGCTTGGTGAATCCGGACAAACCGCCCTCCTGACGCAGCGTGCGAATGCGATCACGCCGCCCGGTCAGGATTTTGTGCGGATAGGCCTGATGGCTGACATCCCAGATCACCTTGTCGCGGGGGGTGTCAAAAATTGCATGCAACGCCACGGTCAATTCGACAACACCCAATCCCGCGCCCAGATGGCCACCGGTTTCGCTGACGGCTGCAATCGTTTCGGCGCGCAACTCGTTCGCGACGCGGCGCAACTCGGCATCGCTCAGCCCTTTCAGGTCGGCGGGGGTCTGGATCGTGTCCAGCAATGGCGTATCGGGTTTGCTCGTCATGACTGCCCCTCCGGGCGGCGTTTGCGGCCTAGCTTTGGCGCGAAATAGCGAACCGGGCCGCATCCCGCAAGTTTTGCGCCGCCGCACCGAATGGCTCAAGGGCGTCACAGGCCTGATCGGCCAGCTCTGCGGCGCGGGTTCGTGCGGGTTCCAGCCCCAACAGGGAAACGAACGTTGCCTTGCCTGCCGCCCCATCTTTGCCGACCCGTTTGCCGGCCGAAACCTCGTTGCCCTCTACATCCAAGATGTCGTCGGCGATCTGAAAGGCAAGGCCAAAGGCCTGCGCATATGCGCGCAGGGGGGCCGGATCGGCCCCGACCATACAGGGACCAGCAGCGGCAGACCATTCAAACAACGCGCCGGTTTTTCCGGCCTGAAGCGTGGTGATTTCGTCAATGGACAATGGCGTCGGCGCGGTTTCGGCGGCGATGTCCATCGCCTGACCCAGAATCATGCCGCGTGCACCCGCCGCTTGTGCCAGCGTCAGCGCCAGTTCTGCACGCGCCTTGGCCGGGCCTGCCTTTGGGTGGGTCACGCATTCAAACGCCAGGGATTGCAAAGCATCCCCGGCCAGAATCGCTGTCGCTTCGTCCCATTTCACATGCACGGTGGGCTGTCCCCGGCGCAGATCATCGTCATCCATCGCCGGAAGATCGTCATGGATCAGGGAATAGGCGTGCATCGCCTCGATCCCCGCTGCGGGCCACAATGCCTGCGCCTGTGGCACGGCGTAAAGGCGCGCGCTTTCCAAAACCAGAAAGGCGCGCAGGCGCTTGCCCCCGGTGCAGGCATGGCGCATCGCCGCGCCCACATCGCCGGGAACGTCAGCCAAAACCGTGTCCAGCTGCGCACCGACGGCGGCGGCAGCATCGCTTAGCGCGGCGTTAAAGCTCACTGTGGATCGACCGGGGTGGTTCCTGTGGGTTGGCCCGCAGCATCAAGCGTAATCGCGGCAACCTTTTCTTCGGCCTCTTTCAGCTTGGCCTCGCACCGCGCCTTGAGCGCCGCACCGCGTTCGTAGAGCGCGATGGAATCATCCAAGGGAACGTCACCCTGTTCAAGTTTGGCGACGACACCTTCAAGTTCCTTCATCGCCTGTTCAAAGGTCATTTCATCGACGGGCTGATCGGTCACTGGCGGTTCCCCCTGTTTCAACGCGGGCACCATAACCAAGCGGCGCAACAGCTGCAAAGGGCGATCGGGGTTTTGGCGAACCCAAAATTATGGGGCGGCAATCAGGGCATCGACATGGGCGGCCCCGCTGGCCGCCAATGCGTCAAGGTCATACCCACCCTCAAGGCAGGACACGACGCGCCCGCCACAAACATCCGCCGCAACAGAACAGATTTCGGCGGTGATATGGGCAAAGTCCGCTTCGACAAGGTTCAGCCCCGCAAGGGGGTCATTGGCATGGGCATCAAACCCAGCGGAAATAAGGATTAGTTCCGGAGCGAATGCGCGCAGGCGCGGCAGGATCGTACCGCTTAGGACATCGCGGTAATCGGCCCCGTTCGTGTCCTTGGGCAGCGGAATGTTCAACACCGTGCCATGGGCGCCGGTTTCATCCGCCGACCCTGTTCCCGGATACAGCGGCATCTGATGGGTCGAAATGAACAGGATACGGTCATCGCGTTTGACCAGGTCTTCGGTTCCGTTGCCGTGATGAACGTCAAAATCAACAATGGCGACCCGCGACAACCCACGGCGTTCCAGCGCATGTTTGGCGGCAATCGCGATTGTCCCGAACAGGCAGAACCCCATCGGGGTCGCGGTTTCGGCGTGATGGCCGGGCGGGCGGCACGCAACAAAAGCGTTCTGTGCATCGCCTGCCAGAACCATGTCCACGGCCTTGATCGCCCCGCCAACCGCGCGCAAGGCGGCGCGCAAGGACCCAGGTGACATGTAGGTGTCTGGGTCCAGCTGAATATGACCTTCGCTTGGGTCGGCGGCCCGCATGCTTTCGATGTGAAAGCCGGGATGAGCCAGGGCAAGGTCGTCATCCCCCGCCAGCGGCGCGTCCACACGCATCAGATCCCGGTCCTGCAATGCGGGTAACAAAGCTTCCAACCGGGCGACGCGTTCGGGATGGCCCTGCGGCGTGATATGAAGCAGGCAATCGGTGTGAGTGATCAATGCGGTTGTCATGCCAAAAGCCTAATGCGCCGCAACGAATGCGTCCAGCGCCGCGATCCCATCGGGCCGGGTGCGGCGGGATCAGGCGTGCCATGGACGGGCGGTCGGGTCCCGTCAGGTGACGGCGTGCCACGCAGAGCCCTGTCACCGGTCCGTCAGTCTGGCCCAACCGTATTCGCCAGCCAGCCACGCGCGCCGCAGAGGGCCAAGCGGGAAGCGTGGCGGTGGCGTTGCGAATGCCCGTGGAACCGCAACGCGCGGCGCAATGCCCCGCGCCAGATCGCCCATCAATGCCCCGCAAAGTGATCCCATTGCGACCCCGTTGCCATGATAGCCGAACGCCGCAAACGCGCCCGGCATTTCGGGGATTTCACCGCAAAACGGAGTGAGCGAGGCGGTCAGACAGACCATGCCGGACCAGGCATGGGTCATCTCAACATCCCGCCATTCCGGGAAAAGCCGGACGAAATCCCGGTGCACGTTTTTTGCGATCCGTGCGTCATTGGCGTGGGTCGAGATCAGGCCACCCCGTTGGCCGAAAACCATGCGGTTGTCGGGCGTCAGGTGAAAATAATGTAACAATCGGCGGTCTTCATAGGCCATCTGCGCCGTGGTCCACCCTTGGGCGGTCAATTCCGCGTCCGTCATGGGGCGGGTGGCGATGACCGAACTTTGCGCGGGCAGAAACCGGTGGCGCATCCAGGGCGGCACATCCTCGGCGCTATAGCCATTGGTGGCGAACAGGACATGTCGGGTATGAATATCGGCCGTGGCCGTGCGCAGGTGAAAGCCGCCTTTGGATTTGGTTTGGGCAATGGATGTGACCGCGCTGTCTGCAAACACCCGAACCCCGGCGGCGCAGGCAGCGGCCAGCAGACCTGACAGGTATTTGCGGGGGTGAAGCGCGAACCCCACCGGAATTGTCAGCGCGCCGTGAAAGGCCCCATTCATCCCTGATGCCCGCAAGTCCTGCCGTTCGGTGATGTCGCAGGTGACCCCATAGGCCGCGTCCAATTCCGCTTTTTCGCGGCGCAGCGCGTCCATCTTGGCCGGGGAATGTGCAACGATCACCTCGCCCTGGGAATGGCGATCCACATCGAGGTTCAGGCGATCGATCAAATCGGACACATGCGCGACGGCGTCGATTTCGGCACGGCGCACTTCGGTTGCGGCACCGTCGCCATGCTGACGGTTCAGGGCAGCGTCATCTGCGCGCGACCCGCCAAGGCAGCAGAAACCGCCGTTGCGCCCCGATGCACCCCACCCCGGAAACCCGGCATCAAACAGCGCGACGTCCTCGCCGGCTTCGGCCAGCGCCAGGGCGGCGTTCAACCCCGTGACGCCCCCGCCGATAATGACAAAATCAGCGGTGATTGTGCCGGTGGCGGATGATGCGCGCAACGCGCTGTTCGGGACCGCGTCCGCCCAAAAGCAGTGTTCAATTGGCCCGTCTGAATAGGCATAGGCGCCATAGGGGCGTTTCATGTGCGATCTGCGGCCCGTTCTTCGGCCGCGCGCCGGGTTGCGGCCCGTTTTGAGCTGAGCGAGGCGGTCAGAACGCCGACAGTCACAATGGCGATCATGATAGTGGACAGCGCATTGATTTCCGGACTGACCCCCAGCCGGACCGAGGACCAGATCTTCATCGGCAGTGTTGTGGCAGACGGCCCCGTGGCAAAGGACGCAATGACCAGGTCATCCAGCGATAGGGTAAACGACAGCAACCAGCCCGCAATGACCGCCGGCGCGATGATCGGAAGGGTGACCAGCCGAAACGCCTGAAACGGCGTGCACCCAAGGTCAAGCGCGGCTTCTTCGAGTGAGTGGTCAAAGGTGACCAGCCGCGATGAAACGACGACCGAGACATAACACATCGAAAAGGTCGTATGGGCGAGGATGATGGTGAAAATACCGCGATCCAACCCGATACCGATAAACAGCAGCAACAGGGAAAGGCCTGTGATCACCTCGGGCATGACAAGGGGGGCGTAGATCATCCCGGAAAACAGGGTGCGCCCCATGAAACGCCCGCCCCGCACAAGGACATAGGCCGCCATCGTGCCCAGGACGGTCGCAAGAGTTGAGGACGCAACCGCGACCTTGATCGTGACCCACGCGGCATCATGAAATGCCTCGTTCCCCAGCAATTCGCCGTACCATTTGGTTGAAAACCCGGCCCACACGGTCACCAGTTTCGAGGCGTTGAAACTGTAGATCACCAGAATGACCATCGGCAGGTACAGGAACGCAAAACCAAGGGTCAAAGAGGTGACGTTGAACCATGACAGCCGTCTCATCCGTCGGCCTCGCGTTGCTTTTGTTCATTACGCTGGAACAGAACGATCGGGACGATGAGGATCAGCAAAAGGATGACCGCGACGGTCGATGCGACAGGCCAGTCACGGTTCGAAAAGAATTCTTCGAACAGGACCTTGCCGATCATCAGTGTGCCCGACCCGCCCAAAAGCGATGGGATGACGAATTCGCCGATGGCCGGAATGAACACCAGGAAACAGCCGGCGATGACTCCGTTCTTGGACAGGGGCAGGGTGATCAGCCAGAACGCGGAACTGCGCGAACACCCCAAATCCTCGGCCGCTTCGAGGAGCGATGCATCAAGGCGTTCAAGCGCGGCATAGATCGGCAGGATCATGAAGGGCAGATAGGTATAGACGATGCCGATATAGACCGCGGAATTGGTGTTCAGGATCTGAAGCGGTGCGTCGATCAGGCCAAGCGACATGAGCGTCTGGTTCAGCAATCCTTCGTTCGACAGGATCCCCATCCACGCATAGACGCGGATCAGGAACGACGTCCAGAATGGCAGGATCACAAGCATCATCAGGGTTGGGCGCCACCGGTCCGGGGCCTGTGCCATTCCATAGGCGATGGGAAACCCGACGAGCAGGGTCAGCGCGGTCGAAACGAGCGCAATGCGCAGCGACGACAGGTAAGCTTTCCAATAGAGGTCATCACTTGTCAGGAAGGCAAAGTTTTCAAAATCAAGCGCGGCAAAGAAGTCTTTGATACCTTGCCAGCCAGCCGTGAAATCCAGTTGGGGCGCATAGGGCGGGCGGGCCAGCGCGATGTCGGACAGCGAGATTTTGAGGACGATCAGGAAGGGGATCAGAAACAGGGCCAGAAGCCAGATGTAGGGGACGGCGATCAGGATCAGGCGGCGCATCTGTGCCTCCTGTTGATGGGGGCGCTGCCCCCGTCGCCAAGGGCGACTCCCCCGAAGTATTTGGGGAAAGATGGAGAGGGGGGGCGGGTGAGTCGTGTCATGTGTCGAGCAGAACCCCGGCTGTTTCGCTCCAGGAGAGCCAGACGTCGTCCTCCCAGGTGAAGGTGCGTCGGGCGATGCGACGGGTGTTGGCGGTTTGGGCCTTGATGACGTGACCCGAGGCAAGTTGGACGTGATAGGTCGAGATATTGCC
Source organism: Pseudooceanicola sp. (assembly GCA_050633485.1). Lineage (GTDB taxonomy): Bacteria > Pseudomonadota > Alphaproteobacteria > Rhodobacterales > Rhodobacteraceae > Pseudooceanicola. The sequence continues at coordinate 102,407 of JBOEGP010000020.1, forward strand.
GAGATAGGCAATGTCGAGGATTTTGCCCTGAACCGCATTGGAGGATTGGGGTTGGTCGGCAGAAATGGCGACCTTTTCCGGGCGGATGGCCAGCCAGCAGGTTTGATCCGTGGCGAAAGATTTGGCCGTGATGGCGGTGATGGGGGGCTGACCTTCGGCCCAGGACACCTGCACCTTGTCGCCGGATTGGGTCGCGCGGCCCTGGATGATGTTCACGTCACCAATGAAATCCGCGACATAAACGGAATCGGGGCTTTCGTAGATGCGGTCGGGGGTCGCCACTTGAATGAGTTTGCCTTCGTCCATCACCGCGACACGCGATGCGACGGTCATCGCCTCTTCCTGATCATGGGTGACGATGACGAAGGTTGTTCCGGTCTTTTCCTGGATGTCCATCAGTTCGAATTGGGTTTCTTCGCGCAGTTTGCGATCAAGCGCGCCGAGCGGTTCATCAAGGAGGAGGAGTTTCGGCGCCTTGGCAAGCGAGCGGGCGAGCGCGACGCGCTGGCGTTGTCCGCCGGAAATCTGATGAGGCTTGCGCGATTTGAATTTCTCAAGCCGGGTGAGTTTGAGCATTTCGTCGACGCGCGCGGCGATGGTCGCCTTGTCCTGACCCTCGCGTTTCAGGCCGAAGGCGATGTTTTCCCAGACCGAAAGATGCGGGAATAACGCATAGCTTTGGAACATCATGTTCACGGCGCGTTTGTTCGGCGGCACGGGCGCGATGTCCTGACCGGCCAGAAGGATTGTACCGGCGCTGGGCGCTTCGAACCCGGCGAGCATGCGCATCAGGGTGGTTTTGCCACAGCCCGAGGGGCCGAGCAGCGCAAAGAATTCGCGTTCGAAAATATCGATGCTGATGTTGTCAATCGCGGTGAAATCACCAAACCGCTTGGACACGCCCTGAAAGCGGATCAGGGGCGTTTCTGCGGGGTCGTCCCAGGGAGCGAAGACTTTTTGCGGCATGACGACTCCGGTGGTGGATGGGCCCGCGCGGCGATGCGCGCGGGCCGGGGCTGTGTCAGGGCGATCAGGTGCCCGATTTCACCCGTGTCCAGGCGCGGGTGACGATGCGCTGGATCTTGGGGTCATAGGGCGTGACGGAGTAGAGATTTTCCAGTGTCGCCGCGCTTGGGTATATCGCGCCGTCGTCTATCACGTCTTCGACCAGGTATTCCTGCGATGCCTTGTTGCCGTTGGCATAAAACACATAGTTCGACGCCGCCGCCATGTTCTGTGCATCCATGATGAAGTTCAGGAATTTATGGGCCGCCGCGGGGTTGGGGGCATCGGTGGGAATGGCCATCTGGTCAAACCACATCAAGGCGCCTTCTTTTGGCGCGTTGTAAACGATTTCTACGCCGTTGTCGGCCTCGGCCGCGCGGTCACGCGCCTGAAGGATATCGCCGGACCAGCCAAAGGCCACGCAGATGTCACCGTTTGCCAAGGCGTTGATGTATTCCGAGCTGTGGAATTTTTGCACATAGGGGCGCACCGCCTCGAGCACCTTTGCGGCGGCTTCGATCTTGGCGGGATCCTTGCTGTCGGGGTTTTCCCCGATGTATTTCAGCGCGGCGGGGATCATTTCCGTCGGGGCGTCAAGGAAATGCACGCCACAGGCGGCCAGTTTTTCCATGTTCGCCGGGTTGAACATGAGTTCAAGGCTGTCGATCGGTGCATCCGCGCCGAGCGCTTCGGTCACCTTGGCAACATTCGCGCCGATGCCGGTGGTGCCCCACATGTAGTTGATCGAATATTCATTGCCGGGGTCGTATTGCGCCGTACGCTGTTCGATCACATCCCACATGTTGCCGATGTTGGGCAGTTGCGATTTGTCGAGCTTTTGAAAGGCGCCCGCCATGATCTGGCGTTGCAGGAACGATCCGGTTGGCACAACAACGTCATAGCCCGATCCGCCCGCAAGCATCTTGGTTTCCAGCAATTCGTTGCTGTCAAAGACGTCATAGACCAGTTCGATTCCGGTCTCGGCTTCGAACTTGGCCAGCAGGTCTTCGTCGATGTAATCGGACCAGTTGTAGACATGCACCTCTTCGGCCAGAGCGGCAGTGCCGAGGGCCATTGCGGCGACAAAAGTTATGAGTGATTTGGTCATGAGTGTTTCTCCCGAAGGGCGGCTCGTTAGCTGGCGCCCATGCCCGGAAACTCAATCAACAAAATCGCAACAACGCAATATGGCGTTTTACGTGGACAGGGCGTAGCGTCGGGTCAAATCCATCATGAGGTGCCCAAATGGCGACCATCACCAACCACATGCCAACCTCCGAGCTTCAGGCGCTGGACCTGGCCCATCACATGCATCCGTTCACCACGCAATCCGCGCTTGAAAAGCGGGGCGCACGGGTGATCACCAGCGCCAAAGGGTGTTTCCTGCGCGACAGCGAAGGCGAAGAGATACTGGACGCAATGGCCGGTCTGTGGTGCGTCAATATCGGTTATGGGCGCGAAGAACTGGCCGAAGCCGCGGCGCGCCAAATCCGCGAATTGCCCTATTACAACACGTTTTTCATGACGACACACGTGCCCGCCATCGCCCTGGCGACCAAGCTGGCCACTCTGGCGCCCGGTGATCTGAACCACGTCTTTTTCGCGTCGAGCGGGTCCGAGGCGAATGACACCAACATCCGCATGGTGCGCACATATTGGGCAGAAAAAGGACAACCGGACCGATCAAATATCATTGGCCGCTGGAACGGGTATCACGGGTCTTCGATGGGGTCCGCGTCACTGGGGGGCATGACGGGGATGCACGCGCAGGGTGGGTTGCCGATTCCGGGCATCCACCACATCGGGCAACCCCATTGGTGGGCCGAAGGTGGCGACATGAGCGCAGACGACTTTGGCCTGATGCGCGCGCGTGAGCTTGAGGCGAAAATCATCGAACTTGGCCCCGAAACGGTGGGGGCGTTCATTGCGGAACCCGTGCAGGGCGCGGGCGGCGTGATTGTCCCGCCGGACAGTTATTGGCCCGAAATCCAGCGGATCGTGGATCAATACGGCATCCTGTTGATCGCAGACGAGGTGATTTGTGGATTTGGCCGGACCGGCAACTGGTTTGGCAGTCAGACGATGGGCATCCGCCCGCACATCATGACAATCGCCAAGGGCCTGTCGTCAGGATATCAGCCGATCGGCGGGTCGATCGTATGTGACGAGGTTGCCAATGTGCTGGCGGGTTGTGAATTCAACCACGGATATACCTATTCCGGGCATCCGGTGGCCTGTTCCGTCGCATTGGAAAACATCCGGATTCTGGAAGAGGAATCCATCGTTGACCGCGTGCGCGAAGACACTGGCCCCTACCTGAAGGCGGCCTTCGAAAGCCTGACAGACCACCCGATGGTGGGCGAAGCGCGGCTTGTCGGTATGATGGGGTCCATCGCCCTGACACCGGACAAGGCGACCCGTGCGGCGTTCGCAGGCGAGGCAGGCACAGTAGGGTTCATCACCCGCGAACGATGTTTCGCCAACAACCTGATCATGCGCCATGTCGGTGACCGGATGATCATTTCGCCGCCCCTGGTGATTTCGAAATCTGAAATTGATCTGCTGATCGCTCGGGCCCGCACTTCGTTGGACGAAGCCATGGCCGAGGTCAGGAAACAGGGGTTGTGGGTGGCGGCGGGATAACCCGACGCCCTGCCGCGCATCGGTCAAACAGTCATGTCGGCCAGTGAATGAACCCATTCAAGCTGCTTTGGCAGACAAATGGTTCTCAGGTCGTAATTGTCGCGAATATGCGCCCGCGCGGCACGGCCAAGCCGCGCGCGGGCCTCGGCGCTTTCCAAAAGGGCGTCCACCTCTTTCACGATGGCATTGCCGTCAAAGAAATCGACCAACCGCCCGGTTTCGTCATGGGTGATCGCCTCTCGCACCGGGTCGGTGTCAGACGCGACAATGGCGGCCTCACAGCTCATCGCTTCGAACAGGGACCACGACAGGACAAAGGGATACGTCAGGTAAACATGCACCCGGCTTAGCTGAAGCAACGGGATGAACTTGTCATAGGTAACGCGGCCAATGAAATGCACCCGCGCCCAGTCTTCGTCGGGGATTTGGCTGCGCACCTCGTCAATAAAGATCTGTTTCCACGTCTTGCCCTTTGGCGGTTGCGCGCCATAGCTGACGCCATCCCCACCCACGACCAGGATTTGCGCATTGGGCCGCCGTTTCAGCAGTTGCGGCAGGGCGCGCATAAAAATGTGATACCCGCGATAAGGTTCAAGGTTGCGGTTCACGAATGTGATCACCTCGTCCTTGCGGGTGAGTGTTGTGCCGTTTGGCAACTGGAATGTCGCCCATTGGTCGCGGCGAATGGTTTCCGTGTCGATCCCATCATGGATCACGGTGATTTTCTTGCGGAAATCGGCAGGAAAGGTATCGGCCTGAAACTTGGTCGGGCTGATCCCGGCCTGGGCAAATTCGAAATGCATGTGGTTGTTGATATTCTTAAGCCGAATGCGCAGGGCATCAGCCGCCCCGTGCCCCTTGCCGAATTCAGGATCAAACCCGACATGCGGGTACCCCGGCAGGTGATACAATTCACAATAAAGACCGATCCGCGCTTTGGGCCAGACATCGCGCAGGAACAGGGATTCACCCCAGCCATGGTGGGTGATGATCACATCCGGTTCAAACCCGGCGTCCTTCAGTTTCATCGCGGCGACATAGCAGGATTCGCCACGTGTGACCTTGCTGTCAAAATCTGTGACCCACGGGTGGGTCTTTTGTTCATTTTTGCGCAGGATCGTATAGGGCAGGATATGCACACCGTTCCATTTTGTCGGCTCTTTTACCCGCAGCGTCAGCGCGGTCACATGATGCCCTTGCCTGGCCAACGCCACCGACAGATGTTTGAACTGTCCAGGGAAATTCTGGTGGATGAAAAGGATGTTCATGGCGCCTCGGAAAATGTTTTGCGCATTTATACAGGGGCACGCCTGCGTGGGAACCCTTGGCCTTGAGTCACCTTTACAACACTCTGGACCCTTGCGGATTTGCCGCATATCACCGCCCGGACGCAAATTTATCCGTAAGGGGAACGGCCATGGCACGGTATGAGCCCGCCGAGATCGAGGCGAAGTGGCAAAAGGCATGGGACGACGCGAACCTTTTTCGCGCTGAACACGACCCGACGCGGCCCAAATATTATGTGCTGGAAATGTTCCCTTATCCGTCGGGACGTATCCACATCGGACATGTGCGCAATTATACGATAGGCGATGTGATCGCGCGGTACAAATCGTCAACCGGGCATAACGTTTTGCACCCTATGGGGTTTGATGCCTTTGGTCTGGCTGCCGAAAATGCCGCCATGGATCGCGGCATTCACCCCGCCGATTGGACCTATTCCAACATCGACGACATGGTTCAGCAGATGAAGCCCCTTGGCTTCAGCCTCGACTGGACCCGCATGTTCAACACCTGCGACCCGGACTATTACGGTCAGCAACAGGCCCTGTTCATCGACATGCTGGATGCGGGCCTGATCGACCGCAAGAACGCCGTAGTGAACTGGGACCCGGTCGATATGACCGTTCTGGCCAACGAACAGGTCATCGACGGGCGCGGCTGGCGGTCTGACGCCTTGGTTGAACGTCGCGAACTGACGCAGTGGTTTTTCAAGATCTCCGACATGGCGGACGAATTGCTTGATGCGCTTGATGGGCTGGACGGCTGGCCTGCCAAGGTCAAGCTGATGCAAGCCAACTGGATCGGCAAATCGCGCGGGCTTCAATTTTCGTTTTCGTTGATTGATCCGCCTCAGGGCCATGACCGGGTCGAGGTGTATACAACCCGCCCCGACACCCTGTTGGGGGCAAGTTTCGTCGGTATTTCGCCGGATCATCCATTGGTCAAGGATCTGGAACGTCAGGACCCTGCCGTTGCGGCGTTTTGTGAAATCGCACGTCAGGGCGGCACCACAGCCGAAGCAATGGAGACAGCCGAAAAGCTGGGGTACGACACCGGGCTGCGCGTACGCCACCCGTTCGACACGGCGCATGAACTGCCGGTCTACATCGCCAATTTCATCCTGATGGATTACGGCACCGGGGCCATTTTCGGCGTGCCCGCCCATGATCAGCGCGATTACGAATTCGCGGTGAAATACGACCTTCCGGTCATTCCGACATTTGAACCGGTCAATGGGGAGTATCCGAAGGGCGCTGCCTATGTCCCGCCGAAATCGGAAAAGGTGCGTTGGACCCGCGCATTTGGCTGGGACGAGGTGACAACCGGTCAGGATGCCATCGACGCGGCAATCACATTTTGTGAATCAAATGGCGTCGGGCAGGGTGTCACGAAATTTCGGCTGCGCGATTGGGGCCTGTCACGACAACGCTATTGGGGGTGTCCGATCCCCGTTGTTCATTGCGACGCCTGCGGCGTGGTGCCCGAGAAAAAGGAAAACCTGCCTATCGAATTGCCCTACGATGTCACCCTCGACATTCCGGGAAATCCGCTGGACCGGCACCCGACATGGCGTGATTGCGCGTGTCCGTCATGCGGTGCGCCCGCCAAACGCGAAACCGACACGATGGACACCTTTGTGGACAGCTCTTGGTATTTCGCCCGTTTCACCGCGCCACATGCCGCCACCCCGACCGATCCGGACGAAGCCGCTTATTGGATGAACGTCGATCAATATATTGGTGGCGTCGAACATGCGATCCTGCACCTGCTGTATTCCAGGTTCTTTGCCCGTGCGATGCACATTTGCGGCCACCTTCCGGAAACCGCCAAGGAACCGTTCGATGCGCTGTTCACCCAAGGCATGGTCACACACGCGATTTTTCAGACGGTGAATCAGGCTGGCCGCCCCGAATACCACTATCCCGAGGAGGTTGATCTGCGCGACGGCAAGGCCTTCCTAAAGGAAGACGGGCGCGAGGTTGAGGTGATCCCGTCGGCCAAAATGTCCAAATCCAAGAACAACGTGGTCGATCCGCTGGCCATCATCAACCAATTTGGCGCTGACACGGCGCGATGGTTCGTGATGTCCGACAGCCCGCCGGAACGCGACGTGGAATGGACCGCGGCCGGGGCCGAAGCGGCGCACAAACACCTTGCCCGCGTGCATCGCATCGTCACCGACATTGCCGCCAGTGACGCAACACCCGGCAAGGATGCCGACAACGACGCCCTGCTGCGCGAAATGCACAAGACGATCCGCGACGCGACCCTTGGCATCGAAAGCTTTGGCTTTAATTCCGCCATTGCCAAACTTTACGGTTTCACCAACACGCTGGCCAAATCCCAGGCGGGCGGCGACACACGGCGGTTGGCGGCACGCGCGCTGGTCCAGTTGATGTCCCCCATAACCCCGCACCTGTCCGAAGAGCTGTGGCAGACTCTGGGCGGGGATGGGTTGATCGCCCGCGCGCCTTGGCCTGTCGCGGATGATGCGATGCTGGTTGATGACAGCGTGACAATGCCGGTTCAGGTGAACGGGAAACGGCGTGGCGAAATCACCGTGCCCAAGGACATGGACAAAGCCGAGGTTGAAAAGGCGGCTCTGGCGGTTGAGAATGTCCAGAGGGCGCTGGACGGGACCCAGCCCAAAAAGGTCATTGTCGTCCCCGGGCGGATTGTGAATGTGGTCGTCTGATCGACGTAAAGTTCTGGCTTTTGTATGCGCCACGGCGGCCCTGTCCGCCTGTGGGTTCGAACCTGTCCATGCCCCCGGCGGCGGTGGTGCGGCCCTGTTGGGACAGGTGCAGGCGGCCGCGCCCGAAACCACCGACGATTATGTGCTGGTGCGTGAAATCGAAACCCGTTTGGGCCGCAGCGCATCGCCCCGGCTGATGTTGGACTATGTCACCCGCGTTGACGAAGAACGCATGGCGATTTCATCCACGAACATCACCACGCGGTTCAATGTCATCGGGTCCATCACGTATGAGTTGAAGGACGCAGGCAGCGACATTGTCCTGCGCAAGGGCAAGGTGGACAGTTTCACCAGCTATTCCGCGACCGGGTCAACCGTGGCCACCCAATCGGCGCGCAGTGATGCCCGCGAAAGGCTGATGATCATTCTGGCCGATCTGATGCTGACCCGCCTTTACGCTGATGCCGCGGATCTGCCGTTATGACCGCCATGAGGACACCGTGAAGCTTTCGCCCCGTGATGCGCCCGGGTATTTTGCCCGACCCGATGCCGACAAGACCGGCATCCTGATCTACGGCGGTGATGCGATGCGTGTGGCGCTGCGTCGTCAACAGGTGATCAAGGCGCTTGTCGGTCCCAATGGCGAAGAAGAAATGCGTTTGACCCGGATGGCCGGGGCCGAATTGCGCCGGGATCCGGCCATGTTGATGGATGCGATCAAGGCCGTCGGATTTTTCCCCGGCGCGCGCGTCGTTCTGGTCGAAGAAGCCGGCGAAGCCTTTGCGCCGCATATCCTGCCCGCGATGGGGGAATGGGCCGCCGGGGATGCGCAGGTTGTCGTGACCTGCGGCGCGCTCAAGGCGACGTCGAAGCTGCGCAAATTCTTTGAAGGGCACAAGAACGCCTATGCGGTTGGCATTTATGACGACCCTCCTTCGCGGCCCGAAATCGAAGGCATGTTGGCAGACGCCGGGTTGCGGAACCTGAATGCGGAGTCCATGCGCGATCTCGTCGCTTTGGCGCAAACGCTTGACCCCGGTGATTTTCGCCAAACCGTCGAAAAGCTTAGCCTTTACAAGCTGAACGACCCGGTTCCAGTGACCGGAGAGGACATCGCCGCCTGTGCCCCCGTTTCGACCGAGGCAGACATTGACGATGTTCTGAACGTGGTGGCCGAAGCCCGCGCCGGAGACATCGGCCCGGTCATGGCCCGCCTTCAGGCGCAGGGTGTTCAGGCCGTCGCTCTGTGCATCGGGGCGACCCGTCATTTCCGCACGCTTTATGCCGTGGCCAGCGCGCCGGGCGGAGCAGGCGAAGGGATTGGGCGGGTGCGCCCGCCAATTTTCGGCCCCCGCCGCGACCGGATGTTACGCCAGGCGCAAAACTGGGGCGCGGATCGCCTTGAAGAGGCGCTGACGATGCTAACGGACACTGACCTTGCGCTGCGATCCGCCGGGCGCACTGCGCCTGACCTTGCGCTGGTTGAACGCACGCTGATCCGATTGGCCATGATGGCGGGGCGGCGGTGATGGGGGGGCTGATTGCCAGGGCCGCCGCGATCCTGCTGGCCGCCACGCCGTTGCGGGCTGACGTGGCGCTGCGCCACATTCCGACCGATGCGCCATGCCCGCCCCTGTTGTTGTTGTCCCATGGCTTTGGCGGCAGCGAACGGGCATTTGGCAACCTTGCAAAAGACACCGCAAAGCTGGGCTATGACACATGGGTCATGGGGCACGACCTGTCCGGCAATGGATCGTTTCGGGCCATCAATAACGCGCCGAACCGACGCAAGGCCCTGATCGACGCGATCAGCGAACCGGCCATGCATGATGAACGCGCCGAAGACATCGGCACAGCATTGGACATCATCCTGGCCTCGCGTGCCTGCGCGCCGCCCTTCAAGGTGCTGGGGGGCCATTCCATCGGTGCGCACACAACATTGGTCGAAGCCGGTGCAAAAGACCGGTTCGGCACCCAGGGGCACAACCGGTTCGACGCCTATGTCGCCATGTCGCCGCAGGGCGAAGGGCCATTGTTTGCGCCGGACAGCTGGGGCGACATCACGAAACCCCTGGTCATTGTCACGGGAACCCGCGATGGCGGGGTCGCTGGCGCATGGCGCTGGCGGCTTGGGGTGTTCGACGGTTTGGCCGATAACGGGCTGAACTGGTTCGCCGTGGTCGATGGGGCCAATCACATGCAGGTTGGCGGCAATGGCCCCAGCCCAGAGGCCGCCCGTGTGCGCAAAATCGTGGTGGATTTCCTGGGGGGCGTCATGTCCGGTGACATGGGCCTGAAACCCCGCGCCGGGGTCGATATTCGCCACCGATAGGCAGTGCCAAACAATATACGCTGGATAAGACCAGTTGGATTCAAGACAAGGACGCGACCCATGTATGAACTGATCGGCAATGCACAGACCCGCACATTCCGCGTGATGTGGATGCTTGAAGAATTGGAACAGGATTTCACATGGCGCCCCGCGCTGCCTCATTCCGAAGCCGTCAGCGAACATTCGATTCTGGGCAAGGTGCCGGTCCTTTTGGTTGATGGGGAACCGCTGACAGATTCCGCCGCGATCCTGACGTTTCTGGCTGACAAGCATGGGAAATTCACATTCCCGGCCGGAAGTGTCGATCGGGCACGTCAGGATGGGCTGACGCATCAGATCTTGGATGAACTGGACGCGGTCATCTGGACCGCCGCGCGCCACAGCTTTGTTCTGCCCAAAGACATGCGGGTTCCCGAAATCAAACCGCCGCTGCAGGCTGAATTCACACGGAACACTGCAAAACTGTCCAATCGGTTGAAGGGCCCGTTTTTGATGGGGGATCAGATGACAGTGCCCGATATCCTTTCGACCCATTGCCTGAACTGGGCCGTCGCCGCCAAATTTCCGGCTGTTGAGGGCGCCCTGGCCGAACATGCCGACCGGATGCGCGCCCGCCCGGCGTACCAACGTGCCATGGAACGCGCCCAAAGCGCATCCTGACAGGGTGCGCCCGTCGCGGCGTGTCGTGCAGGACGAACGCCTGCACCAGGATATGGGACGGCGCGGCGGCGCGGCCCCATCACGGCGGTCACGTCAGGTCAGGTCACGTTTCGTCAGGTCAGGTGATCAACCACCTGAATGCGTTGCGCCAACCCGCCGATTTCGGTCAACCACTCTTGCACGATCGCCGGATCATGCGGCGCTGCGCTGACACCTGCGGGCACCGTTCCGGCCAGAACACTTTGCACGGCAAGGGACACCGGCACAGACACAAGGCGGGCCATGGCGGACCCGTGTTCGTCGCCCCAGGCGTCCATCGCATAGGTCTGATGCCAGACGGGCGTGTCACCGCCTTGGGCCATCAGCGAAACGAACAGGACAACACGATCCGCCTCGCCTTTGTCATAGGCGTGATCGCGCCAGAACTGATCTGACATCTCGCTCAGGCGGGCATCCCCTTTTGGGCCGTTCAGGGTTTCGACTTCGGCAAAGACATCCGCCCAGGCAGCCGCCCAGCCATCAAGGCGCAGCGTACCGCGCACAAAGGTTTTGACCGGCCAGTTGGGATCAAACCGATAATCGGCCATGAACGGAAGGCTGTCACGGTTCGGATAGGCTTCGAATGCCTCACCTCCCGGAAGGGGTGAGGCAAAGCGCGTGATCGCATCCCACGGACGATCCACATTGAATTCCTGATAATCCCTGAGCGACCGGGACGGTGAGCGCAACGCCTTGAGCACGCCAAGGGGCGACCACGAGAATTTGTAGCGAAAATCGTTCGCGACCTTGGGAAAGCCGCCGCAATAGGATGTAAAAGTGATCGCGTTGGCCGGATCATAGTCCGCGGATGTGCGATAGGCGGCGACAAGGTGATGCGCCATCAGGTGGTCAATGCCCGGATCAAGCCCGACTTCGTTGACAAAGCACAGACCGTTGGCTGTGGCCGCGTCGTGCAGCGCCCGCATGTCGGGCGCGATGTAACTCGACGATACGAAATGGGCGCCGTTGGCAAGACAAAGCTGCGCAAGCGGTACGTGCCAGTCGGCCGGAAGCATTGACACCAGAATATCGCCGCGCCCCAGGGCCGCGCCGATCGCGTCCATGTCAAAGGTGCGGATGGCGTCTGTCAGATCACCGACCGCATCGCGTGCTTTGTCCGGGCTGCGGTTCCAAACCGTCACGTCATGGCCTGCCGTGATCAGACGACGCAGGCCCGGAATGGCCGAAAGGCCGGTGCCACACCAATGGATGGTCATGAGGGGTCTCCGCTATGGGTGTCAAAGATGGTTTTGGCGCGGCCCCAGACACCTTTGTCGATGTCGTCGATCTGCAAGAGCCGTGGCAGAAGCTGTGCCGCGAAATCCTGCGAACTTTCCAGTGGAAGCAGAGAGGGCAGGTTGTCGATTGCGGTGACGTCAAGTGGCGGCGTGCTGTGAACCCTGAGGGCTGGCGCGTCCCATGTTGTCACCCTGTCATAAACCTTGATCGGTGAGAATTCGGATGTCGGATCACAGGCGATGTCCCCGATGACTGACAAGCGGCGCGGTTGTGATGGCAGGCTGGCGGGAACAAACACCGGCGTTCCCGGCATGGCGAGGATACAGTTGAGGAAAATGTCATGCTGCGCGATTTCCGGGAACGGGCCGCCATGCGCGGTTTCCTTCATGTCCCAACGAGTGACCGCCACCCCCATTTGCGTGCACAAATCCGATGCCCCGGTGCCGACCCGGCCCAAGGCACCGATGACAAGGGCGGTTGGGCGGCCCGGAACACCTGCCAGATCAGCCCGCAAATTGGCCAAAAGCGCGGATTTGTCGGGCTCTGACCGGATCGGCCCGCAGATGCGCTGGCCTTGCTGGGCAATCCAGCATTTCAGCGCCACCGCCGCGCCCGCATATCCGGCCCAATAGCCAAAGGCGGCAACCCGTCGGCCGCTGTCATCCAGAAGGTATTCGAGATCGTAAAGCGTGCCGCCCCCGGCGCGGAACCTGTCGAGAAGGATGCGCCCGTCGGGCTGGCCTTTGTAGGCGTGGCCGAACATGATGTGCCTGTGGCGCAGGGGCGTGGCATCGTCGCGAAGTTCCTTGAGGCCGAAAATGATTGCATCCTTCGGGGCGTCTGGCCAGCTGCCTTCAGCCGCGATTTCAGCGCCAATGTCGGCGTAGTCCTGTGTCGGAATGATCCGGCTTGGACTGTCTTCGACGGTTACGCGCAGGCCACGCGCGATCAAAGTTGCGGCACCTTCTGGGGTCAATCCGGTGCGGGCTTCGTTGGCGCGGGGTTCGGCGCGCAGCCACAGATGTGTCATGGGACAGTCCTTTGTTCTGGATCAAGGCGTAGGGGATTGGCCGGGTGGGTGCAATTGTCTGTCGTCTGCGGCCCTGATGCGGGGTGAGGGGGCTGTCCGCCCCCACGCGGCAAGCCGCGCCCCCCGAAAGTATTTTTGGAAAGATGAAGGCGCGCGAATTTATCATGATCAATTTGACGTCGCGGTCGGCTGGGTGTGTAGTTGGGCAAAACAAGGGAGCGCGACCATGATTCCAGTGCAGCCAGAGCGATTCTTGAGTGATTTGCATGCGTTGCGGCAATTCGGAGCCGCGGGCGTGGGCAAGGGTGTGGTGCGGCCCGCGTATTCCGACGCTGACATTGACGCGCGGGAGTGGCTGGCCGGGCGATATCAGGACGCCGGGTTGGACGTGCGGTTTGATCCGGTCGGGTCCGTTTGGGGGCTGTCGGGCGCGCGGTCCCTGTTGGTTGGGTCCCATTCGGACAGTCAGCCCGAGGGCGGCTGGCTGGATGGCGCATTGGGCGTGATTTGTGGATTGGAACTGGCGCGCGCGGCGCGGGAAAGCGGCGGACCCGCGATTTCAGCGGTCAGTTTCCAGGACGAGGAAGGGCGGTTCGGCGTGACCACCGGCAGTCGGGTCTGGTCCGGGGCCACCGGGTTGGACGAGGCGGATACGTTGGTGGACAAGGATGGCATTCGTTTCGCCGACGCGCGGGCGCGCATGGCGCATCTTGCCGGTGATTTTGTTGATCCGGCATTGTTTTCGGGGTTTCTGGAATGTCACATTGAGCAGGGTCCATGGTTGTTCGAGGCCAATGAGGCGGCAGGTGTTGTCACCGATATTGTCGGGATACGCGACATGCGCATCACCTTTGAGGGTGAGCAGAACCATGCGGGGACCACGCCGATGCACAGGCGCCGGGATGCGTTCCAGGCTGTCGTTCGGTTTCAGTCCGAGATTGCGGACCGGTTTCGCAATGTGGTGACGCCCCAGACGGTTTGGACCACGGGACATCTGGAGATCCATCCGGGCAGCCATTCGATTGTGCCGGGGCGGTGCACATTCGCGATGCAGTGGCGTGACGGGGAAAAGGCGCGGCTGGACAGGATGGAGGCGATCATCCGCGACGTGGCGGAGAGCATAGCGGCCGAGGGCGGACTGTCTGTCAGCACCTCGGGGATGCTGGGGCTTGAACCGGTGCCGATGGATGCGCGGATGCAGAGGGCATTGGCGGAGGCGGCGGATCTGGTTGCGCCCGGTCGGTGGCGGCAGATGCAGTCAGGTGCGCTGCATGATGCGGCAAGTGTCGCGCGGTTGATGCCGGTGGCCATGCTGTTCGTTCCCTCAATCGGCGGCGTGAGCCATGCGTTCAGCGAGGACACGGAGGAGAGTGACCTTGTGGCCGGGTTGGAGGTGATGGCGGCGGCTGTTGGGAAGATGGCGCCGTGAGGCACCCGTTGGGCGTGGGGTGCGCCGTGATGCCGTGCCAGGCCCAGGGTCAGGATTGGCGCATTGGCGGATTTGTCGCGGGGCGCGGGGTACAAGCCCACGGGTAGGTGTCGTCGGTTCCGGGGATGAATGCGGCAGGGCCGAGATATGGGCCGTGCTTGGGGCTGGTCAGGGGGCCAATTGAGACGCTGGCGATTGCAAGCCGGGTGCCGTTGGGTGGCTGAGGGCGTGGGCGGTTGTGGGTGTCAGGGCGTTTTGGCCGGGGATCAGGCCCATTCAACATCGCCGAGGAAAATATACCCGGCACCGTAGATCGTTTTTATCAGGCGGGGGTTCTTGGGGTCTTCGCGCAGTTTTTGGCGCAGGCGGGAGATGCGGACATCCATCGCGCGATCAAAGCTGTCGCCTGCGGCGCCGCCCAGGTGTTCCTGCATCATCGCGCGGGAAATCAGGCGTTTGGGGCGATCGAGAAAGAGCCGGAGTACCTCGCCTTCGGCATGGGAAAAGGGGGTTTCTTGGCCTGCGGAATCAATCAGGGTGTAGCGGTCGAAATGGGCGGTCCAACCGGCAAAACGCCCGGTTGAGCCCGTTGTCGGGCTGGAGCGTTCGCGGCGCAGGCGCGCTCGGACGCGGGCGACCACCTCGGACGGGTCAAAGGGTTTGATAATGTAATCGTCGGCACCAAGCTCGAGGCCGGTCACCCGGTCCTGTACCTGTGCGCGGCCCGAGATGATGATGACGGTGGCCCCCTGTTCCAGAGCGAGGCGATGAACCAGGGTAAGCCCGTCGCGATCTGGCAGGGAGAGATCGACGAGGCAAAGATCGGGAGAGAAGCTTTTCAGGGCGGCTTCGAATTCGGTTGCGCGGGAAAAGCCCATGGTGCGAAATCCGGCCTCTTCGAGCGCGCTGGCGAGCATGGCGCGGATTTCCGGTTCGTCGTCGAGGATGGTGACGAGAGGGGCAGTCATCGGATGAGGGAAATTGGTGTGACGGGGCGGCGATTGGCCCGGCGGCGCGGCAGGTGGGACAATCGGGAGCCTCCGGCGGAAGTATTTTTGGAAAGATGAAGCGGGGCGGTAGTGCGGTGGGTGATGGTCATTCTGGGCCCCTGGGTCTGGACAGGAAATGGGTCAACGCGTCTGCGCTGAATGGTTTGCGCAGGACGGGCGCGCGTGCAAGTGCCGCGATGTGAAGCGGGTGGTCGTTGCGCAGTGATGTCATCAGGTAGCAAGGTGGCGCGTCCGGCGGCAAGCGGGACAAAAGATCCAGCCCGGTGTCGGCGCCTTCGAGGCTGATGTCCGACAGGATGAGCGATATTTCGGGCACGTCGCGGGCGAGTTTCGCGGCCTCGTCGGTTGTGGTGGCTTCGATCACCGCATGGCCAGCGTCGCGCAGCATGTCGCGAATTGAACGGCGCAGGTCATCGCTGTCTTCGACAAGAAGGACGAGGCCGGGATCAACAGGGCAAGGGGCGAGCCGCCAGGGCAGACGGAGTGTCACCTGCGCCCCTCCCGCCGGCGGATTTGACAGGCGGACGCGCCCGCCTGACAATTTGGTTGCGTTGTAAACCATCGAAAGGCCAAGGCCGGATCCTTCGCCACCCTTGGTGGTGAAGAAAGGGTTCAGAGCTTGCGACATTGCGGCCTGGCTGAACCCGGGCCCGGTGTCGGTCACGGTGAATTCGATCCAGGTATCTTTGACCGGCGTTGCCCTGAGAGTGATCTGACCGGGACCCGGCCGCCCCTGTGCCGCCGGGTCGGAAGCGGCGGTGCAGGCATCGCGCGCATTCAGGACAAGATTCAAGAGCGAATCCTGTATCATCCCGCTGTCGAGCATCAGGCGCGCACCGCCGGTGTCGTCGTGAACGGCCAGGGCGATACCGTCGGGGATTGCAGCCGAGGCGAGGGTTGAAAAGTCGTTCAGAAACGTGCCGATGTCCGTGGGGGCCGGGTTGTGATCCGGGCCAGACGTCATATCGGCGATACGATTCAGCAGATTGCCGCCCCGGCGCGCGGCGGATTGGGTGGCCTTGACGATGTCTGCGGCCTCGGACGGCAGGTCCATTCGGGTCAGGCGCGCCTGCATGCCCAGAATAATGGTCAACAGGTTCGAAAAATCATGCGCCACGCCCGAGGTGACCTGAGCCGCCATTTCGCGACGACGGGTTTGTTGCAGGGCGACACGGGTCTGGGTTTCTTCGGTCACATCCATCGACAGGATATAGGCACCATCACGGCGATCGGGGGTGAAGGCCGCCCTGATCCGGTGCGTGGAGGCTTCGTCAGTGAATTCAAACACCGAAGCCGTTCCGCGCAACGCGCCCTCAAGATACGGTTCGACAGCGCGGTAAGCTTGCGTGCCCAGTACATCGGCCATGTGAAGCCCGATGATATTGGACGGGCGCCCTGGCATGATCGTGGACAGGCGGCGATTGGAAAAGGTATAGCGCCGGTCGGCCCCAAGATGTGCGATATGTGCCGGCATCATTTCGGTGGTCAGGCGTGTGCGCGCCTCCATTTCCGTCAATTCGCGCTTGGCCTCTTCGAGTGCCGCATTGGTCGCCTGAAGCTTGCGGTTGGCGGCGGCGAGTTCTTCTGCACGGGTCAAAAGCTGTTCCGACAATTCCTCGGACCGGGCGCGCAACAATTGTTCCTGGCCCTTGATGTCGGTGATGTCGGTATAGACCGTTACCCAGCCACCTTTGGGCAGCGGCGCGCCTTCGACGCTGATCATGCGGCCATTGGCGCGGCGGCGTTCCATGTAATGGGCCTGAAACGTCAGCGCCTGTTCCACACGGTTGCGGATCGCGGTTTCGGGGTCCTTGACCTCTCCGTATTCGCCATGTTCGACAAGCCATCGGATCGCGTCTTCGAATGGGGCGCCGGGTGTTGTGACATGCGCCGGAAGATCGAACATCTCCGCGAATTTTCGGTTGCAATGGACCAGGCGCAAATCGTCGTCATAGATCGACAGGCCCTGCTGAATCAGGTTCAGGCCTGCGATCGTCATCGCGTCGGTGCCGCTGGTGCGCACGCTGTCCTCCATCACCGTTTTGTCCGGCTTAGCATCCGGGCCGGGCGGCGGAAAGGTTGGTCAGGCGAACAAAGCGTGCATGGGGTCAATCGCATCGGGTCCGTAAGTGACCGTGCCAACAGGGAGATCAGGGCCAACTGCCGCCATGACCGCCGCACTGGCGGCAGGGCCAAAGCCGCCGCAAAGTTCGATCAGTTGGACACCCTCTGCCTGCATCGACGTGGCCACTACCGGGGCTTGGTCGGCATGCGAGACGCCAACGGCGACCATTGTGAACCCATCAGTTGTCATTTCGACCCGGTGTTGGTCGGGATCAAGACCCGCGGCCTTGACGATGAATCCGAACCTGTGAAGCGCCATGGCGACCCCCTATTTTGCTGTGTCAGGCTGTGATAGCGAATAATAAGTAGTCCTTTCCAACACCAATTTTGGCACAATACAGACCCAATGAGACTTGATTTTGACCTTATCGCCTTGCGCGCCTTTGTCACCGTGGCCCGAACCGGTCATGTCGGGAAGGCGGCCGAGATTCTGAACATGACGCAATCCCCGCTCAGCCGTCGGATCAAGGATCTGGAATTCCGCCTTGGCTTTGATCTGTTCGAACGGCGCGGCAAACGTCTGATCCTGCTTCCCACTGGTCGCGATATTTTACCCGAGGCCGAAGCGTTGCTGGACCGCGCCGGTGCCCTGTCTGAACGGACAACAGCGATGGCGCGGGGGGCGGGCGGTGTCCTGCGCGTGGGGTATGTCCCTGCGGCGCTTCATTCGGGTGTTTTGGGGCAGGCAGCGGCGGAAATGGCGCGGCGTGATTGCGACCTGCATTTGTCGCCCATGCGTTCCGACGCGCAGTTCGAGGCGCTGTCGGCAGGGCGGCTGGACGTTGGATTGACCTATCGTGCCCCCGAAGTCGGAGAGCTGACACACCGCCGCATACACAGGGAACCATTTGTCTTGGCCCTGCCCGAGGGATGGGAACCGGTGGCCGCGGCGCTTGACGGCCGCCCCTTTGCGGCACCTCTTGGCACGGATCAGGCGGATGCGGGGGCCGAATTGACCCGGGCCTGTCACGCGGCGGGTTTTGCGCCCGACCTGCGATATCGGGTCGAGGACCCGTTGTGCGCCTTGCAATTGGTAGCCGCCGGACTGTGCGGGGCCATTGTTCAGGCGGGGCTTGCGGGGCTATGCCCGAAATCGGTCACGGTACACGATCTTCCCGCTGCTTTCCCCCTGGATGTTTCACTCTTTTCGGTCAGCATTCCGTCCCGCGCGCCGCAGGTTGTTGCTTTTCTGGAATTTCTCTTGAAGTCGGAGTTTTGATCGCAGAACTTTCGGCGCTGTTACAATTCGTTAGGATTCAGACATGATCGCGTAAAAGTTGGCCATGACAACAGCAGTCCGGTCCGGTTAGGGTTGGAACGAGAATCGCCCGAAACTGGGCGCGCGCTCCGGAATGCGGAGCAACGGGAGGAACTAAGTTGGCACCTACGTCTGGGGACGCGGGCGCTTTTGCGTCTATTCCAGCTTTGCTGGATCACAATGCGAAACGCTTTGCGACAAAAACAGCCTATCGGGAAAAGGAATTCGGGATCTGGCAAAGCTGGACCTGGTCCGAGGCCAAGGAAGAGATCGAGGCGCTTGCCCTTGGTCTGATCAACATTGGTGTGAAAGAGGGCGATCATATCGCCATCATCGGGTCGAACCGGCCGCACCTTTACTGGGTCTTTCCCGCCGCTCAGATGATTGGTGCCGTGCCGGTCCCGATCTATCAGGACAGTGCCGCCGAAGAGATGGCCTATGTTCTGGAACATTGCGGCGCACGTTTTGTCATCGCCGAAGACCAGGAACAGGTCGACAAGGTAATCGAGATTCAGGACCAACTGCACCAATTCGAACATATGGTGTACCTGGACCCGCGCGGATTGCGGAAATACGACCATTCCGCGCTGCATGAATATTCGCATGTACAGGCCATGGGCCGCGCTGCGATCGACGAACTGACACCGGAACTGCAGCGCCGCCGATCCGGCGAAAGCTATGATGATGTCTGTGTCATGCTGTATACATCGGGCACGACGGGCAAACCCAAGGGCGTTGTTCTGAGCAACCGGAATGTCATCGAGACATCCAAGAATTCGAGCGAATTTGACAGCCTGAAACCGGGTGACGAAGTGTTGGCCTATTTGCCGATGGCATGGGTCGGGGATTTCATCTTTTCCATCGGTCAGGCCTATTGGACGGGGTTCTGCGTGAACTGCCCGGAAAGCGAAGAAACGCTGATCAACGATCTGCGCGAAATCGGGCCAACCTATTACTTTGCACCGCCACGGGTGTTCGAGGCCCAGCTGACCCAGGTCATGATCCGCATGGAAGACGCCAGCCGTTTCAAGAAACGGTTGTTCGACATTTTCATGGCGCATGCGCGCAAAGTTGGACCCGACATTCTGGACGGCAAAACTGTGGGCCTTGGCGACCGGTTGAAATACCGGCTGGGTGAATTGTTCATCTATGGTCCGCTAAAGAATTCCCTCGGGTTCAGCCGTGTTCGTGTCGGTTACACCGCGGGTGAGGCGATCGGACCCGAAATCTTCAGCTTTTACCGGTCGCTTGGGATCAACCTGAAACAGCTGTACGGCCAGACCGAAGCCGGCGTGTTCATCACCCAGCAACCGGACGGGCAGGTGCGTGCTGACACCGTTGGCGTTCCGTCGCCGGGGGTCGAGGTCAAGCTGGGGGAAGCTGGCGAAGTGTTCTACCGTTCGGCGGGGACATTCGTTGAATATTACAAGAACCCGGAAAGCACCGCATCGACCAAGGACGCAGAAGGCTGGGTGGCCACGGGCGATGCCGGATTCTTTGAACCCGACACCGGACACCTGCGGATCATTGATCGCGCCAAGGACGTGGGCAAAATGGCAAACGGAAGTCTGTTTGCGCCCAAATACGTTGAAAACAAGCTGAAATTCTATCCCAATATCCTGGAAGCGGTCGTTTTCGGAAACGAGCGTGAGGAATGCACAGCCTTTATCAACATCGATCTGACAGCCGTCGGAAACTGGGCAGAACGCAACAACATTGCGTATTCGTCCTATCAGGAATTGGCCAGCCACCCGAAAATCCTCGACGCGGTGCGAGGACACGTCGAAGAGGTGAACGCGAGCGTCGCCGAGGACGAAATGTTGTCAGGATGCCAAGTCCACCGCTTTGTGATCCTTCACAAGCAACTGGACCCGGATGACGGCGAAATTACCCGAACCGGTAAGGTGCGCCGCCGCATCATCGACGAAAAGTTCAGCGATATTATCACCGCGTTTTACGATGGGTCCGACAGCGTTTCGACCCGCACCGAAGTGACGTACGAGGATGGCCGCAAGGGCTATATCTCGGCCACGCTTTCGATTGTGACGGCCAAAACGGTGCCCGTCGCGGCCCCCAAGCCGGTTGCAGCAGAATGACGATGCGACGCGCGGCTGCGCCGACGCCCCGCCCGCCCTCCCTCGGGATTGGTGGCAACGACGGCGCAATGCCCTGTCGGAAGGAGAGATGATGAAAGACGAGCAGGCAGACGGTTTCGTCACCGAAGACGGTCGCAAGATCGGCGGCGTGGTGATGGAAATGAAAAACATCACCCTGCGGTTTGGTGGCGTTGTGGCGATCAAGGATATCTCGTTTGATATCCGCGAGGGCGAAATTCGCGCGATCATTGGCCCGAACGGTGCGGGCAAATCATCAATGTTGAACGTCATTTCGGGGTTCTATCACCCGCAAGAAGGCGACGTTTATTACAAGGGATCAAAGCGCCCGTCGATGCGCCCTTACGAGGTGGCCCGGCAGGGCATTGCCCGCACGTTCCAGAACATCGCGCTGTTCGAAGGCATGACCGTCCTGGACAACGTGATGACCGGGCGCCTGAACTATATGAAAACCAATCTGGTTCAGCAGGCCATGTGGTGGGGCAAGGCCCAAAAGGAAGAAACTGAGAACCGGGAAGTCGCTGAAAAGATCATTGATTTCCTTGAGATTCAGAGCATTCGCAAAACGCCGGTATCCCGGCTTCCGTACGGGTTGAAAAAGCGGGTCGAATTGGCGCGTGCCTTGGCGGCGGAACCATCGATCCTGTTGTTGGACGAACCGATGGCGGGCATGAACGTTGAGGAAAAAGAGGACATGAGCCGCTTTATCCTGGATGTGAATGACGAATTCGGCACAACAATCGCACTGATCGAACACGACATGGGCGTGGTCATGGACCTGTCCGACCGCGTGGTCGTCATGGATTACGGCAAAAAGATCGGCGACGGGACACCCGACGACGTGCGCAACAATCAGGCCGTCATCGACGCCTATCTGGGGGTTGCGCATGACTGATCACATTGACCTGACCCGTTTTGACAACGCTCCGGCCCTGAAATCCGCGAAAGCTGGGGGATCATCCAATGCCTGAACAACTACTCTTTGCGATGGAAGTCACCCTGAACGGCCTGATGGCCGGGGTGCTTTATGCCCTTGTCGCCCTTGGTTTTGTCCTGATCTTCAAAGCCTCAGGCGTGTTCAACTATGCCCAAGGGGTCATGGCGCTGTTCGCAGCGATGACCCTTGTCGGGATCATGGAAGGGCGGGTGCCGTTTTCGCATCTGATCAACGCGATCTTTGGCACTGACGTGCATCATTTCGGGTTCCATCTGCCGGCGATTCTGGCGATCCTTCTGACAATGGTGGTGATGGTCGTGCTGGCGTGGCTGGTGAACCATTTCGTCATGCGCCACCTGGTCAATCAGGAACCGATCATCCTGTTCATGGCCACCATCGGTTTGGCCTATTTCATGGAAGGTTTCGGCGATCTGATGTGGGGATCGGACATCAAGAACCTTGATGTCGGCCTGCCGCAGGGGATCAATACGTTCATCGACGAAACCACGTTCAACGCGCTTGGCTATGGGTTCTTTATCGACAACCTTGATATCGTTGCCTCCATCGTGGCCGCATTGCTGGTCGTCGCGCTGGTGATTTTCGCACAATACACCAAACAGGGCCGCGCGATGCGCGCCGTGGCCGATGACCACCAGGCAGCGTTGTCGGTTGGGATTTCCCTGAACTTTATCTGGGTGATGGTGTGGTCTGTCGCGGGCTTTGTCGCCCTTGTCGCCGGCATCATGTGGGGATCGAAATCCGGGGTTCAGTTCAGCCTGTCACTGATCGCGCTCAAGGCGCTTCCGGTGCTGATGCTGGGCGGGTTCACATCCATCCCCGGCGCGATTGTCGGCGGATTGATTATCGGTGTGGGTGAAAAGCTGTTCGAATTCGCCATTGGGCCAATGATCGGCGGCGCGACGGAAAACTGGTTCGCCTATGTGCTGGCGCTGGTGTTCCTGGTGTTCCGACCGCAGGGCTTGTTCGGCGACAAGATCATCGAGAGGGTGTAGCGCACGTGTTCTGGCACAAAGCCACATTGCTGATCCTGCGTATTGCCATTGGAATGGCGATCCTGGTTGCCTTTGCCACTTTGATGGGCGTTGGCATTGGGCGGCAGATCGCAATTGGCGGCGGGTTCGAAGACGAAGCGCGCGAAACACTGACGCAGAACGCCTTTGTCGTTTGGCTGAAAAGCGGCGGCGTGGTCGCGGGCTTTGCCCTTGCCGGGGCTTGGCTGGACCGCAAGTTGAGCCAGCGTTGGGGCATGGCATGAGGGAGGGTCACAAATGCAAAAGCTAATCGCGATTGTAAACGTCGTGGCCTGGTCCGGGTTCTGGGCCTTTGGTTACCTTGCCCTGTCAGCGGACATTGCGGATTCTGGCCAAATGGTCATGGCCATCATTCTGGCCGCACTTGGGGCCGGGCTTGGCCTGTGGGCCTATTTCAAATTGGTTCGCTATAGCGAAATCAGCGGATACGCCAAGGCACCCCGCCGGGCCGTCCAACAAGAAGAAAACACCAACACCGAGGAGAGCGTCTGATGCTTTACCGTGAGGCGGGAGATTTCAAAACCTCCTACGAAAACGACAGCCAGACTTTTCCGATCAAGATTGATCGCATGGGGTATTACGCGGTGTTGGCCGTCGCGTTTCTGGTGGTTCCACTGATCATCAATGATTACTGGGCCAGCGCGGTCATGTTGCCGTTCCTGATCTATGCCATTGCGGCCCTTGGATTGAACATCCTGACCGGGTTCTGTGGCCAGGTCAGCCTTGGAACCGGTGGTTTCATGGCCGTGGGCGCCTATGCTTGTTACAAGCTGATGACATCCATGCCCGACGTGAACATCGTGATCCATGTGATCCTGGCCGGGGGCATTACCGCACTTGTGGGGGTTTTGTTCGGCCTGCCATCATTGCGGATCAAGGGGTTCTACCTGGCCGTGGCCACACTGGCCGCGCAGTTCTTCCTTGTGTGGTTGTTCAACAAGGTCGGGTGGTTCTACAACTATTCGGCCTCTGGTCAGATCTCTGCGCCGACCCGCGAATTCTTTGGGGCAGCTGTGACCGGCCCAACCGCGTCACCCGCCGCCAAGTACCTTATCTGTCTGAGTTTCGCCGTGTTCATGGCATGGCTTGCCCGGAACCTGACCCGCGGGTCTGTCGGGCGCAAATGGATGGCGATCCGCGATATGGATATTGCGGCGGAAATCATCGGCGTTGACCCGCTTGCGGCCAAACTTTCGGCCTTTGCGGTCAGTTCGTTCTTTGTGGGCGTGTCCGGCGCGTTGTTCTTTGCGGTGTATTTGGGCGCGGTCGAAGTGACCGAGGCCTTTGGCATCCAGAAATCATTCGTGGTTCTGTTCATGATCATCATCGGCGGGCTTGGATCGATCTTTGGCAGTTTTGCCGGGGCGGCCTTTATCGTCCTGTTGCCAGTGTTCCTTAAGAACGTGCTGGTGGGTGGATTTGGCTGGGCGACAGATGTCGCCGCGCATCTTGAAATTATGATCCTTGGCGGTTTGATCATTATGTTCCTAATTCTGGAACCGCATGGCTTGGCGCAATTCTGGCGCGTCACGAAAGAGAAATTGAGGCTTTGGCCGTTCCCCCACTAGGGGCGGCCGGAGACAACATGACGGCGGGAGGAAAAGCCCGCCGCCAGGCAAGACAATAAAACGAGTTCTAAGGGAGGACGACAAAATGAAGTTCAAACTACTGGCGGCAGTTGCCGCGACAATGACGGCGGTCAGCCCCGCGCTGGCGGATCTTGTGATCCCCGCCCTCAACTACCGGACGGGCGCTTATGCCACGTCGGGCATTCCTTATGCGGATGGCTTTTCCGACTACATGACGATGCTGAACGAACGTGACGGCGGCATCGGCGGCGAAATGGTCAAAGTCGTGGAATGCGAAACCGGCTATTCCACCGAAAAAGGCGTGGAATGCTATGAGCAGACCAAAGGCCAAGGCGCCCTGGTATACATCCCACAATCGACAGGTATTACCTACCAGCTGATCCCAAAAGCATCCGCTGACGGCATTCCTGTATGGTCGGTCGCTTATGGCCGTACGTCGGCTGTGAACGGCAAAGTGTTCGAGTGGGTTTTCAACCTGCCAGTGACATATTGGGATGGTGCATCCGTTGCGGTGAAATACGCACTGGGTGAAGAAGGCGGGTCGCTGAAAGGCAAGAAAATCGCTCTTGTCTATCACAACTCGGCCTATGGTAAGGAACCAATCCGGACACTTGAAAAACTGTCCGAAAAGCACGGTTTCGACCTGACACTTCTGCCCGTTGACCACCCCGGTCAGGAGCAGAAATCCCAGTGGCTGCAAATTCGCCGCGAAAAGCCTGACTATGTCATGATGTGGGGCTGGGGCGTTATGAACCAGGTTGCGGTTCAGGAAGCAGCGAACATCCGTTTCGCGATGGACAAGTTCATCGGCGTTTGGTGGTCCGGTTCCGAAGGTGACGTTGCACCTGCTGGCGTTGCTGCAAACGGCTACAAGGCGATGACGTTCCACGGTGTTGGAACTGACTATCCTGCGCTGCAAGACGTAAAGAAATACGTTCTGGATGCAGGCAAGAACGCCGGCGACGGAAGCAAATGGGGCCAGGTGACATACAACCGCGGTATCTATGCCGCTGCTGTTGTTGCTGAAACCATCCGTCAGGCCCAAGCGAAAACCGGCAAAGCGTCGATTTCGGCTGCTGACATGCGCAACGCAATGGAAGCACTCGACATCTCTGACGCTCGGTTCACCGAACTGGGTCTGGGCGGTTTCGCTCCTGCGATCAAGCTGAGCTGTGCTGTTCACTCTGCACCGCGCCAAGCGGCCATGCAGCAATGGGATGCCGGCAGCCAGACGTGGAGCCTGATCACAGACTTCATGGAGCCAGACTTCTCCGTGGTTGATCCGCTGATCGAAGAAGATTCCCTGGCCTATGCCAAGGAAAACAACATCACGCCGCGTGACTGCAAAATGTAATGCGACGGCCGGGGCCCCGACGGGCCCCGGCACCCCATCCGGGCATGCGCCCGAACAGATTGACCGAGGACAAGATGACCCAGGCCGAAACGATCCCTCAGACCGACGCGACCGCGCAAACCGCCGAGCCGCTGCTGAAAGTCAGCAATATCGAGGTGATCTATAACCACGTGATCCTTGTCCTTAAGGGCATTTCCCTGTCCGTTCCCAAGGGCGGCATCACCGCCATTCTTGGTGGCAACGGCGCGGGAAAAACCACCACGCTGAAATCCATTTCGAACCTTTTGCGATCCGAACGCGGTGAGGTGACGAAAGGTACAATCACCTATCGAGGTGAACCGATTTACGGGCTAAGCCCGACCGACCTTGTTCAAAAGGGCGTCATTCAGGTGATGGAAGGCCGCCATTGTTTCGAACACCTGACGGTCGAAGAAAACCTGATGACAGGGGCGTACACACGCCGGTCAAGTCGCAGTGAAATCGATGCCGATCTTGAAATGGTCTATAACTATTTCCCTCGCCTGAAAGAGCGCCGCAAAAGTCTTGCCGGGTACACATCGGGTGGTGAACAGCAAATGGTTGCCATCGGGCGGGCGCTGATGTCACGGCCGGAAACCATCCTGCTTGACGAACCGTCGATGGGCCTTGCCCCGCAGTTGGTCGAAGAGATTTTCAACATCGTCAAAAGCCTGAACGAAAAAGAAGGCGCGACGTTCCTGTTGGCCGAACAGAACACCAACGTGGCGCTTCGGTTCGCGCATTACGGATACATCCTGGAATCAGGGCGCGTGGTTATGGACGGCCCCGCCGCCGATCTGCGCGAAAACCCGGACGTGAAAGAATTCTATCTTGGCGTTTCGGACGAAGGGCGAAAATCCTTCCGCGACGTACGCTCGTATCGGCGTCGCAAACGCTGGCTGAGCTGACTTCGACGGCGCAACGCGCGCCGTCAGCAAATTGAAACGAAAAGCGATCGCCAATTCGGGCGTCGCCGGAGCCCTGTTGCGCACCGGACCGGTAGCGATGGGAAGGGAAACGCAATGAGCACCTATTTCGACACCGCCGAAACCCGCAGCGCCGATGATCGCGCCGCCGCCATTGCACGTGACCTGCCCATGCAGATCGAAGCGGCGCAGGCGCAATCAGGGTTCGCCGCACTCAAGGACGTTGATGCCCGGGCAATCACGACTGTCGCGTCCCTGGCTGGGTTGCCGGTCCTGCGAAAGTCCGATCTTGTCGCCGCGCAAAAGGCAAACGCGCCCTTTGGCGGGCTGACAACATTGCCGGTCGCCGGGTTTGCGCATGTGTTTCAATCCCCCGGCCCGATCTATGAACCGGGCGGAAACGGACACGATTGGTGGCGGATGGGCCGGTTCCTGCACGCCTGTGGGATCGGCAAGGGCGACATTGTTCAGAATTGTTTCGGGTATCACCTGACACCCGCTGGCATGATTTTTGAAAACGGCGCGCGGGCCGTGGGTGCCGCCGTTCTGCCCGCCGGGACAGGGCAGACCGAATTGCAGGCCCAGGCCGCGCATGATGTCGGCGTTACCGCTTATGCGGGCACGCCCGATTACCTGAAGGTGATCCTTGATAAAGCCGAAGAGATGGGCTTGGCGTTGAACATCACCCGCGCGGCGGTTGGGGGCGGGGCGTTGTTTCCATCGCTGCGTCAGGAATATGCCGATCGCGGCATTGCCTGTCTGCAAAGCTATGCGACCGCTGATCTGGGCAACATCGCTTATGAAAGCCCGGCGATGGAGGGCATGATCATCGACGAAGGCGTCATCGTCGAAATCGTTACCCCGGGCACCGGCAATCCGGTCAAACCGGGCGAGGTGGGCGAAGTCGTGGTGACCACGCTGAACCCCGACTACCCGCTGATCCGCTTCGCAACCGGTGATCTGTCGGCCGCGATGGACGGGATCAGCCCCTGTGGGCGCACGAATATGCGCATCAAGGGCTGGATGGGCCGCGCGGATCAAACCACCAAGATCAAGGGCATGTTCGTGCGCCCCGAACAGGTCGCCGCGCTGGTCGCGAAACATGACGACATTTCAAAGGTGCGTGTGGTCGCAGACCGCGATGGCGAAATGGATGTCATGATCGTGCATATTGAATCGACCAACAGCGGCGGCGGCGATCAATATCAATCGTCCGTGGTTGACGCGTTGAAGATGAAAGGCCGGATCGAAATCGTGCCTCCGGGCAGCTTGCCAAACGACGGCAAAGTGATTGACGATCTGCGCAGTTACGACTGATCCGCGGGCCTTGCGCCTGCCAGGCGGAAGGAAAACAGATGAAACAGTCCAATCCCTGCGCGCCGCTTGTTCGGCGGGCGCGTTTGATGATTTCAGCCTTTGCATTCGGCCTGCCCGCAGCGGCGGCGGCCCCGCTGGCCGCTGCGGACCTGGCGCTGGTTCTGGCAAATTCCGATTATGCCACTGCCCCTGATCTGAACGGCGCCCGACAATTCCGCGAAATCGCCGCCACCTTGAACGGTGCGGGGTTCCGCGTTTTTCAGGGCCACGATGTGACCGGCGCGGAAATGCAGCGGCTGGCATCGTTGTTTGCGAACGCGGCGGGCGATGACGATGGCACGGCGCATCGCCTTGTCATCGTTCTTTCTGGGCATGTGGCGGCGGATGGCACGGGGTCGTGGTTGATCGGGCGCGACGCAAACAGACCGAATGCCATCAACATCGGCGCGACGGCCTTGCCGCTGGCCCCCTTGGCGCAGGTTGCCGGCCACGCGCAAGGCCGGGCAGTAATCCTTTTGGGGTCATCATCCGGGCAAATCCCGGTTGGTTTGGGCCTGACTTCCGGCACCGTAGAGTTCCCGTTGCCCCAGGGTGTGACACTGGCTGAAGGCCCCGCAGACAGCCTTTTGTCGCTGCTTAACAACGGGCTTCTTGTGCCGGGGACAAGCTATGGCAATGCGGCGAAGAATGCGGGCGATTCCGTCACATTTTCGGGGTTCGTGTCCCCGACCAGTGGATTGACACCCATGCCCGATCAGGAAACGGCGCAGCCCGACACGCCCACCGACACTGGCGAAATCGCCTATTGGGGCGCGGTGCGCGATATCGGCACAATCCCCGCGTTCGAGGCGTATTTGAACCGGTATCCTGACGGCAAATTCGCACCCGATGCCCGCCGGTTGATCACGGCCATCCGCGAGGCACCGGTGAAACAGGCCGAAGCCATTGAAACGCGGCTGAACCTGACCCAGAACCAACGGCGCACAATTCAGCGCAACCTGGCGTTGATCGGGTTCGACCCGCGCGGGATCGACGGCATCTTTGGCCCGGCGACGCGCAACGCCATCGGCGCCTGGCAACAATCGATCAATCAACCGGTTACGACATATCTGAACGGCCCGCAGATCAAAACGTTGCAGGCCGCCGCAGATGTGCGCGCCGCCGCACTTGAGGAAGAGGCCAAGGCCCGGCGCGAGGCGCAGGAACGCAACGACCGCACCTATTGGCGCGATCTGGGGCAGGGGCGGGACGAGGCCGCCTTGCGTGCTTATCTCAAACGGTATCCGGATGGGCTGTTCGCGGATGTCGCCCGCGATCGGTTGCAACAGATCGAAAACCGACGCCGCGCCGAAGCGCAGCGCGATGAAAGGCTGGCCTGGGAAACCACCCTGCGTCAGAACACCACCGCAGCTTACAAGGCCTTTCTGGGCCGGTTCCCGAATTCGGGTTTTGCCGACGCCGCCCGCGCAAGGATAGAAGAGCTTGAGGAAGAAGCCCGTAACGCCGCCAAGATCGACGCCGCCCGGCGACAGGAACAATCCATCGCTGGCAATCAGGTGACCCGCAAAATTATCGAACAACGGCTGAACCTGGTTGGGTTTGATCCCGGCCCCGTGGACGGGGTGTTTGACCCGGCAACGCGCCGTGCAATCCGGCGGTTCCAGCGCGATCAGGGCTTGATCGTCACCGGGTACGTCACGCAGGAAACCATGGTGCGCCTGTTGGCCGTTCGAAACTAACGCTGGAAAATGTAGGTGCCGGGGGCCGCGTCCAGTGCCGGATATCCGGCATCGGGCGCGCCCATGGGGGGTGGGGCCACCCGGGCGCCGCTGTGCGCGGCCAGCCATTTGCCCCATTGCGGCCACCACGATCCGTCCAGTGGATCATGGCTGGCCAGCCAGCTTTGCGGATCGGTGTAGTGCGCACCGTCCTTGCGACAGCCAATGCGATAATGCCGGTGGGGATGTCCCGGTTCACTGACGACACCGCCATTGTGCCCGCCGCTGGTCAAAACGAAAGTGGATTCGGATTCAGTAAACAGGTTGATCTTGTAAACAGATTGCCACGGCGCGATGTGGTCGCTTTCGGTGCCCAGAACGAACAGCGGCGCGGATATATCCTTGAGAGCGATAACACGCCCATCGACGGCGAACCGACCTGCGGTCAGCCGGTTTTCCATGAAAAGCCCGCGCAAATATTGCGAATGCATGCGCGCAGGCATGCGCGTCACATCCGAATTCCAGACGCCAATGTCGGTGGGAAGGTCATCCTTGCCCATCAGATAACGCCGCACCGCGCGGGTCCAGATCAGATCCTCGGCGCGGATGGCGGCGAATGCCCCGGCCATCTGTGGTTTCGCCAGATACCCCTGATCGAACATCAGGTCTTCTAGATAGGCGACCTGGCTTTCATCCAGAAACAGCGTCAGTTCCCCGGCTTCGACGAAATCGGTCTGGGCGGCCAGCAACGTGATCGACGCCAAGCGGTCGTCGCCATCCCGTGCCATCGTGGCCGCCGCTATGGCCAGCATCGTTCCCCCCAGGCAATAACCGCAGCCATGCACCTTTGTATCCGGCTGGATCGAAGAAACGGCATCAAGCGCGGCCATCACCCCGGTCAGGCGATAATCGTCAAGCGTCAGGTCACCCTGATCAGCCGATGGGTTGCACCATGACACCACGTAGACGGTGAAACCCTGTCCCACCAGCCAGTTGATCATCGAATTCTGCGGGCTGAGGTCGAGGATGTAGTATTTCATGATCCACGCGGGCACGATCAGCACCGGTTCGCTGTGCACGGTTTCTGTCTGTGGGGCGTATTGGATCAGCTCCATGATGTCGTTGCGAAACACCACCCGGCCCGGCGTGCAGGCGATTTTCTCACCTATCTCATACCCTTCGGGAATCGGCTTTGGCTCTTGCGAGATCAGGCGTTCCAGATCCTCGGCGTGATGGCGCGCGCCATCAACAAAATTCCGGCCATGTGTTTCGCGTGTGGTTGCGACGATTTCAGGGTTCATCAGCGGATGATTTGATGGCGACACACAATCCAGCATCTGACGAAACTGAAATTCCATCCGTGCGGCGCTGTGTTGCGGCAGGCCCGGAATATGTTGTGTTGCCTTGTCCCACCAATCCTGTGTGGCCAGAAACCCCTGCTGCCAAAGGGCAAAGGGTGCGTGGCCCCAACCGGGATGGGTGAACCTGTGATCATGATCACTGGGGGTGAACGGTTTGTCCTTAGACAAGTCGCCCGTGGCCATGCCGCTGATGGCCCAGGACCAGATCGCGCTGGTGTTTTTCCATGCCGTTTCAACCAAATCCGCCTGACGTCCGGGGGCAGCGGCCAAATGCATGGCCCAATCGCCCCAGGATTCAATCGTGGCCGCCGGGGAAACACCGCCGGTTGCCCGCGCCAACGCCGCCCGCATGCGCCGATCAAATGCAGCATGTGGATACGGCGGAAGAGGGCGATCAGCCTTGGCGGGGTCGGCGGGTGCCTCCGCCAATTCGCCCCGACTGCGTGTCGTGTGCGCCCGGTCGTCGTCGCGCGATTTCGTGGTTTTTTCTGAGATGAGGGGAACAACGGCCATGGTTTGGGTGCCTTCGCTGGACTGTCCATTTGCCCAGCCTACGCCGCCCAGATCAATTCGCTATGACACAGATCATGCGCACCACCATTGCCCATAAAGAAAAGGCCGCCCAATGGGCGGCCCTTCTTTCAGATCAGTCGCGTGACTTAACCCTGGCGGGCTTTGAAACGTGGCTGTGTCTTGTTGATTACATAGACGCGGCCCTTACGGCGCACGACGCGGCAATCGCGGTGACGGCTCTTGAGAGAGCGGAGAGAGTTACGGACCTTCATGGCCTTCTCCTCATATCGCGGCGCGCGAGCGCCTGGGTTGGCGGGTGGTTCCAAACGGAACCGGCGAATTCATGGTGGGCGATACTGGGATCGAACCAGTGACCCCTTCGATGTCAACGAAGTGCTCTACCGCTGAGCTAATCACCCATGTCACCTGCGCAAAGCCCTGGCCCCTCTAACAAAAGGGGCGCGGAAACCCTCCACGCCGGTTCGCAGGTCTATAAAAGGAGTCGAATGCGGGATCAAGGACCTTTTGGCAAACGCAAAAAGTGCGTTATGATCGCATCAAGGGAGTTTGCGACACCGTGCAACCATACAGACTTATCTCTCCGGAAATTCAGACGACGAGCGTGGTTTTTTCCTCGCCCCACAGTGGGCGGGATTATACCCGTGATTTCCTGCGCACCAGCGTATTGGATGGGTTTTCCATTCGGTCATCCGAAGACGCGTTCGTGGACGATCTTTTCGCCTCGACGGTTGAATTCGGTGCGCCGTTGCTGGCGGCCCGTGTGCCGCGTGCCTTTGTGGATCTCAACCGGGCGGCGGATGAACTGGACCCAGCCCTTGTCGAAGGGGTGCGCCGCAGCGCGCATAACCCGCGCATCACCTCGGGACTCGGGGTGATTCCGCGTGTTGTTTCAAACGGGCGGGCCATCTATCGCGGTAAAATCCCCCTGTCCGAGGCACATCGCAGAATCGACCGGTACTGGCGCCCCTATCACGCCGCCTTGCAAACGCTTCTTGATCGCACGTCACGTGAATTCGGAGAGGCGATCCTGGTTGATTGCCATTCCATGCCGCACGAGGCGGTCGATTGCATTGCGCGTGTCGGCGCGCGCCGCCCCGATGTGGTTCTGGGGGATCGGTTTGGGGCGTCATGCAACAGCGATATCGTGGATCGCATAGAAGAGGCGATTTCAGCCGCCGGTTTGCATGTCGTGCGCAACGCGCCCTTTGCCGGGGCATATGTCGCCCAGAATTATGGCCGTCCATCCCGTCGCCAACACGCGGTTCAGATTGAAATCGATCGTTCGATTTACATGAACGAACAGGCCATCCGTCCAAACGCGAATTTTGACCCATTCCGAAGGGTGCTGCGCGCGATCATTGGCGACATCACCGAAATCGGTCGTCGCCGCGATGTGCCCTTGGCCGCCGAATAGGTCTTTTTGCCACGACATATGACCCCGCGAACGCAAACGCCGACGCCCCTTTGGGCGCCGGCGCGCGCTGATCGTGCCGGTCAGGTTGGTCTGATCAGCGTTTCTTGCGGCGTCTCAGGAACCCAAGAAGGCCAATCCCCGATGCCATCAAAGGTGCGCTCATCGGCAGCGGTATGGTTGATGGAGTGACAATTGTACGAAGGGTGAAAGATGTCCGTCCCCCCATGTCACCAAGAGCGATGGCATAGTTCAGGTTGATGTTCGCCAGGTCTTCGATCCCGCCAGTCGAAAGAAGGTTGGGATCGGCCCCCAGCAGGGCGATGATCTCGCTCAAACTGCCGGTGGCAAACGACGCGCGGGTCACACCCGCCGTACAGACCAGCGGGTTAAGCGGATCACAGGTTTCGCCCGTGTCGCGACGCAATTCCCAAAGGCCGGGTTCACGTTCCCAAGCCATAAGAAGGGCATCGGTAGACGGGTCACCGTCAAAGTCCCAGAACAGGCCAGTAGGCACATCTGTCTGGTTGCTCCAGGGGCCGAACATTGCCTGATACTGGCCGAAATAATCGGTGCTGGACAATGTGGTTTCGGTTTGGTCGGTGTTGAACCCGGATCGCTGGGTCGAGAAAAATCCATCCAAAAGGAAATTTGGATTGCTCGACGCATCCCCAAACAGCCCGAAAGGAAACTGGGTGCTTGATGATCCGCTACCTGTTGGCTGGGCCGAAAAATCTGTCGAAAAGCTTAGACCATTCGCGGCGGTCGCTTCGACGAAATCGTTGCCGACACCATACCCAAGTTGCAGCGAAAACCCGGCAAGTGATTTGCTGGTGCCGTTAATCAAACGACCAAAGACCTGATAGATCGATGTTTCAGTCGAACTTGAATCGACATTAAAGACCAGATCAACCGGGTTGAACCCTGTCATCATCTGCTTGATGCGTTTGCCGCTTTGGAACCCGCTGTCGCAGCTTGCCGCCGACGATGTCATGATACAGCCGTCAAGCTGCACAGGATTTGGGCCGCTGTCGGTATAGGGCGCATTCACCACCTTGATGCCGGGGCTGACGGCCTCGGGCGGGGTGAACAGGATTCTGCCGTTTGACGTTGCCCCAGCCGGAAGCGGTCCGGTCGGCGGAACCACGCGGTCATAAACTTCGCTGCTGCCGGTGATTCCATCTGGCGGGGTCGCGCCAACGCGCACGTTGCTGGTGTTCCAGCCGGTGATTGTCGCAGCCATTGAGGATGATGCGGCGAACACCCCTAACAGGCTGGCAGTTAATAATAATTTCTTCATTGTCGTTCTGATCCCCATCGGTGGGCAGGCCAAAAGATATTCGAAAAATCTTTGCACTGCGTTTCAACGATTGCCCGCCCCTGGCAGGGGGCGGACACAATTTAATATTCCGATTATTGCATAAGATCCAAATCACATGATTTGATCAGGATCAAAAAGGGCATTCGGGGGATGCAGCAGGCGGCGCATCACCATGTGGTGATCCGGTATTCGTCATGAAACGTCGGGTGCCGCAAATGCCAACCTGCGGGGCCGATCTGATCTGTGGCATCGTCCCGGCACGGGCCGATTCCCAGGTCAGCAAAGGGAACAGAACCAGTTTCGCGGCCGGTTATCGCAGGGCGCGCCCCTTGATGATCGCTTCGGCGCCGAATCTGTCCCGGATCGCATCGGCGGCCCTTTCGGCCTGACCGCGCTTGGCCGCATCCGGGTCCAAAAGGTCGCCCGAACGATCTGCGGCGGCTTCGGGCAACAGGTCGGACACGCCGACGCCAATCAGGCGAAAGGGGCCTTCGTCTGCGACCAGATCGAACATGGCACGGGCGCGGCGGTAAATCGTATCCGCCATCTGTGTCGGATCATGCAGCGAAACACGTCGCGTCAGCGTCCGAAAATCCGCGCGTTTAAGTTTGAGGGTGACAATACGACCCGCCAATGCCCGCGCCTTGGCCCGGTCCGACACCTTCTCGCTCAGCCGCCACAAATGGCCGTCCAAAAGATCGGGGTCGCCGGTGTCTTCGAAAAACGTGGTTTCGTTTGAGATGGATTTGACAGGGGCATGGGTCGAAACCCTGCGCCGGTCCTGCCCGCGCGCCAAATGCCACAACCGATCCCCCATGCCACCGAACCGGGCGTTCAGGTCGTCACGATCCCACCTGAGCAAATCGGTGAACGTCCGGATCCCGGCCTTGTCCAATGCGGATTGTGTGACCCCGCCAACGCCCCAGATTATCCTGACCGGTTTGTCCTTAAGGAAATCGGCTGTTTCCGCTGCACCGATCACCGAAAACCCATGCGGTTTGTCCAGATCCGATGCGACCTTGGCCAGAAATTTGTTATGGCTTAGCCCAATGGACCCGGTCAGCCCCAATTCGTCACGCATGCGTTTGACCAGCCGTGCCAACATGTAGGCAGGCGGGTGACCATGCAGCTTTTGCGTGCCGGTCAGGTCAAGAAACGCCTCGTCCAGTGACAGGGGTTCGATGGATGGCGTCATTTCCTCCATCATCGCGCGGATGGCTTTGGACGCTTCGACATAGGCGCCCATCCGGGGGCGGATCACCACCGCTTCGGGGCACAGTTTTAACGCCTGAAACATCGGCATTGCGGATCGCACACCGCGAATGCGCGCCACATAACAGGCGGTGGACACGACGCCGCGCCGCCCGCCGCCGATGATCACCGGCTTGCCAGCCAGGTCAGGATTGTCGCGCTTTTCGACACTGGCATAGAATGCATCGCAATCCATGTGCGCGATGGTCAGATCGTTCAGCTCTTTGTGCGCGACCACCCGACGTGATCCGCAATCGGGGCAGCGTGGGCCTGTCGCGAAATAGGTCAGACAATCGCGGCAAAGGCTGGTCATGATGAAAAGCTGGGCATGAATGGTGAATGGTCACTGGCAGGTTCGCACGGCCCATTCTACACTGCGCCCATGCGATATGACAGGCCGTTCAAAGGCGCCAAAGTCGCCCTGTTCATCGGCCCGCACCTTTTGGTGATCCGGCGCGATGCCAAGGCATCGATCCCGTGGCCGGGGTTCTGGGATTTCCCCGGTGGTGGGCGCGAACCGGGCGAAAGCCCCGTCGCCTGCGTGTTGCGCGAAACCCGAGAAGAGGTCGGGCTGGTGCTGGCGCCCGCCGACCTGATTTGGAAAAGGGGCTATCGCCGCCCGTCACCCGTTTGGTTTTTTGCCGCGCGCCTGTCGCCGGCGCGGCAGGCCGAGGTGCAGTTGGGCAGCGAAGGGCAGGAATGGAAATTGATGCCACCCGAAGACTATTTGTCCCATTCGCTGGCCATCCCGCATTTCGCAGATCGCCTGCGCCAGGCGCTTGCCGAAGGGGCGGGCCGGGCCTAGGCGAAGCTGGTGTTTGATTGCCATGCCGTGGCGATTTCGCTTTGAATGGCCTGTGCCGCTGCGCGCGGATCATCGGCGCGCCACACCGGGCGTCCGACAACGATATGATCGGCCCCGTCAAGGATCGCGCTGCGCGGTGTTGCAACCCGTTTCTGATCGTCATCCGCCGCCGCCAAGGGGCGGATGCCCGGTGTCACGATCAACTTGCCGTCGGATTCCGGCAATGCACGAATTGCGGCCGCTTCTCTTGCGGAACAGATGATACCGTCCGCACCGGATTCAAACGCGCGGGCCGCGCGGGTGACAACGATGTCGCGCACGTCGCCCGCCATGATCATCGCGGCATCCAGATCCGACCGTTCAAGGGATGTCAGAATGGTAACTGCCAGGATCTTGGTGTCTTTGCCTGCCGCGCCTTCGCGGGCGGCGCGCACCACATAAGGGTCACCATGCACTGTCAGGAAATCAAGATCGTATTGCGCCAGACCCCGCACCGCGTTTTCCACGGTCGCCGGAATGTCGAACAGTTTCATGTCCAGGAATATCCGTTTGCCGTGTTCTGTCTTCAACTCATTGGCAAGGGCAAGGCCGCCACCGGTCAACATCCCCAAACCGATCTTGTAAAAACTGACCGCGTCACCGATCGCGTCAGCCACTTTTAGCCCCTCAAGCGCATTCGGCACGTCAAGGGCCACGATCAGTTTGTCGTTTGTCATTGTGTTCTCCTGCGGGTTTGTGTGTCTTCGGACTTTGCGCCGCGCGGGTCAAGGGCAGGCCGGGCCGCACATGATCACACGGTGACTTGTGCCCGCCGTGTCAGCACCCCTGCGCCGATGTCCGCCCACGCCGGGTGAAAAAGGTTACCAATTTCAGCAACCGACATCTTGAACGCTCCCTCGCGACTCCCAAATTATGAGAGAGGTTCAGAGCGATCATGCCTCGATAGGGTGGTCGCCAAGGGACGCTTTGAGAAGGAGAAATACGATGGACTTATCCAAGTTCACGGAGCGGTCGCGCGGTTTCATTCAAGCGGCGCAGACAATCGCGATCCGGGAAAGCCACCAGCGTTTGGCACCCGAACACGTGCTTAAGGCATTGATGGATGACGACGAAGGGTTGGCCAGCAACCTGATCCGCAAGGCGGGTGGTGATCCTGCGCGCGTTGCGCAACAGCTGGACATCGCATTGTCGAAAATCCCACAGGTCAGTGGCGATGCCGGTCAGACATATATGGACAATCAAACGGTCAAGGTTTTGGCCGAAGCGGAGAAAATCGCGCAAAAGGCCAAAGACAGCTTTGTGCCGGTCGAACGGCTTTTGACCGCGCTGGCTCTGGTGAAAAGCCCCGCCAAAGAGGCGCTTGAGGCGGGCGATCTGTCTGCCCAAAAGCTGAACGAGGCGATCAACGATATCCGCAAGGGTCGCACCGCCGACAGCGAATCCGCCGAAGATACGTTTGAAGCGTTGGAAAAATACGCCCGCGATCTGACCGCCGCCGCCGCAGAAGGCAAAATTGACCCGATCATCGGACGCGATGACGAAATCCGCCGGTCGATGCAGGTTCTGTCGCGCCGCACCAAGAATAACCCGGTTCTGATCGGGGAACCCGGTGTCGGTAAAACCGCCATCGCCGAAGGGCTGGCCCTGCGCATCATTGATGGTGACGTGCCTGAATCCCTGCGCAACAAACGGCTGTTGGCGCTGGACATGGGCGCATTGATCGCCGGGGCGAAATACCGCGGTGAGTTTGAAGAGCGGCTCAAGGCTATCCTCAAGGAAATTGAATCCGCGGCGGGCGAAATCATCCTGTTTATCGACGAAATGCACACGCTGGTTGGCGCGGGCAAGGCTGATGGCGCAATGGATGCGGCCAACCTGATCAAGCCCGCCCTCGCACGCGGCGAACTGCATTGCATCGGTGCGACCACATTGGATGAATACCGAAAATACGTTGAAAAAGACGCGGCACTTGCCCGTCGGTTCCAGCCGGTGTTGGTCGAAGAACCCACCGTCGAAGACACGATCAGCATCCTGCGCGGCATCAAGGAGAAATACGAACTCCACCACGGTGTGCGGATCAGCGACAGCGCCCTTGTGTCCGCCGCGACGCTGAGCCATCGCTATATCACCGACCGTTTCCTGCCGGACAAGGCGATCGACCTGATGGACGAAGCCGCCAGCCGTCTGCGCATGGAGGTGGACAGCAAACCCGAAGAGCTGGACCAGCTGGACCGCCAGATCCTGCAAATGCAGATCGAGGTCGAGGCCCTGAAGCTTGAGGACGACACCGCCTCGAAGGATCGGCTTGCGACCTTGCAAAAGGATCTGGGCAACCTGACGGACCGGTCAAACGAAATGACCGCCAAATGGCAGGCCGAACGTGACAAGATGGCCGGTGCGCGTGATCTTAAGGAACAATTGGACCGTGCCCGCGCCGATCTGGAAATAGCCAAACGTCAGGGCGATCTGGCCAAGGCGGGCGAACTTTCGTATGGCGTGATCCCGCAGTTGGAAAAACAACTGGGTGAGGCCGAACAGCAAGAAGCCAACGGCGTCATGGTCGAAGAGGCCGTGCGCCCGGAACAGATCGCCCAGGTCGTCGAACGCTGGACCGGGATCCCGACAGCCAAGATGCTGGAAGGCGAACGTGACAAGCTGCTGCGCATGGAAGACGGGTTGCACAAACGTGTCATCGGTCAGAATTCGGCCGTTACGGCGGTGGCCAATGCGGTGCGCCGCGCCCGCGCCGGGTTGAACGACGAAGGGCGTCCATTGGGCAGTTTTCTGTTCCTTGGCCCAACCGGTGTCGGTAAAACCGAACTGACCAAGGCCGTGGCCGAATTCCTGTTTGATGATGACGATGCCATGGTGCGCATCGACATGTCCGAATTCATGGAAA
Organism: Pseudooceanicola sp.; assembly: GCA_050633485.1. Taxonomy (GTDB): domain Bacteria; phylum Pseudomonadota; class Alphaproteobacteria; order Rhodobacterales; family Rhodobacteraceae; genus Pseudooceanicola. The sequence goes on from JBOEGP010000020.1 coordinate 141,762, forward strand.
AACACTCGGTCGCCCGTCTGATCGGTGCGCCTCCGGGCTATGTCGGATATGACGAAGGCGGCGTTCTGACCGAAGCGGTGCGGCGCAGGCCCTATCAGGTTATCCTGTTCGATGAGGTCGAAAAGGCCCACCCGGACGTGTTCAACGTGTTGCTTCAGGTGCTGGACGACGGAGTTCTGACCGATGGTCAGGGGCGCACCGTGGATTTCAAGCAGACGATGATCATCCTGACATCCAACCTGGGCGCGCAATCCCTGTCCCGTCTGCCTGATGGCGCCGATGTGGGCGAGGCAAAGCGCGAAGTGATGGAGGCCGTGCGGGCCCATTTCCGGCCCGAGTTCCTGAACCGCCTGGACGAAATCATCGTGTTTGACCGGCTTAGCCGGGGCGACATGGACGGCATCGTTGACATCCAGATGCGCAGCCTTGCCAAACGTCTGGTGGGTCGCAAAATCGCTCTGGATCTGGACGGTGACGCCCTGAAATGGCTGGCTGACGAAGGGTATGACCCGGTATTCGGCGCCCGGCCCCTGAAACGGGTGATCCAAAAGGCGCTTCAGGATCCGCTGGCCGAACTGATCCTGTCCGGTGACGTCAAGGATGGCGACACGATTGAAGTCACCGCCGGAGCCGATGGCCTGATCCTTGGCGATCGTGTGGGGGCCAGCCACCGTGAAAAACCTGACGATGCGGTTGTGCATTAACCCGAACCGTCGCGCATGACATGACGCCCGCCCCTCGTCCACCGGGGGCGGGCGTTGTTGATTTTTGCATCCAAGTCCCGTATCCCCTGACCAGCCAACAGGAGCACCCTGCCAATGATCAAGTAATCCGCCACCCAACCGCCTGCCCCGAAAGGGCGCGGCGTACCGATGCCATCAGCGGCATCGCGGATTTTTGAACATTGGAGTTTCCATGCAAGACATCATCTATGACGTCGCAGTTTCGGCTGACGGCTTTATTTCCGGCAAAGACGGCGACGTCAGCGCCTTTCCGTCCGACGGCCCGGTGGTCGACGATTACGCGGCGCGAATGGCTGGGTATGCCCATGCGATCATGGGGCGGGCAACCTATGAATTCGGTTATGCCTATGGCATGCAACCTGGCCAGAACCCATACCCACACATGCAAACACTGGTCTTTTCAACGCGCCTGTCCCTGCCCGCTGACAGTGCGGTGGACTTGGTGGGCCGCGATACGCTTGATCGTATCGTGGCGCTGAAACAGTCCGCGCAGGGGCCGATTTACCTGTGCGGTGGCGGGGCGTTCGCGGGCGCGTTGTTGGCGGCGGGTCTGATCGACCGGCTAAGGTTGAAACGCGCGCCAATCCTGTTGGGGCAGGGCGTGCCGCTTTTCGGGGCGCATACCCAAGCGGTGCCAATGTGGTTGGTTGAAACCCGCACTTACCCCGGCGGGGTGGTTTTTCAGGAATTTCAGATCACGCCCTGACGAATGATACCTGCGCTATGGCCGGTCCCGATGCGGGGCCGGTCACGTCACGTTGCCGTCTGCAAAAAATGCGGGCCGGTGATGCATGAACACAGCGCGTGACCCACGATTGGGATTGGCGCGGTGTTCGGGGCGGATCGCCGGGTTCAGTTATTTCCGCCGCAGACGGATCACCACATCAACCTTGGCGATTTCGGCGCCGCTGGGAACATTTGGCAACCGGGTGATTTCCAGTTCGTCAGCCGGGGCGTCGGTCAGAACGCCATCATCTTCCCAATAGAAATGGGGGTGATCGTGCATATTCGTGTCAAAATAGCTTTTTGACCCGTCCACGGTGATTTCCTGAACCAGACCAGCGTCGCAAAAGGCCCGCAAGGTGTTGTAAACTGTGGCGAGCGAAACCGGTTGCCCATTGTCTTGGGCGGCGGCAAACAGGCTTTCGGCGGTGACATGCCTGTCCCGCCCATCACCCACCAACAATGCGGCAAGCGCAATGCGCTGACGGGTCGGTCGCAATTGGCCTTTGGTTAACCAAGTTGTGCCCTTGGCGGCGGCGTCTTCGGTGATCGGCTGCAATATGCGTCTCCTCGGCGGGCAATATACGGGCAGAAGGGCCGGAAATTCAATCGTTTTCACCGCTTTTCCATGATGCCGCGACCATGACGCGCACGGGGGCGGGCCTTGCAACCCACTTTGACGCGATGCTAGAGGGGGACGACATCCGGACGGGATGATCTTGCGAGGGGGCACGCCAGATGGCCGGATATCCGACCAGTTTTGATAAAGACGATCTGTTGAAATGCGCCAGGGGCGAATTGTTTGGCCCCGGCAATGCACAATTGCCTGCCCCACCAATGCTGATGATGGACCGGATCACAGATGTCAGTGGCGATGGCGGCGAACATGGCAAAGGCCATATCGTAGCCGAATTCGATATCACGCCCGACCTTTGGTTTTTTGACTGCCACTTCCCCGGCAACCCGATCATGCCCGGTTGCCTTGGCCTGGATGGGCTGTGGCAGCTGACTGGTTTCAACCTCGGATGGCGCGGCTGGCAGGGGCGCGGCTATGCGCTCGGCGTGGGCGAGGTCAAGCTTAAGGGCATGGTGCGCCCGGACCGCAAGATGCTGACATATACGATCGATTTCACCAAAGCGGTTCAGACCCGGCGCCTGACAATGGGTGTTGCGGATGGCCGCGTAGAAGCCGATGGTGAAGTGATCTATCAAGTCAAGGATATGAAGGTCGCATTGTCGGAAAGCTGATAAAGCGATCCGGTCAATCCAGAGAGAGTCAGTCGGGAAGGAAAACGCCATGCGCCGTGTTGTCGTCACAGGACTCGGCATCGTGTCCTCGATCGGGACCAATGCCGAAGAGGTTGCCGCCTCTCTCAAAGCGGGCCGGTCCGGGATCGAGGCATCGCCGGAAATGGCCGAACACGGTTTCCGCAGCCAGATCGCGGGCACCCTCAAGATCGACCCGGCTGACCATATCGACAAACGCACCCTGCGATTTATGGGCCCCGGCGCCGCCTATGCGCATATCGCGATGCAACAGGCCATTGCGGACGCAGGTCTGAGCGAAGACGACATCGTCAACCCACGCACAGGGTTGGTGGCCGGGTCCGGTGGCCCATCCACCAGCGCAATGCTGACGGCACATCAAACGGTCCTGAAATCCGGCGCGACCAAACGGATCGGCCCTTTCGCGGTTCCCAAATGCATGTCCTCGACCGTGTCGGCCAACCTGGCCACGGCGTTCAAGATCAAGGGCATCAATTATTCCATCACCTCGGCCTGTTCGACCAGCCTGCATTGCATCGGCAATGCGGCTGAACAGATCATGATGGGCAAACAGGACGTGATGTTTGCCGGCGGTGGCGAAGAACTCGACTGGACGTTGTCCTGCCTGTTTGATGCCATGGGGGCGATGTCGTCAAAATATAATGACGATCCCACCAAGGCATCCCGCGCATTCGACGAAGGCCGCGATGGTTTTGTGATTTCCGGCGGCGGCGGGATTGTCGTCCTCGAAGACCTTGATCATGCCCTTGCGCGCGGCGCGAAAATCTATGCCGAAGTCACCGGTTATGCCGCAACATCGGACGGCCATGATATGGTCGCCCCTTCCGGCGAAGGTGGCGAACGCGCGATGCGACAGGCCCTGACCACGCTGCCCGAGGGGCGCAAGGTCAGTTACATCAACGCCCATGGCACATCGACCCCGGTCGGTGACGTTGGCGAAGTCGAAGCTGTGCGGCGTGTCTTTGGCGACGGCGCGACGCCCCCCATCTCGTCGACCAAATCCATGACCGGCCATGCGCAAGGCGCGGCTGGCGCTCTGGAATCAATATTTTGTCTGTTGATGCTGGACGGCGATTTCATCACGCCGTCGATCAATGTCGAAACGTTGGACCCCGCGCTCAAACCCGCGGAAATCGCGACCACACTGGTGGAAAATGCCGGGCTAGATACGGTCATGACCAATTCATTCGGGTTCGGGGGCACGAATGGTTCGATGCTGCTGTCCCGCTTTAACGGCTGAACAAACGGCAGGACGGGCAGGGACATGGGAACATCACTCAAAGGCAAACGCGGCCTGATCATGGGCGTGGCGAACGAACGCTCAATCGCGTGGGGCATCGCCAAGGCCATGGCGGCCGAAGGCGCGGAACTGGCATTCACCTACCAAGGTGAGGCGTTCGGCAAAAGGGTTGAGCCCCTGGCGGCCTCTGTCGGGTCATCCATTCTGGTCGACGCGGATGTAACCGATGACGCATCGCTCGATGCAGCTTTTGCGTCGTTGGAACACACCTGGGGCCAAATGGATTTCCTGGTTCATGCGATCGCGTTTTCGAACAAGGACGAATTGTCTGGCCGGTTCATCAACACGAGCCGCGAAAACTTTAAGAATTCACTCGATATCTCATGCTATTCGCTGATCGAAGTATCACGCCGGGCCGCCAAACTGATGAAAAACGGCGGCACAATCCTGACCTTGACCTATCAAGGGTCCAATCGTGTCACGCCTTTCTACAACGTCATGGGCGTAGCAAAAGCGGCGCTCGAGGCCGCGGTACGCTACCTTGCCAACGATCTTGGCCCCGACGGCATTCGCGTAAATGCTATTTCGCCCGGCCCAATGAAGACACTGGCAGGGGCCGCCATCGGTGGCGCCCGCAAGACATTCCGCCAGACCGAGGCAAACGCGCCCCTGCGCGCCAACGCAACGCTCGAAGCCGTGGGCGGAACGGCCGTCTACCTGGCCTCTGACGCGGGCGCCTGCACAACGGGCGAAATCATTCGTGTCGATGGGGGCTATCACGTACTGGGCATGCCACAGCCAGAGAATCTTTAGGGTTTTCGCGTTGGGCGACAAGGTGCACCTCATTCGACCGTATCAAGATTTTCAATTTGCGTTTTCCGCCTTCGGCCGGAAAACGCGATGCCTCCGGCGGAAGTATTTTTGGAAAGATGAAGAGGCAGGCGGTTCTGTCTTCCTCTGGCGCGAAATACTGCGGGGTTTGGGGCAGAGCCCCAATTCGCACGAAGTGCGCCCTGTGCATGGAATGCGCCGCAGGCGCGCATTTTGATTTTGCTACGTCAGAACCATTGGCCCGGTTCCATCAGGCCGAGGTCAAGCAATTGGCGGGAATGCCATTCGAAGGGTTCTGAATTGTGCCAGCGGAAGCTTTGGATATCAAAGCGTGATCCGGGATTGCGGCGAAGCGCCTTTGCGGTTCGAAAGGAACAGATGGCCGTTGTGATGTTGTGGTGCCAGGGGCAGGAATAGGTGTTGTATTCCTCGTCGTTGAACAGGTGGCCCGGCAACAGTTGAAGGCCGGGCTTCGCGCGGAACAACGATATCCGGTCTATTTTGCGCCTGGCCGCGGGCACATGTTCTTCGAACCGCCAGCGCAGGCCGCCAAAGAATTCAAGTTGGCGCTCTTTGGGGTGATTGTGGTTGGCCGGATCAGGGCGCGCCAGCGCATAGTAGCCTGATCGGTCCAGATAGGCCTGTTCCAGCGACACCGCATTCGGGTGTTCAGACAGATCCCCGGCATAGAGGTCGATCACATAGGTCAGCATAGCGTCGCGCCGTTCTTCGGTGTGAAAGGCCAGCATTTCGCCCACGGTGCGCGTTTCGCAGAATGGGTGGAACAAGTATTCAGCGTTGTAGCAATAATAGAGCCACACCCCTTCGGCCGCTTCGATGACCGCGTTGACGGCGGTTTCCAGCGCACCTTCGACGGTCATTTCATAAGAAACGCGCCAGCACAGGTGTTCCAATTCCTCCGGCAGGACAAAATCATCGGACATGAACACGATCGTCTGGGCGAATCCCGCCACCCGGTGATGGCGAATGGTCGAGGCAAGCTCTACCTCGTCCTCGGCAAAAATCATCGCGATTGGCCCTTTGGCCAGGGCTTCGCGCCCGTCTTTCAGGAAGTCAGCCAGGCTGGCAAACCGCATCCGCTCATCCTCATCTTCTTTCGCATCAGAATCGCTGCTTGCGGCGCGCATTGCAAGCAGGGCGTGACATGGTGTAATCACGCGCTCTGAAACCCGGCATAAGGCGCGCGACATGGGCGAGGCAAAAAAGCTTTATATCAAGACCTATGGCTGTCAGATGAACGTTTATGACAGTGAACGCATGGCCGAAGCCCTGGGTGGAAATGGCTATGTCGAGGTGGGATCGCCAGAAGAAGCGGACATGATCCTTCTGAACACGTGTCATATCCGCGAAAAGGCAGC
>JBOEGP010000021.1:0-63350 GCA_050633485.1 Pseudooceanicola sp.
TTCCTCTGGCCAAAAATACTGCCGCCGGAGGCAACAGAGGCGACGGGCTCGATGCCCGTCGCCTCTGTCATTCGCGCGACGCCTACAGGCGGCGCCACCTCCGGTCAACTTGGAAACGAAAAGACACAGCCGTCCGACACCAGCATCGGGCGGGTGCTGCACAGGCTGCGCGCTACCTCGAACGCCGCCAGAACCTTGGGCACGTAATCGCGCGTTTCGGCATAGGGCGGGACGCCCCCATGTTTGGGGATCGAATTCTCGCCCGCATTATATCCTGCCAGCACCAGGATTGGGTCACGGTCGAATTTCGCCATCAACACCTCAAGGAATGCGACACCCCCTTTGATATTGTCGCCCGCGTTCGAACTGTCACTGACACCGAACCGTTTGGCCGTAACCGGCATCAACTGCATCAACCCCGTTGCCCCTGCCCCGCTGACCGCATCTGCGTGACCTGCGCTTTCAACCGCGATCACCGCCAGAACCAGGGCCGGCGACACGTCGGTCCCTGCCGTGTTCAACAGAATATCCGCGCCATGCTTGCGCGCTATGTCCATCATCAGGCCCAAACGTGGGGCGGGTACGCCTTCGCCTTCCGGTGGCGCCGATATCCGGCCAAGCGCGGCCTCAAGCCGTCCCGGCCCGCTCGCCGCCAATTCGGGTGAAACAACATCCCAGAACCAGGCCAACCGCCCCGGCCGCTCCGCGTTCGGCGCTTCGGGCTTGGCCTTGGTTGACGGTTTCGCCTTGGGTGGTTTCAACACATCGCCGGGTTTTATCTGAACCGTAATGCGTTTGGCGCCGCCTGACGCCGGTGGTTTCACCCGTTTAAAGGTAAAGTCGGAATAGGGTGCAGGCGCGTCAGCCAATACAGGGCCTGTCAACGCCATGCCAACGGCCAGCGCCGCCAAAATCGAATGCCTCATGTCCCACGCCTTTATATAATGTCATGCGTTTACGGGTAATTCGGCCTTTTTGGCCGCTGCTCATTGCTTGTGACTATCTCAGATTGATGGGATTCAGGCCAGAAAACCCCGTGATTCTGGTGAAAATCACCGCGTCATGGGGCCGAAAAAGCACTTAAAAGCACATAAATCAAAATAATTTCTTAGATATTATCATTTGATTTCATGTGCTTAACTATTTTGGTGTCAGAAAAGTTAATGCGTACGTTTTTTGTACGAAACCCGCCCAAATCATGCCCCATTCCGGGGGCTATATATCCCCCGTACCGCAAGGGTGGTGACCTGAAAGTGAGAGAGACAGGCCATCGCAAGCCCGACCGGACATTAACATCTATCAGATCCTTTGGAGGGACAACCATGATCAAGTTTATCAAGAATTTCCGTAAAGACGAAGCTGGCGCCGTGACTGTTGACTGGGTCGTTCTGACCGCAGCCGTTGTTGGCCTTGGTGCAGCAGCCTACACGTCGATCAAAAACGGCGCGACAGGCCTGACAGCCAACGTTCAGACATACATGGGCGCACAAAACCCGAACGGTTCGTCCACCTAATAGGGCGCTTCGCTTAGCGAACCTAAAAGCTGGCCGCGCCCTTCTTAAGGGGCGCGGCCTTTCTTTTGGATCGAAACTCAGGGCAGAAGCCGCTGACCTTGGGCCGGCATGCGTGAGCAGCGCGTGACCAGGTTTGGGACCAACCAAATCGCCAGTTCACAGGCGATCGGACAGAAAGAACGGCCAATGCAAAAAATCGCGAATTTCCTTCGCAGAGATGACGGAGCTATCACAGTGGACTGGGTGGTCCTGTGTGCACTTGGATTGTCTCTGCTCGGCGTCATTCTTCCAATGATGACCAGTGGAACAACGGGGCTGACCGACAACACCGCATCCTACATGAGCAGTGTTGGCCCGTCACCAAGCCCGTATAACTGATACTCCCAGATACGCCCGCCTTTGTCGCGGGCGTTTCGACATTCAACAGCCCTGAATTGTCCCATCTTTCGACATAATTTTGGGTGAAGATTTCTGAGCAGAAATAATCGCCCGTTCCGCATCTCCCCATGGCGGACAAGGGCAATGACTATGAGGTGGACACATGCGATCTCTATTCGGATTGGTACTTATCGCCGGACTCGGGCTGGCTGGCTTCGCGGTTTATATGGTCAAAGGCTACATGCAGACCTATGAACAGCAACTTGCGATGGAACGGTCTTCGCGGCCCGACGTCGTGCCGACGGTTGACGTCTTTGTTGCGGAACGCTCACTGCGTTATGGCGAAGCACTGGCCCCCGAAGATGTTCGGATGATCAAATGGCCACAGAACGCGCTTCCCGAAGGGGTGTTCACAGACGTCGCAGAATTGTTCCCTGAGAACGAGCCGAACCGCTACGTTCTGCGCGCGATGGAAAAGAACGAAGCCGTCATGACGATCAAGGTGACCTCACCTGGCGAAGATGCGGGTCTTACGAACCGTCTTGCCAAGGGGATGCGCGCATTTGCGATCAAGGTTGACGTGTCTTCGGGTGTTTCAGGCTTCTTGCGCCCCAGTGACCGTGTTGACGTTTACTGGACCGGCCGCGTTGCCCAGAACAACGACTTTAACCGCATGGGCGAAGTCACCAAGCTGATCGAAGCGGGTGTTCAATTGATCGCGGTTGACCAATCCGCCACGTCGGACGAGGCCCAGGCGATCATCGCGCGCACCGTGACTGTTGCGGTGAACCCGCAACAGGTTGCAGCCCTGGCGCAGGCGCAATCGACTGGTCGTTTGTCCCTGTCCTTGGTTGGCGCCGAAGATGACACCGTGGCCCAGGCCATCGAAGTGGACCAGAATGCCCTGCTGGGTATTGAGGCCCCGACGATCAAGGAAGTCATTCGCAAGGAAGAGAAAAAGGTTTGTACGATCCGCACACGCCGCGGCGCGGAAGTGGTCGTTATTCCAATCCCTTGCGCGAACTGATCCACAATTCCGGGGCGGTCCTGATTGGGCCGCCCTTTTTGCATTTTCGGGCAATGCCAATGGCACCCGGAAAAACGCCTGTTGCCACTTGTCCACATAAACACCCCGGCCCAAGGCATTGATTGTTGCATAAAAAGCCAAGTTGACGCAGGATGCCCCTAATCGTGGGCGTTTAAATGACCCGCACCTGAGGCGTGATCGGAGAGGCAGGTCACATGAAAAATGACGGATTTATTAAGGCAGCCCTTTTGGGACTGTCCCTGGTCACTGGTAGTGTGACCGCATCTACGGCAGTTGCTGAACAGTTGAGGGTCCTGCAAAAGGGCGCGTCTTCTTCGGTGAGTGTCGCGATGAACCGCGCTGTGGTTGTCGAAAGCGACACCCCGTTTGCGGAACTTTCAATCGCCAACCCACAGATCGCCGACATCTCATCGCTGAGTGATCGGTCGATTTACGTTCTGGGCAAATCACCAGGGATCACAACCTTGACCCTGTTGGACCAGAACGGTCAGCTGATCACCAATGTTGATGTGGTCGTTGCGGCGGATATCACCGAATTCAAGGAACGGCTTCGCCAGATCCTTCCGGGTGAAAAGATCGAAGTGCGCACAGCCAATGACGGGATCGTTCTGTCAGGCATCGCATCCAGCCCGCAAAAACTGCAGCGGGCGCTTGATCTGGCTGAACGCTATGCGCCCGAACGGGTGTCAAACCTGATGAGCGTCGGTGGCGTCCAGCAGGTGATGATGAAAGTCCGATTCGCTGAAATGGAACGGTCGGTTTCCAAATCGCTTTCCGCATCGCTGGCGCTTAAGGGCAGCGGCCTGGGTGGTAACCTGGGTCTGTCGGGTGGTAACGGCACCAACGCAAACTCCTTCGATCAGGGTGACAGCTTGGCCGGCAACATTCCTGCGATCAACCAAAACACCGGCGCAATGCTATTTGGGTTTGATGTGGGCGCAATCGAAGTCGGCGTTCTTTTGGAAGCACTTGAATCCAAGGGCGTCGTGCGCACCCTTGCCGAACCGAACCTAACGGCCCTTTCCGGCCAAGAGGCCAAGTTCCTGGCAGGTGGCGAATACCCTGTGCCTGTGGCGCAGGATGGCGGCACGATCACGGTTGAATTCAAACCCTTCGGTGTCGAGATGAATTTCATCCCGCGCGTTGTGGACGAAGACATCATCAACCTGGAATTGACCGCGGCCGTATCTGCGATCGATCCGAACAACGGCTTTACGCTGAACGCGTTTGAAATTGACGCCTTTACCCGGCGCGAGGCCCAAACGACGGTCGAATTGCGCGATGGCCAAAGCTTTGCCATTGCCGGTCTGCTTCAGGATGATTTCCGCGACAACAATGCACAGGTTCCCTGGTTGGGTGACATTCCGGTTCTTGGGGCATTGTTCCGAAGCGCCGAATACCAGCGCAAGCAAACCGAGCTTGTCATCATTATCACCGCGCATCTTGTGCAACCCACACGTGGTGAGGCGCTGGCCCTTCCGACTGATCGGGTTAAGCCCCCGTCAGAAAAGGATCTTTTCCTGTTTGGCAATGTCGCCAAAGATAAGAGTCGCAGGAAGCTGAAAGGTGCCGCAAGCGAAGTCGCCCGGCAAGATTTCAGCGGTTCCTATGGCTACGTGATGGAGTAATCGACATGTTTCGGGGGCAAATGAGACTACTTCTTTCCGCCACCAGCCTGCTGGCCATCGCGGCCTGTACGGGCGACGGATACTCGATCTTCACGCGCGAAGCCGGCGCCATCATTGATGGCGGCGACTTTGGCGATTCCACCATGAACAACACGTTGGTTCAGAACGGAGATCGCCAGTACGTCGTTCAATTCAACGAACGTTTTTCGCGTGAGGTTCCAACGACCGTGAATTTCGCATTCAATTCGGCGGTACTGGACGCAAACGCCCAGGCGGTGTTGCGGCGTCAGGCCGATTGGATCCGTCAATTCCCCGAGGTTCGCTTTCGGGTTTACGGGCATACCGACCTTGTCGGATCGAATGCGTACAACAAGGGCCTTGGCCTTCGTCGCGCGCGGGCAGCGGTCAACTATCTGACACGTCACGGAATTTCGCGTTCGCGTCTTGAGGCGATGGTGTCATTCGGCGAAACGCAACCCCTTGTCGTGACCCAAGGCCGCGAACGTCGCAATCGGCGCACCGTGACCGAAGTTATCGGGTTTGTCGCAGGCAATCCCTTGGTTCTGGACGGGAAATACGCCCAGATCATCTATCGCGACTATGTTGAGAGCGCGAAGGCCGAAACCGGCCTTGGTGGCACTGAACAAACGGGTGGACTGAATCCGGTGTCTGAATAAGACACCGGAAACACTCGACGACATCTGCGGCCAGTGTTGTCAAATACCCAACAATTTCGATGTTTTGGCCGCAATCTCGCCCCAGTTCACTGACATCTTACCTCAAGAAGCGCCAAGCCCGTCGAAAGGGCAGGCGGTTTGGACCCGAGTTGCATGCGATGAATGAGCAGTCATCGCCGTAACTTCCAGACCGCTGGTAAGGTTTGAAAGGTATTGAGGCATGACATCGAACGCAGAAATCCAGCAGCCGGAATCCAGCGCGCTGATTGCTTGCACGATCCGGCGCGAGCCGGATGGTTTCGATCTCTTGATCGAGGACATGGAAGATGCCGTTGGCGAACAATGGGGTGATCTCGGATTTTCCGAAGCCCTGATGTTCTTCAATCAGCCCGAAGCCGAAACGCTCGAATTCATTTCAATGGCGATCGATGCCGAGGACGAAAAGAACCTTGCCCTGCTGGGTGAGGTGATTTCCCAGGCACAGGCGCGCCGTATCAAGGTCATCTTGATCGCCGAGGACGTCAGCCCGTCATCACTTCACCAATTGTTGCGTCAGGGTGCGGACGAATTTGTCCCCTACCCGCTTCCCGAAGGTGAACTGGCCGCCGCGATTTCGCGCGTGCAAGCGCCGGATCCTGAACCGGAAATCGAAGACGACACACCGAAAAAGAAACGATCCAAGGGCGACCACAACGGTGCCGTTCTGGTAACCCACGGGCTTGCCGGCGGGGTTGGTGCCACGACCATGGCTGTGAACCTGGCGTGGGAATTGTGCAATGTCGCCGCAAAAGGCGAAGAAAACCCCAAGGTCTGTATTCTGGATTTCGATCTGCAATTCGGGACAGTGGCAACCTATCTGGACCTGCCGCGCCGCGAATCGGTCTATGAGTTGTTGTCCGACACCGAAGCGATGGACGATGAATCCTTCCTTCAGGCCATGTTGACCTACGAAGACACGCTCCATGTGCTGACAGCACCTGGCGAAATGCTACCGCTCGACTTTATCAATTCCGACGACATTGGACGCCTGATCGCGATGGCGCGGTCGCACTTTGATTTTGTCGTGATCGATATGCCCAAGACATTGGTGCAATGGTCAGAATCAGTTTTGAACACCGCGCAGGTCTATTTCGGGGTTATGGAGCTCGACATGCGGTCGGCCCAGAACTGTCAGCGCCTGAAACGTGCGTTGCAGTCCGAAGAATTGCCTGTCGAGAAATTGCGCTATGTGCTGAACCGCGCGCCGACCGGGTTTGACCTGAACGGCAAACAGCGGGTGAAACGTTTGGGCGAAAGTCTGGGCATCTCGATCGAATTGCAACTGCCCGACGGCGGTAAACAGGTTGGACAAGCCGGCGATCACGGCGTGCCCCTCAAACAGACAGCCGCCAAGAACGCACTGCGCAAGGAATTCGTAAAGCTTGCGAAATCCATCCACGAAGTTGGTGCAGAAGACGTCGCCGAAACTGCGGATTGATCGCAGTAAAATAGGGTAACAGCTCATGTTCTCGAAATATAAAAAGCCAGCAGCGCCGCAAAAGCCGACACTGGTTCCCGCAGGGTCCGCCGAACAAAAAGCAGCGACAAAAGCTGCCCCCGCCGAGGCGTCGAAAGCCAAAGCGATGCGCACGACGAAAACGCAGCCCCGCCCCGCGGTCAGCGCGTCGGCCGACAAGAACCGCAAACGCAAGGAACGCCTGGGCGAAATCAAGCTTGAGCTGCACCGCGCGCTTTTGGACAACCTGAACCTTTCGGCACTTGATACCGCCACCGAACAAGACCTGCGGATGGAGATCAATTCGATCGCCACCGAGGTTTTGCAGGAAAAGGGCATCGTGCTGAACCGAGAGGAGCGCACGCTTCTCAATCAAGAACTTTATGACGAAGTGAAGGGCCTTGGCCCGCTTGAAAGCCTTCTTCAGGACGACACGATTGCCGATATTCTGGTCAACGGTCCGCAACAGATCTTCATTGAACGCAACGGTAAGCTTCAACTTAGCGATGTGACGTTCAAAGACGAAAAGCACCTTTTGCGCATCATCGACAAGATCGTTTCGGCCGTTGGCCGGCGTGTCGATGAATCCAACCCATATGTTGATGCCCGTCTTCAGGATGGGTCGCGTTTCAACGCAATGGTTCCGCCGATTGCGGTGGACGGGTCGCTGGTGTCGATTCGTAAATTCAAAAAGGACAAGCTGGCGATTGACGATCTGGTCAAGTTCGGCGCCTTTTCCGAAGAAATGGCCGCCTATCTTCAGGCCGCAGTCGCCTGTCGGCTGAATGTCATCGTGTCCGGCGGGACGGGTTCTGGTAAAACCACCACCCTGAACGCGCTGTCGTCGTTCATCGACGATGATGAACGCATCCTGACGATCGAAGACACGGCCGAACTTCAGCTGCAACAGACGCACGTTGGCCGGATGGAAAGCCGCCCCGCAAACGTCGAAGGCAAAGGCGCTGTCAGTCAGCGCGATTGTCTGCGAAACGCCCTGCGGATGCGCCCTGACCGGATCATCGTGGGTGAAACGCGTGGCGAAGAAGTTATCGACATGTTGCAAGCCATGAACACGGGCCACGACGGGTCCATGACCACGATCCACGCCAACAGCGCGCGCGATGGTGTGTCGCGTCTGGAAAACATGGTCGCGATGGCCGGGATCGAAATGCCGCTGAAAGCGGTGCGGTCCCAAATCGCATCGGCTGTGCACCTGATCGTGCAGGCATCGCGTCTTCAGGACGGGTCACGCCGCATGGTTTCAATCACCGAAGTGACAGGCATGGAAGGCGAAGTGATCTCGATGCAAGAGGTCTTTCGGTTCCAGCGTGTCGGCCTTGGCCCCGAAGGCAAAATCATCGGTCACTTCACTGCGACAGGTGTTCGCTCCCACTTCTCTGAACGCTTTAAGCAGTGGGGTTATGACCTGCCCGCACAAATCTTTGAACCGGTCGCGGCGGAGTAATCGACATGGCAATTTCGGCAACCCCGGTCATCTATGGCCTGATCTTTATCGGTGTGCTTGTCCTGGTCGAAGGTATCTACCTGACCGTGTTCGGCAAATCGATCAGCCTGAACAGCCGCGTGAACCGACGTCTGGAAATGCTCGAAAAGGGCACCGGGCGCGAAGAAGTTCTGGAAAAGCTGCGCAAGGAAATGCAGCAACACATGAAATCGCGCCAGATTCCGCTGTACGCGATCCTTGCGAACAAGGCCCAAAAGGCCGCAATCGCCTTTACGCCGCAACAATTGATCATGATCATGGCCGTTCTAAGCGGCGTGGCCTTTGTCGGATTGTCGGCAAGTACGCAAACCAGCATGCCCATCCGGGTCGTTCTTTCGATCCTGATCGGGATTGGCGCTGTCTACACCTGGGTGAACCGCAAAGCGAAAAAGCGATCCGCCATGATCGAAGAACAACTGCCCGATGCGGTTGAACTGATGGTGCGGTCCCTGCGTGTCGGGCACCCGTTTTCGTCCGCCATTTCGATTGTCGCCAAAGAGGTTCAGGACCCGTTGGCCAGTGAATTTGGCATCATCGCGGACGAGGCCGCCTATGGCCGCGACCTGGGCGAGGCGCTTAAGGAAATGGCCGAACGTCTGGACATGCAGGACATGCGTTTCCTGGCCGTCGCCGTGACCATCCAACAGCAATCGGGTGGTAACCTGGCCGAAGTGCTGGCCGGGCTGGCATCGGTTATCCGGTCACGGTTCCGCCTGTTCCGCCGCGTCAAGGCGATCACCGCCGAAGCGCAATGGTCCGGCAAGTTCCTGTCTGGTTTTCCAATCATGGCGCTTATCGTCATCAACGTCATGGACCCGCATTACTATGACGAAGTGATGGAACATCCGTACTTCATCCACGCCTGTATCGCCGTGGGAGCGTTCCTTGCTGTGAACCTCTACGTGATGCGGATGCTTGTGAATATCAAAGTATAAGAGGGAGGCAACGTTATGGACGCTCTGAATGCAATGCTGGTCGATATGCTTGGCCCCCTTGGTCCGCTCTATGCGGTTGGCGGGCTGGGCGTTGTCCTGATCCTGTTCACTTTGCCGGTCCTGATGAAAAAACAGGTCGACCCGCTGGAAAAGCTGAAACAACAATCCGGCGCGCCCAATAAAAAGGCGGGCAAAAAGGATCGTCTGCGCGTAGGCCAAAAGAACGACAAGCTTGAGAAATATTCATCCTTCCTTGAGCCGCAGAACGAACAGGATTATTCGGCCGCCAAGCTGAAGCTGCTGCAGGCTGGCTATCGGTCGCGTGATGCGGTTCGGTTCTATCACTTTGCCCAGTTTGCCCTTGGCATTATCGGCATCATCATCGGCGTCGTCTATTTCGTCCTTTTTCAGGCCGCCAGCGAACCGACAACCCAGAAAACCCTGATCAGCATTCTTGGGCCGGGCGGGCTTGGCTATATGATCCCCAAATATTGGGTGACCAAGCGCCAGCAAAAGCGTCAGGATGAAATCCAGGATGGTTTCCCCGACAGTCTCGACATGCTTTTGGTTTGCGTCGAAGCCGGCCAATCCATGGATCAGGCGATCATTCGGGTCGCCAAGGAAATGAAAACGTCGTTCCCTGCCCTGTCTGATGAATTCGAAATTGTCAGCCACGAGATCAAGGCCGGTAAAGACAAGGCATCGGTTCTAAGCGATATGGCCGAACGCTGTGGCGTCATGGACATCTCATCTTTTGTGACCGTGTTGATCCAATCATCCACGTTCGGTACGTCGATCGCCGAAGCCCTTCGCGTTTATGCGGCAGAAATGCGTGACAAACGCGTGATGCGCGCAGAAGAGAAGGCAAACAAGTTGCCGACAAAGATGACCCTTGCCACAATGATGCTGACGGTGCCGCCGTTGCTGATCATTCTGGTCGGACCTTCGGTTCTTGGCATCGCGAAAATGGGGAGCATGTCCCCATAGGTTGGGGAGGCACGGCACCCATGGCGAAAAGATTTGTCGCCATTGTTCTGACATTCGGATTGGCCGCCTGTTCCACGGGCGGCTTTTCCCCGTCTGGCGAACAGGTTTATGCGCCCGGCGTGAAACCACGCGCCAAGGCAGTGGATGGTTTGGTTGTCGGGCATCGGTTGATGGCGGCGGGCGAATTCGAACTGGCGCTAGAGGCCTTTACCCGCGCCGCTGGCGAACAGGGCATGACCGTCGATGTGATGTCCGCGATCGGATCCGCCAATCTGGGGCTTGGGCGTTTGGGGCAGGCCGAAAAACAGCTGCGCGAAGCGATCAAGAATGATGATGCAGTGCCTGAAACCTGGAACAATCTGGGCATTGTGTTGCTGGAAAAGGGAGAAATTTCCGAAGCAGTTCAGGTGTTTAAGCGTGCATATGCGTTGGACAATGGCGAAAGTGACGCAATTCGGGACAATTTGCGGCTTTCTCTCGAAAAACTTGAAAAACCTGCGTATGATGCTGATAACGAAGACCAAGAATATAAATTGGTGCGGCGCGGCAGCAGTGAATACCTGATCCGCGAGATACCATGACGACCGAGGCAGAGCAGTAAAAGGACGCAGGCAAATGCGCCATTTTCGATTTGTGACCCTGTGTATCGCAGGTTTTGTGACGCTGTCCGCCTGTGGCAAGCAGGACAATTCCGAGGTGAACCGCGCATTCCGTGACGTGAATGTCGTCGATGAATCCAACCTCAACGATATCATGTTGACCGTCGCTGACCCGAACGAGGCAGTGACCTATTTCAAGCGCACTTTGGCCGCGAACCCAGACCGGATCGACATCCAGCGCGGGTTGGCATCCAGCCTGGTCCGGGCAAAACGCCCGACCGAAGCCGCACCGATTTGGGCCAAGATCATCACCCACAAGGACTCTACCAATGATGACCGCGTCGATTTCGCTGATGCGCTGATCCGCGCGAATGATTGGAAAAAGGCCGACAAGGTTCTGGATACGGTTCCGCCGACTTTTGAAACCTATAAACGTTATCGCCTGGAAGCCATGGTCGCGGACAGCAACAAGGAATGGAAAAAGGCCGACAGTTTCTATGAAATCGCCACCGGGCTGACAACGAAACCGGCCGGCGTTCTGAACAACTGGGGATATTCCAAGCTGACCCGTGGTGATTTTTCCGGTGCCGAACGTCTGTTCGGAGAGGCATTGCGTCAGGACCAGGCGTTGTTCACCGCCAAGAACAACCTCATCCTGGCCCGTGGCGCGCAGCGCAATTACACCCTGCCCGTCATTCCAATGGGTCAGATTGAACGCGCGCAATTGTTGCAGACAATGGGCCTGACGGCCGTGAAACAGGGCGATGTCGAAATCGGCAAGTCGCTGCTGCGCGAAGCCATCGACACCCATCCGCAGCACTTCGAAGAAGCCACTCGCGCCTTGCGTGCGCTTGAAGCGTAAGCCGCAGCGCAAGGCCTGAACATGGAAATCACAAGCCTTTCCGCAATGGTTCTGGCATGCGTTGCCATTCCTTTGTCGATGTTCACCTGTTGGAGCGATCTGCGCGGAATGCGGATCCCCAATGGCACCGTGATCATGCTGGCCGTCGGGTTCGTCATCCTTGGCGTGTTCGTTATGCCCTTTGATCAATATCTCTGGCGTCTTGCGCAGTTGATGATCGTTCTGGTTGTCGGCATCTTTGCCAATGGCGCGGGGCTGATGGGCGCGGGCGACGCGAAATTCGCGGCCGCGGCCGCGCCTTATATCGCCCTTGGTGATGTTCGGTTCCTGATCGCACTGTTTGCCGCAAACCTTTTGGCGGCCTTTGTCACGCACCGTGTCGTGAAACATACCCCGCTGCGGCGGCTGGCCCCGGAATGGGAAAGCTGGTCGCGCGGGCGCGATTTCCCGATGGGGCTGGCTCTTGGCGGGACGTTGTCGATTTACCTGCTGCTTGGCGTGGTTTTCGGCACCTAAGCGTGGCTTAGCGCGCGATTTCGTACAATGTCATCACATCGTCCGAATAGATGTCTGACAGGGTCACGCCGGTTTCCGTGATCAACGTCAATATTTGCGCGCGCACCTTGGGTTTGGATGGGCATCGCGGCACCATGACATGCGTTGCCGCATCAAATCCGGGCAAGCCAGTGTAATACCACGGCGCGGCACCCGGCAGCGGTGTCAGGTCGGCAAACATCCAATGGGGCGCAAAGAAATCAGCGACAAAGGGTTGCGGACCGCCGCCAAGCCCCTGCGCCATCATCGCTTCTGCCTGTGCCCTAAGAACCGCGACAAGGCCACCTTCCAGACGGCAATCGCCCAAAGGCTGGCCCTGGAATGTCTCGGGGGGCGGCTTTGGGCCGTCAATCGGCATCGGCGCCTGCAGATAGGGGTCTGTCGTGCGCTGTGTCAGGATCATCAGGTCGGCGCGATCCGCGCCCGGCAACATGGGGCTGAACAATTGCGCAGGCTGAAGCGCGTGGCGGATCGGGCTGTAAAGGATGTTGCCCATTGGCGATGCGATCAGCGCAACAGCGGCCAGTGCAACACCGGCCATGCCCGCCCGCGCGCCTTCGCCCGGCGCAGGCAGCTGCGCGATCAGGCACACCGCAAGTGGCACCAGCCACAGGGGATCGTTGCCGTAATTCTGAAAGGCGATATAGGCAAAGGCAGGCAGGAACATCAAAAGCGTCAGCCCCGGCCCGCGTGAATCGCGACGCAGCAAAAGCCCCCCTGCCAACCCGGCAATGGTGGCTGGCGTAAAGGCAGGTGACAGCACGACCTGGCGCAATGGTTCGGATGGGAACGGGCGAATGTCAGAATTCAGAACTGCCAACAGGTCTTCGGCATAGGCGCGCCAGAATTCGATCCCAATGGCCCAACTGTACAGGCCCCAGACCGCCAGTGCCGCCACGATCCCCACCCAGGCGACGCGGGCGCGGAACTGGATCATCAGCCCAAACGCCACCGGCAGGACAAGTGCAACAGCATAGCTGGCCTTGATCAGCGCCAGTGCCATCATGGCAAGGCCAATGATCAGCCCGTCCCAGACATCGGCCCTGTCACGCCGCGCGGGGATCGCCACAAGGACAACGATTAGAAATGTCAGCGCCCAGGCCCAGCGGTTGTAATGCATCGACAGCGAAAGGTTCGTGTGAACCCCGCCAAACACCAGCGCCGTGATCAACCCAAGAACGGCGATCCCGAATGCGGTCGCCAAGCCAAAGCTCATCCGGCTGATGCCCGCCCAGCACACGGCCGGAAAAACCGCCACCGCGACCAGCATTTGCCCCCAGAGCATTGCCCCGCCCAAACCAAGGTTGGTGTTGAGGTCAAAACGCTTTTGCAGGTCCAAAATCGCCGCCATCGGCCTGATCGCGAGGTCCCCGATCGGGGTCATATAGTCCAGATGTGGTAGTTGCCCTGACGTCATCCGCAGGATCAGCTCACTCAGGTGGAGCATGTCGCCTTCGTGGCGTGCAATACGGAATGCGCCGGTAAACCATATTTGCAAGGCTTCTAGACAAAGCAGTCCAAATAGAATTCCACAAAAAAGCCTTTTCTGCGCCCCGCTCATTCTGTCCTCATGTGTTTTTTGCCACAATACGAAGTCGAATGCGGCTTTGCACATCTTTTGTACACGCGCAGCAAACGTTAAAGTTAAACTAAAGAAAAACGGGACGAGCAGACAGGCAACCCGATATGAATATGCAAGCGCCGACCGGCGTAACACCACCACCCCTGCCGCGCTCCCTTGAGGAGATGCAGCTGCCTATCGTGATGATGCGGGATATCCTGCTGAAAACGATGTTCCGCAAGAACGTGGACAAGGTAAGCCGCATTGCGCAGGCCATTTCGCTTCCTGCGCCTGTGACGCAGGAACTTGTCGATCTTGCCCGCGAACAGCTTTTGATCGAGGCGACAGGCTCGCTCAAGGCCAGCGGATCGCGTGAGATGGGCTATCAACTTACCGATGCAGGCCGCGCGCGTTCACTGGATGCGTTGAAACAGTCAGAATATTTTGGTGCCATGCCGGTCCCGCTGGATGTGTACCGCGACCAGATCAAACGCCAATCGATCCGCAACATTCAGATCACCCGCGATCACCTGACCGCGTCGATGGGGCATCTGGTGTTGCCCGATGACCTGATTTCGAACCTTGGCCCGGCTGTGTCATCGGGGCGATCTGTTCTGATGTATGGCCCACCCGGCAACGGGAAATCGTCAATTTCGAACGGTATTCGCGACGCTTTGGGTGACAAGATCTATGTTCCGCGCGCCGTTGAATACGCCGGACAGGTGATCACGGTCTATGACCCCATCGTGCATTCCGCCGCCGAAGAACAAATGGACGATCCCAATTCCCTGCGCCGGTCGTCAAACCGGTTCGACAGCCGATATGTCCTGTGTGAACGCCCCACGGTGATCACCGGGGGGGAATTGACGCTGTCCATGTTGGATCTGGTCTATAACCCTGTGGCACGCACCTATCAGGCTCCGCTCCAGTTCAAGGCGTCCGGTGGGGTGTTCATCGTGGATGACCTTGGCCGTCAGGCCGAACCGCCGCAATCGCTGATCAACCGTTGGATCGTTCCGCTTGAGGAATCCAAGGATATTCTGGCCCTTCAATCAGGCGAGAAATTCGAGGTTCCCTTTGATACGCTTGTGATATTTTCGACGAACTATCACCCGAATGAAATCTTTGACACGGCCGCGTTGCGCCGGATCTTTTTCAAGATCAAAGTCGATGGGCCAAATCAGGAAAACTTTCTTAAGATTTTTGCGATGGTCGCGCGGAAAAAGAAAATGCCTCTGTCGGAACCCGCGTTGGTGCATCTTCTTAAGAAGAAGTACCCGACGATCGACAACAATTACGCGAATTATCAGCCGGTCTTTTTGATCGACCAGATGATTTCAATTTGTGAATTCGAAGGCATTCCAAACCAGATGAACCCCGACCTGATTGATCGCGCCTGGAGCAACATGTTCGTCAAGGACGAGCAGATCGTGAAGTAACCTGACAGGCCCGCCCTTGTGGTGTTGTCCGGCGTGCATCGACCAAAGTGGTCGTGCGCCGGGTTTTATTCCGCAGGGGTCACGCGCCGTTCGGGCAATGAATCACCCAGCGGCAATTCCTCAAGCCGGAGGGATATCAGAAACGCTGTGGACGCCAAGACCGACGCGATCAGAAAGATCGGTGTGATCGCATCGGAAAAGCCCGCGATAACCTCGGCTCGCAGGGCCGTTTCCAATGACATCACACGTTCATAGGTGATCGGCCCCGTGCCGTCGCCCGGCAAAAGCGGGCGCACATGTGCGATCAACCCTGCGCCGAACAAACCGCCGAAAATTGATGTGCCAAGCGCGCCGCCAGTCAGGCGGAACATATTGACACTGGCCGTTCCGATCCCAAGGTTTTCAACGGGAATGGCCGATTGAATGGCCGCGATGCTGACACTCATCGTGGGGCCGATGCCCACGCCTACCATGAACAAAAAGGCCGCGATAACCGGAAGCGATGTCGCAGGCCCGATGGTGGACAGGCACAACATCGCAACACCCAGAAACGCCGTGGACATCGCCGGCAGGTATTTGTAGCGCCCCGTGCGCGACATGATCCGCCCCGCGATGATCGATGTTCCGATCAGGCCCAGCATCATCGGGACAAGGAACAGACCAGATGTTGACGGTTCCAGCCCCTTAACGACCTGAAGGAACGTGGGCATGAACGCAATTGTGCCGAACATGGTCATCCCAACCAGCAGGTTCATCAGATTGGCGACCTGGAAATTGCGGATCCCGAACAGGGCCAAGGGCATGATCGGTTCAGATGCCGACCGTTCGATTTTGATAAAAGCGATCAGTATCAGCGGGGCAAGCGCGATCAACGTGATCATCGGCATGCTGGTCCAGGGCAGGATGTTACCCCCCAGGTTGGCCAGCAGAACCACGCTGCTTAGCAAAGTCGCCAACAGGAATGCGCCTGTGTAATCGATCCGGTGTTTACCCGATGGCGGGGCCTTGTCCATGACCATGGAAATGACGACGAAAGCCGCAAGGCCGATCGGAAAGTTCAGCCAGAATATCCAATGCCAGCTCATCGAGGTGACGATATACCCGCCGACCAGCGGGCCTATGATCGTCGAAAGGCCAAACACGCCCGACAATGTGCCCTGTGCGCGGCCACGTTGGCGTGGGGGCAAGACGTCAGCGACGGATGCCATCGACACAACGATCAGGGATCCCCCGCCGTAACCTTGGACCAGGCGCCCAATGACAAGCGTGAGCATGTTTTCGGCAAGCCCGCAAATGGTTGATCCGACGAGGAAAACCACAATGGCCGCCTGCAATACGATTTTGCGGCCGTACATATCGCCCAACCGCCCCGAAATTGGCGCGCCGATGGTCGATGCCAGCAGGAATGCCGTGACAACCCATGTGATGTAATCAAGTCCACCAAGTTCGCTGACGATCCGCGGCAAGGCCGCGGCGACGACCGTGTTGCCCAGCGATGCAAGGAACAGGGTGGATGCGACAGCAATCAAAAAGACCCGCAACCGGCGGGGATCCGGTCCTTCGAAACTGTCGGTGGCTGCGCCTGTTGACGCCATGATAGGTTGACCTTTCTTCACCGAACCCGTTGTCCGTCGCAGTCCGGTGTTGATTGCAATCACATTTGCGGCGGTAATGGTGCTGTCACGTATTTATGTGCCTATGGCATTTACATGTCAACAACATGTATATTACCTACGTGTAAACCCGCTCCTGACAGGAGGTTGGCCTCATGGGCTCTCGTGATGATGTGATGAAAGCGAACCTGGCCCGTGCCGGGATCGCGCCGGACGTGACTGATCGCGCGCTAAGCGTCGATGCGATTGTTCAGACATGGCGACGCAGGGTTCAAAAACGCGAACTTGGGCGCATGGCATTGCGCGAACTTGACCTGCCGCTCGACCTTCCGAAACTTGATGTGTTGATCGCAATCTGGGCGCCGTCCAACGAATTCGGACGGGATGAAGCGGAAACCATGGTGTCCACAATCGCGTCCCGCCTGGGCATCGACCCGTCGCGCGCTTCGCGGCTGGTGACGGATCTGATCGGACAGGGGTTCGTCAAACGCGCCGTATCCCAACAGGACGCGCGGCGCACCGTGGTGGAATTGACAGAATCCGGTCAGGCCATCGTGGACACGGTGCGCACGATAAAATTCCTGGTACTGGGCGATTATCTGTCCGGGTGGACCATCGAAGAAATCGATACCTTTGTGCCGCTATTGGAACGCTTTGCGCATTGGGCGGATCAGGGCGATGACGTGGACACCAGCCCGGTGCACCCCGAGATCGCCAAGCTGGCTGCGCAGCTTAGGGAAAAACTGGGCTAGGACAGGCAGCCATCTGCTCGCCCGCCCCGACAGGGGCGCGGCACCAAACCCTTGCCATTCGCTGTGATCCCCTTAAGAACATAGCATGAACGCCCTGCCCGCCCCTTTTGCCGAATGGTTTGCCGCGCGCAAATGGCGCATCCACCCGCATCAACAGGCGATGTTGGATCGCGCCGATGATCCTGCGCTTTTGCTGATTGCGCCGACCGGCGGGGGCAAAACGCTCGCCGGGTTTCTGCCCACGCTGGCGGAATTGGCCGATGGTCAGCACAAGGGGTTGCACACGCTCTATGTCTCACCGCTCAAGGCGTTGGCCGCGGATATTCGGCGCAACCTGTCCACGCCAATCGACGAAATGGGCCTGCCCATCCGGGTAGAAGATCGCACCGGCGACACGTCCTATACCACCAAGCGGCGTCAGCGCGCCGATCCTCCGCATATCCTTTTGACCACGCCGGAAAGCCTGGCGTTGCTTATTTCCTATCCGGATGCGCCGCACATCTTTGCCGGGCTAAAGCGGATCGTGGTGGATGAAATTCATGCATTGGCCGAAAGCAAACGTGGCGATCAGCTGTTTCTGGCCATGTCGCGCCTGCAACGGCTTTGCCCTGGTCTGCGCCGGGTTGGGCTGTCAGCCACGGTAGAAGACCCCGCCGCAATCGCGCATTTGTTGGCCAGCCATCCAGACCCTTGCCAGATTCTGACAGCTGATCCCGGCCCGGACCCGGACATTTCAATGCTGGAAACCGATGCGCCGCCGCCGTGGTCGGGGGGCGGTGCGGCCTATGCCATCCCGGCCGTGATGGATGAAATCCACCGGCACAAGACCACGCTGATTTTTCACAACACCCGCGCGCAGGCCGAAATATTCTTTCACAACTTGTGGCTGGCGAATGAGGACGGGTTGCCGATTGGCATTCACCACGGGTCGCTTGACCGCACCCAACGGGACCGTGTCGAACGGGCAATGTCCCAGGGGCGTTTGCGCGCCGTGGTTTGCACCGGGTCGCTGGATCTGGGCATTGATTGGGGCGACGTTGACCTGGTTATTCAGGTTGGCGCACCAAAGAACGTCAAACGATTGGTCCAGCGGATCGGGCGGGCCAATCACCGTTACAATGCCCCGTCCAAGGCGCTTTTGGTGCCCGCCAACCGGTTCGAGGTCGTCGAATGTGTCGCCGCGCTTGAGGCCGTGCGCGCCCATGATCTGGATGGCGACCCGCGTGGGCCGGGGCCGCGTGACGTGCTGTGCCAACATATCCTGATCGCCGCCTGTTCCGGCCCGTTCCACGCGGATGCCCTGTTTCAAGAGGTTGCGACCTGCGGGGCCTACACCAGCCTGACGCGCGGTGAATTTGACTCCTGCCTCGAATTTGTGGCGACGGGGGGCTATGCGCTCAGGGCTTATGATCAATGGAAACGCCTGCAACAGGGGGCGGACGGGGCGTGGCACTTGCGCGACCCTCGGGCGGCCGCGCTGATCCGAATGAACATCGGCACGATCTTTGATTACGACACGCTCAAGGTGCGGTTGAAGAACACGCACGGGCGCGGGTTGGGCGAGATCGAAGAAAGCTTTGCCGCGTCGCTGACACCGGGCGACACATTTCTGATAGGCGGGCGGATCGTGCGATACGAAGGGTTACGCGACACCACGGTCGAGGTGACGCGCAACGCCGCGCGCAAACCCAAGATCGCGGTCTTTGCCGGATCGAAATTCGCCACGTCCACGCAGCTTTCGCACCGTATTCTACGGCTGTTCCAACAGGAAAGCTGGCCCAACCTGCCCGGTCACACCGCCGATTGGCTGACCCTTCAGCGCGAGGTGTCGCAATTGCCTGAACCGGGGCGGCTGATGCTGGAAAGCTTTCCCCACGATGGGCGGCAAAACCTGGTGGTCTATGGGTTCGCCGGGCGCAACGCACAGCAAACCCTTGGCCTGATCCTGACCAAACGGATGGAGGAATTGGGGCTTGATCCGCTGGGGTTCGTGTCCACCGATTATGCAACGCTGATCTGGGGGCTTGAAACGCTCACCGATCCGGTGCCGTTGTTTGATGCCCAATCCCTGCGCGACGGGTTGGACCGCTGGTTGGGTGACAATGCCCTGATGAAGCGCACGTTTCGCGCGTCGGCCCAGATCGCCGGGCTGATCATGCGCAATCAGCCCCGTTCGGGGCGCAAATCGGGGCGGCAGGCAACGTTTTCGTCCGATATTCTGTATGACACCTTGACCAAATATGACCCCGACCACCTGCTGCTGGACATTACGCGGGCCGAAGCGGAACGCGGCCTTGTTGATTTCGGGCGGATCGAGGAAATGCTTGCCCGTGTGGGCACGCGCATTGATCATTTGCATCTGGATCGCATTACCCCCCTTGCTGCGCCGCTGTTCCTTGAACACGGGCGCGTTCCGATCGACGGGGCCGCCCAGGAACGCCTGTTGTCCGAAGAAAGCGACCGCCTGATGCACGAGGCCGGCCTGCCCCGGCAAACCTGACGCCAATAACCCGGCCGTTTTGGCCGCATCTTGCGCCGGGCGCATCAGCACAATGGATCAGAAAGTTCACGGTCGCCGGGCACCAAAGCCAAAGTCGTTACCAATTCATTAATTTCGATTTACATCCCAACTGACGCCGATTAGCGTCGGATCATGACTCACGACCGCCCTCTTCTTGGAATCCTCCTCATGCTTGGCTTTTGCGTCGTTGCCCCCTTGGGCGATGCGGTGGCCAAGTTGCTGGGCGAGGTGCAGCCCCTGGGCCCTCTCCTTGTCGTGCGCTTTGCGGTTCAGGCGATCATTCTGGCCCCGTTGGTGTTTCTGACAGGGCGGGCGTGGAAATTGTCGGGCCGGTTGCTGTGGCTGGCGGTTTTGCGCACGGCGTTGCACATCATTGGCATCGGCATGATGTTCACCGCCCTTAGGTATCTGCCGCTGGCCGATGCCGTCGCGATCGCCTTTGTCATGCCCTTTATCCTGTTGGTTCTGGGCCGCCGGTTCCTGGGCGAAGAGGTTGGGATACGTCGACTCGTCGCCTGTATTGTCGGGTTCATCGGAACCCTGTTGGTGATCCAGCCCAGCTTTGCCGAGGTCGGCCTGAACGCGCTTTGGCCTCTTGGGGTCGCGGTCAACTTTGCCGTATTCATCCTTGTGACGCGGTCGCTTGCACCGCACACCGATCCAATCGGGCTTCAGATGACATCGGGTTTGATGGCGACAGCGGTGCTTTTGCCGGTGATGGTTTTGCTGCAACCTTTCGATTTTGCCTTGACGGATGTCGTACCGGTTGCGGGCCACGACGCAGTATTGTTGATCGGGATTGGCCTGTTGGGCACCGTGGCGCATTTGCTGATGACGTGGTCGCTGCGCTATGCGCCATCCGCGACGCTTGCGCCGATCCAATATCTGGAAATCCCTGTGGCGACGATCATCGGGTTCCTGATATTCGACGATTGGCCCAATGGATTGGCCGCTGTTGGCATCGTCATCACGTTTGGCGCGGGCTTGTATGTTGTGCTGCGCGAGAGGGCCATCGCAAAGGCGCGGCCAGAACAGCACGCACCAGTTCCGGCAATACCGCCCGAGGCATGATGCCCAGCATCAGGGGCGATTCCATGGTCAGGTCCATCGGGCTGATCACCCGGTTAGATGTACCCGCCCGCTGATCAGGCGCGAAGGACAGACCGTCAATCGGCCATTCCAACCCCTGTGATGTTCCCGCGACAGGACCAAGAGGATAGAGCGAGAACCAGGACCCGACGCGGGGCGCCATTTCCAGGCGCGGCGGACACAGGAACACCAGTTCCTTTTCACCCACCAGGATGCACCGCCTTTCGGGATAGCGCGCCAGAACCGTATAGGTGGCAAGGGTGTGATCCGCCCTGTCCCCACTGAACCCGGCCCCGATAATCAGGGGGGCGTTTATGCTGCGCAACGCCTTGTCAAAATCGGTTGTTTCCTGATCATCGACAAAATTCAATCTGTCGGCAGGAATCCGCGCCATCAGGTCAGGACCAAGGGAATCAAGATCACCAATTACGGCTTGGGGCATGATTTCGCGCCGCAAAGCATGCGCAGCCCCGCCGTCAGCCGCCAAAATGACACCAGTTTGCACCAAAACGTCATCAAAAAGTGCGTCTGACAGCGCTGCTGCCCCTAAAAGTGCCACAGGGCAATCGTATGTTAACTGTGTCCTAGGCATGGCCAATCCAGGCTGATCATAGACTCGAACCACACAATCGTCACAAAATGAAACTCAATGCACCATAGATTCGGGCAGGTTCTGTCTCATCGTTATTCCCATAGAGGTCCACGAGCAGTGTCGGACCAAGAACTGGTTACGAGCAGAAAAAGCGAGAAAAAACTGTGGTAGATTCGAATAAGATCCTGACGGTCTCATACGGGACCTTCTCTTGCACGCTCGAAGGCTTTGACGACGCATTCGAGACGATGAAGGCTATTGCGGAGTATTTTCGCGATCTTGCGGCGGACGACCGCTTCTTTGGCGCTGAACCGCCCACACCTGATACAGAAATGCTGGCACGCATTGCCGAACGCAGCAGCAACACACGACGTGTTGCGGCGCATGCGTCGGATGACGGCGTTGTTCTGCGCCCCGAAGGCGCGGCCACCGTCGCAGCGCCCGTCGTGGCCGCGGCCGCCGTTGCAACGCATGCAGCCCCCGCTGACACACCCGCACCTACGCCTGCGGCCCCACCCGTCGCGCCCGAGGTTGTCGAAACCGAAACCGCCGCGCCCACGGACGTGGACGCCAAATTGGCCGAAATGGACGGGCCGGACAGTGATGCGGTTGAAGCGGCCCCTAGCGCCGATGACGCAAACCTTGAGGAGGCCGTTTCCACAGGCGCGGCTTTTGCAACGTCCGAAGACATCCTGGACACCGATGCCTCTGACAACGCGGAATTGACGCCCGCCGAAGAGACCGAGACCGATGTCACCGCCGAGGTTGTCGAGGTCGAGGCAGAGGCANNACGCCGATGCAGGCGAAACCATGTCCGACGCTGAATTCGAAAAGGCGGTTGCCGAAATCGATCGTTCGGATGTTTTCGCCCCCGATACAGCAGATAGCGATGCCGAAGATGACATCGCTGACGCGCTGGACGCCGACATTGATATGTCTGTCGAAGGCGAAAGCATTGTCGTCGAGGATGAAAACGGCATCGTGGCCAAGTTGCGCCGTATCCGTGCGGTCGTGTCCCGATCCCGCACTGATGCCCCAGTTGCCGATTTTTCCGAAGATCAGCACGCCGAGGATATTGGCGAAGAGGTCGCATTCGACCTGAGTGGCCTGCATGACGCAACGGTCACGCCGGTCGATTCCGGTTTCACCAGCGGTGCCGAAGAAGACTACGAGGAAGACGACGCGCAGTCCGTTGCCTCTGACTCATTCTCGGACGCGATGACAATCGTTGACGAAGAGGGTGATGACACCCCCGAGGAAATGTTGGTCGAAGACGAATTTGAGACCGCGCAAACCGAACCCGCGCGGGAACTTGACGACAGCATTGCCACGATCATGCAGGACGACGCCTTTGAAGACGAAGACGCCGTAGCCGCCTATGATGACACCGCTGACGAAATGGAACCGGCGGACGACGCCGAAGATGGCGCGCCAGCCGCTTCGGGTTGGGCACGCGTGGTCAAAGTCAAACGCAGCGATTTTGATGAGGCCATTGCACGTGGTGATCTGGAAGAAGATGGCGAAGACGACACCGCCGAAGCCATTTCCGAAAGCACAAGCCTGACCGACGAACAGGAAGCCGAGCTGCGCAATGAACTTGCCGAGCTTGAAGCCGAGATCGGCGCGGACACCGCATTCGAAGGTGATCTGGTCGAAAACGACGACGTGACTTACGACGAAGAGGCCGACGCCGACACGTTCGGAGCCGTGCGCGATGTGCTGGGCGAAGAGGACGAGATCGCCCTTCCCGGTGCCCTGATGGACAGCATGCAAATCGCCGAAGACGCATTTGCTGATGACGATGCCGATGAGGCCGCGGAGGTTTCCGAAGCGGAGGCAGAAGCTGAGTTTGAAGCGGAGGCTGAGTTCGAGGCTGAGGCTGAGGCTGAGGCTGAGGCTGAGGATCAAGACGTTTATTTGTCTGACGATGAAGACGAATACGCCGAAGACGAAGACAGCCTGTTTGGTGACGCCGACGATGCCGCCGACCCGGAAGAGGCCGCGTTCGAAGACGACGAAGTTCTTGAGGATAGCGACGACAGCCTGTTTGACGATGACCTTGACGACACCCTAAGCGACGACGCCGAAGACACGCCCGCAGCTGTGGCAGGTCGTGAAAAACTGGCCGCGTCAGCGTCCAGCAACGACATGGATCGCATTCTGGCCGAAACCAACAACCAGTTGGGCGAAAGCGAAGGCACACGCCGGCGCAGCGCCATTGCGCACCTGCGCAAGGCTGTGGCGGCAACCAAGGCGGAAAAGCAAGCCGGGTCCGACCTTAGCCCGACTGACGGTGACAGCACAGATGCCTATCGTCAGGATCTTGCACAGGCCGTGCGCCCCCGTCGCCCACGCCCATCAGGTGCACCCCTGCGCCGCACCGAAGACAAGCCCGCGCCTTTGCGCCTTGTCGCGGAACAGCGCGTGGATATCGAGAATGAACATCGCGAACCGGTACGTCCGCGCCGCGTGTCCATCGCCGATCTGATCCGCGAAGAAAGCGAAGAAGAAGGCGGTGTTTCCAGCGAAGATCGCGCCGATGGCACGGCCAAGGCGCCTGACAGCGGCTTTGCCCAGTTCCTTGAGGAAACGGATGCTGCCGATCTTGGTGAAATCCTGGAAGCCGCGGCGTCCTATCTGGCCTTTGTTGAGGGTCGCGAACAATTCTCGCGTCCGCAGCTGATGGGCCGCGTGCGCGAGGTTGATCCTGATGGTTACACCCGCGAAGACGCTTTGCGCGCGTTTGGCACGCTGTTGCGCGAAGGCAAGATCCGCAAGGTTAAGGGCGGGCGTTTTACCGCGTCGGACCGCATCGGGTTCCGCCCGGATCAACGCGCCGTCAGCTAAACTGACGTCAATCAAACACCAAATGGCCCGGAGCGCTGACTGCGTTCCGGGCCATTTGTCTTGATCGGGTCAGTACGACGCCACCAGCGGATCATGCCGCCGGTCTTTGGGGTGCCGGATCACGTTACGCGCCCAGACCGGGGGCATTACCCAAAGTTGGCCGCGCGTTTTTCCAAATTGGCCTTGATCACCTCTTTCTGATGGTCGCCTCCGATCAGGTTGGCTTGTTCGCGGCTTTCTTCCAGCAGGATCGCTTTTTCGTCCGCGCCGGTTTCGGTGAAATCAATCAACCGTTTCGCCGCGCGCATGGCGGATGGCGATTTGCCCGCGATCGCCGTGGCGATGTCCATCGCGCGGGCCAACGGATCGTCGGACAGTTCCGTGACCATGCCCCAGTTTATCGCCTTGTCGGCGGTGATGGGTTCGGCGGTATAGGTCAGCAACCGGATCGCATCGGATGGCATCAGATCGCGCAGATAAACCATACCGCCCATATCCGGGACGAGTCCCCATTTCATCTCCATGATCGCCAGTTTCGTGTCGGGGGCCGCGATGCGGATGTCCGCACCGATCGCCAGTTGAAAACCAGCGCCAAAGGCAACACCGTGCACGGCGGCAATCACCGGCACCGGAATTTCGCGCCAGACGGTGGACACGCGTTGGCTGATGTTGGACAGCCCGTGGGTGCGCAACATGGCGCGGCGCATCGGGTCCTGACCCGCCATCGCGCCAAAGCTGGCCACGTCAAGGCCCGCGCAGAATCCGCGTCCTTCGCCGGACAGCACGACGACGCGCACATCATCGCGCGCGATCAGGCTTTCGCCGGCCTCTACGATGGCCTCTTTCATTGCCGGATCGACGGCGTTCATCTTGTCGCCGCGCGTCAACGTCACCTTTGCGATGTGGTTTTCAACCACCACTGAAACCCGTGCCATTTTTTCATCCTCCTTCTGAACGGTTTGGCGCGACTGCACCCCATCCGCGCGCCCGCGTCCAGCCCACAAGCGCAGATTTCACTTGCCCATTTGCCCGCAGCCATCGAAAACTTTGCGCCATGACCCAGTTTCGCCTGACCGATCTTGTCGCATCGCTTCCCGCAACCGTCCCATTTGTTGGCCCAGAAGAGCTTGAGCGAAAGCGCGGCGCATCTTTTGATGCCCGCCTTGGGGCCAACGAAAATGTCTTTGGCCCTTCGCCCAAGGCGATTGCGGCCATGCAGGCGGCGACGGGCGATATCTGGCAATACGGTGATCCGGTCAGTCACGACCTGCGCAGCGCCTTGGCTGGATATTACGGCACGTCCCCTGATCACATCGTGGTTGGCGAAGGCATCGACGGTTTGTTGGGGTACCTTGTGCGGATGATCGTGGCGCCGGGTGACGTTGTTGTCACTTCCGCCGGGGCCTATCCGACGTTCAACTACCACGTGACAGGCTTTGGCGGGGTTCTGGAAACCGTGCCTTACCGTGACGACGCCGAAGATTTGGTGGCCCTGATCGCAAAGGCCCGCGCGACGGGGGCCAAGCTGGTCTATTTCGCCAACCCGGACAACCCGATGGGCAGCTATATGGCGGGGGCGGCCATTGCCGCTGCGTTGGATGATCTGCCAGATGGATGCCTGTTGATCCTTGACGAGGCTTATGGCGAATTCGCGCCCGATGACGCCGCGCTGCCCTTGCCGATAGATGACCCAAGGGTGATCAGAATGCGCACGTTTTCCAAGGCCCACGGGATGGCGGGCGCGCGGGTGGGATATGCACTTGGCGCGCCTGATCTGATCGCCGCGTTTGATCGCATCCGCAATCATTTCGGCATGAACCGGGTGGCACAGGTCGGCGCGTTGGCGGCCCTGATGGATCATGAATGGCTGGAACAGACCAAGACACATGTGGTGGCGTCACGCGCCGAAATCGCCCGCATTGCGCGCGCCAACGGGTTGGTCCCGCTGCCGTCGGCCACCAATTTCGTGACCGTTGATTGCTGTGGTGACGGCGATCTGTCGCGCCGTGTGGTGGCCGAAATGGGCGCGCGCGGGGTGTTTATCCGCATGCCGTTCGTGGCCCCGCAGGATCGCTGTGTGCGTATCTCGTGCGGGCGCGAGGATGATCTGGCCGCATTGGCCAAGGCACTGCCCGATGCACTTGCCGCCGCGCGCCTGGCATAGGTCCGCCCACTTCGATGCCCACGCGAGTGTGAAGTGACAGGCCGCACAGTCGCGTTATCGTAAGGTCAGTGTGACAGCGAGGACATCTGACAATGGATGACGGTGCGCGCCCTTCGGCCCCGAATTACACCACCGCCGCCTTGTGGATGGGGCTTATCAACCTACTGTGGGTCCTTGGGGTGATTTGGGCCCTGTTTGGCCTGCCCGCCGTGATCCTGACCGCATGGGTGATGGACCGCCTTATTCAACGCCTGCCGCATCGCGGCTAAGCGGCCCGGCTGTCAGCGCCCCATTACCCCTTGGCGATCACCTGGGCCGCAGCGGACAAGCCCCCCTGACCAAAGGGGATATCCAGCGCGGACATCCCGGCCTCGATCACGCCCAGAAGGCCCATGATCATATGGGCATTCACATGCCCCATATGCCCGATACGAAAGAACCCCTGCCCCTTTGGATCACCGTCCGGCGCCATGCCAAGCCCGATCCCAAGGACCAATCCCGCCTCGGACTCGGTCCAGCGGCGCAGGCGCAGACCATTGTCCGCACCAAGGCCAAGGGACGTGACCGCGTGGCTGCGATTGGCGCGATCAGCGACGTTCAATGCCATTGGGCCATCCGTGCCCCATGCCTCGCAGGCCGCCCAGATCGTTTCCGCCAAACGTGCGTGACGATGCCAGACGGCTTCGATCCCTTCGGCGTGGATCATGTCCAGCGCCCGGCGCAGGCCATAAACATGGTGGGTGGCCGATGTGCCACCGAAATACTGATAGGCCTGTTCGGGTTGCGCACGCACCGCCCAATCCCAATACCGCGACACGCCGGGGTTTTGCGCCGCGACCGCCTTGGCCTTGTCGTTGAAAAAGACAAAGCCCAGACCGGGCGGCACCATCAGGCCCTTTTGGCTGCCGGTGACCGCGATATCGACACCCCATGCATCCATTTCGAACCGGTCGCAGGCCAGGGAGGCGATGCAATCCGCCATCAACAATGCCGGGTGGCCGACAGCATCCAGCGCAGTGCGCAACAGGGCGGGGTCATTGCGGATCGATGTTGAGGTGTCCACGTGACTGAACAAAAGCGTGCGAATGCGCTGATCCTTGTCAGCCCTTAGCACGTCTTCGATACGCGCAGGATCAATGACCGTGTTAAGGCCGAAATCGACGATCTCAACCTCGGCGCCCAGACCTGCGGCCATGTCGGCCCAGCCGTGGCCAAAACGCCCCGTGGCCGCCACCAACACCTTGTCGCCGGGCCGGATGACATTGGCCAGTGCGGCCTCCCATGCGCCGTGGCCGTTGGACATGTACATCGCCACGTAATGTTGTGTCCGCGCGACCCGCTTGAGGTCGGTCGTGACGCTGGCCATCACATCGACAATTTCGCCTTCGTAGATATTGGGCGATGGCATGTGCATCGCCTGAAGCACCGGGTCGGGCATGACGGACGGACCGGGAATGGCAAGGTAGGGGCGACCAGCGGCAAGGGGCATTTGGGCGAACTCCGGGCGATATCTGGGGTTGGTGGGCTTTGCGCGCAGCATTAGCCAGCGCATTGCCGGGGTCAATCGCACATCCGCCTTGTCGTTTGTGCCTTTTTGCGCGGAAACTTGGGTGCCTTTGGGGTGCCGTGGCGTCAACCCTTGGCCGCGAAATAGGCACGCGCCAGCCTTTCGGGGTCAGCCCCTGCAAGGTATCGCAGCAAAATCGTGATGTTGCGCGCACCGCGTCGAAACCAGCCGTCTGCCTCGTATCGGGCGGCCGATGTGATCGCTGTTGCGGACAGCGGTGTCAGACGCCCCCGCAGGGCGCGGGCGATGGCCACGTCCTCCATCAACACCTGGTCGCGATAGCCCCCGACCGCGTCATAGGTCGCGCGGGACACCAACAACCCCTGATCGCCATAGGGCAACCCAAACAGCCGCGCCCGCAGGTTCGCCCATCCGGCCACCGCGCGGGCCTTGCGGCCGCCGCGATCAAAACCCAGCCGAAAATACCCCGCCTGCCCGCGCCCGGCATCCCCTGTCAGGTGGGCAAGCACCGCAGCGGACCATCCCGGGGCAAGCTGCGTGTCCGCGTGCAGCACCAGCAACCAATCGCCCCTGGCGGCGGCCACCCCGCGGCGCAATTGCCCGCCCCGTGACGGCGGCCCCGTGACCATTTCGGCACCTATCGACGCCGCGACCTGTGCGGTGGCATCCGCCGATCCCCCGTCAGAAACGATCATTTCGCGGATCAGACCGGCCTCTAACCCTTCGAACAGCGCAGCGGCACAGCCGGGCAAAGCATCGGCTGCGTTCAATGTCGGGATAATGACGGAAATCTTCGCGCGCATGATCCCCCCTGTTGTCGCCCTTGCGCGGCGCTATATTGGGAAACGTGACGCTTTTCACAAGGCCAGCCAAAGGATGAACCAGATGACGCGCAAGATTTTCCGCATTTCCGGCAGCGATGCGCAGGATTTCCTTCAGGGGCTGATCACCAACGACATCGGGCGGGTCACGGACGGGATCCTTTACGCTGCGATGCTGACTCCCCAGGGCAAATACATTGCGGATTTCTTTTTGGTCGATGCGGGCGACGGGGCGATCCTGCTGGATGTGGACGCTGCGCTTGCCGCGCCATTGGTGCAACGGCTGACGATGTATAAATTGCGCGCCGATGTCGCGATTGACGAAACCGATCTGAAGGTCGCGCGCGGCACAGGCGCTGTTCCGGCCGATGCGGTGATTGACCCGCGTCACCCCGCGCTTGGCTGGCGACGTTATGATGCGACGGGCGGTGACGATGGCAGCGATTGGGACGCCATCCGGGTGGAACATTGTATCCCCGAGGCAGGACGCGAATTGACCCCGGACAGCTATATTTTGGAAACCGGGTTCGAACGGTTGAACGGCGTCGATTTCCGCAAGGGGTGTTATGTCGGCCAAGAGGTGACGGCGCGGATGAAACACAAGACCGAGCTGCGCAAAGGATTGGCCCATGTGACGGTCACCGGCGATGCGGCACCGGGCGACGTGATCACGGCCGACGGAAAACCGGTGGGCACGCTGCATACGCGATCAGGCGACGCGGCGATTGCCTATCTGCGGTTTGATCGCGCCGATGGCGAAATGCGCGCAGGCGCGGCAAGTGTGGCGCGTGACAAGGCCGGTTAAGGGCGCAATTTCACTGCCCGGAACGCAAAAAGGCCGGGCACAGCGGCCCGGCCAATCAATGCGACGCGACGTCAGTTCAGGCGCGTTCGGAATATTCCATCGTGTCGGTGTTCACCACGATGTCTTCGTCCTGACCCACAAAGGGCGGCACCATGACCTTGATCCCGTTATCAAGTATCGCAGGTTTGAATGAATTGGCCGCTGTCTGGCCTTTGACCACCGGCTCCGTCTCGACAATCTTGCAGGTGACCTTTTGCGGAACCTTGGCATGCAGTGCTTCGGTCTCGTGGAATTCGACGACGATTGTCATCCCATCCTGAAGGAACGGGCGGCGGTCCCCCAACAATTCGGCGGGCAGTTCGATCTGTTCGTAGGTTTCGGCGTCCATGAACACCAGCATGCCATCGCTTTCATACAGAAATTGCTGATCTTTTTGCTCAAGGCGGACGCGCTCGACCTTGTCCGCCGAACGAAAACGTTCGTTCAACTTTGAGCCGTTGCGCAGGTTGCGAAGTTCCACCTGCGCAAAGGCGCCGCCCTTTCCGGGCTTGACGTGGTCAACTTTGACGGCGGCCCAAAGGCCACCATTATGTTCCAGCACATTGCCGGGACGAATCTCGTTTCCGTTAATCTTGGACATACCATCTTTCCCAGCGAAAGGTTGATTTGGATCACGGCGGAGCTATATCTGTGGTTCGTGTCCGAGGCAATATCGCCCTCGAAAGAGCTTTGGACGTGCAAGCTATGCGAAATTTGCATGGCAGACTTGCTAATGTGACCTATCCGAATCGTCATAATTTCGCCATAAGTCGACGACCGGCTGACACGCAAGAGCAATAACAAAGGACGAACAATGAAGGATTTCGTGGACGGCACGGCTTTCAACAACGAACAAGGCAACCGCGCGCGCAAGCTTTTCGCCGCTGTGGTGCTTGCCGCTCTGGATGATGCCATTGCCGACGACAAGAAATACGGCAACGGACCTGAGCAGATCGCTCGTTGGGCACGTTCGCGCGATGGTCGCGAAGTGCTGAGCTGTGCTGGGATCGACCCAAACGAACGCGTTGTGAATGGTCTGATGGATTTCGTCGGCAAAGGTGTCCGGACTTCTGTTGCGCTGTCGCGCGAAGAAAGCGAACGCCGTCATGCTGCGGAGCAGGCCCAAGCCGCCTGACATTCTGCTACAATGCTGCCATGAAAAACGCGCCCCCACCTCAGGGGCGCGTTTTTCGCTTTGTAGGGGCCATTTGGGGACTGGGGCACAGGACATGACGTTGAAACCAACGCGGGCGATCATGATTCAGGGCGCGGGATCGAATGTCGGGAAATCGATGATCGTCGCGGGTTTGGCGCGGGCTTTTGCCAATCGCGGCATGACCGTCCGCCCGTTCAAGCCACAGAACATGTCGAACAATGCCGCCGTCACGGTGGATGGCGGCGAAATCGGGCGGGCGCAGGCGCTTCAGGCGTTGGCAGCGCGGGCTGATCCGGTGACAGACATGAACCCCGTGTTGCTAAAGCCTGAAACCGATACGGGCGCGCAGGTGATTGTTCAGGGCAAACGCCGCGCCACAATTGCCGCACGCGATTACGCCAAATTGCGCCCGGCCCTGATGGCGCCGGTTTTGGAATCGTTCCACCGACTTGCCCAAAACGCCGACCTGATCCTTGTCGAAGGCGCAGGAAGCCCGGCCGAGATTAACCTAAGGGCCGCCGACATAGCCAACATGGGATTTGCTGATGCCGCTGGTGTGCCCGTGATCCTGATCGGGGACATTGACCGGGGCGGCGTCATCGCCCAGATCGTGGGCACTTCGGCGGTTCTGTCGCCCGACGACGCGCGGCGCATCAAAGGATTTGCGATCAATAAATTCCGCGGCGATCCTGCCTTGTTCGATGACGGCCTACGCGAGATTACGGAACGCACCGGTTGGCCGTCGCTGGGCGTGTTGTCGTGGTTCCCCGATGCCTGGCGCCTGCCCGCCGAAGACGTGATGGACGTCGCCTCGACCCCCGGCGGGGCCTTTAAGGTGGCTGTGCCGCGCCTGTCGCGGATTGCGAATTTCGATGATCTGGACCCACTTGCCGGCGAACCGGGGATCAGCGTCAGTATCATAGAACCCGGTCGTCCCCTTCCCGGCGATGCCGATCTGGTTTTGATACCGGGGTCCAAATCCACCATAGCCGATCTGGAAGATTTCCGCGCCCAGGGTTGGGACATTGACCTGATGGCCCATGTCCGGCGCGGGGGCCGGGTTTTGGGGCTATGCGGTGGATATCAGATGTTGGGGCGCGCCGTGTCGGACCCGGACGGGATCGAAGGGCGCGCGGGCACTTTCGCCGGATTGGGCCTGTTGGATATCGTCACGGTGATGCGACCGGGCAAACGTGTGGCGCTTAGCAATGCGCGCCATTTGGCCAGCGGTGCGCCTGTGTCCGGGTATGAAATCCACCTTGGCGAAACCACCGGCCCCGATTGTGCCCGCGCATGGCTGGACATCGGCGGACGCCCCGAAGGTGCCGCATCAGCCAACGGGCAGGTGCAGGGGTGTTACCTGCACGGGCTTTTCGCGTCGGACGAATTTCGCGCCGCTTGGCTGGCGCAGGCAGGCACGCAATCCGATCTGATCCACGGCGCAAGCGTTGAAACGACGTTGGATATGCTGGCTGACCACGTGGCGGCGCATTTCGATTTGGATTTGATGCTGGCCTTGGCCGAACCCGTTCGCGCCCCGCATGAAACGGGCTGATCACAGGCGCTTTGGCCCGGCGCGATTTTACAAAAGATCATGCGCCGTCAAGGCGCGCTGAATCTCCCGACGGACCAATTTGCGGACATTTCGCGTGATCCGTTCGCCAAGCGCACCCTGCAGTTCCTGACGCACGATTTCACTGACCAGATCGCGCAGTGTTTCTTCGTCGATCATCGGCGCTTCGTCGGCGAGTAAGGCAGCGTCATCCTTTGGCGTCGACGCCCGTGCTACGGCTGGCATTTCAACCGCGTCACTGTCCTGGTCCTGGTCCTGGTCATCGTCGTCGGCATCGAATGCGTAATCTGCCGCGTCGATGTCTTCTTCCAGTTCGGGTTCATCGTCCTGCAAGCTGTCCGAGGCGAATTCGTCAAGGTGATCTTCCCAAGGAAGGGCCTCTTCCGCTTTCGTCGCCACGGTTTCCGGGGCGTTGTCATCCGGTGTCATGTCATCGGGTTCGAATTCCGACCCGGTCGCACCCACGACATCCTCAAGCCCGGCGATGCGATCCTCAAGCGAGGCAACGCCGCGTGAACGCAAAAACGATGGGATTGATCCGACGGCCCTGGGCTCGGGCGGCACGCCGTCCATGGTCCACGCGGCCTTGGCGGTAGTGGCCTTTGCTTCGCCGGTGTCCAGGTCATCGTCCTGCAATTCGGCGGCGGGTTCGGATTGGGGTGAGATGTCAGTCGCCTCGACCGACAGGCCATAGTCGCCGACAATGTCGTCAAATGCGCTTAGACCATCGGGGTTTTCATCATCGAATTCATCGTCCGTCAGGCCAACATCATCAGGCCGGTCATCAAATTCGGTTGGCAGGGTCGACGCCGCGTTTTCACCTTCGTCTTCGTAGTCTTCTTCGAACGACTGGGGTTCGATTTCTTCGCTCGCGCGGGCCGGGGCTTCGCTTGAAATGGCCCGAAAGAATTCCACGTCGCCGTTGCTGCCTTCGTCTGGCGCATCGGAACCGTCTTCGTCTTCCAGATGGGTGCGGCTGAACGCGGTCAGGTCAAAATCCTGATCATTGCCTGTCGTCAGCTTCAGGATATCGCCGCCGAAATCGGAGTCTTCGTCGTCGAATTCGTCCTCATCAAAACCGTCTTCCACGAAATCATCGTCGAAATCGTC
Organism: Pseudooceanicola sp.; assembly: GCA_050633485.1. Lineage (GTDB taxonomy): Bacteria > Pseudomonadota > Alphaproteobacteria > Rhodobacterales > Rhodobacteraceae > Pseudooceanicola. The sequence goes on from JBOEGP010000021.1 coordinate 33,793, forward strand.
ATCGGCAAAATCGTCGTCCAGACGAAATTCACCTGCATGGGCTTCGTCGCGGTCTTCCTCTTCCGCTTCGATGACCTCGGCATCTGCGGCCTTTTGGGCGGTCGGCGTCGGTGTCTTGTCGTCCACGTCATCGGGGACACGCAGCGCAGGTGTCAAAACCAGTTTGTCCACGCTGGGTTCCGCGGCAGGGGCCGTGCCATGCCGTGTTTGCGCGCGTACCTCTTCGGATACGAGCTTACGAATAGAGGACAGCACGTCCTCGATCTGCACGTTAGTCACAGGATCCGACATGTTCTAGCACCACTCTCGCCTCAGGACAGAGAGTAACCCGCGTTGGCGAATTTCTCAACTGATAGAGCGCTTTTTACTCTTTCCCGATCCTGCGCAGCACTTTGTCGAGCTTTTTGCCCTGTTGGCTGTGATACGCAGGCGCTTTTTCCACCATGTTATAATACGCAGCGGGATCAAAAATCTGAACATTTAATCGCAAATCAGATGCAGTCAGTTGGCCCATAGATGCCAAAAGGCGATAGGCACCTAGATATTCATCAATTTGCGCCGAAATCAGGTTGGCCCGCGCCTCGAGCAATTCCTGCTCTGCGTTCAGGACGTCGAGCGTCGTTCTGGCACCCAAGGTGGTTTCTTCGCGCACGCCGCGAAACGCGACCTGTGCGGCACGGACCTGTTGTTCAATCGCCTGACGGCTGGCGCGTGACACCAGGACATCGGAAAAGGCATTGCCGGCACTTTGGCGCACGCTTTGGGCCGCGACATGCAGGTTGGAGCGGGACGCATCACGACGTGCCATCGCCTGTCGTTGCAGTGACGAAAGCCGTCCACCCGCATAGATGGGACCGGACGCTTCGAGCCCGAACGTAACGCTTCGGCCAAATCCGTCATTGTGGAAATTTTCAGTCAGTCCAAGGCCAGCCGTGCCCTTGATCGTCGGCTTGATCGCAAGATCGGCAACCGTGACGTTCAACTCGGCAACGGTGACATCCTTTTGTGCGGCCAGGAATTCGGGGTGATTGCGCACCGCAGTTGCCATCGCCATTTCAACTGACTTGGGCGCGCGCGGCAGGCCGCGCGGGGCGGACAAACGGCCCGGATCACGGCCCACAGCGGCCCCATATTCCAATTTCGCCCGGTTCAGTGCCCCCTGCGCCGCGGCCAGGCCGCTTTTCGCGGCGGCAAGGCGTGCTTCGGCAAGTGACACGTCAGTCCGGGTCACTTCACCGACTTCGAACCGGTCACGGGCCGCGCGCAATTCCTGGGTGATCAGGCGGACGTTGCTTTGGCGCAGCGCCAGGAATTCGGATGCCCTGCGCACTTCGAAAAAGGCGGTGACGGCGCGAAACAGGATCTGTTGTTCCACGGCGATCAGCGAATAGCGCGCGCCCAACACGGATTCCTTGGCCACCTCAACGCCCAGTTTGCCCGCGCCGAAATCATACAAGACCAGCTGTGCCGTCAGGCCCAAAGTCAGGGTTGCGCTGTCGGAATTGGTTGACGCGAACCCGGTGCTGGCATTGGCCCCTTTCGAGAATTGCTTTTGGTACTTTGCGCTCCAGTTGATGACAGGACGCAGCGCCGCCACGGCCTGTGCCACGCCTTCGTCCGCGGCCCGCAGCAGCGCACGGTTCTGTTCCAGCAAGCCGGACGTGTTGTAAGCCGAAGCCAATGCATCGGCCAAGGTTTCGGCCCTGGCCGCCGGACCCGCAACGCTGACGCAAAGGGACAAAGCCGCGATCGTCAGTCCCGAGAATATCCGTTTCATCTGCCCTGCGCCCTTATTTGTTTGGTCTCGTGTCAGAGAGTAAATGCCCGGTGCCGTTCAAATCCTGGCACAACGGGTGCGGACGCGTTGAAAGCAAACCGCCAACTGAACTTTCCATCAATTTTATAGCCAACCCGAACGATTCCGAGCGCGCCCTCCATGAACAAACAGCCAATACGCCCGCCGTCCTTGACCTGATCAAGAATCGTTTCCGGCAAATGTTCGACCGCGCCTTCGACAACGATCACGTCGTAGGGGCCATGTTCCGGCGCACCTTCGGTCAGTTCCGCCTCGTGAACCACAACATTGTCAGCGCCGATTTCGCTCAGCAAATCCTGGGCGCCAGACACCATATCCGCGGTGTCCACAGCGATCACCGCTTCGGCCATGCGGGCGATCACAGCGGCGGAATAGCCCTGCCCCGCACCCAGGTCCAACACCAGTTCATCGCCCTGGATATCCAACGCATCCAACAGCTTGGCCAGGGTCCGTGGTTCCAACAGGACCCGCCCGTCGCCCAGTTCGATGTTTTCGCCCAGATAGGCGGCCTCACGTTTGTCCGCCGGCACAAAGCTTTCGCGGGGGACTTTGAGCATGGCGTCGATGATCGGGAACTTGGTGACATCCGAAGGGCGAATCTGCGCATCAACCATTGTGGTCCGGCGGGCTACGTAATCGGCCATTGCGTCTCTCTTTTCGTGCAGAATCCTTGGCATTGGTATTGCCACATTCATCGAGGGGCGGCAACGCATGGGATGACACACATTTTCACCGGTACACACCCTGACGGCGTTCAGGTCTGCTGCGCTGCTGTTTGTCGCCGCACATTCCACGATCGTCGCGCGGCACCTTGCAGCGTTCAACTACTTCGTCTAAGTGGCAGTGACCACGAAGGCGGCGAGTTGGCGGAGTGGTTACGCAGCGGATTGCAAATCCGTGTACACCGGTTCGATTCCGGTACTCGCCTCCATTTGATTTCAATGGGTTAGCGAAATTTTTAGTGACGCGTCCACGCGAGTCTAAACATTCGTCTAAACATTCTGTTTTTGTTCTGTTCGCTTTTGATCCGTTTGAGACGCACAGCGCACGGCGCGATCTCGTATTTGGCGAACCGCCTAATCCGACCGAATTTGAGAAATGATTGCCACCTTAGGCCGATGGCTTCCGCTTGGTGCGCTGCTGCTGCGCCTGAAGCGCCCTGACCTTCTGGCGCACCTTTTTGGTGTAGTGCAGAACCATGGCCGGGCTCTGGCCCGTCACCGAGGCCACGAGGTCATCGCTGCAGCCCGCCTGCACGAGCTCACAGGCTGCGTTGTAGCGCCAGCTATGGATATCGTAGTCGAGAGCGCCGATACGCGTCCTAACGTTCCTGACGGCCGCTGAGGCCCCTCGGTAGGACCACCGATTGGTGCCCCGCTCATTCGTCAATATGAATACCGAATTCCGCTTGGCCGCATCCAGAGCGGTCTGAAGCTCAGGCAGGATTGGCACCCAGAGCTCTTTGCCAGTCTTGTTCTGGCGAACCAAGAAGCCACCGTCCTGAATGTCGGACCAGCGCATTTCGAGGACATCACCGATCCTCTGCCCGGTCCCGACACAGAGCTCCATCACAAGTCGTTCTCGGGTGCCCAGTGCGCAAGTGTTGCGGTAGGTATCCAGCAACTCCTGCGGCCAAGGCTCCCGATCTTTCTTCGTCGTCTTGAACTCAGGCACCCCACGAACCGGATTGTCGTCGCGCCAGCCCAAATCAATGCAGTGCTCCATGAGAACCCGGAGCACTCGAAGCGAGTAGTTGGCGAAATAGGCCTTTTCGGCATTGGCGTCGCGCATACGGATCACATCCTTGCGCTGCATCTTGGCCGGATTGGCCTCACGCATGATCTCGCGAAAGAAGTCGAGATGCTTGTCGTAGTCCAGACCCGTCCGGGGTTTCAGGTTTCGATACCTGGGTGACTTCCGATAATCGTCAATCAGCGCCCCGAAATTCCGATAGGCGATTTTGTTCGGGGCATTGTTCTGGGAAAGTATCCCGGCATACTCTTGCCAAAACTCAGGCGATCCGAATTCGCTTTGGAATTTTCGAGAGGGCCACCCACGCCGCTGAAAGTACAATCCATTGCGTTGCCGATAGACATGCTTGGGGAGTTCACGTTTTGCCATAACGCATATCTAACCTGTCGAATTCATCGGTGGGTTGATCACTTAACAGCACGAGTTCGATTTTGCGGCCATCGACTGTGACACGCCCAACAGTTCGTCCCGCACGCTCAAAGGCGCTGAGGAGCCGCAATGCTTTTTCTTCAATCGTAGTGCGTGCCATCTTCGTCCAACCCTGCGGCGTTATTGTCCAAGTACGCTCGCGCATCCTTTCGGCTGAATGTGCGTTTGCGCTCATGCAATCGTGCTTGTGACAAGGGTAGTTGCCCCCTGAATCGCTGGCAACAGACGGGTCTCACATTACAAAATGTTTCAGGTGAGTCTGTCAGCACGGGTCCAAATGTTCGCGACACGTTCGCCACAGGCCAAATTAAAGTGCGACAAGGAACATTGCTAATCAGGAAGCATTAAGCAGGCCCGTCCGAGACGACCATGACGACTGTCTCCATTTTTTGAGTTTGTGTCACTAAATGCATACATGAACTAGGGAGTATGCATGAATTGGCTGGACCGGAGAGACTTGTCAAAGAAAGTCTTGGTTGAAGGCTGGCGCCTAGGAAACTAGGGGCGCCTCATTTATCTATTGTGCTTTCCGCAAGCCTGCGCCTTGGCCGCATAACAGCGAATGCCACAACCGCCCCCATCAAAAAAACAAACCAGAAGAAATAGGCTGAATATGGCTCTAACAACCAAGCATAAGCAGCCAAAAAACTCATCCCAGAGAACGCCACAACACTCAAGAAAGCCGCCCGTCCTTTGACTGGTAATGCCCGCCATCCATTGCGCTTAATTCGCCAAAAAGCTCGCGCAATGAACGACCATGCCAAACACCACCACAGGACTGCGAGCAACGTGGCAATAGGCGCATTCAAAATGCCGACTACATCGAAAGCAATTTTCTCTTGGAATGTGGCAGTGCGTTGAGTGAAGCCATACTCTATGTCCATATACTCTGGATAAGCATCACGAGGCGGCCTGCGTTCCTCCTCAACTATTCTACCACGCGCCCAGTGCTCATAATCGGGTTCAAAAACAAGTCCCCGCATTTCGTCATAGGCATAACAGGCTGGCACTCCACCTGACCTGTCGCAACGAATAAGAAACGACACCGATTGAGGTGTAGCCGCCAGCAAGTACCCATCGTTATCAAAAACTACAACTTGAGAAGGGTCTGCACCAATTATTCCATCCCCGTACAAAACGGCAAATTCGACAACTCCAAAATCTGGGTGATCGATCATTTCGCCTTGACCAAAGTATGGGGAATGAGCAAATGCTTGTAGGGATGTAAAAAAATAGATCGCCAAAACGCCAAGAAATGAAATAAGCCCGTCTTTCAAAAAACAAATCCCTCCAACCAAACAAACGAGCCAAAAAACCACACTTGGTTGCTCTCTTTCATTATGCCGCTGATCTGTCGGCGCACGCAACTGCTTGTCTGTTATCGGCACTCTGGCGCTCGATCTGGCCGTGCAAACTCTCAATTTGATCCATCAAAGTTTGCCGCTCCCACTCTTTCATAGAATGTATTTCGGCCACTTGCTCACAGAACATCTTAAACTCGACTTCTAGCGCACTGTTTCCATTGGTGTTTTCCGAGGCTTCCAAGGGAGGTTGCATCTTGTTTTTCCGTGGCTCTTCCGTGTTCCGGGTTTCTGTCTCATCTCCACTCCTTGGTGGTTACGATGTGCCAGAAACTCTCCCTTATCAACCTGCGCCGCCCCTTAAAGCGCCGCTGCATGAGATTGGTCGCAAGCACTGCGGCGGTCAAAAAAATGGCATATCGGGCTGGCGAAGTTGCAGGAAAAGACGGGAAGCAACGCCCCTCTCAAGAAATTTCGCCTCAACCTCTGCCAGATCATCGCAGATGATCACACGCCGTTCTATCGCATGGAACTGACCAAAGACGATCTGGTGAACCTCCGCCCACGTACGGCTAAGACCACGCTTGTGCCTCCATCACATTGCCCGAATGGGCGGAAGACAAAGGCCGTGAGATTGCTCGGGAGAAGGGCTGGGACTATCACGCGCTACGCTCAAACTGGCGAAAAATTTCGCCAGAGACAGCCACCAAAGGCAACCCTTCAAAGAAAACCGGCGCGGCGTTTGTTGGAGATTGCAAAAAGCAAGTGCCTTTGCGATAGATTTGACTTAAGTGCTTTCACATCCGAGGCTTTACATGAAAAACTTTGCATCCATTTTTCCATTGGTCATGATTGTTTCTGCGTGCGGCGGTGGGGGTGGCGGGACTACCAAAACACCAATAATCCCACCCTACGAAACACTGGCAAGCAATGCAGCGTCCACAAGTGCTCTAAAGGGAACCGCTGTTCGATATTCCTCCCCCGGTGGCTTTGTACCTGATAATGTGAGTGTATCTGGTAATCTCACACATAGTACTGGCGCAATATCTTTCACAGACGGCACCACTTCGCTGTCTGACCCAGATGGGCGAAACGCCAACGGTAGTTATACCGATGGCAGAAATCGCCTATCGACCGATGGATCTACGGGGATATCTGCCGGTTATGAATATGTAACACTCTTTCACTTCTTTGGCCCAGGTAGCGATTCACACGGCGTGTACGGAATACCCACTCAAACATCGGATGTTCCCACCTTAGGAAGTGCGACATATCAAGGAAGAGCAAATGTTGCCGCATTTAAATTGAATATTCTTAGAGGCGATTTTGTAGCAAATATGAACAATGGTGATAGCGCTGTTAAAGCAGATTTTGAGTCTGGAACAGTAGATGTAGAGATGAATAACTTCAGAAGTACAGACTTATATGGAAATATATCAACTGCTCCTCTTGACGAAATGACCACCACAGGAATGACAATTTCAGGGAATGAATTCTCTGGTGGAACTGTAACAACACGACTGAATGGACAGCAAGTTGATATTGCTGGGTCAGGGGCGACACAATCTGCGTCCGGGGTATTTTATGGATATGATCCGTCGATCTCCGCACCGGATGAAGTTGGTGGCCAAGCGCTTATTTCGGATGGTGATGCCATTCATGTTCGTGGTGTGTTTGTTGCCGATTGAAAATTGTTTTAAGAAATTCTGAGAAATAGTCACCTGAAATTCTGTCGCGTCATTGTCGTAGAATGCCACATTAGACTGATTAACCATGTGTGAACATGCAAGGCGTAGCGCAGACCCTTTTATATCAGCACGGGAATGCTGAACGCCAATGTTGATCTTGTAAGAATTATCATCTCATGGACAAGAGGTTGGCGGATAGTCCCCGACAAAGTCGCGCAAGCCGTATTCAAAGCCAAAACTGGTTTGCAAACCACTTTCCCAAGTTTATGAAACCCCGGCAAAAAGTTTTCCACTGTCATAATCAAGGTGATCAGCTTCCGGTGCACTGCGCTCAAACCCAAAGCCACCGCTGATCGCTAGACTCGGATTGATTTGGTGGCTCAAGCTGATCGAAGCGCTTGTGAACGGGGACTGTTGCATTAAATGACGACGGTCGCATGGAAAACAACGTTGTATGCGGGCTATGCGGCGGCGGGGTTGAACAGTCCGTCGATGAACGCGATCTCTCCGGTGACCGCTGGTTGTTTGTGATGGATGTGACCGCGTTTGATCCTTCGCATCGTCTCGAACCCGCCTAGGGTCGCCTTGGCTGATCGCAAGGATCGAAAGCTCTGACGGTATCCAAGGATCCGTTTCATGGCCACGTGATCGCTCTCGATGAGGTTGTTGCGCCACGTCTTGTCGATATGCCGGATGTTCTCACGTGGAAAACGATGGTGCTTGAACGGTGATTTGCGCGGCATGCGCGACCTCAAAACCGCAACTTCCGGAAGAACGGCTTTTAACGCAACAGTCCCGTTCGAAACACGCCCTCCAGCTGCCAGGTCTCGGCAAGTTGGCCGCCAAGTGGCGGCCAACGTTAGCCTTACTGGCTTAGTTCAAAGCGCCATCGACCCATGGTTTCCAGGTGGCTTCGTTTTCATCCACCCAAGCCTTGACGACGGCGTCAAGATCTTCGCCATTGCTGTCAACAGCCCCGAGCATTGGAATCTGAGCCTCGGACGTCATTTGATAGGCCGAAAGAAACGCAAAAGCAGCAGGCCATGTTTCTTCGAAGCCAACCCATGCCAGCTTATCAACGTGCCCGCGCTCCCAATCGCAATCATATGTGGCGTCAGGATTCACACCCAGCGACGCATCCTCGGCACAGCCAGCATAGTATTCAGGTAGATCAACCGTATGGAGTTCTACTTCGGAGGCGACCCAATGCGGCGACCAGAACATTGCCAACAAAGGTTCGCTCTTTTCCTCTGCCGCCTTGATTTCAACAACCAGGGCCCCTTCGGAACCTGCGGGAACTGATTTCAAAGGCAGGCCAAGCGCGGCAATACGGTCGACGTTGGTTGTCCCCCACTCAACCGGGTAATCAAGCAACCGGCCATTTGGGTAAGTCTCGGCCACAGCGAATGCTTCTGCACAGCCCTTAAGCGCGTTCCAATCCGGCAGGCCAGGACAGGCCTCTTTTGCGGCGTTGTTGAACCACCATGTTTCCTGTGTCGTCAGGCCAAGATCGCCAATGGACACAACATCCCCGGTAGCAAGCGCCTCTGTCATCAGTTCCCCGATGTTCGAGCTCCAGATTTCAAGTGTAGCTGAGATCGAATTGTCCTGGATCGCTGTCATTTGCGGATAGTAACCTGCGGTAACATATTCGACCGAATAGCCCATGCGTGTCAGGATCTCGCCCGCGACACGCGTCGTTACGTGTTGGCCGGTCCATTCGTTAATCGCCAACTTGATGGGTTCGTCGACTGACCCCAGCTCTGCGGAAGATGCGGTGCCGGCGCTGAAAGCGATCGCCATCACGCAACCCGCAGATTGAAGGTAATTCCAAGTTTTCTTCGTCATCTTTTTCCCCTGTTACAGCCTCCGGTTGACCCGACGACCATGTTATCGTCCCGCTTCTACACCCTGGTCATAAAACGTCAGCGCGCCCGGGAATCCTACATCTCAGTATCAAGTCAGGTTACCCAAAGCGTCTTGCACGATTCGTTTGATGGGTTGCACAAAGCGGGTCGCAATCTGATCGGCTGCGCCGACGGCAAACCGCTCAACACCCGCAAAAACTTGAAAAATTGACTGATCCGCATCTATCGCGCAAGATGCCCTGGTTGAGCAATGGAAAGGGGATTCTTGATCAAGGGAAATGCTATTCATGTCCGTCGGATGTGTTGACCCATTCAGCCCTAGCCGTGCGATCGTGCATCATGCCATGACAAGTTTTTCAAATACGAACACCTGGCCAAGAGAGTTCGCCGAGGTCGTCGTGGCAGACAGCGAAAAGCTGGGCTGGCAGAGCATTCAGGCTTTTGCCTGCGAATACGCGGCTTCGGAACATCCATTGCGCCTCCCCAGTGATCCAGAGTTCCTGACTCTTGAAATCAATACGTCTCATTCAGCCAAGGTAACCTACCGACTTGGCAACAATGAAGTTCTAGAGATCTTGTGGAATCCGGGTGATGTGATCATCTATCCGAATTTTGATCGCTCACGGTGGTCTTGGGAAACCTACCACGGGACGTCGGTCTTCTTCATCCCCTATTCCCGTCTGAAGCAAGTCATTATGCAAGGTAACGCCACGCATTTCCGTCATCCCGCGATGACGCCTTGCATCGTCACAGAAGACGCCACTTTACGCAGCCTATTGCAGTTGATTTCGACTGAGCTGGTCAGCCCCAATCCCAACGGTGAGGAATACATCAGTTCAGTGGTGGATGCCGCGCTAATCCACCTTGCAAAGAACTATGTGACCGAATGCGACAATATCCAGGAAGACACTTACTTCCTGACCTCTCTGCAGCTTGAGAAAATCAGAAAATACGTTTCCGACAACGTAGACACGACCTTAAGCGTTGCCGAACTAGCAGATGTCGCCGGCGTCAAACCGTTCGAATTCCCGCGTGCTTTCCGCTCAACCGTCGGAATTACGCCTTATCAATACATCATACGTGAAAGGGTGGATTGGGCAGAGTATCTTCTGCGCTCAACCGATCTCAGCTTGGCTGAAATTTCCTACACGGCTGGCTTTTCGAGTCAAAGCCATTTCACACGGACGTTCAGAAAACAAAAGGGCGCGACCCCGCAAGGGTATCGCCAAACGCTCGTCCTCAGACCCTAAATGTCTTGCCCCGCGTCTTTTAGGGAATACGCGCGATAACCTTGATTTCGAAATCGAACCCCGCCAGCCAGGACACACCGACAGCCGTCCAGTTGGGGTAGTCAGGCCCCTTCACATAGCGGTCCCGGACTTCCATCAGAATGTCGAACTGGGCCTCTGGGTCGGTATGAAACGTCGTTACGTCAATCACGTCGTCCAACGTGCAGCCAGCCTCGCTGAGGGTTCCAACAAGATTGCGAAACGCAAGATCCACCTGCTGTCCGTACTCAGGCTCTGGCGTGCCGTCTTCTCTGCTGCCAACGTGGCCCGAGCAAAACAATAAGTCGCCCGACCTTAACGCCGCTGAATATTTGTTGGCCACGTATATCGCCCGCCTGTCCTTTGGAACCAGAGCTTCCGCCTTCATGTCCACATTCTCCTTTTGTTTGGGGCTTGGGGCAAATCCACTGTCGCGCATTCGCCCGCATTTATTCAGGACACCGAAGCCTGCCAATTCCGGCTGTAGGCCTGCAGAATACGATCAGCGACCATCGCGATGAGCGCCATCGAAACGCCTGTCACAATGCCTCCGCCCATATCCGCCAAGGTTAGCGCCAAATAGATTTGTTGACCCAAGCCTTGGGTTCCAACCAAGGCGGCAATCACCAACATCGCGAGCCCATACATGATCGTCTGGTTAAGCCCCAACATGATCACCGGCAGCGCAATAGGGAGCTTCACCTGCCAAAGCGATTGCCACGACGTGCATCCAGACTGAGTGGCCGCCTCGACGATGTTCTCGGGAACGCTGCGCAGCCCATGTTCGACGTAACGGATCGGAGGAACAATTGCATAAGAGATAATCGCGAGCAGCGCAGTAAATTCGCCCACCTTGAACAGCATTAGGACCGGGATGAGCAGGACAAAAGGCGGCAATGTCTGGAGCGTGTCATTGATCGGACGAACGATGCCCGAGACCGTGTCACTATGTGCGGCCCAGATCCCAATCAAGCCGCCAATGACAAAGCTGATAAGAACAGCAACGCCGCATAAATAGACCGAAAGCATCGCTTGCTCCCAAAGGCCGTTAACCAGAATAAACACCATTCCGAACAGAGCAAACAGCGCTGTTTTCCAGCCTCCGCCCTGATAGGCAAGCAAGGTAATGATGCCCATGAAAATGGCCCAAGGCGTGCCCGTCATACCGAAATACAGCAAGTATGCCATTGTCGCGACGGTCACGGCCGCACGCCAGCGCCCAAGTGCATACATCCAAACCGAGAGTCCGGCAGCCACTATCGAATAGGCCCAAACCATGACCGGCGTCAGGGCAAAGCCCCAGGTGAATGGATTAATTGACGTATCAAACCCGTTCCGAACCGGAAACATAAGAAAGAAAAGTGTCGCGTTCTTCAGACCATCCAAGAACCTACCGAAGGTTCCAACAAATGCGCTCATCGCATCGTTCAATGCCTGGGCAGGGTAAAAGACCCAATTCTTGGGATAGGTTTCAAATGCAGGGAAAACAAATCCCAAAGCTTTGAAAACGACCAACGCGCCCAAAGCCAAGAACAAAAACCTGTGGCGTCCAAACCAACTTTCGTGGGAACTCGGATTAGCGGCGGATCGCTTTGTCGCGGCGGCAGACAAACGATCCAGCACCATAGCCAGCAGCGCAATGACCAGGCCAGCAAGCAGGCTCTCACCAAACTGCGCCTTGCGCATTGTGCTCAGGACTTCCCACCCGATGTCATCAAAGCCACCGATGATTGCGGCAATGATCACCATCGAAAGCGCCGCCATCGTCGTCTGATTGACCCCGATCAACAGCTGAGGCGTGGCTGTCGGCAGTTCGACCTGCCAGAACAATTGCCGCGGTTTGCAACCACTCATCACCCCCGCTTCAATGACCTCAGCCGGAACCTCGCGAAGCCCGAGAATGGTATTTCGCACCATCGGAGGAGAAGCAAAAATGATGCTCGCGATCACACCAACAACGGGGCCAAAGCCAAAAAGGTATAGGATGGGAACCAGATAGGCGAATGCCGGAACCGTCTGCATGATATCAAGTATTGGTTGAACAATCGCATTGAACCGTTCCGACCTGAATGCCAACACACCCAATACCAATCCAAGCGCAATCGACAACGGCACGGAAATCGCAACCAGCGCAAGGGTGTTCATCGACTGCTCCCAATAGCCGACCACCACCATGTAAAGAAGCGCGAAAAACGTGAAAATCGCCATTCTAACAGAGCCAAACTTCAGCGCAAAAAGGACAAAAAACGTGATGGTCGCAGGCCAAGGAACCCAGTGAAGAACAAGCTGCACTGCCTGCATTGGCACCTCCAGGACATCAGACATCAACCGGAACAGCCATTTGAAGTTAGCGACAAACCAAGCCGATGCTGATGAAATCCATTCTGATAACGGAATGACCCAGTCCTCGGGCCAGACCGAAATCCAGGGTAGTATCTGCGCCGCAACTGTCAGGACCAGCGCCGCCACACCAAGGACAAGCCAGCGAAGAAATCCCGATGGTGTTGAATATGCGGGCGAGTGGCTGGACATATCTGTCATGAGCCAAGAACCTTTGCTTCACTTTCCGCAAGCGCCTTTAAAACGCCGATTGGAGTCACCATTCCCGTGACGTTTCCGTCCTCAACAACCGCAACCGGCTCTTGCGACTTTGCAAACCTCGGCAACAAATCTTCCAGCGTCGTGTCCGGCGCAACTGCCGCACTTAGGTCCAATTCAGGCACAGCCGTTTCGACAATCGATCCGCAGGTTAAGACCCGGACCAACGGCACGTCTTCGGTAAATTCGGCGACATAAGGCGTGGCTGGGTTCAGCACAATTTCTGTTGGCGTGCCAATTTGCACAACTTGCCCATCCTTCATGATCGCAATGCGATCCGCCAATTTCAGCGCTTCAAGGAAATCATGCGTGATAAAGACAATGGTCTTATGCAACTTGGTCTGAAGCCGAACGAATTCGTCCTGCATCTGCCGGCGGATTAGCGGATCGAGTGCGGAAAAGGGTTCGTCAAGAAACCAAATTTCAGGGCGAACCGCCAAAGAACGTGCGATGCCGACACGCTGCTGTTGCCCGCCGGAAAGCTGCCGTGGAAAGGCGTTTTCACGCCCCTTAAGATCGACAAGCTCAATCATCTCAAGCGCTCGATCGATGCGTTCCTTTTCCGCAATGTTCTGAATTTTCAGAGGGAACGCCACGTTTTCCAGAACTGTCAGATGTGGCAACAGCCCAAATCCCTGAAAGACCATCCCCATCTTGTGACGTCGTATCTCGATTAGCTCTGCCTTGGACGCCTTGAGCAAGTCAGTGCCATCCAACAGAATCTCACCTGCGGTCGGCTCTACAAGGCGGGACAAACATCGGACCATCGTAGATTTACCAGAGCCGGAAAGCCCCATGATCACAAAAATCTCGCCTTCGCGTACATCGAACGAAACATTTGCAGCAGCCGCAATATGGGTACTGTCTCGGATGGCTCCCAAGGTTTTCTGCGGGTCCTTCACGAAACTTTTCGATCCTTGAAAAAACTGACCGGGATCAGCGCCATAGACTTTCCAAATGTCCCGGCACGCCAACTTGATGGGCTTGTCCACTTGATCTTTCATTGATCGCTCCCCGCCGAAAACCCGACATCACTTTGCTGAAAGTTACCTGAGAATTTCCGTGTTGCCACAAACACCGATGGACTGCCCGGAAATCGAAGCCCCATGATCCGAGCAGATGAAGGCGATCATCTCGGCTATCTCATGCGGCTCTATCATGCGACCCAAGGAAATCGCGGCTGTTTCTTCGGCTTCGACATCCGACATGCTCATGCCGGTCGCTTGCGCACGCGCCGTCATGACCCGCTCCATCCGGTCACCGCGCACGGATCCGGGCAAGATTGCATTGACGCGAATGTTATGCGCTCCCAATTCCATCGCCAGCGACTGGGTCAAACCTATCGTCGCCCACTTTGCCGCAACATAAGGGGTTCGCATCGGCATACCGAGGCGCCCCGCAGCCGACGACATATTTACGATTGCGCCTGACCGTTGCGACTTCAAGACCGGAACAGCAGACCGTGTGAACAGGAATTGTGAGAACAAATTGATGTCTAGCGTCTTGCGCCAGTCTTCTGGTTCGATGTCTTCAATCGCTGCCGTAGGACCGGCCGAACCGGCATTGTTCACCAAGATATCCAGACCACCCAACGCATCTGTCATTTCATGAAACGCAGAATGCACATCACTTTGGCTGGACACGTCACAAGAAACTGCAGCCGCTTCCGGGTATAGATCGGCAAACTCCGCCAGTGCGGATTTGTCTATGTCACAAACGGCAACCTTCGCACCGGCTTCAAGAAACCGCGCTGCGGTCACACGCCCGATACCGGCCGCACCGGCGGTGATGATCGCGCGTTTGCCTGACAAACTCATCTCGCCAGCCCCAGTTTCGCGCGCGTAGAGTCCACACCCATCACAGAGCCGCCCATCGCTTCAATGATTGTGCGCGCACGGGTCACCAAGTCCACGTTCCTGGCTGGCACACCCTTTGAGAGCCAAATATTGTCCTCCAGCCCAACACGGACGTTGCCACCAAGCAAAACCGATTGGGCAACCATCGGCATTTGCATCTGCGCGACGCCAAATGCGGACCATACCACGTCGAGCCCTTGCACCGTATCAGCCATGATCTTCATCGCCGCAGTCGTGGCAGGCGCTCCAAAGTTCACGCCAAGGCAGAATTGAAGCATCACCGGCCCGTCAAAAGCACCTTCGCGGATCAGCTTGCAAACAAAATCGAGATGCCCGAGGTCGAAGATTTCCAATTCCGGCTTAACGCCCAATTCCCTGATTAGGGCTGCGCCCTCTCTGATCTGGTCAGAGGTCGATATGTAGACAAGGTTACCCTCCCCCACATTGTAAGAGCCGCAATCCAGCGTGCAGATATCTGGCCGCAAGGCTTCAACATGTGCAAGACGCTCTCTTTGGCCAACCAAATCCGATCCCGGCTGCGGCGGCAACGGAGTCTGCGCGCCAAACACCAAGTCGCCCCCCATTCCAGCCGTTGTATTAATGATGATGTCTTTGTTCCGGTCACGCACACGTTCGATGACCTCAGCATAAAGCGCGGTATCGCGGGAGCCTTCGGTTGTTTCAGGATCGCGAACATGTATGTGTGCGATCGCTGCACCAGCCTCGGCCACGGCCAACACATCATCAGCAATTTGTTCGGGCGTCACGGGAACATGCGGATTCTTCTCTGGTCCGCCGCCTGCACCGGTTACAGCGCATGTGATGAATGCCTCTCTGGTCACGAAACTTCTCCATTCTCTTTAATTTGATCCGCCGGTCCAGTTGCCAGTTTTTCAAGCTCCCGGCGAAACGTCTCAGGGATCTCAATAGATTGATGAGTTTCCGCATCGACAAACACTTCTATGGTCTCGCAACTGGCGAACTCCTGACCGTCACCTGCACCGACCATGCGATAACGAAGGGTCACACTCTTTCGACCAATCCTTTGCAGCGATCCAAGAACCCTCAGGCATGTTCCTGCCAAAAGCTCGCGCTTGAACTCCGTCGTCGTCCGCGCCGTCACGCAATGCGCATCCCGCCCAGACGCCAAAGACAGCCCAAGCCTTTCAAGAAACTGGAAACTGGCATCGTCAAAGAAATGTGCATACCAACGCACATTCATGTGTCCGAATTGATCAAGGTGCCACGGGTGCACAACTGCACTGCCCATATCGAGTTCCAACTTCTCACCGGACTTTCCCAAGATCATCTGACTCACTTTTTTGGTTTTTCGGCCGCTGATGGATTGTCGTCATCAAAGCCACCAACCGACACGTGAAGCACTTTAGGATTGCGGATTTATCGGCGTATTTCACAAAGTAGGATCGGATTGCACATTCTGCGGTCAGGGTCTGCCGCACGACCGAACCAGGCCGGAGAATGTGCAAAGCAGCCAAACTTTGTGAAATACGACCCGAGACAAGACCGGTAACCGTGAATGAATTGAACGGGGCTCGGGATCTACAAAACTCTCTTCCCAGGCCAGAAACGCTCGACACATCGCCATGTTGAATGGTGCGTCCGAGGGCATAGCGCAAGAACCGTCCGAGGGGAGGAGTGTCCATTGGAAACACGCGAACTTTTCTGGTCTCTGGGTCGGGTGGAAATCGCATTCTTCTATGGAATCGCGGTGCTGGCGATTGGCGCTTTCCTATACGGGATTTGGGTTCATTTTGCGAAATACCGGGCGGCAAGCACTTCGCCAGGCGAGGTGACAATCGGCGCTGCCTTAAGACGTCTTATCAAAGACTTGTCGACACACCGAATGTTGAAACGCCGGGATCGCCCGGCTGGCTTCGCCCATGGCGCAATATTTTTTGGCTTCATCGTGGCGTTCATCGCCACGTCGATCATCACACTCGATCATGACATCTTTAAACCAATCTTCGGCTTCAGTTTCTGGAAGGGCGACTTTTACCTTCTCTTCAGCCTCGCCGTGGATTTTGGCGGATTGATGCTCTTGATCGGCCTTTGCGCCATGGGGTGGCGCCGATGGTTCCGCAAACCAAGCAAGCTGCAATACCTGCGAAATTATCGTGGGGATACCGAACCAACCGCGCCTCAAAAAACCTGGGAAATCGAAGACCACGCCTTCCTGATCATCCTGATCATCATCACGGCGTCGGGTTTTCTATTGGAAGGTCTGCGGCTCCATGCGGATCAACCCGCATGGGCGATCTGGTCGTTCGTCGGCTACTTGGTTGCCCAAGTCTACAGCGCGCTCGGCATGTCTAGGGAAACCGCCGAAACACTACGAATTTGGTCATGGTGGTCGCACGGAGTTTTGTCGCTTGCCTTCATTGCCACAGTCCCCTGGTACAAAGCAAAGCACATCCTTTCCGTATTGGGATCGCTGCTTTTGCGGGATGACAAACCGCTGTCACGATTGCCCGCCGCCCCCGAAGACGCAGAAACGTCGGGCGTTGCAGTCCTTTCCGATTTCAATCTAAAGGACATGCTGGATTTCGACGCCTGCACAAAGTGCGGTCGTTGTCACGAAGCCTGCCCTGCCACGGCCTCGGGTTATCCGCTCAGCCCCCGCGATCTCATTCTTGACCTCAGAACCGCCAATTCAGACGTTGCCGCAGGCTCAACGCCCATTGAAATGGTTCTCTCAGAAGAAACGTTATGGGCTTGTCGCAGTTGTGGCGCCTGCCAAGAAATTTGCCCGGTTGGCATCGAGCACCCGTCAAAAATCGTTCGGATGCGCCGCGCTCTTGTCGATCAGGGCAAGATTGATCCGCTTCTTCAAACGACCTTCTCGTCGATTGGCGATGTCGGCAACAGTTTCGGAGAGCCGAGCCGGAAACGTTCTGCCTGGACGGAAGAACTGGACTTCAAAGTAAAAGACATCCGTCAAGAGCCCGCCGACTACCTTTGGTTTGTGGGGGACTATGCCTCCTTTGACCCGCGAAATCAGAAAGTCTCACGCACCTTTGCCCGTCTTTTGCGGGCAGCGCGCGTCGACTTTGCCTTGCTCCACGAAGGCGAACATACGGCAGGCAACGATGTTCGCCGCGCGGGCGAAGAAGGACTTTTCTCGCTCTTGGCCGAACACAACATTGAGCAGTTGACCACGGCAAAAAGCTTCAAACGCATCATCACCACGGACCCCCATAGCTACAACACCATCCGCAACGAATATCCCGAATTCGGTGATGTCACCGACATCGACCATTATTCATCCGTTTTGGCCCAATTGCTCAAAGACGGCACTTTGAAAGTCACCAAACCGCTGAACAGGCGCGTCACGTTTCACGACCCTTGTCACCTCGGACGGTTGAATGGTGGCTATGATGCGCCTCGCGAAGTGCTTGAACTTATCGGGTGTGAAATTGTGGAAATGCCTCGCAATCGCGACAATTCATTCTGTTGTGGCGCCGGCGGCGGACGCATCTGGATGCCTGATCAGCCCGGTGAAAAACCCTCAGAAAACCGAATGCACGAAGCGGCAACACTGGATGGTGTTGATTGTTTCATCACTTGCTGTCCGAAGGATTTAACCATGTTCGAAGATGCAAATAAGACCAGTGACCACAGCGGTGAATTCACCATCGACGATTTGGCTGAACTCGTCGCCGACGCCGTGGAACTGGACAAGATCAAAAGCGATGGGTTCCCAGCTTTGGTCAAGCAGATCATTGAAAAATCAACACAACTGATCGCGGCTGGCGTGATGCAAAAAATCGAAACTGGCCTTGCGGATCGTCTCTCCCAGATCGACGCACGCGCGCCCACGCCGGCCACTGCCTTAGCCATAGCTGAGCCGACACAAGCGCCAACCCCGATCTCTCAACCGCAGGCGATACCACAAACCGAACCTGGTTCGGCAAAGGGACCTGAAACTCCCGCCCAAACCGCCCCTGCCCCTGTGGCAAAAGATCTTCGTCCAATGACCTGGGCAAAAGCCGCGCCGATCAAAGCCGCCGAATTGCCGCCCTATGACCTACCAGAGAGCAAGGAACACAAGATTCTGGTCGCGGTTCGTCATGTTGGCATCTTGAATGACGGCTTTCAAATCGCGGACGAACGCGGCCTGTCCGGTGATGCCTTCGACTACAGGATCAACGAATGGGACGAAGCCGCAATGGAGGCCGCTTTGCTTCTGAGTGAAGCAGTCGGTGACTGCGAAGTCGTTGCCGTCACGATAGGCGACGAAGGCGCAGAGGCATCCTTGCGAAAAGCAATGGCCATGGGCGCTGACCGCGGCGTTAGGCTCTGGGACGACAGCCTGACCGAAGCTGATCCAATGACGATCGCGCGTGGCCTCGCGGGCATCGCCGAGATCGAAAAACCGAATTTCATTTTTTGCGGCGTGCAATCGGCCGATCTCGGCAATGGATCAACGGGTATCGCTTTGGCCGGTATTTTGGACATGGCGCATAGCGCCTCGGTGACGTCCTGCGATTGGGACGGAGGCGACTTGGTTTCGTTGACACGAGAACTGGAAGGTGGCGCGCTACACCGTTTCAAACTGCCGACGCCCGCAGTGCTGACCATCCAAACAGGCGCCAACCAACCACGCTATGCGACGATGCGCATGATCAAACAGGCAAAGAAAAAGACAATCAACGTCGTGGAAGGCGCGACGCTGGACGACGGATCAAGCGGCTTTATCGTTCAACGCATGTACGAGCCGATAGTTGAGCAGGCCACAATGCTTGAAGGCACGGCCCCGGACGTGGCGACGTTTATCACCGAAAAAATCAAAGAAGCGCAAGGAGCCTAACAATGGCCGATATTCTTGTCATAGCCGAGCATCTGAATGGTCAAGTTGCCAAAATATCCAAAGAAATGCTTGGGGCAGGCAATGCCCTGAAGGCTTTCAAGAGCGGCGCCTTGAAAGCCGTATTGCTTTCAGATGGCGATGCCAACCTTACCGAAGAACTGCTACTCGACGGCGTGGATGAAATCATTTCCATCAATGTCGCCTCGCCCCACTTCGATGCTGCAGTATATGAAGAAGAAATCTTGGCGCTTTGCCATGAATTGCAGCCTGCGATCGTATTGTTCGGCCATACGGCCAATGGCCTGGCTTGCGCGGCCGCGCTTGCGGCCCGTGTTGGCGCAGGATTTGCAAGCGACATCATCGCGTTGGCTCATGGCGAAACCGGCGTCATCGCGACCCGTTCCGCCCATGCCGGGAAGGTGAACATGGACCTTGTCTTTCCAAAGAAAGAGGCCGTCGTCCTGACCTGCCGTGGTGCAACTTTTCCGACCCCAGAAGCAGGTGGAAACGCAACCATTACCGACCGGGCGCCCGTTTCAAAGAACAGGCAAGCCGAGCATCTTGAATACGTGGACCCACCGGCCGCCGATATCGACATCGGCAAAGCCGAGATCATTCTTTCCGTCGGGCGTGGCATCCAAAACGCCGACAACATCCCCCGGTTTGCCGCGATCGCAGATAGTCTGGGGGCGACGCTTGGTTGCTCGCGACCTTTCGCAGACGCTGGCCACTTGCCCAAGGCGCATCAGGTTGGTCAGTCCGGCACCGTGGCGGCGAGTTGTAAGCTCTACATCGCCGTCGGGATATCTGGCGCCGTCCAGCATCTTTACGGGATGAAACATGTCGACACGGTGATTGCCGTCAACAACGATCCTGCGGCTCCGATCTTCGGCTACTCGAAATTTGGCTCCACAATTGACGCGTTGGAATTGGCCACAGCGCTGGAAAAGCAACTCGGCCTATCGTCGTAGCGGCAAACTAGAGGGAACAGAATGTGTCACGTTCCCCGCGTTCTTGGGGACGTCACCCCAGTTTCGGGAATGTCTCATGACCCCAGATTTGGCGTTCACGGATGACCGGCAAAGGCCGTTGCGGGTTATCGCTTTCAAACTCTCGCGCAATGCGATGACCGTCAAACATGGCGTCCGGCAAAAGCCGCGGCGCATAACAATCACCAGCGCGATAAATCCCCTCGATCTCGTTTTCTTCCCATTCGTCCTTGCGGGAAACAAGCTCATCATAAAGCTCATTATTGGCAAGGCGGGACGTGCAAAGGATCACGCTGTCAAAAGCCACCGTTTCCACTTCTGTCCCAACGCGCCGGGGGAGGCCACCGCCCGCAGACGGTTTAAGAAAACGCTGATATCCGTCGCGATACACATAGAAGATGTCGGCCAGAACTTCGTCGCCATTTTGCCTAAAACCCTCGACCCAATGCATCGGACGTTCATTGATCTTCTTTTCGTGCATCATGCGTTGAAGGTTTGCTGTCTCGCGCGTGTTTTCCAAATACGACGCCACAAGATGCGCCTCTGACAGGATCGTCACGTCCTTGCCCTGATCGGCCATCATCTCGGCCATGCCGATCCCGTGGACGAATCCTTCGCCATCAAGCACCAGAACACGTTGGCCAATTTGCTTGCCAGCCATGACCTGATCAGGTGTTGCGAATTGCGGCAAGGAAGCATCCGCGCCCGGCAAAGGTTGCATACTTGAGCTTCCCGTAGCTCCGGCGGGGTTCCAACGCGACCCCACTGCCAGAACAACCTTGTCCGCGCCGTATTCCAGAATGTCCTCAGCGCTCATCTTGCCCACGCCTTTGTGGACCTCGACCGTCTTAAGCTTGGAAAGCTGATGTTCACGATAGGCCGTCACCCTCCCCCATTCCGACAAGCCGGGATAGTTTTGCACATCTTTCAAATGCCCACCGAGTTCCTCGCTTGCCTCTCGCAAATGCACATCATAACCACGTTCACCCAGAACGCGCGCGCATTCCATTCCAGCCGGACCTGCACCAACAACAAGAACCGCACAGGGCTCGTCTGCTTTGTCAAATTTCTCTGGGTGCCACCCGCGACGATACTCTTCCATTGATGTCGCGTTTTGCGAACAAACCAACATTGAACCGACTTCAAAGCGGCTCACACACATGTTGCAGCCGATACATTCGCGAATATCGTCGACGCGCCCTTCGTCAATCTTGTTGGGCAGGAACGGGTCAGCAATCGACGCGCGCGTGCCACCGACAATATCGCACACGCCTTTTTCGACATTCTCCAGCATATCGTCCGGGCTGGTCAGATGACCAACCATCAAAACCGGCTTCGTGACGATGCCTTTGATCCCTTCGACAAAGCCACGTTCGTGATTGGCCTGTTGGAACCGCGACGGCGCGGCGTCTTCGCCCCATTCGGCATAAGCGCCAAGCTTGATGTCCCACAGATCGACCAAACCTTCCTTATCGACCCGCTCAAGATAGCGCATGCCATCTTCGTGTTTCTCGATCCCATTCTTGCCTTGAAGCGCATCAATTGAAAACCGCGTGGCAATCGCGACCTGATCGCCAACCGCCTTCTTGGTTTCCTCTAACAACGTCAGACTAAAGCGCGCGCGGTTCTCAAAATCGCCACCCCATTGGTCGGTGCGTTTGTTGTAGAAGGGCGACAGGAATTGCAGGATCAACATCGAATCCGCGACGTAGTGGTAAACGATATCAAAGCCTGCATCGACCGACCGCTTCGCGGCCTCCACATGCATCTTGATGATCTCATCGAAATCCTCTTCGTACATCGGCGCGCAATAGATTTGCGGTTCGGCTTCGGATTGATAAGCCGTCGGCCCTCGGGCGACGTGCCGCGTGAACCAATTGGTTGTATGTGGCCCGGAATGGCACAGTTCAATTCCGCCTAGGGCTCCGTGCTTGTGTAACCCATCATTGAAATGTCGGTAATTGATGACATCGCCTTCGTCCCAGATCGTGCCCAATCGGTGCGGTGTCATATCGCATTCAGGCGTGATCGAGGTGAGTTCCGTACAGATCGCGCCCCATCCCCCTTCGGCCTTCATATGGCGGTGACCCGCCTGAGAGCCCGGCAAATCCTGACCTGCGCCGTTACACTGCGGTGTTTGATAGAACCGGTTCTTCATCGTTTTCGGACCCAGCTGGACAGGCTCGAACAACGGGTCATACTTTGGATCACGCACCATGGGCTAAGGCTCCCTTGTTTTTGTTCTCTTGGGTCGGCCCCCGGCCGACGGTAATGCGGTTTGTTGCCCAGCCTAACGGCCCAAGAAGCAGTGCTATTGCAGATTAGAAGTCGGATTTGGCACAATGAAAAGTCTGGTCAACTTCGGTCACTGGACCCTGTTCATTTAGGCAATTGTCGTCGCCATTCGTCGCCTGCGATCAGACCGGAACGTGCAGGATCTTAACTTCCTGGTATTCTTCCAGCCCCTGTTCGCCACCCTCGCGGCCATTTCCCGACTGTTTGTACCCACCAAAAGGGCTTCCAAACTTGAAGGGACCGCCATTGATTTGCACGCCACCAGCGCGAATGCGGCGGGCCACTCGTTCGGCGCGTTCAAGATCGCCCGACTGAATGTAAGCATGAAGGCCATAGGGCGTGTCATTTGCGATCCTGATCGCATCCTCCTCATCCTCAAAGGGAATGATCGAAAGCACCGGGCCAAAGATTTCTTCCTGGGCGATGGTCATGTCATTGCTGACATCGGCAAATATCGTCGGTTTCGTGTACCAACCTTTTTCAAAACCTTCGGGCTTGCCAAGGCCACCGACCAGCAATGTTGCGCCTTCGTCGATGCCCTTTTGGATCAGCTCCTGAACCCGGTCATATTGGATCTTGTCAAATTGCGGGCCGATGTGATCGCCTTCCTCTTTCGGGTCGCCCACCTCGACAGACTCTCCGGCGGCCTTCGCAATTTTCAACGCCTCTTCATAAACAGAACGTTCAACCAACATGCGTGTCGGCGCATCGCAGCATTGGCCGGTGTTGAACATACATAGCACAATGGAATCAGTGATCTGACGCTCAAGATCGCTGTCCGCAAAGACGATGTTGGGGGACTTCCCCCCAAGTTCCAACGCAACGCGCTTGATCGTATCGGCGGCATTCTTGCTAATGATCTTGCCTGCGCGGGTCGACCCGGTGAACGACACCATATCGACATCAGGATGGCTGGATATCGCAGCCCCAACCGTGGGACCATCGCCCTGAACCAAATTGAAGACACCAGCGGGGTAACCCGCATCATGTACGATCTCAGCGTAGATCGCGGCCGCCATTGGCGTATGTTCGGACGGTTTCAAAACGATCGTGCACCCTGCGGCAAGCGCAGGGATGACTTTGGCCGCGACCTGATTGATCGGCCAGTTCCACGGTGTGATCAAACCGCAAACACCAACAGGTTCACGCAAAAGAACATCGCCGTTCTCAAGTGTTTCGCGTTCCGCCTGTTCTTCAAGAATTCGGATGAAGGCTTCGAGGTGCAACACCCCAGTCGCCGCGTGTTCATCTTTTGCAATTGAAACCGGGGCACCGATCTCGGCCGTTATCGCAGCTGCCAAATCGTCGATACGCGCGTTCGTCTGCGCCAATAGCCGCTTGAGTAGCGCGACCCGTTCTTCCTTGGACGTCATTGAAAACGTTTCGAAAGCCGCTCTTGCAGCGGCAACAGCTCGGTCAACATCGGCCTTGTTCCCCAGCACAACGGTGTCGATCTGTTCATTGGTCGCCGGGTTCATCACGGGGAACCGTTCCGTGCCCAATGGGGTAACCCATTCGCCGTTGATGTAATGCTGTCCAAGGTTCATTTCGACTCTCCCGTTCTCGAAGGCCCAGCTTGGATTGCGGTAGGGCCGCTTCGTGTTTGGGTGCAGTAAACAATGCCCCTGCAATGCAGTCTGTCACGATCCCTTTATAGGTTTCACATTCCGTCGGAAGTTCAGGTCAGTGCGGGGTCGCGCTTGAAAAAAGTTGGATCACGGCAATGCCTGTCAAAATCAAACAAATGCCCAGAACCGCCTGCCAGTCCAGTTTCTGCGCGAATGCAAAGTGACCAATAGCGGAAATGAGAGCAATCCCAGCCCCGGACCAAATCGCATAGACGATGCCAACGGGAAGCACTTTGATTGTCCAGGACATCAAATAAAACGCCGTGGCATAGGAACCTACAGCCAGAGCTGAAGGAACCAATCGGGTGAATTGTTCGCTCAACAACAGAAAGATCGTTCCAAAGACCTCAGCTGCGATCGCAAAGGCAAGTAAGAGGTAATGCATAGAGCTAACCAAACGTCGGTTGTTGCAGAGAGTAAGAGAGTTGAGTTTTCATTCGTTAGGGGCACTTAAAGGTGTCATTGGCGAACCGTCTTTCACGTTTCGTCACTGGATTTCACAAAAGGTGCTGCGGGGGCGGTGTTCTGGGGGCAAAACGGCAAACGCCCCCGGAACCTGCCGGGGGCGTTTGATGACTTTCAGCTGTGTGTCAGTGGCAGTTGGGACGTTTGCCGGGCAAAAGCACCTTGTCGATGACGTGGATCACACCGTTGTCGGCCTGAATATCCGCAATAACGACGTTCGCGACGCTGCCTGTGCCATCGGCGATGGACACGCCATTTGCCGCCTTGGTGATGCACAGCCGTTCGCTGGCCAAGATTGGTTTGAAGTAGTTGGACCCGGCAGGGATGTTCGCAGCGGGAAGGTTGCGATCATCGACATGGTAGAGCAACACATTGGTCAACTGGCCCTTGTTCTCTGGCTTGAGAAGGGTTTCGACAGTGCCTGCGGGCAGGGCCGCGAAAGCGTCGTTCACCGGCGCATAGACCGTGAAGGGGCCGGGACCGGACAGGGTTTCGGCAAGCCCGGCAGCAGTGACTGCGGCCACCAGAGTCGAGAAACGGTCATCACCTGCGGCGATATCGACGATCGAATTGGCGGTGGCGGCTGTACCGGACACTGCGATGGCGGCGGCGGCGAGTGTGGCTTTGATGGTTTTCATGATCCTGAACCTCTGTTGGATTGGTGTCTCGTGGATGAGTATTGAGGTTACGGCCGCGGGCACGGCCTGGATCACACTATCACATTTTTGTGATTATTTTCAGATGGTTAACATGTAATCACGCCATCAAAACGCGAAGAGCCCCCAACTCCGCAAGGAGTGGGGCGCCAGCATCGCGAGAGAGACGTGGTTGGAGGTTCAGATACGCAAGAGCGGTTGCAACAAGCGTGGGATAAAGCTTTTGAAACGGAGGGGCGCGTCCGTCGCGGCCAGACAAATACACGGCGCACCCGCATCAGCAATCGGCGTGTGTTCCACTGCGTCGTCAGCGACCTCTAGATCGCCAACCCCAAACCTGCCGGATTCGTCGCTGAACGCGCCTTGCAAGACCAACGTCAATTCAACCCCGTTGTGGCCATGATCTGGCACGGCTTTTCCCGGCGGGATATAAATCAGCCGTAGGCTGCCTTCATCATCCGCATGCAAAATGGTCTGGCGCACGCCACCGCCGACAGATTTCCAACGTGGCGGTTTGCCCTTGAGCGCCTGCATCACAGGGCCGGGATAAACCCCAACGCGTTCGAATGCAGGATCGCTTTCGTCTTCGAACGGCGCATCCAGTTTTGCAAACAGGGATTCTTTTGTCATTGATGACACGTCTTGCGCAATCTGGTCGTCCAGCAGGGCGCCGCCAACGGCCTCGTGCGCGCCCAACCGGACGCGGCATTCATCGCAAAGCGACACATGTGCGGCAACGACCAGCGCAAAGGGATGTTCCAGCGTCCCAGCCGCATAGGCGACAAGCATGGGTTCAGGGATATGATGATTGATCTGCGACATCTATCGCATTCCTTTTAATTCATGGCGCAAGCGCTCTAAACCCAACCTGATGCGGGACTTGACAGTTCCCAACGCCAGCCCGGTTTGGTCGCTTATTTCCTGATGGCTGAGTTCGCCCAGATAGGCCTTTTCGATCATGGCGCGCTGGTCGGGTTTCAATTGGGCCAGCGCGCTTTTCAATTGGCCGGCCTCTTGTTCCATCGCAACGATCTGGGTGGCGTCATCCTCAACCGCGTCGGCGTTTTTGATTTCTTCGGGGACAGGGCGTCCTTCCTTGCGGACATGGTCGATGCGCCGATTGCGGGCGATCTGGAATATCCACGCGGACACTTCGGCGCGGTGCGGATCGAACGACTGGGCCTTGCGCCACACGGACAACATGACCTCTTGGGCAACGTCTTCGGCTGCGGCGGCGGACAGCCCCGACCGCATCGCGACGCCTTTCAGGCGCGGCGCGAAATGATCGAACAAATTGCCAAACGCATCGCGATCACGTTGATCACGCACGGCCAGCATCCAAATCGTCTGATCCGAGTAGTTTTGCTTTTTCGGTTCCAGCACGCGGGGTCGCTTCGCCTTTGACGCATCACGCAGGTCGGCAGTGCCAAGGGGGACACTGATTTTTCGCGCTCGGGTGGGTGCACTGAGTGTGATCATAGGGGGGATACGCGGTCAGGCAATCATTGGATCATTTTTTAATTTGGTTTTGATCCGCAACCGATCACCGCCCGTATCAAGGGTAATCAAAGTAAAGGAATACCAATGTCGTTCGATGCACAACCGATTTGCCCGCAGCGCGTTGCTGTCATTGGGGGCGGCATATCCGGGCTGGCCGCGGCCTATCTGCTGTCGCCGCATCATTCCGTGACGCTGTTCGAAGCGGCACCCAATCTGGGCGGGCATGCGCGCACCGTTCTGGCGGGCCGCAACGGCGATCAGCCTGTCGATACGGGGTTCATCGTGTTCAACTATGCCAATTACCCGCATCTGACCCGCATGTTCATGGACCTGGATGTGCCGGTGAAACGCAGCGACATGAGTTTCGGGGCGACCATCGACAACGGACACGTCGAATACGCCCTTCGCGATTTGAACGGCCTGATCGGGCAACGCCGCAATCTTGTGCGGCCCGGGTTCCTGCGCATGGTGCGCGACATCATCAAATTCAACGCCAAAGCCGAAGCGGCGGCGGTGAATGACGACATGACCATTGGCGATCTGGTCACTGATCTGAACCTTGGGCAGTGGTTTCAACGGTATTACCTGATGCCGATTTGTGGCGCCATCTGGTCAACGCCACCCGCCGAAATTCGCCATTTCCCGGCCCGGACCCTGATCCAGTTCTTTCGCAATCACGCCCTGCTGAGCACGAGCGGACAGCATCAATGGTGGACCGTTGATGGTGGCAGCATCGAATATGTGCGCCGTCTGGAACAGCACCTAAGGGGGCAAGGTGTGGTGATCCGCAAGAGCACCCCCGTAGGGTCGGTGACGCGCGATGGCCTTGAAAGCACAATTCACACGCACAATCACCCGGCCGAGGCCTTTGATCAGGTCATTTTTGCCTGCCATTCCGACCAGGCTCTGCGGTTGCTGGCCCAACCAACGGCCAAGGAAACCCAGGCCCTTTCGGCCATCCAATATCAGGATAATCGCGTTGTCCTGCATCGCGATCATCAATTGATGCCGCGCCGCAAAGCCTGTTGGTCAAGCTGGGTCTATAACGCCAGCACAGCGCATCAGGCCCCGTCGATGGGGGTGACCTATTGGATGAACCGCCTGCAGGGCATCCCCGAAAATGACCCGCTTTTTGTCACCCTGAACCCGGCACAGGACATCGCGGCGGAACAAACATACGACGATACCGTTTTCCGCCATCCCGTGTTCGACCGGGCCGCGATAAGGGCGCAATCCGCGCTGCGTGACATGCAGGGCGAAAACAACACATGGTTTGCCGGCGCCTATACACGTCATGGTTTTCACGAGGATGGTTTCGCCAGCGCGGTTCGCGTTGTGCGCCAAATGGACAGGCAATTTGCATGACCCATTGGCCTGAACACATCGTTGCAACGACAACCCACGCACGGCGCGGTGGCCCTGAACACGCGTTTCGATATGGCGTGGATTACGTATTGATCGACCCCCGCGCGACGGCCCGTCCATGGCTGTTCTCGCGCAACGCGTTCAATTTGGCCGCGGTGAATGATCGTGATCACGGCGGGTCACCGGACAAGGGGCGCGGTGTTGATTGGGCGGTAGAAATCTTTGCCGCACGCGGTTTGAAAGATGTGCAAGTTCTTCTGCTGACTCAGCCCAGCTTTCTGGGGCACGCATTCAACCCGGTCAGTTTCTGGCTGGCGATGAAGGGCGATGCCCTGTGCGCCGTGATCGCAGAGGTCAACAACACTTACGGTGACCGGCACAGCTATGTCTGTGCCAAACCCGATCTGTCACCAATTGGCCCTGACGATCAGATCGCTGTCGAAAAGCAAATGTATGTCTCGCCTTTTCAAGAGGTCGGCGGCGGCTATGCCTTCAACTTCAAGATCACTCCGGACAGGATCGCTATTCGAATTGATTATCGCAAAGACGGTTCCGGGCTTATCGCCACGCTGGCCGGGCGTCGCACCCGGCTGGGCAATCGGGGGATCTTGGCCGCGCTCTTTCGGCGTCCTTTGGGCACATACAGAACCGTCGCGCTGATCCACTGGCAGGCGCTTCGCCTGAAACTGAAGGGATCGATGTTTCGCACCCGGCCCGCCCCCCCCAATCACGAGGTAAGTTGATGTTGTTTTTGACCAAGCGTGTGAAACGCGAATTCCTTGACAGTTGCGAGGGTATCCAATGGGGCAGCTTGCGCCTGCGCACCCCCGAAGGCGAGGTGTACGATTTTGGCACTGGTGCGCCCGAGGCTGAACTACAGCTGCATGACTGGTCGGTCATCACGACGATTGCCGCGCGCGGAGGTGTCGGCCTGGGCGAGGCCTATGTTGCCGGGCTATGGGACACGCCTTCGATCCGCGATCTCAGCGTCGTGGCATTGCAAAACCTGGATCGGTTGCGCAGCTATGCGCATGCCAATTTTTGGAACGGCCTGAAAATGCGCATGATTGATCGTGTTCTGCGGGCCAATTCGCGGCGCGGGTCGTCGCGAAACATCCGCGCGCATTACGATGTCGGGAACGAATTTTATCAGCTTTGGCTGGACCCTGGCATGACATATTCGTCGGCCCTGTTTGAATCCGGGGATGAAGACCTTTCAGTTGCCCAGAACCGCAAATACGACAGGATCCTGGGGC
>JBOEGP010000022.1:0-112667 GCA_050633485.1 Pseudooceanicola sp.
GGCGCATGATCTCGCGGTCTTTGCAGGTGCCGGGTTCGGATTCATCCGCGTTCACCACAAGATAGGCGGGGCGTCCATCGCTTTCCTTGGGCATGAAAGACCATTTCAGCCCGGTCGGAAAACCCGCACCACCGCGACCGCGCAGGCCCGATGCCTTCATGATTTCGATGATCTTGTCACGGCCCAAACCGATCAGCTGCGCAGTGCCATCCCAGTGGCCGCGCGCCTGCGCGCCTTTTAGCGTGCGGTCGTGCATACCGTAGATATTGGTGAATATCCGGTCCTGATCCTTTAGCATTACGCTACCCTTGCCCGTTGTCGTTCAGTTGTTGGCGCAAACGCCAGAGTTGCCAGATGTTTGTGAAAATCCAAACGAACGCCGCGATTGCGGCCAGATCGAACAGGAACACAAACCGCGCCGGCCAGCCCATGTAAGGCACCAGATTCGTCCCGACGAGCCAGATCAGCATCGTCGCAACGATAACCACCGACACGACGCGCCCCTTGCGCGCCATTGCCCGTTCGCGGGCCAAAAGCTGGTTTTGGGTTTGGCCGGTTTTCTGTGTCATGCGTCAATACACGCCACCCTTGTCCACGCGTTTGGAAAATTCGGTGTCGCCGCCATCGGCCAGAACCTTGGCCTGATCGACCCATGTGTCGCGCGACACACGGCCCTTGAACCCCTTGAGGTTCTGATCGACCCAAGCAACTTCGCCTGCGCCCCAGCCTGCGATCTGATCGAAATGGTAGAACCCCAATTCGTTCAAAAGCTGTTCCAGCTTGGGGCCGACACCCTTGATCCGTTTCAAATCATCGCCCTGCCCGCCGCGCGGCCCGTCCAGACCGACGGGCTTCGTGCCCGCATTGTCCGGTGTTGCGTCACTTGCTGCAGGCCCTTCTTGGGCAGGCGCGGATTTTGCGGCTGGCTTGGCCTTGGCCGCCGGTTTTGCCTTGGGGGGTGACTTTGGCTTGTCCGTGCTTTTCGCCGTGGTCCCCGATTTGGATTTCGGTTCCGCTTTGTCGGATGCGCCGGTCTTTGCCGTTTTGCCATTATCTGCCGCGTCAGAAGGTTTGGTCGTTTCGGCCGCGTTTGTGTCGGCCGAATTGTCGCCGTCAACCGCGTCATCGGACACCGAAGGGGACGCAAACGCCGCCGCGCTTGTCACCGCGGTTGATGTGCCTTCTTGCGCTTCGTCATGTTCAGATGTCGCGCCGTCGTCAGGCACCTTTAACGTCGTCGAAGCCGAAGCCGAAGCCGCATTGCCCGCAGTATCGGACTCACCGGCGGCTGATCCTGTGGCTGGTGTGCCTGGGGGCGCCGACGCGCCAGCACCGGCCGAAGGCGCCGCGGCAGGCGCGGCCACCGCACCCGCGGACCTGTCCGCGTCATTGTAGGATGTGCTGGCGGATGATGTTTCGTCGTCATGCGACGCAACACAGAAAAACTTGATCAGCAAAAGGGCAACAAGACCCCCGATCACCAGGGCAATCAGCAATGCCAACAGGATCACAAGCCCAGGCCGCATAAGCATGTACCCAAGGATGGCCACAACCGCACCAACGACCCAACAGATCGCCGTGCAACGCCCTTCTTTTGTACTCATGTCCATGCTTTATCCCCCAGGGTCTACGTCAAGTTTTCTAAGTCAGTCGTAAACATCGCCCTTTTTAACACGTGACGAAAACTCGGTTTCGCCACCAGTTGCCAGTACTTTGGCCTGATCGACCCAGGTGTCACGGCTTACACGCCCCTTGAACCCCTTAAGGTTCTGATCAACCCAGGACACTTCTTGTGCGCCCCATGCCGCAATCTGATCGAAATGATAAAAGCCCAATTCGTTCAACAGGTTTTCCAGTTTCGGCCCCACACCTTTGATCTGCTTAAGATCATCGGCCTGTCCGCCGCGCGCAGCACTCAGACCTTCGGGGCGCTGTCCGGCACCCTGATCCGATGCACCGGCACCGGCGGTTTCAGCCGCTTGCTGATTGGCCTTGGCCGCGCCCTTGGGCTTGGCCGCAGTATCCTTTGCCGACTTGGCGGCTTTGGCCTTTGGTGCGGCGGGGGCGTCCTTGCCTTCGGCCAAACGACGTGCGCGGCGCTCTGCGCGCACTTCCGCGCGGCTTGGACCCGTGGCATCGGCGCTTGCTGTCGCACCCGCATCATCCTTGGATGCCTTGCCCTGCGCCGCGGCCTTGGCCCCGGCGGCCTTGCCACCCGTACCTTTGTCCTGTTTGTCCTGCCATGGCATCAACAGCGGCACTTCGGTTCCGTCGATACGCTTGATCGTATCGCCCAGATCGACCGCCGCCTGCGCCGAGGCATTGTATTGCTTGCGACCGCTTTCGTGATCTTTCAGGCTGCTTAGCCCCGATTTCGGTTCGGCGGCGAAACGGCCATTTTGCGGACCGGGAACAGGCACCTTGCCTGCGGCCATGTCATCAATGATCTGGGCCAGGTTTTCGGCTGTCAGATCCTCGTAATAATCCTTGCCGATCTGGGCCATCGGCGCGTTGGCACAGGCGCCAAGGCATTCCACCTCTTCCCAGGAAAATTTGCCATCGGCGGACAGGGCATGGGCCTTGTCAGCGATCTTTTCGCGGCACACGCCGATCAGATCTTCGGCGCCACAGATCATGCAGGACAAGGTGCCACAAATCTGGATATGCGCAACACTTCCAACCGGTTGCAGCTGGAACATGAAGTAAAACGTCGCGACCTCAAGCGCGCGGATATAGGCCAGGTCCAGCATATCCGCGATCACTTCGATCGCGGGACGGGTCAGCCAGCCTTCTTGTTCCTGCGCACGCCACAACAGCGGAATGATCGCGCTGGCCTGACGGCCTTCGGGATACTTGGTGATCTGACCCTCGGCCCAGGCCTGGTTGGCGGGCGTGAAAGCAAAGCTTTCGGGCTGTTCGTGATGCAGGCGTCGCAACATGTCTCGACTGTTCCTCTGTCCTATTCAAGGCCGCCGATCAGGCGGCGCAGGCTCCGCTGGTCAGGCGTATACCGCCCGCTTCGGTCGGTTTCGCTTGTCCCGCAGCCACCCGGAACTTGCCCATTGCGATGGCCTGTTCCCGAGTCATCCCGGTTTGGATTTCCACGGCCAGATACTGGGGTTCATTTTCCATGACACAGCCCACCGAAGCGACCGCACCATCATAGGCCGCCATCTGATCCGGTTTGACCCCTTGCGGAGGCAGGGCGCAGGCCGCCGTCACTGTCAATGCGCCGCAAATTGCGGCAAGGCGTGAAAAATTCGCCATTCGTGTCCCCCGAATATATCGTCCCGCCTTTTGACGGTTTTTTGTCTCGTTCCCATGCCGTACGGGCGTCACCGGTCAATCTCTCCGAAAACGACGTCCATTGTGCCGATGATCGCTGCCACATCCGCCAATTGGTGCCCCACGGCCACGTGATCCATCGCCTGCAAATGCAAGAAACCCGGTGCGCGCAACTTGGCCCGGTAGGGTTTGTTGCCCCCATCCGACACAAGAAAAACGCCGAATTCGCCCTTGGGCGCCTCAACCGCGGCATAAACTTCGCCTTCGGGCACTTTGAACCCTTCGGTGTAAAGTTTGAAATGGTGGATCAACGCCTCCATCGAGGTTTTC
Source organism: Pseudooceanicola sp. (assembly GCA_050633485.1). Taxonomy (GTDB): domain Bacteria; phylum Pseudomonadota; class Alphaproteobacteria; order Rhodobacterales; family Rhodobacteraceae; genus Pseudooceanicola. The sequence continues at coordinate 3,616 of JBOEGP010000022.1, forward strand.
ATTTCACCCCGCTTGGGCGGCGTGACCTTGCCACGGGCCAAAACATCGCCCTGCCCTTCGGGTGCGCGCAATTTTTCGATCGCCTGCAGGATGATGCTGGTTGATTGGCGCATTTCCTCCATCCGGCAGAGATAGCGATCATAGCAATCGCCGTTCTTGCCCACGGGGACTTGGAAATCGAATTCATCATAGCATTCATAAGGTTGTGAGCGGCGCAAATCCCAGGCGAGGCCGGAACCACGCACCATGACGCCGGAAAACCCCCAATTCAGAATATCTTCTTCGCTGACAACGCCGATGTCCACATTGCGCTGTTTGAAGATGCGGTTTTCCGTCAAAAGACCGTCGATATCGTCCAACCGGTTCGGGAATTTCTTGGCCCATGCCTCGATATCGTCGATCAGATCGTCGGGCAAATCCTGATGCACCCCACCGGGGCGGAAATAGGCGGCGTGCAACCGCGCGCCACAGGCCCGTTCGTAAAAGATCATCAGATCTTCGCGTTCTTCGAACCCCCAAAGCGGCGGCGTCAGCGCGCCAACATCCATCGCCTGGGTGGTCACGTTCAGCAGGTGGTTCAGGACACGGCCGATTTCGGAATACAAAACCCGGATCAGACTGGCGCGGCGCGGCACCTCGACCCCGGTCAGTTTTTCGATCGCAAGGCACCAGGCGTGTTCCTGGTTCATCGGGGCCACGTAATCCAGCCGGTCGAAATACGGCAGGTTTTGCAGATACGTCCGGCTTTCCATCAGCTTTTCTGTGCCACGGTGCAGCAGGCCAATGTGCGGATCGCACCGTTCAACAATTTCGCCGTCCAGTTCAAGAACCAGGCGCAAAACCCCGTGTGCCGCAGGGTGTTGCGGGCCAAAGTTGATGTTGAAATTGCGAATTTTCTGTTCGCCGGTTTCGACGTCGGTAAACGCTTTGGAGCCGTCCATCATTTATCAACTCCCGGTATCTTGATCTTGTCGCGGAACGCCATGACCCACAGCAACACGAAAATCCCGAACGGGATAATCGCGATCAGCGCGGCCCATTGGGGCAACCGATATTGCGGAACAAGGGTCCACAGCGGAACGACAAAGAGGATCGCAAAGATGATGTACATCATTTCGCCTGCTCCTTTTCGTCTCCGGGAAGGATATATTCGGCCCCCTCCCAGGGAGACATGAAATCGAACTGGCGGTATTCCTGAACCAGTTTCACAGGCTCATAAACGACGCGCTTGGCGGCTTCGTCGTAACGCACTTCGGTGTAACCGCTGGTCGGGAAATCCTTGCGCAGCGGATACCCGCGAAAGCCATAATCGGTCAGGATGCGGCGCAGATCTGGGTGTCCGGTAAAGATGATCCCGAACATGTCAAAGATTTCGCGTTCAAACCAATTGGCCGAAGGATGAATCGCGGTGATCGAAGACACCATTTCATCCTCGCGCACCGACACCCTAAGGCGGATGCGCTGGTTCTGGTACATGGACAGGAAATGATAGACCACGTCGAACCGTTTGGCGCGTTCGGGGTAATCCACCGCCGTGATATCCACCAGCGACGAGAATTTGCAATTCGCATCGGTGCGCAGGAAATCGACCAGCCCCGAGATGTTGCTGGGGGCCACGTCCACGGTCAGTTCCTCATGGGCAACGGCCCAGCCCAGAACGCAATCGCTGCGTTTAAGTTCGATGTGGGTGCCGAGTTCGTTGAGTGCTTCGCTCATCGTGTTCCCTGCCCTTATCGCGCAATCGTGCCGGTGCGCCGGATCTTCCGGGCCAGCTGTAGGATGCCGTACAACAATGCCTCGGCGGTTGGCGGGCAGCCGGGGACATAGATGTCCACGGGCACAATCCGATCACAACCGCGCACCACGGAATAGCTGTAGTGGTAATACCCGCCGCCATTCGCGCAGGACCCCATCGAAATCACGTAGCGTGGTTCGGGCATCTGGTCATAGACCTTGCGCAGTGCGGGGGCCATTTTGTTGGTCAGCGTGCCGGCCACGATCATCACGTCGGACTGGCGCGGGGACGCGCGCGGCGCAATGCCGAACCGTTCGGCGTCATATCGGGGCATGGATGTGTGCATCATTTCGACCGCACAACAGGCAAGCCCGAAGGTCATCCAGTGAAGCGAGCCGGTGCGCGCCCAGTTGATGATGTCTTCGGACGATGTCAGAAGGAATCCCTTGTCCTGCAATTCGCGGTTCAGGCTTTGGGTGGCGACCTCTTGATCGACGCCGGCTGTATTGGTGCCCGTCATTGCCATTCCAGCGCCCCTTTCTTCCATTCATAGGCAAAGCCGATGGTCAGAACGGCCAGGAACACCATCATCGACCAAAAGCCCGCCATACTGACATCCTGAAAGGCCACGGCCCAGGGAAACAGCATCGCAATTTCCAGGTCAAAAATGATGAACAGGATTGAAACGAGGTAAAATCGCACGTCGAATTTCATCCGGGCATCATCAAATGCGTTAAATCCGCATTCATAGGCGCTGACCTTTTCGGGGTCGGGATTTCGAACGGCAATGATGACAGCGGCGAGGATCAGGACAAGTCCAAGCCCGATCGCAATGGCCAGAAAGACGAGAATGGGGAGGTATTCCCTCAGCATCTCTTCCACGGTCTTCTCCTTTGCTGGCGCGGGCAGGCCCATAGGGCCCGCATAGGCTGCGTTCGGGTTTACTCTCGCCCCTGCGGAGGGTCAACCGACAGAACGCGTAGAATCGACATCGAAAACCCGTTTGCAGGGCGCTGTCGCACGGATGCCTTGTGCAATGCACCATCAGCCGTTCCATGACGCGATCGCCAGACGGGATTTTGCCGTGCGGATCCGGTTTCAAACAGCCTGCGCAGCGCGGCAAGCCGCCCTCACTTTACGCCAACCTTGCAAGCCTGACGATTTCCTGATAAAAATCAGGGCTGTAGATAAACCTGAGGGGGTAACTATTATGTTCAATACACTTCGCGCCGTGATTGTCGGCGCAACAATGGCCGTAATGTCTGTTGGCGCGGCATCCGCTGCAACAGCAACTGACCCGGCACTTTATGATGACCTGAGCGTTGACACGAACTATGACCTTGCTGGTTTTGTCCTGCCGGGTGGTTCAACCGGTCCGGCAATGCTTAACGTTCGTTATGGCCTGTGGTCCGGCCCAGGCGCGACAAATTCGATTACGTTCACTTTCAACGGAACCGATCTTGCACCTTCGCTGTCGTCTTCCGGGGCGTATTACTCGTCGCCTGCATATTTCTCGTATGATGTATCCAGCCTTATTACAGGCGGTTTGAACACGCTGTCCGTTATTGCAACCACAATTTCGGGCGGAACAACAACCTATGCCGTTGGCGAAATCAGCCTGGATTATCAAGCTTCGGTGGTGCCATTGCCTGCATCGGCCCCGCTGTTGCTGCTTGGGGGTGTGCTTCTGGGTGCACTTCGTCGCCGCAAGGCCGCTTGATCTGACAAGCGTTACGGGGTGACAAACGGCTGAAAATGCCGTTCACCCACCGACATTAACGGCCGCGCATTCATTGCGCGGCCGTTTTCATATTGGCAGGAATGGAATGCACTGGCCCCAGACCACGCGCCATGATCCCTGTCGGGCGTGCGGGCCTATTTGCTGACCTCGTAAAAGTCTTTTGTCGGCATGGGGCGTTCGCCATCGATCGCCTTGGCCGCCTGAAACCCCGGACGGGCACTGAACCGGTCCACATAGGCGGCAATGCTGGGAAAGGCATCCATGCGCACGTATTTCGTCGTGGCAAGGAAATTCCAGCCCACCATCGTATCTGCGGCTGAAAAGCCCGACGGCAGGATATAGTCCTGATTTTCCAACAGTTTTTCCAGCGGGGCCATTGTGGCGGCTAGGCGTCGTGCTTCGATCTTGACCACGGTGTCTGACCGATCGGCCGGATCGCGCAGGAAAATCCACTGCAGGTTCAGGTTGGCCACCAGATGCGCCATCGTTTCGGCATAGTGCATCGCCTCAAGAAACGGGATGCGGTCGGCGTGACCGGGGGCGCGGCCCATGCCGGCATCGGGGCGGGTTTCGCACAGATATTCGGTGATCGCGCCACTTTCGTAGATCACCTTACCGTCCACCTCAAGCGCGGGAACGCGCCCCGCGGGGGAACGCGACAGGTATTCCGGTGTCCGCAACGTGCCGTCCTGAATGGCGTAATTCGCAATGTCCGGCGTGATCCCCATTTCCTTTAGCAGCCAAAGAATACGGAAACTGCGCGACCCCGGCACGTGGTGCAGGCGAAGTGTCGTGTCTGTCATGAATTGTCCTCACTCTCGTCTTCGTCCTCAAGGCGGATCAACGCCGCCCCCGCTTCGACCTGCGCACCTTCGGCTGTCAGGACTTCGGCGACAACCCCATCCCTTGGGGCGTTCAACGCATGTTCCATCTTCATCGCTTCCAGTACGGCCAGACGATCGCCCGCCCTGACCTGTTGACCCGGTGCCGCGTTAAGCGCCTTGACCAGTCCCGGCATCGGCGCTTCGATCACATTACCGGCTGTGGCGGCGGCGTCGCGGGCCAGCGGGTCGATCACGTCGAACCGCTGCGCAACGCCGTCAAAAACGGTGATGGTATTGCCGTCGCGGTGATGCGCAGGCGCGCGCTGTCCATCCAGCAACCAGCCCCCCCCGGAATAGGACGCGGTGATCGTGTTGGACGGCAAATGTATGACCGCATGGGTTCGGCCCTGCATTTCCACGGTGATTTCGATTGTTTCACCGCGATACGACACAGCCTGATCCCGGCGCATCGGGGTCCAAAGGTGGAAACCGTCAAACGCGCCCGGCGCGTCGCAAAGCCCAAGCGCGATCATGGCGGCCCAGGCTGCAACCCGGTCACTGGCCGTCGTCACCTTTGCCAAATCGTCCAGATCGCGGGCGATCAGCCCGGTGTCCACCTGCCCGGCACCAAAGCCCGCGTGATCGGCCAATGCCCCCAGGAATGTCAGGTTGGTCACTGTCCCGGCCACCTGTGTTGCCCTTAGCGCGCTGGACAATTGGCGCAACGCGATGGCGCGTGTCGGCCCATGCACCACCACCTTGGCGATCATCGGATCATAGTGGGGCGAAATCACATCGCCCGAACGCACGCCGGTATCGGCGCGCACATCGGCCGGGAATGCCAGATGCGCCAGTTTGCCGGTGGCGGGCAGAAAACCTCTTTCGACATCTTCGGCATAAAGGCGCGCTTCGAAGGCGTGGCCATCAATGGACAGATCCTCCTGCGCACGTGGAATGGCTTCGCCTGCTGCCACGCGGATTTGCCATTCGACCAGATCAACGCCCGTGATCGCCTCGGTCACCGGATGTTCCACCTGGAGTCGGGTGTTCATTTCCATGAACCAGAACCCATCCGCGCGCAGGGGGCCCGACCCATCCACTATGAATTCCACAGTTCCCGCCCCGGAATACCCGATGGATGTTGCCGCACGTACCGCCGCGGCCCCCATGGCGGCCCGCATGTCATCTGTCATTCCGGGCGCCGGGGCTTCTTCGATGACCTTTTGGTGGCGCCGTTGAAGCGAACAATCGCGTTCGAACAAATGCACGGCGTTCGTGCCATCGCCAAAAACCTGCACCTCGATATGGCGCGGATTTGTGACAAACTTTTCCACCAGAACGTCAGCATTGCCAAAGGCTGTTCGGGCCTCGCCGCGGGCGCTTTCCAACGCATCCGCGAAATCGCGGGCATGTTCGACAAGGCGCATGCCCTTGCCCCCGCCCCCCGCAACCGCCTTGATCAGCACCGGATAGCCGATCCCGTCGGCCGCATCCGACAGAACGGCATCGGATTGATCGGCCCCGTGATAGCCCGGCACAACAGGCACGCCCGCCGTTTCCATCAGCGCCTTTGCCGCATCCTTAAGGCCCATGGCGCGGATCGCTGCGGCACTGGGGCCAATGAACGTCAGGCCGGCGGCATCCAGCGCATCCACGAAATCCGGGTTTTCGGACAGAAAGCCATAACCGGGATGCACAGCCTGCGCGCCCGTCGCCTTTGCCGCTGCGATGATCGCGTCCGCGCGCAGATAGCTGTCCGCCGGGGCGGGCCCGCCAATATGCACAGCGATATCGGCCATCGCCACATGCATCGCGCCCGCATCCGCATCGGAATAAACCGCGACAGTGCGCACCCCCATGGACCGGGCGGTTCGGATGACGCGGCACGCGATTTCGCCCCGGTTCGCAATAAGGATGGTGTTGAACATGCTCATTTCCTTTGCCATCCGCGCGACAACGCCGCCTCGGCCTCTGATACCAATCGGGTCAAAACCTGGGCCGCCGGGGGCGCGTCGTTGATCACCCCGATTCCTTCGCCAACAATCGGCGCGGCCTGTGCGCCGCTGGTCCATTCGCGGCGCGCGTCGTCATCCCCGGACAATCCGGCCAAATCCCCGCGCCAGCGTTCGACGTATTCCGTGCGCAATGTCCGCAGGTTCCACCCCCCCGGCCAATCCAGCCCGCGCGCAATGTCCCCGACACTTGTGCGCAATGTCGCATCGCCGTCCGCCGCCAACGCAGCGGTCACCTGCCCGTCAGGCACCAGTGCCTCGGCGCTGGCCCAGAACCTTGTGCCGCAAACGACGCCATCCGCCCCCAGCATCAGAGCAGCCGCCAAGCCGCGCCCGTCCGTGATGCCGCCCGCCGCCAGCAAGAGCGTTTCAGGGTATTCGCGCGCCAGCATATCGGCCACTTCGGGCACCAGGGTCATCGTCGCGCGCCCGGTTCCGTGGCCCCCGGCCTCGGCCCCTTGGGCGACGATCACATCGGCCCCGTCCGCAGCCGCCTTGCGGGCATCCGCCATCGTCTGAACCTGCGCGATCAGGGGCACGCCCGCCTGTTTTATCAGCGGGGCATAAGGCGCAAGATCGCCAAAAGACAGGAAAACGGCGCGTGGGTTGCGCTCCAGCTCGCGCTCAAGCAATCCGGGAACGCCGGGCAATCGCCAGGTGATGAACCCGACGCCAACAGGCGTGTTCCCCGCCTGCCCCATCTGCGTTGCGATCCAGTCGGGGTCACAATATCCGCCGCCGACAAAACCCAAACCGCCCGCCGCGCAAACCGCTGCTGCAAGGCGCCCGCCCGACACATTGGCCATGGGGGCGGCAACAATGGGATGATCCAACCCATAGGCCCGTGTGAAACGTGTTTCGATCATGTGCGCCATCCTTTGGGCATCCCACCGCAGGCACGGCGGGCGATGTGTTTCACCCTGACAAATCCGGGCGATGTCATGCGGCCTGCCCCCAATGCAAAACCACAGGTTTGACCGGGCCGGGCGCGGTTTCTTGGCTGTTTGGGGCGCTGTGCCCCGGCGCGGTCGGGAAAGGTGAAAACATGCACATCACATCCGAAACACGCCGAAACGCGTGTCCTCGATCGGCGCATTCAATGACACCCGCAGGCTGAGCGCGAGGACATCGCGCGATTTGCGCGGGTCCACTATTCCGTCGTCCCACATCCGGGCCGAGGCATAGAGCGGATGGGATTGGCGTTCGAACATGTCGATTGTGGGCTGTTTGAAATCCGACTCTTCCTTGTCCGACCAGGTGCCGCCGCCGCGTTCGATGGCGTCGCGTTTGACTGTGGCCAACACCCCGGCGGCCTGTGCCCCGCCCATGACCGAAATCCGCGAATTCGGCCATGACCACATGAAACGGGGCTGATACGCCCTTCCTGCCATGCCATAATTCCCGGCACCGAACGATCCGCCCACAACCATCGTGATCTTGGGCACATTGGTCGTCGCCACCGCTGTCACCATCTTGGCCCCGTGGCGCGCGATGCCTTCGTTTTCGTATTTCCGCCCCACCATGAACCCGGTGATGTTTTGCAGGAACACCAGGGGAATCCCCCGCTGACTGCACAATTCCACGAAATGCGCGCCCTTTTGCGCGGCCTCGGAAAACAGCACGCCATTGTTGCCAATGATGCCGACAGGACAGCCTTCGATATGGGCAAACCCGGTGACCAGGGTGTCGCCGTAACGCGATTTGAATTCGTCAAACCGGCTGGCATCGACCACGCGTGCGATCACCTCGCGGATGTCATAGGGCGTGCGCAGATCGGTGGGGACAACGCCCAGCAATTCGTCGGGGTCATAGGCGGGTGGTTCCGCCGCCTGCCATTGCACCGTGTCGGGCACCGCGCGGTTCAACCCGGCAACGGCGCGGCGCGCCAAGGCAAGGGCATGCCCGTCATCTTCGGCCAGATAATCCGCGACGCCGGACAGGCGGGTGTGCACATCACCGCCGCCAAGGTCTTCGGCGCTGACCACTTCGCCGGTCGCGGCCTTGACCAATGGCGGCCCGGCCAGGAAAATTGTGCCCTGTTCCCGCACGATGATCGTGACATCCGACATGGCGGGCACATAGGCCCCCCCGGCCGTGCACGACCCCATCACAACGGCAATCTGGGCGATGCCCTTTGCGCTCATCCGGGCCTGATTGTAAAAGATCCGCCCGAAATGATCGCGGTCCGGGAACACTTCGTCCTGATTGGGAAGGTTCGCGCCGCCGCTGTCCACCAGATACACACAAGGGAGGTGGTTTTCTTCGGCGATTTCCTGGGCGCGCAGGTGTTTCTTGACGGTGATGGGGTAATAGGTGCCGCCTTTGACCGTGGCGTCGTTGCACACAATCATCACGTCCTGACCGGACACCCTGCCGATACCGGCGATCATACCCGCACCGGGGGCCGCGCCATCATACATGCCATGCGCCGCCGTCGCCCCGATTTCCAGAAACGGCGATCCGGGGTCCAACAGGTTGGCCACCCTGTCGCGCGGCAGCATTTTGCCCCGGCTCAGGTGGCGTTCACGGGATTTTTCCCCGCCTCCGGCCGCAGAAAGGTCCGCGGCGTCCTGCACCGTTCGGATGGCGTCCAGATGGCCCTGAACATTGGCGCGGAACGCATCCGACCCCGGAACAACCTGCGTCGTCAGCTTCATGGTTTTATGATCCTTCGCGTCCAACCGACAATCAGCCCGGTCATGATAATGGCAAACAGATAAAGCCCGACGGCCCCAAGCCCGGCAAAGATCCAAATGGCCGCTTTGCCGGGCGTTCCGATCACCGGAACAAAGATCATTGCCAGGCCCATAAGCACGACAACGGCCATCCCCCATCCCAACCCTTCGCGGAATTGCCCGCCGGGGGCATAGACCAGATGCAGTTCCGCGCCGCAGTTGGCACAGGGTTCCATGTGGTACGGTGCGCGGATGCGGCTTTTGAAACCGGCCTTGGTATAAATCGGCTGTTCGGTGCCGCAATCTGGGCATTGTCGCTTGGCCAATCGTTGGGCCAATCCTTCTAGTATCATCCTGTCTCCTCGCCCGCCGCGCGGGCCTTAAGCTCTTTGCGGATCACCTTGCCTGTCACCGTCATCGGAAGCGCATCGACAAAGGCGATTTCACGCGGGCGGGAATAGCTGGCCAGATGGGTGCCAACAAAGGTCATCAATTCACTGGCAAGCGCATCCGAAGGTTCAACTTCGTCGCGCAACACCACGTATCCCTTGACGATTTCGTTTCGCTGTGCGTCCGGTTTACCGACCACGCCACAGGTCGCGACAGCTTGGTGTTTCAACAGGCAATCCTCAATCTCGGCCGGTCCGATACGATAGCCTGCGGATGTGATGACGTCATCCTCGCGCCCGACAAAGTGCAGATACCCGTCGCGCATCACCCCCCTGTCGCCGGTCAGCATCCAATCGCCGCGAAATTTGTCTGCGCTCGCGGCAGGGTTGTTCCAGTATTCAAGCATCATGGATGCAGAACCGCGCGCGATGGCCACATCGCCTTCGCTGGTCGCCACTTGTCCGGCCGCGTCAATGACCGCCACGTCATGTCCGGGAACAGGCCGCCCGATAGCGCCGGGATGCACCGAGAAAAGCGCCGCGCAGGATGACGCGACCATGTTGCATTCCGTCTGGCCGTAGAATTCGTTGATCGTCACGCCTAACGCCCTTTGGCCCCAATCCAGCATTTCAGCCCCAAGCGGTTCGCCGCCCGACGCGACCGACCGCAGGCCGGGGATCCCGACATCAGCGGCCTTAAGCATGCGCAGGGCTGTTGGCGGAAAAAATACATTCCGAACAGCGCCTTGGGCGATGATCTTTAGGCATTCACCAGTGTCGAATTTCGCCATTCGGGCGGCCACCACCGGCACGCCAAGCGCAAGGCCCGGCATCGCCACATCAAACAGCCCGCCAATCCATGCCCAATCCGCCGGGGTCCACAGGCAATCGCCCTTTTGCCCCAGGAAATCATGGCTCATCTCGACCCCTGGCAAATGGCCCGTCAAAAGCCGGTGCCCATGCAGCGCGCCCTTGGGTTTGCCGGTCGTGCCCGAGGTATAGATCAGGATCGCGGGGGTGTCGGGGCCGGTCGCGGCGGTGTCGCATATCCCGTCAGGCAGATCGCTGTCTTCGGGCACAATCGGGGCCACATCAAATGGGGCCAGCATGTCGGCCCCTTCCGCATCCGTCACGACAACCCGCGCACCGCTGTCGTCCAGACGGCTGGCCAGGGCATCATGGCGAAACAGCTTGAACAACGGAACCGATACCGCCCCCAGCTTCCAGATGGCCAGATGCGCCGCGATGCACCATGCCCCTTGCGACCGCAAAACCCCGACACGATCCTGTGGCGCCACGCCGCAATCCCGAAGGGCAAGCGCAAGGCGTTCGGACATTTCGCGCAAACTGGCATAGGACAGGTCGCGCCGTTTCCCATCCCCAAGCAATTCGATGATCGCCGTGCGCGCGGGGTGTCGGGCAGCCCAATCATCACAGGCCTGCGCCGCCATGTTCAACTGATCCGGCAGGTCCCAGCGAAATCCATCGCGCAATGCGTCGTATGTCTGGGTTGGGTCAAGCATGTCAGTCTGGCGCCCCTACTGGCAATCGCCCCTGTCAGCCCATTGACGCCATCAGTTCACGACCCACCAGCATACGCCTGATTTCTGACGTGCCCGCCCCGATTTCCATCAGTTTGGCATCGCGGAAAATCCGTGCGACCGGCGCATCATTCAGGAACCCGGCCCCCCCCATGGCCTGAACGGCCTGATGGGCGACAACCATCGCTTCTTCGCTGGAATACAAGACACATGCGGCCGCGTCCTGACGTGTCACCTGCCCGCGGTCACAGGACCGGGCGACCTCGTAAACATAGGCACGCGCCGAATTCATCTTGGTGTACATGTCTGCGATTTTGCCCTGCATCAGCTGGAAATCCCCGATCCGCTGACCGAACTGCTTGCGTTCGACCATATAGGGCATCACCTCGTCCAGGCAGGCGGCCATGATGCCGGTGCCGATGCCCGACAACACCACGCGTTCGTAATCAAGCCCCGACATCAGAACCCGCACGCCGCGCCCTTCTTCGCCCAGCACGTTTTCAAACGGCACTTCGACATTGTCAAAGATCAGCTCGGCTGTGTTTGATCCGCGCATCCCCAGCTTGTCAAAATGCGGAGATGTCGAAAAACCGGTCATGGATTTTTCGATGATAAACGCGGTGATGCCGCGCGATCCGGCATCTGGATCGGTTTTGGCATAGACGACAAGCGTGTCGGCGTCGGGGCCATTGGTGATCCAGTATTTGTTGCCGTTCAGCACAAAGCGGTCATTTTTTTTCTCGGCGCGAAGCTTCATCGACACCACATCGGACCCGGCGCCGGGTTCGGACATGGCCAATGCGCCGACATGTTCGCCGGAAATCAGTTTGGGAAGATATTTCTGCCGTTGTTCATCTGTCCCGTTCAACTTGATCTGGTTCACACACAGGTTGGAATGCGCCCCATATGACAGCGACACTGACGCACTTGCCCGCGCGATTTCTTCGACTGCGATGACATGGGCAAGGTAGGACATGCCAGCCCCGCCGAATTCCTCGGACACGGTGACGCCCAACAGGCCCATGTCCCCCATTTCGCGCCACAGCGCGGGGGGAAAGGTGTTTGTGGTGTCGATGTCGCCCGCCAACGGCTTGACCCGTTCCTGAGCCCAACGATGCACCATGTCGCGCAAGGCATTCACATCTTCGCCAAGATCGAACTGCATGGATCCTGTGAACATCGCGGTCCCCTCCCCGTTTAATGAACAAGTGTTCACATAATTTGCACAGGCGCTGAGTCGGGTCAAGAACTGTGCGCTAGCGCGGGAATTTCACTGTTGATTGGTATGGGTGATGCCCCAAGCAAAGGTTGACCGGTTCCGGTGCAATGCCCCGGCTTTTTTTGCGTGATCAGGGTGCGATCAGGGTGCGCTTAGCGCGCGTTCAGGGTGTGACCACGACAGGTCATTCCGCGGCCAATTGTTGTTGCACGGCGCTGACCTCGGCCCGGATGATACGGGCGATCAACGCGCAATCCTTGGGGCTGAACGTCAGCGGGATCCGCATATCAAGGATCGCCTTTAACACCCGGTCCGTCGCAGGCAGCGATTGTTCCGGGGCATAGCGCCACGACTGATACCCCGAGGTAAAGCCGGTCGGCACGGCTCCGCCGAACCATTTCAATTCGACACCACGCGCCGCGCAGCGTTCCAGCACCTGTGCAATCGCGGCATCGGACCAATCCAGCAACAGAAACTGGAACGATGATCCGACAAATTCTTCGATCCCGGGGCGTTCAATGATGTGCAGGCCCGGCGTATGGCGCAACCCGTTTTCGACCACGCGATACCGTTCGGTCCACGCCGCGCACTGATCCCCAAGGCGCGCCAGTTGCGGACGCAGGATCGCGGCGCGCAGATTGTCCATCCGGCCCGAAATATTGGGCGTGTCAAATTTCAGATCGTCAAATGCCACCGCTGCTGGCCCTGCGATATGGCGATCAAACAACATGTAACTGCCCGACAGCAGGATTGCGCGGGCCATCACCGCGTCATCATCACCCACAAGAAAGCCGCCTTCGCCGGAATTCAGGTGTTTATAGGTCTGCGTCGAATAACACCCGATGGCCCCATGTCGGCCCGAAAGCCTGCCGCGCCAGCGCGCGCCCATGGTGTGGGCGCAATCCTCGATCACCGTGATGCCCGCAGCGTCGCAGAGCGCCATCAGCCGATCCATGTCGCACACATGCCCGCGCATATGCGATAGCAACAGCACATCCGCCTCACCGGTTTTGGCGGCCAGATCGTCCAGATCAATGGTCAGTGACTCGGTCACCCCCACAAACACCGGAACAGCGCCAAGCGACGCAATCGCCCCTGGCACCGGGGCAAGGGTGAACGCATTGGTCAGGACCCTGTCGCCCGGCTGAACCCCCACAGCGCGCATGGCCGTGGCAAGCGCATAGCCCCCTGATGCGACGGCCAGTGCATATTTGGCCCCCATTGCGGCGGCGAATTCCTGTTCCAGAAGCGCCACTTCGGACACTTCGCCGTCGGCCACGTTGTACCTGTGCAACCGACCGCCCTGCATCACCGCGACGGCGGCTGCGATGGCATCGTCGGGGATCGGTTCTTGCTGGGTGAAATTGCCGTCAAAGCGTTCCATCCGCATACCTTTGCCGCCTGAACCTGCCGCGTCAATGGGGGGGCTTGGCCACCCTCAGGCGATTGGCATGATCCGTGCGATCACGGCTGGCAATTCGTCGAAATGACCAAACAGCGCCTCGGGGTTGAGTGCCGTGGTCAGATGCCCGGATGGGCCAAAGGTCACCAAAATTGACGGCACCCCGGCGGCGCGGGCGGTTTCACGATCCGTCCGGCTGTCACCGATCAGGCAGGATTGCGCCGGATCCCCGCCTGCGCGGCGCACGGCCTCGCGCAGCGGTTCGGGTTCGGGTTTGCGCACCGGCAGGGTGTCGGCGCCGACAAGGGACGCAAACGCATCGCGCACCCCAAGACGCGTCAACAGCAATTCGGCCAATGCCTCGGGTTTGTTCGTGCAGATGCCCACGCGATACCCCGCCGCGCCGAGGTCAGCGACCGCCTGCATTGCGCCGGGAAACAGCCTGGTGTGGGTGTCAATCGCGCTTTCGTAGGCGGCCAACAGGATGGGGAACTGGCGATCCACCTCATCCTCGTCCCCTGTGCGGCCCAACCGTTCCAGCCCCAGGCGCAACATTGCGCGTCCGCCGTTCAATGCCACGGGCGCGTCATCCGGCCCCAGCATATCCCCGACACCCATACCCCGGAAACAGGCGTTGGCGGCGGCCAAAAGATCACCGCTTGTGTCCGCAAGCGTGCCGTCGAGATCGAAAATCACCGTGCCCATTTTGCCTGCCTTACCTCTTGTCGCCGCGCCATCGGGCACCTGCCCTTGCGCGGCCCCCCGAACCCGATAAAACGGGCTGAGGCAAAGGACAAGCGACAGGAGCCGTCGAACCATGCAAACCGCCCTTATCATCCTTGCCGCCGGTATGGGCACGCGGATGAATTCTGATGTGCCCAAGGTTCTGCACCAGATCGCTGGCGCACCGATGTTGGTGCACGCAATGAAGGCAGGTCAGTCGCTGGACCCGGAACATGTCGTCGTGGTGACCGGCCATGGCAGCGAACAGGTTGCCGCCGCCGCCCAGGGCTGGGACGATACCGCGAAAATCGCCGTTCAAGAGGACCAATTGGGCACGGCCCACGCGGTGAACCAGGCCGCACCACTTTTGGCCGGGTTCACGGGCGATGCGCTGGTTCTTTATGGTGACACGCCATTTGTTCAACCCGACACGCTGGCCGCCATGCAAAATGCGCGTGGCGAACACGATGTGGTGGTACTCGGCTTTCATGCTGCGGATCCGGGGCGTTACGGGCGGTTGATCATGGCGGGCGACGATCTGGAACGGATCGTTGAATACGCCGAAGCATCAGATGAGGAACGCGCCGTAACCTTATGTAATTCAGGGGTTATTCTGGCAAATTCCGCAACGCTGTTCGACCTGATTGACGCGGTTGGAAATGACAATGCCAAGGGCGAATATTACCTGACGGACATCATCGCCATCGCCCGTGATCGCGGGCTGAGTGCGACAGTCGTCGCCTGCGATGAATCCGAAACTATGGGTGTTAATTCGCGCGCCGAACTCGCCACGGCCGAGGCCGCGTTTCAAACACGCGCACGGGCCGAAGCATTGGAAAACGGCGTGACACTTGCGGCCCCCGACACCGTCTATTTTGCCCATGACACCGTGATTGGGCGTGACACGGTGATAGAACCCAACGTGGTGTTTGGCCCCGACGTCACCGTTGAATCCGGCGCGCGCATCAGGGCGTTTTCGCATCTCGAAGGGGCGCATGTTTCACGCGGTGGCGTGATTGGCCCCTATGCCCGCCTGCGCCCCGGTGCTGAGCTGGCCGAAGATGTGCGGATCGGAAACTTTGTGGAAATCAAGGCCGCGCGCATTGATCGCGGGGCCAAGGTCAATCACCTAACCTATGTCGGTGACGCTGAAATCGGCGAAGAGACAAACATAGGGGCCGGGACAATCACCTGCAATTATGACGGGGTGAGCAAGCACAAGACCCGCATCGGCGCACGGGTGTTCATCGGGTCGGACACGATGCTGGTCGCGCCCGTTTCCGTTGGCGATGATGCGATGACAGCGTCCGGGTCGGTGATAACCAGCGACGTGCCCCCCGGCGCCTTGGCGCTTGCGCGTGCCAAACAGGTGACAAAACCGGGAATGGCGCGCAAATTGTTTGAAATTCTGCGGGCGCGCAAGGCAAAATCGCAGATTAAGTGAGGCAGGCAAATGTGCGGTATTATTGGATATCTCGGCTCTCATGAAGCGGCACCGTTCCTTGTCGAGGCGCTGAAGCGGCTTGAATACCGTGGGTATGACAGCGCCGGGATTGCCGCGATCAACCATGGTGTATTGGAACGGCGCCGCGCGGTCGGCAAGCTGGTCAACCTGTCCGATCATCTTGTGCATGCGCCCCTGGCCGGGAAATCGGGGATTGGTCACACCAGATGGGCCACCCACGGCGCCCCGACCGAGGTGAATGCCCATCCGCACCGGTCGGGTCAGGTTGCAGTGGTGCATAACGGGATTATCGAAAATTTCCGTGATCTGCGCGCCGATCTGGCCAAGGTCGGGATTGGACATGAAACCGACACGGACACCGAAACCGTGGCCCTTTTGACCAATCATTATCTGGCTAAGGGCCTAAGCCCGATTGACGCGGCGACCAAGACGATCCGGCAGTTGGAAGGTGCGTTTGCCCTGCTGTTTCTGTTTGAATCCGACGACAACCTTTTGATCGCCGCCCGGATGGGCCCGCCGCTGGCCATTGGGCACGGTGACGGCGAAAATTATGTCGGTTCGGATGCGATCGCTTTGGCCCCGCTGACCGACCGTGTGACGTATCTTGAAGATGGCGACATCGCCGTTATCACCCGCACAAGTATTGAAATTCGTGACGAAAAAGACCGTCTGGCCAATCGCGATATGCGCCGCGTGCACCTGGATTCAGCGCAGGTGGACAAGGGTGGCCACAAGCATTTCATGGCCAAGGAAATCGCCGAACAGCCCCGCGTGATAAACGAGGCATTGTTCCATTACCTGGATGAAAACGGCGCGATCACCCTGCCCGGCGACGGCATCGATTTCACCGCCATTGACCGGGTCACCATGGTTGCCTGTGGCACCGCCTATATCGCCTGCCTGACGGCCAAATACTGGTTCGAAAAACTGGCGCGGATCCCGGTTGAGGTCGATATCGCATCGGAATTCCGGTATCGCGAACCGCCGATTCCAGCGCGCAGCGCGGCGCTGTTTGTCAGCCAATCGGGCGAAACAGCGGACACGCTGGCGGCGATGCGCTATTGCGCGGGCAAGGCCGATCGCCTGCTGTCAGTTGTCAACGTCGCGGAAAGCTCGATCGCGCGCGAAAGCGACCTTGCCCTGCCGATCCATGCGGGGGTTGAGGTAGGTGTGGCATCGACCAAAGCCTTCACATGCCAATTGACCGTTCTGCTGTTGA
This sequence comes from Pseudooceanicola sp., assembly GCA_050633485.1. Taxonomy (GTDB): domain Bacteria; phylum Pseudomonadota; class Alphaproteobacteria; order Rhodobacterales; family Rhodobacteraceae; genus Pseudooceanicola. The sequence continues at coordinate 20,561 of JBOEGP010000022.1, forward strand.
TCGCGGTCGAAGCCGCGCGGCAGCGGGGCGAAATGGATGCCGGCGCTGTGGCCGACATCATCGCGAAACTGCGCGGTTTGCCATCCCTGATATCCGGCGCGCTGGACCAAAGCGGGCAGACCGAAGCGGTCAGTCACGAGTTGGCCGAAGCACAGGACATTTTGTATCTTGGGCGCGGGCTGGTTTACCCCCTGGCGCTTGAGGGAGCGCTTAAACTCAAGGAACTCAGCTATATACACGCCGAAGCTTATGCGTCAGGTGAACTGAAACACGGCCCGATCGCCCTGATTGACAGCCATGTGCCGGTGGTGGTCATGGCGCCGAGCGATCCGCTTTATGACAAAACGATTTCCAATATGCAGGAGGTCATGGCGCGCGGTGGCCGGGTCCTGTTGATTTCAGATGCCAAGGGGATTGCAGCGGCAGGTGATGTGTGGCGCACGATCGAGATGCCAGCGGTTGATCCGCTTTTGACGCCGTTGCTTTATGCCCTGCCTGCGCAGCAATTGGCCTATCACACCGCCATCGCCAAGGGCACGGATGTGGATCAGCCGCGCAACCTTGCCAAATCGGTAACGGTCGAGTGACGCTTGACGAGGCCCTTGCCGCGCTTCGGGCAGAATCCGACCCGGTGCGCGCCGAAGGGTCGGCGCAGTATCACAAGGTGGCGCGCGAATATCTGGGCACGCCCAATCCGGCGATCAACACGCTGGCGACGGGCTGGCGGCGTTCTCTGCCGCTTGAGGACCGTCTGGCACTGGCGGATGCGCTGTGGAAGACCAACATCCACGAGGCGCGGATCGCCGCCGCCAAGGTATTGACCCAAGCCCGCATTCGCCCCGATGACAACGCGGTCTGGGATATGATCTGTTCCTGGGTGCCGGATTTTGATGCATGGGCCATTGCCGATCACGCCTGTATGGCCGGGCATCGTCGTGTCATGGCCGACCTGTCGCGCCTGGACGATGTGGAACGCTGGACCAATTCGGACCATTTGTGGACCCGGCGCGCGGCGCTGGTGATCACCCTGCCGCTGACGAAATCAAACCACCCCAAGCCCGAAGAATTGGCCGCACGGGACCGTGTTTTGGGATGGGCCGCGGCCTATGTGCCTGATCAGGAATGGTTTATTCAAAAAGCGATTGCCTGGTGGATACGGGAATTGTCCAAGCATGATCCGCAACGCGCTAGCGGTTTTCTGGCCGCGCATGGTGCGGGGCTCAAGGCATTTGCGCGCCGCGAGGCGTCAAAATATCTGGGCCAGGCCACCGGTTGAGTTGGTGGACCATCGCGCGTTGCGAGCACACCCATTGGAATTATGCCGTTCTAAGGCATCGGGCGTTTTGCCATCGTTGCCCTGCGTGTTTGCCAGCATTCTGGCAGGCGTCTGTCGCCTTGGTCTATTTCCGGAAAACGTCGATTTCCGGCAGGCCGGTGATCGGCGCGCCGAGGGCCTGAAATGCCGACAGTGACAGGCGGCTGCCCGCGCCCGCGTCACCGGGAAGTGCGATCAGATCGACATCAACGCTTTTGCCGGTTTTGCCATAGTGCACCCGCCCCTTGGCATCGGTCGCAATCAGGGGTGTCTTGATCCAGAGCCCCGGTTGGGCCGGATCGCCCAGAGATGCGATTGTCACGCCCAAACGGCCCGCGGCACCGGCGGCGGGTTTCGTGGTTTCGTCCTTGGCAGGGTTTCCGGGCAAGGCGGCATCGGTGGGTGGGATGATCCCGTCGGGGCGGGCCTTGGGATGTGTCTGACCTTCGCCTGATCGGACCTCGACCGGGGGAGTGTCGCCGCCGGATGTCAAGGACAGGCCATCGGTGATCGCGGCACATGCTGGCAACAGTGTAAGGGCGGCGGGCGCGATGGCCCTGAGGAGGATCATTTTCATACCGTCAATCTAGGGGCTTGCGCCCTGGATCGCAAATGACAGATGCCCCTTGTCGCGCCGCATCTGCACGCATAGCTTCGGGTCATGGACACGCCCCTTATCGACCCATTCGCCCGCCCGATCAGTTACCTTAGGGTTTCGGTGACCGACCGTTGCGATTTTCGTTGTGTGTATTGCATGAGCGAGAACATGACGTTCCTGCCGAAAAAGGAGCTTTTGTCGCTCGAGGAACTGGACCGGATGTGTTCGACCTTTGTCGGGCTTGGCGTGCGCAAATTGCGCATCACCGGTGGTGAACCATTGGTGCGACGCGAGATCATGACGTTTTTCCGGGCGATGTCGCGCCATCTGGACAGCGGGGCGCTGGACGAGTTGACGCTGACAACGAACGGGTCGCAGCTTGAGCGGTTTTCAAAGGATCTGGTGGCGGCCGGGGTGCGGCGGATCAATGTGTCGATTGATACGCTGGACGCGGACAAATTCGCCCGCATCACCCGTTGGGGCCGTCTGGCGCAGGTGTTGCGCGGGCTGGATGCGGCCCAGGCGGCGGGGATGCGGGTGAAGTTGAATGCCGTCGCGTTGAAGGGGTTCAACGAGGACGAATTGTTTTCGCTGGCCGAATTCTGTGCCGAGCGGGATATGGACATGACCTGGATCGAGGTGATGCCCATGGGCGACCTGGGCAATGAAGATCGGGTTGGGCAATATTGGTCGTTGACCGATCTGCGCGCGAAACTGGGCGAAAAGTATACGCTGCGCGATCTGGACGAGCGGTCGGGCGGGCCTGCGCGGTATGTGCGCGTTGAGGAAACCGGGCAGAAGATCGGGTTCATCACGCCGTTGAGCCACAATTTCTGTGAGAGCTGCAACCGGGTGAGGATGACCTGCACCGGGGAATTGTACATGTGTCTGGGGCAAGAGGATATGGCCGATCTGCGCCCGGCCTTGCGCAATCATCCCGGCGACAACGGGCCGTTGGAACAGGCCATTCGCGATGCCATTTCGATGAAGCCCAAGGGGCATGATTTTGATTATTCGCGCCAGAAGGCCGATGGCCAGGTGTCGCGCCACATGAGCCATACCGGCGGGTAAGCGGCCCGCGCCGGGGGCCAGCCCCCGGACCCCCGAAGTATTTATGGAAAGATGAACAGGGGCCGGTTTTCGGGCCTGTGCCCTTTTGGGGTGGGCTGCGTTCCGTGTCAGGCGGGGCGGCGCGCGACGAGGTCGATCAGGGCGGAGGTGCCGACGTGGCCGCGCCCCTCCTGGACATCGCGTTCGTAGGCGGCGAGGCGGTCGATGGTCCAGTCCGAGAAGGCATCGGCCAGCATTTCGGTGGTGTACATATTGGCGCCATCCGGTGGGCCACCGGTGCCCAGGGCGATTTGTTCGGGGCGGTATCCATGCAGCAGGAGGCGACCGCCGGGGCGCACGGCTTGTTTGAGGTTGGCGAACTGGCGGTTGCGAAAGGCCGGGCCGGCGAATTGGATGAAGATCGCGACGACAAGGTCGAAGGTTTGGGTGAAATCCCAATCGGCCCAGTCCGATTGGTGAGCCGTCAGGGCCACGCCCGCGTCATCGGCCAGGAACCGGGCGCGCGACACCGCGGTCGGGGCGAGATCAAAGGTGGTGACCTTTAGGCCCAAGCGGGCGAGATGGACGGCGTTGCGGCCTTCGCCGTCGGCCACGCAGAGTGCGGTGGCGGCGGTTTCGGATATCCAGGGGTTTTCGGTGAGCACCTGGGCGGGGTCGGTCCCGAAGAGGTAGCCTGGGGTACTGGAGTAGCGATCTTCCCACATATTGGCGATCCTATTGTCGGACGTGCGCAGGCCAGCCTGTTCAGGAGGCAGGCATCCGGCGTTCCGCGATTTCGGCCCACCACGAACAACCGGCGGGAATGGCGTCGTCGTTGAAATTGTAATCGGGCGAGTGGACCTTGGCCGTGTCGCCGTTGCCCACGAGGATATAGGCGCCGGGGCGTTCTTCGAGCATATAGGCGAAGTCTTCGCCGCCCATGGTGATTTCGGCGGTGTCGCAGGTGCCGGCAACCGAGGCGGCCACCTCGGCGGCGAAATCGGTTTGATCGGGCGCGTTGACCATGGCGGGATAGCCCTTGATCCAGGTGACATCCGCCGTGGCGCCGTAGGCTGCGCAGGTGCCGGTGCAAATGGTTTTGAACCGCTCCTCGGCCATGGCGCGGGACGCGGGTGTCATGGTGCGGATCGTGCCTTTGATCTGGACCGTTTGGGGAATGACGTTGAAGGCGGTCGAGGCGGTTGTGAAGGAGGTCACCGAGACGACGATCTGTTCCACCGGATCGGCGTTGCGTGACACGATGGATTGGAGCGCCAGCACCAGGTGTGCCGTGACGACCGTGGGATCAACCGTCAGGTTGGGCATGGCCGCGTGGCCGCCGCGCCCGGTGATTGTCACATCGAACTGATCGGTTGCGGCAAAGAATGGCCCCGAGCGGATCGCGAAACTGCCCGTGGGCATGCCGGGCCAGTTGTGCATGCCGTACACCTCCTGGATGCCAAAGCGGTCCATCATGTCATCGTCGCACATTTCCTTGCCGCCCGCGCCGCCTTCTTCGGCGGGTTGAAAGATCACCACGCAGGTGCCGTCGAAATTGCGGGTTTCTGACAGGTATTTCGCCGCCCCGAGAAGCATGGCGGTGTGCCCGTCGTGCCCGCAGGCGTGCATCGCGCCCGGTGTCTTGGAGGCATAGTCGAGTCCCGTTGCCTCAAGTATCGGCAGCGCGTCCATATCGGCGCGCAATCCGATGACCTTGCCCGACCCGTTTGCCTTACCCTTGATCACGCCGACAACGCCGGTGCGGCCAATGCTGGTGACGACCTCGTCACAGCCAAACGCCCTGAGTTTGTCCGCGACGATCCCGGCGGTGCGGTGCGTGTCGAACAGGATTTCGGGATGTTCGTGCAGGTCACGGCGCCATTCGGTGATTTCGGCGTGGAGTTCGGCAAATCGGTTTTTGACTGGCATCTGTTAGCCCTCTTTCAGGTGGTCGAGCAGGCGGGACATGAAGGCATGGCCTGCGTTGAACTGGTCGATCGTGATGAATTCATCCCGCTGGTGAGCCTGGGCGATATCACCGGGGCCACAGACGACGGCGGAATAGCCATGGGCCTGGAAATATCCCGCCTCGGTGCCATAGCTGACCACATGGGTGGCGTTGTCGCCGGTCAGCATCCGCGTCAGGTGTTCGGCGGCGCCATTGTGTTCGGGGGCCAATCCCTTGGCATTGAACCGTTCAGAGATTTCGATCCGGGCCTCGGGGCGCACCGCCTGCATTTCCGCCTGTACCTGTGCCACCTTGGCGCGGAACCGGCGGTCCCAATCCGCCGGATCATCGCCGGGGACACACCGGAACGTCAGCGCGAAGCGGCAATCCTTGGCCGTGATGTTATGGGCGGTACCGCCTTGGATCATACCAACGTGCACGTTGGTCCAGGGGGGATCGAACAGCGCGTTGACGCCTTGGGGTGTCCTGGCCATGCCTTCGGCGTTCATTTCGTTGCCCCAGATGATCAACTTGGCGCCTTCCATGATGGCCGAAACACCCTGATAGGCGATCGAGGAATGGATTTCGAAGCCGATCACATGCACATCAAAGCCAAGGCCGGATTTATGCCCCGTCACCACCTGAAGCATTGAGGGTTCACCGATGATCGCTGCGCTGCCCTTGGGGAATTTGCCCTTGGCGTCATTCAACAGCGGGTCAACGCCGATCAGGCCCACCTCTTCGTCATAGGTCAGGGCCAGTTGGAGGGGGCGTTTGATGTCGCCCTGGGCGGCCTCGACCATGGCCCAGATGGCAAGGGCATCAAAGCTTTTCATGTCCACGCAGCCGCGCCCGAAATACTTGCCGTCCTTTTCAACCACGGTGAACGGGTCGGTGGCCCATTCCTGCCCGTCAACCGGAACGACATCGGTGTGACCGGACAGGACCACCGCGCCCTCAATCATTGGTCCGGCATGGGCCCACAACCCGGCCTTGGGTTCCGTGGGGTGCAGGTGGCGGAACGTCTGAACGCCGTGGCTGGTCAGATACGCCTCGACCCAGGCAATCAGCGGCAGGTTGGTATCGCGGCTGACCGTTGGAAAGCTGACCAGCTTTTCCATGATCTCATACGGGGTCAGACGGGGTGTCATAACTGGGCGATATCCTTGGGGTGGTCCGGTCACGGCCTGAACCGGTCAGGCGCGGGTTGGGTAGGTGCGAACGGGGTATTGATTTTCGCCAAATGTGCGTTGCGTCGGGGTCAATAGCCGCTGTCGGTGGTTAGAATCCAATGATCGTCACCAACCTGACGGTATTCGGATGGGGCGGGATCATAAGACATATCGTGAATGGGCGACGGGATCGGTTTGAAATTCAGGTCGTTTTCGTCCTTGCGCCGGTTCGGGTCGGCCACGGGCACCGCCTTCATCAACGCTTGGGTATAGGCGTGCTGGGGGTTTTCGAACACCGCCTGACGGCTGCCGATTTCCACGATCCGTCCCAGATACATCACGCCGACCCGGTGGCTGACCCGTTCGACGACGGCCATGTCGTGGCTGATGAACAGGAATGAAATCCCCAGTTCGGCCTGCAATTCCATCATCAGGTTCAACACCTGCGCCTGAACCGACACATCCAGTGCCGACACGGCCTCGTCCGCGACGATCAGTTTGGGGTTCAGCGCCAAGGCACGCGCGATCGCAACGCGCTGGCGTTGACCGCCGGACAATTCGTGGGGAAACCGGCGCATGAAACTGCGGGGCAATTCCACGCGGTCAAACAGCATTTCGACCCGTTCGGTGATCGCCGCCCGTTTGGCGATCCCGTAGTTGAGCATTGGTTCGGCCACCTGATCGGACAGCTGCATCTGCGGATTCAAGCTGGCAAAGGGGTCCTGAAACACCATTTGCATGTCCAGACGGGCCTTGCGCAGGCCATTCTGGTTCAGGGCGATGATGTCCTTTCCGTCCAGAATGACATGGCCGGAATTGGGTTCAACCAGCCGCAGGATCGACCGCCCTGCCGTGGATTTCCCGCACCCTGATTCCCCGACAAGGCTGAGTGTCTGGCCCTTGTTGATGGTGAATGACACGTCTTCGACGGCGTGAACCTGCGCGACAGTGCGGCGGAAAAAGCCGCCCTTGACGGGAAACCGCGTCGTCAGGTTGCGCACCTCAAGCAGCACGTCGTCGGTGCCGGGAATCGGTGCGATTTTCTGATCCTTGGCACCGAACAGTTTCATCGGTTCAGGCAGTGGTTTGCCACGCATTTCGCCCAGTTTGGGCACGGCCGCCAACAAAGCCTTGGTATAGGCGTGCTGTGGGTTGGCGAAAATTTCTTCAACCGGGCCTTCTTCGACCTTGTTGCCGCGGAACATGACCACAACCCGGTCCGCCATCTGTGCCACGACAGCCATATCGTGGGTGATGAACATCACCGCTGTCCCGGTTTCGCGTTTCAACCTGTTCATAAGGGCCAGTATTTCGGCCTGAATGGTGACATCCAGCGCGGTGGTCGGTTCATCCGCGATCAGCAGGCGCGGTTCACAGGCAAGCGCCATGGCGATCACAACGCGCTGACGCATGCCCCCTGAAAGTTCATGCGGATATTGGGCCAATCGCCGTTCCGGTTCGGGAATCCGAACCTGTTTCAACAATTCCAGCGCACGTGTCTTGGCCGCTTCTTTATCAAGCTTCATGTGCACGCGCAGACCTTCGGTCAATTGTCGCCCAACGGTGAATACCGGGTTCAGCGCGGTCATGGGTTCCTGAAAAATCATGCCGATTTCGTTGCCACGGATGGTGCGCATCAGGTCCTGATCGGTCTGTGCAAGGTCGATTTCACCACCTTCCTTGCGGTCGAAATACAGGTGACCACCGGCCAGTGTTCCGCCGCCGTATTCCACCAGACGCATCAATGACAACGACGATACCGACTTTCCCGATCCGGATTCCCCAACGACTGCAACGGTTTCGCCGGGGTTGATGGAAAACGACACGTCTTCGACCCCGACAACGGGGCCGTCTTTTGTCTGAAACTCAACGCGAAGGTTTTCGATCCGGGCGAGGGGCTGATCCAGCATGAACACCGTTTCCTTGTCAGGCTTGACGTGACGCTAGCGATCAAAATGGGCAGATGTCAAACGCGCGACCGGGTTCCCCTAGCGTCATTTTGACGAGAGGCTTGCAATTTAACCGCAACGGGTTTTCGATGGGGCACAACCGTGGGGAGGGTCCAAATGGACCATCCGGGGAAAACTGGTGTCGGGGCCACCTACCACGGGAACAAAGGCTCCGTTCCGTCAGCACCGGTCCGTCAAGAGGCCGGGGCAATCCAACTAGGAGTCTGACATGACTGTCAAAACATTATTGCTCGGTGCGGCCGCATCGTTCGCTCTGGCCCCTGCGGCCTGGGCTGAACGCGGCGCAGACGGGCAGCTGAACATCATCTATTGGCAAGCGCCTTCAACGCTGAACCCGTTTCTGTCGGGCGGCACCAAAGAAGTTGAAGCCGCGTCAATGGTCATCGAACCGCTGATCCGTTTCGACGAAACCGGCGAAATGGTGCCCCTTTTGGTGTCCGAGGTTCCGACCGTTGAAAACGGCGGCGTGTCTGCCGACCTCAAGACGATCACCTACAAGTTGAAGGACGGCGTCAAATGGTCCGACGGCACAGCGCTGAGCGCGAGCGACGTTGTGTTCACCTGGGAATATTGCACGCACCCCGAAGGCGGCTGTGCGCAAAGTTCGTATTTCGATGGTGTGTCCAGTGTCGAAGCGGTGGATCCCATGACCGTCAAGGTCAGCTTTGCTGAATCCAAGCCGTTTCCATACACCGCCTTTGTCGGGTCTGAGAGCCCGATCATTCAAAAGGCCCAGTTCAGCGAATGCATGGGGGCCAAGGCGCCGGAATGCACCGACGCGAACTTTGGCCCGATCGGCACCGGCCCGTTTGTTGTCACCGAATTCAAACCGAATGACGTGATCTCTCTCAAGGCCAACGAAAACTATCGTGACGCAAGCAAACCCGCCTTTGGAAGCGTAACGTTCAAAGGTGGCGGCGACGCGGCCGCATCGGCCCGCTCGGTTCTGGAAACCGGCGAATTCGATTATGCCTGGAACCTGCAACTGGCCCCCGAAGTCCTGTCGAAAATGGAAATGGCCGGCAAGGGCAAGGTCGTCGTGGCATTCGGCACGTCGGTTGAACGTCTGCACCTGAACCAAACCAACCCTGATGCCGCCCTGGGCGACAAACGGTCGGTGTTCGACAACGGCGCAAACGCCCACCCGTTCCTGACCGACCCCGAAGTCGGCAAGGCGCTGAGCATGGCGATCGACCGCGAATTGCTGGTTGAAATCGGCTATGGCAAGGCGGGCAAACCAACTTGTAACGTTCTTCCTGCGCCTGCGGCCTATGCCTCGACCGCCAATGACGGTTGCCTTAAGCAGGACATCGAAGGCGCCAAGGCGGTGCTGGACGCGGCCGGCTGGAAACCCGGTGCTGGCGGTATCCGCGAAAAGGATGGCGTGAAACTGTCGGTTCTGTACCAGACATCCACAAACGCCGTGCGTCAGGATTCCCAGGCGTTGATCAAACAATGGTGGAGTGAGCTGGGCGTCGAGACTGAGCTGCGCAACATCGACGCGTCGGTCTTTTTTGGCGGTGATCCCGGAAGCCCGGACACGTTCCAGAAGTTCTATGCCGACATCGAGATGTATACCAACAACTTCTCGGGCGTGGATCCTGAGGCCTATATGGCCAACTGGCGTTGTTCGGAAATTCCTGGCCCAAGCAAGCAGTGGCAGGGATCGAACATTCAGCGTTTCTGTGACCCGGCCTATGATGCCCTGGTGACCGAGATGTCGAAAACCGCCGAACTTTCCAAGCGTGGCGATCTGGCCAAGGCCATGAACGACATGATCATGGAAAGCTATTCGATCATCCCGCTGATCCACCGTGGCGGTCAGTCGGCCCACGCGAATACGCTGGGCGGCGTCAAGATGACGGACTGGGATTCCGAACTGTGGAACATCGCAGATTGGCACCGGATCAAGTGATCTGAAATGCAGGGGGGCGTTATGCGCCCTCCTGTCATTCGCACGTTCCAACACATCCCTCCCCCCTGCCCTGAACAGAAAGCAGCGCCCGAATGCTGACCTTCTTTGTGCGACGGCTTTTCCTGGCCATCCCGACACTCCTGTTCATCGGGCTTGTCATATTCCTGTTGCTTGACCTTGCGCCCGGCGATCCGACGGCCCAGTTGCCGTTGACGATTCCGCCCGACGTGCGCGAACAAATCCGTCAATCCCTGGGCCTTGGCGAACCATTGCCGGTGCGGTTCGGCAAATGGCTGGTCCAGTTCTTTTGGGTGGAACCGCAGGTCATGCTGGATGGCCTGTTTGGCACCGAATTTTCCAAGGGAGATCAGCGCGTCCTGTCATGGCAGACCCGGTCACCCGTCATGGACATCGTGGTGCAACGTATTCCACAAACCCTGTGGGTTGTCGGCACGGCCTATATGGTTGGGGTTCTGATCGCCCTGCCGATCGGGATTTATTCCGCTTACAAGCAGTATTCGATCTTTGATCAGGTCGGCACCTTCGTTTCCATGGTTGGCTATTCCGTGCCGCCCTTCTTTTCCGGGGTGCTGGTGATCGTGATCTTTGCCGTCAACCTTGGTTGGTTGCCGTCGATCTATGACACCACGCTCAAGGTCAACGACTGGGACAGTTTCATGCTTCAGTTGCGCCAGATGATCATGCCGGTCATGGTTCTCGCTCTTCAGATCACCGCACAGATCAGCCGGTTCATGCGCGCCTCGATGCTGGACAACCTTAACCAGGATTATGTGCGCACGGCCCGCGCCAAGGGCCTGAGCGAACGGATCGTCGTTCTGGTGCATGTGCTGCGCAATTCGATGATCCCGGTCGTCACGGTGATTGCGCTTGGCATTCCGTCGATCTTTGGCGGGGCGATCATCACGGAACAGGTGTTCAAGGTGAATGGCATTGGCCAGCTGTTGATCACCGCCATTCAGGCCAACGATATCCCGATGGTTCAAACCCTGACCTTTATCTTCGCGATCCTGATCGTGTTCTTCAACCTAGTGGCCGATGTCCTTTACGGCATCCTTGATCCAAGGATCCGCTATGACTGACAATGCGCCCCAAGTGCCTGACACCCCGCCGCAGGGTGACACCATCGTCACCACCGATCCGGTTCCCACCACCCCGCCCCGCAGCCAATGGAGCGAGGTCTGGTCGCAGTTTTCCAATCACAAGGGCGCCGTGTTGGGCGGGATCATTTTTGTGATCATCGTTCTTGGCGTCTTTTTGGGGCCATTCGTGTGGACGCTGGACCAATCCTATATCGACATCCGCGCCCGCAACCAGGGGCCAAGCCTGGCCCACCCGTTTGGCACCGATCAACTGGGGCGCGATATGCTGGCGCGTATGATGGCGGGGGGGCGTATTTCCCTTTTGGTGGGGATCGTCGCGATGTTGCTGGCGTTGTTCCTTGGGTCTTTGGTCGGGGTCCTGGCGGGATATTTCCGCCGGATCGACGGCCTTTTGATGCGCACAACGGACCTGTTTCTGGCCCTGCCGTTGCTGCCGCTATTGTTGGTCATGGTCATGCTGTTCCGCGACAGTCTAAGCGCGGCATTCGGCCCTGAAACGGGCATTTTCATTCTGATGGTCGTGGCCATCGGCATGACATCCTGGATGCCGACCGCGCGAATTGTGCGCGGCGATGTTCTGGCGCTCAAGGAACGGGAATTCGTTCTGGCCGCCCGGTCAATCGGGACAACGAACACAAAGATGATCACCCGGCATATCCTGCCCAATGTCGTGTCACCCATTGTTGTTTCCGCCACCTTGGGGATCGCCAATGCGATCATCACGGAAAGCGCACTGTCCTTCCTTGGGCTTGGGTTTCCACCCGATTTTCCCACATGGGGGCGGTTGCTGTTTGATGCGGTGGATTACATGCAGCAAAACCCCGAACGGGTGATCCTGCCCGGATTGGCGATTTCGCTGACGGTGCTGTCGGTGAACTATCTGGGCGACGGGCTGCGTGATGCTCTTGATCCGCGGATCCGGGGCCGATAGGGCGCACGGCGCGCCTGACAGCGAAAAAGGACGTCACCGAACCGCCGCGCGCTGAACCCGTGCGGCGGTTCGGTTTTGGCGGGCCTGACACGAACGCAGCACTGACCGAGCGCAGGAAAACCGGAACATTTTCCCACCCCAACCCGGTTGAGGGGCGGTTCGGACGCTTGATAAACGCATATATGTGAATGTATCGGGATGTTGTTCCCTTTCACGGAGTGCCGACATGTTTGAATCTTTTGGATTTGAAACCCTGACCCCACGCGGGGCCAGCGTCATCTTTGCGCTGATCCTTGGCGTCGCGTTTGGCGTCTTGGCTGAACGCACGGCCTTTTGTTTGCGGCGGGCCGTTGCCGGGGATGATCGCCGTCAGGCTGCGGGGGTCTGGCTGATGGCGCTGGCGGTGGCCGTGGTGGGCACCCAGGCGGCGGTTGCGTACGAATTGGTCAGCTTTGACGACCACCGGCTTGTCACATCGTCAATTCCGGTTCTGGCCCTTGTCGTTGGCGGGCTGGTGTTCGGGGCTGGCATGATCCTGACGCGGGGATGTATTTCGCGCCTGACCGTGCTGAGCGCGGGCGGGAACCTGCGGGCGGTGTTTGTCCTGTTGATTTTCGCGCTGACCGCGCATTCGGTTCTGAAAGGCGCGCTGACCCCATTGCGCACCGCGCTTTCGGCCACATCCGTTGATGTCGGGGCGCTGGCCGATCTGGGCGCATGGCCCGGTGGCGCATGGGTTTGGACCGCCGTGATCGCCCTGCCCGCCCTTGTTATCGCACTGCGGTCAGGCAATGGGACCGCGCGGCTTGCCATGGCCGCCCTTCTGGGCGCGTTGGTGCCCCTTGGCTGGGTCGGGACAGGCTTTGTTCTGATGGACGATTTCGATCCGATCCCGGTTGAGAGTCTGTCGTTTATCGCGCCGTGGACTGAAACCTTGTTCTGGTCGATTGCAGCAACGGCGATTGAACCGGGGTTCGGTACCGGGCTGATCGGGGGCGTTCTGATCGGGGCGTTCATCGCCGCCGTCGTCTTTGGCCGGTTCGAATGGCAGAGCTTTGACAGCCCGCGCCAGACCGGACGCTATGCGCTTGGCGCGGTTCTGATGGGGTTCGGTGGCGTTTTGGCCGGAGGGTGCACCGTGGGCGCAGGCCTGGCCGGTGTGCCCACGCTGGGCCTGTCCGCTGTGATCGCGTTGGTGGCAATCGTTGCCGGGGCATGGGCCACGGCCCGCGTTGTTGGCGTGACCGCCGGGGATATCAATGCGGGCACTGGCACAGGCGCGCGGGTTCCGGCGGAATAACGCCGCCTGCCCTATGCCCTAATGCCGGTTGCGGATACGGCGCACCAGCAACCACACAGTGATGATCACTGGCGGCGTCACAAGCGCCGTCAGCATCGCCTTTGACAGGTCCAGCCCATAGGCCAATGGCAACGCCAGATAGGCCACAAGGCTGACCGCATAGTAACTGATCGCCACGACGGACAATCCTTCGACCGTCTTTTGCAGCTTGAGCTGGGCATCGGCGCGCATGTCCATGCTTTCCAGCAGGGCCTGGTTCTGGGCACTGCGTTCGACATCAACCCGCGTGCGCAGCAATTCGCCCGCGCGGATTGCGCGATCGGCCATGGTGGTCAGGCGGGCCTCGGTGCTTTTGACCGTGCGCATGGCCGGATCGTACCGCCGCTTCATGAAATCGCCAAAGGTTTGGCGGCCGCGAAAACGCACCTCGCGCATCAGGCCGATCCGTTCGTTCACGATGGCCTCATAGGCTGTCGAGGCGCCAAAGCGAAAAGCGGCCTGGGCGCTTAAGTTCTCAAGCTCGGCAGAGACGGCAAGGAGGCGATCAAGCGTGCCCTCGGCCCCTGTTGTGCCGTCCGCCATGGCCGCAATCAGGGCTGTGACCTCATGATCCATTTCGCCCATGCGCGGACCAATCGCACGCGCGCGGGCAAAGCCCAACATGGACATGGCGCGGTAAGTTTCGATTTCGCACAGGCGTTGCACGATCCGGCCGGTGCGCCGTGCGCCCAGGTGTTCATCCGCGAAGACCGCAAAGCGCATGTGGCCCGCCGGATCGATACGGAAATCCCCGGCCATCACCGCCTCACCGTCCAGCACCTGGGAGGCGGCGAGGCTTTCCGGTACGAACCATGCGTCCAGGTGGTCGCGGATTGTCTGTTCGTTCGGGCGCGGGGCAATCCGCAACAGGATGGATGTCATCCGCACGCCCGGCGCGCTGTCCAGCCAATCGGCCGGAAAGACATCGAATTCGGCCGGGTCAAAGGCGCGGTCGGACAGGCCTTGGCTGATGGCGGTGTAGGTGACGAATTCCGTGTGGCTTTCCCATTTCAGCCGGTATCGCCCGATATCGCCTGACCAATGGGTCGCGCCGGGTTGAGGGTGTGCTGCGCCATGACGATCCAGCAGGGCGCAAAGATGTGCCCTGTCCGCCGCCCTGTCCCGCCCCGCCGCGGTGTCGGGTTGTTTGATGGCAAGATACGCCACCGTGCCCGGCGCGGTGAGCGCGGGAAACGGGCGGGCATGCAATTCGTTGGCCAATTGATAGCGCAACGGGTGATCATCAAAGCTCATCCTGTGGGCCTTTTCGCGGCGGTAGCATGTGGCATAGCCGGTCGCGCGCAGTCTGCACATGCGCTTTTTGTCGCAATATCAGTGAGTTGACGGCACACAACGGCATACAGAGAGGACGGGTGATGGAGCTGTCCCTGGATTTTGGAGGATGGTCCCGGTGGGAGGGGTGGTGTCGATTTGCCTCCGGCGGAAGTATTTTTGGAAAGATGAAGGGGGGCGCGGTTTTTTGAGGTGGGGATGTGGCGCCGGGTGGGACCCGGCATGGGACACATGCAAAAGGGCGGCCCGATTGGACCGCCCTTTTGGCTTTTGGGGGATGTTGAAATCAGCTGATTTTGGTCAGCAGATCATCCAGCGATTTCTTGGCATCGCCATAGAACATCCGCGTGTTTTCCTTGTAAAACAGCGGGTTTTCGATGCCCGAATAACCGGTGCCCTGACCGCGTTTGGACACGAAGACCTGTTTCGCCTTCCAGCATTCCAGAACCGGCATGCCGGCGATGGGGCTGTTTGGGTCCTCTTGGGCGGCGGGGTTCACGATGTCGTTGGAACCGATGACGATGGCCACGTCTGTATCGGGGAAATCTTCGTTGATTTCGTCCATTTCCATCACGATGTCATAGGGCACTTTGGCCTCGGCCAGGAGCACGTTCATGTGCCCTGGAAGACGCCCGGCAACCGGGTGAATGGCAAAGCGCACATTCTTGCCCTTGGCGCGCAGGCGGCGGGTCAGTTCGGCCACGTTCTGCTGTGCTTGCGCAACCGCCATGCCATAGCCGGGGATAATGATGACGCTGTCGGCTTCGTCGAGTGCCGTTGCGACGCCGTCCGCCTCGATCGCGATCTGTTCGCCTTCGACCTCCATCGCGGGGCCGGTCGTGCCGCCGAAGCCGCCAAGGATGACCGATATGAAGGAGCGGTTCATCGCCTTGCACATGATGTAGGACAGGATCGCCCCGGAGGAGCCGACGAGCGCACCGACAACGATCAGAAGGTCATTGCCAAGGCTGAAGCCAATCGCCGCCGCCGCCCAACCGGAATAGGAGTTGAGCATCGAGACAACCACGGGCATGTCCGCGCCGCCGATCCCCATGATCAGGTGATAGCCGATGAACAAAGCCGCGATGGTCATCAGGAACAGCGGAAAGAAGCCGCCCGAATTGAAATACCAGATCAGGCAGATGGCCGAAATCACCGCCGCGCCCGCGTTCAGCACATGCCCGCCCGGAAGCTTGGTCGCCGCCGAGGTCAGCTTGCCCGCAAGTTTGCCATAAGCGACCACGGAGCCGGTAAAGGTCACGGCGCCGATGAACACGCCCAGGAACAATTCGACCCGCAGGATCGAATGTTCGACGTCGGTTTTGTGGGCCAGAAGCCCGGCGAAGCCATCAAGGGCCTCGCGCGCCTCGTCGCTCATCGACAGGACATTGTTCAGTTCGATATGGGCGATAAAGCCGACAAAGACCGCCGCCAGACCCACGAGCGAATGCATCGCTGCCACAAGCTGGGGCATTTCCGTCATTTGCACGCGTGTTGCCACGGCATAGCCGATTGTGCCGCCACCTGCGATCAGCAGGATCGACAGCAGCCACAGGCCCGAACCGGGGCCGACAAGGGTGGCCGCGACAGCCAGGGCCATGCCGACAATGCCGTACCAGACGGCGCGTTTGGCGCTTTCCTGGCCTGACAGACCGCCAAGGCTGAGGATAAAGAGAACAGCCGCGACCACATAAGCCGCTGTTGTGAAACCGAATTCCATATTCAAGCCCCCCTTAAGATTTCTGGAACATGGCAAGCATGCGCCGTGTGACAAGGAACCCGCCGAATATGTTGATTCCGGCCATGAAGACACTGAGAGATGCCAGCAAGATCACCAGGAAGGATCCCGATCCGATCTGCATCAACGCCCCCAGAATGATGATCGAGGAAATCGCGTTGGTGACGGCCATCAGCGGGGTGTGAAGCGAATGGCTGACATTCCAGATCACCTGGAACCCGACGAACACCGACAGAACGAACACGATAAAGTGCTGCATGAAACTGGCCGGTGCATAAAGCCCAACCAAAAGGATCAGCGCGGCACCAATGCCCAGCAGGGTCACCTGTTGCTTGGTCTGTGCCTTGAACGCGGCCACTTCGGCGGCGCGTTTTTCTTCCGGGGTCAATTCCTTGACTTCGGTCTTGGGCTTGGCCGCGATGGCCTGAATTTTTGGTGGTGGCGGCGGGAAGGTGATTTCGCCGGCGTGGGTGATTGTCGCCCCGCGGATCACATCGTCTTCCATGTCATGATTGACGACACCGTCCTTTTCAGGGGTCAGGTCGGTCATCATGTGGCGAATGTTGGTCGAATAGAGCGACGAGCTTTGCGCCGCCATCCGGCTGGGGAAGTCGGTATAGCCGATGATCGTCACACCGTTGGGCGTGACAATCTTTTCGTCCATCACCGTCAATTTGCAGTTCCCGCCACGTTCGGCGGCAAGGTCAACGATGACCGATCCGGGCTTCATCGCCTTGACCATGTCTTCGGTCCACAATTCCGGCGCGTCGCGGTTCGGGATCAACGCCGTGGTGATGACGATGTCGATATCCGGTGCCAATTCGCGGAATTTGGCAAGCTGGGCCGCGGCGAATTCCGGGCTGGACACGGCGGCGTAGCCACCTGTGGCCGCGCCGTCCTGCTGTTCTTCTTCGAAGTCGAGGAAGACGAATTCCGCCCCCATCGATTCAACCTGTTCGGCCACTTCGGGGCGCACGTCGAATGCATAGGTGATGGCCCCCAGCGATGTTGCCGTGCCGATGGCCGCCAGACCGGCGACACCGGCGCCGACGACAAGCACCTTGGCAGGCGGCACCTTACCGGCGGCGGTCACCTGCCCGGTAAAGAAACGGCCAAAGTTGTTGCCCGCTTCGATCACCGCGCGATAGCCGGCGATGTTGGCCATGGATGACAGCGCGTCCATCTTTTGCGCCCGCGAAATCCGTGGGACCATGTCCATCGCGATGACAGACGCGCCCTTGGATTTGCACAGATCCATCAGCTTTTCGTTGGAGCCTGGATAAAAGAACGAAATTAACGTCTTGGACGCATCCAAACGCTTGGCTTCGGTGTCGCTCGGCGGGCGGACCTTGGCGATCACGTCAGCCTCTTTCCACAGCGCAGCAGCGGATTTGACGATTGTCACACCGGCGTCTTTGTAAGTGGCGTCCGAAAATCCGGCCAGCGCCCCAGCCCCGGTTTCGATAAAGCATTCATGACCCAGCTTTTGCAGCTGAGTGGCCGAATCGGGCGTCATCGCCACCCGCGCCTCACCTTCAAATACTTCCTTTGGCGTACCAATCTTCACGTGTCTCTCCCCTTCTGCACAAAGGTATGGGCCGCGCCGGATACCCCGGAACAGCCCGAATGTCGCGCCGCGCAATAATCTTGCGCCAGCTCAGGGATGGGGATGCCCGTTCTTGCGCGCGGTGTCAAACCCATCTCCGCACCTTCTGGCTGTAACGGGCGAAATCGGCCCGGAATTTTCGTCGCAGGTGGTCTTCTTCGCCCAGAATAAACCGCCGTTCGATCACCCAGACAAAAATCGGGATCAGCGGCAGCGACAGAACAGCCCCCCAGTTCAGGATCATCCCCGCCAGGATCAGTGTATCGCCCACGTAAATCGGATTGCGCGAGCGCGAGAAGATGCCGGTGGTGACCAATGCGGCGGCTTCGCGTTTTGGGATGATCGTGGTGCGTTGGCGGTACATTTCATAGGCGGCCAAGGCCAGCAAAAGCACCCCACCCCCTACAAGAAGCCCGCCGAGGAACCGCGCTCCAGTTTCACCAAAGCCAAGCCCGAGCGAAAAGTACTTTGCCTGCGCCCAGGCAATCGCCAGAAATCCGCCCAGCCAAACCGGGGGCATATCGATCCATTTTGTCATGCGCCCAGTTTACAATGCCCCACCGCCAGCCGCCACAGTGCCATTTCATCGCAGATGTACGCGCGCCGATGCTTGCCACTGGCCACGCGGCAGGTAAGTTGGCGCCGAACAGGGAGGATTATCATGTATCTTAAAGGCAAACACGCAATCGTCACCGGCGGTGGCACCGGAATCGGGCTGGCCGTTGCGCGCGCGTTGGTGTCCGAAGGCGCCGAGGTGACAATCACCGGGCGGCGGTTGTCGGTTCTAAAGGATGTCGCGGAAAAGGGCATGCATCCAATGGTGATGGATGTGACCGACGAAGCCATGGTGCGCGATGTGACCGCCGATGCCGTTTCGGCGCGCGGGCCGGTGCAAATCTGTGTCGCCAACGCCGGGATCGCCGAAGGGCGCAAGTTGCACAAATCCAGCGGTGAATTCTGGCGCAAGATCATGGCCACCAACCTGGACGGTTGTTTTTACACGGTGCGCGAAAGCCTGGCCTCGATGCTGGACACAGATTGGGGCCGCGTTATCGCGATTTCGTCGATTGCAGGGCTGCGCGGGTCTGGCGGTGCGGGGGCCTATTCGGCGTCCAAACACGGGGTGATCGGCATGATCCGGTCCTTTTCCGAGGATTTCATGGGCGGGCCATACACGTTCAATTCGATCTGCCCCGGCTATGTGGACACGCCCATTGTCACCCGCAACACCGATGCCATCAAAGACCGCACAGGTGTCAGCGCGGACGAAGCGCGCGATGTCATGGTGAACATCAACCGGCACAAACGCCTGATCAAACCCGAAGAAGTCGCCGCAGCGGCCCTGTGGTTGTGTAACCCCGTGTGCGAAAGCGTGAATGGCACCGAGGTCGAAATCGCTGGCGGGCCGGTCTGACACAGCCACATTGATCGGTCGTAATACGCCGCCCCGATTCAGAGAATGCGATGTCACCTCTGCCCGGTATTCAGGCGATTGATTACACCGTCATCTTTGCCCGTGACATGGCAGCGATGCGTGATTTTTACGAGCGGGTCATGGGGTTTACCCTGACCTGCACGCTGTCGGCCAACTGGCTGGAATTCACGCTTGGGTCACAAACCCTTGCCCTTGCGACGCCCGGAACAATGTGGCCGGACGCCGCCCCGCCCAAGGGGCAATTGTCGCTGCAATTGGCGTTTCGTGTCGCGCCCGATCAGGTTGTTGCCTGCGCACGGGAAATCCAAGCGCGCGGCGTAACACTGGAACGCCCGGTGACCGACCATGATTTTGGGCACCGCACCGTGTTTTTCCGCGATCCGGATGGGAATATTCTGGAAATATATGCAGAAATCGCGCCCGGTTAGGCGCTTTTCAATGCGGGGCGTGCGGTATGTCCGTTGGCCCAATCGCGGGCCGCATCGCCAAAGGCGGTGAACAGCGGGCGCGAAACCGGATCATTCGCCGCGTTGTATTCCGGGTGCCATTGCACCGACAGGGTGAACCCCGGCGCGCCGTCGATATAGGCGGCCTCGGGCGTGCCGTCGGGGGCTGTTCCGTCAATGTTGAACCGGGCGCCAGGCGTGACGACCCCCTGCCCGTGCAGCGTGTTTGTCATCACCTCGGGGGCGCCCATGACCTTGTGAAACACCCCGCCCTTGGTGAACGTCACCTTGTGACGCAGGGCAAATTTTTCCTCGATCGTGCCATCCGGGGGCATCCGGTGGTTGGATCGGCCGGGAATGTCGCGGATTTCAGGATGCAGGGTTGATCCCATGGCCACCGCAACCTCTTGAAAACCGCGGCAAATGCCCAGAAACGGTTGGCCGCGTTCCACACAGGCGCGCACCAAAGGCAAGGTGATTGCATCGCGGTTGCGATCAAACGCGCCATGCGCTTCGGTGGCTTCTTCTCCGTATTCTTCGGGGTGCACATTGGGGCGCCCGCCGGTCAGAACAAAGCCGTCGAAGGCGTCCAGCAATTCATCGACAGATACAAACCGCGGATCGGCGGGGATCAACAGTGGCATGCACCCCGACACTTCGGCCACGGCCTGTGTGTTCATCACCCCGCCGGCGTGGGTGCGGTATTGATCGTTGATCACGTTGTAATTCGTAATGATCCCAACCCGAGCACGCGTCATTTATGGCCACCTGAAAAGTACATCTTGTCGCTACATTACATGGCACAGACCGGTGAATAAACCGCCAAACATGTGCGCAGGCGCTCAGAACATGAAATTGTCCTTCGTTCAGGCAGGTCTGGGTGAACGTGCATTTGGGCGCGTCGGCGGGCCACAATGTAATGGTGATCTGGAACCGGCCAGCGGCGCGGCGCCCACACGGCAATGACGGGATGAGCGGATCCGGGCCGGGTGCGGGGCAGCGCCATGCCGTCACATGCACCACGCCCGCCGGATGATGTTGCCCCCCGCACGGGCCACTGGCCCAAGCGGGGCGTCTTTGCCCGTCATGCCACCATGGCACATGTACCGGCGGGCGCGTGGTCTGTCAGCCTTCGGCGGTCAGCGACGCCGCTTCGATCCCGGCAATCGCGGCGATGGCGTCATTGTCGGACAAATCTCCGCTAACCCCGACCGCGCCGATTACATTGCCCTTGCGATCCCGCACCAGGACGCCGCCCGGCACCGGGACAACCGCGCCGCCAAAGACACCGTTGGCCGCCGCCATGAACGCCGCCCCACCCGGCCCGGTTTCAACCCGCGCGGCCTGTGCCTGGCCACCCATGCCCAACATCACGGCGCCATAAGCCTTGCCATGTGCAATTGCGAACCGTCCGGGCGATGCGCCATCTTCGCGCTCAAACGCTTTGACGTGGCCTCCGGCGTCCAGAACGACGACCGACAGGGGCTTTAGCTCCATCTCGCGGCCCTTGTCGAAGGTCTTGCGCATGATCAGGCGCGCTTTGCGCAGCGAAATCTCATTCATGGGGGGTCCTTTCTGTTGACCACGATTGGTGTGCGCGCGCTGCGCCCATTCGATGGGCGACATGGGCGCTTGAAGCGGCGCTTGATGGGGCGATCACCGTGCCGCCTTCATCTCAAGCCGGCGACGATGAAGCACGGGTTCGGTGTAACCAGATGGGGTCACACGGCCCTTGAACACCAGATCACAGGCGGCCTGAAATGCGAAACCGTCGAAACCGGGGGCCATCGGGCGGTAATCCGGGTCATCGCCGTTCTGACGATCCACCACCGCGGCCATCTTGCGCATCGCGTCCATCACCTGGGAATCGTCCACGATGCCGTGATGCAACCAATTGGCCAATGCCTGAGACGAAATTCGGCATGTCGCGCGATCCTCCATCAATCCGACGTCATGAATATCGGGCACCTTGGAACAGCCCACCCCATGATCGATCCAGCGCACCACATACCCAAGGATGCCCTGCGCGTTGTTTTCAACCTCGCGGGTGACTTCTTCGGCGCTCAGGTTGCGGCCGGTCAGAACCGGGATCGACAACAGATCATCCAATGTGCCGCGTGATCCGCCTTGGGCGATGTCGTCCTGAAGTGCCGCGACATCAACGTGATGGTAATGTGTGGCGTGCAGGGTCGCGGCCGTGGGTGATGGCACCCAGGCGCAATTCGCGCCGGCCTTTGGGTGTGCGATCTTGGCCTCAAGCATCTCGGCCATGCGATCCGGCATCGCCCACATCCCCTTGCCGATCTGCGCGCGTCCTTTCAGGCCACAGGCCAGGCCGATATCCACGTTGCGATCCTCATAGGATGTGATCCATGCGGTCGTCTTCATCTCGCCCTTGGGCAGAAACGGCCCGGCCTCCATCCCGGTGTGGATTTCATCCCCGGTGCGGTCAAGGAACCCGGTGTTGATGAACGCAACCCGGTGTTTCGCGGCGCGGATGCATTCCTTGAGGTTGACCGAGGTGCGGCGTTCTTCGTCCATGATCCCCAGTTTGACCGTGTATTGCCGCAGCCCCAGCATCGCCTCGACGCGGTTAAAGATTTCGTTGGCAAAGGCGACCTCGTCCGGGCCGTGCATTTTGGGTTTCACCACATACAGCGATCCTTCGACCGAATTGCGATCGCCACCGGATTTGGCCAGGTCATGTATGCCCGCCAATGTGGTGATGACGGCATCCATCAGCCCTTCGAATAACTCATCACCCTGTGCATCAAGGATCGCGGGGTTGGTCATCAGGTGGCCGACATTGCGCACCAGCATCAAGGCGCGGCCCTTGATGCTTTCCGCTTCGCCATCCGGCATTGTGAATTCCGCGTCCGGCTCAAGGCGGCGGGTAAAGGCTGAGCCCCCCTTTTCGACCACCTCGCTCAGGTCACCTTTCATCAGGCCCAGCCAATTGCGATAGGCGCCGACCTTTTCTTCGGCATCGACGGCGGCGACGCTGTCTTCGCAATCCATGATCGCGGACACCGCGCTTTCCAACCGGACATCGGAAATGCCCGCCTTGTCCTGCTGGCCGACCGGCGTGTCATAATCCACGACGATTTCGATCAGCAGCCCGTTCTTGCGCAACAGAACGCGCAGGGGCGCCTGATCATCCTGACGGTGACCAACAAAGGCCGCCTTGTCGCCCAGGCGGTGCGGCCCGGATTCACTGCTTGCCAGCAGCCCGTCATCGTCCACGGCCAACCCGGTGACATCGGCCCATGATGCCCCGGTCAGCGGCACTGTGGCATCAAGATGCGCCTTGGCCCAGGCGATCACCCGCGCCCCGCGATCGGTGTCATAACCCGCGCCCTTTGGCAGATCGCCAAGCGCATCGGTTCCGTACAACGCATCGTAAAGCGACCCCCAACGCGCATTCGCGGCGTTCAACGCATAGCGCGCATTGGTGACAGGCACGACCAGCTGCGGACCGGCGATATGGGCGATTTCGGGGTCGATCCTGTCGGTTTCAATCTCGAAATCCGCGCCCTCGGGCACAAGATATCCGATCTTTTCCAACAGGGCGCGATAGGCGACCGGATCATGGGGCTGACCACGCCGCGACACATGCCAGGCGTCGATCTGCTGCTGCATGGATTCGCGGGTTTCCAACAGGGTTCGGTTTTGCGGCGTCAGATCGGCAACGATTGCGGCAAACCCGGCCCAAAAGCCGTCAGCATCCACGCCTGTGCCCGGCAGCGCCTCGTCCATAACGAATTGATAAAGCGTGTCCGCCACCTGCAAACCGTGAACTGTGACCCTGTCTGCCATGCCGACCTCCTGAACTGGTGTTGCGCGACGCTACCTGCCTGCCTTGGGCGCGGCAAGCAGAACCAAAGGCGCCCCCACCCAGGCCCGGCGCGCACAGGCGACACAAACGATGCGGCCTTTATACGCCCGCGCCCGGCAACCGGCCCCGCGAAAAACACCCCGCGCTAGCGAGGATGGGGGCGGACCCGCCCTTGCAATTCGCCATCCCCTGCCCCAGCAATAACCCAACCACGAACGGAGGCGACAATGACCGACCAAGGCACGACGATCTACCTTAAGGATTATACCCCACCCGCCTATCTGGTGGATGACGTGCTGTTGGAATTCACCCTGTCGCCCGATGCCACGCGGGTAAAAAGCCATATCCGGTTTCGCCCGAACCCCGACGCGACGGACAGAACCTTTTTCCTGCACGGCGAACAATTGATCCTGAAATCCGCCGCGATCAATGGCGTTCCGGTATCGCCAGACATCACCGACCAAGGCCTGACCTGCCCCGTTCCCGACGAGCCGTTCCTATGGGAGGCCGAGGTCGAAATCGCCCCGGCCAAGAACACCGCGCTTGAGGGGCTTTATATGTCCAACGGCATGTATTGCACCCAATGCGAGGCCGAAGGGTTTCGCAAGATCACGTATTACCCTGACCGTCCCGATGTCATGTCGGTGTTTACGGTGCGGATTTCCGGCGATCTTCCGGTGCTGCTGTCCAACGGCAACCCACGCAGCCAAAAGGACGGTTTTGCCGAATGGCACGACCCCTGGCCGAAACCGGCCTACCTGTTCGCGCTGGTCGCCGGTGATCTGTTGGCCCATCCCGGCACATTCACCACGCAATCAGGGCGCAAGGTTGATCTGAACGTCTGGGTGCGCCCCGGTGACGAAGGCAAATGCGCTTTTGCGATGGAAAGCCTGATCAAGTCGATGAAATGGGACGAAGATGTTTATGGCCGCGAATATGACCTTGATATTTTCAACATCGTTGCGGTGGACGATTTCAATATGGGCGCGATGGAAAACAAGGGCCTGAACGTTTTCAATTCCTCTGCCGTTCTGGCCAGCCCTGAAACCAGCACGGATGCCAATTTTGAACGGATCGAAGCGATCATCGCGCATGAATATTTCCACAACTGGACCGGCAACAGGATCACCTGCCGCGATTGGTTTCAACTGTGCCTGAAAGAAGGGCTGACCGTGTTTCGCGATGCCCAGTTCACCGCCGACATGCGCTCAGAGCCGGTCAAGCGGATTGGCGATGTGATCGACCTGCGCGGGCGGCAATTCCGCGAAGACAATGGCCCCTTGGCGCATCCGGTGCGCCCCGACAGTTTTGTCGAAATCAATAACTTTTACACCGCGACGATCTATGAAAAAGGCGCCGAGGTGATCGGCATGCTGAAACGCATCGTGGGCGATGACGCCTATTCCAAGGCGTTGGATCTGTATTTCGAACGCCACGACGGACAGGCCTGCACGATCGAAGACTGGTTGCAGGTATTCGAGGACACGACCGGGCGCGACCTGGGCCAGTTCAAACGCTGGTATTCACAGGCAGGCACCCCACGCGTCGATGTCAAGGACACGTATGAGGACGGCACCTATACCCTGACATTGCGCCAATCGACGCCCCCGACCCCCGGCCAGCCGGTCAAGGATCCGCGCGTTATTCCCGTGGCCGTTGGCCTGCTTGGCCCCAATGGCGACGAAGTGTGCGAAACCACCCTGTGCGAGATGACCGAGGCCGAGCAGAGCTTTACCTTTACCGGCCTGTCCGCGCGCCCGATTCCGTCAATCCTGCGTGGGTTTTCGGCCCCTGTGATCCTGAACCGGGACACGGACAATGCCGAACGCGCCTTTTTGCTGGCCCATGACACCGATCCCTTTTGCAAATGGGAGGCCGGGCGCGCCCTGGCCCGTGATGTCCTGTTGCGGATGCTGAATGATGGTGCTGCGCCGGATGCCGGATACCTTGGCGCATTGGCGGCCATGTTGGCCGATGACGCCCTTGATCCGGGCTTTGTCGCGCTGGTCCTTGCCTTGCCGTCCGAAGACGACCTTGCGCAGGCGCAGGTCGATGCGGGCCGCGTGCCCGATCCGCAGGCGATCCACACGGTACGCGAAGCCCTGCGCGACGCGATGGCCGACGCCCTTGAGGAACCGCTGCGCACTGCCTATTCCGTCTATCAGGTGCCGGGGGATTACCGTCCCGATGCCGGGCCTGCCGCCGCGCGGGCACTGACCAATTCGGCCCTGATGCTGTTGGCGCGCCGCGATGGCGGGGCCTTGGCGCAGGCGCAGTTTGATGCCGCGGACAACATGACCCAACAGCTTGCCGCTCTCAGCGCGCTATTGGTCGCCAACAAGGGCGATGCGGCATTGGCCGCCTTTGAAAACCAATGGCGCCATGACCGGCTGGTGATGGACAAGTGGTTCATGCTTCAGATCGCCTTTGCCGCGCCGGCGGACACGGCGGCCGTCGTAACGCGGCTGACGGAACATCCCGATTTTGCCATCGGCAACCCCAACCGGTTCCGCGCGGTTTTCGGCGCATTGGCAATGAATCAGGCCGGGTTCCACCATGCGTCTGGCGCGGGATACAAGGTGATGGCGGATTGGCTGATCAAGCTTGACGCACTGAACCCGCAAACAACGGCCCGGATGATGAGCGCCTTTCAGACATGGAAACGCTATGACGCCGACCGTCAGGGCATGATCCACGAGGCGCTGACCCGGATCGCCACGCGCGAGGGTCTTAGCCGCGATACCGGCGAAATGGTCGAAAGGATCCTGAATGGCTGACCCACGCACGTTGTTCATCACCGGGGCAAGTTCGGGCATCGGGGCGGCTGTGGCACGCATGGCGGCGCGGCCGGGCCTGACGGTGCTGGTGCATTACGGCCAGAACATCGACGGGGCCGAACAGGTGGCCGAAGACGTGCGCGCCATGGGCGGCGAGGCGCATCTGCTGATGGCGGACCTGGGCGAACCGGAAAGTGTTGCGCCGATGATCGCGCAGGCCGCCGCTCTTGCCGCACCTGACCATCCGCTTGATCTGGTCAACAACGCCGGAATCGTGGATGTGCGGGCATCGATCACCGACATGACGCCAGACCGCCTGACGCGCATGTTCACAATCAACGTCGTGTCCGCCATCCTTGTGGCGCGCGGCGCGGTTGAACTGATGCGCAGGAAAGCAGCGGGAGGCGGCATCGTGAACACGTCTTCGGCCGCGGCCCGGTTGGGATCCGCCCATCAGTTTCTGGACTACGCCGCCAGCAAGGGGGCCATCGACACGTTTACACTTGGGCTGGCCGATGAACTGGCGGCAGAAGGCATTCGCGTCAACGCCGTGCGCCCCGGCCTGATTGACACCGACATTCACGCCAAGGGCGGCATGCCCGACCGCGCCGCACAACTGGCCGGTAACATACCGATGCAGCGCACAGGCACCCCCGAAGAGGTCGCGCAGGCCATTTTGTGGCTGTTGTCGGACGCGGCCAGTTACACCACCCGGTCAATCCTTGACGTGGCTGGCGGGCGCTGACATTTGCCCTGACTTGACTTGACCTGACCTGACCTGATCCGGCGCTTGCGAGAACCAAGGCAATCGTGACACCGATCACGTGTCCGCGTGGCGTGATCTTGGCCCATTCATGGCAAACGCGCCGCGAAATTGCGCCACGCCCTGATAAAAGCCCCCGCCGCGCCGCAGAAAGCCAGGGGCAAAGACCGACAAAGCGGGCACAAATGCACTGCCCAAATTGGCACCACCGGTCGTTGGTCAGACAGGAACATCGCGAAATCTTCCCCCAATCTCCCGAATGCGGCCATTATTCAGCCGGATTGCCAAACCATAGTGTCGGCACCGAAATGAATGCCCCCGGAGATTTGAATGCGTGGCCTTGCCCGTTTTCCGAACCTGCTGACGTCACGTTTGACACGCAACCCGCTGAAACGGGTGGCCGTGGAACAGCATGGTGCGCCGCAACCGGCCGCGCGCAGCCAGACCGACGCCGTGGGGCTTGCACAATTCGCGATGAACCTGAAACGCGGCAGTTCCAGCGGGCGCCCGATGCGTGATCGCGGATTGATCCTTCCGGTGCGATCGGAATCGCAGGACGATCAGCATCGCCAGACATATATCGGCAAGGGCCAATTCCTGATCCGTCAGGAACAATGGGACGTGCTGGGCAAACTCATCCGCGAAACCGACCGAAACCGCGAAATGCTGGCGGACGGCACGGCGCTGGCCGAATTGCTGTCCCAAGGTGCGCGATCCGATTTCGTCGCCGCCGCCGAAGCATCGAATGCCGCAGGCGAACAACCTTGCGGGTCTATTGTTGCATCACTGGAAGAGGCGCTGGATGATCATCCGCGATGCTGGGGGGTCGCCGTCGTCGTGGCACAGGCACATATGGATTTGGGCCTGATCAGCCTTGGACCGCGCCGCCCGACATCACGCCCGTCTACCGACGAAACCCAATTCCGCTATCATTTCCGGCGTGCGGCCGAAATCCTTGATCCGTTCTGCGCCATCGAAGAAGACAGCGCGATCCTGGCCAAGGCGCGCTGCGATCTTTTGCTGGGCGATCCCGCCGCAAAATCCCGTGTTTGCGATGATTACGAAGACCTGATCGACCTTTCGCCAACCAATCCGACCTATCTGCGCCAATTCGGCCTGCACCTTTTGCCCCGCTGGTTCGGGTCTTATGAAATGCTGGACGATATGGCCCACAGAACCGCGGAACAGGTGGAAGATATCTGGGGCGAAGGCGGATACACCTGGGTTTGGTTTGACGCGTTGCGCGCTGTGCCGGAATTGGCCAGCCGTCTGGACATTGACCGCTATATCGAAGGCATGCGCGACATTGTCGAAGGCCATGGCACACAAGTCGTGGTCAACCAGATCACCGCGCATGTGGCAATCGCGAATTGCTGCGCATCGGCCCCTGATGACCTAAGCGCGGATGGCCGACGCAACCGCAAGAAAATATTCGACAATCTTCATTGGTTGCTGACCGAACACATGCGCGAACTGCATCCGCGCCCCTGGGCCGAAACCCAACAATCGCCATTTGCCGCGCTGCCCGCTCCGGGCGTGTTAAGCGAAGAAGGCGAAAGCGTCGCGCGCTGTATCATCTCGCGGCATTTCAACCGGGAACTGGCCGCCGGGCACATCGTTGCATTCACGCCCGATGGTATTGAACTGCGCGACCCGGACTAACCCCGCGACGCTGCCCCTTGCCCCCCTGTCGGCCCTGTCCTAGAACGCGATGGTTCACTGCGCAAAAGGACAGACCATGCTGGATCTGAGCTATGAGACTCCCAAACCCAAGGTAATCGCGGGCGCCAAGCACGACTGGGAACTGGTCATCGGAATGGAAGTCCACGCGCAGGTGGCTTCTAACGCCAAACTGTTTTCCGGTGCTTCGACCAAATTTGGGGCCGAACCCAATTCGAACGTGGCCTTTGTGGATGCGGCAATGCCCGGCATGTTGCCGGTGATCAACGAATTCTGCGTGGAACAGGCCGTGCGCACCGGTCTGGGCCTAAAGGCGGAAATCAACCTGAGATCGGCGTTCGACCGCAAGAATTACTTCTACCCCGATTTGCCGCAGGGGTATCAGATCAGTCAGCTATACCATCCGATTGTCGGAGAAGGTGAAATCCTGGTGGATATGGGCCCAGGTGTCGCCCGCCTTGTTCGGATCGAACGCATTCATCTGGAACAGGACGCGGGCAAATCGATCCATGACATGGATCCGAACATGTCCTTTGTTGATTTGAACCGTACCGGGGTTGCCCTGATGGAAATCGTCAGCCGCCCCGATATTCGTGGCCCCGAAGAGGCCGCGGCCTATGTCGCCAAGATGCGTCAGATCCTGCGCTATCTGGGGACATGTGATGGCAACATGCAAAACGGCAACCTGCGGGCCGATGTGAACGTTTCTGTGTGCCTGCCGGGCGCATATGAAAAATACCAGGCGACACAGGATTTTGACCACCTTGGCACAAGGTGCGAAATCAAGAACATGAACTCCATGAGGTTCATCCAACAAGCCATTGATTACGAAGCGAAACGTCAGATCGCCATTCTGGAAGGCGGCGGCGAGGTGTTTCAGGAAACCCGGCTTTATGACCCGGACAAGGGCGAAACCCGGTCGATGCGTTCCAAAGAAGAAGCGCACGATTATCGCTATTTTCCATGCCCTGACCTGTTGCCGCTTGAGATTGAACAGGCCTGGGTTGACGACATTGCCGGTTCTCTCCCCGAGCTTCCCGATGAAAAGAAAGCGCGTTTTGTCAATGACTTCGGCCTGTCCGAATATGATGCCGGTGTGCTGACAGCCGAGTCCGAAAATGCCGCATTCTTTGAAAAAGTGGCCGATGGTCACGATGGGAAACTGGCGGCCAACTGGGTCATCAACGAATTGTTCGGGCGGTTGAAGAAAGAAGACCACGACATCACCGAAAGCCCGATATCACCGGAAAACCTTGGCCAGATCGTTGGGTTGATCACCAAGGGCGACATCAACGGCAAGATCGCCAAGGATGTCTTTGAAATCGCTTATACTTCGGGTCGCGCCCCTGCCGAAATCGTGGAAACCGAAGGCATGAAGCAGGTCACCGATACCGGCGCAATTGAAAGCGCGGTGGACGAGGTGATCGCCGCCAACCCGCAACAGGTGGAAAAGGCCAAACAGAATCCGAAACTGGCCGGGTGGTTCGTTGGGCAGGTGATGAAAGCGACGGGCGGCAAGGCCAATCCGGCGGCGGTCAGCCAGATGGTGTCGGAAAAGCTGGGGCTGTAAGCCCCACTTGCGGTGTCCCCGGCGTGTTTTCCATGCGCCCCCTTGCCCTTGGGTGTCGCACGCGGCACCTTTGACGCGAACAGGAAAGGGAACAGAATGGGCATCGGTATCAAAGAGCTTATGGCCCGCGCCGAGGCGCAGGTGGATCAGGTCGCGGCCAAAGATGCGCAGGCATTGTTGACTGACGACAGCGTTGCATTTGTGGACCTGCGCGACGTGCGCGAGTTGGAGCGCGACGGCATGCTGCCCGGCGCACGCCACGCCCCGCGCGGGATGTTGGAATTCTGGATCGACCCGGAAAGCCCCTATCACAAACCATATTTCGCCGAGGACAAGACATTCGTCTTTTATTGCGCCAGCGGGTGGCGATCCCTTTTGGCCACGCAGGTTGCGCAGGAAATGGGGCTTAAGGCCGTGAACCTGACCGGCGGTTTCGGCGCGTGGAAAGCCGCGGGTCTGAGCGTGGCCCAACGAAAGCCAAAAGCCTGATGCCCCAAGCAACAACACAGGCCAGCACCGGACAGGACGCCCCGCTTTTGTCACACCCGATGGAGGTTTTGCCGGATTGGATCGACCATAACGGCCATATGAACATGGCGTTTTATGGTGTGCTTTTTGACCAGGGCTGCGGCCACGTGTTCAAACGCATCGGGTTTGACGCCGCCTATCGTGCCACGTCCGGCTATACGACATTTTCGGCGGAATTTCGGGTGCGGTATCTGCGGGAATTGAAGCTGGGCGACCGGGTGCGGTGTTCATTTCACATTCTGGATGTGGGGCCAAAGTCGTTTCATTACGCGCAGGAATTGGTGCATTCGGATGGATGGATCGCGGCCACCGGCGAAAATATTTCGCTTCATATCGATCAATCCGGGCCCCGTGTCGCGCCCTATCCACCCGAAATCAAGGCAAAGCTGGACGCCATCGCTGCCGAACAGGCCGATCTGCCCCGCCCCCCCTGGGTTGGAAAAAAAATGGAGCTTAGAAAATGACAATCGCCCCAATCCGGTCCGCCGAACAGGCGTTGCGCCCCGAATGGATCGATCACAACGGCCATTTGAACATGGCCTATTATGGGGTCCTGTTCGATTGGGGCGTGGACGAGGTGCAGGAGAACGTCGGCCTTGGTATAAGCTATGCGGCCAAGGGCGCCTTTACCACGTTTTCCGCAGAATTCCGCATTCGTTACGTGCGGGAATTGCCACCGGATTCAACCGTTTACACCACATTCCGTCTGCTGGATGTGGGGCCAAAGGCCTATCATTTCTGCCAGGAATTGTATCACACCGACGGGTGGCTTTCGGCCACGGGCGAAGGCATCTCGCTTCATATTGATCGGTCGGGTCCGCGTGTTGCGCCCTATCCCGAACCAGTGCTGGCCGCGTTAAGGGCGATGCTGGACGCGCAGTCGCAAATCCCCGTACCCGATTGGGTCGGCAAACCGATGGCCATTCGCAAATAGGTCATAAGACCTGCGCGATTGTGCGTGTCTTTTCAACGGTTTCGACGTATTCAAGTGCCGGGTCCGAAGCGGCAACAATGCCGCCGCCCACGTGAAGGAATGCCTGCGTAGGCGTAATTCGTGCCGAACGCAGATTGACCATCAGCCGGGTTTCGCCATCCAGCGCGACGGGGCCAAGATAGCCGGTGTAAAAGCCGCGTGTCGGCCCCTCTTCGGCCAGAATGATGTCGCGGGCGGCGGCGCGGGGCATGCCACAGACAGCCGACGTTGGGTGCAGACGGCGCAACAGATCGCCCAATTGGCGTGGCGTGGCGGCCGGTGCGTGGAAATCCGATCTTAGATGGCACAGGTTGGCGGCGCGCACGGTGGCAGGCAAGGTTTCGATGACATTCGCGATGTCTGCGTCGGCAAAGGCGGCGCGCACCTCCTGTGCGACGATCCCTTGTTCTTCGACAATCTTTGCGGGCCAGATCAGGGCGCTTATGTCCTGATCCGGGTCCGGCCATTGGGTTCCGGCAAGGGCCATGGTGCGCACACCATCCGCCCCGTTGGCCAACAGAACCTCGGGTGTGGCGGTCAGCCAAGTGCCTGATATGTCCGACGATACCAGTGACACAAAGGCATTCGGATGCGCGCGCGCCAATGCCTGAACCAGGTCGCGCAAATCGTGATCCCCGGCCAAGGGGCGCGGTTCGATCCGTGACATGACCACCTTTTCCGCCTGCCCCGACCTGATCGCCGCAACGGTGCGTGCCACGCGGGTTTCGTAATCCGCCCGTGCGGTTGGCGCGGGGTCGGCCAGATCGGACGCCGCCGCGCGCACTGCCCCCGTGGCCGGCAGATCCGCAAAGGCCGATTGGGCATTTGTGGCCGGTTCGGGGGTGAAATCCGCCCCGTGGCGATAGGCCAATGTGTCGGTAACAACGATGTCGGCGGGCAAATGCCAGGCGATATTGCCATCGGGCGCATCAAAGGCGGCCAAGGCAAACGCAGGTGCGACGCGCGGGCCGAACACCGGTGCCTGAAACGCCGGGCTGGTGGCAATGATCAGGGAAAATGCATCGCCCCCCGGCACGCGCCAAACCGCATAAGGCAACCCTGCGTTGGATGCTTGTGCGATCGCCGTGCACTGGTGTTTGGTGAGGGCTGTCATCATTTCCTCCGCTGGATATGCGGGCCAGAATGGCGCGCGTGCGGACATGGGTCCAGTCAGAACGCTGCCAAAGGCCATGTCCTGACGCTATGACGTGGCCGGGCCTCAGCTGCGCGATGTGACGCCGAATTCTGCCGCCGCCTGGGTCAGGCATGTGTGAATCAGCGCCAAATCCGGTTCAACCGCGTTTTCCCCCAGGTAATTCAAAAGCACCGGCCGATAGGGCGCGTCGTCCAGCGGAATGATCCTGAGATCGGGGTCACGAATGCCAAGGGCCGACAATTCGTCAATCACCGCAATCCCAAACCCTTCGCGCATCAGGTGCGGGGCCGTCATTGCGAACCGGGTTTCAACCGACACGTCCGGCACAAGGCCAGCATCGGAAAACATGGTTTTCAGGGCCGGGTCCAAAGGGGCCGCCGGGTGAAAGGCGATCAGACGTTCGCGGGCGATGTCGGTGATCGTCACGCTGCTGCGCCGGGCCAGACGATGATCTGCGGGCACAACGCAGACAAGGGTGAATTCCGCCACCTGATGGGTGATGATTGCCGGGTCCTGGGACGGAATGATCGTCACGGTGCAATCGCCTTCGGCCAGCCAAAGGTATTCTGTGTAATGCAGGCGGGCCAATGTATCCATGCGCAGCCGGGTGTCGGGTTTTTGTGCTGCGAAATGGGCCAGCGCGCGCGGGGCAAGGCCCTGACTGACGGATGGGGACACGCCGATACCGAATGACGCCAACGTGCCCTGCACGATCTGGGAAATCTGATCGGTCAGGTGATCAAACCCGGCCATCGAAGGGTTCACGACCTTGAAAATCTGGCGGGCCACAATCGTGGGTTTCAGGCGCGCGCCGGTGCGGTCAAACAGAACCGCGCCGAGAACATCTTCGAACCGCCGGATCGTGTTTGTCACCGTGGGTTGGGCGATGCCAAGTTGGTGCGCCGCCGACGATATCGACCCGGTCAGCATGACGGCGCGAAACACTTCGAGCTGGCGGAATGAAATCATCGGGCGTTGTCCTGTTGTCTTTGCATGATCATAGGGGGTTCGCAGCGATTGCCAATTCCACCTGTGCCTGCCCCGGTCATTGCGCCCGCTCATTTTGGCATTCATTGTGCAGGCATGCGCCGTTCTACCGCCACCACCGCCGCCGCCAGAGTGGCCTTTATGATCGGACATCCGATTGCCCATGCGGTGATGCCCGAACGGTTCAACGCATGGGCTCTTGCGGGCGGGCATGATGTGGTCATGACCCCGCTCAACCTTTCGGCCCCGTCTGTCGCGGATTTCCTTGCCTTGTTGCGCGGCGCTGAAAATGCCCTTGGGGCGGTTGTGACAGCGCCGCACAAACACGCGGTTTTGGGCGCAATGGATCGGTTGAGTGACGACGCGCGCATTGTCGGCGCCGTCAACGTGGTGATCCGGGGCGCGGATGGTGCGCTGATCGGGGACAACACCGATGGCGCTGGATTTGTGGCGGCGATGGCGGATCATGGCGTTGCGCCGAAAGGGGCACGCGGCCTGGTGTTCGGGTGCGGCGGCGCCGGAGCAAGCATCGCCGCGCGATTGGTGGCCGGTGGCGCGCATGTTGATCTGGTGGACACGGATACCGCCAAGGCGCGCGATCTGGCCGACCAATTGTCGCCACTGACGCAGGGACGCGCCCAACAGGTGGCCCGCCCCGAAGCCGTTTCGGGATATGATCTGGTTGTGAATGCGTCTTCTGTCGGGCTGGACGGCGTCAGCATGGTTCACGAACTTGGCGGTCTGTCGCCGGGAACCTTGGTGGGCGATGTCGTGACACAGCCCGCCGTCACCGCGTTTCTGAAAACCGCCGAAGACCGCGGCGGGGTCATCCAGACTGGCGCGGAAATGGCGGGTGCGCAATTGCCCCTTATCCTATCGCGATTTGGCCTGACAGCATAGCGTCAAGCTATGGCGTGACCGAAAGCAAAGGCTTTCCTACCCATTATATTTGGTCCAGACTTTTCCAACCGGGGGGTCGCCCCCCCAAGTACTTTCGAAGGGACAGCCCCGACGGGGGCATGGGAGGACAATATAATGATTACCAAACTGACACGCCGCGCGTGGCTTGCCGGGGTTGGCACACTGGCTGCCGCGTCGATGACACTGGGCGCTTCTGCTGCATTGGCCAACGACAAGGTCACTTTGGGCGCCTTGCGCTTTACCAGCCATGGCGCCGGGTTCGTGGCCTTTGAAAAGGGTTATTTCGCTGACGAAGGTCTGGACGTTGAATTCGAATTCTTTCAGGCGGCCCAGCCCATTGCCGTGGCCACCGCATCAGGGGATGTGGATTTTGGCGTCACCGGTGTGACCGGCGGATTGATGAACCTTGCCGAAAAGAACGCGATCCGCATCGTGGGCGGCGTTCTGCACGAAACCAAAGGCTATGATGGCATGATGGTTCTGGCGTCAAACAAGGCGTATGAGGCCGGTCTGACATCGCTGGACGGTCTTCCGGGGCATTCGGTTTCCATGACGCAGGTCGGTTCGACCTTTCACTACATGACCAGCCGCATCGCCGATGCCAAGGGTTGGAACATGGGCGACATCAAAATGGTCCCGCTGCAAAAGGTTGGCGCGATGATTGCGGCGATCAAATCGGGCCAGACCGACGTGATGATCATGGTGCCCCACATCGCCAAGGCATTGGTCAAAGGTGGTGCCGCGCAGGAAATCGGCCGCCTTAACGATTACGTCGAATACCAGATTTCGACCATGATCACGAGCGTGGACAACATCGAAAACAACCGCGACATGGTGGAACGGTTCATCCGCGCCTATGCCAAAGGGATTGCGGATATGAACCGTGTGATGCTCGACCCAAAGGCTGATCCGGCCGAAAAGGAAGAGATCACCATGATGATCCACAAATATGTCTATGCCGATCGTCCCTATGACAAAGCCAAGGGGCCAATTCAAAGCGGCGCGATGTTCCTGAACGACGGTGCCGGGTTGAACAAGACAGACGTGGCCAAGCAGATGAAGTGGTTCAAAGATTCCGGTCTTGTGGACAGCGATCTGACCGTGGACCAGTTGGTCGACGGCAGCTTTGTCAAAACCTGGTAAGTCAGGGGATCGAGGGGCATGGACCTGCGCGTAGAAGGCTTGTCGCACAGCTATGGTGATCTTGAGGTCCTCAGGGACATCAATCTTGAGATCAAGGCGGGTGAGATTGTCTGCGTGATCGGCCCCTCGGGCTGTGGAAAATCAACCCTTTTGCGTCTGCTGGGCGGGCTTGAGAAACCCGATCAGGGACAGGTGCTTCAGGTGGGAGAGCCGCCAGTCGGCTCTCTCAACCCTCTCACTTATGTATTCCAGGATTTCGCGCTGCTTCCGTGGCGCAGTGTCGAAGGCAACGTGTCCCTTGTGCTAGAGGGGCACGACCTGCCCGCCAGTGAAAAAGAGGCCCGGATCACCGACGTTCTGGAACGCACCCGCCTGGGTGATTTTCGCGGCGCGGTGCCCAAACAATTGTCGGGCGGCATGAAACAGCGGGTCGCAATTGCGCGCGCGTTAAGCGTGAACCCCGCAGTCCTGCTTATGGACGAACCCCTGTCGGCCCTGGACAGCCAGACCCGCGAATTGCTGATGGATGATCTGATTGACCTGTGGGACCGCGAAAGGTTCACGTCCTGTTACATCACCCACAATCTGGCCGAAGCCGTGCGCCTTGGTCACAAGGTTGTTGTTCTGTCCCGCCGCCCCGGTGTGATCCGCGAGGTCGTTGAAATCGACATGCCGCTGAAGGATCGCCACGTGTCCAACCCGCGGATCGGTGAAATCCAACAGACCCTGTGGGACATGATGCGCGAAGAGGCACAGGCCGCCGATGTGGAATTGGCCGGTGACTGAACGCGCATTCCGATCCCGGCCCATGCGGGCACGCCACTGCCGAACCACACACAACGTTTTCCCCAAGGAGGCCAGACATGGCTGACACCACCGCAACTTCGGCCGATGGCAATCCACCAAGCCAACCCGGCGTCCGCCCCGTGCGGTTCCGGGGCGGCGGGTTCCTACCGCAATCGCGGCGTTTTGTCGGGCTTGCGGTCTTTGCCGTGCTTTTGCTGGTCTGGGAGGCCGGGTCGCGCGCTGGAATCATCTCGGCGTTGGTCCTGCCCGCCCCATCCGAAGCCTGGGAAGCGTTCATGGACTTGGCCCGGTCGGGCAACCTGCAAAAACACGTCAGCGCGTCGCTTCAGCGGCTTGTCATCGGGTTCACCGCCGGGTCTTTGCTGGGGCTGATCGTTGGCACCGCTGTCGGGTTGAATTCCTTTGCGCGGGCCGGGATCGCGCCGTTGGTGGCGGCCATCTTTCCCATTCCCAAGATCGCGTTGCTGCCGCTGTTCATCATCTGGTTCGGCATTGGCGAAGGGTCCAAGGTGGCCACGATCCTGTTCGGCACGTTCTTTCCCACCGTCATCGCCACCTATGGGGGGATCGATTCCGTGGATCGCGCGTTGATCCGCATGGGCCAAAGCTTTGGCTTGTCGCGGTTTGACATCATTCGCAAAATCGTGCTGCCCGCCGCCCTGCCCGCAATCCTGTCGGGCACGCGGATTTCGGCCTCAATCTCGATCATTTTGTTGGTTGCAGCCGAAATGATTGGCGCCGAATACGGTATCGGGGCCTATGTCCTGCTGGCCGGGAACCTTATGTCCACGGATCAGTTGATCGCCGGTGTGGCCATGCTGTCGATCCTTGGGCTGACGGTGAATTTCCTGATCGGGCGTGCCGAACGACATTTCCTGAGTTGGAGAAACTGAATGCCCCGGTCTGAAACCGATTACGACGTTGTCATCACCGGCGGCGGTGCAGGCGGAGTGGGCGCAGCCCTTGGCGCGGCCAAGGCCGGTGCGCGGGTTGCCCTGGTGGAAAAGTACGGATTTCTGGGCGGGGCGGCGACCAATGCACAGGTCCTGGCCTATTGCGGGTTCTTTCATCACGGAGGAGACACGGCCACCCCATCGGTTTCGGGCGCGGGCGAACAGGTGCTGGATGAAATGCGCCGTCTTGGTCTGGATTGTCGCCCCTATCATTCACCGACAACCGGCAACTGGATCATTCTGCTGGATCCCGAACGGTTGAAAGTGGGGTTGGACCGCGTTCTGGCCGCCCATGGGGTTGACGTGTTTCTTCATTCGCGGGTCGCCGCCGCCGCGCGCACGGGCGAGGCGCTGGAAAGCGTGACAGTGGCCGGAATGGATGGCCGTTTTCGCCTGATCGCAGAAAGCTTTGTGGATGCGTCGGGGGATGCAAACCTTGCGTTGGTTGCCGGGGAACAGATGCGTCTGGGTGATGGCGAAGGGCGGCTTCAGGCGTTCACAATGCCGCTGCGTGTCGGCGGGCTGACGCTTGAAGGCCGGGTTGATCGTGACCGGATGAAAGCGGCCGTGGACGTCTTTAACACACGATCCGCACACAAGATTCACCGCACCGATGGCGGGATTTATACCAGAGTCGAAGGATCTACAGATTTCTGGTGGCTGATCATCGACCGCGACATGCCCGATCTGTCATCGCAGAGTTTTACCCGCGCCGAACAAAGCGGTCGTGAAATGGCGCTTTTGATGGTTGATGTGCTGCGCGACACGGTTCCGGGGTTCGAAAAGGCATGGCTGGCGCAAACCGGGCCGCAGATCGGGGTGCGGGAAACCCGCCACCCCGCAGCACGCTATGAGATCACCCATGACGATGTTCTGACGGGGCGATTGTGCGGTGACGGTGTTGCGCGGGCGTCCTGGCCGATCGAGCTGCATTCAGAGGCGGGCAAGCCGATCTATGAGCACATTGGCGGCAAGGGGTATTACCATGTGCCACTGGACGCATTGCATTCCAAGGGGCTTGGCAATCTGTGGTACGCGGGCCGGGTGATTGGCGCGGACCAATTCGCCTATGGGTCAACCCGCGTCATGGGCACCGCGTTTGCATCGGGCGAAGCGGCGGGCGTGGCCGCGGCGCTGACAGCACGCCGGGGCAATGCCCCGGACGCGGAAACGGTGCGCGCCCAGCTATTGGCGCAGGGCGCGCTCATTTAAAGATTTATTTGCGAATCAGGTAATCGTCGAGTGATCCACCCGCGGCAAGGATTTCCTTGACCCATGCGGGCTGGCGACCGCGCCCGCTCCAGGTCTTGGTGGCATCGTCGGGATGGCGAAACTTCGGTGGATTGACCTTGCGCGCTTTGCCGGCACCGCCCGTCAGATCGGACAGGGAAAAGCCCATTTCAGCCGCTTTCGCCTCCAAAGCCGCCAATGCCTTTTTGCGTTCGCGTTCCTCAAACGAGCGAATGGCAACATCCACATCCTTGCGGATCTGCTTGAGTTCGTCGAGAGATTTGCTTTCAAAATCCATGGTCATGTCTCGTATTCGCGCTTTCTTATTCTGGGCCCAAGCAGGTCGGGCAATTAATATACATATTGACCCCCCTAATTGATCCGTTTTTTGGGCGCCCTTAGTCAAGTTCGCTTTTGTGTCATCTACTTAACTGCCGTTCAGTTTTCCTATTGGGTATTCTCTATGGCGAATAAGGGCCGGGCCAAGTGCGCATATTGCCCCCGAAATTGGTGTCAGAACAGGTGCGCATTGGCGAAGGATTGACGTGGGTTAGGAACGAAAACTGTCACCCATTGCCGGATCACCATTCGCGGATTGATCAACGGCGCGATCGAAACCGCCCGCAGTGTTTCCGCAGTATTCATGCCAAATGTTACCAAAACAAAAACGCGACCGCACAACAGGCACGGTCGCGTTTTCAAAACGGGTTTGGTCGGTTTCGTCCGGATCGCCGCGGGCGGTTAGGTTACGCCTTTGCGCGCAATTGACTGACGACGTTTTCAATCATGCGGATACCGGCATCCTGCCCTAGCGACATTATGCTTTCCGGGTGGAATTGGACCCCGGCGATCGGCAGGCTTTCGTGTTCGATCCCCATAACGACGCCATCGCTTGTCGTGGCGGTGACGTTCAATTCCTTTGGCAACGTGTCAGGACGCGCGTGCAAGGAATGATAA
This sequence comes from Pseudooceanicola sp., assembly GCA_050633485.1. GTDB lineage: Bacteria > Pseudomonadota > Alphaproteobacteria > Rhodobacterales > Rhodobacteraceae > Pseudooceanicola. The sequence continues at coordinate 60,718 of JBOEGP010000022.1, forward strand.
CGCCCAATTGTCACCGCCTCAGGAAGACCGCTGAACACAATGCCAGGTTGATTGACGCTGACCCGCGAGGGTTTGCCGTGCATCGGATCATCCAATTGAACCAATGTCGCCCCATAATAATCGGCAATGGCCTGCATACCCAGGCAGACACCGAACAATGGCAATCCCCGGTCCAGCACCTTGCCAATGGTCGCGCGGCAATCGAAATCAGACGGGTTCCCCGGCCCCGGAGACAAAACCACAAGATCAGGGCGGTAGTCATCAAAGACATTGTCGGCCACCGGCGAACGGGTCGTAAAAACCTCGGCCCCGGTTTGGCGGAAATAATTGGCCAGAGTGTGCACAAAACTGTCTTCGTGATCGACCAGCAGGATGCGGCGCCCCTGCCCGACCGGCACGCGCCAGCCGTCGCCACCGTCTTCGTTGCCCGACACGTCACCACGGATGGCCGCACGCATAGCCGAGGCTTTCAGCTCGGTCTCGGCCTCTTCCTCGTCCGGGTCGCTGTCGTTCAAAAGGGTTGCGCCCGCGCGTACTTCGGCGACGCCGTTCTTGATGCGGATCGTGCGCAGGGTCAGGCCGGTGTTCATGTCACCGTCAAACTGGATGGCGCCAACCGCGCCACCATACCAGAAACGCGTTGATTTCTCGTGCTTTTCGATGAACCGCATGGCCCAGAGTTTCGGCGCGCCGGTCACTGTCACGGCCCAGGCGTGGGACAGGAACGCGTCAAAGGCATCCATGCCCGCGCGCAACCGGCCTTCGATGTGATCAACCGTGTGGATCAGGCGCGAATACATCTCGATCTGGCGGCGCCCGATGACCCGAACACTTCCCGGTTCACAGACGCGGGATTTGTCGTTTCGGTCCACATCCGAACACATGGTCAGTTCGCTTTCGTCCTTCTTTGACTGAAGCAGCTTCAGGATCTGTTCGGAATCCTCGATCGCGTCGGCACCCCGTTTGATCGTGCCGGATATCGGACAGGTTTCCACCCGCCGCCCGGTGACACGCACAAACATTTCCGGGCTGGCCCCAACAAGGTATTCCTGTTCACCCAAGTTCATCAAAAACCCGAATGGCGCGGGATTGATTTTCTTCAATCGCCGGAAAATGGCCGAAGGGCTGTCCTTGCACGGTTCATAAAATACCTGGCCCGGAACCACTTCGAACAGATCCCCCCGGCGAAAGCTTTTCTTGGCCTCTTTGACCAATTCGGCGTATTCGCCCGGCACATGATCGCCACGCGGAACGTCGGATGGACCCTGAACAAAATCCTTTGCTTCGGTTCCGCCTTTCAACCCCTTGGTCGTCAGATCACCGATTTCAAAGTCATAGGAAATGGTGAAGGCGCGGGTCGAATAATGATCGGTCACCAAAAGGCTGTCGATCAGGAACAACACCAGATCGCGCTGATCGTCCGGGCGTTCCAGTGTCAGGTCGATCGGTTCGAATTGAAACGCTAGGTCGTAACCGAATGCACCATATAACCCCAGGTGGCTGTCCTCTTCGGTAAAGAACATATCGGTCAACGCCCGCAACACGGAAAAGACCGAAGGGGCGCGGGACCGTTCTTCTTCGTTATAAACCCGGTCCGGTTGACGCAGTGTCAGGGACAATCCATCTGGCGCGTCCGACAATGTCGCAATTGCATCCACCTGTTCCAACGCCGGGCGAATGATCTTGATCAGAACCTCTCCGCGTGGGTTCAATGCACGGATGGCCATATCACGTCCGCGTGCCTCGATCATCAAGGGCGGTTCGGCAAAGCCGAATTCCCAACGGGTATAGCGCCCCGGATATTCGTAATTCGATGAGAACAGCGCACCGACATGGCTGTCGAGCTTTTGGATCAACTCTTCGGAAGACTCCAAATAACGCGCTTCGGTTTCGCGGCGTGCGATTGTCACGCCACCCTTCGTCACAAAGGTCAGGTCAGTCATTTGTCAGAAACTCGTGTGTTGGGGCCGCTTGGGCCGCCTGGTTGCCGGAAAAAGGATCAGGTTGACGATGACCTGCGCCATCGCCCCATCGTCAGCCGGTCTTGCCATCGTGTCATACACATGAGGCGCCAATGCTCCTTTTGGGCTGATTTGCATTAGCAAGGGAATTAGGACTTGTAAACCAAGGCCATGCCCTTGCCCCTGTTCACCGGTATCGCCAAAGTCGCCCGAAACGTAATTGCACCACCGAGGTTTCCATGTCCCTGCCCCCCCTGCCAGACCGCGATCTGAATATCTGCATTGTCGGCCCCGGCGCGATTGGTGGCACGATTGCCGCCCGTCTGGCGCGCGCGGCGGGCACAAATGGCATCGCACAGGTGTCAGTCGTGGCGCGCGGCGCGCATCTGGCCGCCATTCAGAACACAGGGATCCGATTGCGCACGGCCAAGGACCCGACTCCAACCGCCATCAGGGTTCACGCGGTCGAAAACCCCGCCGATCTGCCCCCTCAGGACGTGGTGATCACCGCCCTCAAGGGGCACCAGATCCCGCCGATGGCCGCAGCGCTCAGGGCGTTGATGGCCCCGCATGCGCGCATCCTTCCGGTCGTAAACGGATTGCCCTGGTGGTATCCGGTGCCAGATGGCAACGGCGGTACGCACGGCGCAGAAGAAGTTGATCCCGGCGGCGTATTGTGGCGCGAAATCGGGCCGGAACGTGCGATCGGGTCGATCGCGTATCTGGGTACGTCGGTTCCCGAACCCGGCCTGATCGACATCGAAATCGAAGGTTACCTTGACCTTGGCCGCCTGCCCGGCCAACCACGGGACGATGTTGCCCGGATTGCTGACCTGCTGCGCGGCGCGGGTTGGATGATCCGCGAGACTGAGCCGTTCCAGAATTCGCTGTTTTCCAAGTTGTTTTCGAATTGCGCGTTGAATTCCGTCGCCGCGATCAGCCGCGCCACCCAGGCACGAACCATGGCCGATCCGGTCTTAAGGCAATTGGCCGCGGACATCATGGAAGAGGTGCGCGCATTGGCAAAGGCTGAGGGCGCCGAGATTCGTATGGGCACTGAAAAACGGCTTGACCTTGCTGCTGGGGATGCCGGTTTCAAACCTTCGACGCTTCAGGATCTGGAAAAGGGCCGCCCGATGGAGCTTGAGCCGATCTTTGGTGCGACAATTGCCTTGGCACGGGCGCGGGGCGTGCCCTGTCCCAAGCTGGAAATCGTGACGTCCATTCTGCGCGCTGTCGAAGACGGCCGTGGCCTGACCTGAACCGCGCGGGCCTTGGGCACACGCGGATCGGGTGGAGGCAGTGCCGATGCCAGTGTCGGTGCCGGTGTCGGTGCCAGTACCGGTGTCACCCGATCCGCAGGCGTCATGCGGGTGATGGCAACAGCCATGCCCGTGTTCAGCGCAACCCGTCCCGGCCCGTGACCTGATCCACCTCAAGCCCGCCCATGCGCGCATGTATCCGCCCGCCCCGCGACATGGCCAGGGCCAGCAGCAATTCGTCAGGGCGCGGACCGTCCGGCAGGCCAACTTCGATCGCGTCAAAATGGGACCGCACATAGGCGGCATTGATATGCCCAAGCGGCACGTCAATCCGTGTGCCCGCCCCGCCCTGTTTCATCGCTGATGGCACGATGGCGCGCGATTCCCCCAGGCGTTCGCGCATCGCGTATCCGCCGGGCACATGCCACAGGGCGGTATGCTCAAGCTCTCCGCTGGTGCCGCACATCGCGGCCTTGCCGTATCCGTCGATCCCATCGGCACCGCCCATGGCAGCGATCAGCCGGTCGGTCATCAAAAGCCCAAGGGGTTTCAGGTCATCCATCGACGATTGCAGGTCCTCGGTATAGCCACCCGCAAAGGGGTTCCTGACCAGGGCCACGATGGCCCCGCGGTGGCGTGGCGCGGCGGCAGGACCGCCATCATGTTGGACTTCCTCAAGGAAAATCATCGTCTTGCGCAGGGTAAATTCAGGCATGTGCGGTGTCCTTGGTCAGCATTGTCATCGCTCCGATCTGATGCATGTGCCCGTTCAGGCAGATATGCGCGGCCCCGATCAGGCCCCGCCCCAACAAGGCATTGGCGTAATGTGCGCCGGCGGCCAGTGCGCGTTCGTTTTCACCGTCCGTCAGCCGCCCCACCCCGGTTGTGACCTTTTGCGCGCCCAGATCGCTGTCTGGCGACAGGGCATTCGCGGGGATACGGGTGATCGCCGGGTGACCGGGAAGATCGACAGCGTTGGCAATCATCGTGGCGGCGGCATCCGCCCCGGCGGCGGTGCGGGCCAGAACCGTGACACTGTCCGCGATGCCCAGTGAATGGGACCGTCCGCCGCGCCCCGATGTCGCGATCCCGCGCCATGGGCTGGAATGCGCGACCTTGACCGTGCCGCGCGGCATGGCGGCGGTGAAGTCCACACCAGCGGTCAGGTGAAACGCGATGTCGCCGCCATTGTTTACATAGGCCATTTGCAAATCGCCCCTGTCGGACATTTGCAAAAGCACGTGATCGGCAACCGCCCCGGCCACGGCGGCCATCGGGGTGATGAATTGCGGCGCAAAGGGGGATGTTGCGTCTTGCATCCGGCGCGCGATGGCACCTTTCAGCGCGGGCGGCTTGGGGCTGCGCAGATCAGGCAATTCCGCGACCAGATCGTTCAGGATGGTTTCGAAACACGCCGCCGCCACCCCAAATGCCGCATCCCGCCCCGGCCCTGCCGCCCCGACGATCAGGTCAATCGGCCCATGGTTCAGGTGAAGCCGTGCGCCATCCGGCAGCATCCGCGCCTGCGGGCCGGTCATCTGTCCGCCCCTTTCGGGATCACACGATGTTGCGCGCCGTATTCATTGCCGTCGCGCAGGACATCGCCCAGATCCCGCACCGCGCCGTCATGGCCGCCAAGCGCGCGATAGGTGGCGCGATCGGTGGTGAATTCCAACGGTGCGACCAGTGCGGGCGTGGGCACATAGCCAAAGCTGCGCGGGGGCAATTCGGTGACATCAACCATCAAGGTGATGCCCCCACCCGGCCACACAAAGGCAGGCGCGCCACCAACTGTCACGCGCACGGCCCCCGATTGCACCGCGCGGGTCAATTGCACCGGGTTCTGCGTAACACCCGAGCGCAGCGATCCCCCCGCCCCCGCCTGAAACATCACCGTGCACAGCGCCGGTTCACAGTTTTCCGCGATCAGATCAACCGAAGGCTGCAGTGCGGCGGGCATCGGATGTGCCTGTGGGATCAGGTCATCGTCCAGCACATAATAGGCCGCGTGTTCCCCCGTGGTGGACACCATCAGCAGGGTCAACCCCGGCCGCGCCCCCTTTTTCGCCAACCAGGGGTTCAGGATCGACACCGGGTCCTGGATGTCTGTGCCACCCCAGCCCAGCCCCGGTTCCGCCACGCTGAAATACCGCCCCGGTGTTGACCGCCGCCCCTTGATCCGAATGCCGGTGTCGGGCCATCCGATCACCTTGCCTGCCTGATGTTCGGACACGACACCGGTGATGTGATCGTCAACAACCACCACCTCGTCAACCAAGCCCTGCCATTGCGATGCGAACATGCCAATGGTGGCGGACCCGCATCCGACACGCATCCGCTGTTCGGGCACGCCATCGACGATGGGCGGTTGTCCGGCCTGAACCGTGACCAGCGCGCCGCCTTCGATCTGCAAATCCACCGGGTCACAATTGCAAAGCGCCATCAGCGTGTCACAGGTCACCCGGCCTTCGGGTTTTGACCCGCCCGTCAGGTGATCCACCCCCCCAAGCGACAGCATTTGCGAGCCGTATTCTGACGTGATGACAAGCCCGACAGCCTCACCTTGTGCAAGGACACGCGCGCCTTCGGCGCCCAGATGCCGGTCTGTGTCAATTTTGATTTTGACGCCGCAATAGGAATAAATGGCCTCGGTCACCACGGTGACGGCATCCACCCCGGCAATTTCACGCGACACGATAAAGGGTGCGGGTTTGAAATCAGGATAGGTGGTGCCCGCACCAATGGCTGTCACAACCCGCCCGTCATCCGGTGTCAGCGTCCCGTCCCATCCAGCCCCAAGAAATGGGTGCAACGGGGTGCCGTGATCCTTGGCCATGTCCAGGATGGTCAACGGATCACAGCGCACGATCTGACCTGCGTCATTGGCGTAACGGTCGCAGGCCCCGGTTTGTCCCTCGGCGACGTAACACATGACCGGGCAGGCATCGCAGCGGATTTTTTCGGTGGTTTGGGTCATCTTGCCCCCCCCGGGTTCGGACCGCGCGCCAAAGCATCGACAGCGCGCTGTGGCCCGGCGGCGTGCAAAGAACGCGCCATCATCATTTCCCCGCCTCCCGAATGGCGCGCAACACCCGGTGCGGCAGCGCAGGCAGGCGGGTGATGCGCGCGCCCGACGCATCGCGGATCGCGCCAAGGATTGCGGGGGCTGTGGGTATCAGAACATGTTCGCCCAGCCCCTTGGCCCCCATCGGCCCTTCGGGGTCGGGCACCTCGATCAGGATGGGGGTGATTTCGGGCATGTCGCCTGTTGTCGGGATCAGGTAATCGTGCAGGTTTTCGGTGCGTCCGGGCACGTATTCCTCCATCAGGGCCATGCCCAAACCCTGTGCGATCCCGCCTTCGATCTGCCCTTCGGCCAGCAATGGGTTGATCACCCGGCCAAGGTCATGCGCCGCGGTGATCCGCAGGACACGCACAGTGCCAAGGGCCATATCGACTGCGACCTCGGCCAATTGCGCGCCGTATCCGTAAACCGCATAGGGCGTGCCCTGACCGTCCGCGTCCAGCCCGGTCGTGGGCGGGTCATAGGTTTCTTCGGCCATCATCACGTAATCGCCACATGCGGGCGGCATCCCGGCCAGATCCAGCGTGCTGCGCCCGGCGGAATCCGCGACATGCAGCGCGCCGCCCGACAGGGTCAAAACCGCATCCGCCGCACGATTGGTCAGCGCAAGGATCTGCGCGCGCAGGGCCGCCCCCGCCAGCATCGCGGCCTTGCCCGACACATACGTCTGGCGCGACGCAGAGGTTTTGCCGCCATCCGGTGTCAGCGCCGTGTCGGACCCGACAAAGCCAAAATCGGCCAGCGGCAGGCCCAAGGCATCGGCACAGATCTGGGGGATCACGGTGTTGGCCCCCTGCCCGATGTCGCTGGCCCCCTGATGAAGGATCAGCCGCCCGGACGCGGTCAGTCCCAGCCGCATGGTTGACGGGTTGGGAAGCGACGTGTTTCCGCAACCGTACCAACACGAGGCCACGCCGATCCCGCGCCGGATAGGCCCGCCAGCATTGGCATTGTGGCGTGCCGCGTCGGCCCCGGCGCGCGCCCAATGTGGCGCCAGCGCGTCAAGGCACGCCGAAATGCCAACCCCCTCCAACACCTGTCCGCACACCGTGGACTGACCATTGCGCAAAGCATTGATCGCGCGAAATTTCAGCCGATCTATCCCGGCCATTTCGGCAAGGTCGTCAAAAAGCGTCTCTTGGATCACGGCGGCCTGTGGCACGCCAAACCCGCGAAAGGCCCCGGAAATCGGGTTGTTCGTGTGCATGGCAACGGTTTCGGCGCGGTAGGCCGGGGTAAAATAGGGGCCGGATGCATGCACGGGCACCCGATTGGCCACCGTTGGGCCCCAGCTTGCGTAGGCGCCGGTGTCAAAGGTGCCGTCAAAATCCATGCCTGTCAGGTACCCATCGGCATCACACCCAATCCGGGCGCGCATCTGACCGGGGTGGCGTTTGGTGGTGGATTGCATCGATTCACGCCGGGAATAGGTCATCACAGCCGGTTTGCCAGTGATCAACGCCACCAACCCGATCAGCGGTTGCAGCGATACGTCCAGCTTTGATCCAAACCCGCCGCCCGTCCCCGATGGCCTTATCCGCACCCTTTCGGCGGGCAGCGCCAGAATACGCGCGACATCGTCACGGTCCATCACCGGGGCCTGGGTGCAGGCGCGGATATTCAACGTCTCGCCCTCCATCCAGGCGGCTCCGGCCTCGGGTTCGATATAGGCGTGTTCGACAAACCCCGTGGTGATCGTCGTTTCGGCAGTATGAGTCGACACGGCCAAGGCGGCACGGGCATCGCCACGCTTGACCCGGCCACGGGTCAGGACGTTGTCGGGGCGGGCTTGCTGAACCGGGCGCGCTCTGTTGGCCGTGGCAGGATCGGTTACCGGGTCCAGCGGGGTCCAGGTGATGGGAAACCCATCCGGGTCGATGCCTTCGATCACCGCGCGGGGACCGGCGATCAGGGCGACGGCTTCGCCCCGGAACCGCGTCTGGGATTCGGCCAGGGCGGGTTGATCGGCAAAGGGGGGGATCACACCGAACCGGTTTTCACCCGGCAGATCAGCGGCGGTAAAGACAAGAACATCCCGCGCGGCGGCCCACCCGGCGATGTCGCCAAAGGCAAAGCGCGCCGCAGGATGTGGCGACCGGATCGCGATCACGGTCAGCGCATCGGCGGGTTGAAAATCGGCTCCGAACACCTCATCCCCTGTGACCTTGGGCGCGCCGTCAAGGCGGGGAATGCGGGCACCGACGGCTGCGCCGCGCGCGGGCAGTGTCGCCTGTGTGGGGCCGGATGCGCCCGGCGCGCCACCCTCGTTACCCACGCGGACATCGCAAACAGCATCAATGATCTTGGTATAGCCGGTGCAGCGGCACAACACGCCGCCAAGCGCGTCTTCGGCCTGTTGGCGGGTCGGCTGGCGGTTGCGGGCAATCAGGGCGGCGGCGGTTGTCAGCATGCCGGGGGTGCAGATGCCACATTGCGCGGCCCCGTGGCGCAAAAATGCATCCTGAAGCGCGGCGGTCAAAGGCATGTCCTTTAGGCCCTCAACGGTTGTGACATTGGTGCCGGCAGCCTGCGCGACGGGCATCAGGCAGGCGCAAACAGGTGCGCCATCAACCAGCACGGTGCAGGCCCCGCAATCACCCGCGTCACAGCCAACCTTGGTGCCGAACAGCCCCAGATCGTTGCGCAGGACATCCGACAAACGGCGCGTTGGCGCGGCGTTTATGTCGGCCATTGTGCCGTTGACTGTCAGGCGCACGGTCATGGCGCGGTGCCCCCCGGTTGGCCACCACCGCCGCGCAGCAGCGACGCCACCAGGCGGCGGGTCAATTCGGTGGCAGAGGTCAGGCGATAGGGGGCATCGGCCCGCAGATCATCAATCGGGGTCAATGGGGCGGCGACAAGGTCCGGCGTGATCGCGGCAATCGCTGTGTCCCCACCCAGCCCGATCAGCGCCGCCTCTTGCCCGGTCAGACGCCGCGCGGTCGGCCCACAGGCCCCCACGGACAGGGCCGCGTCGATGATCCGGCCCTGTGCCAGCGTGATGCGCGCGGCGACCATGGCAATCGAGATCACCAAATGTTTGCGCGCCCCCAGTTTGACAAAGGCGCCATGCCCGGAAGGTTCGGGCACATGGATTGCCGTCAGGATTTCACCGGGCAAAAGGGCCGTTTGGCCGGGGCCGGTCACGAAATCGGCAAGGTCAAGGTGCCGGGTGCCGGTGCGCGACGTCAGTTCGACCGATGCATTCAGTGTCATCAATGGGGGGATGCCGTCGGCGGCGGGGGACGCGTTGCACAGATTGCCGCCCATGGTGCCTGCATTTTGGATCTGGGTCGAACCGACCTCGGCGGCGGCCTGTTTCAATCCATCAAAGGCGGGCGGAAGTTCGGCGTTTGCAACATCGCCCCAAAGTGTGGTGGCCCCAAAGCGCCAGGCGGTCGCACCGCGCGAGATACCGCGCAGTCCCGCGATTCCGGTCAGGTCCAAAACCGGGCCGGGCAAGGTCTGTGCCTGTGTTGCGGCGAAAAGGTCCGTGTACCCAGCCGCCAGCGTCACCCCCCCACCGGCCGCAATGATCAACGCCTGATCAAGGCTGTCGGGGCGGTGAAAATCGGGATGGGCAACAGTCACTGTGATCCCTTTGGGGCTGAAACAGGCCGGGGCTTGGTGGCGACGGAATTGTTCGTGTACAAATGGAATTTGAGCCGCCCGCCCGCCCCCTGTCAAGCGCGGGCTTGGCCCATTCGGCAAAAGCGAGGCATCTGATGAACGTTCCGACAGAATATGACCTGGACGCACAGATCGGGTTCCTGATGCGGCGGGCCAATCAGCGCCATCTGGCGATTTTCGCCACGCATATTGCGGATGTGACACCAATGCAGTTCGCCGTCCTTGCCCGGCTGGCCCAGAAGGGCGCGATGTCGCAAAACGCATTGGGCCGCGCCGTCGCGATGGATGCGGCGACAATCAAGGGGGTTGTGGACCGGCTGCGCGCCCGCGACCTGATCAAGGGAGAGCCGGACGACAGGGACCGGCGCCGGGTCACGTTGCAGATCAGCGATGCGGGACAGGCGTTGTTTGACCGATGCGTCGCCCCCGCGTTTGGGATCAGCGCACAGACGCTGGACCCGTTGAACGACGCTGAACAGAAGGTCCTGTTGGGATTGCTTGCGCGATTGGGGTGATGTGATTGGCGCGCGGCGTGGCCCGCAAGGGGCGCCAATGGCCCGGTGGCCGGCCGATTGCGCACCGGCCTGCGCGGCGATATGGCGGCCGGACCATGGCGGCGGTTTTAGGGGCGCGACCAACGGCGGGTTGACCGGGGTTCGCCCCGGCGCGTGCCCCATTATCCGGTCTGTTTGCGCGCGCGCCCAAGGGGGCTGTCACACCCCAAGGTATCTGCGCAGGCGATCCGGGGCGCGGGTCAGGGCCGCCGCGTCGAAATCTTCGGCATTACGTCCGTTTTCAATGACATAGACATGGTCGGCCATGGCCAGAACCGCATCTATGCGTTGTTCCACCAGCACGATGGCGGCCCCCTGGTTGCGCAGCGTGACGATCACCTGTCGGATCGCTTCGATCATGCTGGGCTGAAGGCCTTCGGTGGGTTCATCCAACAAAAGAAGTTTGGGTTGCAGGCAGAGCGCGCGGGCGGTGGCCAGCATTTGCTGTTCGCCCCCCGACAGCGTGTCGGCCCGTTGCGCGAGGCGTTCGCGCAGGCGGGGGAAAAGGGCCAACACGTCCTCTTGCACTTGCGGGGGGCTTTTGCGGGTCATCAAACCGATGCGCAGGTTTTGCGCGACGCTGAGTTCCCCGAAAAGGCGGCGCCCCTGCGGGATATATCCCACACCCTGCCCCGGCACCTTGTGCGCGGGAAGGTCGGACAGGGTTTGTTCATCCAGCGTGATCGCCCCGCCCTGAAGCGGGATCAGGCCCATGATGGATTTCAGCGTTGTGGTCTTGCCAGCCCCGTTGCGCCCCATCAGACAGGTAATCTGACCGGGGGGGGCGGTGAACGACAGGTCACGCAGGACGGTGACGGGGCCGTATCCGGCGGTGATGGCGGACAGGATCAGCATGATGGTGCGCCGCAGGGGTGAGACATGGGAGTTTGGTGCTGGCGGGCCAGGCCCTGGGTTCGGGACCTGTGGAAAGGGTGATTTTCGCCGCTGCGCGACGATGCCTCCGGCGGAAGTATTTTTGGAAAGATGAACGCGGGGGCGCGGCGCGGATCAGTCATGGGCACCCCCTGTGCCAAGGTAGGCGGCCTGAACATCAGGGTTTGCGTGAATTTCGGCGGGTGTGCCTTCGGCGAGGACCTCTCCGAAATTCAGGACGGTGATCTGATCGGCCAGTTCCATGACCACGGCCATGTTGTGTTCGATCAAAAGGATGGTTGTGTCGCGCGACAGGTCGCGGATCAGGGATTTGAAGCTGTCGATTTCGCTTTCCGCGAGGCCCTGCGTGGGTTCATCAAGGATCATCAGTCGCGGGCGCTGAGCGAGGCCCATGGCGATTTCGAGCAGGCGTTGATGGCCATAGGACAGGTCCTGGGCGGTATCAGTAGCGCGCCCAGTCAGCCCGGTGCGCGCGAGGGCGTCTGACACTTCGGCCTCAACCGAAGCGGCATCTGTGCCAAGGCGGCGGCGCGCGGCGAGGGCCACGTTTTCATGGGCTGTCAGGCGCGAAAAGACCGATGTGATCTGGAACGTATACGCCATGCCGAGGGACACGCGGGCATGGGCGGGCAAATGGGTGATGTCGCGCCCGTCGAAGTGGATATCCCCGCGAGACGGGTCAAGGCGGCCAATGAGCATGGACACGAAGGTGGTTTTTCCTGCCCCGTTTGGGCCGATCAACGCGCGGATCTGGTTCGCGGGCAGGTCAAAATCGACCTCGTGCACCGCGCGAAGCCCGGAGAACGAGCGCGACAGGCCGCGGGTGGAGAGGATCATGCTCATGGCAGGTCCTTCCAGAAGCGGCGGCGCAGGTCACCGGCAATGCCTTGGGGTGCAAAGAGCGTGAGAAGGACGAGCGCGACGCCCGCGATCAGCATATAGGCATCGGTCAGCCCCGAAGAGAGGTCGATCAGGTAGAACATGAACAACGTCCCGACAAACGGCCCGATCACCGTGCCCGCGCCCCCAAGGAGAACCCAGAGCAGCGGGAAAATCGAATATTGCACACCCGCGAAACTGGCCCCCGCATAGCCAAAGAGCAGGCCATAGGCCCCGCCCGAGGCGGCGGAAATCGTGCCTGAGATCACCAGCGCGTTGAGCTTGAGGCGGAACGTTTCATAGCCAAGGAGGCGGGCGCGATCCTCATTCTCGCGAATGGCGACAAAGACCTTGCCCATGGGGCGCCCGACCAGGCGCAGGGAAAACAGGAACGCCGCGGAAAAGAGCGCCCAGGCCACGAGGTAGCGCACCTGCGGGTCCGACAGGGACAGGCCCCAAAGGACACGATCACTGGCGGCGATGACAAAGCCTTCGTCGCCGCGGGTGTAGGTGCCGAAATAAAGGATGGTGAGATAGACAGCCTGCGAGAACATGAGCGTGACAATCATGAAGGCCACCCCGGCCGTGCGCAGCGCCAATAGCCCGACAGCAAGCGCGAGCGCCGCGCCACATGCCAGCCCAAGGCCCCAGGCCGGAAGCGCGGTGACATCCGTGAACCGCAGGGCAAGGGCCGTGCCGTACATCCCCGCCGCAAAAAACATCGCATGGCCAAGTGACAGCAGCCCGGTGTAGCCGAAGGCGATGTTGAACCCGATGGCGTAAACGGCCAGCGTCATCACCCGCGCGATATTGCCATGGCTGTAGGCGGGCAGCGCAAAGTTCAGCGCGAAAAGCAGCGCGACAAGCGCAAGATGCAGGGCCAGCGTGCGGGTCATCGGGATTTGTCCCCGAACAGGCCCTGAGGGCGGAAAACGAGGACAAGCGCAACAAGCAGCGTGGCAATGATCTTGGCCAGTGTCGGGGAAAAGAACACCGATATGATGCCGTCGGACATGCCGATCAGCACCGCCGCAACGATGGTGCCCGCCAATGACCCAAGCCCGCCAATGATCACGACGATGAATGACAACAACAACGCATCGCCGCCCATCAGGTAATGCGCCTGCTGGATCGGCACGATGAGCACTCCGGCCAATGCCGCCAGCCCTGCCCCTATTCCGAACACCGCCGCATAGACCCGTTCAACCGGGATGCCGAACGCGGTGGCGGTTTCACTGTCCAATTGGGTCGCGCGCATGATCAGCCCGGCGCGCGACCGGGTCATGAACAGGCGGATCAACAGGATCAGAACCGCCGCCGCCACGATGACGAACAGCTTGTAAGACGTGGTCGACAAGCCCCAAGGATAATAGAGCGCCAGCCCGTTTTCGCCCCATTCGACCCAAGGCAGGGCAATGCGGCTGTTAAAGGGCGGTTCCACCGGGCGCGCATCGGGACCATAGGTCATCAGCGTGACCTGCTGGATGATATACAGCAATCCGATGGTGGCCACGATGGTGCGTTCGGGATCGTAATCAATGCGTTTCAGGATCGTCATATCGGCCAAGGCGGCCACCCCGCCGACACACAGCGGAACAAGAACCAGCGCCGCAATGAACGCAATGGCCGGACCACCGCCCACATGTTGCGCCACGAACCACGCCACGACCGCGCCCAGCATATAGAATTCGCCGTGCGCGACGTTGACAACCCGCATGACCCCAAACACCAGCGACAGGCCCGACGCCATCAACGCCAGAACAGCGGCCAACACCGCGCCTTCAAGCATGGCGAGCATCAGATAGGGACCAAATTCCATGACATATCCGTGAGTTCAGCAACGATCCTCATGCTTCAGATGAGGATGACATATTGGCAAAACCCGCCCCGAATGGTCCCTCGGGGCGGGCCATTTGGCCCTGATGGCGGCGATCAGAAGCTCTGCTTGGTGTAATCCACCTCGTCGGGATAAAACGTGTCCTCGATCGGCGCGGTGTGGCGTTTGATCAGTTTCCCGCCCTCGACCTGGCTGATGTATTGCACGCCAAACACCTGGTGCGTCTTGCCGTTGAACACCTTTGGCCCCTGGGGATGTGCAAACCCTTCGGGCATGATCGACATCGCTTCGACGGCCTCAATCAGCTTTTGGCGATCACCGGGGCCTGCATATCCCGCGGCCTCCATCCCGGCCTTGATCACATGCAAGGTTTCCCAGCATCCGAACATATGCGCATAGGTCGACACATCCTTTGGATCATTCATCGACGCGCCGTTCACATCGACCCCGACGGCGGCGCGAAACGCCTTGTCATATTCGGACTGATCGGCCTGCGCATAGCGCGGATTGCCCTCCCAGAAATAGGTGCCTTCAAGGAATTCCAACCCCGGCGACGCCAGATCGACCGCTTCGAGAGAGTCAATGAATCCAAATATTTCCGGGCGGCTTGGCCCAAAAAATTCGCCCAGCTCCTTCACAAAGGTCAGAACCGCAGGCCCCACCATTACGTGATACAGAACCTCGGTATCGCGGGGGATTTTGGGAAAGTATTTGGTGAACGAAGTTTCGCTTGGCGGAACAGCAATCTGGGCGAGCACTTCTCCACCCTGTGCCTCAATCGCCTTGGTGAAATAATCGCGGTGATCATGGCCAAAGGCGAAATCGGGAAAGATCATCGTGACCTTTTTGCCAAGGTTGTCGGCCACGAACGGAGCCATCGCCTGAACCTGGCTTTTCACATCGGTGATGCCGGGTTGCAGGGTCCAGCGGTTCAACATGCCCGACGCCACATGATGCCCTTCCGAGACGACGAAATACGGCAGCTTCAATTCGGCGGCGCGCGGCGCCGATCCGATCACAACATGCGAAAACAGCGTGCCGAATGCGACGTCACATTTTGACTGGTTTGCAAATTTTTCCAGCACTTCTGCACCGCGCTTGGGATCGGTGCCGTCATCTTCGGTGACCAGTTCGATCATTCGCCCACTGATTCCACCCTCGGAATTGATCTTGGCGACGGCGGCGTCGGACACGCGTTCATACCAGCGCCCATAGGCCGCGCCGATTCCCGTAGCGTGTTTTTGAAACCCGATGCGGATTGGTTCGGACGTTTGCGCCTGTGCATAGCGCGCCCAAAGCGGCAACGTCGCAGCGGCGCCCGCAGCCCCCAGTGTTTTCAGCGCAGTGCGGCGGGATGTCGAAACGGGGCGGTCAGTTGGCTTGGTCATGTCCTTGGCTTCCCTGATGGCAAATATCATTGGCCCCCTTGGTCGGGGATGGGCCAAGTCTCTATGTCCACACACAACTTGTCCAGCGGATAGGCGTTTTGCCTTTCGCCCTATCCCCCGCGCGGAGAGGCCAGAAGCCATAGTCCGAACAGGGTATAGGACACCATGAAAAGCGTCAGCGGCAGTTGCGAAAGGGTCGCTTTGCGCGGCGTACCAAACAGGCGCAGCGCCAGGACATGGGCCATCAGGATCGCCACCACATGGCCGAACACCACCGCCCCTGCCTGGGTCAACCAGATCACCCGCACGCTGGCCTGGGTGTTGAAGAAACCCGTTGTGACATGACCACCCGCCAGGCCAAACAGATCCGCGCCCCGCCCCATGGGATCATTCGCCATAAACGCCAAATATTGCACATCCACCAACATCGTCGGCAGGTAATGGGCCACGTGATACCCAAAGGCGATCGGCAGGATCGAAGGCGCCATCGTGCGAAACACCCGCCCCAACGACTGGTCGCTTTCGGCCAGGATCAACCCGGCCCTGAGCGTGGCCGCAAACACCGCCAGCAATCCCACACAGGCAAGGATCAGCCCCGCAAGGGAATGCCACACGACCGATGATCGCCCGGAAAATTCCAGTGGGTTCACGCCAATCACCCCAAACCACCAGAACGTTTCATTCACCCCGTCAAAAGATCCGATCGCCAGGGCCAAAATCATGAACACCGCCACCCCCATGGTCGGTTGCCTCATCGACATGCTGCGCCAGGCACTGAAACCAATGGCCCGGCGTCCACAAGCCCGCCCGAAAACCGCCAAGCCGGCATAGGCGCGCATTAAAATCGTCACCGCTTCGACGCTGAACAACCATCGCGGCCCAAAGGCCAGAACCCCCGCCATGTGAATTGCCCAATACACAGCGACAACACCGGCCAGGCGTTCAGGGGCCGCAGGCGCAATATCCGCCAATAAGAACCCAGCCAACGCCAACAGCACCACAACCCCAGGCCATTGCCCCAAGGCCCGCGGATACTGCCAATAAACGCGCGCGCCCAAAACGCGCCACAGCCCGGTCCATGGGTTGATCACCCGCCACATGTCGCCGAAAACGCCCTGGGCCGTCACCACGAACAACCACACAAATCCCCACACGATCAAAGGCAATGGGTTCTGCGTCGGGTCCTGTGCCCCAACCCAGCCGCGCCAAACCGCCCAGCCAAGACCGCCCAGCGCGACAAGGCTGACCGCCAGGCCCCCCCTGCGTATCGGCACCCGCCACAATCGCCATGGCCGAAACACCCGCCGTGCCACGCGCGCCGGCACAACCGCGATCATCACAACCGTCAAAGCAACTGTCGCCACCCCACCGGCCATATAAAGCCCGGTTGGCAACAACAGCACGAACCCCTGCTCGGACGCATGCGCCAAAACGCGCGCCGGAGCGCCCACCAGACACAGCGCCAATATGCCCCAAAGAAATCGCATGCCCCGACCCTTCCGCTTTCCGTGCCCCAGATCCAGCCCCAATCGCCCCCCTGCTTCCTCTGGCCGCAAATACTGTCAGGGGTGAATGGGCCGCCAGGCCCAGAGGGGGCGGACAGCCCCCTGCCGAAAACATCCTGTGCGCCCAAAGGGCGCGCCTTTGGATCACGCAATGAATGCCTGCCTCTCAGGTCATTGTCCCATCCCGCGATACTTCGATTGACACCGGCCCGCGCAACGGGAAATCATTTGCACACAAACGAAAGGGGGCACCATGAGCGGCCAGGTTGTCGGCGTCGATGTGGGTGGAACATTCACCGACCTGATCCTGATGGATCCGACAACGGGTGCGGTGCGCCTGGCCAAAGTGCCCACAACCCTGGACAATCAGGCGCGCGGCGTCATCGCCGCCCATGACGAAGCCGAAGCAGACCTTTCACAGGTCTCCCTGATCGTCCATGGCACCACAACCACAACCAATGCCGTTCTGGAACGCAAACTGGCGCGCACGGGAATGATCACCACCGCCGGTTTTCGCGACATCCTCGAACTGGGGCGGCGCACACGCCCGCAGCCCTACGGGATGAAAGGTGTCTTTCGCCCCATCATCCCGCGCAACCTGCGCCTTGAGGTGCCCGAACGCATGGATGCACAGGGGCGTGTCGTCACCCCATTGGATGAAACCGCATTGATCGCCGCTGCCAGGGCATTGCTTGGCATGGGGTGTGAATCGGTCGTCATCCACTTTCTGCACGCCTACGCCAACCCGTCCCATGAATTGCGCGCGGCCGATTGCCTGCGCGAATTCTGGCCGAATGCGCATATCACCCTTGGCCACGCTCTTCTTTCCGAAAGCCGCGAATTCGAACGTGGCGTGACCGCTGCGGTGAATGCGTCGGTCCAGCCCTTGCTGGAACGTTATGTCGCCCGGCTTGACCGGGACCTTGCCGCAGGCGGACATCGTGGGGAATTGCTGGTGATGAATGGCAATGGCGGGATGGTTTCGGCCAGCACAGTGGCGCGCGAGGCCGCGAAAACGGTCATGTCCGGCCCGGCATCGGGTGTCATGGCGGCGGCCTATACCGGGCGGGCCGCGGGCGTTCGTGACCTTATCACCTATGACATGGGGGGCACTTCAACCGATGTGGCGCTTATCCGGGGGGCCGAACCCGCTGTCAGCAACGAAATCGAAATCGAATACGCCATGCCGATCCATGTCCCCATGGTCGATGTGCGCACCGTGGGGGCCGGTGGCGGGTCCATCGCGCGGGTGAATGCCGCGGGTTTGCTTGAGGTCGGCCCAGACAGCGCGGGCGCCGATCCCGGCCCGATCTGTTACGGTCGGGGCGGCACGGACCCCACCATTTCAGACGCTAACCTGATCCTTGGGCGACTGGACCCTTCGCGGCTGAAATCCGTCAAAGGGGGCGTGACGCTTGACCACGTGCGCGCCATCTTTGACGAACGGCTTGCGCGCCCGCTGGGGCTGTCCGTTGAAAAGACAGCCGAGGCAGTGATCCACCTTGCCAATGTGAAAATGGCCGGGGCCATCCGGATGGTGTCAGTTTCGCTTGGTGCGGACCCACGCGATTTCTCTTTGTTTGCGTTTGGCGGGGCCGGGCCTTTGCATGCCTGCGCCCTGGCGGCTGAAATGGGCGTGCCCCGCGTTCTGATCCCCGCCCGCCCCGGCATTACCAATGCGCTTGGCTGTGTAGTGGCCGATCTGCGCCATGATTTTGTGACCACCTTGAACCGTCCCCTGTCGTCGCTGGACATGGGTGATCTTGCGGCGGCCCTGCGTCGCCAGGAGGCCGAAGGCCGCGCCCTGATTGCCCGCGAAACCGTGGCATTGAAAGATGTGCGCGCCCTGTGGTCGCTGGATATGCAATTCGTCGGGCAAACCCATGTGTTGCGCGTTGAATTGGACACCCCCGAGTTGAGCCGCGCCGCGCTTCAGGCGAAATTCGAAACGGCGTATTGGACCAGATTCCGCGTGCGGCTCGACACGATCCGGGCGGCTGTGGTCAATGCCAATTGT
This sequence comes from Pseudooceanicola sp., assembly GCA_050633485.1. Classification (GTDB taxonomy): domain Bacteria; phylum Pseudomonadota; class Alphaproteobacteria; order Rhodobacterales; family Rhodobacteraceae; genus Pseudooceanicola. The sequence goes on from JBOEGP010000022.1 coordinate 79,730, forward strand.
TCCGTCATCGGAACCCGCCCCCCCCTTGATCTGACGACCCTGATTGATCCGGCCAATCGTCGGGCCAGCACGCGCCTTGCGCTGCGGGGCCATCGCCGCGTGTGCTTTGACGGCGACTGGCATGATACGCCGATCTATCAGCGCGAATTGCTGCCGATGGACGCCAGAGTTGATGGGCCGGCCATCCTTGAACAGATGGACACTACCATCTTGATCCCTCCGGGGGATCATGCCGCCGGAGACGCGACCGGCAACATCATTGTCACGATCGGGGGCACGACACGGCATGGCGCTTGATCCAATCACCCTTTCGGTCATTCAGGCCGGCCTGCAGCAGGTCTGCGATGAAATGGACCTGTCATTTTCGCGGGCCGCGTTTTCACCAGTGATAGCCGAGGCGAATGACCGGTCCGACGGCATCTATGCCGCCACCGACGGCGCGTTGATCGCCCAAGGCGCGGGCGGATTGCCGGTGTTCGTGGGCACGATGCAATATTCCACCCGTGTGTTGATTGAACGGATTGCATCCGGGCAGACACCCGCCCCGCGACCGGGCGACGTTTATATCGTGAATGACCCCTATCTGGGCGGCACCCACCTGATGGATGTGCGGTTTGCCAAGCCATTCTATCGGAACGGTGAGATATTCTGTTGGCTGTCAAACACCGGCCATTGGCCCGACACCGGCGGCGCGGTCCCCGGCGGGTTTTCCGCGTCGGCCACCAGTGTCGAACAAGAAGGGCTGCGCCTGCCCCCCGTCCGCCTGTTCAAGGAAGGCGTTCTGGACGCCGAAATCTATGCGATCATTTGTTCCAACATTCGGGTGGCCGATCAACGGATCGGGGATGTTCAGGCACAGGCCGCAGCGCTTGAGGTTGGGGCCGAACGCCTGGGCGCGCTGCTGGATCGCTATGGCGATGCGACTGTCCAAGCGGCCATCGACGAATTGCGCGGACGTGCTGCGCAGCAAATGCGCGCCTTTATCAGCCAAATGCCCGAAACGCGGATGCAGAGCATTGCCTATGTGGACAGTGACGGGGTGGTGAACGAACCGCTTGAGATCAAGCTGTCTGTTGAGCGGCACGGAGACATATTGGAGTTCGATTTCACCGGGTCGTCCGCCCCCTGTGTCGGGCCGATGAATTCGGTTCTCGCGACGACGCTGTCGTCTGTCTATCTTGCCATGCGCCACATCTTTCCCGAGGTGCCGATCAGCGCGGGCGCGTTTGAGCCGCTTGTGGTCAAAGGTGTGGCAGACACATTTTTGGATGCGCATTATCCCCGGCCGGTGTCGGGATGTGCCGCCGAAGTCAGCCAAAGGATCGCCGAGGCGGTGTTCGCCGCCCTGGCCCCCGCGCTGCCCGACCGCTGCACCGCCGCGCCCGCAGGAACATCGGGCAACTTTGCCCTTGGCGGGCACGACCCGGAAACCGGGCGCGACTTTGTCATGTATCAGCTTTCCGGCGGCGGATACGGCGGCAATGCAGATCACGATGGGCTGAGCAACGGATGTTCGACCATCGGCATATCCAAGGCCCCACCGGTGGAGATTATGGAGCAGGCATTTCCGGTGCTGTATCATCATTATGCCCTTCACGAGGGATCGGGCGGCGCCGGGGCGCAGCGGGGCGGATTCGGGCTTGATTATGCGCTGGAGCTGAGGCGCGGTGCCGCGCGGGCAAGTTTCGTGATGGATCACGGACGGTTTGGGCCACAGGGGGCCGCCGGGGGGCGCGACGGCGCGGTGAACCGGGTCGCGGTGACCCGTTCGGTGCAGGTTCATGTGCCCGACCATCTGTCAAAGGAGCAGGATATTCCGCTGGTTGCGGGCGACGTTGTTCATGTGCGCACGCCCGGTGGTGGCGGCTGGGGCAATCCGATGGCGCGTGACCCTGAGGCTGTCGCCAGGGACGTCGCGCTTGGGTATTATTCGCACACCGCAGCGCGTGAGGCGTTCGGCGTTGTTCTGGACGCCACGGGCGCGGTGGATTTGGCGGCGACGGACCTTGCGCGCAAGGGCGCGCATATGGGGTAACGCCGGGGCTCTGCCCCGGACCCCGAAGTATTTTTGGAAAGATGAACCAAGGGACGGGGATTGGCCAAATACCGGGTTTTGTTGACCAAAGGCGTAGATAAGCGATTGCAACCCGTGGCGGGGGGACTAGTCTGCCCCGAGAAAGTGTGCGGAGGGTCATTCCGCATCGTGGGAAGTTTAGGGAGGACACCACATGGCAGTACCCGCCGTTCTGCAAAACCTGAGGATACCGCTTATCGGGAGTCCTTTGTTCATCATTTCGAATCCAGAGCTTGTTCTGGCGCAGTGCAAGGCGGGGGTGGTTGGGTCTTTTCCGGCGCTGAACGCGCGCGAGCAGCCGGGCGAAGAGATCGAGTTGGACAAGTGGTTGACCCGCATTAACGACGAGCTGGATGCGCATAATCAGGCCAATCCGGACAAGCCTGCGGCCCCGTTCGCAGTGAACCAGATTGTGCATCGCACCAACGCGCGGCTGGAACGGGATGTGGAGATCTGTGTCAAGCACAAGGTTCCGGTCTGGATCACGTCACTGGGCGCGCAGGAATGGGTTTACGAGGCCGCGCATTCGGTGGGGGCCGTGGTTCTTCATGATGTGATCAACGACAAGTTTGCCCATAAGGCGATTGAAAAAGGCGCGGATGGTTTGATCGCCGTTGCCGCCGGTGCCGGTGGCCATGCCGGTGCCTTGTCCCCGCTGGCCCTGATCCAGGAAATCCGCGAATGGTTTGACGGGCCGGTCTATCTGTCCGGCGCGATCGCCAAGGGGGATTCCATCCTTGCCGCGCTCGCCATGGGGGCGGACGGTGGCTATGCCGGGACCGCGTTCATCGCAACCGAAGAGGCCAATGCCGTCGAAGGCTATAAGCAGATGATCACCGAGCACGGCGCTTCGGACATCGTTTATTCCAACTTGTTCACCGGAGTTTGGGGCAATTACCTGAAGCCGTCGATAGCCAAGACCGGTATGGACCCGGATCAATTGGACAGTGCCGATCCATCGAAGATGAATTTCGGGTCCGGCGAAGGGTCGAAAGGCAAGAAGTGGAAAGACATCTGGGGGTCAGGTCAGGGTATCGGCCACGTCAAAGACATTGTGCCTGCGTCGGTTTTGATCGACCGGATGGCGGAGGAGTTCGAAGCCGCCCAGCAACGGCTTTGCGGACAGCTTGGCTGGAAAAAGTAAGCGGGTGCACAGCTATCCTGTATTCGAAATGGCGGGCGGCGACGAAAAACTGGATTTCGTCGCCGCCAGGCGCTTTGCGAACCTTGTGGTCAATGGGCCCGACGGCCCGATTGCCGCGCATTTGCCAATGATCCTGACCACCGACCCGGACGGCGCACCGGTGTTGGAAGGCCATGTGGCGCGATCCAATCCTTTGGGGCATAGCGGCGCGCGTCAGGCCCTTGCTGTGTTCAATGGCCCCGATGCCTATGTCGCCGCCGGGTTTTATCCGTCCAAACAGGTGCATGGCAAGGTCGCGCCGACCTGGAATTACGTGGCCGTTCAGGCGCGCGGCGATATCAGCTTTTTCGACGACGGCGATCAGCTTGTTGCGCATCTGGAGCGGTTGACCACCCTTCTTGAGGCCGACGAGGCCGCGCCGTGGAGCATGGATGACGCGCCCGCCGGGTTCGCAGAAAAGCTGGTGACGGGCATTGTCGGACTGCGCCTGAGCATTCGGTCCCTCGACGGGATCCGCAAGCTTAGCCAGAACAGTCGGCCATCGGATCGGCAGGGCGTGATCGACGGGTTGACCAAGCGCGCCAGTGCGGATGATCTGCGCATTCTGCAAGAGATGACCCGCAGCCCTTAACTGCTGTGCCACCAATGCGAGGGATGCGTGATCGACCGGACGGGGCGACGGCGCAACGGTGGACACCGCCCCGGCGCGCTTACACCATTTCCTATCTCGTGACGTGATTGTATAACGCCCCGAAGACAGGAGGACATCTGATGCCGCATTATCGTTCCCGCACGACCACCCACGGACGCAATATGGCCGGGGCCCGCGGGCTTTGGCGTGCCACAGGCATGAAGGACAGCGATTTCGGCAAGCCGATTGTCGCCATTGTGAATTCGTTCACCCAATTCGTGCCGGGCCATGTCCACCTAAAGGATTTGGGCCAGATGGTCGCGCGCGAGGTCGAAGCAGCGGGTGGTGTCGCCAAGGAATTCAACACGATCGCGGTGGATGATGGCATTGCCATGGGCCATGACGGCATGTTGTATTCTCTGCCGTCGCGGGAAATCATCGCGGATTCGGTCGAATACATGGTCAACGCCCATTGCGCCGACGCGATGGTGTGTATTTCCAACTGCGACAAGATCACACCGGGGATGTTGAACGCCGCGATGCGTTTGAACATTCCGGTTGTCTTTGTGTCCGGCGGCCCGATGGAAGCTGGCAAAGTTGTTCTGGACGGGAAAGAACAGGCGCTGGACCTGGTCGATGCCATGGTTGCCGCAGCCGACGAATCCTATAGCGATGCGCAGGTGCAGGCGATCGAAGAGGCCGCCTGCCCCACCTGCGGGTCCTGTTCGGGGATGTTCACCGCCAATTCCATGAATTGCCTGACCGAGGCGCTAGGCCTGTCGCTGCCCGGCAACGGATCGACCCTTGCCACCCACGCGGATCGCAAGCGGCTGTTCATCGAAGCCGGCCACCTGATCGTTGACCTGTGCCGCCGCTATTACGAGGGCAACGACGCCAGTGTGCTGCCCCGCTCCATCGCCACGTTTGAAGCGTTCGAAAACGCCATGGCGCTCGATATCTCGATGGGCGGGTCCACCAATACCGTGCTGCACCTTTTGGCAGCCGCCCACGAAGGCGACGTGAAATTCACCATGGATGACATCGACCGGCTAAGCCGCAAGGTGCCATGCCTGTGCAAGGTCGCCCCGGCAAAATCCGACGTCCACATGGAGGATGTGCACCGGGCTGGTGGGATCATGGCAATCCTGGGTGAACTGGATCGCGCCGGGCTGTTGCACACGTCCCTGCCGACGGTGCATTCGGCAACGATGAAAGATGCGCTGGCCCAATGGGATATTGCGCAAACCACATCCAATTCCGTGCACGATTTCTTTGCGGCCGCGCCGGGTGGCGTGCCCACCCAGGTCGCTTTTTCACAATCCCGCCGGTATGAAAACGTCGATATTGACCGGGTTGGCGGTGTGATCCGCAACAAGGAAAACGCATTTTCCCAGGATGGCGGTCTGGCCGTTCTCTATGGCAACCTTGCCGAAGACGGCTGTATCGTGAAAACCGCCGGGGTGGATGAATCCATCCTGAAATTCAGTGGCCCTGCCCATATTTTCGAAAGCCAGGACGACGCGGTGTCGGGCATTCTGACGGGCAAGGTCAAAGAAGGCGAAGTGGTGCTGATCCGTTATGAGGGGCCGCGCGGTGGTCCGGGGATGCAGGAAATGCTTTATCCGACCTCGTATCTGAAATCCAAGGGGTTGGGCAAAGCCTGTGCGCTGGTCACTGATGGCCGCTTTTCCGGCGGTTCGTCGGGGTTGTCGATCGGCCACGTGTCCCCCGAAGCGGCCGAAGGCGGCACCATCGGGTTGGTCGAACAGGGCGACCTGATCGAAATCGACATTCCCAACCGGGTGATCAATCTGGCAGTAGATGACGCGGTTCTGGCAGAACGGCGCAAGGCGCAAGAGGCCGCCGGCTGGGTGCCTGCGAAACCACGCAAGCGCAAGATCACCGGAGCCTTGCGTGCCTATGCGGCCCTGACCACCAGCGCCTCTAAGGGGGCGGTGCGCGAAATCTGATCGCTTGCGCGTTTGGCGGTGCTGCGGACGGTTCGGCGCGCGGGGTGTCACTGGTGTCCCGGATGGCGAAGTGAGCGTGGGGCGAACCGATGGTTCGCCCTTTTGTTTGCCTCAGCGCCCGTGGGCAGGGTACGCTTTGGCAATCCCTTTCCAAAAGGCCACTGAATGGCGTCTGCCCCTGTCTCAAGCATCCGCAACCTCGGCCCGGCCGCCGACACGGCCTATGCCCGCGCCGGGATCACGGACGCGGATCAATTGCGCGCCTTGGGGGCCGATGCGGCCTATCTTGCCTATCTGGAAACGGGCGGGGTGGCGCATTTCATCGGCTATTACGCCCTGGTCATGGGATTGCAGGGGCGGCCCTGGAACGATTGTACCCCTGATGAAAAGGCCGCCCTGCGCCTGACATTTGATGCGCTCAAATCCAAAGCCAAGGTCACGGCGGCCCCGCAGAGCGACATCGAAGCAATCCTGAACACCATCGGGGTTGGGGCGGCCCGTTAGGCCGTTTCCCCCCTACCCCGTTGATCACCTGCCCTGCCGGTGCGCGTGAATTGCAAAAGGCCCGGCATGGAACACGCCGGGCCTTTGACAGATTTTTCGCCGGGTCGAAGCGATCCGACCCGTTGGATGGATCAGGCGGCCAGGCCACCTGCGTCACACAGACGATCCATGTGGAAATCCCGGTCGCCCCAGGCGATTTCCAGCATCGTCATACGTTTGAAATAATGGCCGATGGAATATTCCATCGTCATCCCGACGCCGCCATGCAGTTGAATGGACATCTGCCCGACATAGCGCGACGCATCGCACATTTTTACCTTGGCGGTGGACAGGGCCAGATCACGCGTCTGATCGTCTTCCTCGTCACACATCAGGGCGGCGTACATGGCCATGGATTTGACCTGTTCCTTTTCCACGACACCTTGGGCCGCGATATGCTGCAATGCCTGGAACGTGCCAATGGGGCGGCCGAATTGTTCACGCCCCTTGATGTATTCAACGGTCAGGTCAATCGCCTGTTCCATCGCCCCAAGCGATTCCGCGATGCTGGCGGCCAGCGCCTTGGATTCCGCCAGGGCAATGGCCTTGGACGCCGCAATGCCGCCGGACAGTTTTTCGGCCGGAGTGCCGTCAAAGGTCAGCTCGGCCGCGCGCTGTTCGTCTTGGGTGCGATATCCGCGCGTCTCAAGGCCATCGGCCCCCTTGCGCACCAGGTACAGCCCCACCTCGCCCGCGCCGTCCACGGCGGTGACAAAGATCAGATCGGCCTCGGCGCCATAGGTCACCACGGTCTTGCTGCCCGACAATTTGCCGCCGTTTTCCTGCGTCTTAAGCGGCTCATCGCGTTCGATCATGCCGGGTTCCAGATGCGCCCATGTGGGAACATGTTCACCTGAAATGATGCCCTCGGCGATGGCGGCGCGTTGGTCTTTTGATGCGGCGGCAAGCAAGGTCGGCGCGATTGCGATCGCTTCGGCCCATGGTTCCAGGGTGTTGGCGTTCCCCATCGCTTCGGCCACGATCATGGTTTCGGTCGGCGTGCCCCCGATACCGCCTTCGTCTTCGGGGAATGGCAGGGCGAACAGGCCCATTTCCGCATATCCCTGCCAGATCGCGCGATCAAAACCGCCCGGCAATGCCATGTATTTGTTGCGCTTTTCGAAATCGTAACGGTCATTCAGGAAACGCGTCAGGCTTTCGGACAGCATGCGCTGTTCGTCATTCAGTTCAAAATTCATTGTCTTACCTCACAGTCCAAGGATCGCTTTGGAGATGATCCCCTTCTGCACCTGATCCGAGCCACCATAGATGCTCGACTTGCGCATGTTGAAATAGTTCGGCGCGGCGCGGATCGTCCAATCCGGGCCGACCTGGGCATTCGCGCCTTCTTCGTCCAGCCATGGCGCGGCCTGTTCGCCCGCTGCTTCGACGTAGAGTTCCGTCATGCGCTGCACCATCTGTGCGCCCTTGATCTTGATCACCGATGTCGCCGGATCAGGCTTGGATTGATCCGCGCCCGCCTCGATCCCCGAAAGGACACGCATCACGGTCATCTCAAGCGCCTTAAGCTCTACCTGTGCCTCGACAAACTTGTCGCGGAACCGGGGGTGATCCCACAATGGCTTGCCCCGCACGATGCGGGATTTGGCGATCTCTTTCAGCTCTTCCAGCTTGGCCATGCTGGACCCGACGCGCGGCGCCCCAAGGCGTTCGTTGCCCAACAGGAACTTGGCATAGGTCCAGCCAAGATTGACCTCGCCTATCATGTTTTCCTTGGGCACGCGCACGTCCGTAAAGAACACGCTGTTGATTTCGTGCCCGCCGTCCATCGTCTGGATCGGGTGAACCTCAACACCGGGGGATTTCATGTCGATCAACAGGAACGAAATGCCTTCCTGTTTCTTTACATCCGGATCCGTGCGCACCAGCGCAAAAATCCAGTCGGCGTGTTGGGCCAGCGTCGTCCAGGTCTTTTGACCGTTCACCACCCAATGATCACCGTCCAGCACCGCGCGGGTTTTCAACCCGGCAAGGTCAGACCCCGCACCCGGTTCGGAAAAGCCCTGACACCACCAGTCATCCAGATTGGCGATACCGGGAAGAAAGCGTTTCTTTTGTTCTTCGTTGCCGAACTGGATGATCACCGGACCAACCATGTTCACACCGAACCCCAGCGGGTCCGGGGCCGGGGCGCTTTGGTTTTCCTGCTGGAAAATATACATCTGGGTCACAGACCAGCCCGGCCCGCCCCATTCCTCGGGCCAACGCGGCGTTGCCCATCCCTTGGCATTCAGTGTCTTTTGCCACTGCACTGTCATCTCTTTGGTGGGCGCGTTGCCCAGTTTGAGATGCTCGCGCGTTTCCGCAGGCAGGTTTGCGTCGATAAAGTCGCGCACTTCCTGGCGGAACGCCTCCTCCTCAGGGGTAAATTTCAGGTCCATTTCTTCTCCTCAAGCCTCAGCGGCCTCTCTTTTGGCTTTCTCTTCGTCTTTCAGCATTTTGCGCGACGCCTTGCCCACGGATGTCCGCGGAAGCTCCTCCCGGAACTCAAGGAATCGGGGCATTTCATGCCGTCCCAACTTGTCAGCAAGGAAACCCTGCAATTCATTCAGGGTAAACTCTGAGGCACCATTATTCAGACATACGAAAGCTTTGGCGCTTTCCCCCCGGTAATCATCGGGAACACCAATCACCAATGCCTCGGCCACGTCCGGGTGTTGGTGGATCGCGTTTTCGATGGTCAGCGGATAGACATTGAACCCGCCGGACAGGATCAGATCCTTTTTGCGGTCCACGATGTAGAAATACCCGTCTTCGTCCATATACCCGATGTCACCGGTCAATAAATACCCGTCAACAAAGGCGTTTTTGGTTTCTTCGGGGTTGTTCCAATATCCCACCGTGACCGATTTGGCCTTGATGATGATCTCACCTTCTTGTCCCGGCCCCAGACGTTTGTTCGGGTCGTCCAGATCGACAATTGCCATATCAATCCCCGGTAGGGGAATGCCGATCGTGCCCAGTTTTTCGTCCGGGAAATCCTTGGGAACGGAGGTCCCATTCGAGGCCGTTTCGGTCATGCCCCAACCGCCGCGGATCTTCAGGCCGGTCAGTTGACGAATGCGATTGAACACCTCACGCGGCAAGGGCGCGCCACCAGATCCAACATATTCGATGCTGGACAGATCGCGTTTTTCGATGTCGGGCAATTGCATGATCGCAATCCAAGTGGTCGGCACCCCGCCAAGCGAGGCGATCTTGTGCTTTTCCACATCATCAATGACCGAGGCCGCGTCGAACCGCAGCCGCAGGTGCATTTGCCCGCCTTCCATGGTACGTTTCAACATGGCCGACGTCAGGCCCATGATGTGAAACAGCGGCGCATACAGCATGCCTGGTTTTCCCGGCCCGGCCTCGGGTTCGGCCGCCGACAGATGGCAATAGGCCTGTTCCGCCATGCTGAGGTTGCCATGGGTCAGGATCGCGGCCTTTGGCACGCCGGTCGTGCCCCCGGTGAACTGAAGCAAAGCGACCTCGTCCAGGCGCATCATCGGCGGGTCGTAAACCGCGCCTTCGTGCCCGGCCAACAGGTCTTGAACCGCGTGCATGCCCTGGGGAACCGGACAGGGGCGCCCCTGTGCCGAAATCGGATCCGGGCACAGGTACACCGGTGGGAAATCCGGGTCCTCGATCAGCTTGGTGAAACGGCCCGCGAATTCCGGTGTGCTTAGCGAAATCACCATTTTGGCGTCCACGTCATGCACTTTGTGGGCAATTTCCGCTTCGGCATCCAAGGGCGACAGGTGCGTGATCACACCGCCCGCCGCCATGACCCCAAAGAAAAAGATCGGATGCCAGGGGCAATTCGGCTGATGCAATGCCACGCGGTCCCCGCGTTTGATGCCCGCCGCCTTTAGCGCCGAGGCGACGGTGGCCGCCCATTGGCGCATGTCCGCATAGGTGTATTCCTTGCCATAATATTCGAACTGACAAAGATCGGCCCATGTTTCGAAGGCGCGTTTGAGCATACCGTTCAGGCATATCTCCTCTGGTTCGAACAGCGGATCGACACCCTCACGGAAATGCTTTGCCCAGACAGGAAGTTGTTTTGCCATCAACCCTGCCCTTTGTCGAAATCAGCAAAGCTGGACCCCTCGGCCGCCAGTTTGGCCAACAGCGGCTTGGGCTTCAGCCCTTCGTCACCGGACAATTCGGCATATTTCGCCAGACGTTCGGCAACCACTTTGACGCCAACCCGATCTGCGTATTTCATCGGCCCGCCGGTCCACAGAGGGAACCCAAAGCCGTTGATGTAAATCAGATCAATGTCCGAGGCACGCACGGCAATGCCTTCGTCAAGGATTTGCGCACCTTCGTTGATCAGCGGAAAGATCAGGCGTTCCAGGATTTCTTCGTCGCTGATGTCACGTGGCGTGTAGCCCAGCCCGCTTGAAATCTCGCGGATGAGGTTTTCAATTTCGGGATCGGTGATCGGGGTGCGCGATCCGTCCTCATAAAGGTAATAGCCCGCCTTGGTCTTTTGCCCCTTGCGGCCCAGTTTTTCGACAATCGCATCAGGGATCGGCATGCTTTCCCCGCGCTCCTGACGCACGGAATACCCGATATCAAGCCCGGCAAGGTCGTTCACCGCCAGCGGCCCCATGGCAAACCCGAATGCCTTGGCGGCGCGGTCGATCTGTTCGGGCATCGCGCCTTCCAGCATCAGCGCGTGCACCTGTTTGCCGCGGGACGCGCCCATGCGGTTGCCCACAAAGCCGTTGCAGACCCCCACAGTCACAGGGATTTTGCCCGCCCGTTTGCCCACCACGTTGGCCGTGACCAAAATATCGGGCGACGATTTTTCGCCACGCACGTTTTCCAGCAATTTCATGACGTTGGCCGGGGAAAAGAAATGCATCCCCATCACGTCTTCGGGGCGCTTGGTGACGGCGGCAATTTCGTCCACGTCCAGGGACGACGTGTTGGACGCCAGAATTGCACCCGGTTTGCACAGGCGATCCAGATCGGCAAAGATCTTCTTTTTCAGGTCCATGTTTTCGAACACGGCCTCAATCACCATGTCCGCGTCGGCAACATCGTCGAAATTCGACGACCCCTTGATGCGCGACAGGGCGCCATCCACTTCGGACTCGGTGAAACCGCCACGTTGCTGGGTGCGGCGATAGTTCTTTTCGATCGTGTCCAGACCACGTTTCAGGTTGTCGGCGTTCAGGTCGATCATTGTCACGTTATAGCCACCGGTGGCCATCGACATGGTGATGCCGCCGCCCATTGTGCCCGCGCCAAGAACGGCGATCTTTTTGATGTCGCGCGGTTTGGTTTCCTTGGGCACACCCGGCATTTTCAACGCGGCGCGTTCGGCAAAGAACAAATGGCGCATCGCCTTGCTTTCATCACCTTCGCGCAGTTCGTGGAAAATCTCGCGTTCCTTGTCCATGCCATCGGCAAATCCCATCTCCATCGACGCGCGCACAGCTTCGACGCAGCCTTGGGGGGCGACCAGTTTACGGGTGCGGGCCAACAGGCGGGCGGCTTCCTTATCGAATGCGGCTTTGTCCGCACCTTTCACCTTGTCATCATTCTGTGAAAGACGGTTCAGGGGGCGTTTGTCCGCGATTTCACGGGCATAAGCCACCGCAGCGGCGGTCACGTCGCCATCAACCACCTTATCGACAATGCCCAGTTCGGCGGCCTTGGCGGCACCGATCGGATCGCCAGTGACAATGGGGGCCAGCGATGCAACCGGCCCGATCAGGCGCGGCAAACGCTGCGTGCCGCCGGCGCCGGGAATGACCCCGATCTTGACCTCGGGCAATCCGACCTGAGCGTTTGGCCCCGCGACGCGGTAATGCGCGCCAAGGGCAATTTCAAATCCGCCACCAAAGGCAAAGCCTTCGATCGCGGCGACAACTGGCTTTTCGCTTGCCTCGATACCGTCGATCAACGGGTTCAGGCCCGGTTCGACAGGGGTGCCGCCAAATTCAGTGATATCCGCCCCGCCGGAAAACGCCCGCGCGTTGCCGGCAACAACGATGGCCTTGCAGCTGTCATCGCCCATAGCATCCTGAACATGTTTCCAGATGCCCTGACGAACAACGCCTGACAGCGCATTCACAGGTGGATTGGTGATTGTAATAATGGCGACTTCGCCATCCTTTTGGATGGTGACCTTGGTATCTGACACGGTTATGCTCCTCCTGATCGCAGATGTTGGCATACCATTCCGCCTTGCGGAAAAGCCTTCTGCGTCATTACACAGGCTAGAAACCTCGCGCGGTCGCGTCAATACGCATTGACCCCAGAGTAAAATGATTGAACGATTAGGCCAAATTCGGCTGGAGGGGTCATGTTAGACAGACGTTGCAACAAAATAGAAGACGCGCTGGACGGGATCGAGGATGGCGCATCGATCATGATTTCGGGGTTCGGTGATGCGGGGCGCCCGAACTTTCTGATCAAGAGCCTGATCGACAAGGGGGTAAAGAACCTCCACATCATTTCGAACAACGCAGGGGCGGGCCAAGAAGGGCTGGCCATGCTGTTTCGTCACAATATGATCACCAGGCTCACTTGTTCTTTTCCGCGTGGCGATCTGGGCGACGACATCGCCCGCTGGGTTGGCGAAGGTGTGCTTGAGGTCGAGGTCAATCCCCAGGGCACACTGGCTGAACGCATTCGCGCCGCCGGGTGCGGGATCCCGGCGTTTTTCACGCCGACGGCCTATGGCACCAAGTTGGGCGAAGGCAAGGAAACGCGTATCATCAATGGCATAGGCAACGTTCTTGAGACTGCGCTTCACGCCGATTTCGCCTTTGTGCACGCCGAACAGGCGGACCGTTGGGGCAATCTGATGTTCAAGAACCTGTCGCGCAATTTTGCCCCGCTGATGGCGATGGCGGCAACGACAACCATCGTCGAAGCGCGCAATATTGTGGAACTGGGCGCGATGACGCCGACCGAGATTGTGACGCCGGGCGTATGCGTGGACCGGCTGGTACAATGGCGCGAGGTCGCCGCGAACGAATGGGGGATTGCCGCATGACACCTTTGACACGACAGGCCATTGCCGCCCGAGTTGCACAGGACATTCAAGAAGGCTGGCACGTTAACCTTGGCATCGGGATACCCGAAGAGGTTGCCAACTTCATGCCCGAAGGCCGGGAAATCCTGCTGCATTCGGAAAACGGTATCCTTGGGATGGGACCAACCCCGCCCGAAGGCGAAGAAGACGAAAGCCTTGTGAACGCAGGGAAAAAGCCGATCACGATGATCACCGGCGCGTCAATTTTCGACCACGCGCTAAGCTTTGGGGTCATTCGTGGCCGCCATTTGCAACTGTGCTGTCTTGGCGGATATCAGGTGGCCGAAAACGGCGATCTGGCGAACTGGTCGCGCGACGACAATGATCCGATCGCCAGCCCCGGTGGCGCCATGGACCTGGCCGTTGGTGCGCAACGCATCTGGGTGATGATGCAGCACAATTCCAAGAACGGCGACAAACGGTTGCTGGAAAGCTGTACGATGCCGCTGACCGGTCCGGCATGCGTCAAACGCGTCTACACCGATCTTGCGGTGATTGATGTCACTCCGGGCGGGTTCCTTGTGACCGAAATGATTGATGGCATGACTGCGGATGAACTTCAGGACCGCTCTGGCGCCAGACTTAGCTTTGCGGACGGATGTGGCACGATGCCGGACCTGACCAAAGCGGCCTGAACATTAGAAACACCTAACAACTCACGGATATGGCGCGCCTTTTGGGCGCGTCATTCTTTACAGACAGGGACCAGATTTATGAACGATGACCAAAGCCAGACGGCTGATGATGGCATTCACCGGCTTGGCGGGTTCAACCGTATGCTGGGGTTCCGCTTTGTGGATCGCCGCGAAGGGTACCTCAAGGGCGAGCTTGAGCTTGGGCCGCAGCATTTCAACAAGGGTGAATTCACCCATGGCGGCGTTTATGCGGCGGTGCTGGACAGCGCCTCGACCGGATCGGGATTGTATTGCCCCTACCCCGGACGCGTACGCCAATGCGCGACATTGTCGTTGACAGTGAATTACGTCGGCATGTCGAAAACCGGAAAACTGCACGTCGAAGCGCGGGTGACAAAATCCGGTCGGAAAATCTTTTCGGCAAGCGCCGAGGTGCGCGACGACGATGGCAATTTATGTGCCCATTCCATCGGGACATTCAAATACATCAAAGGCAGCGATGATCCGCGCGGCATCCCCGCGACGTGACAGGCCAGCATCCGGGTCACCGGTCTGGCGCAATTCGCTTGCCTGACAGAGATTGCCGCTTGAAAGGCGGCGCTGGCGGCACTACCTTGCGCCCTCATATATCAGTGAATGATTGAAGGAACGATAAACTGGCTCGCAGACCTCATAACGCACCCCCTACGCGGGACACCGGCCCCCGTGTGAACGAAAAAATTCGTGCAAACGAGATTCGGTTGATTGGTGCAGAAGGCGAAAATGTCGGCGTCGTGACCCCGTCACGCGCGATGGAAATGGCGGATCAAGCGGGTCTGGACCTTGTCGAGATCTCTCCCAATGCGGAACCGCCGGTCTGTAAGATCATGGATTTCGGCAAATACAAATACGAAACCCAAAAGCGCGAATCCGAAGCCCGCAAAAAGCAAAAGATCATCGAGGTGAAGGAGGTGAAGTTTCGCCCCAACACCGATACGCATGATTACGAAGTGAAAATGCGCAATGTCGTCCGGTTTCTTGAAGCTGGCGACAAGGTCAAGGTTACGCTGCGATTCCGCGGGCGCGAAATGGCGCACCAGAATCTGGGCCGTGAATTGCTGGAACGTGTCGCGGACGACATTCAGGAATTGGGCAAGGTTGAAAACATGCCCCGTATGGAAGGCCGCCAGATGGTCATGATGATCGGCCCGGCCAAGTAAGCCCGCCAATCGTCACACAAACAAGGCCCGGCACCATTCTGGTCGCCGGGCTTTTTCTTTTTCTGCGGTCGGTATGTGGGAAACGCGGGCGTCCACAATGGCCGGGCCGGGCCGGCCGGGAATGCATCGCGGCCCCGGATAACCGCGCGGCGATGGCAGATCGGCCAATCGGGCGGGCGCGGTCGCTTGTTTGGCGGGTTATTCGGCGGGAACCAACACGCTGACGTCTTGCCCGGATGCGGCCATGATCGCCTTGACGATATTGTGGTAACCGGTGCAGCGGCAGATGTTGCCGTTCAGGTGTTCGCGAATTTCCAATTCGGTTGGCTTTGGGTTGTCCTTTAACAAGGATTCCGCCGCCATGATCATGCCCGGCGTGCAGAACCCGCATTGCAGTCCATGGTGATCCTGAAACGCCTTTTGGACCGGGGACAGGTCGTCGCCCGTCGCGATGCCTTCGATCGTTCCGACAGTTGCGCCGTCAGCCTCTTGGGCGAACATGGTGCAGGCTTTGACCTGAAGCCCGTTCACATGAACCGTGCAGGCCCCGCATTGGGATGTGTCACAGCCAACATGTGTGCCGGTCAGCCCCAATGTTTCGCGCAGAAATTCAACCAAAAGGGTGCGGCCTTCGACGTCACCCGAGACGGATTGACCGTTCACATTCATGCTGATCTTGGACATTTTTCGCCTCTGCAAAATGGTATTCCATCAATTTGTAAATCACGCGCAACCGAAGGGAAAGGCCCGATCTGTGTTAATTCGGGCGCCGCCGGTCACGCGGTTGGGGCCGTGTCGGGATTTCCTTTAGCAAACCGCCCACGCCCATGCCCGCGATATCATCGCCGGTCACACCTAATCCGCAGGCCACCCGCGCCAGAACCCAATCGGCCCCGTTCAGCGCCGGGGACCGCGCACAGCCCGGAAGGCCGATAACAGGCCGATCGCCCAGTGCCCCAAGAAACAAAAGGTTGCCGGGGTCCACGGGCATGCCGAACCGTTCCACGACCCCACCCGCCTGACGCAGCGCCGCCGGGGCAATGTCGTTTATGTCCGATGTGGCCGATGCTGTCAGGATCAGCACCAGGTCTTCGGTGGCCGCCGTGATCGCGGTTGCCAGCGGCGCGATCTGGTGCGGCACGATTTCAGGGCCGGACATCGTTATGCCAAGCGCGCCAAGCCGGGCGCGCACGGCCTGGGCCCCCTTGTCGCCCGCCCCGCCGGGCGTGTCGGTCACGATCAACCGCGCCGTTTTCACAACTGGTCTGGCAAGGCGGATCGCCGGTCCGGTCTTTAACAGGGCAAGGGCCTTGGCCAGATGCGCACCGGCAATGGCATAGGAAATGATCTTGACCGTTGCGACCATTCCGCCGGTCCCGATCTGGCGAAACGCCGGTACGGTGGCCAGTGTCAGCATCGGGTCGATCCGGTTCAACGCGTGCAGCCTTTCGGTGTCCAACACCACCACGCCCGGCCCGTCCGCGTGCAGGTTCACGCGGCCCGTAAAGGCATCGGCCACCCGCATCCCCTGTGCGTCCGGATCAGGGACAAGCGCGGCTGCAATCGCGGCGGCTGCATCGTTTTCGCCCACATCGCCGGGGTCCAATTGCGCAACGCTCACAGTGTCATGCCCGGCGGCGGCAAGGGCGGCGATGTCCTGCGCGCCCAACACCAACCCTTTGCGCAACCGTGCGCCGTTCACCTGGACCGAATGCGCCAGAATCGCCCCGGCCGCCTGATCCAGCGGGACGGTTCCGAACCTCACGCGGCCCCCTTGCGCAGGACGCGGGTCATTTCGGCAAGGATGGCGACAGCGATTTCCGCAGGTCCCGCCGCACCGATATCCAGCCCGATCGGCCCATGAATGCGCGCAATCGCGGCGGCGTCCTGCCCCGCGCCTTCCAGCCGCGCGACTCGTTTGGCATGGGTCCGGGTTGATCCAAGCGCGCCGATGTAAAAGCAGTCCGACGCCAGGGCACGGCCAAGGGCGACATCGTCAATCTTGGGATCATGCGTCAGCAAGACCAGCGCGGTGCGCGAATCAAGCCCAAGCCGATCAAGCGCATCATCGGGCCAATCGTCCAGAATAACCTCGCCGGGAAACCGGTTTTCGGCGGCAAAGGCCGGGCGCGGATCAATCAGCACCGGATCATAGCCCGCAATCCGCGCCATCGGGACAAGCGCCTGCGCGATGTGAACGGCCCCGACGCATAACAGACGCAAAGGCGGGTTGTGGATGGCGACAAAAGTTTGCCCATCGTCTTGGAACCCTGATCGGTCCGACCGGAAACGGGCGTCGTGGCCAGCGGCGGTCAGATTGCGTTCGCCGGTGTGCACGTTCACCACATAGGCGCGCGGATCACGGTTTGCGCGGGCTTTGCACAGGTCGGCCAAAAGGGATTCAGGCATGGCCTGACCGACGGGTTCCACCAGAATGCGGATTGTGCCGCCACAGGCCAGCCCCACGGCAAAGGCATCATCGTCCGACACGCCGAATTCCAGCAGCCGCTGGTTGCCGTCTTCCAATGCGTCCAACGCTTCGGTCACAACTGCACCTTCGACGCATCCGCCCGATACGGACCCGGCGATTTCGCCTTGGCCCGATATGGCGAGCTGCGCGCCGGTGCGCCGCGGGGCGGACCCCCAGGTTTCCACCACCGTGGCCAATGCCGCACGTTTGCCCGCCCTGTGCCAATCCAGCGCTTGTTCGGGAATGTTGTCAAAACGGTCCATGTCACCCAGCCCTTCCTTGCCCCATAACCTAGCATGTGATGCGCTGCTGTCTTGTGCTATTTGCGGTTTTGAGGGTGACCAGCGGCGCGCCTGCACCGTGCCGCTTACCTTTGATGTTATTGCCAATTTTTCGTGCCTTGGATGGCCGCCCGGATTATCGCCGTGGCAGGGCCGCCTGAAACCCTTCATGCCCTGAACAGCATATCGCGCCGCCCCTAGGAACACTGCCCGCAGCGGACAGGCGGGCAAAGGCGTGCGACCCTGCATCCGCTTGAACAGCGCGCTGGCGCAGCGCATAAGGGCGCAGAAACTTGCCCGAATTTCCCCGGAGGATATGAGAATGATTGGCCGCCTGAACCATGTCGCCATCGCCGTGCCCGACCTAGAGGCCGCATCCGAACAATACCGCACCGCGCTTGGCGCCAATGTCGGTGCACCACAGGACGAACCCGATCACGGGGTCACGGTGGTGTTCATCGAATTGCCCAACACCAAGATCGAATTGCTTTACCCGCTGGGGGACAATTCCCCGATCCAGGCGTTTCTGGACAAGAACCCGTCAGGCGGCATGCATCACGTGTGTTACGAGGTCGATGACATCATCGCTGCTCGTGACAAGCTGTTGGAAACCGGCGCGCGCGTTCTTGGCGGCGGAGAGCCAAAGATCGGTGCCCATGGCAAACCGGTGTTGTTCCTGCACCCCAAGGATTTCAACGGCTGCCTTGTGGAATTGGAACAGGTCTGATGGGCCCGACATCTGCCATCGTCCTTTATGCGGTGATCTGGTTTCTTGTGCTGCTGACCATCGCCCCGATGCGGATCCGCACCCAGCAGGACGAAGGCAAGGTGACCCACGGCACGCAGTCCGGCGCGCCTGAGGTGCATCACCTCAAGAAAAAGCTGTGGATCACCACCGGTGTCGCGGCCGTGTTGTTTGCGATCATCGCCGGGATCATCCTGTCGGGGTGGATCAGCGTGCGGGATATGGATTGGTTTGATCGCATGGGGCCGCCTTCGACCCAGTCGCAAAGTGGATAAGTCCAAAAAGGTTAGGCAAGGAATGGTATGGGCCGCGCCGTGGGTGAGCATCCACCGCGCGGCCTGTTTGTCGATCCCTGCGCCACAGGTTTCGCGGATTACTCGCGCGATTCCAGCATGTGAAACAGGTGGGTGAATGTTGCGGCCCCCAGTATAGGGATCACCAGGTTCACCAAGGGCACGGACAACGGAATCGCCATAAGGATGCCCGCCGCCCAGATGATCAGGGCATGACGGCGGCGGAGCTGACGGGCCTGTTCACGCCCGACGCGGCGCATCGCCGCCAGGGTGTAATATTCACGCCCCAGTAGAAACCCGTTCAACCCCCAAAAGATGAACAAGGCAAAGGGCGCAAGGAACACGTAAAGCAACACTGCCACAAGGTTGGCCCCGACAAGCACCCCCAGAAAGCTAAGCGTGTCACGGATGGCATCGCCCAAGGGTTGCCGCCCGATCGCTGGCAAATGCGGGTAATGCACGTCCTCAACCGCGTGGGCCACGTCATCGAGGAACATGGATGTGATGGCTGACGCGACAGGCACCATCAGGAACACCGACAAGATCAGCATGGCGATGATGCTGGTCAGGGTCAGCAGGTCATTCACCCAAGTGACCGGCCCGATCAACGGCAGCACCGCCTGCGGCCCGACCAGCCAGTTCAGCAGCAACAACAGGGCGGCATAGACGGCCACCAGCAACGCAAAGGTCAATCCGATGCCCAGGAACAGCACCCGGCGAAACCGCGGATCACCGATTTGGCCAAGGGTCAGCGCAAAGGCACGGAAAATCACAGTGACACCCATGTGACCTTTTCGGTCAGGTCAGGGCGCGGGCGGTCGGGCGGCACGGATGTTTCGGTGCCGATGTGGATGAACCCCGCGATGCTTTCAGATGCGGTCAGGCCCAATCCCTGTTCCACAAAGGCGCGGTCATACGCGGCCCAGCCCGACAGCCAATTCGCCCCCCACCCGGCCGCCAACGCGCCATTAAGAAGCGACAGACAAACCGCCCCGGCTGAATATGTCATTTCAATCGCCGGGATTTTTTCGTGTTCAACCGGGCATTCCACAACCGCGACAGCCAGGGGGGATCTGTCAAACTGATCCACGGCCTTGGCGATGTCGCCTGCATCCTTGCCCAAAACGGCGCCCCTTTCGGCGGCAAGGGTGGCCAGCCGTTTCAGGGCATCGCCCTGAACCACGACGAACCGCCATGGCTCCAGCTTGCCGTGATCCGGTGTGCGCGCCGCCGCGGTCAGGATCACCTCAAGCGCGGCTTTGTCCGGGGCGGGGCCGGACAGGGTTTTGGCCGGGCGGGACCGACGCGACAACAGGAAATCAAGTGCGGGCTGGTTGCGTTCGGGCATGGAAAACTCCGCTGGATGCGGTGCTTATGTCGTGCCTTGGGCCGCAGGGGTCAAGGGTGACAGGGCGATGAATCGCGTCGAGCGGGCGCAAACATGTGCCCGCCACACAGAAAACGACCACCCGGGGAGGCGGGTGGCCGCTTTAGAACGCCGATCATTAAAACAGGGTCAGGGGAACTGAACCCGAGGGAATGATAGCGCGGGCGGGCCAAAGGGCGACATGATCTGGATCAAGTTTCGCGATCTACCAGAAAGCGTCAGGGCCGGTGGGGTCACGGCGAACCGGCCCGCTACCCGCGCCGTGCCTGCGCCAGAAGGCGCGTTTTTTCGCCATCCCCGCCCGATTGCCCCAACACCCGCGCCAACCCTTCCAGCGAAGCAACGGAATGCCCGGCCACGAAACTGTCCACATGGGGCAGCAGAGCCGCAATGCCGCGCGCGCGCGGGGCAAAACCGTCATAGCGCAGCAGCGGGTTCAGCCAGATCAGGCGGCGTGCGGACAGGTGAAGGCGTTCGGCCTGGACCGCCAGCCGGGCCGGGTCACCCCGGTCAAGACCGTCAGTTACCAACAAGACAACCGCTCCCTGCCCCATCACACGGCGCGACCAATCGCGATTGAACCGGTACAGGCTGTCGCCAATGCGCGTGCCCCCCTCCCAATCCGATGCCTCACCGCCGGCGGCCGCAAGGGCGGCGTCCACGTCGCGATGCGCCATGTGACGGGTGATATTGGTCAGCCGGGTGCCAAAGGTAAAGGCATGCACCCGCGCCCAGCCCGCCCCCTTGGCATTGCTGACGGCATGGACGAAATGCAGGATCATGCGGCTGTAACGGCTCATCGAGCCGGAAATATCGCACAGCACGACCAGGTCGGGGTAGCGTTCGCGCGGTTTGGTCATTGCGGGGGCACGCAATTCACCGCCCTGTTTAAGCGCCAGGCGCAGGGTGCGGGCGCGATCAATGCGCCCGCGCGCCGCCGCCCGGCCGCGCCGCGACGCAATTGGCGGGATTGGCAGTGCCAGCCGGGCGATCATGCGCCGCGCATCCGCCATTTCGGCATTCGTCATCTGTTCGAAATCCAAAGAGCGCAGGCGTTCCTGGGCCGATGCGGTATTGGACGCATCGATTGTGACATCGGCCTGGGCGTCCGCCGTGTCAGGTTCTGGCCACATCCCGTCAAGCAGCGCCTCGGCTGCACGGGATTCGGCGGGCGGGGGCCTGCCAGGATCCGTGATATCGCGCAGAATGGGCAAGGTGGCCGCCATCACCCGTTCCAGATCACGTGGATCACGCCAAAACAGCCGAAAAACCTGAGCGAAAACAGCGCGTTCCTCGGGGCGGGTGACAAAACAGGCGTGCAGGGTCCAGAAGAAGTCTTCGCGCTGTGTGAACCCGGCAGCCTGGACCGCGCGTACCGCATCCAGCACACGGCCCGACCCGATTTTCAGCCCCGCGCGGCGCAGGGCGCGGGCGAAATGGGTGATGTTGGCCGCAAGTTGCGGCGCGCCGGGGATATCGGGGAAATCCGCGGGAAGATTGGGGGACGTGGACATCAGATGGCACGACCGGAGGGGGGCTGTCTGCCCCCCACGGCCCCCTGGGCCGCCCCCCCGACAGTATTTCGGGCCAGAGGAAGCGGGGGACGTGGTGTTTGCCGATGTGGGTGTGCGCCCATCAGATCGGGCCCAATGTTGCGCGGACCTCATCCAGTATGCGGGCGGCTTCGGACCCTTCGATGCGGGCGATGTCGTCCTGGTATTTCAGCATCGCGCCAAGCGTGTCGGCGATCAGTTCGGGGCTGAGGGCGACGGCGTCCAGCGCCAGCAGGCAGCGCGCCCAGTCAAGGGTTTCGGCGACGCCGGGTTTCTTGAAGAGGTCTTCGGTGCGCAGGCGTTGGACAAAGGCGACAACCTCTTGGGCCAGTCGCGCGGCGGCACCGGGCACCCGCGCGCGCAGGATGGCCAGTTCGCGTTCGAAATCGGGGTAGTCGACCCAGTGGTAGAGGCAGCGGCGTTTCAGGGCGTCGTGGATTTCGCGGGTGCGGTTCGATGTCAGGATGACAATCGGCGGTTCGGGCGCGGTGATCGTGCCGATTTCCGGGATCGTGACCTGAAAATCGGAAAGCGCTTCTAGCAGGAACGCCTCGAACGGTTCATCGGCGCGATCGACTTCGTCGATCAACAGGACTGGCGGGCCGGCACTGTGTGGGCGCATCGCCTGCAAAAGCGGGCGTTCGATCAGGAAATCCGGGCCGAACAGATCGCGGTTGAGCACATCCGCATCGGCATTTCCCGATGCTTCGGCGGCGCGAATGGCGATCATCTGGGCGGCAAAATTCCATTCGTAAACCGCCGACGACGCGTCCAGACCTTCGTAGCATTGCAAGCGGATCAGATCACGCCCCAGGGCCGTCGCCAGAGTTTTTGCGATTTCGGTTTTGCCGGTGCCTGCCTCGCCTTCGAGGAACAGGGGCCGGCCAAGGCGCAATGCGAGGAATGCCACGGTGCTGAGCGCGCGCGAGGCAACATAGTCCTGCGTTGCAAGCATGGTCTGGGTGTCTTCGATTGAATTTGGTGTGGCTGAATTTGGTGTGGCCATTGTGTTCCCCTGATCCTGCGCGCAACCCTGCATCGCGGGCGGGCATAGTCAAGGTTGTGGCATCATGCTTGGCCTATTTGCCACGAAACCCGACGGCCGGTGCCTGCGCGATTGACGCGGGATTCACCGCCTGCCATCATTTCGTCAACAAAAATGGGTGTAACAACGCCCAAACACACGCGAGCAGCAGAAATATGACCCCGACCCGGCGGGCAAAGGCACCCATATGCGCATAACGGCGATCACCTGCGTCAAGAACGAAGGCCCATTTCTGTTGGAATGGATTGCCTTTAACACTGTCATCGGCGTCACGGATTTTCTATTTTATTCAAATGATTGCAGTGATGCGAGCGATCGGATGCTGGATGCGTTGGCCGGGCATGGCATCGTGCGGCATTTGCCAAACCCCGCCCAGGGGCGCAATTACCAGATGGAGGCGTTGAAACACGCCAAATCCCAGGACATCGTGACCAAGGCCGATTGGGTCTGGATCGCGGATGTGGACGAATTCCTGAACATCCATGTGGGCGATCACACCATCCCCGCCCTGATCGCCGCCTGCAATGATCCCCAGGCGATTTCGTTGAATTTCCAATTCTTTGGCAATGACGGGATTGAAGGGTTCGAAGACCGCCCCGTCATCGAACAATTCACCCGGTCGCACAATCCCGACATCTGGTGCGGGGAAATGGCGATTGAGGTCAAGTCGCTGATCCGAAACGACTTTCCGCTTCAGTATTATGGCGCGCACCGCCCATTCTTCAAAAAGACCATCGCAAAGGATCGCCGCCCAAACTGGACAGACGGATCCGGGCGGCCGGTTCCGCACAAGTTTCTTGTCGCGGCCAATGAACGCCGCATTCGCAAGTTTCCAGCCGCCGGGGCGCGGGATTTCGCGACGCTTAACCATTATGCGTTGCGGTCATTGGACTCGTATCTGGTCAAGAATGACCGGGGCGATGTGAACCGGGAACACCGCGCATTTGATGACACTTATTGGCGCGAACGGGCCGATGTGGCGTGGCATGACCCCAGCATTGCGCGATACCTGCCCGATGTGACGGCGGAAATGGATCGGCTCAAGACGCTTTCGGGGATCGGGTCCTTGCATGAAGAGGCCGTCGCACTGCACCGGGCAAAGTTGGCCGAACTGGACGCGCAGCCGTCCTATCAGGCGATGCGCACCCAGTTGAAAGAGGCAAGCACCCTGCCCCCACAGGAAGAAAAGCTTTTGGCTGATCTTGGGTTAAGCGCATGACACGACTGCGCATCATCAACCTTGGCCTGCCCAAAAGCGGGACAACGACCCTGGGCACCGCGTTGACACATGCGGGGCTAAAGGTGGCCGATCACAAGATACGGCCCAATCAAACCGACAATCCCGACCTTCAGCGCAAATACGTCGGTGACATCCTTTACCGGGGTTTCTTTCATTCGGGTGATCCCCTGGCGGAACTGGACGAATTCGATGCGATTGCGGAATGTTCCTATCTGACACCGGGGCGGTCGGCATGGCCACAGATGGATTTCGGGTTGATCGAAGCGATCCGCGCCAATCATCCCGGTGTGAAATTCGTGGCGACTCAGCGGCGGGCCAAATCCTTGTCCCGGTCCATGCTGGGATGGACCAACATGAACACACGCCTGGAACGCGCTGATATTCCTGGTCTTCCCCATGGATACGGGAACACAACGATGGAAAGGGTCACCTGGATCAAGGCGCATTATGCGCATATCCGGCGCATTTTTCGCGGCCGACCAGACGAATTTCTGTTGCTGGATGTGGCGGGCGAGGATGCACAGACCAAATTGTCGGCGTTCCTGGGCATAGACCTGCCATGGTGGGGCCGTGCCAACACCAATCCCGATGGGTTGTCCGCAGATACGGACACAACTGAAAGCACCAAAGTCGAATGAAGATTTACGTTCATATTGGGTTGGAACATGTGGGCGCGGCGCGGCTGCAATCGGTGTTGGCGGACAAACGCGACCAATTGGCTGGCAAGGGGGTCTTGTTCCCGCGCAGTCCGGGCAACAAGAACCACACACGCCTGTTCATGGCGGTGACGGACCCCGATCATATTGACCCGTTGCGATTCAACCGTGGCTATATCCTGCCTGACCGGCAAAAGGCGCTGTTTGACAGCGTTGCGCAGGGGTTGGCGAAAGAGATTGATACACACGACCCGCACACGATGATCCTGTCGGCCAGCCAATTGGGCACGGCCCTTGCGCGGGTGTCCGAACTTGAACGCCTGCGCGACATGCTGGCGCCCCTGTCGGACGACATTCGCATCGTCGCGCATGTGGATGAACAATCACGGCTTTTGGCGCGCCATTACAGCGCGCAGGTGATGGAAGGACGTGCGCGGCCGCTTGACCTTGAACTGGGCCTTTGCGGTGCGGACAGTTGGTGGGACGCGTCCCTGGACGCCGCACCAGTTGTGGACCCGCAAGGCGGGCAGTTTCAGGAAACCCAAGCGCCGCCCTTCTGGCTGGATTTTCAACGGTTGATCAGCCATTGGGAAAACGTTTTCGGGTCAGGATCGGTCGCGTTGCGCCCCTTTGATCCGCGCGTGTTTTCCGCCGCGGCAACAGAAGAAATCCGTGCGGCATTTGATATTGACGCGACCATTGGCAAGGCTGGCCCGACAGCCCCGCCCGCGCAACCCGCCGCCGCTTGGGTGACGCGTGGACGCCAGATGAATGCGCTCTTGCTTCAACTTCTGGCGCAGAAATCGCGTGTCTTGCCGCGCCCGCTCTGGGGGCGGTTCATGGAGGATTTGCGCGTTGATGGCCCCGCCATTGATCCCGGTGCGCTGTCTGCCGTTTCAGACCGGTTTTCAGCGGCAAATGCCGCGCTGCTGGACCGATATCAGGCGTTGACCGCCACGTGTTTCACCCCCCCCGACCCCGCGCCCCGATGGGCCGAGGCCGACCCGGAATTCGGGTTTCGCGCGTCACAATACCTGGTGTCGTTTCTGTGGCGGATTGACCGCGCCACAGCCGAAGAGAAAAAGTCAAAAGGCGCAGCACTTGACGCATTGAACGGGGCGCTTGGCGCGCGCGATCAGGATGCCACCGGCCCAAGCGACGCGGCCCTGAAAGTGATGCCGCCCGTCGCCGTCGAAAAATACAAGGAAATCATGCGGTCGTCGTTCCGCCCCCACAACAAGATCGGGCGGGTCAACGAAGAAGACCTGGCCGCAGCGTACACCCCCGCCCCGCCCCGGACCCTGCCTGACGGGTCCACCGGCAACGTGATCGTGGGCTGTATGAAGAACGAGGCCCCCTATATTCTGGAATGGATCGCCTATCACCGCGCCGTGGGGTTCGACAATTTCCTGATCTACACCAACGACTGTAGCGACGGGACCGACAAGATACTGAAAAAGCTGGATGATATGGGCATTGTCCAGCACCGCAACAACGACAACTGGAAGGGGAATTCGCCCCAGCAACACGCGCTGGACAACGCGATGAAGGAACCCCTCATCCAAAACGCGGACTGGATCGCCCATATCGACGTGGATGAATTCGTCAACGTGCGCTGTGGCAACGGCACGATGCAGGATTTCCTGGAACGGGTGCCCGGGGCCACAAATGTCGCGATGACATGGCGGCTGTTTGGGCACAACGATGTGACGCGATATGACGACCGGTTCGTGATCGGACAATTCGATTCCTGCGCCCCCAAATTTTGCCCGAAACCGCATACGACCTGGGGCTTTAAGACGTTGTTCAAGAACATCGGCGCCTATGGGAAATTGTCCTGCCACCGCCCGAACAAACCTGTCCAAAACCGGATGGGTGACATCGTGTGGGTCAATGGATCCGGCGTGCCCATGGGCAAGGATGTGGTCAAGAACGGGTGGCGCAATTCCAAGAAATCCATCGGATACGACCTGATCCAGTTGAACCATTATGCCCTGCGCAGCGCCGAAAGCTATCTAATCAAACGCCAGCGCGGGCGCGCCCTGCATGTGGACCGCTCAATCGGGCTGAATTACTGGATTCGCATGGATTGGTCCGATTTCAAGGACGTGACGATCCAACGCAACATCCCCCGGCTACGCGCCGAATATGACCGATTGCTGGGGGACGATTCCTTGCGTGATCTGCACCAGTCCGGTGTCGCCTGGCACCGCTCCAAGGCCAAAGAACTGCATGGCATGCCCGAATTCGAAGACCTGTATCAGCAGGCCCTCAAGGTCAAGCTGAACGAAGTGGAACGGGTGGCCTATGCGCTGGCGCTGGACATGGAGTCCTAATGTCATGCCTGAACATTCAGAGATAACCCCATGAAATTTTTGGCCGTTCTCTGTGTCAAAAACGAAGCCGCGTTCCTTTTGGAATGGCTGGCCCATCATCAGGCGGTGGGGTTTACCGATTTCCTGGTGTTTTCAAACGATTGCAGCGATGGCACGGACACGATGTTGGATAGGTTGGCCGAATCCGGCATCCTGACCCATGTGCGCAACGACGGGCCCTATGACAAAGGCGGCATCCAGTTCACCGCGTTGAAACAGGCGGAAAAGCTGGACATCGTGCGCGACGCCGATTGGATCCTGCCGTTCGATGTCGATGAATTCGTCAACATCCATGTGGGTGATCACCGCCTGCCCGATCTGATCGCCGCCCTGCCCGAGGCGACGGCGATCACGCTGACGTGGCGGTTGTTCGGGAACGGGGATGTCGTGCGCTATGTGGATCGTCCGGTCACACAGACATTCACCAAGGCCGCGCCCGAGGTCCTGTTCTGGCCATGGCGCGCATCGATGTTCAAAACGCTTTATCGCAATGACGGCACCTATCGAAAACTGGGCGTTCACCGCCCCCGCTCTCCTGACCCTGATCGCATCGGCGCGGCCCGTTGGTTTGATGCATCCGGTCGCACATTGGACCCGAAATTTCACACGGGCCGGATATTTTCGAATTATGGGCGCAAGAACAACAGGTTGGCGCAGTTGAACCATTACCCTTTGGGCGCGATGGAAAGCTATGTGGTCAAGGCGGATCGCGGTCGGGCCGTGCATTCCGATCACATGCTGGACGTCGATTATTGGGTCGAACGGAATTTCTGCACACACGAGGACCAGACGATCCGGACGCTCGGCCCACAGATGAACGCCAATCTTGCGGCGTTCATGTCCGACGAAACCCTCAATCAGTTGCATCAATCCGCCGTGGCCTGGCGCCATGCGCGATTCGATGCCCTGATGAAGCAAGAGCCGTTTCGCGCCCTGTTTGGCCGGCTATTGATGACGCCGCCCACCCGTCCCGTCACACTAAAAGCGGCGCAAATGCTTGTGCGGCACGCCAATCTTGCGCGCTCTGGCGACAATGGGTCCGGTGGGGCGGCATAGGTCACCCCCTGCGAACAGTCGCATCGAGAATTCGTCGCATTGGACCCCGGTTTGGTGCAATATCGCGCCCACGCCCATCAGTCGGGCGCGCATGGGTAACGAGGGCGGGATGATGGACGACGACGTGGCAACAATTCCGGGCCGCAGCCTTGCCGGGCTGGACAAGCCCGATTGGCTAAGCGCGGTTGTCGATTTTTCCGAAGAACACGGGTATTTTCAACCGCTCGGGAAATACCATTTCGCGTCTTTCATCGATCATGGCACCACGTTGCTGGTCACCTTTGAAACCATTTCTTCGATGCGTGCCGATGACGGAGAATCGCTCGGTTGGCACATGGTGCGTGATGCCGGATGGTCGCATTTGTGCATCGCCAGTGATGGCGACACTTGGTTTCGCGACCCCAAGATCTATGGCTATTTTGACCGACTCGTCGACGATGGCTTCTTCGAAGATTTTGATCACGTTCTGTTTTACGGCGCGGGTGCCTGTGGCTATGCGGCTTCGGCCTTTTCCGTGGCTGCGCCCGGTGCGGCCGTTCTGGCGGTGACACCGCAGGCCACGCTTGACCCGGATGTGGCCCCCTGGGAAACCCGGTTCGACGGGATGCGGCGGGTTTCGTTCACCGACCGTTATGGATATGCGCCGGACATGATCGACGCGGCCGACCGGGCCTATGTGATCTATGATCCGGCCCAAACGCTGGATGCGATGCACGGAGCATTGTTCCGTCGCCCCAACGTGACCCGGTTTCAGTTGCGCCGCATGGGCGGGGCACTTGAAAAAGACCTGATCGACATGAAAATTCTGCACAGATTGATGGAATTGGCGGCAACGGGGCGTTTGACCCGGCCATGTTTTGCCCGCCTCGCCCGGACACGGCGCACTCATCTGCCCTATCTGCGCGCACTGCTGGGTGAACTTGAATCCCGCAACCGTCCCGCACTTGCCGCCGCGCTGTGCCGCAACGTGGTGACCCGCATGAAAGCGCCGCGATTTGCCCGCCGGCTTGAAGGTCTGGAAAAGGCCGCAGCCGCCCTGTGATCGCGCCAGTCCACAGACATGGCCAGCCCGACGGGCGCCTGTCCGGGACAGCCCCATCGGGGGAATGGCCCTTTGATCGGCGCGCCACGTAACAGGCGACACGGATGACGCCATGGGATGTCTCGCCACCCTCGGTCTTTGGCGGCCCGCGGGCTGCGACTGTTCTGACCCGCCTATCGGATTGGCTCTGACGCCGCAGGTGTGATGCGGGGACTGGAACACGCCGGTCTGCTGCGCTATGCGGGCGCTATGACCCACAGTATCACTCTCCGCCGCCCCGATGATTGGCACCTGCACCTGCGCGACGGCGCTATGCTGGCCGCCGTTTTGCCGGAAACCGCGCGCCATTTCGCCCGTGCCATTGTGATGCCCAACCTGGTCCCACCGGTGGTGACAGGGGCAGAGGCCGCAGCGTACCGCGAACGCATCCTGGCCGCATTGCCCGATGGCATGGCGTTTGCGCCGCTGATGACGCTCTACCTGACCGAAGACACCGACCCGGCGGATGTCGCCGCCGCCCATGCATCAGGATTGATCACCGCCGTCAAACTTTACCCGGCGGGGGCCACAACGAATTCGGCTTCCGGCGTCAAGGATTTCGACAAGATTCGCCCCGTCCTTGAAAAGATGGCCGAAATCGGCCTGCCCCTGTGCACCCACGGAGAGGTAACCGACGCAGACGTCGACATCTTTGACCGAGAAGCGGTCTTTATCGACACTGTCCTGGACCCGCTGCGGCGCGCCCACCCAGACCTCAAGGTGGTGATGGAACATATCACAACCTTGGATGCGGCGGATTATGTGCGCAGCGCGGATAAGGGACTCGGCGCGACGATCACCACGCATCACCTCGTCATCAATCGAAACCACATCCTCGTCGGCGGGATCAAACCGCATTACTATTGCCTGCCGGTCGCGAAACGCGCCAGCCATCAGGCGGCGCTGGTCGCGGCGGCCACCTCCGGCGACAAACGCTTTTTTCTGGGCACCGACAGCGCGCCGCATGTTGACGCTCTCAAGGAACATGCCTGCGGCTGCGCGGGATGTTTCACCGCAACCAACACCCTGTCTATCCTGGCCGAGGTTTTTGAGAAAGAAAACGCCCTGGACAAGCTTGAAGGCTTCACCTCCCTCAACGGCCCCTCGTTCTATGGCCTGCCCGCGAATGACCGCCACATCACCCTGACCAAAGGCGCGCCGGTGACATACCCGGACAAAATCGCCTGTGCCGATGGGCCTGTGACTGTGTTCGACCCCGGTTTCGATCTGCATTGGCGCGTTGATGACTGACCCCTTGCTTCATCTTTCTAAAAATACTTCCGCCGGAGGCAGACTGCCCCCGCCGCACATGATCAGGGTCGTTCTTTTGTGCAAACCGTCGCACCCGGTTTTCGCCGCCTGCGGCGACGAAGCCTCCGGCGGAAGTATTTATTGGAAAGATGAAGCGCAGGCGGCGCGTTTTTAAGGAGACAGAGTTCATGATCCCATCATCCTATCCCCCCGCGGAAGAGATCGCGCGATTGACGGCTGGCATGTTGCTGGACATCGAGGCCGTGCATTTCAATGCCGCCGAGCCGTTCACATTGGCCAGCGGATTGCCAAGCCCCACCTATATCGATTGCCGCAAGTTGATCTCGTATCCGCGCATCCGTGCGACCCTGATGGATTTCCTGAGTGTCACCGTGATGCGTCAGGCCGGGCTAGAGGCTTTCGACAATATCGCGGGCGGTGAAACCGCTGGCATTCCGTTTGCGGCCCTGGTGGCCGAACGGATGGCATTGCCGATGACCTATGTGCGCAAAAAGCCAAAGGGGTATGGGCGCAATGCGCGCATCGAAGGTGTCATGACCGAAGGCGAGCGCGTCCTGTTGGTCGAAGATTTGACCACGGATGGCGGTTCCAAAATCTCGTTTGTTGATGCCATACGTGAAACCGGGGCGACCTGTGCGCATACGGCTGTCATCTTTTTTTATGGTATTTTTCCCGAAACGGAAAAGACGCTTGGGGATCATGGTGTCACGCTGCATCACCTGTGCACTTGGTGGGATGTTCTGGCCGAAGCGCGCGCGCGTGCGGCGTTTGATGATGCGACCCTGACAGAGGTCGAAAGCTTTCTGAGCGCCCCGCGCGCCTGGCAGGACGCGCGCAAGGCCAAGTGACGATTCGGGCAGGCCCCCTGCCCGGTGCCCGTGACCGCGAGGGCGGGCCATCAGTGGTGGTCCAAATCGCAACCGCGCGGGATGCGCTGCAAAAATAAGCACCAATCCATTCGCATAGGTCGCGCCGCATTCCTACATTATGTCGTAGATGGATCGCCAAGCTGGCGTAGATGTGGTAGTGAAATGTTATGCACAGGCGTTCCACAGCTTATCCAGATTGCGGTGCGCGCTGCGCGTCGGCTAAGACTTTTGAACACAGTCGAACGTGCCTGATCAGGCACACAGGCAATGACACAAAGACGCATCACTTCATGTGCGCTGGTGAGGTTTATCGGGTTGATACGGTGCTGGGGAGCGCCGTGGCCGCCTGTTGGCCAAAGGGGACAGAATGAACGATCACATGAGGATTGGCGCGGACGGAGAGCCGGTGCAGCAGGCCGAGGCCGGTGCAGGCGTTGACAAGGTGCCCCATTCCATCGAGGCCGAGCAGCAGTTGTTGGGCGCCTTGCTGACCAACAATGACATTTTCGACAGGATCGCGGGGATCATTGGCCCGCAGCATTTTTACGAGCCGGTCCATGCGCGTATTTTCGATGTTGCTGCCTCGCGTATTGCCAAGAACAGCCTTGCCTCGCCCGTCACGCTCAAGGCGTTTCTTGAGGAAGACGAAGGGCTGAAGGAACTTGGCGGACCTGCCTATTTGGCACGGATTGCCGGGGCGGCTGTCAGCGCCTATGCGGCACGCGATTATGCGCAAATGATTTATGACATGGCGATCCGTCGCCAGTTGATCGAACTGGGCCAGGAGATTTCGTCCAAGGCGGGCAAGGTCGATATCGACAGCGAGCCCAAGGAACAGATCGTCGAGGCCGAACAAAAGCTTTACAGCCTGTCCGAGCAGGGCCAGACCGAAAGCGGGTTCCAATCGTTCCTGAGCGCTGTCACCGATGCCGTGAACGTGGCCAATGCCGCTTATCAACGCGATGGCGGATTGGCTGGCGTGTCCACCGGTCTAGAGGATCTTGACAAGAAACTGGGTGGCTTGCACCCGTCGGATCTTTTGATCCTTGCGGGGCGTCCGTCGATGGGCAAAACCTCGCTGGCCACCAACATCGCCTTCAACGTTGCCAAAACCTATCGCCGTGGCATGCGTCATGACGGTGTCGAAGGCGCGGTCGAAGGCGGCGTCGTTGGGTTTTATTCGCTAGAGATGAGCGCCGAGCAATTGGCTGCACGCGTATTGTCCGAAGCCGCCGAGGTGCCCTCGGAACGGATCCGCAACGGCGATATGGATGAGCACGAATTCCGCCGTTTCGTTGAGGCCGCCAAACAGCTTGAGGCCTGTCCGCTGTTTATTGATGACACCCCTGCCTTGCC
>JBOEGP010000023.1:0-114446 GCA_050633485.1 Pseudooceanicola sp.
CGCCCCCGCCGTTTCACATTCCCGCCCCGCTGTCCCGGCCTTCCTGCCGTCGACCGTCCGCGCCCTTTTACCGCTGCATCCGACGCTTTTTCGACCGCTTGCTGGCGGGCCAGGGGATCGTCGTGGATGGCCAGATCGACGGCCTCCAGGCGCTTGACCTCGTCGCGCAGGCGCGCGGCTTCTTCGAACTCCAGGTTTTCCGCGGCCTTGCGCATGTCCGTGCGCAGACCGTCGAGGTGGGCTTGCAAATTGCCACCGACCAAGGGGTTATCAACCTTGGCCGTGACGCGGTTCATATCCACGTCGCCCTTGTAGAGTCCGGCAAGAACATCATCGACGTTCTTCTTGACGGTTGCCGGGGTAATTCCGTGTTCCGTGTTATAGGCGATTTGTTTGTCGCGACGCCGGTCGGTTTCGGCCAGCGCGCGTTCCATCGACCCGGTGATCCGGTCGGCATACATGATGACGCGCCCGTCCGCGTTGCGCGCCGCACGTCCGATGGTCTGGATAAGAGAGGTTTCCGAGCGCAGGAACCCCTCCTTGTCAGCATCAAGGATCGCGACCAGCCCGCATTCGGGAATATCCAGCCCCTCGCGCAAAAGGTTGATGCCGATCAGCACGTCGAACGCCCCAAGGCGTAGATCGCGCAGGATTTCGATGCGTTCCAGCGTGTCGATGTCCGAATGCATATAACGCACGCGGATTCCCTGTTCGTGCATATATTCGGTCAGATCCTCGGCCATGCGTTTCGTCAGGGTGGTGCACAGCGTGCGATAGCCATCGGCGGCCACTTTGCGGACTTCGTCCAGCAGATCATCCACCTGCATTTCGACGGGACGAATTTCGACCAGTGGGTCAATCAGGCCGGTGGGGCGGATCACTTGTTCGGTGAAAACACCGCCCGTTTGTTCCATTTCCCAGGACCCAGGCGTCGCGCTGACATAGACGGATTGCGGGCGCATGGCGTCCCATTCCTCGAACTTCAGCGGGCGGTTGTCCATGCACGACGGCAGGCGGAACCCGTGTTCAGCCAGGGTGAATTTGCGCCGGTAATCGCCCTTATACATGCCACCGATCTGGGGCACGCTGACATGGGATTCATCGGCGAAGACAATCGCATTGTCGGGGATGAATTCGAACAGGGTGGGGGGCGGTTCGCCCGGCGCGCGCCCGGTCAGATACCGGGAATAGTTTTCAATGCCGTTGCACACGCCCGTCGCCTCAAGCATTTCAAGGTCGAAATTGGTGCGTTGTTCAAGGCGCTGCGCCTCAAGCAGTTTGCCGTCATCCACCAGTTGATCCAGCCGGTGGCGCAGTTCCTTTTTGATTTCAACGATGGCCTGTTGCATCGTCGGTTTCGGCGTCACGTAGTGGGAATTCGCATAGACGCGGATTTGGTCGAACGTATCGGTCTTTTCGCCGGTCAGCGGGTCAAATTCCGTGATGCTTTCCAGTTCTTCCCCGAAAAAGGACAGACGCCAGGCGCGGTCTTCGAGGTGGGCGGGGAAAATCTCAAGGCTGTCACCACGCACCCGAAAGGACCCGCGTTGGAATGCCTGATCGTTGCGTTTGTATTGTTGCGCGACAAGATCGGCGATCACCTGACGTTGGTCATATGCATCGCCCGCCTTAAGGTCGAGCGTCATCGCGCCATAGGTTTCGACCGAGCCGATCCCGTAGATGCAAGACACGGATGCGACGATGATCACGTCATCGCGTTCCAACAGGGCGCGGGTGGCCGAATGGCGCATCCTGTCGATCTGTTCGTTGATCTGGCTTTCTTTTTCAATATAGGTGTCGGACCGCGCGACATAGGCTTCGGGCTGGTAATAATCGTAAAAGCTGACAAAATATTCGACCGCGTTGTCGGGAAAGAAGCCTTTGAATTCCCCGTATAATTGCGCCGCCAGCGTCTTGTTCGGGGCCAGGATGATGGCCGGGCGTTGGGTTTCTTCGATCACCTTGGCCATTGTGAACGTCTTGCCGGTGCCGGTTGCACCCAACAGGACCTGATCGCGTTCGCCTTCGTTGATCCCATCGGTCAATTCCACGATCGCGGTCGGCTGATCGCCGGCTGCACTGAAATCGGTGTGCATCACAAGGCGCTTGCCGCCTTCCAGTTTGGCGCGGGTGCGAACATCGTCGCGTGGGGCGTGGACCAGTGCTTCGGACATGGATGATTCCTTTCGGTCCCCTCAATTTGATCTGTTTTTGTTCTTCTTCAACCCCACAGGTGGCAAACCCTTGTCCGAGCAGCGGAGCAAGGCGCAAAAACCCCATTTTTGGTGGGAGACGCGACAAATTCCGCCTTGCCGCGCGGCGTGATATTCCCGATAACAATCCCGATCAGGAGATTTACCAATGAGCGCACGCATTTTCTGCCCCGCAAGAGCCGCAACCCAATCGGGCGCCGCCCGGTCGCGGGAATGGGTGTTGGAACATGTGGCCGACACATCGCGTGAGGTTGATCCGCTGATGGGATGGACATCGTCCACCGACACTCAGGCACAGGTACGCCTGCGGTTCGACAGCAAAGAGGCCGCGTTGGAATATGCCCGTGAACACGGGATTGATGCGGTTGTCACCGAACCCCATACGCGCAAGGCGAATGTGCGCCCCGGTGGATATGGCGACAACTTTGCCACCAATCGGCGCGGTGCCTGGACCCACTGATTTAGCGACCTGTACCGGTTCCGGGCGCAGGAATGATACCTGACCTAGGTCCCTTTTCAGGGGCGGTTTCGCTTGCACCGCGTTGGCATGGCTGGGTAAGGAAGGGACAGCGGTCCCTTAGCTCAACTGGATAGAGCAGCTGACTTCTAATCAGCAGGTTGAGGGTTCGAGTCCTTCAGGGATCGCCAGGGCACAAATACCACATGCATGCCATCGCCAAGGGATGTCACAACGGCCGGGTCGGCGGGGATTGCGACCCGATCGCGGGACACCGGTTCCGGTTCAACGGCGTCAGGATGAATTCGCAGGGCCAATATCGCGTTTGGCCAGACATCGGATTTGCCAAAGGCCGCTGAAACGCAGTTGGGAGTATCTGGAAGAGACACGTCAATGACGCTGTCGGGGTCTTTGGTAACCTGGGCAAAATGGCCTTGGGTCGCGCCACGTTCACAAGGTTAGGAACTGTTTGTGATCAGGAGGTTACCGGAT
Source organism: Pseudooceanicola sp. (assembly GCA_050633485.1). GTDB lineage: Bacteria > Pseudomonadota > Alphaproteobacteria > Rhodobacterales > Rhodobacteraceae > Pseudooceanicola. Next base: position 3,163 of record JBOEGP010000023.1, read on the forward strand.
CCCTCCTGTTTGGCTGACGTCACGGTTAGAGCGTGAATTTCCAACGTTTTTCTGCCAGGTGCCTTTTGCAAAAAACCCTTCGGATCGTTTTGGGGGCGCTTGTTCCGCAAGCCGTGGAGAATGAAAACGACAACTGGGCGTCGGCCCACAGGCATCACTTTTTCCGGCAGTATAATTCCAGCCGATGGTGGACCAGTTCGTACCCCAGTTTGTCTGCAATTTCCGCCTGCAGCTGTTCGATTTCGTCGGAACTGAATTCGATCACGTGTCCTGTGTCGATGTCCACAATATGATCGTGATGATCCTGCCATGTGGTTTCAAATCTTGCGCCGCTGCCGTCAAAGGCATGGCGCTGGATCACGCCCGCCTGTTCCAGCACCGAAAGGTTGCGATACACGGTGGCAAGCGAGACGGACGGCTCGATCTCTTTGGTGCGGCGCAACAATTCTTCGGCATCCGGGTGGTCCGAGGTTTCCGACAGCACCGCAAGGATCGCGATGCGCTGTGCCGTGATGCGAATGCCGGCCTTGCGCAGGGATGCTTCCATTTTCAGGGATTGGGTGTGCGGCAGGCCCATTTGGTCAGCATCACTTTCGCAATGATCAGGATTCTTTGAGAACGATTATCATTTTCATTTGCAAATTGGAAGGGTTCTCATAAGTGTTTGATCAAGGATGCCTGCCGTGAAAGGGCTGTCATGAGTGTTTTTAAACAGACCAAACATGCGTTCGCCGCCGCAATCGCTGGTGCCGCCTTGGCCGTTTTTGCGGCCACTGGCGCCATGGCAAAGGACAAATTCAAGGCGATCACCACTTTTACCGTCATTGCGGACATGGCGCGCAATGTGGCGGGGGATGTCGCTGTTGTGGAAAGCATCACCAAACCCGGTGCAGAGATTCACGGGTATCAACCAACGCCGCGCGATATCATTCGCGCGCAGGGGGCTGATCTGGTATTGTGGAACGGGCTGAACCTGGAACTTTGGTTCGAACAATTCCTGTCGAACTTGTCGGATGTCCCCAGCGTTACGTTGAGTGACGGGATCGAACCCATCAGTATTTCAGAAGGCGACTACACCGGGAAACCCAACCCCCATGCGTGGATGAGCCTGCAAAGCGCATTGATTTATGTGGACAATATCCGCGACGCCTTTGTGACGCATGATCCGGAAAACGCGGCGATTTATCGCGCGAATGCAGATCGTTACAAGGCCGAGATCACCAATGCAATTGCCCCTTTGCGGGATCGGATTCTTGGGGTTCCGGCGGCGCAACGGTGGTTGGTCAGTTGCGAAGGCGCGTTCAGCTATATGGTCCGAGATTTTGAAATGCAGGAGCTTTACCTTTGGCCGATCAACGCTGACAGCCAAGGCACGCCACAGCAGGTGCGCAAGGTGATCGACGGGGTGCGCGACAACGCGATCCCCGCGGTATTCTGCGAAAGCACTGTGTCGCAGGCCCCGGCCAAACAGGTCGCGCGTGAAACCGGCGCGCGGTATGGCGGAATGTTGTATGTTGACAGCCTGACAAAGGCCGGGGGGCCGGTCCCGACCTATATCGACCTGTTGCGGGTGACCACGGAAACGATTGCCAAGGGGCTGACACAGTGACCGACAGGGCGGCGCTGACCAAGGGTGGTCGCCACGGCCAAGTGGATACCGGCGCGGGGATCAGCGCGCAGGATGTGACCGTGACCTACCGCAATGGTCACACGGCCCTGCGCCATGCGTCCTTTGAAATACCGACGGGGACAATCACCGCTTTGGTGGGGGTCAACGGGGCGGGCAAGTCAACGTTGTTCAAGGCGATCATGGGGTTTGTTCCCGTGGCGGGCGGTGAGATTTCCGTACTGGGCATGCCGGTCAAAGAGGCGCTAAGGAAGAACATCGTCGCCTATGTTCCCCAGGCCGAAGAGGTCGATTGGACCTTTCCGGTGTTGGTCGAAGACGTGGTGATGATGGGCCGATACGGGCATATGGGGTTCCTGCGCCGTGCATCCGCATCTGATCGTCAGGCCGTCAGCGATGCCTTGGCGCGGGTTGGTATGGTTGATTATCGTCATCGCCAGATCGGTGAATTGTCCGGCGGACAGCGCAAGCGCGTTTTCCTTGCACGTGCATTGGCGCAGAACGGACAGGTCATCCTGCTGGACGAACCGTTTACCGGCGTGGATGTGCAAACCGAAGATGCGATTATTGACCTGTTGCGCGAAATGCGGGCCGAAGGCCGGGTGATGTTGGTGTCCACGCACAACCTGGGGTCGGTTCCCGAATTCTGTGATCGCACAATTCTGGTCAAGGAAACCGTTCTGGCCTATGGGCCGACGGACACGACGTTTACCCATGACAATCTGGAACACGCCTTTGGCGGTGTTCTGCGCCACTTTGTGCTGGGTGGGGCCGATCTTCATGATGATGACGACACCCGCCAAATCCGTGTGATCACCGATGATGAACGCCCCTTTGTGATCTATGGCGAAAAGGACGACGGCAAGTGATCGACACGCTGCTGCAACCGTTTTCCTATGGCTACATGTTCAACGCCATGTGGGTCAGCGCGTTGATCGGTGGCGTTTGTGCGTTTTTGTCGGCGTATCTCATGCTCAAGGGATGGTCGCTGATCGGGGATGCGTTAAGCCATTCGATCGTGCCGGGGGTGGCGGGGGCCTATATGCTGGGCCTGCCATTCGCACTTGGGGCATTTGTTGCAGGCGGGCTTGCGGCGGGGGCGATGCTGTTTCTGAACCAAAGGTCCGGGCTAAAGGAAGATACGATTATCGGGCTGATCTTTACCTCGTTCTTTGGCCTGGGGTTGTTCATGGTGTCGCTTTCGCCCACGTCGGTCAGCGTGCAGACGATCACGATGGGCAACATCCTGGCGATCACGCCGGGCGATACAATGCAACTGGCGATCATCGGATTTGTCACGCTGGCTGTGTTGCTGGCAAAATGGCGTGATCTGATGGCGGTGTTTTTTGATGAAAACCACGCGCGGTCGATCGGGTTGCGCCCGGACATGCTGAGGGTGGTCTTTTTCACCCTTTTGTCCGCATCCTGTGTAGCCGCGTTGCAGACCGTCGGGGCATTTCTGGTGATCTGCATGGTCGTCACACCGGGCGCGACGGCCTATCTGCTGACGGATCGGTTCCCGCGCTTGCTGGCCCTGTCTGTCGCCCTTGGCGCGGTGACAAGCTTTGTCGGTGCTTACCTAAGTTACTTTTTGGACGGGGCGACGGGGGGGCTGATCGTTACGCTGCAAACGTTGATTTTCCTGCTGGCGTTTTTCTTTGCCCCTAAACACGGATACCTTGCCGCGCGACGCCGCGCTGCATTGGCGTTAAGGCAGCCATGATGGAAACCTTGCTGTTCCCCTTCCAGTTCGGGTTCATGAACAACGCCTTTCTGATGGTTTTGATCCTGTCGGTGCCAACCAGCCTGTTGTCGTGTTTCCTTGTCCTCAAGGGATGGTCGTTGATGGGCGATGCGATCAGTCACGCGGTCCTGCCCGGTGTGGTGTTGGCCTATTTGCTGCATATTCCGTTGATCATCGGGGCATTTGTCGCCGGCATGATCTGTGCGCTGTCCACCGGGTTCTTGTCGGAAAACAGCCGGGTGAAACAGGATACGGTGATGGGGATCGTGTTTTCGGGCATGTTCGGGTTTGGCATCGTTTTATACACCAAGATATCGACGGACGTTCATCTGGACCACATTCTGTTCGGCAACATGTTGGGCGTGGGGGTGCAGGACCTTGTGACAGCTGCGGTCATCGCGGTGTTCGTCGGCGGGGTCATTGTGGCCAAACAGCGCGATTTCATGCTGCACGCGTTTGATCCTATTCAGGCGCAGGCGGTCGGGTTGCCTGTCAGGTGGCTGCATTATGGATTGCTGGCGCTGATTTCGCTGACAATCGTGGCAACGTTAAGCGCGGTCGGAATCATTCTGTCGATTGGATTGTTGATCGCCCCGGGGGCCATCGCATTTTTGCTGACCCAGCGGTTTCACCGCATGTTGCCGATCGCAGTGGCGGTGACTATCGTGTCGGGCTTTCTGGGTGTCTACATCAGCTTTTTTATCGACAGCGCCCCCGCACCGACGATCATTCTGGTACTGACGGCGATCTTTATCGTGGCCTTTGTGCGCGCGAACCTGGCCCGACGTGCGGCCAGCGGCGGCGCCTGAAACCCTTTGGGCAAAGGGGCGTCTGTGCAAATGACATCGGGCCCGCAGTGCGGGCCCGATGTCATTTGCAATGTTGAATGTCTGCGAATGCGCCTAGAACCGGAACCCGGCCATCAGCGACACATAAGGATAAACCTTAAGCTTGTTCAGCTCGTTTCGGGCGTTTTCGGCTTCTGCGTCTAGGTTTGACTGGGGGATCCCGGTGCCCACAACGGTCACGTCGAACCCGTTCATTGCGATCACGCCTGCCTCGGCGGATAGGAACAATTTTCTGCGTGTTTGATGCACATAGCCGATTGTCACAATCGGCGCGATCTTGTTGGCGAATTCAACGTGGGTGTCGACGGTTTCACCGGAATTGAATGTCGCTGCGCCGACCTCAATCGGGTTAGAGGGGCTGGCGGTCACGTTGCCGTCAAATTCGGAATTTGACACGAACACGCCTGCAGATACCCGGAAATTCCGCGCACCGGCAAAGAAATCGCCCATCAGGGCAAAGCCGCCAAGCCGACCGCTGACATCATAGTTGATGTCGTCCACTTCGATGGTGTCGTTGATCGTGGGGATTCCGGCGTAAAACGCACGCATGCCAACGTTGGGAGTGATGCGAAAGCCCCCCTGAAGGACCGGTCCCAAAGATGTGATGCCAAGCCCGATGGACGGTTCGCCAACGCCCTGCGCTGCGGCGGGCAGCGCCGAGAATGAAAGTGCAAGCGCGAGAGCCGCCAGTGATGTTGATTTCATAAAACCGTCCCCAGGTTTGTTTGCCACGACCCAGCGTTAGCAGGTGTTGGTGACCAAGGGGTAACGCCAAATGGTTAAACTAGAACTACAACGCTAAATTGTGACTCAAATAGACCACTTTTTGTGGTGCGGTTGGCGGGGCAAACGATTTGTTGTGCCGACGTCAATCGACTGTGCGGCAAAACAGGCGATACAGCAGGCCAATGACCTCGGACGTGTTTTCGTTGGCCAGGCTGTAATACACGGTCTTGCCGTCCCTGCGCGTGGCGACAAAACCTTCTTCGCGCAAGCGGGCCAGCATTTGGCTGACGGCGGCTTGCCGCATGTTCAAAAGCTCTTCCAGCTCGCCCACAGATTTTTCGCCAGACCCAAGATGACACAGGATCATCAGGCGGCCCTCATGGGCGAGGGTTTTCAGAAACGCGGCCGCGGATTCGGCGCTGCGGGCCATTTCCTCAGGCGGGGCGGGTGGGGAACTTACATCGTTCAAAGGCTTTGTCCGTTCGCGAATTTGCTACGTATTACCACGCTGCGCGGGCTAAATCGAGATCAGGTTTTCCCGACCGGGGCCCCACCTTCGAACACGTTTTCGTTGACGTAGTCACAGGGCGCGTCCTGCATCTGAAGGTGCAACCCCTCGCCGGTCCAGGGGTGCGCGCGGGCCAAATCCTCGTCCACCTCGATCCCAAGGCCTGGGGTGTTTGGTGGGGTGACAAAACCGTCGTCTACCGTGATCGCGGATTTGATCAATGCGGCGTGGAAATCGGTTTCGATGGTTTCGATCATCAGCAGGTTGGGAATGGATGTTGCGAACTGGATATTCGCGGCCCATTCCACCGGTCCGCAATACAGGTGTGGGGCCATCTGAACGTTATGTGCCTCGGCCATGGCGGCGATTTTCTTTGCCTCCCAAATGCCTCCGACGCGGCCAAGGGCCGGTTGCAGGATACTGGCCGCGCCCGCCCGCAGAACCGCGCCAAAGTCGGCCTTGGTTGTCAGGCGTTCGCCGGTGGCAACGGGCACCTTGGTGGCGTGGGCGACCATGGCCATGCTGTCGTGGTTGTCCGGCGGCACGGGTTCTTCGAACCAAAGCGGCGAATAGGGTTCGATGGCCTGTGCAAGGCGGATTGCGCCAGCGGTGGAAAACTGTCCGTGGGTGCCAAACAACAGATCGGCCTTGTCGCCAACCGCGTCGCGGATCACACGGCAGAATTCGGCGGACCGGGAAATATCGCGCATCGACGGCATGTGCCCGCCACGGATTGTGTAGGGGCCGGCCGGGTCGAATTTCACCGCCGTATAGCCGCGCGCGACAAGGTCCAGCGCGCTTTCCGCGGCCAGGTGGGCGTCGATCCAGAAATCGGTCAGGTCGTGGTGCGCCAATGGGTAAAGGTAGGAATAAGCGCGCAACCGGTCGTTCATCCGCCCGCCGATCAGGGCATGAACAGGACGATCGCGATCTTTGCCCAGAATGTCCCAACAGGCGATTTCAAGACCCGAAAACGCGCCCATGACCGTGGGGTCGGGGCGTTGGGTGAACCCGCTGGAATAGGCGCGGCGAAACATCATTTCGATGTTTTCGGGGTTTTCGCCAGCCATGTGGCGGGCAAAAACGTCGCGGATCACGGCCACTTGGGTGTCTGCCCCCACGGCGGCGGCATAGGTTTCGCCCCAACCGATGATCCCGGTATCCGTGACCAGTTTGATCAGGATCCAATAGCGCCCGCCCCAGCCCGGAGCGGGCGGGGCGGTCACGATGATATCAAGGCTGTCGAGCCTCATGGCATTACTTTTTCAGGATCACGACATTGCGTCGTGCCGTGCCGGTTTTCGTGCTGGCGATGGCGTCGTTGATATCCTCAAACGCGTAGCGGTTCGAAATCAGCTCATCCAGCTTTAGACGGCCCTGTTGGTACATGTCCACGATCCACGGGATGTCGCGCTGGATCACCATGTCGCCCATCTTGGACCCGATCATGCCCTGACCCTGGTTCGCCATGATCATCGGGTTATAGCTGGATGTGGCGGTGATGTGGGGCATGCCGACCATGACGACCTTGCCGTTCATGCCAAGATAGCGCACGGCATCGTCATAGGCCTGGGTCGCGCCGACGGCGACCAACACGTAATCCGCGCCGCGCCCGAGGATCTTTTTCACGGCATTCCAAGGCTTTGGATCTTTGGCAGACACACCGTCGGTCGCGCCGAATTCCTTGGCGACCTCAAGCTTTTCTTCCAGCATATCCACGGCGATGATCCGGCGCGCACCGGCGATCCGGGCCCCTTGAACCGCGTTCAGGCCGACACCGCCAGCGCCAATGACAACAACGTCCTGACCGGGGCGAATATCGGCGGCGATTGTGGCCGCGCCAACGCCGGTGATCACACCGCATGAGATCAGCGAAGCAACGTCCTTGGGCATGTCCGAAGGAATTTTCACGATCTGGCTGTGATGCACCACAACCTTTTCTGCAAATGCGCCCGTGGCCATCGCCTGAAGGATCGGTTTGCCATCAGCGGTGCTCAGCGGGCCTTCTGTGCGTGGTGTTTCACATGTTGTCGGGCTGCCGGTGTGGCAGGATTGGCAATGGCCACAGGCACGGATCAGCGTGACGCAAACGCTGTCGCCAACTTCGAACCCTTCGACACCGTCACCGACTTTGGTGATGCGACCGGCGGCCTCGTGACCATAAACAGCAGGAAGCGCACCGCCCCAGCCGCCGTCCTGATACGTGATATCGGAATGGCAAATCGCCACGGCTTCGATATCGACTTCAAGCTCACCCATCTTTGGGTCCGCGATCTGGATGTCTTCGATAACAAGTGGTTGGCCATGTTCGTGGCACACGGCTGCTTTGATTGTCTGCATTGGTCTTTCTCCCGATTTTGTCCTGACACTGTCGGGCGAACCCATATCATGCAAGGTCGAAATTCAATTCCACTTTGCGAAATTATCCTGCGTCAAACCCGCGCGATTGTGAAATCAGCCGCGTGCCGCAGCGGCAAAGGCGCGCGCGTCCGTCGGGGCCGTCCCCAATTGCGCGGCAATGCTGAACACGGATGCGGTTTCGATATCGGGCCAAAGGTCGGCGGCGACGTCGCGCAGGTGGCGGCCTTGGGCCTGTGCGCGACGGCAGGCGTCTTTTACGGCCGCTTGCGCATCAGGGCGGGGCATATGCGTGGTCAGGTGAAAAGACAGGGCTTCGGCGTGGATCAACCCGTTGCTTTGGGCAAGAGCGGCGGCCATCGCTTCGCCATCGGGCGTCAGCGTCGGGGCAAGGGTGCGCGCGGTTTCCAGTGCGGCGGCACAGGACAGGACCAGTTGCGGCAGGCACAGCCATTCGGTGAACCACGCCGCGCCGTCACGTTCCTGACGTGGGCTGCCCGCGGCCAGCAGTGCCGAGTGCTGTGCGGTGACCTGACGGGCCAGCGCGACCAACGCCGAAGGCCCGACCGGGTTCTGTTTCTGCGGCATGGTCGATGATGCGCCCGACGCGCCAAGGCGGACCTCACTTATGCCGCTTTGGGTCAGGGCGATCAGGTCTTCGCCCATTTTGGCCAATGCGGTGGCAAGGCGTGCCATCCACGCCCCAATCCGAAGGATCGGGCCACGATCAGCGTGCCATGATCGGCCCGGATCGCTCAGGTTCAATGCCTTTGCCAGATCGGCGCGCAGGGCGGCGGGGTCGGGGCCAAGTTCAGAACCCGTTCCCGCCGCGCCCGAAAGCGACACCAAAAGCCCGGTTTCCCGGATCGTTGCCAATTCCCGTGCCAGATCGATCAGCGGCCAGCCCCAGTTCGCCGCAACATTGCCAAAGCTGACGGGCGTGGCGTGTTGGCCATAGGTGCGCCCGGCCATGGGCAGATCGGCATGGGTTTCGGCCAGCGTTGCAAGATCGCCCAAAAGCGCGGTTATCCCATCGTCCATCAACGCCAGAACCTGACGCAGGCGCAGCATCAGGCCAGTGTCCATGATGTCTTGGCTGGTGGCGCCCCAATGGAGGTATTGCGCGTGTTCAGGGGCCTCCATCGCTTTGCGGAATTCAGCGACAAGCGCGGGGACCGGCACGCCGTTCTGGCCGGTGGCCACGGCCAGCGAACCGGGGTCAAGCGCGATTTCCAGGGCCGATCTGTGGATGAATGCTCCGGCGATTTCGGGGATCACACCGGCTTTGCCCTGCACTTTGGCAAGTGTGCCTTGGACCAGCAACATCGCGCGGACTTCGGCCCCGTCCGTGAACAGGCGGCTGACCTCTCCGGCGGGGAAAAGTTTTGAATAGAGGGCGCTATCGTGGACAGAACCGGCCATCAGGCCCCCTTGGCAATCGTGTCGATATGTGCGGCAAGGCCTGCGGGATCTGACAGGAACGGGCTGTGGCCGGTGTCCATGTCGATCAAGGCCGTGCCACCATCGCGGGCCATACGAGCCTGATCAACGGATGGGATCATGCGATCCTGGGTGCAGCGCACATAGGTTTTCGGCACTGATCCGAATGCCGTGCCCACAACGATCTTTTCGCCATGCGGCGCAGAAGGTTCGGCGCAAAGCTGGGCAACCGCCCATTCGGCATCTTTATCGGACACACCATTATAAAGGTCATCCGCAATGCCATCGGTTTCAAAGAAATAGGATTTGCGATCTGGCGTGCGCGACACCGCGCCGACGCCTTCGCGCGGGGACATGCCTTGCATCATCGCGCCCAGTGACATGCCGGTGACAGGCAACAGGGCGGCGACAAAAACCAGGTGCAGGGCCTTGTCCGGTGCGGCCTCGGCGGCGGCGGCAATCGCGAACCCGCCCGCCGAATGGCCGACCATGATCGCGCCGTCACCGGCGGCGTCCAGCACCGTTTGGGCCTGATCGGCCAATGTCAGAACCGCCGGGTCGCGGGTGTCACCTGCGCGCCCTGGCATATTCAGGGCCACCACCTCGTGGCCCTGCGCCTCAAGCGCGGGAACAACGTCGCGCCAACACCATGCGCCGTGACAGGCGCCATGTACCAATATTATCCGTGTCATATGTCGAGGAATACAGTTTCCCCGTCACCCTGCAAGCGGATGTCGAACCGATACGCGCCGTCGCCGGTCTTTTTCGCGATCAGGGTATCAACCCGGTTGCGTTGTTCGATACGGGCCAGCAGCGGATCGGCAGTGTTATCCTCGTCCTCGAAATAGATGCGGGTCTGAAGTCCGACGTTGATACCGCGCGCGACGATCCACAGGGCGATATGCGGGGCCTGAAGGCTGCCGCCGCGTGCCGCGACCGGGCCGGGTTTGACTGTGCGTAGTTCGTATTCGCCGCTGTCGCCATGGGCGGCAAAACGGGCAAATCCCGAAACCGCGGGGTCTGCGCCATCCTGACCGGGAAATTTTCCGGCGGCGTCGGCCTGCCAGCTTTCGATCATGGCATCGCGCAGCGCCCAGCCGGTGCCGTCGATGACCTGACCGCGAATGGTAATGATCTGTCCCTTGGCCCCATCCGCGATGGGTGATGTCCCGATTTCGGTTTCATAGGCGCCAGCGTTGCCTGCGAATGTCGGCATACAACCAATGTGAACATAAGGGCCGGCGGTTTGGGACGGGGTTTCTGTCAGGTTTTCCAGTTTCTGTACCATGTCACAGCCCCTCAATCTTGTTTTCGAACATTGTCTGGCGGCGACCGCGCAGCACGATATCCATTTTGTATGCCAGGAAATCCAGCGGTCGGGATTTGGCCATGTCCAGCGGCGCAACCAAGGTGTCAAGTTGACTGCGGTCTTTGATTGTTGCGGCGATCGGGCACATGTCGATCAGCGGATCGCCCTGAAAATACATCTGAGAGATCAAGCGCTGACCAAAGGAATGGCCAAAGATCGAATAATGGATATGCATCGGACGCCAGTCATTGGCGCGGTTTGGCCAGGGATAGGCACCGGGTCGGATGGTCAGGAATTCGTAATATCCGTTTTCATCTGTGATCGTGCGCCCGCAGCCGCCGAAATTGGGATCAATGGGTGCGAAATAGGTGTCTTTGACATGGCGATACCGCCCGCCTGCGTTGGCCTGCCAGATTTCAACCAGCGTATTGGGCACCGGGCGGGCGAATTCATCCAGGACGCGACCGTGGACAAGGATGCGTTCGCCAACGGCAGCAGCCTTGCCGCCTGTCCAGTTCAGGATCAGATTGTTGTCCAGAGGCCCAAGCAGGGAATGGCCAAACCGGGGGCCTGTTTCTTCGCTTGGGGTGGATTCCATCGACAACAGCGGCCACTTGGGCGACCGGGGCACGCTGGTTTTATAGTCAATGTCATAGGCTGGCGGGTGCGCGTCCCTGTTGCGGGGAACAAGTGGCCCTAGATCAGTGGTCATTTTCCATCCTTTTCAAGATCGGCATAGATTTCCTTGGCAAGTTTGAACGCGTGGTTTGCGCGCGGCACGCCGGCATAGATTGCCACATGGTGCAGCACTTCGCGGATGTCGTCCTTGGTCGCACCGGTGTTCACGGTGGCGCGCAGGTGCAAGGCAAATTCCTCAAAATTCCCCAACCCGGCCAGCAGGGCGAGTGTCAGCATTGAGCGTTCGCGTTTCGTGATCGCGTCTGAGGTCCAGACGCTCCCCCATGCGCCTTCGGTGATCAGGTCGATAAACCCGGAGTCGAAATCGCTGGCGGCGCCTTTGGAGCGGTTCACATGCGCGTCGCCCAATACGGACCGGCGCGTTGCCTCTCCGGCCAGGCGTTTCGCGGATGGTTGATCAGACATGGCCTGTCCCCTTGATGAAATCGGTCAGGATGCGGGCGTAGTCATCGGGTTTTTCGACGCAGGGCAAATGGCCGGTGCCGCGAATGATTTCGAAACGGGATCCGGGGATAAGATCAACGGTTTCACGCACAAGGTCAGGTGGGGTTGACCCGTCTTCGGACCCAGCGATGCCAAGCGCCGGGATCCGGATGCCCGCCGTCGGGGTGTAAAAATCCGTTCCGGCGATGGCCGCGCTGCATCCGGCATAGCCTGTGTCGGATGTGCCCAAAAGCATGTTGCGCCATGCATGAAACGCATCGGTGGATTGAAACGGCTTGGCGAACCAGCGATCCATGACCGCATCCGCAAGGGATGCGATCCCGTCCGCGTTTACGGCGGCGATCCGGTCTTCCCACATTTCCTTGGTGCCAATCTTGGCGGCCGAATTTGAAATGACGACGGCGCGGATCAGATCCGGGCGTTTGACGGCAAGGCCCTGGGCGATCATCCCGCCGATCGACAGGCCGACAAACAGGGCGTCCCTGACACCAAGATGGTCCAAAAGGCGTTCGGCGTCGCGCACCAGGGTGCCCATGGAATATGGTGCTGGCGTCAGGTCCGACAGGCCATGCCCGCGTTTGTCATAGCGGATGATGCGCAGCCCTTTGGGCAGGCGTGGCACGATCTGATCCCACAGCCGCAAATCGGTGCCAAGCGAATTGGCAAAGACGATTGGCGCGCCGCTGGGGTCGCCTTCGTCGGTGTAGTGGACGTGGAAGTCATCAAGGTTGGCGATTTTCATCAGAATGGCAGCCCTACATAGTTTTCTGCCATCACCTTCTGCGCGGCGTGGTTGTCGCGCAAGAAATTGATTTCGGCCTGCTGCATCTTGACGTCGAATTCCGCCTGATCAGGGAACCGGTGGAGGAGGTTGGTCATCCACCAGCTGAACCTTTCAGCCTTCCAGATGCGCAGCAGGGCCTTTTCGGAATAGACATCCAGACCTTCGGGCTCATTGTCCTGATAATGTGCCTTAAGGCCTTCAAACAAATAATGAATATCGGATGCGGCGGTGTTCAACCCCTTGGCCCCGGTGGGGGGCACGATATGCGCGGCGTCACCGCACAGGAACAATCGCCCCCACCGCATGGGTTCGGTCACAAAGGACCGCAAGGGGGCGATGGATTTTTCAATGGACGGGCCAGTGATCAGGCGATCTGCGGCGGCTTCGGGGATGCGGCGTTTGAGTTCATCCCAAAAGGCGGCGTCGGTCCAGTCATCCACGCTGTCGGACAGGGAACATTGGACGTAATAGCGCGAGAGGTTGGCATTGCGCATGGAGCACAGGGCAAAGCCGCGATCCGAGTTGGAATAGATCAATTCGTCATCCACCGGAGGGGTTTCGGACAGGATGCCAAGCCAGCCAAAGGGATAGACCTTTTCGTATTCGCGCCGCACATCCAGTGGGATGGCCTGTCGGGACACGCCGTGGAATCCATCGCACCCGGCGATGAAATCACATTCAAGCCGGTGTTCGGTGCCATCAACCACATAGGTCAGATGCGGTGCGTCGCTGTCGGCCCCGTGGATTTTGACGTGTTCGGCGTTAAAGACGATGTTGCCGTCCGTGGCCTCGCGGGCATCGTAAAGGTCGCGGGTAACTTCGGTTTGGCCATAGACGACGACCGGCGTGCCGGTGTGTTCGACAAAATCGATACGGAATTGATCGTTTCCGTTGGCGATCAGCGTGCCGTCATGGATGAAGCTTTCCTTGTCCATCCGTTCAGCGACCCCGGCCTGACGCATCAACCCGACAAAGCCCTGTTCCAACACCCCGGCGCGGATCCGTGACAACACATAGTCGCGTGTCTGACGTTCCAGAACGACGCTGTCGATTCCGACGGTGTGCAAAAGTTGCGACAGCAGCAGACCTGATGGTCCGCCGCCGATAATGGCGACTTGTGTGCGCATAACGACCTCCCTGTTCGCCGGGCAAAATTAGGGAATTGGTTGTCGATGTCAATTAAATTTGGACGGGGGCGGGACCCAAGAAGGGCCGCGCAAGCGCGGCGATGCCTCCGGCGGAAGTATTTTTAGAAAGATGAAGCAAGGGGTTAACCCAGAGTGGCCAGGGCGCGGGCAAAGGTTTCCGGATCGACATTTCCACCGGAAATCACAGCAATCACGGTGTCGCCTTTGATCTGATCCGGCAGCGTCAGGGCCGCGGCAAGGGCCACGGCGCCGCCGGGTTCGGCCACCAGTTTCAGGCGCAAAAAAGCCTGTGCCATAGCGGCGAGGGCGTCATCGTCGCTGACCGAGAGGCCGGGGCCGCAGTGGGCGGACATGATTGGAAAGGTCAGATCGCCGGGCTGAGGGGTTACAATGGCATCGCAGATTGATCCGCCAAGGCGCGCGTTGCGCTGCACGGTTCCGGCGGACAGGGAGCGGGCGACATCATCAAAGCCTGCGGGTTCGACCGGCCGGGCCCGCAGGCCGGGCGCACGGGCCGACAGGGCAAGGGCGATACCCGAGGTCAAGCCGCCGCCGCCACAACAGACGAGGACATCGGCGCTGTTCACACCCATTTCCGCCGCCTGATCCGCGATTTCCATTCCGACGCTGGCCTGACCGGCAATGACCATCGGGTCATCATAGGGTTTGATCAGGCTAAGCCCCCGGTCCGCCGCCATGGTTGCGCCGATTTGATCGCGATCCTCGGACTCGCGGTCATAAAGGATCACCTCGGCGCCCAGGGCACGGGTGTTGGCGATTTTCAGGGCGGGCGCGTCGCGGGGCATGATGATCACCGAGGGAACGCCATGGGCGCGCGCCGCCCAAGCCACGCCCTGGGCGTGATTGCCTGACGAAAACGCGATAACACCACGGGCGCGCAGATGGTCGGGCAACGCGGAAATGGCCGACCACGCGCCGCGCGCCTTGAAACTGCCGGTGTGTTGCAGGCATTCGGGTTTGATCAGCACACGGCGGCCGGCGAGGTCATCCAGAAAAGGCGAGGATACAAGCGGGGTGCGGCGAATATTGCCGGTCAGCCGTGACTCGGCGGCGGCGATGTCGTCGAAGGATACGGCATAGGTCATTTGATTTTGTCCAGCCATTGGGCGAGGGCCGCCAGCGATTCCGGTTCGTCCAGGAATGGTATATGGGCGCGATCGGGCACATGGGCCACGATCAGATCAGGGTTACGCCGTGCCATTTCATCCACCGTCGCCCTTGTCAAAAGATCCGAGTTTTCGCCATGGATGACCGCACATGGCAGGGGGGCAACCGCCCCGAACAATGGCCAAAGGTCAATTGTGGTGGCCGCCGCCGCGCCATCGTCAAGGGTTTCGCCCAGTTTCGGATCATAGTTCAGGCGCAATCCATCCGGGGTTTCGCGTGCGGTGTTCGTCACCTCTTTGCGCCAGCGTTCGATCGGGACGCCGGGAAAGGTTTCGGCATTGGCGGCCATGCGGAATTGCGCGGCTTCCTCAACCGTCTGTTGTGCGGGATGTTTGCCAACATAGTCGCGGATCACCTGAAGCCCGGCACCGTTCACTTCGGCGCCGATATCATTCAACGCCAGGCCCAACATCCGGTCCTTGGCCATTGTCGCCATCAAAAGCCCGATCAACCCGCCGCGCGATGTCCCCAGAATGGCCGCCTTTTCGATGCCGAGAAAATCCATCAGTGTCAAAGCATCCGCCATTTCGACCTGAACGTCATACGTCTTGGGGTCGGCCCAATCCGATTTGCCGCGGCCCCGGTAATCCATGCGGATCATGCGGACGCCAGACAGGTGGGGCGCGACATAGTCAAAGTCACGTGCGTTGCGCGTCAACCCGGACAGACACAGCAGAGGAAGACCGGCGCCTTGGTCTTCGTACCAAAGGGAAAGGCCGTCAGGGGCGGTGAAATGGGGCATCAAAAGACCTCAAGATTTGGAACGCCGGACAGATCCGACAGGACATAGGTTGGCTGACCGGGCAATCGGTCCATCGGCTCGCCCTTGCGGTTCACCCAAATCGTGGTGAACCCGTAAGCCGCCGCCGCCGCCGCATCCCATCCGTTTGATGACACGAACAAAACCTCGTCCGGGGGGCATCCGAACCGTTGCCCCACCATGTCGTAAACGACCCTGGCCGGTTTAAAAATGCCAACGCTTTCCACGGACAGGCAATCGTCCAGCACCTTGCCGATTCCTGCGGATGCAACGGCGTCCGCCAACATGCCCGGTGACCCGTTTGACAGGATCGCGGTGTTCAGGCCGCGCGCCTTGAGAGAGCCGAGCATCGCGGGCACCTCTTCATAGGCGTCCAACTCTCTATACAGGGCCAAAAGCCGGGCACGCAAATCAGGATCGTCGCCCAGCCCCTGCGCCTCAAGCGCCCAGTCAAGCGCATCCTGCGTTACCTGCCAGAATTCCAAATGGTCCTGGGAAATCGTGCGCAACCAGGAATACGACAATTGCTTGATCCGCCAATCCTCGGCCAGCTGCTGCCAACACGCGGCCAGTTTTTCGCGCCCGGGTTCATGTGCCGCCGCGCGGGCCGCCGCGGCCACGTCAAACAATGTGCCATAGGCGTCGAAAACAGCAGTCGTGATTGGCATGGCACAAGACCCGTTGGTTAAGTTGAGCAAACCGTGCCACGGCGCGCGCGCGTGTGAAAGGGCGAAGATTGCATCCCGCGCACCCATGGCCTAGGGTCACGCCCATCCGCACGGGAACCCGCAGGACCGGCCCCGGCAAATCACCCCCCAACTTGTTCAGATCGGAGCCGCCATGACTGAGGCGAAAACGGGCGATACCGTCCGCATTCACTATACCGGAACCCTAACCGACGGGACGACCTTTGACAGTTCAGACGGGCGTGACCCGCTGGAATTCACCGTCGGGTCCGGCCAGATAATCCCCGGTTTGGACAAGGCCATTCCCGGCATGGTCGTGGGCGACAAGAAGACCGTCGAAATCCCCTCGGCCGAAGCCTATGGCGCCCGCCAGGACGAAGCGATGCAGGTTGTTCCGCGCGATCAGGTGCCCGAAGAAATCGACCTGCGCCCGGGGTTGCAGTTGCAGGTGCAAACGCCGCAAGGTCAGGTAATGCCCGTGACAGTCACCGAGGTGACCGAGACTGAAATCACTCTGGACGCCAATCACCCGCTGGCCGGCAAGGATCTGGTGTTCAACATCGAAATGGTTTCAATCGGCTAAAGCCAAAGGCCAAAGGTCAAAGGCAAGAGCTTAGCCAAGGGCGCGCGCCCTTGGCCGACAGACCCGCCCGGCCGCGCACGCGGTCAATCGATTGGTCAACGTATTCGAGCCTGTTCACGTCAAGGCGGGCCAAATGCGCGCCAAGGCCCGTGAACCGCGTGACCTTTCTATCCGCCGCGCGCTAAACTGGTGGCGAACCGGATAGGGGGTATCATGTCACCGAATATCGACAGCCTGCGCGCGCGGATCGGCCAACTTCAAAGCGAACTCGAGGCGGAAATGCACCGGCGTGGTACCGACTTGCGGTACCGCATCGACAATGGTCGGGTGGTGTTCGAAGCGGCGGCGCGCAAACGGCACAAGGCCCTGCGCGAAGGGATCACCAGCTTTATCGCGCACAGCCCGCGCCGTCATCTGATCACCGCGCCCCTGATATACTCGCTGATCATTCCCTTCGCTCTGCTTGACCTGTGGGTCACGCTCTATCAGGCGATCTGTTTCCGCGCCTACGGGATCCCGCGCGTTGCGCGGCGTGACTATATTCGCCTTGATCGGCATCAACTGGCCTACCTCAACGGTATCCAGAAAATGAACTGTGTTTACTGTGGATACATCAACGGGCTCGTGGCCTATATCCGCGAAATCGCGGCACGCACCGAAGCCTATTGGTGCCCAATCAAGCATTCAATGCGCCTGTCGGGCCGCCATCAATATTATCCCGATTTTGTGGAATTCGGGGATGGCGATGGCTATTGCGATGGATTGGCACGCTCTCGCGACAGCATCACACGCAGCAAATAGCGTCGGGGGAATTCCGTCGGTCCAATCAGCCCAACCAAACCCACTGAAACCTTGCTTTTGCACCCCAATCGCAAAAGGCGCGGCCAAGGCCCCACCCTTCATCTTTCTCTAAATACTTCGGGGGAGTCGCCCATCGGGCGACGGGGGCAGCGCCCCCATCCGCCCCTATCCGCCACTGACCACACGGGCGGCGGGTTCAGCCGCTGGCAGCAATCAACTCGGCTTGTTTCACGATCACTTCGGCCTGTTTGATCGACGCGATGTCAACCAGGCGGCCCTTGTATACAACCGCCCCCGCCCCATTTTTCTGTGCCTCGTCCATCGCGGCCAGGATTTCACGGGCCTCGGTCACTTTTTCATCCGATGGTGTGAATACTTCGTTGGCAAGCGCGATCTGTTTGGGGTGGATGGCCCATTTGCCCACCATGCCCAATGTTGCCGATCGTTTCGATTGCGCGCGGTACCCGTCGTCGTCGCTGAAATCACCAAAGGGGCCGTCCACGGGCAACAATCCATGGGTGCGGCAGGCCGCAACGATTGCCGTCTGCGCCCAATGCCATGGGTCTGACCAGTATTTTTGGCCTTCGCGCAGCATATAATAGTCTTCCTGCGTGCCGCCGATGCCGGTTGTCTGCATCCCCATCGAGGCGGCAAAATCCGCCGCCCCCAGGCTCATCGCTTCCAATCGGGGCGAAGCGGCGGCGATTTCCTCGACATGGGCAAGTCCGGCGGCGCTTTCGATGATGACCTCAAGCTTGACCGGTTTGGTGCGCCCCTTGGCGCGTTCGATACCGGTGATCAGGGCGTCCACCGCATAGATGTCGGCGGCGCACCCGACCTTGGGGATCATGATCATGTCCAGCCGGTCGCCGGATTTTTCCAACAGGTCCACGACATCGCGATACCAATAGGGCGTGTCCAGCCCGTTTATCCGCACCGACAATGTCTTTTGGCCCCAGTCGATGTCGCCGATGGCGTCGATCACCAATTTGCGGGCCGTTTCCTTGTCGTCCGGCGCGACTGCGTCTTCCAGGTCAAGGTTGATCACGTCCGCGGCCGAGGTTGCCATTTTCGGGGGCAGTTTGGTGTTCGAGCCGGGTCCGAACAATTGACACCGATTGGGGCGTGCGGGGGCTTGGGGTTGAATGCGGAACGACATGGCTCTCTCCTGGGCGCAAGGAAATTACTTTTAGGTTGCCCGGAGGGGTATGAAATTGCGCAGTGGCCCGCAAGGGGCTTTTGCACCGCAGCATCTTGACCGGTGGGTGGGCGATTCCGCGAATGGGGATTTCGAAATCGGTGAAATCTTCGAATAGATATGGGTTATCCGAGGGAATCTTGTGTTCTGCAGCCCTAGTGCGCGTGATTTGCAAGGCAATTTCAATGAGCTTTGGGTTTTGTTGTGCCAAGTCATCCTTCTTGAAATCTGCTGTTGCATCGGGGCCGCCATGATTGAAACGCCATACCTATTGTTCCTGGGCGACGCGCCCGATCCGTTGGCCGCGAAGGTGGCGCAAGGCATTCGGGACTGGCGCCCGGACAACGCCGTGGCACAGTTTCGCCTTCCGGGGTGCAAGGCAGATATGAAGCTGCCGGACATGAGTTTGACCCAGGCGCGCGCCGCCGGGGCCAAAACACTGGTCATCGGCGTGGCCAATCGGGGAGGCGTGATCGCACCCGAATGGAAAAAGGTGTTGGTTCAGGCGCTTGAAGAAGGGTTCGATATCGCCTCGGGGTTGCACAACCTGTTGCGGGACGAACCTGATCTGGCGGCGGTGGCCAAGGCGACAGGGCGGCGTTTGCATGACGTGCGGGTGCCATCGGTGGCCTATCCGATTGCCAATGGTGTGAAACGGTCGGGCAAGCGGTGTCTGGCCGTCGGCACGGATTGTTCGGTTGGTAAAATGTACACGGCCCTTGCAATGGATGCCGAAATGAAGGGCCGCGGGATGAAGTCTTCGTTTCGCGCCACGGGGCAGACGGGCATTTTGATCACCGGGAACGGCGTGCCGCTGGATGCGGTGATCGCGGATTTCATGGCAGGGTCCATCGAATGGCTGACGCCGGACAATGAGCCGGATCATTGGGATATGATCGAGGGGCAGGGCAGCTTGTTCCATGTGTCCTATTCGGGGGTGACCATGGCGCTTGTTCATGGCGGGCAGCCCGACGCGCTGATCCTGTGCCATGAACCTACGCGCGCGCATATGCGGGGTTTGCCGGGGTTTGCGCTTCCGACGCTTGAGGCATTGCGCGATGTGGCGTTGATGTTGGCGCGGGTCGCGAACCCGGCCTGTGTGGTTGTTGGCGTATCGGTCAACACGCAGCACATGGACGACGCGGCCGCGCGCAGCTATTGCGCCGAGGTCGAAGCGCGGATGGGGTTGGTCACGGTTGATCCGTTCCGTCACGGGGCCGCGCGATTGGTGGACGCATTGGCGGCGGTGTGATCCAGATGCGCGTCCAGGGACGCACATGTTTATTGGCATCCCGGCAGGGCCGGGATGCGATGCCTCCGGCGGAAGTATTTTGGGAAAGATGAAGGTTGGGGCGCGTGTTTCCCTTGGGCTGGTGTGTGCGGCGTTGGGTTTTGAGCGTTTTCGTGGTCGACTGTCTGAAATGATAATGGGGTGATGAGGCGATGAAGCTTAATGTGACGCGAGATGTGTTCCGGTTGGCGCAGGTATTTACCATTTCGCGGGGCAGTCGCACCGAGGCGCAGGTTCTAACCGTCGAGATATCCGATGGCGGGGAGAAGGGGCGTGGGGAATGCGTTCCTTATGCGCGGTACGGCGAAACGCTGGACAATGTTACAGACCAAATCGCGCAATTGCCGGGACGGTTTACGAGTGCTGACCTGTTCGATCTGTTGCCGCCGGGGGCTGCGCGCAATGCGGTGGATTGTGCGTTGTGGGATCTTGAGGCCAAGCGTTCCGGCAAGCGGGTGTGGGAATTGGCGGGATTGCCAGCGCCGGGGCCTGAGATCACGGCCTATACCCTGTCTCTGGCGGCGCCTGACGAGATGGAAGCGCAGGCGGCGTTGAATGCGCATCGCCCGGTTTTGAAAATCAAGCTGGGCACGCCGGACGACATGGTCAGGCTTGAGGCTGTGCGGCGCGGCGCTCCAAAGGCCAGGTTGATCGTGGATGCCAACGAAGGGTGGAGTGGAGAGGTCTACGCGGACCTTGCCCCGCATCTTGTGCGGTTGGGGGTGGCCTTGGTTGAGCAACCGTTGCCTGCGGGGCAGGATGACGTTCTATTGGGTATGGATCGGCCTGTTCCGGTGTGTGCGGACGAGAGTTGTCATGATCGCGCCAGTCTGGCGGAGTTGAAGGGCAAATATGATGTGGTGAACATCAAGTTGGACAAGACCGGCGGGTTGACTGAGGCTTTGGCCATGCGCGCAGAGGCCGTCGCGCAGGGGTTTCAGATCATGGTTGGGTGCATGGTTGGGTCGTCACTTGCCATGGCGCCGGCCGTTCTGGTGGCGCAGGGGGCAATGATGACGGATCTTGACGCCCCGCTTCTTCTGGCCGAAGACCGCGAGGTGACGCTGCGGTATGATGACAGCGGTGTGCATCCGTCCGAAGCCGCGCTTTGGGGATGAAGCAGGACAGGAGAGAACGATGAGCAGGACCGTCTTTGTAAATGGAGAGTATCTGCCTGAGGAAGAGGCAAAGATTTCGATCTTTGACCGTGGGTTTCTGATGGCGGATGGCGTGTATGAGGTGACCAGCGTTCTGGACGGGAAGCTGATTGATTTCGCGGGCCATGCAAAGCGGTTGGCGCGGTCATTGGCCGAACTGGACATGGCGGCCCCTGTCACCGAAGACGAGCTGTTGGAGATCAATCGCGAATTGGTGGCGCGCAACGATATCGTCGAGGGTATGGTGTATCTTCAGGTCACGCGCGGGTCCGCGGGGGATCGCGATTTTGCCTTTCCCGACCCGGATGAGGTGCCGTCGAGCATTGTGATGTTCACCCAGTCCAAGCCTGGAATGGCGGACAGCCCCCAGGCCAAAGTCGGGATCAGCGTGATTTCGATCGAGGATATTCGCTGGGGGCGGCGTGACATCAAGACGGTGCAATTGCTCTATCCGTCGATGGGCAAGATGATGGCCAAGAAGGCCGGAGCGGATGACGCATGGCTGGTTGAGGACGGGTTCGTGACCGAAGGCACCAGCAACAATGCCTATATCGTCAAGGACGGCAAAATCATCACCCGGGCCCTGTCGAGCGACATCTTGCACGGGATCACCCGTGCCGCTGTTTTGCGCTTTGCCGCAGAGGCGCAGATGGTTGTTGAGGAGCGCAACTTTACCATCGCAGAAGCACAGGCGGCGGATGAGGCGTTTTTCACTTCGGCCTCGGCCTTTGTGATGCCGGTGGTGACTGTGGATGGCCAGGCTGTGGGGACCGGCGTGCCGGGGCCAGTTGCGACGCGGCTGCGCGAAATTTATCTGGACGAGAGCCGAAAAGCGGCCATTTGAGCCGTTTGCCATTCGGTGGCGAAAGTGCCTGATCGGCTGTGGCCGAGCAATTGCTGTGTTGTAGGCGTGCTGGAAGAATGGCCTGATCGGCGTGGCGTGGCGTGGCGTGGCGTGGCGTGGCGTGGCGTGGCGTGGCGTGGCGTGGCGTGGCGTGGCGTGGCCCCTG
Organism: Pseudooceanicola sp.; assembly: GCA_050633485.1. Lineage (GTDB taxonomy): Bacteria > Pseudomonadota > Alphaproteobacteria > Rhodobacterales > Rhodobacteraceae > Pseudooceanicola. The sequence goes on from JBOEGP010000023.1 coordinate 25,472, forward strand.
ATCTGATTGGTCCCGCTCGGATCAGCCCCCGCCCTGATGGCACGGAACGGGGACTGACCCGTCGCTAAAGGGGGCAGGCGGGCGCTGACCGCCGCATCTGGACTGCGGGAAACAAAACGCCGGGGGTCAGGCGAATGTCGATCTGACCGCGGGATTGAAACCCGAATTTGGCGTAAAAGCCCCTGGCGTTGAGGGTGCTTTGGCAATGCAAAAGCGTGATCCCCGCTGAGGCGGCAGAGTACAGGACATGGTCCATCACCCGCCGCCCGACGCCGCGCATCGCGATGTCAGGGTCAGTGGCGACATGGCGCACGTGGCCTTCGCCGCGCCGCCCTGGGGCGCCATGAGGGGATGCGTCTGTCCAGCCCCCTGCCGCCAGTGGACGGTTGGCGCCGTCGAGCGCGAGGAAGTAGGTGCCGCAGCGCAGGAGTTGCGGATTGGCACGGGTGATCAGGGGCAATGCATCGCGCAGAACGGACGGCGTGTAAGCATCGGCCAGAAGCGCGCGGTACGAGCGGGCAATGAGCGTTGAAACCCGATCATAGTCGTCAGGGCAGGCGGGGCGAATGGTAATGGTATGGGACATCTGGGGCACTTTTCCGAAAGAGGGGGTCTGCGCGGCCCAGAAATGCAAAGAGCCGCGCATTGGCTGCGCGGCTCTGCTGTGTCTTTGGGAGGGGCGATCGTTACTTGATCTTGCCTTCCTTGTATTCGACATGCTTGCGCGCAACCGGATCGTACTTACGTACGGTCATTTTTTCGGTCATCGTGCGGGCGTTTTTCTTTGTCACATAGAAATGGCCCGTGTCCGCTGTCGAATTCAGGCGGATTTTGATGGTGGTCGGCTTCGCCATTTGTCTTCTCCTACGGCGGGAACGTGGGCGCCCCGCGAAATTCTTTGAAGCCTGCCTTTTAGCGATGGGTGGGGGGGAGTCAACCGCGAAGGTTGGAAAATCGGTGAATGAGGAAGGGGGGCCAGCCCCCCGTCGGCTTTCAGCCGCCGCCCCCCGCAGTATTTTGGGCCAGAGGAAGCCAAAGAAAGATCACCCGGTTGCGGTGTCGAGCCAGATTGTGACCGGGCCGTCGTTGGTGAGCGTGACCTGCATATCCGCGCCGAAGCGGCCCGTTTTGACAACGGGACCAAGGCCGCGAAGGGATTCTGCGAAGGTCAGGTAGAGGTGATTGGCGTCGTCCGGTGCTGCGGCGTTGGAAAAGCCGGGGCGATTTCCGCGGGATGTGTCCGCCGCGAGGGTGAATTGGCTGACGACAAGCGCCTGACCGCCGGTGTCCAGTAGGGCGCGGTTCATTTTGCCGGCATCGTCCTGGAAAATGCGCATTTTGGCGATTTTGGCGGCAAGGCGTGTGCAGGTTTCGGTGTCGTCGCCCGGCATCGCGCAGACAAGGATCAACAGCCCGGCGTCAATTTCGCTGATGAGGGTGTTGTCCACGGTGACGCTGGCGGAAGAAACACGTTGGATTAGTGCACGCATGAGGGACCTGCTGGTGTGGGTGGCTTTGCCCCATGGCAGGGTAGGATTTGACCGGCGTCAAGGCCGGAACCGAAAATCCGTGGCAGGATTGGAGTGTTTTTATCGGGCGTCGTTTTGCCCGGTTCGATTTTGTGATGGAGGAACAGACATGGTTGAGACGACACAAACATCTGGCCTTTGGCCGTCGCTTTATGAGCCTTTTCGCAAGATGGGGGCGCGGGTATCGGAATGGCTTGCCCCGGCGTCGGAGGCATCCGAAGGCAATGACGGGTACCGCATCACGATGGAGCTTCCTGGTGTGGCGGAATCCGATATTGACGTATCCGTGCATGACGGTGTGGTGACCGTGAAGGGCGAAAAGACCGAAAGCAAAGAGGAAACGGGCGACAACTTCTTTTTCTCAGAGCGTAAGTACGGGGCCTTTAGCCGATCGTTCCGCCTTCCGGCGGATGCGAGCGAAGACGATGTTGCCGCGACTCTGAAGGACGGGGTTTTGACGGTCAACGTCAAGCGATTGGAGGCGCCATCGCAAGGGGCCAAGAAGGTCAACATCAGCAAGGGATAAGCGCGCCAACCCCGCCTTGGTTAACCCCGCAAATCAAGGATTTCAGATAATGGGGCCCGGTCGGTGCGGAATGCATTGGCCGGGTGGGATTTGTCTGCATATCCAAAGGTGAGTGCGCAAAGCACCATCCTGTCGTCTGGGATCGCGAAATGGTCATGCAGGAGCGGGGCGAGGGAGGCGACGGCCGCCTGCGGGATGCAGCCCAGGCCTAGCGCCTCGGCGGCGAGGCAAAAGGCGACGATGAAGCCACCGCTGTCGAGCGCGCCGTAGGGGCCAAGTTCGGTGCCCGAGGTGAGGATCGCGGTGTGCGGCGCCCCAAACAAGCGGAAGTTTTCCAGCGCCTGCTTTTGCGATCCTTCGCGATCGCCCTTGGTGACGCCAACGGCATCATAGAGTTGCCAGCCACAGGTGCGACGGCGGTCCTTGTGCTGACCGGAATAGCCCGACGGAAAGGGCAGGTCGGGCGCGCCGCCTTCGGTTGATCCGGCGCTGGCCATCAGTTTTTCGCGCAGGATGTCGGTTTCGCCCGACCGGGTCACGATCACCTGCCAGGGTTGCGAATTGCACCATGACGGTGCACGCCCGGCCGTTGCGACCAGTTGTTCGATCACCGCGTCCGGCACTGGGTCGTCCAGAAAGGCCCGGCAGGAATGGCGACGGTTGAGAAGGGCCGAAAGCGTGTCGAAATCTGTCATTGGGTTATCCGTTTTGTGCGGCGACATAGCCGACGATCCCGGCCACGATCAGGCCGAACAGGATCGCAAAGGTGATTTTCCACGCCGAATAAGGGCGTTCGCCCTGAACCCGGCCGGTGCGGCCGTTGACGACAAAACGATAGGTTTTGCCCCGGTATTTATACGCGGCCAGCCAGACAGGCAGCAGGATATGTTTGAACGTCACGTCCTTGATCGCCGTGTCAAGTTGGTGGATGCGCTGCGCATCACCCCCGATGTCGAATTTCACATCGCGTTCGATCACGCGGTCCATATGCGCGCGCGCCTCGTCGTATCCTTCGGCGAGTTCGACCTGATACGCCTCGGCGCGGAAACCGGCAAGGAAATCGGGGCGATAAGGTTCCAATGCGGACAGGTCCCATGGTTCCAGCGCATCCGTATAGCGTTTTGGAAGCGAGCGTGAGGCGAGCACGAGGACATCATCGAAGAACCGCGCGACCCGTCCAGCCGCCGCCCGCCAGCGGATTTTCTGAACCTGGACCTGTTGCGGCTTGCCGTCGCGCATGACGGTGCGGGTTTCGTAATAGATCGTGCCGCGTTCACCGGTGTAAGATGACGTCGTGTCCGCATCAAAGGTCCAGTAGGGGACATAGATTCCCTGCATCTTGCGCCCTTTGCGGGCGTATTCCTGCAGGCCGTTGGGGGCAAACCACAGGCGGCCCAACCATTTTGTCATGGCCGCGCGGGCTGATCCTTCGTCAAGTGCAAAGGGCAGAACGCCTTTTGGTTTGATCTGACGGTGGGTGCCTGTGTCAGTGACAACTGGGGTCGCACAGAACGGGCATTCCGATGCGTGAATGTCGGAATGAAATTCGACCTCGGACCCGCAATTGGGGCATTTCGTCGTTCGGGATTCTACGGTTTCAGCCTCGGGGAGGCGGGCATCAATTGCCGCGCGAAAGTCGAGTTCCTTGATCGCGGGCGCGCGAGTCTGCGTGCCCTCGATCGGGTCGCTATGGCCGCAGAAATCACACACCAACTGGCCCGCTTCGGGGTCAAATCGGTAATCCGCGCCGCAATTCGGGCAAGGGAAACGGTGTTCGCTGGTGGTCATCAGGGTCGTCCTGACCTTTGGTTCGCCGCAGATGGGCGCGGGATTGGCCCCCGCGCCATCGAAGGATCATACAGGATCAGGCGCCCGGTGGCGGTGGCGGCAGGATCGTGAACAATTGAGCGAGTTCGGCGATGTCCTCGGCCTTTTTCCAGCCATCCTGACCTGCGGTCCAAACGAATGTTTCGCGCGTCAATGCGCCGTCGGTGGCCATGCGCCCCAGGCGCGCCTTGGAATAGGGGCCATGGGTCTTGCCGTCTTCGGCCAGATGCCAGACGTGTTCGACGGGCGGCGGCGGTGGCGGGGCCGCATGTGCGGCGGGTGATGGTGCCGCGGCCGGGGCCGTGGACGGCGCAGGGGCCTGACCCCAGGGGCCCTGTTGGCCCAAGGCGGCCCCCATGGCCATGCCGATCCCGGCACCAATGCCCGCGCCCATGCCCGAATTCGGGGTCGAGGCGGCCTTGCCCAATGCCTCGGCCGCAGCAAATTGCGTGTATTTGCCAAGATCGCCGACGATCCCCATGGACGTGCGTTTGTCCAACACCTCTTCGACCGCAGGCGGGAGAGAGATGTTTTCGATATACAATTCGGGCATCTCAAGGCCGTATTGGGTCAGCGTGCCGGAAATTTCCTTGGCCACCAAGGTGCCCAGATCACGGGTGTTCGCCGCCATGTCCAGCACGGGAATGCGCGATGATGCGACCACGCGGGAAAATTCCTGAACCAGAATATTGCGGATCTGAAAGCTGATCTCGTCCATTGTGAATTCGCCGTCGGTCCCGACGATTTCCAGCATGAATTGCGCCGGATCGGTGACCCGGATCGAATAGGTGCCAAAGGCCCGCAGACGGACAGGCCCGAATTCAGGATCGCGACAGATGATCGGGTTCTTGGTGCCCCATTTCAGATCGGTGAACCGGGTTGTGTTGACGAAATAAATCTCGGATTTGAATGGGGATTTGAACCCATGATCCCAATGCTGAAGCGTCGTCATGATCGGCATGTTGTTGGTTTCAAGCATATACAGGCCGGGCGTGAACACATCCGCCATCTGGCCTTCGTGCACGAAAACCGCCGCCTGACCTTCGCGCACGGTCAGCTTGGCGCCATATTTGATTTCGTGGGCTTCGCGTTCGAAACGCCAAACCATTGTGTCGCGGGTGTCATCCACCCAATGAATGACGTCAATAAATTCGCCGCTCAGAAAATCGAAAATGCCCATGATACCCTCATAAAAGCTGTGGCTTTAGCTATGCCATCTTTTGCGCGGGCAGGAAACAGGCAAGGCGGTCACGAAGCGGTAAGCGCTATCAGAGTGCGCCGGGTCGCGCCTGTTGTTCCAATCCGGTTTGGTCAAACGCCACGCATCGTCACACGAAACAGCGCAACGCACGCTTTTGGACGGGTTTCGCACCCCGCGGTTCTGCGTCGCGCGGCAGTCGCATGTGCAAAGATCAGCTTGGCCCGCCGATCAACCCTGCCGCAATTTCCGAGACTATCGGGCGGGCCTGATCGGGGGTCATTCCGGGCCGCAGGCGGGGGTTATACAGCATGCGCAACAACATCTCGTCATGGGTTGTCAGCAGGGCGAATTCGTCGTCGTCGTTAAAGATTGACGGACGGGCCGCGGGGCTGTCGTTCGCCAAGCCCATGCCTTGGGCCATTTCTTCGTGGAAACAGGATCGGCGCATCAGATCGGGGTGTTCGGCGCGCACAAACGCCACGGCGTTGCGATATTCATAATCGCTGCTGCCACCCGAAAAGGCGACGACAAGACAATGGATGGAGCGTGGCAAAGTGCGAAAGATATCGAGCGCATTTTCCGAAATGTTCGGCACCAATTGGCGGATCCGTTCAACGGCGGCAAAGCGATCATCTTCGCCCATGACCAGGACGTGAAAATTGGCCTGGCGTTGCGACATGGTCACCGAATGCCCGGTAAGCCGTGCCAGGCGGGCGGTGTATTTGGTGACAACGCCGCGATCCAGATCGCGTTGTTTCGGCGGGACAGACGCCCCGAATTCGACATTCACGCGGACCGGGACAACCCAGCGGCGCAGGTGCGACGGCGCGTTTGACACCGCCCGCAGGCCGCGCCCGCGCGCGTATTCATCATAAAGCGCGATACGTTCGAAATTGCTGGCCAGATCACGGGTGGTAAAGGGCGTGTCGATGCCGCCGCCATCCTGCCTAAGAAGGCCCTGCGCCAACAATTCGGATTGAACCCGCGCGTAATAGGCGCGCAGATCCTTTGACGTTTGGGATGGTTCGCGTGCCGCTGCGGGCGGCGGCGCGGCCAGACCTGCGGGGCGGGCACGCGGCGTGACCGACGGGGTGTTGAACCCGTCGCAGGCCGCAAGCAGCCCAAGCGACACAATCGTCGCAAGAATGGCCCCTGGCCTGCGCATGTGCTTAGGCCTGTGGCGGAACTGCTGTCCCGGCGACATCGCCGGTGCCGGATGAACGCGCCTTGGCAGCGGCGAGGGTTTCGCGCAGCTCGGCCTCCATCTTTTTCAGCTCGGCCTCGGCGGCGGCGCGGTTTGCTTTGCCTTCGTCCGCGATCTGCAGGCTTTCCTCGATCGTGCCGATCAGATCGGCGTTGGCCTGTTTCACCGCCTCGATGTCAAAGACGCCGCGTTCCATTTCGGTGCGGATCATCTTGTTGCTTTCGCGCAGGTTCTTGGCGTTCGAGGTGAGCAATTCGTTGGTCAGGTCATTGGCGTCGCGCACGGCTGCGGCGGCTTCGGCGCTGCGTTGGATCGTGACGGCCTGTGCCAGCTGGGTTTCCCAAAGCGGCACGGTGTTGACGAGGGTCGAGTTGATCTTGGTCACCAGCGATTTGTCGTTTTCCTGAACCAGGCGGATCGACGGCAGCGATTGCATCGTTACCTGACGGGTCAGTTTCAAATCATGCACCCGGCGTTCCAGATCGTCACGGGCGGCGCGCAGATCGCGCAATTCCTGCGCTTTCATCACTTGTTCGCCTTCGGGGGCGGCGCTGACGGCGGCCTCTTTCGCGGGAATGTCGTTCGCGTCCAGATCTTTCAGCTTTTGTTCGCCAGCGGCAATGTAAAGCGCCAGTTCGTCATAGAAATTCAGTGTCTTGTCATACAGCAGGTCAAGCGATTTGATATCCTTGAGCAGCGTGTGTTCGTGTTTAAGCAGATCATCGGTGACCTTATCGATCTGCCCCTGAACCTGTTCGAATTTCGCGGTGAATTTGGCGAACGGCGCGGCGCGACCGATCAGGCGTTCCCAAAAGCTGCGCTTGCGGCGCACGTCCAGTTCGCTGACCGAAAAGCCGCGGATGGTGGACACGATATTGCGCAGGCTGTCACCGGCGGGGCCGACATCCTTGTTGCGCACGTCCTGCAACATCGCCTGGCTGATCTCCTGAAGCTCGGCCTGGGCGGAGGAACCGAAAGACACGATGGAACCGGTGTTTTCCATGTCGAGTTCGGCCATGCGGGCGCGGATCGCATCTTGTTCGGCCGGGTTGGCCTGTTCCAGAGACACGATTTCGCTTTTGGGTTCCGGCAGGACAACGGCCGTAACCTCGTCCACCAGTTTTACGGATTGTGCGGCTTTTTCCCGAACGGTTTCCGACATGTCATTACTCCATATTGCCGGGCGTCCGGACGCCCTCGCGTTGTAGACGTTCCCGCAGGACGTCGATTTCAATTGTCAGGTCGCTCCGGTCATCCAGCAACAGCTTTTCTGTCCGAGCGGCAAAGTTTTCTTCCAGATCGCTTAACAACGCTTCGTAATCTTTACGGGCTTCGGTGCTTTGGTTTCGGGCATAAACATCCACGAACTTCACCGTCGCGTCACGGGCGCCCATCAGATAGACGCCCAGGAATTTTCGGGCCGCCGTCAGGTCGCGCGGGTCGTTTTCCACTGTGCGGATCATGTCACGCGCGGTGTCTTCGAATGCGGCAACACGGGCGGTCAGGGCACGGTCGCGCAGCGTCGCGATCTGGGCCGTGATCGTGGAAAGATGCGCTTCGGCCTCATCTACCACACGGGCGACACGGTCCTGTTGAAAGCTGTCAACGCCTTCGACGTTCTTGTCGCTAAGCGGGTCCAGCCCAAAGGCGGCAAGGTGCAAAGCGCCCGTGATAACCCCATAAAGCGCGGCTGAAATGACGTCGGCGCCGTGTACCGTTGCGGCCAGACCCGTGCCAAGGGTGATGGCGACAGAGGCCAGCATTTTGCGCGGCAAGGCGGGGCGGCGCGCCATTTTGCGGTCATGATAGGCAGCTTCGGCCCGCAACCCTTCGCGGGTCAGCCATGCGGCCAATGTCCAAAGACCCGCGCCGATCAACCCAAGGGCAAGGGTGACGGGGCCGGACCCGATGGCGGTAACGGCCAGAATTGCGGCGGGGACGAACAAAAGGTTGGATCGCGCCCCTGCCGGATCGGCCCGCGTCAGGGTGCGCCGGGGCGGTTTGCTACCCGGATTACCACCATTCTTTGGCGGTTCACTGCGCCCATTCGGGCTGAACGTGCCGCCGAAACGTTTTGCCATTATTCGGCCCCCAGCCATCCGGTCGCGACGCCGGTCATGATGACGACCAGGAACACATAGGCCGCTTTTTGAATGGCATTGCCACGTCGTGCGGGCACGGCGGCGCCACCGGATGTCGGGCGGCTCCAGGCGGATGCAATAAGGGTCCCGGCCGCGACAAGCGCAGCAACCAGGATAAGTAGCAAGATCAGACGGGACATGACCCCTCCGTCATTCATGTGTCTGAGAACATAAGCCCCTGTGAGCGGTAACGCTAGGCCTGCTCTTAGTGGTTTTGTTCCGCTTGGCGTTCCGCGTTCAACTTGCGGGAATAGCCAGATTGCAGGATCTCAACGGCGAACAGAACAATGACCGAGAAGTAGAAGGTCGTCTTGGACATCGGAATGACCTCGTGACCAAAGAATCGCAGGGCCAGAGTTTCGTCATGCATCGCATGGGCGGCGGCCTGACCGGCCTCACCCAACAGAACCACACCGACAATCAGCAGGATGAACAGGCCGAGAACCTCGTACATGCGGTTCTTTTCCAGAAATTCGGTCACGCCATCGGCCAGAACCAGCATGGCCAGCCCGGAAATCAGGATCGCGGCGGCGAGGATTGGAAAGACATCGGTGATCGCAATTGCCGAAAGGACGGAATCAAAGCTGAAGATCAGGTTCATGAACACGATCAACATCACAACGCTGAACGCGGATTTCCCTGATTTTTGGTTCACATCCGCATCCAGATGATCAATCGACAGCATGTGGCCGATTTCTTTGACCGCCGTATAAATGATAAAGAAGCCACCCAGCACAAAGACCAGGGTCGCAAAGTTCACGCCGCCGGTCAAAACGCCTTCCCAGGTGAAAATGTAAAACGGTTCCGTTAGCGCATCCAGCAAGCGAATCATCGCAAACAGCAGAACCACCCGCAGGGCGACGGCGATGATGATGCCCCAGAACCGCACTGAACGCTGATGCGCCAGCGGCGCGCGTTGGCTTTCAATCGAGATATAAAGAAGGTTGTCGAACCCCAGAACGGCCTGCAAAAAGCACAGCATCAGAAGGTTCCCGAGGTTTTCAAATGTCAGTAATTCGGCCATGTCATCTCACGCTTGGGTGGCAATATTGGGTCAGGATTAATGGATGCAGCCCGTCAATCAAGGCAAACCGAACGGAACTGAACACGAAATGTGAATGTATCGGCGGTGTGCTGCGACCTGCAGCGCCGGGACAAAACGGGAATGGTGCGCATTATGGGGCGCGGGTGGGCGCCACGAAACCGGGGCGGCGTTGGTCGTGCATCCGGCAACGGCCGGCGTCAGCGGCGCCGGCGTGTCACCTGGCGGCCCGGTTTCTTTGGGGTCGGTTCGGCGCGCCCGGCTTCTTCGGCGGTCATGCCAAGCTGTTCGCGCATCATCCGGGGGCGGACCTCTTCTACCGCGCCCTGTTTCAATTGGCCCAGTTGGAAGGGGCCATAGGACACGCGGATCAAACGGTTCACGGTTAACCCGACGCTTTCCATCGCGCGGCGAATTTCGCGGTTCTTGCCCTCGCGCAGGCTGACGGTGATCCATGCGTTTGCGCCTTGTTGGCGATCAAGGGTGATTTGCATGGGCTGAAACACCTCGCCGTCAACTTTGCCCCCGGCGCGCAGGGCGGCAAAGTCTTCGTCCTTTGGTGCGCCTTTGACCCGTGCGCGATATCGGCGCAACCAGCCGGTTGACGGCAATTCCAGCTTGCGTTTGATTCCGCCGTCATTGGTCAGCAACAACAGGCCTTCGGAATTCAGATCAAGGCGACCGATGGTCATGACACGGGGCAGGTCATCGGGCAGCTTGTCAAAGATCGTGGCGCGCCCCTGTTCGTCGCGGGTGGTTGTCACAAGCCCGGTTGGCTTGTGATACAACCACATGCGGGCGGGGTCAGGCGCCTTGAGCGGTTTGCCATCGACGACAATCTTGTCGCGGCTGGTGACATTCAGGGCCGGGCTGGTCAGAACCGTGCCGTTTACCTGGACCTTGCCATCGGCAATCAGTTTTTCCGCATCGCGCCGGGATGCGACACCGGCGCGCGACAGCACCTTGGCGATGCGATCACCTTCGGGTTTTGCTGTGGCATCCTTGGGCGATGCGGCAACGGCGATGGTGTGCGACTTGGACAGGGTCGTGCCGCGTTTCGCGCCCGGTTTGGGGCGGGATGACTTGCGGTTCGGGTGGGTTGGGTTCTGGGCCATGCCCCGGCTTAGCGTGTTTCGTGGCGACGCGGAAGCGCACTTGCGGGTTGCGCCGGGGCAGGCCACCCTAGGGCATGCAATTTGCCCCCCATATGGACGCCGCCCTGGCGCAGGCCCGTGCCGCCGCCGCGCGTGGCGAGGTGCCGGTTGGTGCCGTGCTGATCGATCCGGCCGGGCAGGTCGTCGCCGAGGCGGGCAACCGGACGCGTGAATTGTCTGACCCGTCCGCGCATGCGGAAATGTTGGTGATCCGACAGGCGTGCCGGGCATCGGGCAGCGAACGCCTGCCGGGGCATGTGTTGTTCGTGACGCTGGAACCCTGCGCCATGTGTGCGGCCGCGATCGCCGCGGCGCGGATCGCGCGGGTTGTCTATGGGGCCGAGGATCCGAAATCGGGCGGCGTGGCGCATGGGGCAAGGGTGTTTTCGCATCCTCAGGCGCATCACAGGCCCGAGGTCATTGACGGCATAGGCGCGACCCAAAGCGAGGCATTGCTGCGCGCGTTCTTTCAGGCACGCCGAAGCGCGGATCATCCCGGCCAGGCCGATTGACAAGTTGTCGGGGCGCTGACGTTATGGCGCGCGCGTCGGACAGGAGATGACACTTGGCGAATTTACAAACGGTTTTGAACGGGTTCACCGGGGAAGGCGCGGTTCATCGCGTCGAAGCGCCGGACAACTGGAAACAGGGCCGGACATTATATGGCGGGATGACTGCCGCGTTGTGTTGGCATGCGGCGACGCGGGCGTTTCCCGATTTGCCACCGCTCAGATCGGCGCAGGTGTCGTTTGTTGGCCCGGCGCAGGGGATGATGGACTTCACCTGTACCCTGCTGCGGCGGGGGCGCAATTCGGCGATTGTGCAGGTGATGTGCCAGACCGAGGCCGGACATGCCGCGGCCGCGATATTCACCTGTGCGGCGGCCCGTGACAGTGCCGTGGCGCATGATTTCAGGCCTGCGCCTGAGAGTCCGAGCCCCGAGGACTGCGAGGATTTTCACCGCAAGCCGCCCAAGAGCCTGGGATTCCCGGCGAATTTCGACATCAAGCTGATCAGCGGCAACCGGCCTTTGACCGGGGGCGCGCCTGAAATGACGGTCTGGACCCGGTTGAAAGAAGACGAAGGCGTTGACCCGGTGACTGTGCTATTGGCGGTGGCCGATGCCCTGCCACCGGGGGCGATGACCCAGATGTCGGAATGGGCGCCGATTTCGACGATGACATGGGCTGTGGATTTCTTTCAGCCGGTCAGCGCGCTTGGCTGGCACAAGTTGCATACCTACAGCGAACAATGCGCGGACGGTTATTCGCTTCAGGGGTCGGACATGTGGGATCGCGACGGGCGGCGGGTCTTGGTCGCGCGTCAGGTGGTGGCCGTGTTCGGCTGACGGGGGTGGCGGATGTCGCCGCTTGCGCGGCGATGCCTCCGGCGGAAGTATTTATAGAAAGATGAAGCGGGGGCGGGGGTTTGGGCCCCGCCCGTTGCGCGGCGGTCTGGGGTATCCGGGTTAGAATTCGAGCGGTTCGAGCACGGCGGGCGTGGCGACCATCACACCGGGCAGGGCCGCGATCAGCGCGTCGGCGGATTGTTCCAGAATCGGGAATGTCTGGTAGTGCATCGGGATCACCGTTTTGAAATCGAAGAAGGTTTTTGCCGCGTAAGCCGCGCGTTTCATATCCATCGTGAAATGGCCGCCGGCAGCGAGGATGCCGATGTCGGGTTTGTGCAGGTCGTGGAATATCTTCATGTCGGCCATGACGTCTGTGTCACCTGAGAAGTAGATCGAGTGGCCTTCGCCTTCGATGATGAAGCCGGATTCCGACCCGAGGTAGATCGGGCCATTGTCCCCCGCACCGGAGGATGAGTGGGTGGCGTTGACCATGGTGACCGACACGCCGTCGAGGCGGATTGTGCCGCCTTTGTTAAAGCCGTTGGCCTTGATATCGTGCTGAGATCCGAGCCAGCCCATCAATTCGACCATGCCATACACCGGAATATCCAGTTCCGCGGCGATGCCGGGCACGTCAGCGATGTGATCACCGTGACCGTGGGTGCAAAAGATGTGGGTTGCGCCGGTGATCGCTTCGGCGCGGCGATCCTTGGGAAAGGTGGGGCCGGACAGAAACGGGTCGATCAGCAGGACCTTGTCTTCGATTTCGATGCGGAATGAGCCGTGGCCGAGCCAGATGATTTTCATTGGGAAGGGTCCTTGTGATAGGGGTGTGTCGCTGGTTGGCGCAAAGCCTAGCATGGCGCGCCGCAATGAAAAGACCGGAGGGCAGGGCGGATGGATTGGACGCAATCACTGGATGGGTATTGTGAACGGGTCGGGCCGGATTATTGGGCCGAGCCGCTGAACGCGCTGTCAAACCTTGGGTTCATGATTGCAGCCGTGATCATGTGGCGGCGCTGTGGGGGGATGCCCAAGGGGCGGGTCATGGCGGGCGCCTTGTTTGTCATCGGGGTTGGATCATGGCTGTTTCATACCCATGCGACACGCTGGGCCGAAATGGCGGATGTCGTGCCGATCCTGGGGTTCGTTGTGCTGTATCTGTGGCGGGCCAACCGCGATTATCTGGGGGTGCCGCGTCTGTGGGCCGGGGTGTTGACCGCGCTTTATGTGCCGGTGACCGCGGTGTTCGCGCCCATTTTGGCAAGGCTGCCGTTGCTGGGCGTGTCGGCGGCATACCTGCCTTTGCCGGTCCTGATCGCGGGATATGGTCTGGCCGTGCGCAAACGGGCCAGGGCCACGGCAGTTGGGTTGGGTATTGGTGCTGGGGTCCTATTGGTATCCCTGACATTTCGCAGCCTGGATATGCCGTTGTGCGATGACTGGCCGGTGGGGACGCATTTCATCTGGCATCTGTTGAACGCCGTGATGCTGGGCTGGATGATCGAAGTGTGGCGCCGCGACCAAATCGCCAAGCGCTAGGACGATTGCGCGACCTTGCGGCCAAAGCCGCGCGGCGATACACCTCGCGAAATCCTGCAACTCAGGCCGAGAGGGCCCCATGTCCATCGATAAAGACACCGCCGCACGGGTGGCAAAACTGGCCCGGATCAAGGTCGAAGACGACGCGCTTCCGGCCTTGGCATCCGAATTCAACACGATCCTTGGGTTCATCGAACAACTGAACGAGGTCGATATCGACGGAGTCGAACCGATGGTATCGGTTGAACCCATGCGTCTGAAACGGCGTGCGGACGTGGTGAGCGAAGGCGACCAGGCTGACAAGATCATGGCCAATGCGCCCGACGCACGCGAAGGATTTTTCGCGGTGCCCAAGGTGGTGGAGTGACGCAAATGAGCGAGTTGAACACACTGACAATTGCCGCCGCCCGCGACGCGTTGCGCAAGGGGGATACGACATCGGCAGAGTTGACCGATGCATGCCTGACAGCCGTGGACGGCGCCAAGGCGCTGAACGCATTTGTGCATGACACACCGGATCTTGCGCGCGAACAGGCCAAGGCCGCCGATGCACGGATCAAGGCGGGCGACGCGCCGTCGCTGTGTGGTATCCCGCTGGGCATCAAGGATTTGTTCTGCACCAAGGGCGTGCCCAGCCAGGCGGCATCGCACATTCTGAACGGGTTCAAGCCGGAATACGAAAGCACCGTCAGCCAAAACCTGTTTGATGCGGGCGCGGTGATGCTGGGCAAGCTGAACATGGACGAATTCGCCATGGGCAGTTCGAACGAGACAAGTTTTTACGGCAATGCCGTTAACCCGTGGCGCAGGGAAGGTGACGATGCGGCGCTGACACCGGGCGGGTCGTCGGGTGGATCGGCCAGCGCAGTGGCAGCCGATCTGTGCCTCGGGGCGACGGGCACGGACACGGGCGGGTCAATCCGCCAACCTGCGGCATTCACCGGGATCACCGGGATCAAACCGACCTATGGGCGGTGTTCGCGTTGGGGCATCATCGCCTTTGCATCATCGCTTGATCAGGCCGGGCCAATGACCAAGGACGTGCGCGACGCGGCGATCATGTTGGGGGCGATGTGTTCGCATGACCCAAAGGATTCGACCTCGGCTGACATTCCCGTGCCTGATTTTGAAGCCGCGCTGACCGGTGACATCAAGGGCAAGACCATTGGTATCCCCAAGGAATACCGCATGGACGGGATGCCCGACGAGATTGACGCGCTGTGGACGCAAGGCAAGGAAATGCTGGCCGATGCCGGTGCCAAGGTTGTCGATATCAGCCTGCCGCACACAAAATACGCCCTTCCGGCCTATTACGTGATTGCCCCGGCCGAAGCGTCAAGCAATCTGGCGCGGTATGACGGTGTGCGCTATGGGCACCGCGCCAAGCTGTCCCATGGCGACGGCATCACCGAAATGTACGAAAAGACCCGCGCCGAAGGGTTCGGCCATGAGGTTCAACGCCGGATCATGATCGGCACCTATGTGCTGTCGGCCGGGTTTTATGACGCCTATTACAACCGTGCACGCCGCGTGCGCACCTTGATCAAAAAGGATTTCGAAAATGTTTTTGATCAGGGCATTGATGCGATCCTGACACCTGCGACGCCATCGGCGGCTTTTGGGTTGGGTGAAATGACGGATGCGGATCCGGTGCGGATGTATCTGAATGACATCTTTACCGTGACTGTGAACCTTGCCGGGTTGCCGGGGATTTCTGTGCCAGCGGGAACCGACAAACAGGGGCTGCCCCTGGGCTTGCAACTTATTGGCCGCCCTTGGGAAGAGGGCGCGTTGCTGAACACCGCCTATGCGTTGGAAACTGCTGCCGGGTTTGTGGCGAAACCGGCGAAATGGTGGTAAACAGGCACAAAGAGCAGTGAAAACAGGCAGGATGCAGCAAATGCACGCAACAAAAACCGGATTGGCCCTGGTCACGTTTTTGGCATTGGCCGCCTGCCAGCCTGCGGTGCCCGACAGTGGCGCCGGGGTTGGGTTCACTGATTATGAAACCTATGCGGCCCAACGGGATGCGGAACTGCGTGGGCAGGCCGCGCAGGCGTTGCCCCCCGCCCAGACAGTTTCGAGCGAAACACTGGGCGACACCACCACGACAGGGACGCTGAGAACCAGCAACGATCCCGCCCAACTGGCGGCGGAAACCCAGGCCGCGCTGGATGCGTCTGCTGCGAATTCGGGCCAGACGCCCTTGCAGGCCGACCCGTCCAACCCGCCCCCATCCGCGGTGAATTCGGTCGGGATTTCCAAGGAACAGGATTTCGGCGCGGTTGGTGAACAGCGGTCCATCGAAAGCGACAAGGAACGTCTGGCGCAGGTGCGCGCGAATTATGAACAGGTGCAACCCGGCGCGCTTCCGTCGCGCACATCCACGGGGCCGAACATCGTGGCCTATGCGTTGCAAACCACCCATGCACCGGGGACGCAAAAGTACAGCCGCAGCGGGCTGACATCGCAAACCCGTCATCAACGCGCATGTGCGAAATATGCATCGCCGGATTTGGCACAGACCGATTTTCTAAAGAACGGCGGGCCGCAGAATGACCGCAAGGGGCTGGACCCGGACGGCGATGGTTTCGCCTGCACATGGGATCCACGCCCGTTCCGCACCGCGCGCGGTGGCTGAGGACGCGACGGATATTGTGGATGCCACGGGGGCCATTTGGCATCCCTCACCTAATTTTGGCCCGCGCCGTCATGGCGGCGGGCCTTCGCTTGTCGTGCTGCATTACACGGCCATGGTCAGCGCAGAGGCCGCGTTGGAACGTCTTTGCGACACGGCGCCGCCCGATGGATTGGGGCAGGTTTCGGCGCATTACCTGATTTGTCCACGCGGGCGGGTCTGGCAAATGGTACGCGAGGCAGACCGCGCATGGCACGCGGGTGCGGGAAACTGGGCGGGCTGCGCGGATGTGAATTCCCATTCCATCGGTATCGAATTGGCCAATGACGGATCATCGCCGTTCGCCGAGGCGCAGTTCGCCGCGCTTGAGCGGTTGTTGTCGGGCATCCAGCGCCGGTGGAACATCCCGCCGTCCGGGGTCATCGGCCATTCGGACATGGCACCTGGGCGCAAGATTGATCCCGGCCCGCGATTTGATTGGCGCCGGTTGGCGCGTCGCGGCCTGGCCATTTGGCCCGATGATGCGGCATCCGGCACGCCGGATCAGGCGGGGCAGGGGTTCGCAGCTGATTTACATGACATCGGGTATCGCCCGCCCGAAGGGGCAGCGGCGGATGCCGAAGCGCTGATGCTTGACAGTTTTCGCATGCGGTTTCGCCCGGGCGGCAGCGGGGCTTTGTCAGGCGCGGATCGCCGGGTGGCGCGGGCGGTTGCGGCGATGGTGCGGGGCGGTTTGGCCTAGGGCAGCACCGATCCGAGGCCCGTTTGCAGCGATTTGATTGAAAACAAAGTGACGGCCTGCATTCTGGTGCAAAGATGAGTCTCAGGAACAGGAGGGGATGTCATGTTGGACATTTCGGAACGCAAGATCGCGCAAGTTGTTTTGATGGCCCACGAGATGGACCGCGCCGAAGTGGAATTGCGCGCGTTCATCGACGCATTGAATCAGGACGAGGCCACAAGCCTGGTCGCCGTCTATTGGATAGGACGGGGCACGTTCGAACCCGAAGATCTGGGCGAAGCCAAGCAAACCGCCATGAACGAGGCTACCGCCCCGACGTCGGATTATTTGCTCGGCTCACCATTGTTGGCTGATCACCTCGAAGCCGGGATGGAAGCGCTCGGGCTTGAGATCTCGGATGACGAAGACGATCTGATGCGCGGCATCTGACCGTTTGAAATGCGCAACGCGTTAATGCGCGGGCGCATCCGGGCGGTGGTCTGGTCTGTCCTGATCGCCACCCGGTTCGCATGTCCGCATCAGGTCAGCCCAAAGCACCAAGGCCAAGATCACAAGGTGATGCGGAACCGCGCGAAACCATCTTCCCCATCGCCAGCCGGTTCAATCTTGACGCCCTTGACGTCACCCGCATAGGCGGCGGCCCTTGGCCCGGTGTCAAACACGACGCTGGTACCGGGCAGTGTGGCAAATGACCAATTGCCATCGGCCGAGGGTTCGATCGTGCCGTTTTCGACGATATAGCGCACGATGATATCGCGATTGGTATCCGGCCCTTCAAAGATGATGGTATCGCCCTTGGCGCCGGGAAAATCGCCCCCGCCGGACGCGCGATAATTGTTGGTGGCGACGATGAATTCCATGTCGTCGCTGACCGGTTTGCCCTGGTACGTCAGGTTCACGATACGGCTGGCGGATGGGTTCAGATCACCGCCCTTGGCATCAAACCGCGATGGTTGGCTAAGGTCGATCTGATAGGCCACGCCGTCGATCACATCAAAATTATAGCTGGGAAAGCTGGGGTTCAGCAGGGGGGCGTCCTGATCTCCGGGGGTGATTTGATTGAATGCCCCGGCTGACCGTTCCAGCCATCCTTTTAACTGTGCACCGTTGATTTTCACCGCGCGGATCGTGTTGGGGTACAGGTACAGGTCCGCGACATTCTTGATCGCGACGGCCCCGGCGGGCACATCGGTATAATAGTCCGGCCCGCCCCGGCCACCGGCCTTGAAGGGGGCCGCAGCAGACAGCAACGGCAGGTCAGCGTGCGCCGTCCCCTTTAGCATTTCGCGAATATACCATGTCTGGGCGATCGAAACGATCTGTACGCTTGGGTCATCAGCGACCAGTGCGAAATAGGAATGCAAGGGCGCGGCGGTTTTGCCAACAGCGCGGCGCACATAGGCCAGTGTTTCGTCATGTTCGCGCTGTACCGAGGCAAGGACCGCGGGCGCGCTTTTCACCAGCGGAGTGATGGACCTGTCAGCATTGCGTTTGGAAATCGGGCGCACCGAAGCCTCGTGCGTCAGGACCCGCCATTGCGATCCGTCCCGTTCCAGCATCAGGTCTATCAACCCAAGGTGAGAGCCCCAGAAACCGCCCATCGTGGCCGGTTTGCCATGCAACGTCCCTGCGGTGGCATCGACCCCGGCAAACCCATCGTATCGCGGCGACGGGAATACAAGGTGGGAATGCCCGGTGACAATGGCGTCGATGCCGGCGACCTCGGCCAGGGGAATCGATGCGTTCTCCATGCCGTGTGTGTGGCGCGCCGATCCGATTCCCGAATGGCTGAGAGCGACAATGATGTCTGCACCGGCCTCTTTCATTTCGGGGACATAGGCGCGGGCGGTTTCCACGATGTCACGGGTTTGAACGTTGCCCTCAAGGTGCTTTCGGTCCCAGTTCATGATTTGCGGCGGCACCATCCCGATCAACCCGATCTTGACCTGATGGGTTTGGCCAGCACCGTCTGAAACGGTTCGATCCAGAATGACATAGGGCGGCAAAAGCGTTCTGTCCTTGGTTGGGGTCGCACCCATGTTTGTTGCGACATTGGCAGACACGACTGGAAAGTCTGCCCCGGCCAAGGATTTCATCAGGAAATCGAGGCCATAATTGAATTCGTGATTCCCAAGGGTCGAGGCATCGAACCCAAGGGCGTTCATCGCCTTGATCACCGGATGCAGGTCCCCGTCCTTCATTCCGCGTTCATAGGCAATGTAATCGCCCATCGGATTCCCCTGAAGGAAGTCACCGTTATCGACAAGGATTGTATTCGTGGCCTCGGCGCGGATTTCGGCAATATGGGCTGCTGTGCGGGCCAGTCCGACGGTGTCGTCAGGTTTGTCCGAATAATAGTTGTAGGGAAAGACATGCACATGCAGGTCAGTTGTGCCCATGATGCGAAGATGGGCCTGACGGGCAGCGGCGCGCGCAGAAAAGGGGTGTAAAGCGATCAATCCAACACCTGCGAGTGCACCGGACAAAAACGTTCGGCGGGACGGGGCGGTCAAATGGTTTCGGCGCATTTCGGGGACTCCTGATTCCATCCCTGAAACGGTACCGCGCGCCTGTGACAAAGCGGTGATACTTTTTGCGCGTGGACAGATTGTCGCAGGTTTTCGCCTATCCGTATACCGAGGTGTGAGGTTCCCTCGCGTCATTAACCTTTGCGCATGTCTGTGCATTGTTTTCGGGGCGTTTGCACTTCGGCGGCCCTGCGGGCAGTGTGGCGCGAAACACTAAGGAGGGTGACAATGCGCGACGCAGAACTGGTGACATTCGGTGGGTCAGGGTTGGACCGGGCGGCGGAAATTCGCGGCCGCGATGATGTCCTTCGGTTTGCGCGGGGGGCGGACACATCGTGTTGCATCGTGCTTTGGCGTGGCAACATCCTGCTGGATGGCGGCAGTGAACCGGCGCTTGCGCGATTGCCGATGGATCATCCGTTGTTGGCCATTGGCGACGAAAAGCCGATCCTTTTGGGGCGCGATGACACCGGGTTGATCTTTGCGCAGGACATTTCGGGTTGGAAACCGGCCGGGGACACGTTTGTCGAACCGGGGCCGGGCCGGCGCACCATGGCGCCGTTGCCATCGCACCCTGAACAGGACGAAGCGCATTTGTTTTCGGATCTGCGTGCGGTCATGGCGGAAATGTCCGCGCGTGATGCCGAACTGGCCTCGACAGCCAAGGCGATTTACAACTGGCATTCCACCCATAAATTCTGTGCGAAATGTGGCCAGCACAGCAGGATGACCATGGCCGGGTGGCAACGCAGTTGCGATGAATGCGGTGGCCAGCATTTTCCCCGAACCGATCCGGTTGTGATCATGTTGATCACCCATGGCAACAGCGTGTTGATGGGCCGTTCCAATGGCTGGCCCCAGGGGATGTGGTCCCTTTTGGCCGGGTTCGTGGAACCGGGCGAAACGCTTGAGGCCGCGGTGCGTCGCGAGGTGATGGAGGAATCGCAGGTTCCCGTGGATCGGGTGACCTATCTGGCCAGTCAGCCCTGGGCGTTTCCCAATTCGATCATGATCGGATGCCACGGAGAAGCGACGGATGACCGGATTGAAGTGGACCCCAGCGAACTTGAAGCGGCGATTTGGGTGCCGCGCGAAGAAATGGCAGATGTCTTTGCCGGGCAACACCCTGTGATCCGTTCGCCTCGCAAAGGGGCAATTGCGGAATTTCTTTTGCGCAACTGGCTTGCGGACAGTTTGGATTAAAGGGACATTGCGATTTAGGGGCTAAGACCTATCGCAACAATCCTGAACAACAAACAACGGGCACAGCATGAAATTCGTTGGCAAAGACGATATCGAAGCTCCGATCGACTATGTTTTTTCCCAAATTTCGGATTTTGACGGGTTCCAAAGGTCCGCCATCCGCCGCGGGGCTGAAATCACGCGCACCGATCAACTGGACGCGCCCGCCGTCGGGATGAGTTGGGACACCGCGTTCGACCTGCGTGGCCGCCGCCGCGAGCTGAGTGTGACGCTGGTGGAATTTGATCGCCCGAACGGAATGCGGTTCGATGCGGCATCGGCCGGGTTGAATGTGACATGTTCCATCGACCTCGTGGCGTTGTCGCGCAACCGCACCCGGATGAAGCTGGATATTGAGCTGAAGCCGCAGAACCTATCCGCACGCCTGTTGGTTCAGTCGCTGAAACTGGCCAAGGCCAACCTGACAAAACGTCTGAACCTCAGGGTTGCGGATTATGCGTCTATGGTCGAAGAACGGGCGCGCCGCCAAGCGTGATGCGGGTCAGCGGCGCCGTTCATCGGCCGGGTAAACGCCCAGAATTTCCAGGTAAGATGTGAAATACCGCAATTCGTCCAGCGCCAACCGGACAGAGGGATCGTCTGGGTGGCCTTCGATGTCGGCGTAAAACTGGGTCGCGGTGAACGACCCGTTTTTCATGTAACTTTCCAGCTTTGTCATGTTCACACCGTTGGTCGCGAACCCGCCCATGGCCTTGTAGAGGGCAGCGGGGATGTTGCGGACCTCGAACACGAAGGTGGTGATCATGCCGTGATTGCCACGCGGGGTCATATCCGGTTCGGGGGACATCAACAGGAACCGTGTGGTGTTGTTGCTGTGATCCTCGATATGGCGGGCCAGCACATCCAGCCCATAGATTTCCCCGGCCAGTTCGGATGCCAGTGCGGCTGTGTCCGGTTGGCCCAATTGCGCGACATAGCGCGCTGACCCGGCGGTATCAGCGCCCGCTTCGCGGTGGATGTGATGTTCACGCAGGAATTTTTGGCACTGGCCCAAAAGAACCGTGTGACTGATTGCTGTCTTCACATCGCCCAATTTGGTGCCCGGCAGGGCCAGCAGATTGATGTGCACCCGCACGAAATGTTCTTCGATGATGTGCAAACCAGAGTTCGGCAACAGCGAATGAATGTCCGCAACCCGCCCATAGGTAGAATTTTCGACAGGTAGCATGGCAAGGTCCGCGTTGCCCTGACGCACGGCGTCGATGGCGTCTTCGAAGGTCCGGCAAGGCAATGCTTCATGGTCAGAACGGGCCTGAACACAGGCTTGATGGGAATATGCGCCCGGTTCACCCTGGAATGCGATGCGTCGTGTCATGGTCATTTTTTCCGTTCAATCCGGCCTTTGGGCGATTGGTCGCGGTAACTACACCTTGCGCTGGCCAAGGGGAAGCGGATAGATACCCGCGCAAACGTGACGAAATCCATCAAGAGGCGCGCAACTTTCATGTTCGATACGATGACGATGACAAAGGTCGTGGGTGGCTTCTGCGGGGCGCTTTTGATCTTTCTTCTGGGCAACTGGGTTGCCGAAACGCTGTATTCGGTCGGGGGCGGGCATGGCGATGATCATGCACAGGCCTATGTCATCGAAACTGGCGAAGAAGATTCGCAGGCAAGCGAAGACGAAGGTCCCGATTTTGCCGAATTGTTGGCTGCGGCTGATGCGGGTGCCGGCGCCAAGGTGTTTGGCAAGTGCAAGGCATGCCACAAGATTGATGGGTCCAACGCGACCGGGCCATATCTGAATGGTATTGTTAATCGCGCGGTAGGGGCCGTCGATGGATTTTCCTATTCGGGGAAACTGGTGGCCGTGGCTGAAACATGGACGCCGGAAAACCTGGACGCGTTCATTGAAAACCCCAAAGGCTATGCACCGGGCACCAAGATGTCTTTTGCCGGGATCAAGAAACCCAAGGACCGTGCGAACCTTGTCGCATATCTTGAAAGCCTGAACTGATTTTCACCGGCCATGTGTCGGGCAAGGGCCGCTGACCCGTTGGTTGGCGGCCCTTTTGTGTGCGCAGGGCAAGGAAATCCACCGCAGGTTTATGCGAAAGCACGTGCAGTTCACGGGCGTATCACGCATTCTCAACTTGAAGGACGCTGGCGCGCTCCTTTAGCTTAACCCGTAAGATGCGTGAACCAAACCGCGCAATACCCGGAGGACCGAATGAATTCCACCAAAGCCCGCGTTCGCAGCGTTGCCGTCGCCCGCCATTCCGCGCGACGTGCCACAGCATTGGCCCTTGGCGCGTTGACCGCGCTGGTTCTGTCAGGTCAGGGGCGCGCGCAGGACAGCGCCGAGGTAATCCAGTCGCATGGCTATAGTTACTTTGGGGAGTTGAAATATCCGGTCGACTATCCGCATTTTGACTACGTGAACCCAGACGCCCCAAAGGGCGGCGAAATGGCGCTGGCCGCGCCGGGCACTTTTGACAGCCTTAACCCCTATACCCGCAAGGGCCGGCCCGCCGCGTTGACCAGCGTGATGTATGAAAGCCTGTTGGCCGAAGGCGCGCCAGCGGACGAATACGGCGGATCCTATTGCCTGTTGTGCGAAAGCCTTGAATACGACGCTGACAAGACCTGGGTCGTGTTCCACATGCGCAAGGATGCCAAATTCACAACCGGCGAACCGGTCACGGCACATGACATCGTATTCAGCCACAACCTGTTCCTTGAACAGGGGTTGCCGTCTTTTGCGCTGGCCGTGAAAAAGCGGATCACGGGGGCCGAAGCGCTGGATGATTACACGGTGAAATTCACCTTTGCCGACGGAATCTCGCGGCGGTCGCTGATTGATCAAGTCGGCGCTGTCCCCGCGTTTTCCAAAAAGTGGTACGAAGAAACCGGTGCCCGGCTGGATGAACCGCGTCTGGTGACATCCCCCGGTTCCGGCCCCTATGTCATTGATAGTTTCGAGGTGAACCGCCGCATCGTTTACCGCCGCAACCCGGATTATTGGGGCAAGGATCTGCCCGTGAACATCGGGCGGTCGAATTTCGACCGGATCAGGATCGAATATTTTGCCGATGACACCGCATCGTTCGAAGGGTTCAAGGCCGGTGAATATTTCATGCGGGTCGAGGGCAATTCGAAACGTTGGGCGACCAGTTATGATTTTCCCGCTGTTCAGCGCGGGCTGGTGGTCAAGGAAGAAATCCTGGACGGCGCGCCGCCCGCCAACACCGGATTTGTGTTCAACCTTGGCCGGGACGCCCTCAAGGACAAACGGGTGCGCAAGGCGCTTGCCCTGGCCTATAACTTTGAATGGACCAACGAGAGCCTTCAGTACGGTCTGTTTCAGCACCGCAATTCGTTCATTCAAGGCACCCCGCTTGAGGCGAAAGGCCCCCCAAGTGCCGAAGAGATCGCTTTCCTGAGTGATCTGCCTGTCGATGTGCCGCCCGAATTGCTGACGGATGACGTTGTGATGTCGCATACATCCGACAGCAGCCGCCCTAACGATCGGCGCAACCTGCGCAAGGCTATGAAATTGCTGGACGAGGCAGGTTGGGCCGTTGGATCGGACGGCAAACGCCGCAACGCCGATGGCCAATTGCTCAGCATTGAAATTCCGTTGAATTCGTCGTCACCGGATGTGTTGGAAGGGGTGATTGGCACCTTTGTGCAGAACATGCAGCTGTTGGGTGTGGACGCAAAGCTCGATAAAATTGATCCGTCGCAATACACTAGCCGCACGCGCGACCGTGATTACGACATTGTTTATGACGATTACCGCACCTTCCTGGGGGTGGGCACGGGATTGCGTCAGGTGTTCGGTTCCGCCGAAGCCGCGTTTTCAGTTTTCAACCCGGCGGGGCTTGCCTCGCCGCTCGTGGATGCGTTGATTGACAAGGCGTTGGTGACACAGGATCAGGCCAGTCAGGATCTGTCGCTCAGGGTGTTGGATCGGGTGTTGCGGTATGAATTCTTTGTCGTGCCAACCTGGTACAAGGCCAACCATTGGGTCGCTTATTGGGATATGTACGACCACCCGGAAAAGATTGCCCCGTATGACCTGGGGTATCTGGATTACTGGTGGTACGACGCCGAAAAAGGCGAACAATTGCGCGCAACAGGTGCGTTGAGGTAAGCCACAGACATGGGCGCATATATCCTCAGGCGGCTGTTGTTGGTGATCCCGACCCTTTTGGGCATCATGATCATCAACTTTACGCTGGTTCAATTCGTACCCGGCGGGCCGATCGAACAGATCATCGCGGGGCTCGAAGGCGAAGGCGACGTGTTCGAAGGGTTTGCCGGGTCCGGATCGGATGGCGGAAGCACCGGGCCGGGCGAAGGTGTCGGTGCCATCGGTTCAGACAGCACCTATGAAGGCGCGCGTGGCCTTCCGCCTGAATTCATTGAACAGCTGGAAAAGGAATTCGGGTTCGACAAACCGCCGTTGCAGCGGTTCCTGAACATGCTGTGGAATTACATGCGGCTTGATTTCGGCGAAAGCTATTTCAACAAGATCGGGGTGATGGAGCTGGTCGCGGACAAGCTTCCGGTGTCGATAACGCTTGGGCTGTGGTCCACGTTGATCGCCTATCTCGTGTCGATCCCGTTGGGCATCCGCAAGGCCGTCAAGGACGGGTCACGGTTTGACACCTGGACCAGTGGAGCGATCATCGCGGCCTATGCGATCCCCGGCTTTCTGTTCGCGATCATGCTGCTGGTTCTGTTCGCGGGGGGCAGTTTCTGGAAGGTATTCCCGCTGCGCGGCCTGACGTCAGACAACTGGGACGACCTGTCAGCGATTGCCAAGGTGGGCGATTACCTGTGGCACATCACGTTGCCGGTTCTTGCCTCAACCATCGCAAGCTTTGCGACGCTGACCCTGCTTACCAAGAACTCGTTTCTGGACGAGATCAAGAAACATTATGTAATGACCGCCCGCGCCAAGGGGTTGTCAGAGCGTGCTGTTCTTTATGGCCACGTGTTTCGCAATGCGATGTTGATCGTGATTGCCGGGTTTCCGGGGCTTTTCATCAGCGTCTTTTTTGGCGGGTCAATCATCATTGAAACGCTGTTTTCGCTGGATGGATTGGGACGGATGGGGTTCGAAGCGGCGGTCGCGCGCGATTACCCGATTATCTTTGGCACGTTGTTCGTGTTTTCCCTGTTGGGGCTGGTTGTCGGGATCCTGTCGGATCTGATGTATGTCTTTGTCGATCCGCGCATCGACTTTGAACGGCGCGAGGGGTGAGGGATGCACGCTGACGTCATTACCCCCAAACGCCGCCGCGGGCTTTCGCCGTTGAACCAGCGACGCTGGCGGAACTTTAAACGCAACCGGCGGGCGTTTTATTCGCTGTGGATTTTCCTGGTGCTGTTCGTGGCGTCACTGTTCGCTGAATTCATCGCCAATGATCGCCCCATCCTGATTCAGTATCGGGGCGGATATTATGCGCCGATCTTCAAGTTTTACCCTGAAACTGCCTTTGGTGGCGATTTCAAGACCGAAGCCGTTTACCGCGACCCCGAGGTGCAATGTCTGATCCGCACCGGCGGACTTGAGGAATGTTTCGATGACCCCGAAGCGATGATCCAAGACGCCGCGGACGGGGTTATCGGCGGGGTCGAGATTGAAAAGGGCTGGTCGATCTGGCCGCTGATTCCATATTCCTATGACAGTCCGGTGGACCGCCCCGGCGCGGCGCCGTTGCCGCCGAACAGGCAGAACCTGTTGGGCACGGACGATACCAAACGTGACGTGCTGGCGCGGGTGATTTATGGGTTCCGGCTGGCCATTGTGTTTACGTTGTTTGTGACGGCCTGCGCATCGGTGATTGGCATCATATCAGGGGCATTGCAGGGGTATTTCGGCGGCTGGATCGATCTGATCTTTCAGCGGGTGATTGAAATCTGGTCCGGCATTCCGATGCTTTATGTGATCATCATCCTGTTCGCCATTCTGGGGCGCAGTTTCTGGTTGTTGGTGTTTCTGATGATCGCGTTTTCATGGACATCGCTTGTCGGGGTCGTGCGGGCCGAATTCCTGCGGGCGCGCAATCTGGAATATGTGCGCGCCGCCAAGGCGCTTGGGGTGTCCAACCTGACGATCATGTTCCGTCACATGTTGCCCAATGCGATGGTGGCGACATTGACGATGCTGCCCTTTATCGTGACAGGCACGATTGGCTCGCTCGCCTCGCTTGATTTCCTTGGGTATGGGCTTCCGTCATCTTCGCCCTCACTGGGAGAGTTGACGTTGCAGGCCAAACAGAACCTTCAGGCGCCCTGGCTTGCCTTTACCGCGTTCTTTACCTTTGCGATCATGCTGTCGCTCCTGGTGTTCATATTTGAAGGTGTGCGTGACGCCTTTGACCCCAGAAAGACATTCCAATGAGCGTGCTTGAGGTCAAAGACCTGCGCGTCGGGTTCCGTCAGGACGGCAAGGTGATCGAGGCGGTCAAGGGCGTGTCGTTTACCGTGGAC
The DNA here is from genome assembly GCA_050633485.1 of Pseudooceanicola sp. GTDB lineage: Bacteria > Pseudomonadota > Alphaproteobacteria > Rhodobacterales > Rhodobacteraceae > Pseudooceanicola. The sequence goes on from JBOEGP010000023.1 coordinate 52,604, forward strand.
AAAGGTGAAACTGTCGCGATTGTCGGGGAAAGCGGGTCGGGCAAATCGGTGTCCGCCCTGTCCACCGTGTCCCTGCTGGGGGACAATGCCGTTGTGTCCGGGTCGATCACCTTCGAAGGCAAACAGATGGTCGGCGCGGACGAAGCTCTGTTGCGGGATGTGCGCGGGAATGACATCAGTTTCATTTTTCAGGAACCGATGACCTCGCTCAACCCGCTTCATACGGTTGAACGGCAATTGGGCGAAAGCCTTTCGCTGCATCAGGGCCTGACCGGCGATGCCGCCCGCGAACGGATCCTGCATCTTTTGGGGCGCGTTGGCATCCGCGATGCTGAATCCCGCTTGGGGGCCTATCCGCACCAATTGTCGGGCGGGCAACGGCAACGTGTCATGATCGCCATGGCATTGGCCAATCGCCCCGCATTGTTGATCGCTGACGAACCGACAACGGCATTGGATGTGACCATTCAGGCGCAGATACTTGAACTGTTGGCCGAGCTGAAGTCAGACGAAGGCATGGGGCTTTTGTTCATCACCCACGACCTTGGGGTTGTGCGACGGATCGCTGATCGTGTCTGCGTGATGAAATCAGGTGAAATCGTTGAATCCGGGCCGACGGCCCGGATTTTCGACGCGCCGCAGCATCCTTATACCAAGATGCTGCTGGATGCCGAAGCCACCGGCGCGCCGCCGCCGTTGCCCGCCACTGCGCGCCCTTTGGTGGAAACCGATGGTCTGCGGGTCTGGTTTCCCATTCAGCGCGGGTTCTTTCGCCGCACCGTGGGCCATGTAAAGGCCGTTAACGACGCGACAATCACAGTGCGCGAGGGCGAGACATTGGGCATCGTGGGGGAAAGCGGGTCGGGCAAGACCACGCTGGCTCTGGCGATCATGCGGTTGATCGGGTCCGATGGCGGGATCACCTTTGATGATCAGGACGTGCGCGAATGGTCAACGCAGGAATTGCGCCGGTTGCGCAAGGACATGCAGATCGTGTTTCAGGACCCCTATGGTTCGCTTAGCCCGCGGATGACTTGTGAACAGATCATTGCCGAAGGGCTGGGCGTTCACAAATTCGGCGCAGGAGAGCCGACCCGAAAACTGGTGGCCGAAGTGATGGACGAGGTCGGGTTGGACCCGGCCATGATGGATCGCTATCCGCATGAGTTTTCCGGCGGTCAACGCCAGCGGATCGCGATTGCCCGCGCGATGATCCTGCGCCCCAAATTGTTGGTGTTGGATGAACCGACGTCAGCGTTGGATATGACGGTGCAGGTGCAGATCGTGAACCTTCTGCGTGATCTTCAACAGAAATACGGGTTGGCGTATCTGTTCATCTCGCATGACCTTAAGGTGGTGCGGGCAATGTCGCATCGGGTCATGGTGATGAAGCAGGGCGATATTGTCGAACAGGGCGACGCACAGGCGGTTTTTGAATCCCCGCGCAACGAATACACCAAACGGTTGCTTGCCGCGGCCCTTGATCACTAAGGCGGCCCAGGCGGCATTGCGGTTGTCGCTATTTCAGCGATTGGGCGTAATCCCAACCGATTTCGGCCTCTAACGATCGCATCAAATCCGTTGTGGACAGGCCAGAGGCATCGGCAAGCGCCCCGTACGTGTCTTGCCGCCACGCGCCGTCTGTATCGACGGCCAATGTGATTTTCGCCCAGGCGGCCGCATGCCGGCGCATCAGGCGCAGTGAATCCGCCTCCATCATGGCAAGGATGGCGTGGGTGTCGCGACGGTCCTTGTCATCATCCGGCAGGATGTCGCGAAACGCGGCAAGGGCGGCCAATGCCTGATCCGGCGGAGCGCCAAGCGCGGTCAGACGCGCATGGGTAAAGCGCATGAACAAGGCGTTGTCAGGCGACATTCGGGCCATAAAGGACGGGTCATCAAGGAATTCGGCAATAACGGCGGCCCCCTTTAGCCAATCGCCGTCCTCTTGCGGGCGTTCGATCGCGTAGTTCAGGATAACCGGATAAGCCGCCCAAGGGCGCGCAGTGGCGGGGTTGACCAGATCAAAGGCCTGACGCGCATAGGTGGCGGCATTGCGGTTGCGGCCAAGGGCGCCTTCGCCCAGGGACAATCGGTGCAGGAAATAGGCGTGCGTGTCGTCGGGCACTTTGTCACGGTCGCGCAAGGCATCAAGGGCGGCATGCATCCAATCGCGCGCTTCGGTGGCCCGTCCGACCGTTGCCAGATAATCGGAAACGCTGGCCATGTTCCAGATGTTCAGCGCGTGTTCGCGCGGCAGAACCTCGGCGATCGCGGCACTCAGGGCGGCAATTTCAGCGATGCGATCTTCGATCCCCGCGTTGTCTGTGGTGTTTATCAGGTGGTCGAATGTGATCTGGTCGCGGATCAACCTTAACCCGTCCGCCCCCGCATGCCGGGCGCGCACCGGGGCCATGAGCAGGGTCGCCGCATCTTCGCCCAGTACGTCAAAAAGCGTTGGGGTGATAAGCATTGCGGCGAAATCCGCGATGACAGAGTCCCGAGGCAGGGTTTTCCAGGTCTGCACCCATTGTCTGACCAGTTCCGACATCTCGGCGCTGTCGTCCTTTGACACATCGCTTAGGGCGGATGCTTGATGTGACATGACCAAAAGGGTGATGTCAGTCGGCAGGGATGCGCGGCGATGGATCAGCCGTTCCATTTCCTGATCGACAAGGGCCATTGGCCGGGTGGACCCGAACTGGATCGCCAGAATGGTCACGATGTCAAACAATGGCGCGTCCGGGGACAGGTCCGTATCCGGCAAAAGCGCCAGTTCGCGGGCCTGGGCAAGGTTTGTCAGCGCTGTGTCGGTGTCCCCGATCAGCGCGGAAAACAGCGATGCGTTTGCCAACAAAAGTGCGGTTTCCCGCCCGGCGTCATTGATCATTTTGTACAACGCGTCGCGCACATGGCCGTACCGCCCGGCAAGAACCTGGCGCAGCACATCCGACCCGTCTGTGCGGGCGATCACCGTGGGGCCCGACAGGCCGAATTCCGTGGCAAAGGCAAATCCGGACATGCCGGGGGCCTTTGGGTTGATCTGGGCGGCGATCCGCGACACCAGATCGTCACTGCGCCGCAAGGATCGGCGGGCCACGCCGTAAGCGCGCCGAAAATGGGCCTGTGCCGCTTCGGCGTCGCCCATGGCCGTCGCAAATCCGCCGCGCGTGGCAATAAGCAGGGCAAGGTCAGTGTCGCTAAGTTGGGCGTTGGCAGTGATCAGCGCGGCCTCGGTTTGGGCCAACACATCCGCACCGGCGGTCAGGTTCCCCGACTTGGCCAGTGCACGGGCCAGAGCGCGCGATGCGTCGGCATAGCCGGTGTCGATCATCGCGGATTTTTCGGCGGCGGCGCGCAGTTGAAACAGCACCGAAATCGCCGCATCGGTGTCACCGGCGGCCATCAGAACATTGGCATGAAGGCCCCGAAAGGCGGCCAGGTCGCGGCGGGTCAGGGCGTTGGTTGCCATCGCTTCGCCCATCAGCGCGCGGGATCGCAGGGCAAGGGCGTCGTGATCCGGGTTTGGGGCAATGGCGTCAAGCGACAGGCCTTCGATGTCCATGATCAGCAGGTCGGCATCGGTCAGCGGGCTTTGAAGATCGTGCACCAGCCGGTAAGACGCGCGCAGATCGGCGGCGTCGCTTGCACGGCTGCGGGTTGCGGCGACGCCAAGGAAATACCGTGCCAGCCGGTGTTGCCGGGCAAGATCGGGGTTGTCTGCGCTGTGCATCACGGCGGGGCGCAAGCTTAGGACCGCGTCATTGGGCCGGTTCAGATTCACCAATGCGATCCCCTGGAGCGTCAGCGCCTCGGATCGGAACGGATGGGTCTGTGTAATGCTATCATCCAGCATGTGGGCAACGCCGGCTGCCATGGCTTCGCACCGGGACCAGTCGCGTTCGCGCCGGAATAACCGGGCCAGTGCGAGGTAGGGATAGGCACGCATCAAAGGCGTCGCGGTGTCCGGCAAGCTGTCAACAATCGCCAACAGGTCGCGCCGTGCCTGGGTTGTGTCGCGGCGCCCCGCGCGTTCAAGGGCGGAATCCGAGGCCGCCACAATTGTTGACAGGGTCAGGGCCGATGGGCTGGTCCGTGCCGTTGCCGCGCTGTCCTGCCGGGTTTGCGCCGTGCCGGTCACACTCATCCCGGCCAACAGGCCCGCGGCGAGGGCCAGTGCCTTTGCCAAACCGGGGGCGGCCCCGGTCATTGCGGTGGGGCGGGGGGCAATGTCTGGGCGTAATCCCATCCCATGATCGCCTCCCATGCCGCGCGGTTGCGGGTGTCCAGGGAGCTGACATCGCTGCTGTCACCGTCACGGATCGTGTCGCGTTGCCACGCCGTTTTGATGTCATTCGCGCGGGTGATTTCGGACCATGCGTCCTTGTAATCCTTGGCCCAGTAGATCGCGATCGCGCGTGTCATGGCAACCTGGGATTGGTCCTGTCGCCAATCCAGCCCGTCGTCGTTGGGCACCGCGTCGTCAGCAAGTCTAAGTTGTTCCAGAACCACGTCGATTTCGGCGTAATTGGCCAGCATATCCGCATAGGATTGGTGCATGTAGATTGCGTCGCGCGCGGGCAGTCGTTGCATGAATGCGGGGTCTTCGACGTGTTTTTTCAGGACCGCGCCGCCCATTTCCGCGTCATCATTGCGAGACCGGATGGCATAGGCATAGGTCAGGATCACACCGGCGGCCAGATCCCCGCGCGAGGTCAATGGGTCAATCATGTCATAGGCTTCGCGTGCCATTGTCGCGGCAAGGTCAATCTGACCGGTCTGAAGCATCAGGCTGGATTGACGCGACACAAGAAACGCCAGCGTGTCCTTTCGATGATAGGGATTGGCGCGCCAGGCATCCGTGGCCCCCTGCATCCAGGTCAAGGCGGTTTCATATTGGCCACGTGACCAAAACGCATTTGCAACGTTGAATTGGGTCGCGGCGACAAGCGCATGATTGCGCGGCACCTGATCAAGGATAACACTGGCCAGCCCGCTCATTTCCGACAGGGCCAGATCGGTCGATGAAACGGTCGGGGAACTGAACGTGCGGGTCATCTGGATCGTGTCACGCACCAGCGTCAGCGGCGCGCCATCGGGATGATCCACCCAGGCCAACATGCGTTCGATCCATGCGTCGCCTTCTTCGGCACCAAAGTAGACATAGATCATTTCAGCGGCGAGGGCATAGGTCCATTGTTCGATCACACTTGGGGGGTCGTCGCGTGTGTCTGGTTGGGCGTCGATCCAACGCCGCAGGTCAGATCGGATATTGGCATCCTGACCCGATTGGTATTTGGCCAAAGCCCGCAAAACCAGATAGAGGCTAAGCTGATCGTGAGGCAGGGTGCTTTCGCGGACCTGAAGCCGCGCAATGGCCCCGTCTGCCTTGTCGGACAAATGCGTTGTGCCCCAAACCTTGGACACAAGGTCGATCAGATCGAATATCGCCGCATTCGCCGGGATCATGCTGCCGTTGGTGGTGCGCGCTTTGCGCCGGGCCTCGGACAGGGCGTCCTGACTGTCCTGATATGCGCCCAGCATCGCCTTGTACAAGGCCAGGTTCACCAGGTATTCCGGCGTTTCATCCTTGCCCTTTTCCGCATAGGCATCCAGCAAACGTTCCAGCCCGGCATAATTGCCCTCAAGGAACATGCGGATGGTGTCTTCTCCGCTGGATTTCAGTGTGAATGCGGTTTCGTCGATCACCCCGAATTCCGCGGCAAGTGGAAAGCCGACCATGCCGGGATCATTCGGGTCAATGTACCCGGCAAATGATTTGACGCGCGCATTGGTGACACGACGTTTGCGGCGCATTTCGCTATAGGCGTCGCGCATCCATTTTTGAAAATTGGCTTCGTCATCCTGCCAGCGATAGGTAAACGCAATTTGGGCCAGAAGATCGCTGAGGGCCCAGTCATCGACCTGTCCGCGTGCGCGCAGCCGTTCAAGATCGGCCAGCATCGAGGCGCGCGATTCATCCGTGCCGACGGTCCGCGCCAATGCATTGCCAAGCCTCAGGGCGACGACAGCAAAGTCATTGGCGATATTGTCTTCTTCCAACAGATAGGCGCGGCGATCCTTGAAATATCCCATGGCGTCTTCGTAGCGGCCAGCCTGATAAAGAAGCTGCCCGTGATTGCCACGGAAGAAGGACCGATAGATGGGGTCCACGCCTTCGACACTGTCCGCAAGGGCGATCAGTTGTTCGGATTGTTCAATCAGCATTTCCGGCGATTCACCGGCATCCACGACCGCATTCAAAGAAAGGTACAACAGGAACAGCGCCTGTGAATTGGTGACAAGATAATCGCCGGTAAACCGCGCCATGAAGGATTCGCGCAATTCCGAGGCATCCGTGGCCGTTGCCTTGGTCGCGGCGCGGGCCAGAAAATAATGGGCAAGTTCGTTGAGGTCGATCATGTCCTCAAACCCGTCACTGTCGGCCATTGCGCCGCGCAACAGGACTTCGGCTTCGCTGTTGCGGCCGGTTTCAAACAGCGCGACACCCTGAAGGATCGTCGCTTCGATCCGGTAGGGGTGATCTGCGGTTTCTTCCTTGTCCAAGGCCGATGCGACCGAGGCCGCGAACCGTTGCACTTCGCTCCAGTTGTCGCGCAGGTAGGAATACCGCGCAAAGGCAAGGTTGGGGTAATGGTCGACCAGGATCGGGTAATCGTTTTCGTATGTTACGTCATTGGCCAGCGACAACAGCGTGAACGCGCCGTCGTAGTCACCGATTTCCCCAAGGTCCAGCCCGGCATCGGCCAGATCGTAAATCTGATCTTCGCTTAGCTTAGCCTTGGCCACGCCACCGGGAAGGTCCACGCCCAGCAAAACATCGGGATAGCGCAGGTAGTGAAGCTGTGCCTCGACGATGTAGCCCTGTGAGACGCCATCGTTCAGAAGGTCTTCTCGCAATTCTGCCGCATCCGCCGCCCCGTTCTTGGTTGCGGCAAGGGCAAGGTAATAGCGGGTCATTTCCTGTGCGCTGAACCCTGAATCAAGCCCGTCATAGAGCGGCAGGGAGTCGCGAAAAATTCGTTCGGCCTCTGTCGTGTCGCCGGTGTGAAACAGGGCGATACCACGCAGAACGCTCGCCTCGACACGAAATCCGTGGTCGGCAAACCCGGCGTTGATCAGCGCTGTTTCAAATTCGGTCGCATCCTGGTTCAAAGCCGCCCAATCATGATCCAGCCGGGCCAGATGCGCCGTGACGACCAGGGGGAATGCGCGCACCGCCGGTGGCAGAGCAGGGTCTTGGGCCAGCTCCATCGCGCGTTCCAGCGGGGCGGACACCTGCGCCAGTTCGTCTTCGATCAGATGGGCCAGGGCGTTCGATGTCAGTTCCAGAACCTCATCGACCTTGGCGTCGATCGTCTGGGTATCCGATTGTGTCTGGGTTTCGTCGGGGGGGGCGGTGTTGTCGGTTGATTGCGCCAACGCGGGGGCGGGTGCAATCAAGGCGACGCTGATCAGCAGGGCGCCGATCGTGTGGCGGGGCCCAAAGGCCCCACCGCTGGTCGTGATCATATGGCGATCAATTCGCGGCAATGACCTGTTCCATCCAGCCCACATAGTTCGACACTTTGGTATAGGCCGAGAAGAGAGCGGTTTCGACACAGGTCATTGTTTGGGAATCCGCGAACCCCCAGGACACGACACCGGCCTGCACATAGGTGCCGTCGTTCAATGGCACGACCAGCGGGCCGCCGGAATCACCCTGACAGGATGTCTTGCCGCCCTCATACGTGCCGGAACACAGCATGTTTTCGGACAATGGCGCACGCGCACGTTGGACAAGGGCATTCCAGGCCGCTTGGGCGTCGTCGCCCTTTACGTCAAAGATTTGCAGCGCTTGGATAAACGGTTTGGACGCGGCATTGGCGCGGGCTTCCATGATGGCGCCATTACATTGGTCGCGGCCCAGGATCTGGATTTCCGCCTGATACATATCCGCCGGATGCTTGCCGCCGTTGATCAGGCCCCAGCCGGTGACAACCGTTGGCACGCCGGTCACGTCGATCTGTTCGCCAAATTGTTTGTCAGGCACTTTGATCGTTTGGTAGCGGACGTTGGGGGCGCGGGCCAGTTTGATCAACGCGATGTCGCTGTCAAATCCGTCAGGGTTGTAGTTCTGATTGCGGAAAATGCCGGCAACCGGGATCACGTCGCCCTGACCGGGGGCCAGTTTGTTTGTGCCCACGATAACGTTGACCTGCTGTGGGGACAGGTCGAAATACCCGGAATCGTCCTGCATATACACACAGTGCGCCGCCGTCAGGACCCATTGATCCAGGATCATCGACCCGCCGCAGAATTGCGCATCAGGGCCAACCGGGCGGCCCGCGATCAGCAGACCAACCTGCCAGGGCCACGCCCCGTTTTGCGCCACTTCGCCGCCGATGATGCGGGCACCGCTGGCTTCGGCCTCGGCGCGCATTTCTTCGGCCTTGGTCGCCTTTTTGGCGCTGTCGGCAAAGGCGAATGGCGACGAAACGGTTGGGTCGGCTTTGTCCGCAGCGTCAAGGCTTTGGGCGTTGGCCGATGCGGCCAATCCCAGTGCCGCGACGGCGGAAAGGGTAAATCGGGAAATCAATGTCATGTGTTTGTCTCTCTTTGGTTGGGAATGGGATAACGGGTCATTTTGCGCTGGCCGGAACCAGCGTGATACGAAAGCGCGTGACCTCAAGCGAGGGGAGCGCGCCGCCGAAACTGAATGCGCGTGATTTGGTTTCAGGATCCGCCGCCGCCATCAACCATTGGCCAAGCGCGGGGGTATCTGCGGGCATGGCGCGCATCTGGACCGGATCGGCCAGTGCGGTCAGGACAGTGCGTGGCGCACCCTGGATGGCAGGCGCGGCAAGGATCACCAGTTCCTCTTGGCCCGACAGGCCCGAGGGGTTTGAAATTTGCAGGCCGATCTCTTCGGTTTCCCCGAAGCCGATGCGATTGGACAATGTGGCGTCAGGATAGATCGGCGTGATCCGGAAATCGCGGTCGATATAAAGGATCGTGATGTCGCGCGCCGTTTTGGAATTGTTCTGAATGGTGACCCACAGTTGATCACAGGCCGATGCGCGCACCTGACCTGAAACGGCGGTTTCAGGACCGGGATCGCCGCAGGCCCCATCGGTACCGGTCACGGGCACATGGGCCAACGTGGTTTTCAATGCGGCGCCGGGCATCGCGAAACCGGTTGTTCCGGATCCTTCGGCAGCTTTGAGGGCGCGGCGCAGACGGTGGGCTCGGATCGCGCGATCCAGAAACTCAGCCATCTGGGCGTTATCGGCATTGGCCGCAAGGCGCGGGCTGGCGCCCGGACCTGCGCCGTCCAGAACGCCATCGCGTCCGGCAAGGGCAAGGGTGCCTTCGGTGAACACGGGCACGAAATCGGGTGCGCCGTCCTGGGTGATCGTGATGCCATCCAGATTGGCAACCAGCGTTTGCAGCATTGTGCCAAGGTCACCTACATTGCTGTCGGCCATCACAACAGGCTGGCCCAGCTTTAATGGCGCAGGCAGGGCGGGACGGTGCAGTTTGGCAAACCCTTCGGCGGGCATGCCGGGGGTGCGTTCCAACGTGGCATTGGCGGCATTGGCTGTCGCGACCGTGACGATCAGCGGATCACCCGTGGTCGTCGCGTCGGAATAGATCGCCATTTGCGCACCGGGTTCGATCCCGTCCAACAGACCCGCGCTCAGGCTGCGGAATTTGGTGCGCCAGACGGGCGGGGCAATATCGGCCGTCCCGAACAGGGGTGCGTTCAAAAGGGGGCCTTCGGCGTCCGGGGTTTGGGCGGCGGGGCCGTTCTTGGCCATGCCATCAACCGTTGCCAGCAGGGCCTGTGACCAGCTGGCCCCGTTGGCCGTGATTAGGACGGGCATCAGGGCGCCTGTGAAATCACCGTACCAATTGCCCGGATCGGTGCGATCACCCACCGGGTATTCAAACGACCGTTGATCTGATTGCGACGAATACAGGAAAACGAAATTCCCGGTCAGGGGGGGCGCGATCTGGCCCCCTTCGCCGTCGCCCGCGACAGCGTCGGGAACGCCAAGTGTGGCTGGGTCGACATAGCGTGCGGCAGATGCTGCACCGTCTGGTAGCGCGCGAAACCCCGTGGCGGAATGACAGGCATCAAGGATCGCGACAAGATCAGCACCGGTATCAAGGATCGCTTGCATCTTGACCGCCAGTTCATCGTCGATCAGGGCGTTTTCGACACCGCCGATGGCCCCTTTCCAATTCTTGGCATCCGCGGGCAAAAGGATTTCGTCATATCCGCCTGCCTCGTCCCCGCTGGCATCCGGCATCTGCGATCCGTGGCCCGAGAAATAGAAAACCACGGTGTCATCCGGCCCGGCGGTCGCGGCCAGGGCATCAAGCGCTGTCAGGATGGCGGCGCGACGGGGGGCGCCGGCCACGGACAACCCGTCATCAAGTTCAACATCGGCGGCGGCCAGCACAGTGATCGCACCCGGTTCGGCGCCACGCGCCAACAGCATGCGGCTGACCAGCCGCACATCATTGGCCGGGCCGCGCAGATCCGCATCAAGAAATTCATAATCTGAAACACCGACCACCAGACCATGCACCCCCGCCCATGCCGCAGGTGCGGTCAGGCCGATCATGGCGGCGGCAAAGCAGTGCCGCATCATTTGGGGCATACGTAGGGTCATTTTGGCTCTCAGGCTCCTCCGATGATCAATGATTGCAGGGGTTTGCGCGCATTTTCAAGTCAAACGGGCGTATGACCACATTTGTCATCAGTTCTTGATCGGAGTGATCCGGCGCGCCCCGGCCAAAGCCCCGGATGCCCCGGCAAGGCGCGGATCATTGCCATAGCGGTCAGTCGCGCGCAGAAAACCATTAAAGTCCGGATTTTGCTGTGTGGCCATTTTTCCGGCGGCAATGGCCAGATCAACCTGTTCCACCGGCAGGCGCAGCCGGGTTGGGATCGCATCCAGATCGGCCTTCATCGGCGCGGGCAGGCCACGAAACGAAACCTCGCCCACAAAGAATTTGAGGTCGCGACAATTCCAACCCCGTGTTGTGCCGCGCAGGCGTCGCACCGTGGTCATGGACAAGGAACAGCGATATGCGATCAAATCGGCCTGCCAATTGTCCAGTTGCAGGCGCATCGCGTCATAACCGGTGCGCGAAGCGGACGCCATTGCCGACGCGGCGATGGCCATGGCCAATTGTGTGCCACCCGGCCCCTTTAGTTTTTGCGTCCAGGAATGATCCTTTTGAACGCCGGCATCGCTGACAAGGAACAAAAGGCGGCGCAGCTTGACCGCCTCGGCGGCTGTCAGCGGGGCGAAAGGGGTCTGGGCGCGCGCGCGTTCCACGGCCAGACCTGTGGTGCCGAAATTGTCGGTGATGCCGCCGTCCAACAATTTCACGAAACGCACCGGGTCGCCCTTGGCGTAGCTTTCCAAAGCGGCGGCATGGGCCTTCATTGCGCCGGTTGCTTCGGGGTTGTGACGTGCGGCGGTCAACCAATCTGGTTCGGTATACGGGCATTGGCCCGCGTGTGTCTTAAGCGGGATGGCCGAGAACACCAATGGAAACGCAGCCGAGGCGGCGACCGCATCGGCAATCGGATATGCGGACAGGTCCGAACACAGCGCATCAAAGGTTTCGGGCGAAAACAGGAATGTCGTCTGGTTGGCAATGTCGCTGGCGTTGATCCAGGTTTTGACCTGCGAACGGCGCTGAAGATCACCAAAGGTTGCGCCGTCAAACAGCGTTTCGTCCAGAAACCGCCCAAAGGTTTGCCGCCCGTTGGCCCCGCCTGACAACCCGCGAATGATGGTGACCGGATTGAACACCGTGGTGGCCATATAGCGTTCTGCGTTCTGGATCAGGTATCGTTCACGGTATCCGTTCAGTGCTTCGGCCCCCTTAAGGCCGAACCACGCCGCCGTGACGGATCCGCCGGACACGCCGGTGACAAGGCGCACGTCAGACAGGATACCGTCCGGGTCGGCCGGTGTTGCGGTTGTGTCGCGCAGCGCCTCAAGCACCCCATGGGCAAAGGCCGATGCGCGCATGCCGCCGCCGGAAAAGGCCAGCCCGACATAGATTTCACCATCGCCAATATCGACATTGGCGTCGTCAACAAGGGGGGCGTTCTTGCCCGCCTCGCCGCCAAGCGGAAGGTTGCGCGGGGCATTCAGAACCGCACAGGCAGACAATGTGACCGCCAGAGCGAGTATGGAAAATGGCCTGCGCATGCTGCCTCTCGGGTCAGGGTCGGGGCAGATTAGGCCATGTGATTTCGATAATGAACCCTGTTTGCGTGGCCGGAAGGGACAGTTTTGCGCCGTGCCGCGCAGCAATCGCCTGCACAAGGGCAAGGCCAAGCCCGTGACCCTTGGTGTCGTGATCGCGCGCGCCGCGGGTAAAGCGTTCAAACATTGTCGATTTCAGATCTTCGGGCATGCCGGGGCCGGTGTCGGAAATGGTCAGGACATGATGGGCGCCGGTTGTCAGGCCAACCGACACGGTGTCCGTGGCGCTGGTGAATTTGATGGCGTTGTCCAGCAGGTTGGAAATCAGCTGGGCCAAAAGATTGCGTTCCCCCAATATCCAGGCATCCGGGGCGATTGCTGTCTTGAGTGTCAGGCCCTTGTCCTCGGCCACCGGGGCGTAAAGGTCGAACACGTCGCTTGCGATCTCGGACAGGTTTTGCGGGGTCAGGCCGGGGCGTTGGCCTGACGCGGCTTCGGCGCTGGAAATGTCCAGAAGGCTGTCGAAAATGCGGATGGTGCCATCCATGTCGGCGCGGATCGCGGCCACGTCGGATTCCTGGCCTTTGATCCGATCCAGCCGTTGGCGGATACGATTGAGCGGGGTGCGCAATTCGTGGGCTATTGCGTCGGACAGGCGATGCGTGGCCCGGTTGAGCGTTTCGATCCGGTCCAGCATCGCGTGAAAATGGCGTTCCAACGCGCCGAATTCATCGTCGGATCGCGGGCCGGGCAGGCGGGCGGACAGATCGCCGGCAGCGACCTGATCGGCCAATGTGTTCAGCCGGTCGATGCGCCCCACAACGGCCCGTGCGACAAGCCACCCTGCCAACAAAGCCAGAGCGATCAGCCCCGCGGCAACCCAGGCGATCGTGTCGCGCAAATCGGTAAGGGTTTGCGTGACCGGGGTGCGCGCGCGGGCGGCCAGAAAGGCGAACCCGCCTGGTAAATCGCGCGCGACACCCTGATATGTCGTGCCATCGGGCAGGGTGATGATCTGGGCCGGGGCAGGTGCGAACAAAGTGCCTTTATTCGTGACACCATCAGGCCAGTGCCGGATGTTTCCGGCCAGATAGGTGCTGTTGCGATCCTCAAGCAGGTACAGCGCCTGTTCGGGAGGGGCGAGGGCGGCACGCGCTTCAATCGCCTCGCGCAGGCCGGGGATGCGACGTTGTTCGTAAAACTGTGCAAAGCCATTCAGATCAGCGGAAAGCACATCGGACTGGCGCGCCTCAAGCGCGCGGGCGGTGATGCGATATTGCAGGGCCATTGCGCCAAGCGACAAAACGATGATCCCGCCCGCAACGATCAGCATGACCCGCAATGCGGCCGATTGAAACGGGGATCGCCGCGGGGTGGTCACGTGGTTTCCATCTGACGTGTCATACGGTGTGCGATCATTCTTCGGGCGCTTTTTGCGGGTCAAATACATAGCCGACACCGCGATCCGTGTGGATCACCGGATGCCCGGCCGCTTTTTCCAGTTTGCGGCGCAAGCGTCCGACATGAACATCCACAACATTGGTTTGCGGGTCAAAATGCAGGTTCCAGACCATTTCCAGCAACTGGGTACGCGTCACCACCTCGCCCGCGTTCTGGGCGAAAAAGGTGACCAGTTCGAATTCCTTGGGGCTAAGGGCGACATGCGTGTTGGCGACATGGACGGTGCGGGCCTTGGTTCGGATTTGCAGATCGCCAAAGGTGATCAGATCATTGTCCAGAACCACCATGTCCTGACGGCGCAACAACGCGCGTAACCGGGCGCGCAATTCGTCACCGTCAAAGGGTTTGGCAAGGTAATCGTCGGCGCCTTTTTCCAGGCCTTCGATCTTGTTTGATGCCCGCCCCAGGGCGGAAACGACCAGGACAAGCGCGGTGGAACCGGCAGCGCGAATTTTCGCGATCGCGTCAATGCCATCGCCACCGGGCAACATCCGGTCAAACACGATCACCTTGAAATCGGCCAGTGCGGCGGCCTTTAGCCCATCGTCATAATTGCGCATGACCACGGGGTCGCAATTCAAATCTCGTACGGCCTGGGCGACGGCTTCGGCGGCTTCTGTGTCATCTTCGACGATCAGAATTCGCGGTAGGGGGTGGGCGGTATCAGTCATTCTCGGCTCCTCACCTGGCAGATCAGAACAGCGACACGGCGGGGTCAAGGGCATTCGCACCACCGACAGGCACGTTCGGGCGGGTATTCGACCACGGATTCACGATAATGTGGAGCGTGCGGCCCCCGTTTCCGGCAGCGTTCGCGCCGCGTTGAACCAGCAACACAAGCGGGCCTGTGATCACCGCGCCCAACAGACCATCGGGGCCGGGGGCGCTGCCGTTCAGCGCCAGGACCCGGTCGCCGTTGGCCAGACCGGCGTGATAGGCGGGGCTGGATTGGCTGACCTGGGTGACAGTTTCGCCCGTTGGGTCGAACCGGATGCCAAGGCTGTCCCATGTGTAACGATCTATCCGGGCAAATGTTTGAGGCGCCGTGCCCAATTCGGGGCGGGATGGCAGGGGCGCACGCAACGACAGGATCGCCGCAAAGGTGGACCCATCGCGCGCTATCACGACGCGGATTTGATCCGATTGTTGTGCGTCAATCACAAGGGACACGTCGCCGGGGCTGCGCAATGGGTGCCCGGCAAGGGTGACGATCACGTCCCCGGCAAGGATGCCTGCCTGCCAGGCGCGCCCGCCCGCTGTGACATCATCAACAAGAACGCCATGTTCGTTTGACCGGTTCAAAGCCCTGGCAATGGCGGGGGTGATCGGGCGCAGCGTCATTCCAAGCTGGGGCACAGGGGCAAGGTCGCCAGCAACAAGCCGGGCGATCAGCGCGGCAGGGACGGCATATGCGATGCCAGCGAACAGCCGCGATCCATCTGCGATCCGCGCGTTGATGCCCAGCAACCGGCCCTTTCCATCAACCAGCGGCCCCCCCGAAGACCCCGGATTGATCGCGGCGTCATGCTGGATCATGCGCACGGGGATGCTGGGGATAACATGGCGTTCTGACATGGACACGATCCCATGGGTCACGGAAAAGGCCACGCCAAGGGGCGCGCCGATGGCATAAACCGCGTCGCCGGTTTGCGGGGTGGCGTCGGGCAATGCGAAGCCCGGCCCAAAAACCGCTTCGGGCAGGGAAATCACGGCAATGTCACGGTGATCATCGCGCAGGGTTACCCGCCCGGACACCACGCGGCCAACCGGGTTGCGGAGTTGAACCGTTTGATGGCCCTTGACCACATGCGCGCTTGTCACCGCGTGCTGACCGTCGCCCCAAAGCGTTGCCGACCCCAGGAATGCTGCGTTGTCATCATCACTGGTCAGAATCAGCGTGCGGTTGATGGCACGTCTGATCGCGCCCGTGTCCGGGCCACCCATATGGTGAAATGTACGGGCGCCGTGGTCCTTGCCCCCCGCATGGCTGGCACCGGCGGTGATCACCATGGCCATCAAGGTCAGGATTAGCCCCAGAAACGGGACCAGCGCGATCATCGGGGCATTGCGCAAATGCAGGGCAAGGGGGCGTTTGGACATTGGACAATCCTTTCGAAAGCCTGCCCAAAGGCTAACGCTGATGCCGCGCGGGATCACATGACAAGTGTGGTCATGTAGGCAGATACCGCAAAAATCCTTTGAAACATTGGGGATTGGGCATCATGATCGGCCCAAATCGATTGCAAAGGTATCTTTCCATGCGCCGAAACAACTTTGTTCGCTTTTCCCGTAGGGGTGGTTTTGCCCTGTGTTGTGCCCTTGGGGGGATCGTGGCGGTGGCCACGCACCCGCTGTCAGCCCAGACCGCGACGCAGGGCACGGCCGCAATGGCACAGCCTGCGCCAAATGACGGCGAAGGGGGCCTGTTGCGGCGCGCGGAATTGTCGGCGCGGCTGTTCCAGATGGCTGTCCAAGATCGCGATCCATTGCTGGCATTGGCCGCCGCGAAACTGCGCAAAAACGTGTTTGGCGCCGAAATCGTGCGCGTCCCCGAACGGGGGGCAGGCGCGGCCGAGGATCGCGCAGCGGCGCAAAGCCCGGCCATCATGTCCGAGTCCCCTGCGGCACAGCCGGTCGGGTGGCAGGACATGATAGAAACCGCCATCGCATTTGCCCCGAATGATCCGACGATCAAGGGTTTGGCCGATGATCTGTCCGCAGACCGCGCCAAGGGCGTGGTGTCCGGCAAGGTCTATTCGATAAGTCAGATCAGGGCAGGGGGCAAAGACACCTATCGCCCGCTGGAATATCAGGGCAACGCCTATGCCGAGGTCTATGTCGAAGGCAGCACGGCCACTGACCTGAACGTCAAGGTGTTTGACAGTGCCGGGCGGCTGGTCTGTTCGGACACGGACATTTCTTCCATTGCCTATTGCGGCTGGCGCCCCGCCACGACCGAAGCGTTTTCAGTGGTCGTGTTGAACCAAGGCGGGCGATCCACGTCATATACCCTGATCACGAACTGATTTTGTTTCTTTAGCCGAGTGTTTGATATGTCCCTGCGCCGATTCACCCAAAGCTTTTTCCGTCCTGCCAATATCGGGCTTGCCGCTGCTTTGTCTTTGTCCGTTGCGATGCCGTCATTGGCGCGGGATGCGCATGCGCTTTTGATCGGGGCATCGAAATACGTCAATCTGGACGAAAGCGCGTGGTTGAACGGGCCGAAGCACGACATTGAATTGGTGCGCGGGTATCTGACATCCAATCCGGTGCTAAGCTTTGATCCGGCGCGGGTGCATGTTCTGGCCGATGGCCTGGAGGGTGCAGAACCCGCAACCTTGGCAGCGATCCGGGCGCAATTCGCGGCATTGGCGGCCGAGGCAGGCCCCGGCGATTTCGTTTACCTGCATTTTTCCGGCCACGGCACACAGGCCCCGGCGTTGGATCCCAGCAGCGAACTGGATGGGTTGGATGAACTGTTTCTTCCAGTTGATATTGGCCCTTGGAACGACACGGTTGGCACGGTGCAAAACGGATTGGTCGATGATGAAATCGGTCAGATGATTGACGCCATTCGTGCCAAGGGGGCCGACGTTTGGGTGGTGTTTGATTCCTGTCATTCGGGCACCGCCACCCGCGCGGCACCCTCTGGTGGCGATGACGTGCGCCAGCGACAGTTGAAACCGGGGGCATTGGGTATTCCAGACGCGGCCATGGCCGAAGCCGAAGGTGCCGCGCGTGGACTGCCCAACGGTGATCCGCGCGCGCGCCCCGATGCGCCGATGGAACCGGTAGCGGCCCAAGCAGCGGGTGCGAATGCCGAAATGGGGCGATTGACCGCCTTTTTCGCCGCCCAGACCAATGAAACAACCCCTGAAAAGAACATGCCGCGCGGTCAGCCGGGGCGGCGTCCGCAGGGGGTGTTCACCTATACATTGTTCGAAACGTTGGCCGAACGGCCCGGCATCACCTATCGCCAGCTGGCCCAGGAGGTGCTGCGCAAATACGCGGTGCTGAACCTTGCCCGGTCCACTCCGTTGTTTGAGGGCGACCTTGATCAGCCGATCTTTGGCGAAGGCGGCGCGGGGCTGATCCTGCAATGGCCGGTGACCAGCACGCAGACCGGGCTGAGCGTCAAGGCGGGTCTGCTGCATGGGTTGACCGAGGGGACGGAATTGGCGCTGCTTGCATCCCCCGCCGACCCTGACGAGGCCGCGCTGGCCACGTATCGGGTGCATCAGGCAACAACGTTTACCGCCAATGTTCTGCCCGAGGGCGAAGGCCCCGCCACGATCCCGGACGGGGCCGTGTTGCGGAAATTGTCGAACGGGATCGATTTTTCGCTGACCATTGCCCTGCCACCCGCCGACAGCGCCCCGGCGCAAAAAATGGGGCTGGCGATGACGGAAATGTTGGATGAACCGGCAATCGCGGCACGCATCCAATTTGTGCCCGCCGGGACCGAAGGCGCCGATCTGCGCCTTGCCGTTATTCCCGACAGCCCGCGACCGGACGCGATCTGGATCCTGCCGTCTACCGGGTTGGTCGCCAGCGAAGATCTGGCGCGCACGCCCTCTGTTTCCACCGCCGACAAGACCGCGCCGGAACTTGCCGCCGTTATGACGGATTCGCTGGCCACCATTGCCAAGGCGCTGAACCTGATGAAGGTCGGCGCGGCCGCCTCCGCCGCGACCCTTCCGGTTGAGGCATCTCTTGTCACCGGTCGGTTTGATGCGGTCGCAGGCGAGGTGATCGAGGACAGCAGGCAAACCCTAAAGGGCGTCGATGTGCCCCGGATGGTGCCAGACGATGTTGTCGGGCTCAGGCTGACCAACTCGGGTAGTGCGCCGGTCGATTACAACCTGCTGTATGTGGGCGCGGATTATTCCATCACCTTTATGGGCAATGGGCGGATGCAACCGGGCGGCACGCTGGACGACGATTTTGTTTTGATCAGCGACGAGGAATTCGGCCGTGACCGGTTGATCGTGATCCTGTCGCCGGCCGAGCCGCAATCCGCGGTCGAAGACCTATCGTTCCTGGAGCAAAGCCCACTTGAAATGACGCGATCCGCGGCGATGCCCGCGGGGCTAAAGGGATTGCTGGACGAAGCGGGGTTCGGCCAGACGACACGCGGCGCCGTCAGCCTGTCCAGTCGGCGCAAAAAAGCGGAACCGGTGCCGGTCTTCCTTCAGTACGAGATCGATACAGTTCCCGCGAAATAGGGCGGCTTGGCGCTATTTCTTGACGATGCCGTTCATGAACAGATCCAGAAACTGGGCGGAAACGTCTGTCGGGCTCATCGCGTCGTCTTCGCTGTGCCAGCGCAGAATCCAGTTTACGGCGCCCAGGAAAAAGTTCGACGTGACCCGCACATCGACGCTGCGCACCGCGCCTTCTTCGACGGCCTTGTCCAGCAACATGCGTGAATAGCGATCCAGGTTGCGGCGGCGTTCCAGCAATTCGGCCTGCTGTTCGTCGGTCAATGCGCGGATGTTTGCCATTGTTGTGTAGGCGCCGCGTTCTTCCATCAGGTTTTCCATGAAACGGCTGTAAAGCACGCGCAGCTTTTCAAAGGCGGTGCCGTTCATCTTTTCCGCTTCCAACCGGGCGTTCTGGCCGCAGTCATAGGTGACCTTCAGGCATTCGTACAAAAGCTGTTCTTTGTTCTTGAAATAGTAATACAGCGCGGTTTTCGTGACGCCGATTTCATCAGCGATTTCGTCCAATGATGTCGCGTGATACCCTTTTTCGTTGAATATACGTGCGGCAACGCGCAAGGCGGCCCGGCGTTTCAATTCACGAATTTCCTCGCGCGATGCGACTGCGCCATTCCAGTTAGCCATGGGGTATCCGTATTCTTTCGGCATAGATTGTTCGGGCCGGGACGGTGTCCATTGGTTACAACGGGTCAGCCCATCCGGCGTTTGGTGTGTGCCTACCATAGACTCTTTACGACATGGTATGCGAATCTTCCGTTGCGTATGTATGACAATACGTGGGCGGACGGATCGTTCGTCTGGCGATATTCACTGTGCGCCTGTCTGCCCGGAATTGGGAATTCGTATACCATAGACAGGTATTTCTGTTCAAAAACGCAATTCAATGCCCGGTTGTATCGGTGGGGCGGGCATGGCCCCGCAGTTCCGGATTTCATTTGATTGACCTTCAAATTTTACTCGTCGGAAAGTCAGTGGGTGGGGCGAATGGCACGAACAAATGTGCGAATCTGCAATGTATGTTGGGTTTCGCGGTGGGACATGTGCGCGGGGAAATCGCGCGACTGATAAAGCGGGGTAATCTTGGTGATTTTGGCAAGCACGCATTGAAACGTTTCAAAAAACGGTCCTGGCGCACAGCAGATTTGGTGTTCCGTTCCGCACCTGGTCGATGCGAATTGACGCGGGTCTGGTGGGCGCGGCGGAGCGCAAACGCTGCGTCGATCCAAGAAACGCCCAAGAATCGCCAGCGCCACTAAGACCATTTGTCGCGCGGAAATCGCGAATCGGCGCGGTGCCAACGCGGTAAAATTTGATTTTGGCGACGAAATGAATTTGCGCGCCCGGAAACCCGCGCCGGCCAAAACCCAACAATCGAAATGACCGGCAAACACCAAGACACAGGTGCAAAGTGCCGTTGGGCTTTGCGGGATTGGGGTGTGGGTGAACGCGCCGCTTGCGGAAAAAACTTCACCGACCTGCAAGGGTGACCACCTTTGTTGACGCCAAAGTAAGAACATGTTCTGGTCAGTTTCATGGCGGGGAAAAGCTGATCAGGCGGCGATCCCGCTTTTATTGATTGCGGTGCGACGGGCCATCGTCCGGGCGTATCGTTCCAAGGGAGGAAAATCATGAAAAAATCGACAAGTTCCATCAATCGTCGTTCCATGCTGCGCGGTGCCGCATTGGCCACGCTGGCCGCTCCGGCGCTGGTCGGCAAAGGTATCGCTGCGGGTAAGGTCACATGGCGCGTTCAGTCGCACTGGCCAAAGGCGTCCAGTTCGTTCAAGGCCAGCCTTGGTGTCTTGACCGACATGGTTACTGCGCAAACAGATGGCGCGTTCAAGTTCGAACTGTTTGGCGCCGGCGAATTCGCCAAGGGGCCAGACATCTACAACCTGATCCGCAAGGGCGTTCTGCCGATGGGGACTGCAAGCCCATCGTATTTCCAGGAAAAAGCACAGGCCGCGTCGTTCCTGTACGGCATTCCCGGCACAATGCGCGAAAGCTGGGAGGTCCAGTACCTTGCCAAGAACGCGGGCATCGAAGACATGGTCAACGAAGAGCTGGTTCCGGATGGCATCCGCTTGTTCACGGAAAAAGTGTACCCAACTGAAATCGTTGTATCGAAAAAGATCGAAAGCGCCGCGGACTTCCAAGGCCTGAAAATCCGGTCGTCGGGCACCATGCTTGATTACCTCAAAGCCGCGGGTGCTGCACCGCAGTACATTCCAGGTTCCGAGCTTTATCAATCGCTCAGCTCGGGTGTTGTTGATGGCGCGCACTGGGGTGCCGCGATCGGCGCGAAATCCATGTCGCTTTGGGAAGTGTGTAAGTACCACTACAAACCGGCGCTTGGGTTCACCACCGACAGCTTTATCGTCAATGTCAAAGAATTCGAAGGCCTTGATGATGATCTGCGCGGTGTGCTGGAAACGGCCTTTGAAACGCGGTTCTTCCTGCGGTCAGCCGAATACCAACTGGGCGAAGCCAAAGCCATTTCGGCCGGTATCGCAGAAGAAGGTGTGCAAGTGACCCAACTGCCTGACGACGTTCTGGGCGTCTTGGCCGAAGCGTCGATCAAGATCCTTGAGAACGAAGGCCAGAAGGGCGAAATCGCGGCACGCGCGGCGTCGGCCTATACGTCCATGATGAAAGATCTGGGCTACAGCTGATCCAAGGTCTGCCGGGCCTCGATCACTGAGAGGCCCGGCGATTTATACGGGGCGACGCGGTGCAAACCGCGCGCCCCGGTTAACCAGCAATTCGGTATGAACTTCCCCGCGTCCTGAGTGAGCAGGGGGCGGGTTTTTGCGTTCATCCGAGGGAGAAGGGACTAGGGGAATGATGAACCTGGCTAGGGCGGTGACCCGCACGAACCGGTGGATCGGAAAGTGGGCGTCGCTCGGTGTTCTGATCATTTTTGTGTTGCTGTTGGCAGATGTGGTTATGCGCTATCTTGTCGGTCAGCCGGCCGTATGGACTGCGGAATTGGCAACACTGATCTTTGGCGTCTATGCCATTATCGCGGGTGGATATTTGTTGGCCGAACGCGGCCATGTGAACGTCGATATCATCTACGGAACGTTTTCGCGCAAGCGTAAGGCGCTGGTGGATATCGTTACATTTCCGCTGTTCTTGTTGTTCGTGGGCATTCTGCTGATCCAGGGGTATGGCCTGGCCGCGGATGCAATTGCCGATATGGAACGGTCCAATTCGGTCTGGAAGGCCCCGTTGTGGCCCACCAAATCCCTGATCCCGGTCGCAGCGATTCTGCTTTTGGCGCAGGGGTTTGTGCGGTTTTGGTGCGATATTCGCATTCTGCGCGATCTGCCGGTGGATGAAGAGACGTTCGGTGCACAGGCCGCTCCGTCGCCTGCCGATGCCAAGTTGGAGGCAGGTCTATGAGTGTTGAAATTCTTACCCTACTGTTCTTTGGATCGCTTCTGGTCTTTGTGCTTTTGGGCACGCCGCTGGCCTTTGTGCTGGGCGGTGTTTCGGTCGTGTTTCTCTATTTTGAAATGGGGCCCATCGGGTTCTATCTTCTTGCCTCAAAAATGTGGGAGACGATGCAATCGCCGACGTTGATGGCCGTCCCGCTATTTGTGTTTATGGCGATCCTGCTAGAGAAATCAGGCGTCGCCAACGATCTGTACGAGATGATGCACGTCTGGTTCGGCGGTCTTCGCGGCGGTTTGGCCATCGGGACCGTTCTGATCTGTGTGATCTTTGCGGCCATGTCGGGGATTTCCGGCGCGGCGGTTGTGACCATGGGCACCATTGCCCTGCCCAAGATGCTAGAGCGGGGTTACGATAAAAAGCTTGCCCTGGGGGCGATTAACGCCGGTGGCGGTTGGGGTATCCTGATCCCACCGTCGATCCTGATGGTGCTTTATTCGCTGCTGACCGAAGTGTCGGTGGGCCGGTTGTTCGCGGGCGGTGTCGGGCCGGGCCTGACGTTGTTCATTTTGGTGTCGATCTATATTGGCGGGCGGTGTTTCTTTCAGCCGCATATGGGTCCGGCATTGCCGAAAGAGGAACGTGCCGGATGGGGACCAAAGCTTAGATCGCTTAAGGCTGTTGTCCTGCCGATCGGGATTGTGACCATCGTTCTGGGCGCAATTTTTGGCGGTTTTGCCACCCCGACCGAAGCAGCGGCGATCGGGGTCTTTGGTGCCATGTTCGCAACGATCGTGAACGGACAGCTTAGCTGGGCCGTTATTCACGATGCGGCGGTGGCAACGGTGAAACTGACTGCGTTGGTCATGTGGATCCTGTTCGCGGCCCACGCGTTTTCCACGGCCTATACGGCGCTTGGTGCGCAAAGCCTGATCCAGGGGCTGATGGACTTTATCCCCGGCGGCAAATGGGGCGCCTTGGCGTTCATGCTGTTGGTTCTGTTCATCTTTGGGATGGTTCTTGACCCTGTCGGGATCATGCTGATCACGCTGCCGGTGTTCCTGCCGGTTGTGCATGCATCGGGCTTTGACCCGATCTGGTTCGGCATCCTGTTCATCATCATGATGGAGGTCGGCTATATGACGCCGCCCTTTGGGTTCAACCTGTTCTATCTCAAGGGGGTTGCGCCGCCGGATGTCACGATGGGCGATATCTATGCGTCGGTCGTGCCTTACGTGATCGTGACGTTGATCGGCGTCCTGCTGATCATCTTGTTTCCGGGCATCGCCCTTTATCTACCCAATCTGTTCTACGGTTAAGGAGACTTTACGTGACACTATCCGCCCCATTCACACTTAATTGGCCCGGCAATGCGCTTTTCGGCGCTGGACGCTCGGACGATCTGGGAGAGGTGCTTGCCTCTCGGGGTCAGAAGAAGTCCTTGATCGTCACTGATCCGGGGTTGGCCAAGGCTGGCGTATTGGGGCGGATCGAAGCCGCTTTGGACAAGGCGGGGGTTGCGCATGATGCCTATGATCAGGTTGACCCCAACCCAACGACCAAAAATGTGCGAGAGGCCCGCGACGCCTGGGCCTCTGGCGATTACGATGCGCTGATCGCGCTTGGCGGGGGATCGTCCATCGACACCGCCAAGGGTGCGATGGCCGAAATACTGACCGGCAAGGATGCGTTCGCCAGCTTCGGCAAAGACGTGGACAGTTCGGACGTGCCGGTTCCGCCATTTTATGCCATTCCGACCACCAGCGGGACGGGATCGGAATGCTCATTAGGCGCGGTTCTAAAAAGCCCTGAGCGGAAATTCGTGGTTCGGGGTCGGTTGCTTCAACCGACGACGGTGGTGATGGATCCGGAACTGACATTGTCATTGCCCGCCGGTATGACCGCTTCGACCGGGTTTGACGCATTTTGCCATTCCATCGGGGCCTATACCAACAATCAGATGAACCCGGTGGCTGACGCGTTGGCGATTGCGTCGATGCGGTATTCCATCGACTATCTGGAACGCGCGGTGACCGATGGCAGCGATCTTGAGGCCCGGACCGGCGTTATGCTGTCGTCCTACCTTGCCGGGTTCTGTATCGGGCAAAAGGGGGTGGATGGGATTCACGGCCTTTGTACCCCGATTGAATCGATGAACAACGCGATCCACGGTCATGTGTTGGGAACGATCCTGCCACATATGCTGCGGTTCAACATGGAAACGATTGGCGCGCGCTATGCAAGTGCTGCGCGCCTTTTGGGGCTAAGCGACAGCGCCGATGACACGGTGGCCTGTGCGGCGATCTTTGACGCGGCAATGGCGCTGCAATCGCTGACGAAATGCCCTGAAACGATCGCCGCTTACGGCCTGTCGTCGGACAATATTCCGCGGTTAACGGAAATGGCTCTGCTCAGTCAGGCAACCCATCGCAATGGGCGCGACATGAACGCCCACCAGATCACCAAACTTTACGAGGCTATGCTCTAATGTCTGCTTATCTCGACGCTGAACAAAAAATGCTAAAAGATCAGGTTGATCGCTGGCTGGCTGAAAATGTCACGCCCATCATCAACAAGCACGAGGCGGACTGCACGTTTCCGTTCGAAATCCTCGATGACCTTAAGAATTTCGGGTATCTGGGCGGCAAGGTCCCCGAGGCCGATGGCGGGTTTGATCTGCCCTATACGACCTGGGGTATGTTGATGGAAAGCGCGGGCTATTGCTGGGGCAGTTTGCGCACGATCGTGAACATCACCAACGGCACAATCCAGAAATTGTCGCGCTTTGGCACGCCCGAACAGAAAGAGCGTTGGCTCAAGCCCATGCTTGAGAACAAGCTGAAAAGCTGCACCGGCCTGTCAGAGCCGAATGTCGGGTCCAATGTGCGGGGTATCGAATGCAAGGCGGTCAAAAAGGGCGATCATTATGTGATCACCGGCCGCAAGCTGTGGATCACCAATGGGATCAACGCCGATATCTGTCAGGTTGTCGCGCGCACCTATTCGGATGAATGCGACGGAGAGCTTTCTACATTTATCGTGGAAAAAGGTACACCGGGGTATTCCGCCAAGCGCGTAGAGAAGCTGGTGCTGCGCCCGACAGGCACGTCCGAACTGGAATTCGACAACGTCAAAGTGCCTTTGGAAAACCGATTGGGGCCAGAAGGAAACGCGCTTTCGGGCACCCTTGCCGGTTTGAATACGGCGCGGGTGAATATCGCTATGGGTGCTGTGGGCGCAGCGCAATCCGCACTTGACCTGTCGATTGACTATGCCAAAACCCGCCGCCAATTCGGCAAGCTGATCGGTGAACATCAGCTGGTGCAGAAGTACATCGTCGATATGTCGATCCGGGTGAAAGCGGCGCGCGCATTATCGTATACCGCCGCACAGGCCCTGGACCGCGGAGAAGAAGCACGCGAGGATTGTTCGATCGCGAAACTCTATGCGACCAAGGCAGCATTCGAAGTCGCAGACATGGCTTTGCAGGTGCATGGCGGGCTTGGCTATGCCGTTGGATATCCGATCGAACGCATTTTCCGTGACACCAAAGGGGGCATGATCCCCGAGGGCACCGTCGAGGTGCAGACCCTGATCGCCGGCCGTGAAATCCTTGGCCTGAACGCGATCACTTAAGGACAGACAGATGACCCACACGCCTTACGAATTCCAAGACCTGACCCCCCTGTTCAACCCCAAGACCATCGCGGTTGTCGGGGCATCCGACAAAGAGCATTCGATCGGGAACCACACGTTCAAGAACATCGTCGAATATTCGGATTTCAAGGGGAACCTGTATCCGGTGAACCCCAAGCAGACCGAAGTCATGGGGCTGAAGGCCTATCCTGACATGGCATCCCTGCCAGAACCGGTTGACGTGGTGATCATTGTCGTCCCGGCCCAGTTTGTGCGCGAAACGGTTGAACAGGCCGGGGTCAAGGGTTGTGGTTTTGCGGTGATCCTGACCTCGGGCTTTTCCGAAGCCGATGACTGGGGCATCGCGGAAGAGGAAAAGCTGGTCGAGATTTCCAAACGCACTGGCATTCGCATTTATGGGCCGAACTGTCCGGGCCTGGTCAACCTGAACGTGCCGCTCGGTATGTCGTTCAGCCCGGCCTACAAGGGGGACATCACCCCTGGTTCCATCGCGCTGGCCACGCAGGGCGGCGGACTGGGCCGCAATATGATGCAGCACAATTACCGGGGCCTTGGGTTTTCGGCGTGGTCGTCATCGGGCAATGAATGCGATCTTCAGGTGGCTGATTTCGTGTATCACTTCGCGCTTGATCCGGAATGCAAAGCGATTGCCATCCTGGTCGAAGGGTTCAAGGACGGCCCGCGCTTTGCCGCCGCCGCCGCCAAGGCCGCCGAGATGGGCAAGCCCATCATTGGCCTGAAAGTCGGAAGGTCCGAATATGGGGCCAAGGCGGCACAATCGCACACCGCATCGATCACCGGATCGGCCGAAGTGAATTCGACGGTGTTCGAACAGCTGGGCGTGATCGAGGTTGATGATCTGGACGAGGCGATGGATGTCGCCATGTTGTTCACCCGTAAACAGCCAACAGGCAACGAAAAGGTTGCTGTGTTCGCGTCATCGGGTGGTGCGGCCTCGCTGTGTGCGGACAACGTGGGAACCGCCGGTTTGACCCTGTCGGAATTCACCCCGGAAACCACCAAAAAGCTGGCCGAAACATTGCCAAGCTATGCCAACATTTCAAACCCGATCGACACCACGTCGATTTCGATTTCCCACCCCGAGGCATTGCTGGAAAGCCTTGTGGCCTGTGCGAACGACGCCAACACCGATCTGGTTCTGGCGCCGATCCCAATGGACTATGGGGTTTATACCGAACACAACGCCAAGAATTTCAAGGCAGCGCAGGACACCACGGACACGCCCATCGTGCCGATCTGGTTTTCTGAAAAGACCGGCGAAGGGTATTTCGCCTTGGCACGTTCCGGCCTCGTGCCGTTCCGCAGCTTGCGCAACATGGGCAAGGCCGTGCGGCGCTGGATCGACTATGGCAAATACCTGTCGGCGCGCGAAAAGGGCTGGCAACCACTGATCGTTGAAACCGGTGTCGCCGGTGAGGCGGGGGCGACACGCACCCT
Source organism: Pseudooceanicola sp. (assembly GCA_050633485.1). Taxonomy (GTDB): domain Bacteria; phylum Pseudomonadota; class Alphaproteobacteria; order Rhodobacterales; family Rhodobacteraceae; genus Pseudooceanicola. The sequence goes on from JBOEGP010000023.1 coordinate 80,037, forward strand.
GACCGAGGCCGAAGGCAAGGCCGAACTTGCCGCGGCGGGTGTTCCGGCCACCGCGCCCGAAGTGGCGGTGACCAAGGCGGATGCCGAGGCCATCGCGGGCAAGATGGGGCGCCCATTGGCGATGAAAATCGTCAGCGCGCAAATCACCCACAAATCCGATGTGGGTGGGGTGATGTTGAACGTGGCGCCCGGCGATGCTGGCACGGCGTTTGACACAATCATGGCGAATGCGGCCAAGGCCGTGCCCGATGCCAAACTGGACGGCGTGCTGTTGGAACCCATGGCCCCGGCTGGTGGGGTCGAGGCATTCGTCGGTGTCGCGCGCGACCCGGTTTTCGGCCATGTGATGACGTTTGGTTTGGGCGGCATCTATGTCGAGATGTTCCAGGACGTGACCCGCGCGATGCTGCCGGTTACGCAAAATCAGGCCAAACAGATGATCGGTAAACTGAAATCCGCGAGGCTTCTCACAGGCTATCGCGGTCAGCCGCCGCGTGATCTGGATGCGCTCGCCTCGCTGGTGGCGTCCGTGTCCGATTACGTGGCGGCGAATGCCGACCGGATCGAAGAAATGGACATTAACCCGGTTTGGGTTGGTGACGCAGGCGAAGGTGCGATGGCGTTGGATGCCGTCGTCGTGGTGCGCGCATGACTGACGCGCCGCTTGCGGGACTGAAAATATGCGATTTCTCGGAACTTTTGCCTGGTCCATTCCTTAGCCAATGCTTGGCCGAAATGGGGGCAGAAGTGACCAAGGTCGAGCGCCCGCCGCATGGCGATGCGATCCGCCATGCCTCCCCCGGCCTATTCAGGCTGGTCAATCGTGGCAAAGGGTCCGTGGCATTGAACCTGAAAGACGATGCCGATCGCGCGGCGGCGCTCGACTTGGTCCGGGAATATGACGTGATGATTGACGGGTTTCGCCCCGGCGTGATGGATCGTCTTGGCGTCGGGTGGGATGCGGTCAGCGCCGTGAACCCGCGCCTGATTTATATCGGCATGTATGGGTACGGCGCGACAGGCCCGATGGCCAAGGCGCCGGGGCATGACGTGAATTACCTTGCCTTGTCTGGCGCTGCCGCGCTGAGCGGTCATCCCGGTGGCGCACCTGAACACACCTTTGGCTTGCCGGTCGCGGATTTGGGGGGCGCGTTATATGGGCTAAGCGCGGTTCTTGCTGCGGTGATCCAACGCGACCGGACCGGCAAAGGACAATTCATTGACCTGTCGATCACCGATTGCCTTGCGCATTGGGCCAACACGCGCCGCGCCGTTTATGACGCGGCAGGTGCCACCGACCTCGAAGCGCAACGCCGGATTGCCTTGGTGCGCCCCGCCTATGGGATATTCGCGACAAGCGATGGCGGCGCGCTATCCATTGCCGCACTCGAAGGCCATTTCTGGACCGCGCTTAAGGCCGCGTTGGACATGGGGGCATTTGCTGACCCAAAATATGACGACATGTCCGCACGCCGCGCCGAGGCCGAAGCGATCAACGCGCAGATTGCCGGTCAGATCGCGGGCATGACGCGGGATGCGGCCATGGTGGTCATGGATGCCAATGATGTGCCGGCATCCCCGGTTCTGGCCCCGTCCGAGGCCGCCGCGTCAGAGCATTTTGCCGCACGGGGATTGATGCAGGACAGCGTTGCGGGGCCAATCACGCCATTTCCCGTCCGTCTGTCAGGGATGGGATTGTTTGACAAAGGGACCCCCGATCTGGATCAGGGGCCCAAAGCCTAGGTCGTGATCATGTCATGCCAAAACGGGTTCGGGTCAGCGCCCACCACTGACGTGGATCGTCTGGGCGGTGACAAAATCGGCCAGGCCCGAACAGAAGAACAGGATGGCCTTGGCGACATCGGTTTCATTGCCAAGGCGCGGCAGCGGTGTCAGGGCAAGACTGCGTTGTTCCAGCTTTGCAAAATCCGGGCGCGCCCGCAGGCGCGGCGTGGCGATCAAACCCGGCGCAACGGCATTGCAGGTGATGTTGAACCCGCCCGCCTCGCGCGCGAGGGCATTGGTCATTCCGATCAACCCCGCCTTGGCAGAGGAATAATTCGTCTGCCCCTTGTTGCCCAGATAGGCCATGGACGACGTGTTGACGATCCGGCCCCAGTTGCGCTCCATCATCGCGGGCAGCGCCGCGCGGCAGCAGTGGAATGTGCCCTTGAGGACAGTGTTGTGCACATCGTCCCAATCGTCTTCGGCCATCTTGACCAGGTATTTGTCGCGGCTGAAACCGGCGTTGTTGATCAGAACGTCAATCGGGCCAAGGGCCTCACTGACCGAGGAGAACGCGTCGCCCACACTGGTCTTGTCGGTGACATTACAGGCGGCAGTAAACACCTTGGCGCCGGGTACTTCGGCTTCGATCCATGCTTTCGCGTCTTCGGCGGCTTCAATGCTCAGATCCAAAAGAGCGACCTGCGCCCCTTCTCCGGCCAGCAATTTCGCCGTGGTGCGTCCAATCGCGCCACCGCCCCCTGTTACCGCCGCAACGCGGCCTGTCAGACCTAGGTCCATTCATTTTCCTCCACTGCCAAGACATTTTACCCTCGGGTCAACAGGTTGGCATTTTGATGAGATAAACGCAATATTATGAATTGATCACGAGGGGAGAAAATTCTACCCTTCGGTAAATAACGGCCAAAATGGCTGATGCGATAAGGGAGGTGCCAAAAGTGGATCTGGAAAAACCTGATCTGTTCAATCTGTCCGATGACGGCCAGTCGATTGTGCTGCGCGGGGGCAAGTGTTCGGCCTGTGATGCGGCGATTTTTCCGATCAGCCCCTATGGCTGTACCTCTTGCGGGGCTGAGGCTGATGCGGTCAACGAGGTCGCGATGGATGGCAGCGCCCAGCTTTTGACGTTTATCACCATTCACCAAAAACTGTCTCCTTCCATCATTCCGCCCTGTGTCGTGGGCGAAGCGCGTCTTGCCAATGGCGCCATTCAGGAGGTGATGCTGCACGGTGATGAGGGGCAGTATCGCGACGATATGATGATCAGGGCCATCCCGGTGGAAATCACAACAGGCGACGGGCCGGTCATCGCCTGCCGGTTCGCCCCGGCCAAGGAGGGCTGATCATGGGACAGACACTCAAGGACCTGCGCCCCGTCTATGTTGTTGGCGTTGGCATGCATCGGTATCAATTTGCGTCCGACACGCCCTATATCACGCTTGGCCTGACGGCGGTGCGCCGCGCACTGGCAGATGCGGGAATTGATTTCCCGGCGGTGGAGTCCGCCTATGTGGGCTGCACTGGCATCGGATTGGCCGCCGGGCGGATCATGTTCAATCACATGGGGTCCACTGGCCTGGGTGTGACGCAGGTTGAAAATGCTTCGGCTTCCGGGTCCTCCGCGTTCCAGCTTGCCTGTTTTGAGGTGGCCGCCGGGCTTAAGGATTGTTCGATCGCTGTCGGTGTGGACAAATACGGTGATCAGGTGCGCGCGGTACAAAAGGAAGGCGTGAACAAGCTGTCCGATACCGCGACGATCCCGCTGATCCGGTATGCGATCATGGCGGAATACCTGAAAAAGAAGAAAGGCCTCAGCCAAGAAGACCTGGCGCTTGTGGCCTCGAAAAACCACACGAACGGGTCAACGAACCCGTTTGCACAGTTCCAAAAACCACGCACGGTCGAACAGATCCTTGCGTCGACCCTTGTCGCGGGCACGACCACATCGCTGATGTGTACCCCGCGCGGCGAAGGCGGCGCAGCGGCGATCATCTGCTCCGAAGAGGGGATCAAACGCCTTGGCATCTCGGGGGTGAAACCGGTGCGCGTGGCGTCTTCGGTCCTGTTGTCCGAAAAGCCGCAGGTCGGGCGCGAACTGCCGTCCGTTACCGTCGCGCAAACCGTTGCGGAACAGGCATATGCCGAGGCGGGGATCACCTCTGATGATCTTGATTGTGTTGAATTGCACGATGCCTTTGCGATCGAAGAAATACTTTATACCGAAACATTCGGCCTCGCCCCCAAGGGCGAAGGGCAAGTGTTCCTGCGCGATGGCGGGTCGGCTATCGGGGGCAAATGCTGCGTGAATTCGTCAGGCGGGCTGATCGCCCAGGGCCATCCTCTTGGGCCGACGGGAATTGGCCAGATCCACGAGATCGTCAAACAACTGCGCCATGACAATGGTGATCGCCAGCAACCGGACGCAAAGACCGGTATGGCCCATATGATCGGGCTTGGGACCATTTCCATTGCCCATGTTTTCCAAAGGGACTGACCGATGCCGAATTATGAAACGCTGATTTACGACAAAGCCGACAATGGCGTCGTCACCATCACCCTGAACCGCCCGGACCGGATGAACACGCTTGGCGGCACGATGAAGCCTGACCTTTACGATGCGTTCCAGAACGTCATGCTGAACGATCGCGATGTGCGCTGTGTGATCATCACCGGGGCCGGGGAGCGGGCATTTTGCGCCGGGGCGGACATCAAGGAACGCGCCGCAAACCGTCCACCGCGCGCTGAATATTACGCCAGACAAAAGGCCACCCATGACCTGACCCGCCTGATCGAAGATTTCGAACGCCCGGTGATCGCGGCGATCAACGGCGTGGCGCTTGGTGGTGGTATGGAAATCGCACTTTGCGCTGATATCCGCATCGCGTCCGATCACGCCAAACTTGGCCTCCCCGAGGTCAAGCTGGGCGTATTGCCCGCCGCCGGCGGCACCCAAAGGATGCCGCGTCTGATCGGCGCCCCCCTGGCCAAGGAACTGATGTTCACCGGCCGCCACATCACGGCGGACGAGGCGCTTGGCTACGGTATCGTCAACCGCGTTGTGCCAATGGCCGATCTTATGACCACCGCGCGCGAATTGGCCGACACGATTGCCGAACAGCCGCCGTTGTCCGTCGCTTTCATCAAACAATCGATCAACAAGGGCCTGCAAGTCGGGCTTGAGGAAGGGCTGGAATACGAACGCCTTGGCGCGGCCATGATCATGGACAGCGCGGATCGCAAGGAAGGCATGGCCGCGTTCCTTGAAAAACGCAAACCCGTCTTCAAGGGCGAATAGGGTGCATCCCCCCGTTTTTCGCACGCGCCTGACCGACATGTTCGGTGTGACCCACCCGCTCTTCGTCGGCGGGATGATGGGCCATTCACGTGCGAAATTCGTGGCGGCCTGTGCGCGGGCCGGGGCCATGGCCTTCATGACCCCGAAAAGCTTTGCCTCGCCCGATGAGTTCCGCGAGGCGTTGGCCGAATGTATTGACCGCGCCGATGGCAATCCCGTCGGGGTCAATTTTTCCATATCGCGTTTCCGGTCGAACGAAATGAACGACGCCTGCCTGACGATCGCACAGGCCGCGGGCATCACCCGGTTTGAAACCGCCGGCAGCCACCCCGGCGACATGATCAACCAGATCCACGATGCGGGCGGGGTCCTGATCCACAAATCGACGCAGGTGCGCCACGCGATCAAGGCCGCCAATGACGGTGTCGATGCCCTGATCATTGTGGGGATGGAGGCCGGGGGCCACCCCGGCGTGAACCCACATCCGGGTCATGTGCTGCTGTCCAATCTTCTTACGCAGGTTGATATCCCCGTCGCCCTGGGCGGCGCGCTCGGGACCGGCCGTCAACTGACCGGGGCCCTGGCCCAGGGGGCCGAGGCGGCGGTCATTGTCACCCGGTTCCTCGTCTCTTCTGAAATCGAGGTTCACCCGAATTACCAGGCCCGCATGGCCGCGGCTGAAATGGACGACACGCTCGCCGTCCTGCACACGCTCAAGGACACGTGGCGGGTGCTGCGCAACAAGACGTCACAATGGGTCGCGCAAAAGGAATTCGACATGGCCGGGAAAGCCACCCGCGACGATTTCGGAGAGGTGCTGATGGGCAATTACGCCCGTGAAAACGCCTATAAGACCGGCGATATGGACAAGGGCCTGATGTCCTGTTCGGCCGCGATTGCCCATGCGAATTCCGTCCAAAGCGCATACGACATCGTCACCGACCTGATGTCCGAAGCACGGACAGCGGCGCAGGCGTTGCAGACCCGCATTCTTTGACCGCCCCCCGGGGTTCATCTTTCGATAAATACTTCGGGGGGGGCCGCCACAGGCGGCGGGGGCAGCGCCCCCAACCGGCGCTTATTCGTCCTTGAAAACGGGGGGGCGTTTTTCCAGCCGCGCGGTGCGCGCCTCAACGGCGTTTTCCGTCCGGCCCAGTTCCAGCGTGTATTTCTGTTCAAAAATATACCCGTCGCGCGGCGACATCAGTTCAACCAGATTTGCTGATCGTTTGGCGATCTTCATACCTGTCGGGTTCTTGCTGGCGATGTCCTTTGCCATGGCCATCACCGTCGGCATCAGGTCTTCCGGCTCCAGCGATGCCTCGATGATCCCAAGACGATACAATTCATCCGCATCGAAATTTTCCCCGGTGAACATCATGCGCCGCATCCGGGACCGGCTGAAATGCTGCATCAAAAGCGATGCGCCCCCGGCCAGGCCAACGTTGATTTCCGGCATGCCGAACACAGCCTTTTTCGAAGCGAATATGATGTCCGCCGCCATGGCAAGCCCGAAACCAGCCCCCAGGGCGGCGCCCTGAACGGCGGCAATCACCGGTTTGTCATTGTCACGAATAGGAAGCGACGTTTCGCGCACGATGCGACTGTGAAGGGGACCCTGTCCCGGCTTGTCCGGGTCCGGGCGGTCCTTAAGGTCCGCGCCGGCGCAAAACACATGGCCATCCGCCGCCAGAACAGCAACCCGCACGTCCGGGCGTTCGTTGATTTCGTCAAACGCTTCGGTCAGTTCAAACCGCATGGCGCGGCTTAGTGCGTTCACCTTTGGCCGGGCCAGCGTCACCACCGCGACGTAATCTTTCACTTCGTAGCGAATATTTTCCATGTCTTGCTCTCCTGTCTCAGTCTCGTGTGCCGATCAACGCATCAAGCACGAGCCCGCCATTTTCCATCAACCGGAATGGGTTGATGTCGATTTCATCAATGTTGTATTTCGGGTCCGCAACCAGTTGGCTGACGGTGCTGACGGCCTGCGCCAATGCGTCAATGTCCATGGCCGGGCCGCCGCGCCATCCGGTCAGCAGGGCCGCCGCGCGGGTGGACAGAACCATGTCCCGGGCTTTGTGCACGCTGACCGGGGCAGGGGCCAGGGCGACATCGTGAAACAGCTCGGCTGCGGTGCCGCCAAGGCCAACCATCACCATCGGGCCAAACACGCTGTCCTGCGATCCGCCGACGATCATTTCAACCCCACCGTCCACCTGTTCGATGACCGAAATTCCGGCAATCCGCGCGTCGGGCTTTGACGCCTTGGCACGTTCCATGATCCCGGCAAATGCCGCGCGCATCGCGTCCGCGTCACGCAGGTTCAACACCACGCCACCGATTTCGGTTTTGTGGGGCAAATCCTTGGACACGATCTTGGCCACCACGGGCCAGCCGATCTTTTCGCCCGCGGCCACCGCTTCGTCCGGGGTCTGGCACAGGATTTCGGCGGGTCCACGCAGGCCCGCGCCCTCCAGATAGGATCGCGCGGCGACCTCGTCCCCGCCGGCGAAGGCACCACACGCCAGCGTCGGCAACCCGGCCTGGTTTTCGGACCTGACCGCAGATTGCAAGTCGCGCGAACGCAACGCGCCACCAATGGCCTGAATGGCGCGATCCGGGTCAATCACATCTGCAATCCCGCCCGCATGCAACGCGGGGCGGCTTTGCGGATCAATGAAGGTGGACAGGACCACCGTCAGGTCAGGGTATTTCGCCTTAACCCCCGCCAGCATTTCGGTCAGTAGCGTGATCCGCGGGCTGCGCCCCACATGCGAAAAGTAAATATATACCGACCCGAACACCCCATCCCGCGCGATAAGGTCCAGCATTTCGCCGCCCTTTGCGATGTTCGCCCCAAGGTTCGCGGTGGTGTCAATCGGGTTGGCACCGATGGCAAGCGGATAGGTGTCTTCGATGGCTTTGCGGGTGGCCGCCGGGATGGGCGGCACATCCAGCCCGGCAATTTCGCTTGCATCCGCAGCCATGATGCCAACACCGCCGGAAATCGACAGGATCGCCACCTTGTTGTTCAAAGGACGCCCCGAAACCGATGCGGTCAACGCGTAGTCCAGCATGCTGTCCAATGAATCCGCGCGCACCGCTCCGGCTGTTTCAAACACGGTGGAATAGGCGGCATCGTTGCCCGCCATCCGACCGGTGTGCGACATGGCGGCCTGTTGGCCGACATCCGACCGGCCCACTTTGCAAATGAACACCGGCTTGTCCGCCCGCGCCGCGACCTCTAGCGCGCGCCGCAGTTTCGGTCCGTCGTTGCATGTTTCCAATGCGGCGCAGATCACATGGGTCTGGTCATCTTCGACAAGGGCTTCGATGAAATCGGCCGCCTCAAGATCGGCCTCGTTTCCTGTGAACACCGCATGGCTGATGCCAAGCCCCATTTCAACGGCGCGGCCCAGAACATGGGTGCCGACCGCCCCGGATTGCGTGATGATCCCGACATGGCCCACGACCGGTGTGTTGGCCATAAGGAACCCGGAAAACGAAGCGGTGAACCCATTGGCCGCGCTCATACAGCCCAGCGAATTGGGGCCGGTGAACCGCATGCCTGCGGCGGTAGCAATTTCCTGAATGCGGGCTTGTGCGGCGCGCCCGTCTTCGCCGTCTTCGGCAAAGCCTGCGCTTAGGATAATGGCCGATTTCACGCCCCTGTCCGCACAATCGCGCATTGCTGGTTCCACCCCATGCGAGGGAATGCAGATCACGGCGGTGTCAGGTGTGTCCGGCAGGTCGGCGGCGGATTTATAGGCGGGCAGGCCCTGCACCACATCGGCCTTGGGGTGGATCACATAGACCGTTCCGCCGTACCCCCCATTCAGCATGTTGGCCAGAACCCGTCCGCCCATCTTGGTCGCATCGGTGGACGCGCCGTAAATGACGACTGATCCGGGGTTCAGGAAATCGTTGATCAGCATCTGTTCGCCTTGCTTTTCACGTGCCAGAAGTCGTCTCACCCTAAGTGGCGGGCAATTGACAGACACGCGGGGGGGGCCGCATTTCACATTCATGGCGGTTGCGTCGGCCACCCCCAAGCGGGTTGAGCCGCAAGCAGGCGCTGGCTATCCTTTCGCAAACGAAAGGATGCCGAATGGACATGCGTAATGCCCGGCCGGGGCGGCGATGAGGACGGTTTTGATAACCGGCGCAGCGGGGTTTCTGGGCCGCCGGTTGACCCGTGCGTTGATCGCGGCGGGCCGGATAGGCGGCGAACCGATTGGCCGCCTGGTGTTGGCCGATCTGGCGCATCAGGACCCACCGCGTGATCATGGCATTGAAATCGTTACCCGGCAGGGCGACCTTGCGGATGCAGATTTTGTCGATTCCCTTGTGGCGGAAAACGCCGACAGCATTTTTCACCTCGCCGCGCTTCTTACGCTTCAGGCTGAAGAAGATCCCGACCACGCCTTTGTGGTGAATGTTGACGCGCTGCGCAGATTGATCAGCGGCGCGTCGGGGTGTCCTCGGGTGGTCTTTACCTCCTCCATCGCGATCCATGGCGGTGCGTTGCCGGACGAGGTGGGCGATGATCTGAACCCGGTGCCAACGACGACCTATGGCGCGCACAAGGCGATCAATGAACTGCAGATCGCGGATTATACGCGCAATGGGCGGATTGACGGGCGCTGTCTGCGATTGCCCATCGTTGTGACGCGTCCCGGCACGCCACAGCCTGCCATTTCCGATCAGGTGGCCGGGATATTGCGCGAACCGCTGTCGGGCGTCGATCTTGCCGCGCCGCTGGCCCCGGAAACCCTGATCCCGATCGCGTCTGCGGGTGCCGTCGTGGCCGCATTGATGCGGTTGCATGACGTTGATGCCGCTGACCTGCCGGACAAACGTGCGCTGAACCTGCCTGCGCTGACGGTCAGTGTGGCCGACATGGCCGCCGCCGCCACGCGCCACGGGGCCACCGGGCAGGTCAGCTATGCGCCCGATAAGACGGTACAGGCCATCGTGGATGGCTGGCCACGCCGGTTCACATCAATCAATGCGGGCCGGTTGGGGATTGAACCCGACGCTGACCTTGATGCCGTGATCCGCGATTATCTGAACCATAAAGAGGGCTGAAATGGCCGACATTTGCATCATCGGCGCGGGGTCCACCGGCGTGACTGTCGCCAAGGCATTGAAAGACGCCGGGCTGTCATTCGACATCTTTGAAAAGGGGTCGGATATCGGCGGTATGTGGCGGTATGAAAACGACAACGGACAAAGCTCTTGTTACGCGTCGCTGCACATCGATACCTCACGGCCCAATCTGGGCTATTCCGATTTTCCGCTTGATCCGTCGCTGCCCGATTTTCCCGGCCACGCGGCGTTTTTGGGACACCTTGAACGCTATGCCGATCACTTTGGTATTCGCGAAATGGTGACGTTTAAAACCGCTGTTGAATCGGTGTATCCGGACGGCGACGGATTCCTGGTAACACTGGCAGGCGGTGAAGAGCGTAGATATGCCCATGTGATCGTTGCCAACGGGCATTTGGCCGATGCCCGACTGCCGGAATTTCCCGGTCAGTTCGATGGTGACGCGATCCATTCCCATTATTACCGCACCGCTGCGCCTTATGAGGGCAAGCGCGTGATGGTTGTCGGACTTGGTAATTCGGCGGTGGACATCGCCGTGGATATTGCGCGACGGGCAGAACATGTTGTCATTTCGACCCGGCGCAGCGCTTGGGTGATCCCGAAATATTTGATGGGCCTGCCGATTGATCAGGTGTCGGGGCGGATCGCGCGGATAACGCGGCTGTCTACGCCTTGGGTGCGGCGGATCATGGCCCGGCTGGTTCGGCTGTTCGCGGGGGATCAGCGCCGGTTTGGGCTGGCGCGGCCGGATCATCCCATGTGGCGCGAACACGCCACGGTGTCCAACGACCTTTTGCCGTATATCGGCCATGGCTATATCAGCGTAAAACCCAATGTCGCAGAATTGAGCGGTGACCGCGTGACCTTTGCCGACGGCAGCCAAGAGGCGCTGGATGCCATCGTTTATGCGACGGGTTACAACATCACCTTTCCGTTCCTGCCCATCGGTGTATTTGATCCGGCCAGCGAGGTGGGCGAACTTTACCGGCGCATGGTGTCGCTCAGGCATCCGGGATTGATTTTTGCCGGTCTGGTGCAGCCCGTCGGCCCGACAATTCCCCTGGTCGAGGTTCAGGGCAAATGGATTGCTGCGCATTTGTCAGGGCAGATGGCCCTGCCAGATACGGATGCACAGCGCGAAGAGGTGCGCGCGCACCGCGATGAACAGGCGAAAACCTATCTGGATTCAGCGCGTTATGTCCTTGAGGTCGATTTTCGCACCTATGTCGGACAAATGCGCAAAGATATGACCAGCGCCCAATCCGGGTGACCGGTGACCACCGATTGAGGAAGGACAGGCCATGGAAAATCCACGTTGGACCCACCGACCAGACGGATCAAACTGGGGTGATTTCGGCCCGGACGATCAGCTTGGCCGGTTGAACTTGATTACGCCTTACAAGGTGCGACAGGGCATTGCCGAAGTGACCGAAGGGCTGAGTTTTTGCCTTTCGCTGCCGTTGGACAAACCGGGCGGCAGCGCGTTGAACCCACGGCGCAAACCGCCGGTCTTGCGCCCGACGTTGCGCGGGGATGCGGTGAACTTTTTGGCCACCAGCGATGATGCGCCGGATGTTTTGTGTGACGATCTGGTGATCATGCACCTTCAGTATTCGACCCAATGGGACGCGTTCAGCCATGTGGGCGGGCGGTTCGATGTGGATGGCGACGGGCAGGACGAACATGTGTTCTATAACGGCTATCGCGCCGGGGTCGACATTACCGGCCCGTCGGACCCGTTGGATGCGGGCGTACGTCAGGCGATGAAGGGCGAAAGCACATCGCATGCGCATAAGTTGGGTGTGGACAATGCGGCCGCGCATGGAATGCAGGGGCGCGCGGTCATGATCGACCTGCGCGCGCATTTCGGAGATGAGCGCACCTATGTCGGCTATGACGAACTGATGAAGGTGATCGACGCGGACAGGATCGCCGTGGAAGAGGGCGACATGGTTTGCCTGCACACAGGATTCGCGCAGCGGATACTGGAAATGGACACCCCGGACGAAGCCGTCTTGCATGGCGCCTGCGCGGTGCTGAACGGGCGCGATCCCAAGCTATTGCAATGGATCACCGATTCCGGGTTATCGGCGCTGATCGCGGATAATTACGCCGTCGAAGGCCTGCCTGCGCAGCCTTGTGATCACGATTGTTGTTCCAACCTGCCATTGCATGAGCATTGCCTGTTCAAGAACGGAATTCCACTGGGCGAGTTGTGGCATATGACGCCGCTGGCGACTTGGTTGCGCGAAAACGGCCGCAATCGGTTCCTATTGACGGCGCCTCCATTGCGGTTGCCCGGGGCTGTTGGATCACCCGTGACACCAATCGCGACGGTTTAGCGCCCGTGTGGACGGGCGGTTGGTGGGTGCAGTTGCCTTGGCGCGCCGGAACCGCCCGCATCAAACGCGGACAATCGACGCGGCTGGGGGCGAATCGCCTGCGCTACGCGCGGTGGTTTGACCCGCGCTTGGTTTATTGCGCCAGCCGGGTCAGCGCGCCATGCATCAGGCCGGAAATATTCTTGAGACGGTCGTGGATGCGATCGCTGGGGCCTTCGATGGCCAGAACCAAAAGATCACCCGACGCACGATGACGCACCTGTTGTGCGACCGAGGCCGTTCCGGCGCCGATTCCGGGGCCGGTAAAGCTTCCTCTGCGGCGGCCTTCGGTCAGGCGCGTGGCGTAATCGGCGGCGTCGATCACTGGTGCATTCGCGGGGCGTTCCGCGTTGATGCGCCCAATGATGCGGCGCAATTCGGCGTCGTCAGACATTGCCAACAGCGCCATGCCGGGGGCCGACCGGGCCACGCAATATTGTGCGCCGGGCGTTGGGGCATCCTGTGCGGTATCAGAGGGCGCGACATAGATTGTTTGAACGCTCAGCTCATTTCGGCGGGCCAACAGAACGGTTTCGCCCACGACGCTGGAAAGTGAATGGACAAGGGACAGCAATGTACCGTGCCGTGTCAGCGATGGATCCACCCATGATCCCAACAGCCCGGTGCGCCGGGTCAGGCTGTAACAGCGCGAGTCCCGATCAAGGCTAAGGTAACCCATCGCCACCATGCTGCGCAAAAGCGCGGATGAACTGGACACTGGAAACCCAAGCCCGACAGCGATCTCGGAGGCGCTGACAGGGCGGCGCACGTGGTCGATGAATTCAAGGATCTGAATTGTGCGCGCCGCGGATTTCACGACGCTGGACGGCAGCTTGGTGCGGAAGGTAGCGGGTTTGACCCGTGTGACCTTGGGCAATGGGTGTGGGCTTGTGTACGTCAAAATCATCCTCCCTTAACCGGCCAACGTGGGGCAATCGGGCAAATCACGCGCGCGAAAACCAAACCGGTTCCCCTAGGTTAGGGTTAACCAGAGGGAGAGAGTCAAGCATGTTCTTGCCGTCCGGCAGGTAAGGGTCCATTCTGGACTCAGAAAAAAAGTCAACGCGACAAGGGCATTTTCGTGTTTTTGACGGTTTGACCTTTCGGCAAGTCCGGTTAACGTGCGGTAGAATTCGCCGCGCCAAGTGGCAGAGGGAGACATCATGACAGAACATGTTCGCAAAGGCCGGATCGAAGATCGCCGCCTGATCACGGGCAAAGGACGCTTTGCTGATGATATGGCTGACCCGAGTGCGGTTCATGCCTTTTTCCTGAGGTCAACGACGGCGTCGGCGCGGCTTATCGGGCTGAACACCGAAGATGCAGCGACCATGCCGGGTGTTATCGCGATTCTGACCGCAGCGGACATTGCGGCGGATGGAATCGGCCCGGTGAATGCCCCGATGAAACTGAAGGGGCCGGATGATCGCGAATGGCTGGCGACCGGGCGCCCGTTGTTGGTTGCGGACCGGATTCGTCATGTCGGTGAACCCCTGGCCATGATCGTGGCGCAAACCCGCGAACAGGCCATGGATGCCGCCGAAGCGATCGAAGTCGATCTTGAGGATCTGGGGGCCGTCACGACCGTGGCCGAAGCCAGCGCCGAAGGGGCCGCGTTGGTTCATGATGACCGTCCTGGCAATCTGTGCGCGGAATGGGAACGCGGTGATTGGGACGCCGTGCGCGCCGCGATCAAGGCGGCGCCGCATCAGATCAAGGTTTCGGTGCCCGTTTCCCGAGTTACGGCTTTTACCATGGAACCGCGCTGTGCCATGGCCCGCCCCGAGGCGGATGGGCGTTTCGGGCTTTATGCCAGCCATCAGAACCCGATCGCGATGCGCGCGGCCCTGGCCCATTTCATCAAGATGGATGCGGAAAAAATTCGGTGTGCATCCGGGGATGTCGGCGGCGCTTTTGGCATGAAATCCGGACCATTGCGCGAAGAAACGACAGTGTTCTGGGCGGCCAAGTATCTGAACCGGGCCATCCGGTGGCGGGCAGATCGCAGCGAAGGGTTCCTGTCGGACGAGGCAGGGCGCGACATGGAGATCGAGGTCGAGCTGGGCCTTGATACCGATGGCACGATCCTGGCCCAGGGCGTGACCAAAAAGCTGAATATCGGGGCCTATGCCTCGGGGCGGAGCCTGCCTCCGGTGTTGAATTTCGGTGGGGTTGCGGGGGTTTACAAAACCCCGCTGATCGCCGGGCGGATTGAGGGGTGGCTGACCCACACGGTTGCGGTCGCGCCCTATCGCGGGGCTGGGCGCCCTGAGGCGACCTATGCCATCGAACAGGCGCTGGATATCGCCGCGCGTCAGATCGGGATAGACCGGATCGAATTGCGCCGCCGGAACCTGATCCCGGCCGAGGCGATGCCGTGGAAGTCTCCGTTTATCTTTGATTATGACAGTGGCGATTTTGCCAAGGTTTTGCAGACCGGTCTGACACGGGCGGATTACGATGGTCTGGCCAAACGCAAGGCCGCGTCCGAAGCGGCGGGCAAGGTGCGTGGTTTCGGCCTGGCCCTGTGCATCGAAACGGCTGGCGGGCTTTGGGGATCACCGGGCAAGGATTTCGCGGATGTCGAAATCAATGCCGATGGGTCTGTCACCCTGG
This sequence comes from Pseudooceanicola sp., assembly GCA_050633485.1. Lineage (GTDB taxonomy): Bacteria > Pseudomonadota > Alphaproteobacteria > Rhodobacterales > Rhodobacteraceae > Pseudooceanicola. The sequence continues at coordinate 95,187 of JBOEGP010000023.1, forward strand.
GCGGCGGCGGCTTTTCGGCGGGTCAAGGGCTTGAGACGATGTTGTCGGATCTGGCCGCCGAGGGGTTGGAGCTTCCGGTGGATCAGATCAATTATTTCCAAGGCGACACCGATCGGATGGAACGCGGCGGCGGCATGGGCGGTTCCGGCGCAACGATCAAGGTCGGGTCAGCCCTGCGCGACGCGGTGGACAAGGTGTTGGCGCAGGCCAAGGACATAGCATCGGACACGTTGGAAGCGGATGCCGCGGACATTGAATACGAGGCGGGCACGTTCCGGATCGCGGGGACAGACCGTGAGGTGGAATTGGCCGAAATCGCGCGCACCGCTGCGGATCGGGGCACGCCATTGCTGGGACGGGGCGAGTTCGTGACCGATGGTCCGACCTTTCCCAACGGTTGCCATATCTGCGAGGTCGAATTGGACCCGCAGACCGGGCATATGACAATTGATCGTTACACCGGGATCGAAGACATCGGGCGGGTGATTCAGCCGCAGATCGCCGAAGGTCAGGTGCAAGGCGGCGCGGTTCAGGCGCTTGGTCAGATTTTCCTTGAGGAAATGCGGTATTCGCCCAACGACGGGCAGTTGTTGACCGGATCGCTGATGGATTACGCGATGCCGCGGGCATCGGACCTGCCGAACCTTGTCACGGATTTTGCCAATGTGGCGACCGCCAAGAACCCCCTTGGGGTCAAGGGCGTGGGCGAGGCCGGGTCTGTCGGCGGGTTGGCCGCGGGCATGAGTGCCGTGCGCGATGCCTTGGCGCAGGTGGGTGTTGGCGAATTTGACATGCCGGCGTCGCCGGGTCGGGTATGGGACGCCTTGCGGGCCGCGGGCGCATAGGGGGCGCTGCCCCCGACGCCTTTGGCGTCTCCCCCGAAGTACTTTGGGAAAGATGAAGCCTGTCTGGAGGCGCTTTTCAGGTGAGGAGTGCCATGAATTCGGGGAAGGCGGCGGGGTCGTTGACGGTTTTGTTGCGGCAGGTTGGGTTGCAAAAGCCAAAGACACGGCCATCCAGTTCCAGCAAATCCGTGACGGGTTTGCCTGAATAGGGGCAGGTGGCGTTTTCGGGGTGGCCCGAGGCGACGGGTTTCGCGGCCATCGGTTCGGGACCGGGCCAATCCGCCTGGGGCAGGTCAAGCGCGTAAGGGTTCGGATCATAGGTGACGGTCAGGCCCAGGGCGCGCCAGCGCCGGAAGGCCGGGTCGGCCAGCGTGTGGGCGACATAGGCGGCGGCGTCCGGACCAACGGGCAGGTCATAGCCTGCGATGCGGGCCGCGACAGGGGCAAAGAAGGCATCCGCCAGTGAGTATTCCCCGAAGAGCCAAGGGCCATCGGAGGTGCGGTTCTTGCGGGCAAGGGCCCAGAGGGTTTGGATGCGGGCAAGGTCGGCCTTGACGTCATCGGAGGCCGGGAAGCCCTTGTTCTGCGTGATCAATTGCATTGGGCAATCGGTGCGCAGGGCGCCGAAGCCGGCGTGCATTTCCGCGACGAGCCAGCGCGCAAGGGCGCGCGCCGCCGGGTCGCGGGGCCACATCCCGGCATCCGGGTGACGTTCGGCCAGGGTTTCGGCGATGGCAAGCGTTTCGCCAACGACGGTGCCTTCGGGTGTGCGCAGGACCGGAACCAGTCGCGCCGGGGCGAGCGGGGCCAGATCATCTGCCATCGTGCCGGAATAAAGCCCGACGAGGTGGCTTTGATAGGGCAGATCGAATTTTTCGAGCATGAGCCAGCCGCGCAGGGACCAGCTTGAGAATGTTCGGTCGCCAATGAAAAGATCGTAGGTCATGGTGCCCCTTATGCGTTGTGTCGGGGGCAGGTTACGGCGGCCCGACGCCGGTGGGGAAACGAAAATCCATGAACTGCGTCTTCACGGAAGGTGATTGATCGCCCCGAGGTGCCAATCATTGCCGTCCCAGCGGAGTTCGGTGATCGATAAGTTGTCGATCTTTTGCCCGAGGACCTTGCGCGGGGGGGTGTTCGTGTGATCGGCCACGCGGCCAAGGATCACACCGAAATGGGCCACCACGATCACATCCCGGCCCGCATGGCTGGCCATCAGGCGATCCACGGCGTTGCCGGTTCGGATGGTCATGTCGCCCCAGCTTTCGCCATTCGGGGGGCGGTGATCGCCGGGGTCGGTCCAAAAGGCGCGCGACAGGTCGGGGTGGGATTGCGCGATGTCGCCTGAGCGTTTCAATTCCCAGTCACCGAAATGCATTTCGCGCAGGTCCGGATCATGGGGCAGACGTTTGCGCGCGCCCTGGATCGCGTCGGCGGTGGTGATGGACCTGGTCAGGTCCGAGGAAATCACCACGGCATCCTTGGGAAGGTGATCCGAGACGCGCGCGATCTGCGCGGTGTCGCTGAGATCGGCGGGAAGGTCGGTCCAGCCGACCATGCCTTTGGCGTGGGTCGGGCCGTGGCGCACCCAAAAGAACCGCATCAGATATCCCCCTTGAGTACATTGGGCAGGCCCGCGACGATCTGGACAACGCGGGTTGCCTGTTGGGCCAGCTGGATGTTCAGCCTTCCCTGTGCCTCGCGAAATCTGCGGGCGAGTGCGTTGTCAGGCACGATGCCCTGTCCGACTTCGTTGGTGACAATCGTCACGTCAGCGGGGCAGGCGGCCAATGCAGTCACAAATGTCTGAGTTGCCTGGTCCAGGTCATCCCCGCGCAGCATCAGGTTGCTGAGCCACATCGAGGCACAATCGATCAGCACTGCCCGGCCGGGCGGCAATGTGCGCAAAGTGTCCGCGAGGGCATGGGGAATTTCCAGTGTTTCCCAGTCAGGCCCGCGCTGAACGCGATGTTTGGCGATTTTTTGAGCCATTTCCGTGTCGCCCGCGGCGGCGGTGGCGACATAGATTTTGGGCAGGTTGCGGGCTTTGACCCAGGATTCCGCCCAAGCGGATTTGCCGGACGCGGCCCCGCCAAGTACCAACATTGTACGATGTGTCACCGATTTGCGCCTTTGACCAAACCCAACAGGGGGGCGAGCGTATATCCATCGGCAGGGATTGGCAAAAGGGGTTGGACGCGGCCAGTGATGCGTGTGGTCGCGCGCTTGGCTTGCCCCTCGTGCGGCGCTCGCCTAGGGTCATGCGACAACGCGACCGGGGAAGACCATGCTGACGAACAAGCGGATTTTGCTGATCATCGGGGGCGGGATCGCCGCCTTTAAATGCCCTGACCTGATCCGTCGCCTGCGCGAACGCGGGGCAGCCGTGACGCCGGTGATGACGGCGGCGGCGGCTGAATTCGTGACCCCCCTGACGATATCGGCGGTGGCGGGCGAAAAAGTGCATGGCGCGCTGTTTGATCTGACGGCCGAGGCCGAGATGGGCCATATCCAATTGTCGCGATCTGCGGATCTGGTGGTGGTGGCCCCGGCCACGGCGGATCTGATGGCCAAGATGGCGCATGGGCTGGCCGGCGATCTGGCATCGACAGTGTTGATGGCCACCGACACGCCGGTGATGATCGCCCCGGCAATGAACGTGCGCATGTGGGACCACCCGGCGACGCAACGCAACCTTGGGATTTTGCAAGGGGATGGCATCAGCGTGATCGGCCCCAACGAAGGCAACATGGCCTGCGGAGAATTTGGGCCCGGACGAATGGGCGAACCGATGGAGATCGTCGCGGCGATCGAGGCGTTCTTTGCCGATGGCCCGCTGAAAGGGCGGCGCGTGTTGGTGACATCCGGACCGACCCATGAACCGATTGACCCGGTGCGTTATATCGCCAACCGATCCTCGGGCGCACAGGGCACGGCGATTGCCCGCGCCCTGACGGATCTGGGCGCCGAGGTGGTGTTTGTCACCGGCCCGGCCAGCGTACCGCCCCCGGACGTGGCCAAGGTGGTAAAGGTGGAAACTGCGGCTGAAATGCTGACAGCGGTTGAGGAAGCCTTGCCAGTTGATGCGGCGATTTTTGCGGCTGCGGTGGCGGATTGGCGGGTGGCCAAGGCGACCGGGTCCAAGATCAAAAAGGACAAGGGCAAGCTGCCGGTCATGGAATTTGCTGAAAACGCCGACATTCTGGCCCAGGTCAGCCAGATGAAAAAGGGGCGGCCAAAGCTGGTGATCGGTTTTGCCGCTGAAACCGATGATGTGGTTGAACACGCCACGGCCAAGCTGACCCGCAAGGGATGCGATTGGATCGTGGCCAATGATGTGCGCCCGGAAACCGGCATCATGGGCGGGAGCGAGAACGCGGTTGTCCTGATTTCGGACCGTGGCGCGGATGTGTGGCCGCGCATGGACAAGGATGCCGTCGCGCGCCGATTGGCGGACTTGGTGGCCCAAACGCTTGGGTGATCACGGCGAATTCGATTGCAACGGATGGGGATGGCGATGGCGGGCCGGATAAGCGTTTCGGTAATGCGGCTGGACGGGGCAGATGATGCGATTGCATTGCCCGATTATGCAACCAGCGGCGCGGCGGGTGCGGATATTCGCGCCAATTTCCCGCACGACACGCGGGATGGTGTGACTTTGGCCCCCGGTGACCGCGCGTTGATCCCAACAGGGCTGGCCATGGCAATCCCGACAGGATTCGAGGTGCAGATTCGCCCGCGGTCAGGCTTGGCTCTGAAACATGGCGTGACGCTGGTGAACACGCCCGGAACCATCGACAGCGATTATCGTGGCCCGGTTGGGGTGATCATGGTGAACCTTGGCGATCGGGCGTTTCACGTCGCCCATGGTGACCGGATCGCGCAGATGGTCGTGGCCCCGGTGACACTGGCGCGGTTCGACCTGACAGGCACGCTGGATGACACGGACCGTGGCAGCGGTGGCTTTGGTTCTACCGGGCAAACCTGATGCTGGCGGTTTTGGCATTGGCGGCGGCGCTTTGGTTCGGTGGCGGATTTGCCGGGGTTGGTCGTGGGCCGCGACTGGCCGTTTTGGTTGTGCTGTTTTCGGCGGTGTTGTTGGCGCAGGTGGTATTGCCCGCAGGCCACGGTTTGCGTGCGGCGACGGGTGGCGGATTGGCACCTTGGCTCATGCTGGGTGGGATGGCGGCGGTGATCGCGCTCTATCGTCAGGGGTTGGGTTGGCTCAAGGCGCGCGCGCAGGCGGGCGCATCAGTGGGTCCTGACACGACACGGCAAGCAAGCGGGGCGTTCAGCGATACGGAACTGGAACGCTATGCGCGCCACATCGTTTTGCGCGAACTTGGCGGGCCGGGGCAGCGCAAGTTAAAGGATGCCAAGGTGTTGGTGATCGGGGCCGGGGGCCTTGGGTCGCCTGCGCTGTTGTATCTTGGTGCCGCAGGTGTGGGTGTCATCGGGATTATCGATGACGATGTGGTGGAAAATGCCAACCTCCAGCGTCAGGTGATCCATGCGGATGCGGCCATCGGCAAACCAAAGGTTTTTTCGGCCGCCGATGCGATTTTGGCGCAAAACCCCTTTGCCGATGTGCGCCCATATAACCAACGGCTGGGTGCGGATATGGCGGCGGACCTGTTCGCTGATTATGATGTTATCCTGGATGGGACCGACAATTTTGACACCCGGTATCTGGCCAACCGGATTGCTGTCGCGCAGGGCAAGCCCTTAATCTCGGGCGCATTATCGCAATGGGAGGGGCAGGTTTCCGTCTTTGACCCTGCCAATGCAACCCCGTGTTACCAGTGCATTTTCCCCGAAGCCCCGGCAGACGGGCTTGCCCCGTCCTGTGCCGAAGCGGGCGTTTTGGGGCCTCTGCCCGGTGTGGTGGGCGCGATGATGGCGGTTGAGGCGGTCAAGATCATCACGGGTGCGGGCGCGGCGCTTACGGGGCAGATGTTGATTTATGACGCCCTGTGGGGGGAAACGCGCAAGATCGCGATGAAACCTCGGGACGATTGCCCGGTTTGTGGGCTGGAAAGCGGACGGGCACAGGCATAGGTTTCCCGGCAAAGGAGACACCCAATGACCAAGTTGACCAACCCCGTGCTGTCTGATTGGACCGGCCCGTTTGAACTGGCCCCGTTCGACACGATCAAGGACACGGATTTCGCCCCCGCGCTGGACATGGCATTGGCCGAACATCGGGGCGAAATCGCCGCGATTGCCACCGCGACCGACCCGGCGACATTCGCCAACACGGTTGAGGCGTTGGAAACATCCGGCAAAGCGCTTGAGAAAGTGCTGTCGGTGTTTTTCACGGTCGCCGGGGCCGACAGCAACCCCGAGCGCGAGGCGCTTCAACGCGAATTTTCACCAAAGATTGCCGCGCATTACGCCGAAATCACGGCCAATCAGGCCCTGTTTGCGCGGGTTGCCGAATTGTGGGCCGCGCGCGACACATTGGGGTTGAACGCCGATCAGGATCGCATCCTTGACCTTTCCCACAGGGGCTTTGTGCGCGCCGGTGCCGCCCTGACCGGGGATGCGGCCGCCCGGATGAAGGACATAAAGGGGCGGCTGGCCACCCTTGGCACGCAATTCACCCAGAACCTGTTGGCGGACGAACGCGATTGGGTCATGCCCCTGTCCGAAGATGATCTGGACGGATTGCCCGGTTTTGTCAGCGACGCGGCGCGATCTGCCGGAGCAGAGAAGGGCGTGGATGGCCCGGCGGTGACATTGTCGCGTTCGCTGATCGTGCCATTCCTTCAGTTTTCTCCGCACCGCGATCTGCGCGAAACAGCATGGCGGGCATGGGCGGCGCGTGGTGCGAACGGCGGGGCCACGGATAACACCGCCATCGCAGCCGAGATTCTGAGCCTGAGGGAAGAACGCGCACGGCTTCTTGGGTATGACAATTTCGCGGCTTACAAGCTGGAAACCGAAATGGCGGGCAGCCCGGACAAGGTGCGCGACCTGTTGATGCAGGTGTGGAAACCGGCCCGCGCACAGGCCCTGGCGGATGAATCCGTGTTAACCGCGATGATGCAGGCCGATGGCGTGAACGGCGATCTGGAACCCTGGGATTGGCGATATTACGCGGAAAAACGGCGCAAGGCAGACCATGATTTGGACGAGGCGGTGTTGAAACCGTATCTGCAACTGGACCGGATGATTGATGCGTCATTCGATTGCGCCACACGCCTGTTCGGGCTGGAATTTTCGCCACTGGATGTGCCGCTTTACCACCCCGATTGCCGGGCATGGGATGTGACGCGCGATGGGAAACATGTGGCGGTTTTCATCGGTGATTATTTCGCCCGCGGGTCCAAGCGGTCGGGCGCGTGGTGTTCGGCAATGCGCGGACAGGCCAAACTGCCCAAGGGCCAGACACCGGTTGTGATAAACGTCTGCAATTTCGCCAAACCGCCTGCGGGGCAGGTGGCGTTATTGTCATATGACGATGCGCGCACGCTGTTTCACGAATTTGGCCATGCGTTGCATCAGATGTTGTCTGACGTGGTTTACGAACGGGTGTCGGGCACGTCTGTCGCGCGCGATTTTGTCGAACTTCCCAGCCAGCTTTACGAACATTGGCTTGAGGTGCCCGAAGTGTTGGAAAAATTTGCCACCCATGCGGATACAGGACAGGCGATGCCACGGGACCTGCTGGATAAGGTTCTGAAGGCCGCGAATTTCGATCAGGGATTTCAGACGGTGGAATATGTCGCCTCGGCGTTGGTCGATCTGGAATTTCACGATGGTGCGGCGCCCGCCGATCCGATGGCCAAACAGGCGGCGGTTCTGGCCGATCTGGGTATGCCGAAATCCATCATCATGCGCCACGCCACGCCGCATTTCGCCCATGTGTTCAGCGGCGATGGTTATTCCAGCGGCTATTACAGTTACATGTGGTCAGAAGTGATGGACGCCGATGCCTTTGCCGCGTTCGAGGAGGCAGGCAGCGCGTTTGATCCTGAAACCGCGCGCAAGCTTGAGGAATTCGTGCTGTCCAAGGGTGGGTCCGAAGAGGCCGACGTGCTGTATCAGAAATTTCGCGGACGGCTGCCGGGTGTTGAGGCATTGTTGAAAGGGCGCGGGTTGGATCAGGTGGCCTAGGCCGGGTCGCACACCCCGTTTTGTTATCGTTCGGGACCGCCGGTAAAGTACGGGCGGTCCCGAATGTTTTGTCACCCGGCCGCGCGAATGCGATCAAGCACGGGTTTTAGATACGTCAGGAACGTGTCGGGGTTTTCGGACATTGGGAAATGCCCCATGTTTTCCATCACCGTCACGTCTATCCCCAATTGATCGGCCATGGCGCGGCTGTCTTCGGGGCGGCACGAGAAATCGTATTCCCCGGTCAACAGGTGGATCGGGCATTTCGACACGTCGATCTTGTCAACTTCGGACCGGAAATCGCCGTCGATCTGATAAAAGAACAGATCGCCTTTGAACACACCCGGTCCCCCCTGCATGTAATGCCAACGGGTTTCGTCCTTTTGGGCAATCGGGCTGGTGGGTGACATCAACCCGTCCGCAAAGCTTCCGCAGATGCGGCCACCGTGAATATCGGGGCGATCCAGCCAGGACGTGTCGTAGTATCGGGGCACATAGGCCGCGCTTTGCAGGCCGATCATGGCGCGGAACGATTCCGGGTGGTTCTTGGCCAGATGCAGCACGATGCGCCCGCCGATGGAACAGCCCATGGCAACGGGGCGGTCAAGGTCCATCGCCTGACAGAACGCCATGATCTGGGCCATATAGGTATCTGAGGTCAGGGCGTAATCGTCATCAATCGTGCCGGGCGCGGGGCTGGATTTGCCGTGGCGGGGCATGTCGAACACCATGACACGGTAATGTGCCGTCACGTCGGGATCGTTCAGGATGGCGCGGTACTGGCGCCCGTCGCTTCCGGCGGTATGAAGACAGACCAACGGGATGCCCTGGCCCGCTTCTTCCCAGTAAATGCGGTGGTTTACGCCGTCGATGTCGATATGGGCATAGCGGCCCGTGATCGGTTCAATCGTGATGCTCATGCCGATGCCTCCGGACGCAGGGATGCCAATAGTCGTTTGATATACAAAAGGTTCTGCATCATGGGCAAAAGGTTGCCATCGAATTGCACTGCCCCACGGCGCAAAAGGGCAAAGATGTCGTGATGGCCCGGCGCGGGCACGGGCATAAGAAACGCGGCCCATTCGTCGGGGTCGGCGGCGATGCGCGTGTCCCACGGCACCATGACATGCGGCCCATCGTCGGTCGAGGCAACCGCCCCGTCGCGAATGATGACTAACGTGTCGGTGGCCCCGGATCGCAGCATCAGGCGCATATCAAGGCCCTTGGCCATCTTGGCCAATGCGGTGCCGGGCGCGGCGGTGTCTTTCAAACGGTCGAACATGGTGCCTCCGATGTGGTGGTTTGTGATGCAGGTTAACGCCGGATCGCGCGAGGGCGAGAGGAAACAGACGCACATGTGCGAAATCTTTGGGGCGCTTTGGGCTTCGCAGGGTGGCGGACATGCGATAGGCTTTGCCAAACATCCGCCGGAAAGGCAGAGAGCATGAGCAGGTTCCTAACCAATATCGTGGGCGCGATTGCCCTGTGCTGCGCCGCCATTGGCACAGGTCCGGCGGCCATAGCCCAAGGATTCAGCGCGCTGGCGCGGGTGGATATGGGGCAAAGCCAGATCACCGATGCGAATGGCGGGTTGGACGTTGATCTGATGCTGTCGCAGGGCGTGCCATGGCGGGTGTTCACCCTGACCGATCCGCCCCGCGCTGTCTTGGATTTCCGCGAGGTCGATTGGACGGGCGTGGACAAACGGGTGTTGTTGAACGCCGACCGCGCCAACGATGTCCGTTTCGGGAGCTTTCGCCCCGGATGGTCACGGCTGGTGATTGATCTGGCCGGGCCGCTTGCGTTGGATCGTGCGGGTCTGAAAGTGGATGAAGAAAGCGGGCGCGCAAGGTTGACGGCGCGGTTTCGCGATGTCGGTGCGGACAGGTTTACCGCACGTTCCGGCATGCCGCCCGATGACCCCAGTTGGGGGCAAAAGGGCGACGGGGTCAGGGTCGGCGAACAGGTGGATGGCCCATTGGTCGTGGTTATTGATGCGGGGCATGGCGGGATTGATCCCGGCGCGCAACGTGACGGTCAGGTTGAAAAGGACCTGATGCTGACATTCGCGCGGGAACTGTCCGATGTTCTGATCCGTGCGGGCGGGATCAAGGTGGTGATGACCCGTACTGACGACAGTTTCGTATCGTTGGAACGGCGGGTCGAAATCGCGCATGAGGTGCGCGGGCATGTGTTCCTGTCCCTGCATGCGGATGCATTGTCCGAAGGACGTGCGCGCGGCGCTGTGGTGCATACATTGTCCGAAACCGCGACCGATGAGGCATCAGCGAAATTGGCCGAACGACATGACCGCGACGACCTGCTGTCGGGGATCGACCTGTCGGGCAAGGATGATCAGGTTGCCGGAATCCTGTTGGACCTTGCGCGGATGGAAACCCGGCCCCGGACAAAGCGTTTGGCGGCCGCGCTGGTGGATGGGTTCCGTGCGGTGGGGGCACCGCTGAATTCCCACCCGATGCGGTCTGCGGGGTTTTCGGTTCTCAAGGCGGCCGATATTCCGTCTGTCCTGATCGAAGTGGGGTTCCTGTCGGACAAACGTGACCGCACCAATCTGATCGACGCGGCATTCAGGATCAAAATGGCCGAAGCGATCCGCGATTCTCTGGCTGCTTGGGTGATCAAGGACGAGGCGCTCGCGCCATTGGTGCGCAAATAGACGGGTTTCGCCTTGCCGCAGCGGTCGGTTGACCGCCCTCCGGGGTCTTGGGGCGCGTGTTGATCCAAAGTTGATCTCAGGACTGGTTCCTTGCGGGATTCCGGCTTGGCAAAGGCCTTGTGACCCGCGAACCGCAAGGGTCTTTCAAAACATGCATCGAGGATACAGTTGATCCGCCTGTCAAAACCCGCTCTGCTTGCGCAAAGCCTGAGGAGGACAGATGCCCGATACGCCCAAGCCCGGACTTCCGAAAATGCACAAGGTCACCCCGGCCATGCTGGCCGAGGCACTGCGCCGTGCATGGCGCGACATGCGCCGCGCGCCGTTGTTCGGGCTGTTGTTCGCGGCGGCCTATGTCGTCATCGGGTGGGTGTTGGCGTGGATCACCTATGCCACCGGCCAAAGCTATTGGCTGATTTTCGCGGCCGTGTCGTTTCCGCTGATCGGGCCTTTTGCGGCGGTCGGGCTATATGATGTTTCGCGGCGTATCGAACAGGGACGGGCGTTGGATTTGGTGCCCATCCTGACGGTGGTGCTGCGACAGAGCAGGCGGCAATTGCCGTCAATTTGTGCGATCATCCTGTTTCTGTTCCTGTTCTGGTTCTTTTTGGGACACATGATTTTTGCGTTGTTCATGGGGCTGTCGGTGATGACCAATGTGTCATCGTCCTATGACGTGTTTCTGACAGTCAACGGGCTGAGCATGCTGGCGGTGGGAAGTGTCGTTGGTGCGGGCTTTGCTCTACTTTTGTATATGATCACGGTCATTTCCCTGCCACTTTTACTGGATCGTGAGGTGGATTTCGTGACCGCCATGATCGTGTCGTTCACAACCGTCACGACCAACCCGGTGCCGATGTTGGCATGGGGCGTGTTCATTGCTGTCGTGACTTTTGTCGGGATGTTGCCGGGGTTTGTGGGGCTGTTTGTCACCTTACCGTTGCTGGGTCATGCGACCTGGCACCTCTACGACCAGATCGCAGGTGACGAACCCGATGGTCCGGCCTTTCAGGGCAATGGCTAGGGCGGCAATTGTCCACAATCCGATTGCGCGCATCCTTTCGGAGAGGCGTCAGTAATCCTTTTGGAACACCAGCCCCAGGCTCGTGTTGCCGCCGCTGGTGATTTTGCCCCGTGCGGTCAGGTTGTCCGAGATGTCCAGATTGATCGACAGGTTGGTGTCGCCTTTCGACGTGACTTCGGCCTCGGTATAGACGTTTTCCGAAATGTATTTCCCGGCGCGCAGCGATGTTTGGCCATCTTCGGTCTGGGTGATGTCCAGATCGTCCAGACCGACCTTGCCGCGGATTTTGCTGGCCAGTCCCCCGTCGCCGCTTCCTGTCAGTTCCGCCACTGCGGCGGCCAGTTTGGCGGCCTGCAGGATGGACAGCGAAGACAGGTCGCGTTCAAAGAACAGCTGCGACAGCACCTCGTCCTGGGGCAGATCGGGTTGCGATGCAAAGGTGACGACCGGTGCCGATGCGGGGCCTTCGACGGTGATCGTGACCAGGTAATCCTTGCCTTGGTTCTGGGCGACAAGGCGAATGGTCGGTTCAAAATCGCCCGCCATGCTTAACCGGCCCTCGGTCAGGTCCAACCGTTTTGTCAGAATGTTCAGCCGTCCGCGCACAAGGTCGAATTGTCCGACCGGGCGCACATCGGCTGTGGTGCCTTCGACACGCAATTGGCCACGCAATTCGGCGTCAAGGCCACGTCCGCGGATAAAGATGGAATTGTCGGTGCGGATCAGCAGATCAAGCCCAAGCGCAGCCGCACCTTGCCCCGATCCGCCGCCGTTGCCGGTGTCGATCAATCCTGCGCGAACGCGGGTCGCGCGGGCGCCGCTGGGTTCGTTCAAATGGGTGATGTCCGGGATCGCCTCGACCCCGCCGAAACCACCGGAAGGGATGCGCATTTCCGTGTCGAAAAGCCCGATCACACCCGAAAGTACCCCGCTGCCCGTGATCGGCCCGGTGATCGCGACGGCACCGTTCAACACCGTGGACACAAGGCCGGATCGTTCGATGCGCACCCGCGACACAGCGATTTTAAGGTCAGCGGCATTGGGCGCGTTCAGGGCGACAGGCCCGTTCACGGTGATGGTGCCGCCGCCCATTTTCCCAGCCATTTTGACCAAAGCCTGCCCGCCAGACAATGTGACGTCGCCGTTAAATGACTCGGCGATCAGCTGGACTTCGGGCAAGACGACACGGGTGTTCTTAACCGAAACCCGGCCAGACAAGGCGGATAGGGATGGCTGGCCATTTACGGCCATGTCGAAACTGGCGGTTCCCGCGACCGACTGCGGGGCAATGAATGCATTGGCCAGGGCAAGGGGGGCCTGACCGGTGATGTTCAGATCAACCGCGCCGCCCGGAAGGGCCACGCGCCCTGAGACATTTGCCGTGGTTCCGCCGGGCCCCGAGGCGCGCAGATCCACCCGCGTGGTGTCGCCCGCGCGGCCGATATCGCCTGTCACGCTCAGCGGTCCGGACAGGCCGCGCGTCAGCCGCCCAACATTGTCCAGCCGTGCGTTCAACGTCAGGTCAATGGCCTCAGCCGACAGGCTGCCGTTGGCTGAGGCGTTTATGGCCGTGCCGGAAAAATCGGCTTGGGTCAGGGCCAGTGTCTGGCCGTTCAGGGTGGCCTTGACGGTGATGTCGCTGCGCCCGGTCAGCAGGTTGTCGATGGCCGGATTGCCGATCCCAAGCCCGTTGCCGACGCCATCCAGGGTCAGGGCATAGGTTTCGCCGCCGACCTGTTGGGCTGATGCGGTCAGATCCACTGGCCCGGCTTGTCCGCCGGTGAAAATGGCCGAGTTGGCCAGCCGCAGGCGGGCCTCGATCGTGCGGCTGCCTGCGGTCAGGTCGCCCTTGGCGCTCAGGTCAGTCTGTGGGTTGGTCAGCGTCAGGCTTTCCAGTGTGATCCGTTCGCCTGCCGTCAGGATCACTTTCAGATCGGTGCGCCCTGCGAACAGGGGGTCCACGCCGGGATTGCCGATGCCGATATTGTCGCCGCCGCCTGTTGCCTCGACCCGCCAGCCGGTCGCGATTTCGCGGATTTGGGCATCAAGTGACACGGCGCCTGCCTGACCACCGGTGAACAGGGCCGAATTGCGCAACAGGGCGTCCAGTGACAGGCTGCGGGCACCGGCGGTCAAATCGCCTTGGGCGCTGATCCGCGCCTGATCCGTTTCGATCTTGGCTGCGTGCAGGATCAGCTGTTTCCCGGCGCTCAGGTCATAGGAAAACTGCACGCCGTTTTCCAGGACCAGATCAGCGGGCGCTATTCCAAGGGTCAGGTCGGTGCCGGCACCGCGGCCCACGATGCGCAGCCCGTCTTCTTTTGGGGTCACGTTGCCGGTCAGGGTGACAGGGCCGCTTTGGGTTCCGGTAAAGATGCCCGCGTTTTCCAGCCGCGCGGTGTAATCGATCCCGCCGCTGTCATTGGCCAACATGCCTGATGCGGTTGCGCGGAACGCATCGTTTTCCAACCGCACATCGCGCAGGGTCAGCCCGTCGATTGTGCGTGCGATATCCAGCGTCAGCGTGGCGGGCGGCGACAAAAGCGGATCAATCTGATCATTGCCCAAGGCCAATCCGCTGGTGGCCCCGTTGGCCTTAACGTCAAAGGTGCCGCCGATCAGGTCGGCGGTGACATCAACGTTCAGGTCCGCCGCACCGCGCAGGTCGGTGCCTGTCAGGGCGGCAAAGGCCGACAGGTCGCGCGCCGCGGCGCGGCCATCAGCGGCGATGGTCAACGTGCCGTCAGCCGGGGTGATATCCGCGTTCAGCGATGCCTCGTAACTGGCACCGTCAAGGCGCAACGCGCGAATGCTGATCGGGGCATCGGCGCGCCAGTCAATGCGCGCGCCGCCCGTGATCGCATCACCGATGGCACGGGCCATGGCGGGATCGTCGGGCATCACTCCGGCGGCGTCGAATGTGACATCGCCGCCAAACGACGGGGACGCACCAATCGCGATTGCCCCGTCCAGCGTCAGCTTGACCGCATTGACTGCATAGCCGGGTAGTTTCAACGCGGCGATGGCAAATTGCCCGGTAACCGCGTCACCCTTGGCCGCGTCAAAGACGACATCCAGCGTTGTGTCAGACACAGAAAGTCCGGTGCCCAGAGGAAGGGCAACACGCGACCCGTCCGCCGATGCGATGCGCCCGGTCACATCAAAGCGCACGGGCTGACCTGCCGCCGAAATATCCGCGCTGCCGGACAGGGCGATCGCGGCCGCCGTCAAATCAAACGTCTTTAACGAAATCGCGCCGTCACCGCCCCGGGTTCCAAGCGCCTTGAGCGACACAGCCGGGCCAAAGAAGTCGTGATATTGCGGCAGGATCAACGCGGTGACATCACCGCCAAGATCGGCGTCAAACACACGCCCGCCAGCATCATCCGCGCGCAGGGTTATCGCGCCGGAAAGGCGATCCCTGGCGTCAGTGTCCAGATCAATGTCCGCGCGGTAATCATCCAGCGGACCCGTGCCGGCGATTGTCAAATCCACCGACGGGCGACCGGGCAGGTCCAGCAGCCGCGCGGCGATGCCGTCGGCCGGTTCCCTGAGCGTCAGGTTGACGGCAAGGGTCGCGGCATCAGGGGCATAATCCGCCTGTAGGGTGAATGTGCCTGCCTTGTTGGTTCGGATGATGGCCATTTCAACGTCGATGCCGCCCCCGGCAAGGGCGATGCGCCCGTCCAGCCCAAGGGTGACAGGTTCACCGATCACATCCTTGCCCAGGGTCACTGTTGCGGCGTTGATCCGGCCAATGGTGACGGACACCGGAAGGTCGGGGATGGCAAAGCCTGTTGCCTCGGGTTTTGGCGGGTTGGGTTCGCCTTTGGGCAGGCGGAACAGGGTGATTGCGCCCGCGGTCAGTTCGTTGACCTCAAGGCGTCCGGACAACAATGCGCGCCGGTTCCAATCCAGCACGGCGTCGTTCAGTTCCAGCCAGATGCCTTCGCTGTCAGCGATGGTCATCCGGTCCAGCGTGGCACGTGATGACAGCGCCCCGCGAAATCCGGTGATGTCCACATCGCGCCCCGTGCCGGACAGGGAATCCTGGATCAGGCGGGTCAGAAACCCTTCGCCGTCGTCATCCTTGTCCTGTGCCAGCGACGGCATCGCCATCAACGCAAGGATCAGGGCGCAAGCGATCAGCGCCATCGACATTCGGATGATCAGATTTTGGGTGTCATGTCGGGGTGTTTTTCGGGTTGCGATGCGGGCCCGGCGGGGGGCAATAACCGAAACGGGCCGCGACAGCGGTGTCACCTTTGATGGTGTCGTTTGGGGGGGCTGGATGAGATTTCGCATCAAAATGACTGTCCAATGCCAACGTAAACGCCAAAGCCTTTTTCGCCGGTGATCGGCAGGGCCACGTCAAACCGGATCGGGCCGATGGGGGTGTAATACCGCCCGCCGATGCCCGCGCCGCCGTGCCAATCGCCGCCGGTGTATCCAGCGGCCGGGCTGACATAGCCATAATCGACAAACCCGACGACGCCGATATTGTCAGTGACCTTGGCGCGCAATTCCCCCGTCAGCCCAAGGAAACTGCGACCGCCAACCGTTTGGCCCGCAACAGTGGTGCCGCCAAGCGATTGGTAGTCCTGACCGCGCACCGTGCCACCCCCGCCTGAGAAGAACAGGTAAGACGGGGGCGTGCCCGCAAGCGACGCGCCGGTTACCGAGCCTGCCTGAACCCGGCCAGCCAATGAAAACCGCCCGGACTGGAGAGGCACGTATCCGCGAAAATCACCGTACAACCTTGCGCCGGTTTCAGAACCGTAAATGCCAACAAACGGGCTGGCTGTGACCTGGGCATAGGTGCCCTTGGTGGGATCGAGTTCATCGTCGCGATTGTCCCAGGTCAGCATGGCCTGCCCAATCACATGGTTAAAGTTGCGTGTGCCAAAGGCGTCTGTGACATGGGAAAACCGGGCGCCAATGTCCAGTTCGACGCTGATCTTGTCGTTGATATAGCGTTCCACGCCCACCGTCGTTTCGATCAGGTTCGACACATAGGCGGGTTCGTCCAAGTGTTGAAGCTTGGCGGCGAAGCGCAGGCTCATGTCCGGGTGCAGAAAGGCAGGGCGTGACAAAGATGCGGCAAGGCCATAATCGATCCCGCCGCTGTCGCCCGCAATCCCTTTGATGTTGGCATCAACGCGAAACCGTTCCGCGCCGCCCAACAGGTTTCGATGCATCCAGAACGCTGTACCGGCAAGCCCTTCGGTGTTGCTGATTTCCGCGCCAAAACCGATGCGCCGGGGTTTGGCATCTTCGACGTCCAGGGTCATGTCCAGCGTTTCGTCGGGATTGGCGTCTTCGGCCTCGCGCACGACGGCGGATCGGAATGCGCCAGAGTTGCGCAACCGGCGTTCCGCATCCTCGATGTCGTTCGGGGAAAACACCTCGCCGGTGGGCAGCCCGGCGATGGCGCGAATGCGGTTTGGGCGCACCCTACTGGTTTGGCTGGACTGCGACAGGATCATCTTTCCAAAACGCAGGCGTGGTCCGGGGGCCAGGTCGATCCGGGCGGCGATGCTGGTGGTTGCGTGCTGGGCGGTGATCTGTTGCCCGGACACTTGCGCCTTTGCGTGACCCTTTGCACGCCAGTTTCGAATGGCGCGTTCCGCGGCGCGGCGCATCACCGGCGTTGTCGCCAGGGCACCGGGTTCAAACCCTTCGACCGGGGGGATCCCCTTTGGTAGGGGCGCGACCTGGGCCGTTGAAAACCGGTATCTGGGTCCGGGCGTTACCCTGATCGTGATGGCGTTGATGGTTGGAAGGCGGCGCAGGACCGACAGGGTGGATGCTTCGCGCCCGTCAACGTCAACCGACACGGTGCCGCCGAAATGCCCGGCGGCATAAAGTGCGGCAACCATGCGCCGATAATCGGCCTTGGCCGCGGCCAGCAATTCCTGCCCATCTGTCACTTTTTCGCGCACAGCCTGCGCGGCAAGCGATGCGGCGCGCAGGTCCTTGCGAAGCTCTTTGCTGGCTTCGGGGGCGATCACTTCGACCTCGGCGGCGCCCAGAGGCACGACAATGGCCAAGCCGATGCACAGCGCGGCTGCGGAGATGCGAAACATAAAAGCGACTGCCTTTGAATTTGGCCTGTGGCGACTTGGCCCTGCTTGATTTTAAAGTGATTCTAGCACGCTGGTTTGCGGGAACCAGATCAACATCCGGACAAATCATCCCCAAAGGCGAAAAGTCGCGCGATTGTGTTGCGTTCACGGGGGCAACGGGGGCTTTGGCGATGGCAGGAAGGCATGATTGCCGCTGCCCGCGCGTTACAGGGTGTCGTACACGGCGGCCATGGTTGTTGCATCAAACCGCAAGGGAACAGGGCCGGTGGGGCGCCATGCCGGTCTTTCCTGCCCCTGCATCAGGGCCACTGCGGTTTGCGTGTCACAAATCGCGCCACCATACAGCCGGTTGGCCAATGTCAGGATCGCACTTTGATGCATGGCGTCGGTTGCGCTTCCGCAGGCGTCCTTGACCAGCAAAACGCGAATGCCGTGTTCGATCGCGTCGCGCACGGTTGCGGAAACGCAGGCTTCTGACCAGACGCCACAGATCACCAACCATTCTGGACGTTGGTGCAGGTGTTCAAGAAAATCAGCCTCGCTAAAGCATGACAGGTTGTTTTTGGGAAAAACGACCTCGTCCTTGGTGGGGGCCACTTCGGGGCAAATGTCGGTCAGGTTGGACCCCGGCGCCGAAAAGGCGGGCGACCCGTCATCCTGAACGGGTTCAAAGGGGCGCGGCGGCACACGGGAAAAATCCCGAACAAAGGCGGCATGAACAACGCCCAGGTTTTGGGCGCGCGCCATATCCAGCAACACCGCACAACGGGCCAGCACCTGATCATAATTCCCCACAAGGTAACGCTGGTCGTGGCGATGTTCCTCTTGCAGGTCGATCAGCAAAAGGGCGGTTCGGGCAAGGGGCAGGGAAATGGGTGTGTGCATTGATGCTCGACGGCGTGGAGTGTCATTGAAACCCTGCCCATTTTCCCGCCGAACCGGTTGCCGGAACGCGACACGGTTGACGCGATACACGACGCCGGGTCTGTTTGGCAGGCACAGGGAAAGGGTTCGGGGCATGTTGGACAAGGTTCACAAAGAGCTGATCGAGGGATTGGAGGGGTTTGCGACCCTGACCCTAAGCGATGACAATCTGGAACAGGTGCGCGCCGCACGGCGCGATACATCGGCCAGGGTTGCGCCATTGGACGGTGTTCGGTTCGAAGAACGCAGAATTCCCGGCCCGGACAGCGCGCCAGATGTGCGCGTATTGATCTATCAACCGGAAACCACAGGCACGGGTCGCCCCGCCGTTCTTCACTTTCATGGCGGCGGTTTGGTGATCGGTCTGCCGGAAATGGGGCATGATCGCAACGGGATGTTGGTGCGCGAACTGGGCTGTGTCGTCGTGTCCGTCGATTACCGAAAAGCACCCGAAGCCCCGTTCCCCGCAGGCCCCGAAGACGGGTGGGCCGCATTGACGTGGTTGCGCGCGAACAGCGACGCGCTGGGCGTCGATCCCCGCCGTATCGCATTGCTGGGCGAAAGCGCCGGGGGATGCATGGCGGC
>JBOEGP010000024.1:0-21079 GCA_050633485.1 Pseudooceanicola sp.
GTCACCGCATCCAGAACCCTTCGCGTTTGATCTGGTTTCGGATGGCACGTTCGCGGGCCGGCAGGTTGTCGCGATCAAACATGGCGCGCACCTTTTCCCCACGCCCCTGAAAGACCATCCGCTTGATCGGTTCATATTGTTTCAGGATCTTTTTGATCTTGTTGGGGGCCGCAACGCTTTCCAACACCTCAACCACATGATCGGATTCACGCGCATAAAGCATTGGCAACAAACGGTAATGACAGGATATATCGCCGTCCAACAACCCTGCCGGTAACGTATCACGCCCGCCACCCAATGCGTGAATGACCAATGGCAAGGCGACCTGATCCAGCCAGGGATCAAGCGTCTGACACACCAATTCCCGCGGCGGCGCGTCACGTATCGCCAGGGCATAATCCAGAAACAATTGTCCAAATACCTTGGGGCACTTGTAGAAAAAGAAACCCGCGTTGAAATACAGGTACCGCCGCCAGTATTCATCCGGCTGCGTCAGGTCGAGCGAGCTTTCGAAATCCAATCCGAATTTGTCGTAAAGTGATTTCCAGATCGCGCCGTAGCCGGGGCCATATAATTCGATGTTTGGCCACGTCCCTTCGCGGCGCAGTGATGCTGTGGGGCGTTCGAAATCAAACGGCACCTTTTGGATATCGCCAGTGATCAGCGTGTCGGTGTCGAAAAAGACAAAGGGTTCGCCTTCGGGAAGCGCTGACAGGGCTTCGATCTTGTTGCCATAGGGATAGGCCTGACCGAAATGGCGGCTTGTGAACGGGACAAATTCGCCGCCCAGATCCTCTAGCGTTGCGCGGATGTCATGGCTGTGGACGCCCGGGTTGCCGTTCCACAACGGGCCGGGTTCGGGTGTCAGGATCAGCAACCTGCCTTTGAAATCAGGGCTTTGCGCCCTGAGTGAGGCGGCGAACAGGATCGCCTCGTATTGCAGTCGCCCGGATTGGGCGACAATGGCGATGTTGAATGCTTGGCTTTTTGGCGCGCGCCTGGCCATAGTGACCCCGGATTATTATCAAATCTATGCGTGGTCGGCTGGCGACGCTTGCTTGTCTTGTAAAGGTTAGTGGGTCATCGCGCGCGGGTGAACCCAAGTCCACCCTTTAAGGCTTCGAAGAAAGGATATTTTCATGTTGAGTTGGATTTTGATCGCAATTTCAATGGCACTTGGGTCCGGCGGGGGCGGCGGGCAGCCGAATGCGGCTGCGGCGATCACGCCGATCGTTCCGGAATTGCCCCAAGAGACGGGCGAGGCCAGCACAGTCACGAACGCCGCGTCCGAACGTGAATACATCGCCGAACCACAGGTGCCGACCGGCAAATTCACCACCGCCGCCGAAATCAAACAGATCATGACGATGACCAAAGGCAGTTGGATCGCCGTGCGGGAATACGAGGGGCAGGACCTTCTTTATGTCACGCAAATTCTGGCGTGGCGCTGTGGTCTGCTGGACCTGCGCGTGTCGGTCAACGGCGGACCGATGGAAAGCTGGCCAATGCCGAAATGCTATATGGATACGGCGCAACCGAATGCGATCACCGGTCAGGACGGCCTGATTTACCAATCCTTTCCGTTGGGGGCTATTCAATCGGTCGCCGTCGAACTTGTCTATGATGACCTGACGCGCGATCAGGCAGGATATGACCGCAAATCCGTGTTGATGCCATAAGGCACGTTTGGGGCATGTCAGCGATGGCGTGCCCCTTTGCCCCGTTTTGCCGGCGACGCAATCTGGCCGGGCTTAACGGTTGATACTGGTCAGAACGCCGTTTTCGGGCGCGATGTTCGGCGCACTGGTGCCTGCGGATGCGTGAAAATGCGCGGCAATGGCGTCGAACAGGCGTTTGCGCACTTCGGGTGTGTCCATGATCACCTCATGGTCGCCACCTTCGATCATCTCAAGGCGGCCGTTGTCCCAATCGGCCATCCGCCCAAGGATCGCGTCAACGTCAACGATACGTTCGTCTGATCCCACGAATGTCAGGCAGGGCAGGTCAGGGGCCTGTTTGCGCGACAGGGCGCGGGTTTCCATAAGGCCCTCGAACAACCAACCCAATGTCGGGCCTGCCAGGGCGACCGGCATATGCGCCCGTGTCTGACGGATCATGTATTCGTACATATCCTTGTCTTTGGTCAGCTTGTTGCCTTGGAACGGGGTGATCAGGACATAAGCATCCCGCACCACGCCCGGCACATAGAGTTTGCCTAGCCCCACCAGTTTGGCCACGCCAGCCAACAGCCAGACAAATGGGCGCGAAACGACAGGAAGCGAAAAGCCCCACATCGGCCCGGTGAACACGGCGCTTTCCACCGGCAACCCTTCGTAAAGGGATCGCAGGCCAATACAGCCGCCCATTGAATGACCAATCAGGTGATACGGTTTGGGCAGGTTCATCGCCTTGGCGGCATCCAGCACACCCGCGACATCCAGCTGATAATCGGAAAACCGCCCCACATGGCCCTGAAGAGGGTTGTCCGTCATCCGATCCGCGATGCCCTGACCGCGCCAATCAACCGCGAGGGTCGCAAAGCCGCGCGCCGCCAGATCACGCGCCGCGCGCCCATATTTTTCAACGTATTCCGTGCGGCCCGGAAACAGCAGAACGGTGCCCTGCGCGTTGGCGCAGGGCCATGCGCCCACCCTGATCCGCGTGTCATCCGCCGTCTGTACCCAGACGGCGTGCCCCCCTTCCGGTCCGTCATCAACGTCAGAAAAGAAGGGCGCGGGTGTTATCCGATCTGTCACAGCCTTAGGCCAGCGCTGACCCGAGTGCCATCGCCTTGCTCATGTCGCCATCAACCGACAGCTTGCCGGTCATAAAGGCCGATGTCGGGTTAAGGTCGCCGTCCAAAAGGGACGTGAAAGTGTCCTGATCGGCGGTCAGCGTCACGTCCGATTCTTCGTCGCCCACACGTGCGCCGTTGGAATCAACCATGATCGCGCCTTGGCCTTCGACGACAAATTTCGCGACGCCGTCAAAGCCCCCGCCAAGTTTTTCGTTCAGCTTTTGCGCCGCTGCGTTCAATACTTCGCTCATTTCCCTGTGATCCTTATATAAAATGGCCGCATCGGGGCTTACATGCGCCGTTCGGCACGCTACACTGAAATTGTTATGGGCGCGTCTATGCAAATATTCAAAAATGCCGTCGCGGCATTTGCCGTTCTGGCGGTCTTTGCCGGGGCGCCCGCACTCGCGGCAGACGAATCGACTGCCTCACTTCTAGCGCAGTTGCGTCAGGCCGATCCAGTAGAGGCGAAGCGGATCGAACGGGAAATTCGCCTGGAATGGGCGAAATCGGGGTCTTCCAGTCTGGATATCTTGTTGAAACGGGGCACGGATGCCTTGGAAGCAGGCGAAACAGAAACGGCCCTGGGACATTTCACGGCGCTGACCGACCATGCGCCGGAATTCGCCGAAGGATGGCACAGCCGGGCGATGGCATTCTTTCACAAAGAATCCTATGGCCTCGCCTTGCATGATCTTGAACGCACCCTGCTGCTGAACCCGGATCACTTCGGGGCAATTTTCGGACTGGCGGTTTTGCTGGAAACCCTTGACCGGGATGACGACGCGTTCCGCCTCTATGAAAAAGTGCTTGAACTGCACCCAAATCACGAAGACGCAAAGACTGCGGTCGGTCGGCTGAATGCCGCCGTGAATGGAACCGAGATCTGAGGCTCCCATGACATGGCTGGACGAACGGGGCGGGATCACTGCGGTCCTTGGCCCTACCAACACCGGCAAGACCACCTATGCGATTGACCGGATGCTGGGCCATCGCACCGGTATCATCGGATTGCCGCTTCGGCTTCTTGCGCGCGAGGTTTACGACCGCATCGTCGCACTGCGCGGCCCGTCGGTTGTTGCCCTTGTCACCGGCGAAGAACGCCTTGTCCCGCCGCGTGCGCAATACTGGGTCTGCACAGTCGAGGCGATGCCCGCAGGTATGGGGGCCGATTTTGTCGCGATCGACGAAATTCAGCTTTGCGCTGATCCCGAACGTGGCCATGTGTTCACCGACCGGTTGCTTCATGCCCGCGGATTGCACGAAACATTGTTCCTTGGGGCGGACACGATGCGCCCAACGATCGCGGCGCTGGTTCCACGGGCACAATTCATGCGCCGGGAACGGATGTCGCAACTGACTTACGCGGGATCGAAAAAGATCAGCCGAATGCCGGAACGCTCTGCGATTGTTGGGTTTTCTGTCGAAAACGTATATGCGATTGCCGAACTGATCCGGCGCCAAAAGGGCGGCGCGGCAGTTGTCATGGGCGCGCTTAGCCCGCGCACCCGAAACGCGCAGGTCGCACTCTATCAGAATGGCGATGTGGATTACCTGGTGGCGACGGACGCCATCGGTATGGGGCTGAACCTCGACATCAACCATGTGGCCTTTTCGTCGCTGACAAAATTTGATGGTCGCCGGATGCGCCATCTTGCGCCGAATGAACTGGCCCAGATCGCAGGGCGGGCAGGGCGGGGGATGGCGGACGGCACGTTTGGCGTCACCGGAGAAGCATCGCCGCTGGAAGAAGAGGTGATCGAGGCGATCGAAGATCACAGCTTTACCCCGTTGCGCAAATTGTTGTGGCGCAACCCTGAACTGAACTTTGCGTCGCTCACCGGGTTGATTGAATCGCTGGAACGCGCGCCGGACGATCAAATCCTGGTCAAGGCCCGCGAGGCCGACGATCTGGCCGCCTTGAAATTCCTGTCCGCCAGCGCCGATGTTCAGGCGCGTACCACCAATGTGGCATCGGTGAAATTGTTATGGGATGTCTGCCGCGTGCCCGATTTCCGCGGCATCAGCCGCGTGGAACATGCCAGCCTTTTGGAACAGATTTTTGAATTTCTGCACCAAGGCAAACAAATTTCAGATGAATGGCTTTCGTCCCAAATTCGTCGCATTGATCGCATAGATGGCGATATTGATGCGCTTTCCAAACGAATGGCGTATATTCGTACTTGGACTTATGTGGCGCAGCGTTCTGGCTGGGTCATGGACGAATCTCATTGGCGTGGGGAAACCCGCGCGGTAGAAGACCGCTTGTCAGATGCTCTTCATGAACGCCTGACGCAAAGATTTGTCGATCGGCGGACCTCGGTTCTGATGCGCCGGTTGAAACAGAAGGAGGCCTTGGTGGCCGAAGTAAACGACAAAGGTGAAGTGACGGTCGAAGGCGAATTCGTCGGCCGTTTGGAAGGCTTCCGGTTCCGGCAGGACAAATCCGCCGAAGGTCAGGAGGCCAAAGCGGTTTCCCAGGCTTCGACGCAGGCGCTTGCCCCTCATTTTCATTTGCGTGCTGACCGGTTCTATAATGCGCCGGACACCGAAATTGATTTCACCGAACAGGGTGGCCTGATGTGGGGCACGGATGCGGTCGGCAAACTGGTTGCCGGGGCCGATCCGCTGAAACCCCAGGTGGTCGCCTTTGTGGACGACACCGCGGGCGCAGATGTCGCCCAAAAGGTCGAACGCCGGTTGCAGCATTTCATTGACCGCAAGGTCGCCGCATTGTTCGAACCTTTGTTGAACTTGCAGCGCGATGAAACCCTTACCGGGCTTGCGCGCGGGTTTGCGTTTCAGTTGGTCGAAGCATTGGGCATCATCCCGCGCGGCGATGTCGCGGACGAGGTTAAGGCCCTGGATCAGGACGCGCGCGGCGCATTGCGCAAGCATGGCGTCCGGTTCGGTCAGTTCACAATCTTTATGCCGTTGTTGTTGAAACCCGCGCCGACCCGCCTGCGGTTGGTCCTGTGGGCATTGTCCAAAGGGTTGGATGAATTCCCCGAGGCCCCGCCGCCCGGCCTGGTCACCGTGCCAGCCGCCGAAGGCGCGCCCGAGGGATATTACACAATGGCGGGGTATCGCGCGGCGGGCCAGCGGCCGATCCGCATCGACATGTTGGAACGGCTGGCGGATATGCTGCGCGCTGAAAACAGCCGCGCAGGGTTCGAAGCCAAACCGGACATGTTGTCGATCACCGGCATGACGCTGGAACAGTTTTCCGATCTGATGCAGGGCCTGGGCTATAGCGCCGAAAAAGGCGAACGCGCCAAGGTCAAGGCGGATGGCGCCAAAAAAGACGCCGCCCCCGCATCGGGCGCCGACAGCACGCCAAGCGTTTCCGCGGCGAATGACGCCAAGCCCGGCGATGGTTCCGGTCAAGCCGCAGCGACCGCGCCTGCACCCGAAACCGATGTTGCCGCAGCCCCGGAGGCACCAAAGGCGGAGTCCGCCGAAACGGAAACGCCCCCACAGGCAGACCCCGAATCCGCAGCGCCCGTACCCGCAGAGGATCAGGCCCCGGCAGACACCAAGGATGCCGCAGCGCCCGAACTTGAGGTATTTTATACTTTCAAATGGGGTCGCCCGCGCCAGAACGCGCGCCCGCAGGGCCGTGGCGATGCGCGCAGTGACCGCAAACCCGGTGACGCGCCCAAAGGGCGTTCCGCCAAGGGCAAGCCGCAGGGAAAACCCAACGGCAAACGCAACGGTCCCGGCAAGGGGCCAAAGCGCGATTCAGGGCCAAAAACCTTTGCATCGGGGCCAAAATCCTCTCGTGATCGGATCGACCCGGACAACCCGTTTGCCGCGGCTCTGATGGGGCTAAAAGACAAAAACTGATCCAAGAATGAATGGCGATCCGCAAAATGCCCGCGGTCACGATCAGAACGCCACGGACAAGATCCGGGTGGACAAATGGTTGTGGCAGGCGCGGTTCGTCAAAAGCCGTAGCCTTGCGGCCGGATTGGTCAAGGCGGGCCATGTGCGCATCAATGGCGACCGCGCCGGTAAACCGGCGGCGACAGTATCACCCGGCGATGTCCTGACCTTTCCCTTGGGTGACGTTGTGCGTGTCGTGCGCCTTGTCGCGCTTGGCATCCGGCGTGGCCCCGCCCCCGAAGCACAGGCGCTATACGAAGACCTGACACCTGCGCGCGACCCAGGGGCCGACAAAGGCGGGGAAAATGGCCCGACATTTACGCGCGATGAAGGAAATGCGCGCCCGACCAAGCGGGATCGCAGGAAACTCGACCTTGATCGCCGTCGGGCGCTTGAATGATCGCAAACAGCGGGTTAGCAAGCATTTTGACAACCGCAGTTTCAGGGCCGGACGCCGAATGACCTATATCGTCAACGACAGTTGCATCGCCTGCAAATACACCGATTGCGTCGAAGTATGTCCTGTGGACTGCTTTTACGAAGGCGAAAACATGCTGGTGATCCACCCGGATGAATGCATCGATTGCGGCGTCTGTGAACCGGAATGCCCGGCTGATGCGATCCGCCCGGACACCGAACCGGACATGGAAAAATGGGTCGAGTTCAACCGCAAGTATTCTGAATTGTGGCCGGTCATCATCACCCGCAAAGACCCGCTCCCCGAAGCTGAGGAACGCGACGGTGAAAGCGGCAAGTTGGACAAGTACTTTAGCGAAAAGCCCGGCGAGGGCGGTTAAGCTGATTCGCGCCCAAGGCAGGCGATTATTCGCCTGACCACGCGTCACCCACGGCGAAATCGCGATGTTTTCCAAGCGTTTTCGGGGCGCTATTAGGGGTTCCTCTTCCTTGGGGGGCAGATTTGTGTTACACTCTGATCTGCCTATGAATGATACTACCTGCTCCCATCGTTGCGGTTTCTGCTGACCGCGATACAGACATCCGGACATAACTGACTTCCGGTGTATTGGCGCACGCCTTTGCACGCGGTGGTTTTTTTGTCGGTTTTGTCCCCGGATCGGGAGTGCACCAGGAAGGACTGTGTGACCACTATGAAGAAGAACGAATTCCGTCCCAATGACTATGTCGTCTATCCAGCCCATGGCGTTGGTCAGATCGTGTCGATCGAGAAACAGGAAATTGCCGGCATCGAGCTTGAGCTGTTCGTGATCTCGTTTGAAAAAGACAAGATGACCCTGCGGGTGCCAACCAACAAGGCGACCGAAATCGGGATGCGCTGCCTGTCCAGCCCGGATGTCGTGTCCAAGGCGATGACAACCCTCAAGGGCAAGGCCAAGGTCAAGCGCGCGATGTGGTCGCGCCGCGCCCAGGAATACGAACAAAAAATCAACTCGGGCGATCTGATCGCGATTGCCGAAGTGGTGCGCGATCTGCATCGCAGCGACGATCAGCGCGAACAAAGCTATTCCGAGCGCCAGCTTTACGAAGCCGCGCTGGAACGCCTGACCCGCGAAGTGTCCGCCGTGAGCGGTGGCGACGAAGTGGCGGCCGCCAAACAGGTGGATGATGTACTGGTATCGCGCGCTGCTGCGGCTGCGTGACCTGATCCCTGCGTTGTGACCATTGAAACCGCGTCCGGTTCGGGCGCGGTTTTTTTGTGGGGCGGGGGCCCGTATTGGGTGACCTAACGCCACGTCTTCAGACCCGTGTTTGTGGGCGCACCCGGCTTGACGATGCCGCGCCAGTGGTCAAGGTTCGAATTCCTTGGTGAACGGCCAATCCGCACAGGCATGGCCGTGTCACACACACGACGAAGGGATGGACATGGAACTTGATCAGGCAATGCAGGCGCGGCGCAGCATCCGCGGCTTTAAAAAGGACCCCGTCCCGCGCGAGGTTCTGGAAGAAGTCATTGCATTGGCCAATTGTGCGCCATCGTCAATGAACACCCAGCCGTGGCATTTTCACGTCCTGACCGGAGAGCCGCTGGAACGTGTGCGCGAGGGCAATACCGAACGCATGCTGGGCGGTGTCCCACCCAAACGGGAAATCCAGGACCACGGTGCCTATCAGGGCATCCATCGGGATCGGCAGGTCGAAATCGCCGTGCAATTGTTCGAAGCCATGGGAATCGAACGCCACGACAAGGAAAAGCGGCAGGATTGGGTGATGCGGGGGTTTCGCCAGTTTGATGCGCCCGTGTCGGTCGTAGTGTGTTTTGACCGATCGCTGGAAGAAAAAAGCACAATCGCCTCGTTCGATCTGGGGGCGGCGACCTATGGCCTTGTTCTGGCGGCCTGGAGCAAGGGGCTGGGCGCTGTGATCAACGGGCAGGGGATCATGCAATCGCCGGTCGTGCGTGAACACGCAAAAATCCCCGAAGATCAGGTGATCCTGACCTGTGTCGCGCTTGGCTGGCCGGACGAAAGTTTTGCCGCCAACACGGTGAAATCCCGCCGCCGCCCGTTGGAAAACGCGGCCCAGTTTCTGGGGTTTGACGACTGATCGCGCCCGATCAAAGGCCGCCGCGCCTTAGATCACCTCAAGACAGTTTTCAGGAGGTCGCCCCAGGGCGGCCTTTTCCCCATTCAGGACAATTGGCCGTTCGATCAGGCGCGGATGGGCCACCATGGCCGACAGGCATTGATCCTCGGACGCGGTTTTGAGTCCGAGCGCCTTGTACTCGGTCTCACCCTTGCGCAGCAGTTGCGATGGCACCATGCCAAGTGCGTCCAATGCGCGTGCCAGTTCGGCCTGGGTCGGCGGGTTTTCCAGATAAAGCCGGATGTCCGGCGACACCCCGTTTTCCTGCAACAAAGCAAGGGTTTGGCGCGATTTCGAGCACCGCGGATTGTGCCAGATAACAATGCTCATAACCATTCCTCACGCTGGCACCCAACCGCCTGTGCGACGCTTTCGAACCCGTCGCGTTCCAGCAGGCGGTCCAGCCCACGGGCAATATCGGCCCCCAGCGACAAGCCCTGATAGACAAGCGCGGAATAAAGCTGCACCGCTGACGCACCGGCGCAAATTTTGGCATAGGCATCCTGGGCACTGGCAATCCCACCCACACCGATCAACGGTATTTTGCCATCGCTCACATAGGACAATTGCGCCAGAACGCGGGTCGATTTTTCAAACAGGGGCACGCCGGACAACCCGCCGGTAATGTCCTTTGCACCGGGCGTTTGTAACCCATCGCGCGCCAGCGTCGTGTTGGTCGCCACGATGGCATCCACACCGGTGGCCATGGCCACTTCGGCCACGTCCGCCAGATCGTCCAGCGACAGATCCGGCGCGATTTTCAGAAATATCGGCACCGGGCGGATCAACCCGTCACGGGCCGTCATCACGCCGGTCAACAACCGGGTCAGCGCCGCCTTGCCCTGAAGATCGCGCAGCTTTTCGGTGTTTGGCGAAGACACGTTGACCGTCGCAAAATCCAGGTATGTTCCGCAGCATTCCAGCACGTCGACGAAATCCTTGGCGCGGTCATCACTGTCTTTGTTCGCGCCCAGGTTCAGCCCGATCACCGCATCGCGTGGCCGTTTGGCCAGCCGATCGCGCACCGCGCGCATGCCGTCATTGTTGAACCCAAACCGGTTGATCACGCCGCGATCCGCAGGCAGGCGAAAAAGGCGCGGCTTTGGGTTGCCCGGTTGCGGCCGTGGGGTCACGGCCCCCAGTTCGATAAACCCGAATCCTGCCTTGGACAGTGGGGCAATCGCTTCGGCATTTTTGTCGAACCCGGCGGCAAGCCCGACAGGATTGCCAAGGGCGATACCCGCCACGGACGTGCGCAGTCGTGACGACGAAACCGAACCGGACAGCGGTGCGACCCCCTTTTGCAACGCCTTGATCGCCAGGCCGTGCGCCTTTTCCGGGTCCATCCGCTGTAACGCGGTCAGTCCGATTTTTTCGATCAGGTTCATGCCATGCGCTCCGGGAATTGATGCGCGCCGTCCACACATGGCAACGGGGCGCTCCAAATGACGTCTTTCAGCCGCAAGTCGCCGTAAAGGTGCGGGAAAAGCGCACCTCCGCGCGATTCCTCCCATTTTAGGTTGGGATCAAGCGCGTCGGTGTCCAGCGCCAGAAGCATCAGGCCCTGAACGCCTGCGAAATGCTTGGCTGCGGTTTCCGCCACCTGTTCGGCGGTCGAAAAATGCACATACCCATCCGCGATATCAATCGGCGCGCCCTGCGTGGCGCCCGCCGCATTCAGCTGCGCCCATTCTTCGGCGCGAAGTATCTTATAGATCACCATGGCCCCAATTGCCCCCGCCACTGACCAATGGTCAAGGCGCTTGTCGTTGCAATGACCTTTGACAGTGCGTCGGGATCGGGGCAGCATTCGCCAATACTCTTGCACAAACCGAGGAAGCTGCCATGACGTTCCGTCTTTTTTCCGGCACAGCTGCACTGGCGATGGTCGCCGGGATGGCCCATGCCGATTATTCCCTGACCATTCTGCACACCAACGATTTCCACGCACGGTTCGAACCGATCAGCAAATATGACAGCGGATGTTCGGCCGATGCGAACACCGAAGGCAAATGCTTTGGCGGGTCTGCCCGCCTTGTCACGGCCATCGCAGATGCGCGCAAACGGTCGAACAATTCGATCCTTGTCGATGGCGGTGACCAATTTCAGGGCACATTGTTTTATACGTATTACAAGGGCAAGCTTGCCGCCGAGATGATGAACAAGCTGGGCTATGACGGGATGACCGTCGGAAACCACGAATTCGACGATGGCCCCGAGGTTCTGCGCGGTTTCATGGATGCGGTGAATTTCCCGGTCCTGATGTCCAACGCTGACGTGTCCGGCGAACCGCTGTTGGCTGGCAAATTGGCCAAATCCGCGGTCATCGAACGTGGCGGCGAAAAGATCGGCCTGATCGGCCTGACCCCGCAAAACACCGATGAATTGGCCAGCCCCGGCCAGAACGTGATCTTTACCGACCCATCCAGCGCCGTTCAGGGCGAAGTGGACAAGATGACGGGAATGGGTGTGAACAAGATCATCGTCCTGTCCCATTCGGGGTATCGCGTGGATCAGGAGGTGGCCAAGAACACCACCGGTGTTGATGTTATTGTCGGCGGGCATACCAATACCTTGCTGTCCAATACCAATGACCGCGCCGAAGGCCCTTATCCGACCATGATCGGTTCAACCGCCATCGTGTCGGCCTATGCCTATGGCAAATTCCTGGGCGAACTGAACGTGACGTTTGACGACGCAGGCAACATCACCGAAGCCAAGGGCGAACCAATTGTGATGGACGCCGCCATTGTCGAAGACGATGCCACCAAGGCCCGCATCGCCGAAGCAGCGGCCCCGCTTGAGGAAATCCGCAACAAGGTCGTGGCAGAAACGGCCATGGCGATTGATGGCGAACGCGGCTCGTGCCGGGCACAGGAATGCACCATGGGCAACCTTGTCGCGGATGCGATGCTGGCGCGGGTCAAGGATCAGGGCATTGATATCGCTATCGCCAACGGCGGCGGATTGCGCGCGTCGATTGACGCAGGCCCCGTCACAATGGGCGAAGTCCTGACGGTTCTGCCATTCCAGAACACGCTGTCCACATTCCAGACCACAGGTGCCGTCATCATCGAGGCATTGGAAAACGGGGTCAGCCAGCACGAGGATGGCGCAGGCCGCTTCCCACAGGTCGCAGGCATGAGCTTTGCGTTTGACGTGTCAAAACCGGCCGGGTCGCGGATCAGCGATGTGATGATCGGCGGCGCACCGATTGATACCGACAAGGTATATGGCGTTGTGACGAACAATTATGTGCGCAACGGCGGCGACGGATACAAAATGTTCCGTTCCGGAATGAACGCTTATGATTTCGGTCCCGATCTGGCCGATGTGACGGCGGAATATCTGGCCGCACAAGGGCCTTACCAGCCGTATCTGGATGGCCGCATCACCATGAAATAAAAGGGCTGAAACGCCCTGATGCGCCGAAAAATGAATGCGGGCCCTGCCATTGGCGGGGCCCGTTTCGATTACGGGATCGTTGCGCAATCCTGCGTCATTTCTGGAGGCTATCCAGATAATAAACGAGGGAAAGAATGCGTCCGCGCACGTCGATTTCGGCGGCATAATCGCCAATGTCGCCCAATGCCGATTTGTAATGGTCGCCCCACACCGGCATGGGGTATCCGTGCCCACGCACGCCGCTGCGCCCATCCACAATGTGTATGATCTTTAACGTCGGAAATACCCCGTCGTTGGCCGCCTTGATCCCGGTCAGGTCCGGCACCTTGACGGTCATCAATTCTGACAAGTCCCCGTTTCCGGTGCCCGTGGCGCCATGGCACGCCGCACAGTTCTGATCGTATTGTTCCTTGCCGATTTCATCCGACGCGGCGACGGGCAACGCCAACATGGGCATGACCGCACCAGTAAGAGCAGCGGCAATGAGTTTGGTTCGTTTCATTATGCTTCCTCCTTTTGATCGCGAGGGTTTCGCGAAGAGGAATATCGTACTTTTGGAATGCGTATTGCACTTTGACCGTCATCAAGGACGGAGTCGGTGACCTGTGATACGCGCTCTCAACCCACCTAGAATCGTGATTGACTTGGTGAAATCGGGTCTGCCTATCAGGCGCCCGCCACCCCGTCCGTAAACTGCAACCGGGCCAATCTGGCATAAAGCCCACCTTGGGCGACCAATTCGTCATGGGTGCCCTGCGCGGCCACGCGGCCGTTTTCCATGACGATGATCCGATCCGCCTTTTTCACCGTGGCCAGACGGTGCGCCACGATAATTGTGGTGCGCCCTTCGGCAACCTTGTCCACGGCCTCTTGCACAAGGCGTTCGCTTTCGGCGTCCAACGCCGAGGTTGCCTCGTCCAGCAACAAAACAGGTGCGTCACGCAGGATTGCGCGGGCGATGGCGATCCGCTGTTTCTGACCGCCCGACAGCATCACGCCGCGTTCGCCCAGTTGGCTGTCATAGCCTTGGGGCAGGTTGGCGATGAATTCGTCCGCGGCAGCGGCGCGCGCGGCGGCTTCAACCTCGGCGTCGGTGGCTTCGGGCCAGCCAAAGCGAATGTTGTCGCGCGCAGAGGCGGCAAAGATCACCGGGTCCTGCGGGACAAGCGCGATCCGGCGGCGAAATTCATCGCGTTTCAGGGCGGAAAGGTCGCTGCCGTCAAACCGGATCCGGCCGGAATCAGGATCATAAAAGCGCAGGATCATCTGGATCACGGTCGATTTGCCCGCACCCGACGGACCAACAAGCGCCACGGTTTCCCCGGCGCGAATGGTCAGGTCAACGTGTTCCAGCGCGGCCACGTTGGGCCGCCCCGGATAGCGAAAGGTGACATCATCAAAGCTGATTTCGCCCCGTGCCGGGTTTGGCAACGCGATCGGTGCGGACGGGTCGCGCACCTTGTCTTCGGCCCCCAGCAATTCGACCAGGCGTTCGGTCGCCCCGGCGGCGCGCTGGATCTCTCCCCAGACTTCGCTCAGGGCCGCGACGGCACCGGCAACCATGATCGCGTAGATAACGAATTGGACCAAAGCGCCCGTGCTCATCGCGCCGTCACGCACATCATGCGCGCCAATCCACAACACCCCGACAACGCCCGAGAATATCAAAAATATGACAATCATGGTCATGAGTGCGCGGGTAGTGACCCGGCGTTTTGCACTTTCGAAACTTTCTTCGGTTACCTGATCAAAGTCCGATCGCGACAATGCCTCGTGCGTGTATGCCTGAACGGTTTGCACCGACAGCAGCGCCTCGGATGCCTTGCCCGAGGACGCTGCGATCCAATCCTGGTTTTCGCGCGACAATTTGCGCAGCCGCCGCCCAAGGGTCAGAATGGGAATGATCACCGCGGGCACGATCAACAAAACCAACCCCGTCAACTTGGCCGAGGTCAACAGCATCAACACCAGCCCGCCTGCGAAAATCAGAACATTGCGCAGGGCGATGGACACCGAAGACCCGATGACCGATTGCACCAATGTCGTGTCGGTGGTGATCCGGCTCAGAACCTCGCCGGTCATGACGTTGTCAAAGAATGTCGGGCTCATCCCGATCATCCGGGCAAAAACCGCCTTTCGGATGTCGGCCACAACCCGTTCTCCCAAGCGGGTGACAAGCGCATAGCGCAGCGCCGTGCCGACGGCCAGCAAAGCGGCGATCCCGATGGCGGCGGCGAAATACTGATCCAGGATTTCGGTTTTGCCTGCGCTGAAATTATCCACCACACGGCGTGCGGCCAGCGGCATGATCAGCGACACGGACGCCGTCAGAACCAACGCCAGAAACGCCAGAACCAATTGCACGCGATAGGGTGACATGAATGGCCAAAGGCGCGACAGGATGCCAACGCGGCGCGATGGGGCGCGATCCCTTGCGTCGTCTTTGGCGGATTGGGTCGGTGTTCGTGCCATTCAGTGTCCTTCGCGCGTCTCGCGGTGTCATGGCGACATGGCAAGGTTGGGTCAAGGCGTCAACCGGACGCGGCAGATTGTCAGCGGGGCAGGGGCAAGATTGATGTGGTCAGGTCCGCGATCGCAAGGCGCGTTTGGCCATCTGGGCGGGGGCGCGAAACCGCATGCGGAACGTGGGCGCATCCGCGGGCCAAGCGCGCGGCCGGTTGGGGATGCTAATTGTCGGTCTGATCATCTGTGTGTCCGGGCGCCTTACCGGACGGGGCCCGGTAGGGCCGGGTGACATCGCGCAGGCGCAGTTCAATCGCTTCGACAGTCAGGCGGATCGCACCGTCGCCTGCCAATGTCAGTACGACGTCGCCGCCGGGCGTTCCGTCCTGCGGGGTGAATTCGATCGCCAACAGGGACAGGATTGCGTCATTGTTTCCGCGTGTGAACCCCTGGCTCGCAACCGCCGTCACATTGTCCACCACCAACACGGATTGAACCCGTTCGGCCCCGTGCCGTGCGCGATCTTCGTCCTCCCACCGGAAACGGTTCAACAGAATGGCAAACCGTCCCTCGGACCGCCGCCACAGCATTTCCGTGGCTGGAAACACGGCATCCTGGGCCAGGGCCGACAGAACGGTCAGGTCTTCGGCATCCATCGCCCCGAGGTTCAGCGGGTGTTCCGCGCCGTCCTCAAACCGTGCGTCATCGCTCATCCCTCGCGGACCCTTTCGATCTTGGCTCCTACGGCTGACAGCTTATCCTCGACGTGTTCATATCCCCGGTCCAGGTGGTACACGCGGTTCACGACCGTCTCGCCCTCGGCGGCCAACCCGGCAAGGATCAGCGACACCGAAGCGCGCAAATCGGTGGCCATCACAGGCGCGCCTTTCAGCTTTTCGACCCCGGTGACTGTCGCCGTGCCGCCGTGGACCTCGATATTGGCCCCCATGCGCTGCAATTCCGGGGCGTGCATGAACCGGTTCTCGAAGATTTTCTCCTCCAGAACCGAGGTGCCGTTGGCGGTACACAGCAGGGCCATCATTTGCGCCTGCAGGTCGGTGGGAAAGCCGGGGAAGGGTTCCGTGGTCACATCCACCGCGTGCGCCCGGTCGGTCTTGCGTGTCACGCTCAGCCCATGCGCGCTTTCGCTGACCTCGATCCCTGCTGCTTCCAGTTTCTGGCAAAACGCTTCGATCAGATCACGGCGCCCGCCGACCAATTCAACCTCGCCCCCGCAAATGGCCGGGGCCAGCATGTAGGTGCCCAGTTCGATCCGGTCCACGACCACCGGATGGGTCGCGCCGCCAAGGCGATCAACACCCTGAACAGTGATTGTCGATGTGCCTTCGCCTTCGATCTGCGCGCCCATACGTTGCAGACAATGGGCCAAATCGACGATCTCAGGCTCACGCGCGGCATTTTTCAGAACCGTTGTGCCCTTGGCCAAAGTTGCCGCCATCAGCGCGTTTTCGGTGGCACCTACGGACACAAACGGAAATTCGAACGTGCCACCCTTTAACCCGCTGGGCGCTTTGGCGTGCACATAACCATCGCGCAGGTCCATTTCGGCGCCCATGGCCTCCATCGCCTTCAGGTGAAGGTCAACGGGGCGCGCGCCAATCGCACAGCCGCCGGGAAGGGACACGATGGCATGTCCCTCGCGGGCCAGCATCGGCCCAAGGACAAGGATGGACGCGCGCATTTTGCGCACGATGTCGTAATCTGCCTTGTGGGTCGAAAACGCATGGCTGGACATGGCCAGCACCTTGCCGCCCTGCATCGAGGTCACCTCGGCCCCCAGCGATTGCAGCAATTCGGTCATCGTCGCGATGTCCGACAGGCGCGGCGCATTGGTCAGCGTCAGCGGTTCTTCGGACAACAACGTCGCGGGCATCAGCGTCAGGCAGGCATTCTTGGCCCCTGCTATCGGGATTTGCCCTTTTAGCGGGCCGTTGCCCGTCACCACAATTTTATCCATCACTGCCCCCTTGGCCCTTTTGCGGACCTTGTTTGCTTTCCTGCCCATTGCGGGCTTTTGCCTGTGCCTTGCGCCGCCCCAGATTGGCCTTCAACGCCTGTTTCAGCCGTTCGTCCCTGGTTGCGCCACTTTTGTCGGTCTTTGCCATGGATTTGATTTAAGCCAGCGTTGCACGCAGGTCCAGTGTATCAAGCGCCAAAGGCGCGGTTCCGCCGCGCCCGTTGCCCATCTGGCCATGCCCGGCCACATCCGTTGCCCCCCGTGGCAAAGGCCATGGCGCAGCACCTGGCCGGCAATCGCCTTGGGGCCATCCCGATCCTTTGGGGCCCCAGAAACCATCTGCGGTCCCGCCGCAGTCTTTCCCAGAAATTGCCCAACCAAAACACTTGCACTTGCCCGCGCTTGCGGTAAAAGGCCCTTCACGTCGCGCGCGACGGTCGTTCCTTTGTGGGCTTGCCCATGGGAAAGGAAATCAAGGCCGGAGAAGGCGCTGAAATAGAAGGGATATTCCAGAACCCTTTGCCACGGGCCACGGCCCAAGGTGACGACCTGGAAAAGGATGCTGTGGTAGCTCAGTGGTAGAGCACACCCTTGGTAAGGGTGAGGTCGAGAGTTCAATCCTCTCTCACAGCACCATTTCATACCTTTCGGATGAAAGGTGACAATCCCGCGAATAATTGATGCCGTGACAGAGGTTTCCCCGAATCTGCAAGGGTACTGAGTGTCGATCTATCCCTTTGTGGACACGTTATATTTCGCCGCCTTTGTCACGGTCACGGTCATTTTCCCGCCGATAGGCGTGTGATCTGCGGCGGTGGCTTGCGGTGGCCCTGTGTTGCTTTTAAAATGCAAGCAATAAGAAAAATGGGGGCACAGATGGCGGGCAAACGCAGTTACGATGATGGATGTGCGGTGGCACAGGCATTGGACCTTGTCGGTGAACGATGGGCGATGCTGGTGATCCGCGAATTGATGTTCGTGCCGAAACGGTTTTCCGAACTGAAATCCGACCTGCCGGGGATTGCGACAAACATGCTGGCCCAACGGCTTGTCGATCTTGAGGCGGGCGGCCTGCTCGTCAAACGTCCACTGCCCGAACCGCAGCGGGGTGCTGTCTATGATCTGACGGATTGGGGCAGGGACATTGCGCCGGTGTTCAAGGTGATGGGACGGTGGGCCGCGCGATCACCGCAGCTGAACCGCGAATTGCCGATGTCGGTCAATGCCGTGGTCCTTAGCCTTCCGTCGCATTTCAAACCGCGCAAATCAAAATCACTATCGGCGGTCATCGCTTTGCACCTGCCGGGGCAGGATTTCACAGTGTCATTGGGCGACCGGAAGCTGGATATTGCCGCCGGGGCACCTGAAACCGCAGATGTTGCCGTGACCGCAGATCAATCAGCACTTTTCCAGGCATTGTTTCACGCCCAGTCCCCATCCCAGGCAGAAGGGCTGAACATCACCGGCGATGCCCAGATTATTGACGCTTTCGCCAAGTGTTTCGAAATGCCCGATCCGATCGCGCCCGGCCCCGAAGGTTCAGAGCCAGGGCGCTAACACGTCAGTTCCGTTTCGGAATCCGCACCATCAGGCTTTCGTACCCTTTCACGAACACCGAATGGGTGCGCTGAGGCTCTTCTACCATTTCGATCGTCGGGAAGCGGGCCAGGATTTCCTCCCACAGGATTGTCAGCTGCAATTCCGCGACACGATTGCCAAGGCAACGATGGATGCCAAAGCCAAAGGACAGGTGCGCTTTCTTGATGTCACGGCCGATGATGAAATTGTCCGGGTCGTCGATCCGGTCGGTGTCGCGGTTGCCCGAGGCATACCACATGATCACCCGGTCGCCTTTGCGGATGGTCTGGCCGTGCATCTCGACGTCTTCCAAGGCGACGCGGGCCATGTGGGCCAGCGGCGTCTGCCAGCGAATGGTTTCCGACACCATCGCCGGGATCAGCGACGGATCGGCCCGCAGGCGGTCGTACTGATCCGGGAACTTGTTCATCGCATAGACCGACCCCGACAGCGTGTTGCGTGTCGTGTCATTGCCGCCAACGATCAACAGCACCACGTTGCCGTGAAAATTCGCCTTGGACATGTCCCGCGTGCCTTCGCCATGGGCCAACATCGAGATCAGATCAAAGGACGGCGGGTTTGCCTTGCGTTCTTCCCAAAGCTCATCAAACGCGGTGAAGCATTCCATGGTTTCATAGAACTTTTGGTCCCAATCCTTGACCGGGCCATGGCCGGGCGTGTTGGTGATGATATCGGACCAATGGGTCAGTTTGCGCCGATCTTCGAACGGGAAATCGAACAGCGTCGCCAGGGTCATGGCGGTGTATTCCTTGGACACCAGATCGACCCAATCAAAGGTTTCACCGAT
Organism: Pseudooceanicola sp.; assembly: GCA_050633485.1. Classification (GTDB taxonomy): domain Bacteria; phylum Pseudomonadota; class Alphaproteobacteria; order Rhodobacterales; family Rhodobacteraceae; genus Pseudooceanicola. The sequence continues at coordinate 19,477 of JBOEGP010000024.1, forward strand.
CGGCAGGCTGTCCAGCAGTTTCGCGGCGCGGTCGCGCAGCAGTACCTTTAGCTTGTCCAGGCTGGGCGGGGTGAATGCCGGGGCCACCTGTTTGCGCTGTTGATTGTGTTCGGGATTGTCCATCGTGATGAACCCGGCGCCCTGCGTTCCGCGCTGAAGCGCATAATCGCGCCCGGCCGGGGTTTGCAATGTGATGCCTTCGACCGACGAAAACCGACGGTGATCCGTGTCGATCGCCATGATGTCTTCGTAACGGGTGATCGACCAATGGGGTTCATAATCGCCTGTTTCGCACCAATGCACCGGCGCTTCTTCGCGCAGGCGTTGCATCCAGGGCCAGATCGTTTCATTTGCGAACCGTTCAGGCTGTGCCACGGTGAATTGGTCAAGCGGTGTCGAATAAGCGGCTTCGCGGCTTTCGTCGAGTTCCGGCTGAATGGTGTCTTTCATTGCTGGCCTCCCTTCCTGCAATCCCCTGCGCGCAGGGTCAGGTGACCAGTGAACGCCCTAAGCGCCCGTGATGCAAGGGTTTTGCACCGGCCCACAGGCGAACTGGCGATATTCAGCGCCGCATCATGCGCCCCGGAGAGCGGGACAAAGCGATGGTCAAGATAGCCTTTTCTCCATCAGAAACGCAGACTTCGCGGCCGGTGCCCATGCGCTTGGCACCAAGGCGACCTCCTCTGCATCGCTATAGCCCAGGTCGAAATACAACGGGCGGGCGGCGTCGTTTGATGACAAGGCGATGAGGGTGAGTCGATCAAACCCGGCCGTGGTGGCCCGCGTTTCCGCCCCGATCATCAGAGCACGGGCAAGGCCCGCGCCGCGCGCCTGCGGCTGGACGGCGACACTGTCCACATAAAAGGTTCCAATTGCCCGCCGCATCAACGCCAACAGCGGATGCAAAAGCGCCGGGGTCGTTTCACCGACCTCGGGCGGGGCCAGCATCGGATAGGACAGCAAGGCCGCCCCTTGGCCCTGACCGTTGCCCGCAACAAACCAGTTGGAAATCCTCAGCGATGTGTCCGGCGCGGCGATCTTGGCGGCGGTTTCGTCCCGCCAAGCCGCATCTGTCACGGCAATGGGCACATCATCTGCGCGGCGCAGAATTCGACCCACCCCTTCAGAGGCCGTGTCCTTGGCCCAGATCAGCAGGTCGATGTCTCTGGCGTGGGCCGGGCGGATTATGCCGCCCATTCCCAAGGGCGAACAAAGGTGCCCAGCAATGCCGCCACCGCGGCATCATCGGCATCGCCCGTGCGTTCCAAACGTGCGGTCAATCCACGCTTCTTGTCATCCACAACCTCTACGACCTTTGCGGGTACGCCCGCTTCGGCCAGGGCCGCGTTGTAAACCCGTTTGATTGCGCTTTTGCGCAGATCGGGTTTGAACACTTTGCCCACGGCCGTTTTTGGCAATTCGGCAAGGATTTCAACATGCTTGGGATGTGCCGCGCGTTCGTGCACATGACGTTCCGCATGGGCCATCAGCTCTTCGTTGGTGACCTCGGCGCCTTCGACCAGTTCAACATAGACGCAGGGCAATTCACCTGCATGGGCGTCTGGCTGGCCAATGGCCCCGGCGAATGCGACGGCGGGATGCG
>JBOEGP010000024.1:21146-29290 GCA_050633485.1 Pseudooceanicola sp.
CCGGTGATCCAAAGATACCCGTCTTCGTCAATCCGGCCCAGATCACCGCTGCGCAGATACATCCGGTTGCCTGCAACAGGCTCATGGTAGAGATCGCGGTTCTTGACCTCTTCGGTATAGGTCGATCCCTGGCTGACGCCGGGGTTTGCGATGCAAATCTCGCCCACCTCATCGACTCCGCATTCGCGCAGATCGGGTTGCGTGTGATCGAAAATCCGAATGTCGGTATAGGGGAACGGCAAACCGACCGACCCGATTTTCTTAACGCCGTCAGTGGGGTTACACGACACAAGGCAGGTCGCCTCGGTCAGGCCATAGCCTTCGACAATTTCGATCCCCACGGCGCTTTCAAACCGGTGGAACAATTCCTTCGGCAGGGGGGCCGACCCGGAAAACGCGGTTTTCACCGTGGACACATCGGCATCAATCGGGCGCTGCATCAGCGCGGAAATGGCCGTGGGAACGGTGATGATGAACGAAATCTTCCAGCGTTCGCACAGTTTCCAGAAGTTTTCGAAAACCCCGTCGCCGCGATAGCCGGACGGCGTGGGAAACACCACATGCGCGCCCGAAGATATGGCCGCCATAAGGATCACATGGCAGGCAAAGACATGGAACATCGGCAGCGGGCACATGATGTTGTCGTCTTCGGTGTAAAGCAGGGTGTGACCGACCCAACCATTATAGATAATCCCGGAATACGTGTGCTGCGCGACCTTGGGCATGCCCGTGGTGCCGCCGGTGTGAAAGAACGCAGCGACCCGGTCGCCCTTTGAATCCTCAAAGGCAAGCGTTTCAGGGTGCTTGGCGATTTCACGATTGAAATCTTTGACATCCGCGTGGTGGGTGCCCGGAACCTTGGGCCGGATGAACGGTACGATCCAGCTTTTTGGCGGGGTCAGATAGCGGTTTAGGTCAATGGTCAGGATCGTGTGAACGTTGGGGGCGTGGCGCACCGCTTCGGCGGTTTTCTGGGCAACATCCGTGCTTGGAAAGTTCTTGAGCGTTACAACAACCTTGGCGTTCGTTTCGCGCAAGATCGCGCCGATCTGTTCGGGTTCAAGAAGCGGGTTGATCGGGTTCACAATCCCGGCGATCGCTCCGCCGAGTGTTGCGAATATCGTTTCATTGCAATTGGGCAGCACCAAAGCGACAACATCGGATTCCCCGACGCCAAGGGACCGGAACAGGTTCGCGGTCTGACAGACTTTGGCCTTTAGGGCTGACCAGGAAAATGTTTCGGCCTTGTCGGACGGGTCAGATTGCAGCTGAAAGCTGATGGCGTCATTATTGGGAAACTTGGTCGCCGTCCGGTCAAGCAAACCATAAAGCGTTGCGGGCACGTCCCGCTCCTCCCAGGGCATTTCGTTTTCGATCGCCAGCGCGTCAGCACGTCCTGAAAATGTCACGGTTGATCCTCCCCAATCTCCGTCGGTCCCGCTGTGCGGGATATATTGAAAATGCGCGGTAGCCGCTCACAATGCAACAGTAACGCCACGACGCGAAGCAATTGTTTTGCAATGACTGTTCCAGAAAGGCAGAGGCCATGACCACCAATCATGAAAAAAAGGCGAACGTGATCGCGTTCTATCAGATGATGTTCAACGATTGCCGCCCCCGCGAGGCGATCAAGCGATACGCTGGCGCGACCTATATCCAACACAACCCCCATGTGAGCGACGGGCCAGAAGGGTTCATCGCCTATTTCGAACGCATGGCGGATGAATTCCCCGGTAAGCGCGTCGAGGTGAAGCGCGCGATTGCCGAAGGTGACTATGTCGTGCTGCATTGCCATCAGACATGGCCGGGCAGCGACGACTATGCCGGTATCGATATTTTTCGTCTGGATGGTGATGGCAAGGTGGTCGAACATTGGGACGTGCTTCAGGTGATGCCACGCGAAAGTGCCAATGAAAACGGGATGTTTTAAGGGTGTTCTCAGGTATCACCGCCAATGACAGGGTGACGGCACGGCCCAGCGTTAAATCGCGCAATGCGCTGCAATTACAGGAGCTTAAGCGCCCATACTAATGCATCGCATTCACTGGAGCTAAGCTGGAGCGGGCGGCGGGAATCGAACCCGCATCATCAGCTTGGAAGGCTGAGGTCTTACCATTACACAACGCCCGCTCAGCAAGGGACAGCCATATTTCATGGCGTAAGGGGGGTCAAGCGACCTGTGCGGAAATTGGCCCTGATTACCGTGCCAATTTTCCCGCGTCGCGTGTTTTGGACAGCCGGTCGGCAATCGCCCCGCCCGCCGCAACGCCCGAAGACCAGGCCCATTGGAAATTGTATCCGCCCAGCCAACCGGTCACGTCCATCGCCTCACCTATTACGAACAATCCGGGGACCTTTCGTGATTCCATGGTTTTGGACGACAATTCATCGGTGTCGATCCCGCCTGCGGTCACTTCGGCCTTGGCATATCCTTCGGTACCGGTCGGGTGAAACGTAAGGTGCGTCAAAACATCCGCGACACGAAGAAGATCGGCGTCTGACACGTTGCCCATTTCCTTTTGGATCGGGATTCGGACCGCCAAGGCATCGGCAAGGCGTTTGGGCAGATGGTCGCACAACGCCGCCTTAAGGTGCGCGCGCGGCATTTTGGCCTTTGTGGCGCGCAGAGCGGCAAGCGCATCGGGCAATAGGCACAGTGAAACCGGTTGCCCCGGTGACCAATACGAAGACACCTGAAGGATCGCTGGCCCCGACAACCCCTTGTGCGTGAACAGCGCGGCCTCATCAAATGTCACATCACCGACGCGTGCGGTCACGGGCACAGCGACGCCCGCGATCCCCTTGAACAGCGCATCATCCTGCCCGAGGGTAAAGGGAACCAGTGCCGGGCGGGGGGCAATGACGTTCAATCCGAATTGCGCGGCGATGTCATAAGCCAACCCCGTGGCGCCCATTTTGGGGATCGAAGGCCCGCCCGTGGCAATCACCAGGTTGGGCGCGCGCGCATCCCCCACACGGAAATGTCCGTCAGCATGGGTGATGGCGCCGATTTGCGTTCCCAACCGCACCGTGACGCGGCCGCGATCGCATTCCGCCAACAACATCGCGACGACCTGTCGGGCGGACCCGTCACAGAACAATTGCCCCAGCGTTTTTTCATGCCATGCGATGCCGTAGCGTTCGATAAGGTCGAGGAAATCCCATTGCGTATAACGGCTTAGCGCCGATTTGGCGAAATGCGGGTTTTCGGACAGGTAACAGGCAGGATCCGTGCCCATGTTGGTGAAATTGCACCGGCCCCCGCCCGAAATCAGGATCTTTTTCCCGGCCTTTTCGGCGTGATCAATCAGCAATACCCGCGCGCCGGCCTGTCCGGCCGTTGCCGCCGCCATAAGGCCAGCGCCGCCCGCGCCAAGGATGATTGCGTCAAAGTCCATTCGCGCCTTTTAGAACGCACAGCACGGCACGGAAAGCCCGTGGTGCGATGGTGATCCGCAAGATCGCTTTGACCGTCCGCGCGTGATCGCGCAAAGTGTCCGGACATCGGCGCAGGGGGCGATGTCCGGTCCGGGCAAAACCATCCGAAACCGGGGCAGGTGCATGGCTGGAATGCTGCGCTTTTGCGCCCCGAATGTCGCCTTGCAGGACCAAAAGGATCGTCAATGACCGTCATCATGCTGGCCCCGAACGGTGGCCGCCGAATGCCTTCCGAACACCCGGCGATTCCGGTCACGATGGACCAGACAATTGCCTGTGCCGTTGCGGGCAGGGACGCGGGCGCGGATGCCATTCACGTCCACCTGCGGGACGGCGACGGTGGGCATCTGCTTGATTCCGGGGCGTACCGGGCGCTGATCGACGGGATCGCTGATGCCGCGCCGGACATCAGCGTGCAAATCACAACCGAGGCGATTGGCTGTTACGATGCGTCCCAGCAAATGCAGATCGTGCGCGAGGCCCGGCCCGATTTCGCATCCTGCGCGCTGCGCGAACTGGCCGACGCGCCCGGTGCCACGGCGTTTTATCACGACATGCACGCCGCGGGCATTGGCATCCAGCATATCCTTTACGACCCGGCCGAAGTCGCCCATCTGACATCGCTTGTTCGGTCCGGTGCGATCCCGGCGCGGGGTCTCTCTGTGATTTTTGTCGTGGGCAGCTATCCGGACGGTGGCGGCGCCCACCCGGACAAATTGGCCGATTTCGTTTCCGCCATTCGCCCGCTGGCACCGCAATGGATGGCATGTGGGTTCGGCGCGAATGAAACCCGCGTTCTGGGGGCGGCAATGGCCATGGGGGGGCACGCCCGCGTCGGGTTTGAAAATTCGCTTCAGATGGCTGACGGACGCATTGCGCGCGACAATAGCGATCGCGTCACAGAAATCGCGATATTACGCCAAAGCCTTGGGTTGTCACCGGGTGATGTGGGCAGGGTTCTGGGGCGGCCCTGAAACGACCATTTCCCGGGATTGAGGGGCAGGGGACAGGGGCCAGGATGGGCCTTAGCCGCCCACTCGGCACCGTTTTATCGACCCGCTAAAGGTGCATCCGGTTCCTTTGGACGATCCGATGAAACGGATACCACTTCCCGGTCCCATAGCGCCGCTCGCGCCTTTTTTCGTCCCACCATCTAAAAAGCCGCGTTTGCTGTCATCCGCGTCGTCCGGCGATTTGATCTTTGCAAAGCTTGGGCGGTCAGACACGCTGCGGCGGTTCAGCTTGTCCGCCTGGACCGCCACAATTGATTGGCGTTCGGCCTTTTCCTGGGCAAGCCGCCGGTCGCGACGCAGCGTTGCCGCATCGGGCTGACCAGACATGCGCGCTTTGACAGAATCTGCGTATTGAACAAGGCCAAATGGTTCACCCGCGTTCCGGGCGGGTTTCATATAAGTATAATAATCGGCCCAGAATACCGCTGCTGTCCCGAACAATGTCAGGCCAACACAGGAAATAATGCGCGATCTTGAGGACATGACGGACTCCCGTCGATGATTGAGGGTGCATCAACTATCACCCGCAATTTAGTTCAAATTGGGGAAAATCCGCGGCTGGGTGGGGAAATTGTTGGGGCTTTGGAAACAGCCCGGCCCCCGCATTTTCACCAACTATCGGCTTTGACCCACGGCAAAACGCGCAGGATTGCTGCCGCCCGAACGCCATCGGGCCGCAGCGTGGCCGCCGTATCGGGCGACCACGTCAGTTTTTTAGGCGACGAGGGATTGCATCCGGCCGCGAATGACATCTTCGGCGTCGCTGACGATACGTTCGATCAGCTCTTTGCAGCTTGGGACATCATGGATCACGCCCGCGACCATACCGGCCGACCACATGCCCATTTCTGCATCGCCTTCGTCATAAACATGACGCCCGCGCGCGCCCGCGACCAATTCGGCCACGTCTTCGATTTTGAAATCCAGGCCCTTTTCTTTTTCGATCCGCGCGACTTCTTCTGACACCGAATTGCGGAACACCCGGCTGGTGTTGCGCAGTGCGCGCATGATCAACACGGAATCCCGTTCGCCGGCATCAACAAGGCGCTGTTTGACATTGTCATGGATCGGGGCCTCTTTCGTGGCCATGAACCGCGTGCCCATGTTGATCCCTTCGGCCCCAAGGGCCAGCGCCGAGGCAAGCTGACGTCCCTCGCCAAATCCGCCGGACGCAATAACGGGAATGTCCAATGCATCCGCCGCCAACGGCACCAACAATTGGTTGGTGATATCGTCTTCGCCCACGTGGCCCGCACATTCGAACCCGTCAATCGCGATCACATCCACGCCAAGGCGCTGCGCGGACAGGGCGTGGCGCACGGCGGTGCATTTGTGAATGACCTTGATCCCGGCATCCTTGAACATCGAAATGAATTCGCCCGGATTGTTCCCGGCGGTTTCGACAATCTTGACACCGTTATCAATGATCGCTTGGGCATAGTCCTTGCGCGGGATCGGTTTGAGTGACGGAAGGATCGTCAGGTTCACGCCAAACGGTTTGTCGGTCATCCCTTTGCACCGGATGATTTCCTTGGCCAGATCATCGGGGGTTGGTTGTGTCAGCGCGGTCATGATGCCCAGACCACCGCCATTGGACACGCCAGCGGCCAGTTCAGCGCGGGCAACCCATTGCATGCCGCCCTGCACGATAGGGTGGTCAATCCCCATCATCTCTGTAAATCGTGTTTTCAGCATCTCAGACTCCTTCCAAACATTTGCGCGATGTTACCGCAGGGGCGCACACCCGCGGGAGTCTTTGGCCGATTTTGCCAAGAGCCTGAAACGACACCGCCCCCGACCAGGAACAATCCAATGGCCGGGGGCGGATCGGTAACAGCCAAGCCATCAGGTCAGGTGGCATCCTTATACGAGATTTCGCGCGTATCCGCGTTTGGCCCCGTCTTGCCACGGCGCACCAGCAAACGGTTCAGCGCGTGAATATAAGCCTTTGTGCTGGCAACAACGGTGTCGGTATCCGCCGATTGCCCGGTCACGATACGCCCATCTTCGGACAACCGCACCGACACGGTCGCTTGGGCATCCGTGCCTTCGGTCACCGCGTGGACCTGGTACAACTGCAACCGCGCCGCATGCGGGAACAGCGCCTTGACACAGTTGAACGCCGCGTCGACAGGCCCATCACCGGTCGATGAAACGCTTTTCTCGGCGCCATCGACGATCATGGTCATGTCGGCCTCTTGGCCTTCGGTGCCGCACACAACGCGCAGGCGCTTCAACGACAGGCGATCTTCGCCAGCATCATCGGCCACCTGCACCAGCGCGATCAGGTCTTCGTCATAGACCTCTTTCTTGCGATCGGCCAAATCCTTGAACCGCACGAACACGTCCCGCAACTGATTGTCGCCCATTTCGATGCCAAGCGCCTTGAGCTTGGAGCGCAACGCCGCCCGGCCCGAATGCTTGCCCAGAACGATGTTGTCTTCGTTCAGGCCAATGTCCGCGGGCTTCATGATCTCAAAGGTTTCGACGTTCTTCAAAACGCCGTCCTGGTGGATGCCGCTTTCATGCAGGAACGCGTTTTTGCCTACGATTGCCTTGTTATATTGCACGGCAAAGCCCGAAACCGCCGACACCCGGCGCGACAGGTTCATGATCTTGGTCGTGTCGATTCCGGTTTGATAGGGCATGATGTCATTGCGCACGCGCAGGGCCATCACCACTTCTTCCAGCGCGGTGTTGCCGGCGCGTTCGCCCAAGCCATTGATCGTGCATTCAATTTGCCGCGCGCCCGCATCCACAGCGGCCAGGCTGTTGGCTGTCGCCATGCCCAGATCGTTGTGGCAATGGGTGGAAAACACCACGTTGTCCGCGCCGGGCACCTTGTTGATCAGCATCGCGATCAAATCGGCGCTTTCGCGGGGCGCCGTGTATCCAACGGTGTCGGGAATGTTGATCGTTGTCGCGCCTGCCTTGATGGCGATTTCGACAACACGACACAGGTAATCGTGTTCGGTGCGTGTCGCATCCATCGCCGACCATTGCACGTCATCACACAGGTTGCGCGCATGGGTCACGGTGTCGTGGATACGTTCGGCCATCTGATCCATGTCGAGGTTGGGGATCGCCCGGTGCAACGGCGAGGTGCCGATAAACGTGTGAATACGCGGCTTTGCGGCGTGTTGGATCGCCTCCCAATTGCGATCAATGTCACCGAAATTCGCCCGGCTCAGCCCGCAGATCACGGAATTCACGGAATTCTTGGCGATCTCGCTCACCGCGCGAAAATCGCCTTCGCTGGCTATGGGAAATCCGGCCTCGATGATATCGACGCCCATGTCATCCAGAAGGGCCGCGATTTCCAGCTTTTCCTCGTGGGACATGGTTGCGCCGGGGCTTTGTTCGCCATCGCGCAATGTGGTGTCAAAAATCAGGACGCGGTCCTGGTCATCTGTCTTGGTCATTTTGAAATCTCTCTGTTCTCCAGTTGCCTAGGCGCGAACGGCGTCCCCTCTGAGCGGTCGCGCCAAAACGGCACGCTCAGAGGCGGATTAGGAGAAGTAGGCCACGCAGCGACAGACCGCCGGAACGGCGGGCACGGGTCGCGATATGGGCCAAGGTGGTCATGGGGCCTGTATACGCCCGCGTCCAACGGTTGAGAACCCGGAAAAGATGCCGCAGCGCAGCGATGCGCCATCAGGGGGCGTTTGCGGTGAATTTGGCGGGGTGGGCGCC